>JAAXCX010000007.1 GCA_013036105.1 Vulcanimicrobiota bacterium
TCCGAAAGCGATTGCTCCCGCGCACGCCGTTATTCGCGCGAATAACCGAACGGTGGCGACTGCCTCGCGCTAGAAGAACGGGTTGTGCTCTTTCTCCCAAGCGACTTTGCTTGGCGGCCCGTGCCCCGGCATGAGCACGGTATCTTCGGGAAGAGTGAAGATCTTCGAGCGGACGCTATTTAAGATATCTTCATAGGTCGAGGCATCGCCGTACGCACCGCCCACGCTGCCTGCGAACAGCGTGTCGCCGGTGAAGAGCGTGGATTTGAACAGGTAAGATGACGAGCCGTCGGTGTGGCCGGGCGTATGCAGCAACCGGATCCGCGCGTCGCCAAAGGGCACTTCCTCGCCGTCTTTGACGAGCAGCGCGGTGCCTGCGAGCGATCCGATCGCTTCCACGTCCGCGCGGTGCATCACGATTTTCGCATTCGGAAAATTCGCCGCCACATCGGCCGTCGCGTCGCAATGGTCGGCATGCTTGTGTGTGACGAAGATGTACTCCAAATGGAATGCGCCGTCACGTAGAATGCGCAGCAGGTTGCCTGGGATGCCGGCCGGGTCCACAAGCGCGGCGCGTTTCCCGCCGTCGAGAAAAAAGACGTAGCCGTTGCTTGGATGCGGGTGCTGCGGATGATGGCGCACGTCGGGGAGAGAGATAGGCTTCGGGTGCCAGCGCCGGGCTGCAGTATCGGCGAGTTTCCCCGGGTCAAGCCGTAAAGGCACCGCCAGGGCGCGCGCCTGAGCATCGTCCGGCAATTCGCGTCCGCGGCACCAGTCGTCGATATCGCCTGCCGGCAGGCCCGTAGCGCGGGCCAGCGCAGCCGCTGTCGCACGATTGCCCCGCATCGCCTTGGTCAGAACGTCGCCGAATTCGTCCTCGAGCGCCATCGAAATCGGCTTCTGCGCCGCCTCCGCCGCCGCCCGTCGCAACCGGAGGGCAGCCGCGCCCGGTCGAAGCGAGCGGCATGGAACGCGTCATCATCATCGGCTCCGGTCCCGCGGGGCTTACCGCCGCGATTTACGCAGCGCGCGCAAATCTGCGGCCGCTGGTGCTGGCCGGCGGCATGTACGGCGGACAACTGATGCTGACGACCGAGGTCGAGAACTACCCGGGTTTCCCCGACGGCATCATGGGGCCCGACCTGATGATCAAGTTTCGCGAACAGGCCGAACGCTTCGGCGCTCGCATCGAAAACGTCGACGTGCTTTCCGTCGATTTTTCGAAGCGGCCGCTGGAAGTCACCACGGCGGAGGCGACGTTCAAAGGCAAAAGCGTCATCGTCGCGACCGGCGCGAACGCGCGCTGGCTCAACATTCCGGGCGAAGAGAAATTGCGCGGACGCGGGATTTCAACGTGCGCGACCTGCGACGGCGCGTTTTTTCGCGAGAAGCACATCGTCGTGGTCGGCGGCGGTGATTCGGCGATGGAGGAAGCGCTGTTCTTAACACGCTTCGGTTACAAAGTCACGGTCATTCACCGCCGCGACACATTGCGCGCGAGCAAGATCATGGCCGATCGCGCCTTCGGTCACGGAAAGATTTCGTTCATTTGGAATACGGCCGTTGAAGAAGCGATAGGCGAGGAGAAACTGCGGGCGCTCAAGTTGCGCAATCTCGCCGATGGCACGCGCAGCGAACTCGAGGCGGACGCGCTCTTCATCGCGATCGGCCACGATCCGAATACGGCGATCTTCAAGGATCAGCTCGAGCTGGACGCGATGGGGTACATCGCTTCGCCCGACGGCGTCTCAACGAACATCGAAGGCGTTTTTGTGGCCGGCGACGTTAACGACATCCGTTACAAGCAAGCCATCACCGCAGCCGGCGCCGGTTGCCGCGCCGCAATGGACGCGGAGAAGTATCTCGAGGCGCTCGAGTTTCCAATCGAAGAGGCGATAGCCTAACCCGGGCTTTCCATTGCGGCTCGTAGTCGAGCTTGCACCAGTTCCATCCGTGCGATCGCATCTTCGTTTAAAAGTTCGATGTTTGATAGCGCAGCTTCGACCAGGTCCCACGACGTACGCTCGCTCGTCGCGGCCACGGTACGTTCGGCAACGTCAAGCGATTCAGAGTCGCTCCAATGAATGAACGCCGCGACGCGGTCGGCGATGGCGTCTTCAAGGCGGTAAACCCTAAACGCTCCGGCCGCCGTCCGCATGTCGACGTAATCCGTAATGGCATGTTGATCGATGTGCGGTATGTCTGCGACGAAATCGAGGACGTACACCGTTGCTCGACTCGCGTACACGCGTCCCTGCTCGTGGAAGCTGAGTTCTCGAAGGGCCTTGGCGATCTTGCGCCGATCGAGCCCTGTCGTTACGGCAAAATCGATGTCCATTGACGTGTATACATCTGGCACGTGGGCAGTGATTGCGCTGCCGCCGACGACGACTACTTCAATCCCATGCCGTTTAAGGTGTGAAGCGACGGTCGCCGCGAGCTCGGATAAAGTGAGCCCTTCCATAGTTATAGAGGCTTACCGATCCCTCGCGGCCGGCGTCGCAGCTTCGCCCAATATTTTTCATAGGCCGGCGATTCGCTCATGCGCAGAAGAAGCTTATAGAGATCATCGCGGGCCCAAAACCGCGGGTTAAGCTCAACGATTCGCGTGCCGCCGACACGCTTCGAAACGACGGCCCCGGCGCGCTCGAGCGAAGCCACAGCTCGCTGGACTTCAATCAGGCGTCGGCCGAGAATTCGTGCGATTTCCGAGGGGTAGGTTCGGTTCAGCCTCCCGATAGCAATGAGTGCCTCAGTCCTTAAACCGGAGCCAAAAAGCGCATCCATGGGGGCATTATACACTACATATTTGTAGTGTTGCAACTACATATTTGTAGTGACTCCCTGCTTGAGGACTACTGCCAGAGCGTCGCCACGAACATGGCGCGGGCCCCTTTTACAGTCATCGGACCGCTCGGCGTTCCGCACTGCGCCATGAATGTCGTCGGCCATTTCGTGGCTGCGGGGACCGAGCAAACGAGGTTGCCGCTGCAGTAGTAGGGATAATTTCCGATCACGGTTCCCGTGCCGGCGTTGCACATGATACCGCTGCCGCCCGCGACTTGGAAGCGCCATGGTTTTGCGGCACTCTTCGGGTTAGCTTGGGGGAGCGGTTTCGTCAAGTTTATGATGACGCCGGTGTTCGCCGCGACATTTTGCGGGCAGGCGACGGCTTTTGCCGAGAGTTTGAAGCACGGATCCATAATCGTGTTGCCGATCATGCAGCGGAATGCGTCGCTGCGCGTCGAGGCGATCGAGCTCGTCCAGCACGAGCCTTTGACGGTGTTCCCTTTCATGCCGGCGGCGGCGTAGCTTACGATTTTCGTTGGACCGGGATAAGCTAGTGCGGGCGCAGCCGCAAAGCTCGCCAGCGAAAGAATGATTGCGACGGAGATAAGACGCTTCATGAACGCTCCTTTTAAGCGGCCCTCTTAAGCGGCCCTCGTTACGCGCGCATTCTGCGCGCTGCTCGGGCGCCCTTCGACTTCGCATTTCGCCAAGGGCGAAATGCTTCGCTCAGGATGACAACCAGCGCACGGCGCGAAGGGCGCGAACATGGCAATGGAGGACCCGCCCAAAGTAGCCTCACTCGGCGCCCGCGTTCATTTGTTCGTTAGACCGGCGGAGCGCGTTCGTTTCATTTTGCTGTTCAAGGACGTGTTAGGCTGCAACGCAGTTGAAAGAGAGTTCGGACTGCCGTACCCCATTCTGTTCGTGGGCTTCGACGATGGCAGTGGATTCAGCGTGGAGTTCAGCGATGACGCGCCGGGAGAAGACGTTCCGAGCCGCGCTTGGATCGAATTTCGCGCAGTGGGTGTTCTCGAATTGCAGCAAAAACTACGCGATGCAGGCATCCGGGAGTTTCAACATCCTGGCAGCCCTCATGCGTATTTCGTAGCTCCGGGCGGCCAAGTGTTTCGGCTGCTCGACGTCTCCTACAAGGGACCGTAGCGCGCGCGAGCGCTAAGCAGAGACCAAGTTCGCCAGCGCCGACTCTAGTGTCGGATACTTAAACAAAAAACCTTCGGACTGCGCGCGCTCCGGGAGAACGCGCTGCCCTTGCAGCGCCATCTCCGCCGCTTCGCCCAACATCATTTTCAGCGCGAAGTTTGGAACGGGCAGTGCGGCCGGGCGGTGCAGCGTTTGACCAAGTGTTTCGGTGAATTCCTTATTGCGCACGGGGTTCGGAGCGGTTCCGTTCACGCATCCGTCGAGTCTATCGATCGCAAGCAAATACAAACCGATCAGATCGTCGATGTGGATCCACGAGTACCATTGCTTTCCGGTTCCTAGACGGCCGCCGGTGCCGGTTTTGAAGATCGGGAGAATGCTCTTGAGCACGCCGCCGTCGGGGCTTAGCGCCAAGCCCGTGCGTACGCAGGCGACGCGCATGCCGTGCTCGCGACCGCGCTGCGCGACATTTTCCCACTCGACGCAGACTTGCGCTAGAAAATCCATTCCCGGCGGGCTGCTTTCCGTGAACGTGTCTTCTTCGCCGGTTCCGTAATAGCCGATCGCCGATGCGGTGACGTAGGTTCGCGGTTTGGGTTCGACGTGCGCAAGCGCGTCAAAAAACTTCGAAGGCGTGGTCGTGCGGCTTTCGCGGATCCGGTGCTTAACCTCGGCGTTCCACCGTTGGGCGATTGGCTCGCCGGCCAGATTGACCACGGCGTCCATTCCGCCCGCGGCGGCGGCTGCGGCTGCGGCATGCGGTTCGCGCATCGAAGCCGCACGCACGTCGTCACCGCGCGCTTGTAAGGCGGCCACGAGGTGGCTGCCGATAAAGCCGCTAGCGCCGAAGACGGCGATGCGCATCAAATTCCGCCTATGAATCTCCCTGGATTGAGCGTTCCATGAGGGTCGAAGCGCGCCTTTATCGCTCGCATTTTTTCGATTGCCGCCGGCACCGCTCCCCAGGCTTCGAACGAGGCGCGCGCGGCCGAGTCGCAGGCGACGATAGAGCAGCGCGGTTCGAGCTCGCGCAGTTCGGCATGGCAGGCTTCGATTTTTGCACCGAAGTGCGAAGCGTCGCGCTCGCTTGCGCGAACGAATACGTCGCCGTTCATGACGTCGAAGAGCACGTCGGTAAAGAGCTCGTGCCGGTTGCACGCGTCGCGCATGCGCTCGGCGCGTTCTTGGGCCGTGCCGGGCGAGCCGAAGAGGCGATAGGTGATCGAGCGCCCGCGCTTATTGGCGATGCAGGCGTCGATCGTGCGGTCGAGACTTTCGGCGGCGCCCGTATCGACGATCGAGGTCTCGGGTACGCCCGCTTTCCCGAGCACCGACCGCGTATCGAGCGTGGCGCGTTCGAGCAACTCCTCGGTGCCCTCGAAATAAAGCAGCACGCGGCCGTCGATGTCGTCGGCGCCGTCGACGTTCTTTCCAAAACCTTCGACGCAAAAAGCGGCAGCCGGAGGAACGACAAGCGACGCGATCCGCTCGATTGCGCGCGCGCGCGTCGCTTCGGGTAATGGCGCGATCATCGCGCGCCGCTTCTTGGGAACCGGCAGCGTCTTAAAGTTGAGCTGCGTGAAGATCGCGAGCGTGCCGAACGAGCCGATGTAGAGCTTGCTCATGTCGTAGCCGCTGACGTTTTTCACGACCATGCCGCCGGCGTTCGCCAGCGTGCCGTCGGCGAGCGCGACTTGCGAGCCGATTACGAAATCGCGAGCGCGTCCGTATATGTGGCGGCGCGGTCCCGGCCAGCCCGCGGCCAGCGATCCGCCGATGGTGGCTTTTTTCCGCAGAGGCACGTCAATCGGAACGAATTGCCCATGTTCGCCAAGAACTGCGTTGAGCTGCGCGACGCGCACGCCGCTCTGCGCCGAGCAGGTGAGGTCGTGATATTCGTGTGCGAGGATCGCGCTCAGTCCGGTGGTGATCAACGAGACGTCGGCGCGCGGAAGAACCGGTCCCATTCCGCTCAGCGTCTTTCCGCCTTCGATCGAGATCTTCAAGCCTTCGCGATCGCAGCGCCCCAGCGTTTCGCGCAGCGCGTCGAGCGACTTGGGCGTGACTTTGTCTGGAGCTGCCGCGGCGATCATGCGACTTCCGCGCAGCCGACGCCGGCCGGAAAGATTTTTTCGGGATTGAGGTTACGCCGCGGATCGAAAACTTCGCGGACGCGCGACATTGTCGCGAGATCGTCGGTCGAGAAGATGCGCCGGAGGGTATCGCGTTTTTCGTACCCGATGCCGTGCTCGCCGCTGATCGTGCCGCCGAGATCGACGGCCGCCTTCAGGATTTCGTTGCCGGCTTCGATGACGGCCGCGACCTGTTTCGGATCGCCGCGATCGTAGAGCAGCAGCGGGTGCAAGTTTCCGTCGCCGGCATGAAAGACGTTCCCGGCGATAATGCCTTGCGGAGCGCACGCGTCTTCGACGGCTTTGAGCGCTTGCGGCAGTTTGGTGCGCGGCACGACGACGTCTTGAATGTAGTAGTTGGGCGCGAGCCGTCCGGTGGCGCCCAGCGCCCCTTTGCGTCCGGCCCAGAGCGCGTCGCGTTCGGCTTGTGACTTCGCTGCGCGCCATGTTGTAGCGCCGTTTTCTTTCATGACGCGGCGGATCTCGTTTTCGTGCAGATTCATCTCGTCTTCGAAACCGGCGCTTTCGATCAGCAGCACCGCGGCGGCATCGGTCGGATAACCGGCGTGAAACGCGGCTTCGATCGGCGGAAGCATGACGCGGTCGAGCATCTCGAGCGCGGTCGGAATGATGCCGGCGCCGATGATGCCGGTAACTGCGGCCGAAGCTGCGTTGATATCGTCGAAGGCGGCCAGCCACACACGAACTGTCTCGGGCTGGCGCAGCAAGCGCACCCACGCGGAGCAGACGATCGCGAGGGTGCCTTCGCTGCCGACGAGTACGCCGGTGAGATCGTAGCCGACGTCGTCGACCGACGTCGTCGTCACATCGCCGTTTTCGTCGACGATTTCGAGTTCGAGAATGTGATTGACCGTCGTGCCGTACGAAAGACAATGTGGGCCGCCCGCGTTGGTGCCGATGTTTCCGCCGATGGTCGAAACTTTTTGCGACGACGGATCGGGCGCGTAGAAGAGTCCGGACGCCGCGACGTGTTTGGAAAGGTCGAGGTTGATGAGGCCCGGCTGCACGCGCGCGCGCCGGTTGCGCACGTCGACTTCCAGAACGCGGTTCATGCGCGCGAACGAGAAGACGATGCCGCCGCGGGCCGGTGCCGCGCCTCCGCATAAGCCCGTGCCGGCGCCGCGCGCCACGATCGGTTCGCCGCAGTCTTTGGCGATTTTTACGGCGGCGGCGACTTCGCGCGTATTGGCCGGGAGCACGACAGCGGCGGGGACGACGCCCTGCGAATACGCATCGAAGGCGTAGACTGCAAGATCTTCAGCCTCGGTTTTTACCGCATCCGCTCCGAGCGCGTCGATGAGCCGCTGCTTCAGCACCGGCTAGTCGTTCAACGGTAGAGTAAATATTTCTGCCGCACGGCGAGAAAGCGGCGCACGGCGGGTTCCCAGCGCGCCTCGATCTGCTGAGCCGATTCCCCGGCTTGCAGCGCGGTGGCGAAGGTGTCGGTGCCCCAATCGGTTGCCGTGGACTTGACGCTGACTTTCAACGCTCCCGGCGAGACCGCGCGCACCGCGGTCGCGATTTCCACGGCCGTGCGCACCGATGGAAAAACCTTTGGATCGAAGACGTCGAGCTCGACGCCGGCAATCTGCTGACCGCTCAACGCGCCGAAAAACGGCGACCAGTATGCCGGACGAAAATAAACGCCCCGAATATTGCGCGCGTTCAGTACGCTCGCCAGCCCGTACGCGTCGACGTTTTGCGCGCCGACATATTTGAAAGGCTTGGTCGTGCCGATGCCGCCGTTGAGGCCGATGCCGTCGGTCAGCCCGGTGCACGGATAAACGACAGTGGTGCTCCATTCGGGAATGTTCGGCGACGTTTGCACCCATTGCAAGCCGGTGTCCGGCCAGAACATCGAACGGCGCCAGCCTTGCATTTTTATGACGCGCAAGTTCGCGCCGATGCCGAATTGGTTGTTGAAGAGGCGCGCCAGTTCGCCGACGGTCATGCCGTGGCGCATCGGAATCGGATAGAGTCCGATGAACGATTTGAAGGCCGGATCGAGGACCGGGCCTTCGACCATCGTGCCGCCGATCGGATTGGGGCGATCGAGCACCCAAATCTCTTTACCGAATTGTTTGGCGGCCTCCATCGCGTACGCCATCGTCGAGACGTACGTGTACGTTCGGGAGCCTACGTCTTGGATGTCGAAGAGCAAGACGTCCACGCCAGCAAGCATCTGCGCGTTCGGATGTTTTTGGTCGCCGTACAAACTGTAGACCGGAAGCCCCGTGCGCGGATCCGTGTATGAAGCGACGTACGCGCCTGCGGCGCGGTCGCCGCGCAATCCGTGCTCGGGCGAATAGATCGCTTTCAGGCAAATGTTCGGATTCGCTTTGATCGCGTCGACGATATTGACTAGCCGTGACGTCACGCCCGTTTGGTTCGTGATGACGCCGACGCATTTGCCCGCAAGATCGCGCCACGCACTCTGTAAGAAGACTTCATCGCCGAGCGTCACACGCGCCGGCGGCGGCGTGGTGCCGAGGAGAACCGCGGCGAGCGCTCCGGCCAGCAGCGTCTTAAGCAAAAACCGCCTCGACTTGTTCGGGGATGATGCCCTGCTCGCGGGCTCTGCGGAAAAGCTCTTTGACCGCTGCAATCCCCTCGTCTCCGATATCGTCGGTGAATTCGTTGACGTAGGTTTCGATGTGCTGGCGCATGACGTCGTCGTCCATCTCATTCGCGTGTTCTTTGACGTATTTCATGACGTCTTTTTCGTTCTCGCGCGCGTAACGAAGGCTGCTTCGAATGGCGGTGTTGATTTCTTCGGAATGTTCGGCAATATCGTCGCGTATCATGATGGCACCGAGCGGTACCGGCATTTTCGTTTCGCCCTCCCACCATTGGCCTAAATCGGCCACGCTAACGAGATCCGATTCTTTATAGGTGAATCGCGACTCGTGGATGATCAACCCCGCATCAACGGTGCCGCCGGCCACCGCTTCAATGATTTTGTCGAAACGCATGGCAAGCGTCTGAGGACGCGCGCCCATCGCCAGGTTGAGCAGCATGAATGCGGTCGTACGCTCGCCCGGGATTGCGATAAGCTTGTCTTTGAAGTCTGCGAGGGCCTTACCTGTGCCGGGGCGTGCGACCAGCAGTGGACCGCATCCGTGGCCCAATGCGCCGCCGGCGCGTAGCATCTTGTAATTTTCGAGCAAGTCCGGGACGACCGCATAGCTGACCTTCGTCAACTCGTAATCGCCCTTGAGCGCGGAATTATTCAGATTCTCGATATCTTCGAGCTGCACGGTGATCGCGGGCGTGCCCTCAAGTAGTCCGTTTGCGAGCGCCGCAAAAATGTACGTGTCGTTCGGACAGGGCGAGAAGGCGAGCGTGATCGGTTTTTCGTTATCCATCCTTCGTTCCAAGCAGCGAGAGCAGCGCGTTCAAAACGCGCTCCAGCCCGCGAACACCGGCGTCAAAATCCCAGCCGCTGCGGCTGCGATCGCCGGCGAGGTTGGATATACCCCGAACTTGGATGGCCGGCACGCCTGCGATCTCCGCTGCCCGCAATACGGCAAAGCCCTCCATCGTTTCGACGCCGACGCCTTGCGAAGCAAGGCGAGCTGCCGTTCCGTCGAGCGCGGTGACTTGGGCGACGGTCACGCCGCGCACGCTGCGAAATCCAAGTTCCACCAAGCGATCGACCAGAGCAAGATCCGAGCTAGCACGGTCGACCACGTGCGCGTTATCCGGCAGCGCGATCGGGGCGCCGGTTTCGAGGCACAGTGCGAACGTGTCGTCGGAGACGACGACGCCTTCGCCGATCTCCGCGCAATCTTTAAATGCTCCGGCGAGTCCCGCGTTGATCACGAGTTCGGGGCGGCTTTGCGCGAGCGCGCGGGAGACGCTGGCGGCGGCTTCAACCGGACCGACGCCGGTCACGAGCATCTCGACGTGCGGCTGCGATTCGAAGAATGCGAGCTCTTTGTTGACCGCGCACGTGATGAGTATCACTGCGCACCGATGAATTTGTGCGTCTGTAGCGATAGCCGGAAGCGACCGGGATGCGCCTTTGCATATTCGAGCGCTATCGCGACGTTCTTTGGTTTGTTGCCTTCGGGCTGCAACAAAAGCGTTTTTTTGTCGGCAAAGAGTTCCAGCCAATTTTCGGGCACGCGTTCGTCGACGATGAGTTTCACTTCGTTGGCGCGCTTGGCCATGCGTTCATCCACGCGCTCTTTGGGTGAAACAGTGAGCCATACGTCTTCGGGCAAGTCGCTTGCGATGGTGCCGTTGGATTCGATGTGCACGCGGCGACCATCTCTGCGCAGCGCTTCGATCAAATCGAGCGCTTCGCGTTGTGCGAACGGTTCGCCGCCGGTCAGCACGACCATCGGGCAATCCTTGCCCAGTTCGCGAACTTTCTCCACGATGTTGTCGACGGTAGCGAAAAACTTGAGCGAGTAATCCGTGTCGCAAAAATCGCACGAGAGATTGCATCCCGCCAAGCGCACGAAGACGGCCGGCTTCCCCGTATGCTCGCCTTCGCCTTGAATGCTGTAGAAAATCTCCGCGAGTTGCAACATCAGGAGAAGTCGCTCTTTTTGAGGATCGCGCGCGCGGTATCGGTTTCCCAGAGTACAAGCTCATCGAGCGCCGGCAGTACGGGCTGCAAGCGCTTCCAAATCCACATGATGATCTGCTCGCACGTGGGGTTTTCGATCGTGTCGTTGAGCGAGGTATGATCGAGCGCGTCAATGACGTGCCGGTCGACGATCGCTTTCAGCACGTCGAAGTCCTCGATCATCCCGCGCGAAGCGCCTTCGGTTTGCAGCGGCCCGCGCACGCCAACTTCAAGCCGGTATGAATGGCCGTGCGGACGCGCGCACTTGCCCTGATGGAACGGCAGCGTATGCGCGGCCTCGAACCGGAAGCTCTTACGAATTTGCATGAGGAGGGTTTGGTCTTTGCTTCAATGTCATGGTGAGCCTGTCGAACCATCCGCCGAAGTCCTGAGCGAGCGAAGCGAGTCGAAGGGCGTGCGAAAGCGCGCAAGCCGAGGGGTTGCATCAGCTCTCCAAAGGCAAGACCATCAACCGCTCCGGCGGCTCGCCATCGGCGATAGTCGCATCCGGGCCGGCGTCGATGAATCCATGGCGAGCGTAAAGCGAGATTGCGTGCCCGTTGTCATTCCTGACCGAGAGTACGAGCCGGTCGGCGTGCTGTTTTTCCGCCCACAAGACTATCGCTTGAATGAGGGCGTCGCCAACACCACGCCCCCGCGCAAACGGCGCAACCCACATCGAGATGAGTTCGACCGTATGCCCATCGGCACCTAAGGCGCCGACAATACCCGCCGGCTTTCCATTAAGACTCGCGACGACGTTTAGTGGAACGTTCGTGAAGCGTTCTCTCCAGCGGGCTTCGGTGTCACCCGATCCTTGCCAGTCGCTTAACTTTAAGCCAAATGCGTACGGCGCCTCACGCAATGCTTCCAAGCGAAGCTCGCGCCAGAGAGGCCAATCGTCGGCGTCGAGGATTGTTAGCGTTATTTTCGGCAGAGCAGCTCGACGGTGTTCTCCGACGGGTCGCGCACATACAGAGACAAGGAGTTGTTTTCTTCGCGTTCTTCCGTGATGACAATCGCGTTGGATTTGAGATGATTGCGCAGCGCTTGTATGTCGCGTGGCTGAATTGCCAGAGCGAAATGATCGATGTTGCGCCCGCCGTTCACGGAACCTTTAGCCCAAGCACCTTCCGGGGAAGCGATGTCAACGAGATCGAGGTGCGACGCGCCGGCGCGCAGCTCAACCATACCGAATTGCGGAAGCCGCGTCTCGACCGTGCAGCCCAGGACGCCTTCGTAAAATGCGAGCGCGCGTTCCATGCCGCTTACGTGCAAGAGTATGTGATCGATCCCGGCGATTGTGAAGGGCGACGTTTTCAAATCAACGCCCCTCGTCTTGCGCGCCAAGGGCGCACTGCTCGGGGTCCTTCGACAAGCTCAGGATGACACCCGAGAGCGGCTCACCATGACACCTTGGAACACCCCGCTTGAGCTAGAGGGCGCCGCGGGGGCCCATCGATTCCAGACGCTTCTTGAGATCGGCTAGGAAGCCGCTCGCGACGTAACCGTCGACCACGCGGTGATCCAGCGACAGACACGAGTTCATCATATAACGGATGGCGATCGCGTCGTCGTCCATGACCATCGGACGCTTGACGACCGTTTCCATCGTAACGATGCCGGCCTGGCCCGCATTGATGATGGGCGCAGATGCGAGCGATCCGTTCGCGCCGGTGTTGTTGACGGTGAACGTGCCCTCTTTCAGATCGTCGGCCGAAAGTTTATTGCGGCGCGCGCGATCGATCAAATCTCCGGCGGCCAGCGCGATGCCTTTAATCGAAAGTTTGTCGGCGTGTTTGATGACCGGCACGACAAGGTTCGCGGGCAGTCCGATGGCGATGCCGATGTTCATATCTTTTTCGACGTGAATGGCGGGCCCGTCGGCGATAAATTTCGAGTTCATGAGCGGGAAGACGGCCAGCGACTCGACGACCGCGCGAATGAAGAACGGAAGAAGCGTGAGTTTCACGCCGGTGTCGCGTTCGAAACGATCTTTCTCGCGTTTGCGCCATTCCCAGACGTTGGTGACGTCGACTTCGACCATCGACCACGCGTGGGGCGCGGTTTTACGCGATTCGACCATACGCTCCGCGATGATGCGGCGCATGCTGCTGAGCGAAATCGTCGTGCCGGGAATCGGATCGGCGTACGTGCTGGTATTGCCGGGTCCCGGCTTTGCGGTGCCGCGCGCTTCGGCGGGCGCAGGCGCTGCCGGAGCAGCGGTTGCGGCGCTCGCCGGCCCGAGTTTGGCTGCGGCGAGCACGTCATCCGCGGTAACGCGGCCGTTGGCGCCCGAGCCGCGAACGCTGCGAACGTCGACGTGATGTTCGCGCGCTAAGCGGCGCACGGCCGGCGAAACGCCGCGCAATGCGGCTTCCTCGCGCTGCCCATTGCTGTGCGGTGGAACTTTCGCCGGAGCTCCGCTCGATGCGGCCGCCGATTTCACCTCGAGCTGCGGAATATTAAATCCCGGAACCGGCTCGGCATTGGCGCTTTCCGCCATCGCGTCGCGCGTTTTGGGCGGTGCGGTGTCGCGGTCGGCTTGGGTTTCGGGCGACTGCGCCGGCTGCGCGGCTTTTGCCGCGCCGACTTCGTCGATTACGGCAATCGGTGTGCCGGTTGCAACGGTCGTGCCTTCTTGCACGAGCAATTCGCGAATCGTCCCCGTAACGGGCGAGGGAACTTCCGAGTTGACCTTGTCGGTCGAAACTTCAAGAAAGGCTTCGTATTTTTCAACCGGATCGCCGGCTTTTTTAATCCAGCGCTCGACGGTGCCTTCGGTCACCGTTTCGCCGAGCTGCGGCATCGTGATCGTCGTCGCCACTAGAATTTCACCATATCGCGCATCGCATCGGCCATTTTTGCGGGCGAACTCATGTACGCTTCTTCGAGCGGCATCGCGTAGCCCATTGCGGGAACGTCGGGCGCGGCGAGCCGCCGAATCGGCGCATCGAGATCGAAGAGCGCTTCCTCGGCAACCATCGCGCTGATCTCCGCGCCGATGCCGCCGAATTTGTTATCTTCGTGAATGATCAGCAGCTTGCGCGTTTTGCGCACGCTTTCTAAAATCGCGCACTTGTCCATCGGACGCACCGAACGCAAGTCGATCACTTCGACCGACATGCCTTCGCCTTCGAGTTGATTGGCGGCCTCGAGCGCCCAGTGCACATACAGGCCGTACGAAACGACGGTCAGCTGCGAGCCTTCCTTTTTCACGTCGGCTTTGCCGATCGGAATGACGTAGTGGCCGTCGGGCACCTCGCCTTTAATCAGGCGATACGTTTTCTTGTGTTCGAGAAAGAGCACCGGATCGGGATCGTCGATCGCGGCGTTGAGCAAACCTTTGACGTCGGCCGGAAACGACGGCACGACGATTTTGAGTCCGGGAACGTGATAGAAAAGCGCTTCAACCGAAACCGAATGCGATAGCGCACCGCGCACGCCGCCGCCGTACGGCGTGCGGATGACCATCGGGCATGTGTACTCGCCGTTGGAGCGATAGCGCGTCTTGGCCGCTTCGCCGACGATTTGATTGAACGCCGGATAGATGAAGTCGGCAAACTGAATCTCGGCGATCGGACGCAGACCTTCCATCGCCATGCCGACCGCGATGCCGACGATCGACGCCTCAGCAATCGGCGTGTCGATGATGCGCTCGGTGCCGAACTCTTTCACGAAATCTTTGGTGATCAGAAACACGTTGCCGCGGTTGCCGACGTCTTCGCCTAAAATGACCACCTTGTCGTCGGCTTTGAGCGCTTCATATAACGTCGCGCGCACCGCTTCGACGTTGTTGAGCACTTGCGAGGAAGAAGTCGCTACTGCCACGGTTCCCAGGCTCCTTCGTAAACGTGTTTGTAGAGATCGTCGGCCGTCGGAAACGGCATGGCTTCGGCTTTGTCGGTGGCCTCGTTGGTTTCGTGCAGCACGTCTTGCTTCATCGCGGCGACCTGCTCGGCGTTCATGATCCCCGATTCGAGCAGCAAATTTTCGAAACGCGGCACGGGATCGTCTTTGCGGCGTTCGGTCACGACTTCGCGCGTGCGGTAGGTCATGTCGTTGTCGTCGGTCGAGTGCGCCAAGAACCGGTAGCAGACCCCTTCGAGCAGCGACGGACCGCCGCCGTTGCGCGCTCGCTCCATCGCGCGCGAAACTGCATCGTAGGTCGCGAGCGGATCGAAACCGTCGAACTGTTCGCCCGGCATACCGTAGCCCTCGGCGCGCTTGTAGATGTTGGGCTGTCCCATTTGCAGCGAGAGCGGCGTGGAGATCGCCCACTGGTTGTTTTCACACAAGAAGACGATCGGCAATTTGTGCACGGCCGCGAAATTCATGGACTCGTGCCACTCGCCTTCGCTGGTCGTGCCGTCGCCGAACGTGACCAGCACCGCGCGTCCGCCTTCCTTACGATACTTCAACGCATAGGCGGCGCCGACGGCGTGCGGAATGTGCGCGGCTAAGATCGACGAGAACGACATGAGTCCGGCGCGCTTCGAGGAGTAGTGATTCGGAAATTGCCGGCCGCCGTTGTGATCGTCGGCGCGCGCGAAGATCGAGAGCATGATCTCGTATGGCGAAAGTCCGATGCCGATCGAAAGCCCGAGATCGCGATAGTACGGCGCGAGAATATCTTTGCCGCGAATGAAGGCCATAGCCGCGCCGGCTTGCAGCGCTTCGTGCCCCTCGCTGCCGAGCGCGAACGGTACTTTTCCCTGACGGTTCAGTTGAAAACCGCGGTTGTCGAGCTGCCGCTGAAGCAGCATCGTGCGAAAAATCGTCTTGAGTTGATCGTCGGAAAGCCCGTGGCGCTCGAGCGATTTCCGGACCTGCGTGGGGATGTTGGCCATCGAGCCTACCTTATTGCCAGGGCTCCCACGGACCCTCGTAGAGCCGCGTGAAGAGGTCCTCGGGGCGCGGGTAGGCGACCGACTCGGCCCGGTCGGTCGCTTCGTTGGTCTCGGCCAGAATCGAGGCTTTCAGGTCGTCCAGCGACTCCGGCGTGAGCACGCCTTGCTCGACCAGCGTCCGCTCGAAGGCCGGCACCGGGTCTTCCTTACGCCGCTCGTCGACTTCTTCGCGCGTGCGGTAACTGCGGTCGTCGTCGTCGGTGGTGTGCGAGAGAAAGCGGTAGCACTTGGCCTCGATCAGGGTCGGGCCGCCGCCGAGGCGCGCGCGGTCCATCGCTTCCTTTGTTACCGCGTAGCACGCGACGGGGTCGAAGCCGTTGACGACCACGCCCGGCATTCCGTATCCGGCCGCGCGCTTGTAGACGTCGGGCTGGCCCATCTGCGCCGAAAGCGGCGTGCTGATCGCCCACTCGTTGTTTTCGCAGAGAAAAACGATCGGCAGTTTGTGGACGGCCGCGAAATTTACGGCTTCGTGCCATTCGCCTTCGCTGGTCGCACCGTCGCCGAATGTTGTGAGCACCGCGCGTCCGCGCTCTTTGCGCAGCTTGATCGCATAGGCCGCGCCGACCGCGTGCGAGGTTTGCGCCGCAATAACGGAGCTGATCGTGTAGAGGCCGAGTTTTTTGCTCGCGTAATGGTGTGGAAACTGCCGGCCGCCGCTGTGGTCGTCGATGCGAGCGAAAAGCGAGAGCATCACTTCATACGACGTCAGGCCGATGCCCAGATCCAATCCCAGATCGCGATAGTACGGAACCAAAATATCTTTGCCGCGTTCGAACGCCATCGCCGCGCCCGCTTGCACTGCTTCGTGTCCCTCGCTGGCCGATGCAAACGGAATCTTCCCCTGGCGGTTGAGCGCGAAGCCGCGATTTTCCAGCGTCCGGTGCAAAATCATGATGCGCAGCATGGCGACGAGTTGCTCGTCGCTCAAGTTGTGCCGTTCGAACTCAGGGGTTCGTGGGGTTGCCGCACTTGCCATCGGCTTACTGTACTCGCCCGGATTTCAGAGCAAATCCTGCGGCGCCCGGCCGGAGAAGCCGGCCTGAGCCAAGAAATTTGGAGAGATGAGGGTGATAGTGTTCCAGGCCTTTTTGATTGCGCTACTGGCTGGCGTGGCTCCAGTTTGCAGCAAAGCAGCGGATTCGCGGCCACCTATCGAGCTTTGTCCCGCCAGCCCCGGCGTGATTGAGGCCGTCGCGCCGTCGCTCTATAGCTTCGACGTCGTCGCGCCGACGCCAAGGACCGTGCGAGGCACACTCGCAGTCGAAACAGATACGGGCTGGTTCCGCGTCCCATTTGGGCCCCTCAAATTAGAACCTGCGGTTCTTCAGCTCGCTACACACGGTCAGAAAGTGACTCAGACCGGACCGAGATCGCCCGTGCAATATGTCAATTTTGCGCGGCCCGTTAAGATTCACAGTTTCTTTATGGAAAGCGCAGCCGCAGACGTTTTAGACTGGGCGACCGCTGGGCTTTTTCGATGTTCGCCTCAACCCACGTTCCCGAGCGATTTTGAACCGGTAGGTTCGGAAAAAACACCCTATGTAAGCATTCTCGCGGGCGCAAAGACCATCAGCGCAGTTGCCGTTCCTCCGATTCTGCGAACGGATTGTGCAGCGCCGTTTGTTGACGCGAGGGTTGTCACTCAGGCGCAGGCCGTTTATCCTTTTTCGCGGCGAATGGGTCCGGCAACATCCATGGTCAAGATTACGCTGGATCCAAACGGTCAAGTCGTTGATGCGAGAATCTTTAAGAGTTCGGGCTACGACGCATTTGACATCGCAGCGCTCGACGCTGCGAAACTGTCGAAATACTCTGCCCGAATTGCATACTGCAGACCCGTCGTAAGCAACTATATTTTCAAGGTGACGTTCCAGTAGTGATGCGTCTCATTTTCGGGGCAGCGGCGGTCGTGCTCGGGTTCTTGTTCGCAACGGCGCGAGCGCAGGCAGCAGCCGAGTTTTGCCCCGCGACGCTGGTGAGCGATCCGGTGATGGTCGACGGAAACCTTGCGCGGCTGCGCTTAGGCGCGATCAGCCCGCGCACTGTGAGCGGTGTCGTGAGGCTGCAAACCGCGAAGGGTTGGTACGCGGCTTCATTTGACAACGTACCGTTCAAGTCGCTACAGCAGAATTACAACGACCAAGGCATGACGTTTAGCCACGAGGATTTTCTTTCGGACGACATTATGGTGAAGCTGCCTACGCGCGACCAGGTTTTGTATGCCTATGTCGCGCAGGCGCGCGCTACCGGCGATGCGCTCATGAATTGGGACCGTTACGGCGACGTCGCGTGCTCGCCGACGCCGTTTTCACCGAGCGATAAGCGAAACGCCGCCCGGCCAATGCCGGTGCTTTCAAAAACGCCGATCGCCCTAACGGCGAAAGCGATCGATGCGCCGTTCAGCGGGACGTGTGCCGAGCCGTTCGCCGACGTGCAAGTTACCAAACCGGGGCCATTTCACTATCCCGGCATTCTGGGGCGCGACGATCCGACGGCCCGTCCGACCGGCGTAACGGTGGTTGTGGTGGCGGTGGATCGCGACGGAAGCGTGGTTGACGCATGGGTGTGGGAACCGATCGGTACGCCGATGCTCGACCAGTCCGTGGTTGACGAAGCGCGCAAAGCCAAATACTCGCCGGGCAAAGCGTTCTGTGAAAACGTACCCGGCTATTTCGTGCTGCGCTCGGTCTTTACGCAGTAGCGTCAGGGCCGTTTGTTGATGTCGTCGCGAATCGCTTGCGAAGCGGCGTCGGCGGCTTTGATCGCTTTCTCGGCGCCTTTTTTAAAGAGCTTCGTGAGCTGATTGGCGGCCTCTTCGAGCTGGGGCTTGGTTTGCTCGAAAGCGTCTTGCACTTGCTTCTTGGCCTTTTCGATCGTATCGTCGTTCATCGTTCGGTCACCGTGAGCACCCAGCGAATGGCGCGCGCGTACTGGTCCATTTCGCGGACCGTCCGGCTGAGCCAGGCGGAGGGGCCTTTCTCATCGTCGTTACTGCGGGCGGGGGGAAGGTGTTTCGCGTAGGCAAGCGCCGCGTCCAACTGCGCCTCGACCTGGGGCCAGCGGCCGCGGAGCGATTCTTCTGATGCATCGGGGAGGCGTTCGATCACCGGCGGAGCCGGCATGGCCGGATCGCACAGCGCGAATTCCAGCCGCGCGAGCGCGTAGTCGGCGCTCACGCTAATAAACGAAGCCAGCAATTGCACCAGCCGAACTTCCATCTACGGGAGCGTTTTCGCTTAGCGCCGAAAGGCGGCCTGGTAGTGAGTTTGGTTGGAGATTCTCGGCGCTATGTGATCGTCGGAAACGGTTTTGCGGGCACGACCGCGGCCGAGCAGCTGCGCAAACACGATCCATCTTGCTCGATCGTGCTTTTCACCGACGAACCCTACACACTCTACAACCGGATCGCGCTGCCGCCGATGTTGCGTAAACAGGTGACCGAACAAAAAGTCATCATGCGCGATCTCGCGTGGCACGAAAAATTGAACATCGAACTGCATTTGGAGACGCGCGTCGATAGCGTCGTTCCCGGCGAGAAGGTCGTCCAAGCCGGCGGCAAGTCCTATCCGTACGATGCGATGCTGGTCGCCACCGGCGGGCGGCCCAATCCGCATCCGGCTCCGGGCTACGGTGGCGCCAACGTCTACAATTTTCAATACATGAGCGATACCAAAGCGATCTCGCAAGAGCTTGAAACGGCCAAGGCGGGCGTGGCGATCGGCGGATCGTTCATTGCGTACGAGTTGGCCGAGGCGTTCGTTTCGCGCAAGGTCGAGACGCATTGGTTGATGCGCGGGCCGTACGCGCTTTCGCGCATGCTCGACGACGTCGCCGGCAACATGATCGACGAAGCCGCCAAGACCGACGGCGTGCACATGCATTACGGCGACGAGATTACCGAGTTCGTGCGCGATAATGGCGTCGTGAAGAAGATCCGTACAAAAAAGGGTCTCGAGATCGAAGCGCAGTGCTACGGCGTCGGCCTGGGATTGACGATGAACACCGAGGTGCTCGACGGTAGCGGCGTCGACACCAGTAAAAATGGGATCCTCTGCGACGATGGCTTGGAGACGAACGTCAAAGGCATTTTTGCCGCGGGTGATATCGCCGATTTCTACGATCCGATTCTCGAAATGCGCTACCGGATGGGGACATGGAATAATGCCGGCGCGCATGGCAAGGTCGCCGCGCAAAACATGATGGGCGGCAGCGAAAAATACCACGATGTTCCGGAGTATTCAAGTTTGCTTTTCAAAGGCCAAACGATCACGCAGTTCGGGCTCTCTCCGGAATATCGCAGCGACATCGAAACCGTCTTCATGGTCGACAAAGAAAAGAAATGGTACCGCGCGCTGTACTTCTGGGAAGACCGCCTCGTCGGCGGCCTCTTTATGGGCAAAGGCAACCGTAGCGGCAAACGCAAGTACGTCGACACGATCAAAAGCAAAGAACGCTTCCCGAAACCGCAGTGGAAGACGATGCTCGATTGGACGCACGATTGAAGATCTATTTCTTGCGGCACGGCGTCGCGGTCGAGCCCGAGGATTGGAAGGGCAATGATTACGACCGTCCGCTGACCGATGACGGACGTGAACGCATGAGACGGGAAGCGAAGGCGATCCGGAAGCTGGAGCTAAAGCTCGACGCGATCCTCACGAGTCCGCTGCTCCGCGCCAAGGAAACCGCGGACATTGTGGCGCGTGAACTCCGAATGCCCTCGAAAGAAGACGAGCGGCTCGGCGGCGATTTCGACGTTCCGAGTTTAGAAGCGATATTGCAGGGTTGCGCGGATCTGAAGGCGCTGATGCTGGTCGGACACGAGCCGAGCATGAGCTCCGTTATCGGCCGGCTCATCGGCGTCGCAAGAATCGATCTCAAAAAAGGCGGCTTGGCTTGCGTGGAGCTGGCTGATGCTTCAACGATGACGGGTGAGTTGCACTCGCTTATTCCACCGAAAGTGTTGCTGCTCTAGATCGTGACCGTCGAGCCGCGGGCGGCGACGTGTGCGTCCCAGCCGTATTTCGATTTCACGAGATCGCACAGTGACTGCGCCGCAACCGGATCGCCGTGCACGGCGTAGTAGGTAGGCTTGCCGGTGCACGTGTCTAGCCATTGCTGAATCTCGTTGCGATCGGCATGGGCGCTGTAACCTGAGATAATACCGGTGGCGGCTTTTACCGGCAAAACGTCGCCGTAGATTTTTACCGACGTCGCGCCGTTGGTCATGAGAAACCCGAGCGTGCCCGCGCCCTGGAAGCCGACGAAGAGAACCGTCGCCTTCGGATCTGAAACGTGATTGTGCAGGTGATGCAGCACGCGCCCGCCGGCGGCCATGCCGCTTGCCGAAACGATGATGTGCGGACCGGTTACGTTGTTGATCGCTTTGGATTGCTCGGTTTCAACCGCAATTGTAAGGTTGTCACATCCGAACGGCTTGCCGCCGGTTTCAAACGCCACCGGTTTGTGCCAAGCCGGATAATCGTTAAAGAGTTGGTCGACCTTGGCGGCCATGGGGCTGTCGAGAAAGACCGGTACGTGCGCGAGCGCGGGAACCTGCCGCTGCAGCTGGCCGATCGAGAGCAAAATTTCTTGCGAACGCTCGACGGCGAACGCTGGAATAACGATAGCGCCACCGCGCGCGACGCCGGCCGCGAGCATGTCGCCAAGCTGCTGCAGCGCGTCTGGCGGATGCACGCGGTCGCCGTACGTCGACTCGCAGACGAGCACGTCGGCTTCGCCCATCGCCGTCGGATCGTAGAGCAGGGTGCGGTTGTAGCGCCCGATGTCGCCTGAAAAAATAACGCGGCGCCCTTCGACCTCGACGCAGGCGAACGCCGAGCCGATAATGTGCGCGGCGTTCTTATAGACGACCGAAAAACCGGCGGCATCGAACGGCTTTTCGAGCTCGAAGCCTTGGGTTTGCTGTATTGTTTGCTGAACGTTCGTCTCGTCGTAGAACGGTGGAGGCGCGTAGGGTTCTTCGTGGAAGCCGCGTTTTTTCAAGTGCCGCTGCAGATGGGCGGCATCCTCGAGCACGATGTTCATCAGCGCGCGCGTGGGAGCCGTTGCAAAGATCGGGCCTTTGAAACCGTCGCGCACCAGTTTGGGCAAATACCCGATGTGATCTACGTGTCCATGCGTGATGACGACGGCGTCAATTTGCGCCGCCGGAACCGGGAGAGGCACGCTGTTCAGCGCGACGATATTGGATGTTCCTTGGAAGAGCCCGCAATCGATGAATATGCGCCGGCCGTTGCTGGTGAGAAGATGTTTGCTGCCGGTGACGGTTCCGGCCGCACCGACGAAGGTAAGCTCAGCCACCCGATTCCTGCACAATGCGCGGACGCGGGCGCGGCGGAGGCATGGCCGATTTTGAATGGCGATCGAATGCGTGCGAACTGGGAATCGGTTCGGTCCGGTATTTCTCCAGGCAGCGATCGACGAGCAGCTCGGGGTTCTCATCGTAGAGAATGATCGAGCCGGTTTCTTTATGGACGAGCTTCGCGATCCCCGAGAAGTCGTTGGAGATGCCGCCGGAGTTCAGCAAGACGCCGATCAACTTGCCTTCGTCGTATGCGATGCAAAATTCGCCGAGCGTTCCACTGCGGCCGCCGACGAAGAGTACAAAATCCGAACTATGGATGTTGTGCGTTTCACGGCCCATCAAACCCGAGCCCGTAAAAACCATCGTCGTGTACGGCTCAAGCGGCGACCCGTAGACGTTCACGTGTTCTTCCGGCGACAGCGCCGGCGAAACGCCCAGGCTGATGCCGTCGGCTTCATGCGCACCCATGACCGCGGCGTGCGGCAGCCCGGGACACGCGCCGGTCACGATGGTGCAGTCGCGTTCGGCCACGCGCCGCCCGAGCCGCGCCGCGAGCGCTAACTCGGCGCCGGTAATCGCGCCGCCGGCCGAGCCCATCACGCCGATTTGGATCCTCATGACAGGCGCCGTGTTCGGCTAAGGTATGCGCTCGTCCGCCCGCGAAGCTCATGCCGAAATGCCGGACCGTGAGTCGCTCGAAGTAGACGTCCTATTC
Source organism: Vulcanimicrobiota bacterium (assembly GCA_013036105.1). GTDB lineage: Bacteria > Vulcanimicrobiota > Vulcanimicrobiia > Vulcanimicrobiales > Vulcanimicrobiaceae > Rubrimentiphilum. Next base: position 22,634 of record JAAXCX010000007.1, read on the forward strand.
GTTGGCGCGGGTCCGGCCAGTTTGGCGGGCGCGATTCGCCTCATGCAGTTAGCGAAGGCCGCCGGACGCGAGTTGGAAGTTCTCGTGATCGATAAGAGCGGCGAGATCGGCAGCCATGGAATCTCGGGTGCCGTGATGGATCCGAAAGCGCTCGACGAGCTCTTGCCGGATTGGCGTGCGGAAGCGCCGGTCGAATCGGAAGTCACCGGCGATCAGTTGTGGTTTCTCACCGAGAGCGCCAAGATCAAAGCGCCGATCAATCCGCCGATGATGAACAATCGCGGAAAATACGTCGCCTCGCTGCAAAAAATCGTAAAATGGCTGGGCGCGAAAGCCGAAGAGGCCGGGGCGCAAGTCTTTCCGGCATTTCCCGGACAGGAGTTGTTGTGGGACGGCGAGCGCGCAATCGGCGTGCGCACGGGTGACAAAGGCGTCGACAAAAACGGCAACCCAAAACCGAACTACGAACCGGGCGCCGATATTCTCGCGAAGATCGTCGTGCTCGGCGAAGGTCCGCGCGGCACGCTCGCCAAGCAGGCCGAAGCGCGGCTGCAGCTCGACGCCGGACGCGAACCGCAAGTCTATGCGGCCGGCATCAAAGAGTTATGGCACTGTCCGCCGGGTCGCGTGCAGCCCGGCAGCGTGATTCACACCCTCGGCTATCCGTTGCCGCCCGAAACATTCGGCGGCGGCTTCGTGTACGGAATGCAGGAGGACATACTCGACGTCGGATTCGTGACGGGCCTCGACTATCGTAATCCGACGACCGATCCGCACAATGAACTGCAGCGATTTAAACAGCACCCGGCCATTCGCGCGCTGCTTCAAAACGCGACGCTCGTTCGTTACGGCGCCAAAGCCATCCCGGAAGGCGGACTTTTTGCAATGCCGCGGATGTATAGTGACGGCTTGCTCATCGTGGGAGATTCGGCCGGTTTTCTAAACGGCATGCGGCTCAAGGGCATTCACCTGGCGATGAAATCGGGAATGCTCGCTGCCGAGACCGCATTTGAAGCGCTGCAAGCCGGCGACACGGGCTCTGCGCGGCTTTCCGCGATGGAAAGCAGATTCAAAGACTCGTGGGCGTATCGCGAACTTTTCGCGGCCCGCAACTTCCACCAAGGGTTCGAAGGCGGCTTGATTTCGGGCATGGTTAACGTCGGCCTGGGCATGATCACCGGCGGACGCGGCTTCGGATTCAAAAACAAACTGCCCGGCAAAGCCGGCTATGCGCGGATGGAAAAAGCCGGCTACAAACCCAAAGAAACGCCGCGCGCGAAAATCGATAACGTCCTGACGTTTGGAAAACTTACCGATGTCTACAACAGCGGCGTGTCGCACGAAGAGAATCAGCCGTCTCACTTAAAGGTTGCCGACACGAACATCTGTCGCGACCGCTGCACGGTCGAGTACGGCAATCCGTGTCAGTATTTTTGCCCGGCCCAAGTCTACGAACCGTTCTTCGAGAAGAAGGACGGCGCGGGTGAGGTTGAAGGCCGGTTGCAAATCAATTTCACGAACTGCGTCCATTGCAAGACGTGCGACATCATGGATCCCTACCAAATCATCACTTGGGTTCCCCCGCAAGGCGGGGAGGGCCCGGTCTACACGAACATGTAAGCGTGACGGTGATGAAGGCGACGATCAACGGCAAGGTGCGCGAACTTCCCGACGGGATGACGATGGAGCGCTTGCTGGCGCATATCGACGCGCCCGAGCGCGGCATTGCGGTTGCGAAAAACGATCGCGTCGTTCGGCGCGCGTCGTTCGCGCAAGAAGTCGTCGAAGACGGGGACCGCGTCGAAATCATTCGCGCCGTGGCTGGAGGGTAATGTGCAAGATCTATTGCGCATCGGCAAGCTGGAGCTGAGCTCGCGGCTTATCGTGGGCACGGCGAAATATCCGTCGCTTGACGTTATGCAGGCTGCACACGCTGCGAGCGGCGCACAAATGGTGACGGTGGCGATCCGCCGGATCAATCTCGACGACAAGAGCGGCAAGACGCTGCTCGACTATATCGACCGTTCGCGTTACGCGATTTTGCCGAATACGGCCGGGTGCTACAGCGCCAAAGAGGCCGTGCTCACTGCGCAACTCGCGCGTGAATTATGCGAGACCGACCTTATCAAGCTCGAAGTCATCGGCGACTCGCAAACGCTCTACCCGGACACGCGGGAAACGCTCACCGCGGCCGAGGAGCTCGTGCGCGACGGGTTTACCGTGTTGCCCTATGTCGTGGACGATCCGGTTGCGTGCAAACACTTGGAAGAGCTGGGATGCGCGGCGGTCATGCCGCTCGCGGCGCCTATCGGCAGCGGGCTCGGCGTCTGTAATCCGTATTCGATTCGCATCATTAAAGAGCGCGCCGGCATCCCGGTGATCGTCGACGCCGGCGTCGGCACGGCGAGCGACGCGGCGATTGCGATGGAATTGGGCGTTGACGCGGTGCTTATGAATACAGGTATCGCGGCCGCCAAAGAACCGGCGATGATGGCCGAAGCGATGAAGCGCGCGATCGAAGCCGGGCGGCTGGCGTTTCTGGCCGGGCGGATGGAGAAGCGGCTTTACGCCAACGCGTCGAGTCCGATGCGCGATCTCATCGCGGTGGAGAAAGCATGAGTTCCGAAAAAGAGTCCATTCAGCCGGCGGTCGACGCCCTGAACGCCGCTTGGAATCGCGGGGATGGAAACGCGTTTGCGGCGAGGTGCACCCCCGACGTCGATTTCATTAATCTGCTCGGCATGCACGCGAAGGGTCGCGCCGCAGTCGCGGGGATGCACGAAAAGATCCTCAAGGGGCCGTACGCCGGAAGCACGGTGACGTTTTCGATCGAGCAGGTGCGGCCGGTATCGCCCGATGCCGTGCTCGCGATCGTGCCCGGCGAATTACAGATTCCGTCAGGACCCGTTCAAGGAGTGGTCAGAACGGTCGCGACCGCGCTGTTCGTAAGAGAAGGCCCCGAGTGGTTCGTAGCGAGTTTTCAAAACACAAGACGTGAAGCAACGCAAGCAAATCATTCTGCGATCATGGCCGAGAGCTTAGCGGAGAAGACTTAGCGCTTCTTTACCGCTCGGACGAACCAGTGAACGACGCCGCGCAAGGGTTCGCGGTGGGCCCAGGTGCCGACGATATCATCCGCCGCAGTTTCTTGAATCGACTCGACGTCGTATCTCGCTTCCAACAGCGAGCGTAATTCTTCGCCGGTAAAATAGACGTGCGGCACGCCGGCTTCGTCGCCGGCTTCGGCCGCGAACACATGCCTCGATATCCGCCGGCCTTTTCCAAAACGCGAATCAAGTACTGAAGCGAAAGTCGCGTGCAGCGGCGCTCCGGGTTTGAGCGAATTTGCGATCGCCTCCAGCGAAGCAGCGATCGTGCCCGGCGTGCCGTGAAGGAGCGCGTGCGTGGAGAGCGCGCCATCATAATAGTCATTGCGTGCGGGAATCGGAGTGCCGTCGGCAACCGAGTCAATCTCAAGTCCGGCTGCGCGCAACGCTTCGGTGTTTCGTCCCGTGCCTGCGCCGATCTCCAATACGCGCGCGCGCGGAGTCGCGCGAAGGCGTGCGATCAGCGAGATTGCGAGCGGATGCGCGCGGCGGAGCTTCCCGCCCTCTGTGGAAGGTTCGGTCATGCGTGAGCTGCCTTTGATTATTGTCGTTGGCGGTGATGACCTTGCCGGGCGCGTCTGCGACGAACTTCGCACGACGCGGGGCCACGAAGTGCTGCAGCTCTGGCCGGCCGGCGATGAAGCGTTGCGCGATGCGGGCGTAACCGATGCCATCTGCATCATTCCGGTTTCCAGCGACGACCGGCTCAATCTGCAGATCGCGTTAAAAGCGCGCGAGATGAATCCGAAGATCCGAATCGTCTTGCGCCAATTCAATCGGGCGCTCGGGCACAAAATCGAGCAGAACCTTTCCGATTGCTCGGCGATATCGCCCGCGGCTCACGCGGCCGCGACCTACGCGGGGGCAGCAGTTGACCCGGCGTGCGTCTATGCGCTGCAGTTTCCGGACGTCGACGGGCCGCTCGTCGGATTTTCCGAACGCCGGGCACGGGATTTTGGTTTGCGTGATACTACCGTCGGCGAAGCCGAGCGCCGCTTGGGCATGCGCCTCGTCAGCGTCAATGACGGCGTCGCTCCGGACCGCGCCGCACGAATTACCCGTGACGACCGCGTCGTGGCGTTTGGCCCCATGGACGCATTGCAGCACGCGTGGCACCGGCGTCGCCGCGCGCGGCCGCAGATCCGCCGCCGGCGCGAATGGCTCGGCGATATGTTCCGGGCGGCGGCCCGCTACGAGCCGTTCCTTATCTATACCTTCGTATTTGCCACGCTGCTGTTTTTGGCCGGCTCGACCTACTTCACATTTCAACTACACTTGACGTTCATCGAAGCGATGTACTTTACCGCGGCGACAATGTTCACGGTCGGATACGGCGATATCACGCCGTACAACCGGCACGGTGGCGACTTTTCATTATTTGTCGCGATGGCGATCATGGTCGGCGGCGTGACAATCGCCGGCATTTTCATCGCATCGATCGCGTCGGCATTTAGCCGTGCGCAAGAAACCGCGCTTCAGGGTCTGCGACGCGTCCGCGCGGAGGACCACGTGGTGGTGTGCGGCGCCGGCAGCACCGGAACGCGGGTGATCGATTTCTTACTCGATATGCAGCAGCGCGTGGTGGTCCTCGAACAGCGCCCCGATACGCTAGTGCTGGAATTGGCGCGCACGCGGCGGATCGATTTGCTCACGGGCGACGCGACCAACGACGATACGCTTGAGTTTTGCGATCTGCCATCGGCGCTCAGCTTCGTCGCCGTGACCGACAGCGACACGGCAAATCTGGAAGCGGCGTTGGGCGCGCTCGTGCAAAACCCGGCGATTCCGGTGGTGGTGCGCATCAACGATCCGGACTTCTCTCGTCTGATCGAACGCAATTTCAACATCGCCAAGTCGTTCTCGGCGGCGGAGTTAACGGCGCCGATGATCGCCGGCCTCGCTCGCTTTCCGGGTACGCGCGGGCGCGTGTCTTTCGCGGGCGAGACCTTTAATGTAGGCGTGCGCAGCGCTTCGGATCGCCTTCCTCGCGCTGAGGGGACGGTGCCGCTCTATGCGTGGCGAGCCGGCAGACTGCGCCCGATCCGCGATTTCGCGGAAATGGAAGCGGCTGACCGCGTCCTTTACGTGGTTCCGCTTTCGCAGTTCAAAGCGGATTAGCGAACATGTCCGCGAGTGTGCGGATATTTGCCGTGTCGGACGTGAACCCGAGACGGGCCAACCCCCACGCGTCCTCGATCGTTCGCAGCAGCGCGTAGTGGTTGTACTCGAGGTGCGAGACGTAGCCGCGCTTCACGATGCCGCCCACTGCGATAAACGGAATCAGGCCGCCGCCGTACGTGCCGCCTTTTGGCAGGAGAGCCGTGCCGGGCGGAAGCGCCGGCGCATCGCAGCAGCCGTCGGCGTTGAGCCAGCCGCCTGTGGCTTTGTCGCCGTTGTATGTCGTTTCGTCGGTGAGAATAAAAATGACCGAATGTTTCGTCCAGCCTTTGGCATGCAGCAGCACGGGCACCCACTGTTTCACGAAGTCGTCTCCGCTGCGGCGAAGGTCGGCGTCCTTTGCGTACGGGCACGGCTCTTCAGGCGTGCCGTGCATGTCTTTGCAGACGTCGGGCGAGATCCAGATGTACTTTGCGAGCGTGCCGTTCTTGGCATCGGCCGCGAGCTGGTCGAGCGGCACGACCTTCGCCCGGCGCGCCGCGTTATTACGGATGTCGTCGTAGAGCATAAACGGGTTGTGGCGGATGACGTAGAGCGCGACGTTTTCATTGGCCGGATAGAAATTGTCCATGAATCCTGGCGAAGGCATGTGTTCCATGTACGCTTTCCACGAAATATGGTGCGCTTCCAACTCGTCGACCACGTTGCGGTGATTGAAACGCTGCGTCGGATCGTCGGAGTTGCTATACCAGTTGGAACCTGACGTTATCGCGAGGTAGTTCGGCAGACTTGGATGGGTGACGCCGTAAAAGTTGGCGGCATACGCGTACTGATGAGCATACTGTGTGATGGTCGGCGCCGCCGGATCGCCGATCACGCTCCGGTCGCTGTGATTCTCGAGCATGATGATGACGACGCGATCAAGTTTGGGCACGGACGCGGCCCGGACGTGGGGCGATGCCGCGAAAACGGACGTCAAGATCAGAGCAAAAGCGGTGGCCAAACGGCGCATTAGGGTCCTCCCATGTCGGTCAGCGTTTCTCCGAGGAGTTTACGCGCTCTTTCCCGATAGGTTCAATGTCCATGACCAAGCGCAGGTATCTCGTTTTTCTGCTCATGTTCCTGAGCGTTTTCATCAACTACATGGACCGGGTGAACTACGCGGTCTCGATCCCTGCGATCCGGCACCAATTCGGCTTTAGCTTACAGCAAATCGGCGCGATCTTGTTTGCCTGGAGCATCGCCTACGCCCTATTCAATTTTCCCGGCGGATGGCTGGCCGATCGATTGGGTCTGCGTTGGTCGCTGCCGCTAATGCTGGGCTGGTGGTCGGCGTTTACCATCGCCACGCCCTTCGCCGGAACGCTTGCCGGTTGGTTCGGGATTCGCGCTTTGATGGGCGCGGGCGAGGCCGGAATCTGGCCCGTCAACGCTAAGTGCGCAAACGCGTGGGCGGGACCCGGCGAACGCTCGACGCTCTATACGTGGGCCGGTTCGGGTCAATTTCTCGGTCCGGCACTCGGCACGTTGTTGGCGGGGTCCATCGTCGTTCGATTTGGCTGGCAATGGACGTTCATTCTCTTTGGGCTGGCGGGCTTGCTCATTCTGCCGTTTTGGATCTTCATCGTGCGCGACCGGCCGGCGCTAGATCCGCGCGTCAACGCAGCCGAGATCGCGCACATCGGAAATCGCGCGCCGCACGATGAGAAAGCCGATTGGCCGGGCATCAGAGATGTCATTTTTAGCCGCACCGGATTGGGCATGCTGCTCGTCTATATGACGTTCGGGTACATTCTGTTCACGTTCCTGAACTGGGTGCCGAGTTACATGTTTTACACGTTCCATATGAGCATTTTCAAAAGTTCGGCATGGGCGAGTCTCGGGCTCATGCTGGGCTTCGCCGGATTCATTCTCTCGGGTCCCTTTAACGATCGGCTCGCGGCACATTTCGACCGGCTCACGGCGCGCCGTATCGGTACGGCGGCGCCGATGTTTTGCTCAATGTTGTGCATGATACTATCGATTTTCAGCGCGCGCGCGGGGCTGGGCGGATTCACCGCCGTGCTCATCGGTTTCGCGGCGCTCTTAATGAACATGACCGTCGGTGCCTGGGCCGTTAACGTGATCGATATCTCGCCCAACCAAGCCTCGACCGGATTCGTCTACGGTGTTTACAACGGTGCGCTGAACATCATGGGAGCGTTCAATTCGCTCATCCTCGCCTGGATCGCGACCCGGTACGGGTTTCCGGCGGCGTTCGGCAGCGCTATTCTGTTCATGTTGATTTTCATGATCAGCATGCTCTTCATCGTCGACCGGCCGAGCTACGCGAAACTGATCGCCCGGGCGGAACTCTCGCGCAGCGCGGCGTAGAGGTTATCCATGCTTACTGAAGGCGCCAAAATGCCCGAACTCGACGTCGTTGACGACGAGGGGCGGAAATTCAATACGCGCGAGCTGCTCGGCAAGCCGCTCGTCTTATGGTTTTATCCCAAAGACGACACACCGGGTTGAACCAACGAGGGCTCGCAGTTTCGCGACGCCATCGACCGGTTCAGCGCCAAGGGCGCGCAAATCGTCGGGGTCAGTAAAGACTCCGTCGCCAGTCACCAAAAGTTCAAGGCAAAATACTCTCTACCGTTTCCGCTCATCGCGGATACGGACGGCAAGATGTACGAGGCCTTCGGAGTAGACGGGCGCACGACGTTTCTTGTCGACCGGGACGGCACGATTCACAAAGTGTGGCCGAAGGTCAGCGTCGCCGGTCACGCCGAGGACGTTTACAACTCGCTTCCGTCAACGTAGTATTCGTAATTGGACCGCGGTACGTGGCGGCCGCGGAATGTGCGACATTTTCGAGCTCGACAGGATGTCGAATTCAAAACTTGCTCTCGAAAATGCGCTCAAGCGGCGAAAAAACATGGAGGTTTTTTCGCCAGCGGTTCCGCGGGCCGCCACGTACCGTGGTCCTTTTAGTTCTCTGTCTTCGCTTCGCCCCGTGGAAGTGAGAACTGCAGAAGCGAGCGGACCGGTGCGAGGCCGCGGCTGACGACCGCGCAGCACGTCACGCGCAGCTTCAATTCTTCGAGCCGATCTTTGGCGGCGAGCAGCTCGCGCGCCGTGGTGACCACGTCCTCAAGAAGCAAGACGCGCTGCCCGGCTTCGTACGCACCTTCAACATACTCGCCGGCGAACGCGCCGTAGCCCTTCGGCTTTTTACGCACGGCGATCATGGGCAGGTTTGCGAGCTGCGAAACGGCAGTGGCGATCACGACGCCGCCCAGTTCGGTGCCTCCAATGAGATCAGGATTGACCTCGGAGATCACGGGAACGAACAGTCGTGCGATCCGCCGCAAGACGTGCGGATCCGAAAACAGCCGGAACTTGTCGATGTAATAATCGCTGCGCGTGCCGCCCGCGAGCATGTAATCGCCGCGGGTCAGCGCGCGTTCAACGATAATTTTGCGCAGCCAGTTGATATCGGGTAGGCGCGCGAGCGATTCGCTGGAGCCTAAATACTCCACTGATAAGAGTTCCAGGATTCGGTCACCGGATTGGGTGCGAAACCTTTGAAGTTGACGCTGATCGGATGCATCGCGCGCTGATCGTAGAGGAAGATCTCCGGGAGGTCGCGTGCGAGATAGGTTTGGACGAGCTCGTAGGCTTTCTTGCGCGTCGGGCGGTCGTAGCTGTTGAGCGCGGTCTTTTGCGCGGCTTCCATATCGGAGTTGCAGTAACGCGAGTAGTTGTAACCGTTGGGGGCCATGTTCGCGCAGGCAAACTGCGAAGCGTCGTCGGGATCGATGCCCGCATACCAGCCGGCCAAGCTCAAGTCGAATTTGCCGCCCTGCAAAATGCCGCCCTCGCCGACCGGGGCGAAGAGAATATCGCCGGGATAGTACTTGATGTCGGCGATGATGCCGGCATTGTGCAGCATCTGCTGCAGCTCGATGCTGTTTTTGCGCCGCGTCACGTTACTGCTGTTGCTGACCAGCGTGAGCGAAAGCGGCTGGCCGTTCTTCATCATGATGCCGTCGGAGGCGCGCGGCTTGTAGCCGTCGTCCGTGAGCTCTTTACGAGCCGCCGCGATATTGGGCGGATACGTTTGGACGTTGGGGTAGTACGACCACATCCAGAACGGCTGGTCCTCGACCGCGATGCGGGTCTGGCCGAAGGTGAGCGTCTGGACGATGCGCTTCTTATCGATCGCATATGCGACGGCGCGGCGCACGTGCATGTCGTTGAGCGTTTGGCCCTTCCCAACGTTGAGTTGCACGTCTTCGTAACCGTTCACGTCGACCCAGGCGAGGCACACGCCGGGGATATTCTTGACCTGCGGATAGTTGCTGAGTGAGGCTTCGAACATCCAGTCGAGCGAGTGCGTCTGCAGCATCGCGCGCATCGTGTTTTCGTCGGGCACGATCTTGATGACGATCTGCGCCAGGCCCGGCTTGCCCAGGAAGAAGTTGTCGTTGGCGACGTAGGTGATGTGATCGCCGTGCGCCCACTGCTGGAACTTGAACGGACCGTCGCTGACGGTCGGCGCCGCATTGAATGCGATTTGGTTGATGTTCGGGTACTTGGCGAGAACGTGCGCCGGAACGACCGGATACGGCTGGTCGCTGTCGGCGAAGAACGTGTTGACGATTGGCGAGAATCTCTTGATGAGGTGGACGACGACGGTGTAATCGTCGGGCGTATCGACGCTCTTGATGAAGTCGTAGCCGTGGCGCGAAATAATGTTGTTGCCGTTGCTCATGATCGCTTGCCACGACCACTTGACGTCTTTGCTCGTGACCGGCACGCCGTCGGTCCACTTGATGTTCTTGCGCAGATGATAGGTGATCGTCAAGCCGTCTTTGCTGATCCCGCCGTTCTCCAGCGTCGGAACCTCCGCGGCGAGCCCGGACGTCGCTACCGGCTCACCTTTGGGATTTGCGTGTAGGAGCGGCAGAAAGGCCAGAAACATGATCATGCCGTCGGTCGTGTTCGAACTCAGCAGCGGGTTGAGATTCTTGACGTCCTGCTGAATCGAGATGCGCAGCGTTCCGCGTTTCGCAGTCGGCGCGGGCGGATCCGCGGGCGCCCCGCACGAGAGCGAATTGCTGGCCGTAGGGCCGCCGCCCGTTTTGGTGCAGCCGGCGAGCATCGACACGACGAGAACGGCAACGACGAAATGTTTCATGTTTTCCTTAAACCGCAGCTTTCGGAGCAGACCATTTTCCCGGAACGGGGTCGAAGCGCTCGTGCCGCCAGGAATACGTGCCGAGCCCTTGTGTGGCAGTTCGTAATTCGGTGATGTAACGCGCCAGTTCGACTTGCGGCACGTAGGCTTCGACCGTGTCGTAGCCGGGCTTGTCGGCCGGGTTCATGCCCAAGATCTGGCCGCGTTTGCCGGTGAGCTGCTGCATAACGGACGAGGTGTAATGTGCCGGCACCGTGACGGCGACGTGGACGATCGGCTCGAGCACGACCGGATTGCATTTGGGCATCGCGTCGCGCACGCCCATGCCGGCGGCTGTTTTGAACGCCTGTTCACTCGAGTCAACATCATGATATGCGCCGTCGAACAGCACAACGTGGAGATCGGTCACCGGATATCCGCCGATGCTGCCGTGCAGCAGCGCCTCGCGAACGCCTTTTTCGACCGCGCCGAAGAATTGGCGTGGAACCACGCCCCCAACGATTTTCTCTTCAAACGTGACTCCGTGGCCACGGTCTTGCGGCGCGAAGCGCAGCCAAACGTCGGCGAATTGGCCGTGACCGCCCGTCTGATGTTTGTAGCGCGAGTGCACTTCGGTGCCGGCCGTGATCGTCTCTTGGTACGGAATGGTCGCAGGTGCGGTCACGACCTCGACTTTAAACTTGCGCGTCAGCCGTTCGACCGCAATCGAGACGTGCTGCTCCCCGCTGCCCAGAAGAAGAAGTTCGTTGGTAATCGGCGCGCGCTCCAGGCGCAACGACGGATCCTCGTCGATGATCCGCGCGAGCATCTGCGAGATCTTCGCTTCGTCCATCCGTTCTTTCGGACGGATAGCAACACCGAAGACCGGCTCGTTGGCGGGAACGCGCGGTAAAAGGACTTTGAAGTTATTGTCGGTCAGCGTGTTGCCCGTCGCGACGCTTTCGATCCGCGCGATTGCGACAATGCTTCCCGGGCCTGCCTCGGGCACCGCTTCCTGTTTCTTGCCCTGTAGACGGTAGAGTCCGCCGGAGCGAACTTTTTCGCCGCCCTTGGTGATGTTGGTCAGCGAAGCGTCGGATTTCAGCGTGCCGGAAATCACGCGCACGATCGAGACCTTTCCGGACTGCGGATGAATCGACGTTTTGATCACTTGCGCGATCACGGGTCCGTCGGCGCGCGGTTCGATGGGGCGGCCCTCCGCATCAACGAACGGCGCGTCGGCGGGTGACGGAAACCATTTCTCCATCGCGCGCACCAGCGCGGCGACGCCGTAACCGGGAAGTCCGGCGGCCACGAGCACCGGCACGATTTGATCGTGCGCGCACTCCAGGCAGAGATCTTTTTCGACCTCTTCGAGCGGCGGCTCGACGCCTTCGAGCAACTCTTCCATCAGATGATCGTCGAAATCGGCTATCGCTTCGAGCAACTGCAGATGCGCTTTGGTGACGTGGTCATGCATCTCAGAAGGCACGTCGATATCTTTTTCGCCGGTTCCGTCGTACTGATGCGCTTTACCGTCGGCCAAATCAACGTATCCGTTAAAGTTCTCCGCTGCGCCGATCGGCAGTTGTTCGGCCACGACGTGGCGCCCATAGGCGGCTTGCAGCGCTTCGAGCGTGCGCGTGAAATCCGAGCCGGGCCGGTCGAGTTTGTTGACGACAAAGAGGTGCGGCATCTTGCGCGATTCCATGAAATCGATCAGCGCTTGCGTTTGCGGAACGCGCGCCGGCTCGCCGTCGAGTACGACGATAGCCGCATCGCAGCCGGAGACGGCAACTTTTGTCTCCTCGAAGAAGTCGATGAAACCCGGACAATCCACGAGCGTCATGTCTATACCGTCCGCCGTGCAGTGCGCGAAGCCGACCGTCGTCGACTGCGCGTGTCCGATGCACTCGGGTTCGTAGTCCGTCGTGCTCGTGCCGTCGGTGACGGCGCCTTTGCGGCTGGTCGCGCCGCAGTGTGAGAGAATCGCTTCCACCAGCGTCGTCTTGCCTGCGTGGTGGGTTCCGACGATGGCGATATTACGAACGCGCGAAATGTCCGGCATGGCGCTCTCCTTTTGGAGCAGAGCAGTTAACGTTTCTTGCGGACTGGGGCTTTCTTTTTGGCGGCCTTGGGCGCCGGTTTTTTGACCGCGGCTTTCTTCGGCGCAGCTTTTTTGGCAGCCGTCTTAGGAGCGGTCTTTTTCTTGGGCGCAGGTGCGGCTTTTTTGGCCGCAAGTTTTTTGGGCATGGGTTTTTTCGCGGCCGGCTTGGCTTTTTTGGCCGCGGGGCGCGCGACTTTCTTAACGGCCGGCTTCTTTTTCACCGCCGCGGCCTTGAGGGGCTTGGCCGGTTTAGCGGCCTTGGTGACCTTTGCCGCGACTTTGCGCGCTGGTGGTTTGAGCAAGCGCTTGGGCACGCGCGCCGGAGCAGCGGTTTTGCGCGCCTTGCGCCCGCCGCGATGAATGCGCTCTTCCTCTTCGCTGCGCTCCGGTAAACCGAGCTCGGCGCGCCCGTAGCCGCTGATGCTGCTGCCCGCTTGAACCGCGGGTTCGCGCGCGAGCACTTTTTGCAGATGCTCCTTGGTCGCGCGCAAGGCAACCCGCGCGAGCCGCCCGGCAACCGGGAAAACCAGCTCGTTGATCTTCGCCTCGTCGAGCAGTTTGAGGATCACGTCGAAAGCGCTGCCTTGATCTTTCGGGCTGTGCGCGTCGGAACCGACGGCGATCCCCACGCCTTTGTTCTTGGCTTTCTTCATGAGGCGCAGCAGCGCGTCGCGGTACTTCTGTTTTTGCTCGGCCGGATTGTCGCGGTAAATGAAGCGCGTATTGATTTCGATGGCTAAACCGCGCGCGGCGCACGCATCGAGCACGCGGTTTTCGTATTGCTCGAGGCGTTTCATGTCGGGCCAGTTGCCGAAGACGGCCGGTGCATAGATATGCGCGACGATCTGTCCGGGCAGCTTCTCGATGTCGTCGATCAATTTGGCGACGTACATCTCCCACGCTTTCTGCGTACCGACGACGGCGAAGAGATCTTTGAATTCGGGATTGTCGAACGGCCAGGACCAGTCCGCGCCTTTCTCCGGATGCTCGATCGTCAAGAAGTGCACGGAACGGATCATTCCGTCGGGTTTCATCGCGTCAACGATGTTCTGTGCGTCGGGGCGGGCGCGCGGATCGTTGTCAATCTCCGCGCCGATCGAGAAACGCATGCCTTTGCGCAGACCTTCGGATACGACTGCGGCATGCGCAACATCGACGCCGGCGGTTTCAGCCGCACCGTACAAGTCGCCGGCCTCGGCTAACTTCAACGCGCGGCGCACCGTGTTGACGGCGCCCGGATCTTCGAACGTCAGATAGTTGATATGGTCGGAAACCATGAGGAAGCGCGGTGACCCGCGCTGGCACGCATGATAGAACCACAAGAAAAGCATGCGCGCGGAGTATGCGATGGGGCGTTCCTCGGCAAACGGTTTGTGTTCGCCTTTAGCGTGGCCGTGAACGTCGGGGATGGCGGCGGTGCGGGGGTCGCTCAGATTATTCTCCTTAGACTCCGGCCGCCGCAGCTTGCCTGCCGGCGTTGCGCCTCTCGATCGAGGGGATGGTGGCGGCTATGGCCAGTTCGATCGCGCGATTCATCAATTCCAGAGACATCGAGGGACTGTTTCCCGCTCCGGCTGCAATGGCTTGCTCGGGGAGATAGGGCAGATGGATGAATCCGGCGGTTACCGGGGGTGAAACCGACTCGGCGATGCCGAGAACCTCGTACAAAATTTGATTGCAAAGATAGGTTCCGGCCGAATTTGAGACGTAGCCGGGCACGCCTTCGCGCTGCCAGGCATCCACGATCTCGGCGATTGGCATTGGGGAAAGGCGCGCATCCGGGCCCCCTCGCAGAATGGGCTCGTTCTTGCGCTCCTCGCCCGCGTTGTCGGGCTGCTCGAAGTCAAGCATATTCACCGCGACGCGTTCCAGCGAGACCGCGGTGCGGCCGGCGGCGAGGCCCATGCAAACGACCAACTCAGGCTGCTCCTCTTCAAATGCTTGGCGCAAGCGCTCGCCCACGCCGGACGTCTCCACCGGAAAAACCCGCGCGACGACGCGGCGCCCCGCAATGAGGCGCCCTTCCAGACTGCGTGCGACCAATTCGCTGGGGTTGACGCTGCTGCCGCCAAACGGCTCGAACCCCGTCACAAGAACCGAACTCGACACCGGTAAAAAGGTTAGGTGAAAAAAAGCCGGCTCCTACGAGCCGGCTGGACTTGTGGTACTTGACTGCCGCCTACGAGGCGGCACCTCTTTTCATCGCAGTGAGTTGAAAACGTTTGTGACTCTCGATACTTACGATGACCACCTCCTCCGTCCGGCTGTTTGCCCTCGTTCGTCTATTTGTGAGGGAACCGCGGACTAATTTCAAAGGCGACGTTCAGCGCTCCGGGCGATAGCCCTCCATCTTAAGCAGGCGTGCCTTCATCTCGATTCCGTAACCGTAATTGTGCAGCGCGCCGTTGGAGTCGACAACGCGATGGCACGGGAACAAGAGCGGCAGCGGGTTGCGCGCCATCGCCTGGCCAACCGCACGCGCTGCCTTCGGCCGGCCGATCGTTTGCGCGACCCAGGCGTACGACCGCACTTGTCCGGGCGGAATGCTGGCGGCAGCTTTGAGCGCGTCCTGTTCGAACTGCGTCAGATCGGTGATGTCGACTTTGTTTTGATCGACGCGCCACGTTTTGAAGTAGTCGTCGAAGATTTTTTGCAGCCACGTTGGCGTTTGGCCTTGGTCGACGTGCCGGTGCAAGCGGCGCTCGATCTGCTCGCGCACTTTTTCGGGACCGTCGCCGCGATCCAAGCCGATGAACGCGATGCGGTCGCCCTTGTAGCCGACGTAGACGCGTCCGATTTGCGTGCGCAGCCACGTCAGGACGATCGGCGTGCCGCGGTATTTGCTTTGCAGCGTCGCGATGTGTTCGATCACGCGTTTGGCGAGATCGCACGACGGTTCGGGCTGCGGCAGGCACGAGAGGCAGTAAGCGACGCCTTCGTACTGTTCGTAAAGATCCTGGCATTTTTGGCACGCGCGCAAATGGGTGTGGACGGCGGCGCGGAGTGGGGGCATTCCTTCGCGGATATCATCCCACAGCGCTTCGACTTCACGACATCGCATGGACGGGGGCTCCTTCCGGCACGATTTTGCCGATTTGCGGTCCGAGGATACGGCGCAAAATGCGCACGGCGCGATGCACGTGCGATTTGACCGTTCCGATCGGTTGGTTGAGAATTTCAGCAATTTCGGGATGGCTGCGGCCTTCGATGAACCGCAGCGTGGCGGCGGCGCGCAAATGCATCGGGAGTTGGAGCAGCGCCCGCTCCACCAGCGCCATATCGGCGTTTCTTTCGAGGATTTTTTCGGGCTGCGCGGGGCCGTCGTGGCGGGAACTGCGCAACAGGGCGTCGGGATCGGCCAGCGCGTCGAGGGCGACGTTGGTCGGCCGCTTTCCACGCAAACGGTTGCGCGTCACGTTCAAGGTGATGGTATAAAGCCACGGCTGCAGGCGCAACTCGGCGCGCTGCTCCGGCGACATTTTCGCAAGCGCGCGATAGGCGCGCACGAACGCATCTTGCACGATCTCTTCGGCGTCTTCCCGGTTGCCTGTCATGCGCAAGGCGAAGCCGTAGAGCCGGCGCTCGTATTCGTCGACGATAGTGTCGAAGCGGTCGGCCTCGGGGGCGCCGACGCGCTTCACCGCTTTCTTTTGTGCCGGAGCCGGCACCCAATACTCCCTCAGGGACGGCGCGAGAGCGGTCATATACGCTTTCGAAACACCGCGGCCTTGGGCGAAGGTTTCACATAGGGCTGGGCGAACCCGTCCGCCATGACGCCCCAAGCGTTCATAAAAAATCCCTAACCGTTCAGGCGCGCTGCGCCGGACGGTTTTTGCTTTCCGGGGGTACTGATGGAAGCGATCGAGCCGAAGGAAGTGACTTTCGACGCCTACACGATGTGCAGTTTTCTTCCGGCGCTCGATTCTTCACGAGCTATACCGCTGGTTCTGATCGGTTACCGAAGCGGCGAAGATCCGTGGTTCGTCTGGCTCGTGCCGAAAGAGGGCATCTCGGCGCAAGGCCTGACCGACGATCCGTACTATGCAAAAGTGCTGCGCGATCCGCCCGCGTACTTCGTGAAGAAACTCAACAAGTATATTGAAGAGACCGGCTCGTGCAAACGCGGCGTCGAGATGCTGATCGACTGCCATCAAAACCATCTCGCCTTCACGCCGCTCGTGCATTTGCGCGAACAGCCGTTCACACATCCGATGACCGTGGAGTTATTGGCGGCAGTTTAACTTCGCCGCACGATAGCGTAAGCGCTCGCTGAAAGGCGGGCGCTTATTTTGTGTCATGGTGAGCTTGTCGAACCACCCTGAGCAACGCGCCGTAGGCGCGTGAGTCGAAGGGACGCCCCTCGATATGCGCCCTATCGGGCGCTACTCGGGGTCCTTCGACTTCGCATTTCGCTAACGGCGAAATGCTTCGCTCAGGATGACAATTGCAAAAAAAAACGCCGGCAGGCGCTAGTGCGAGTCTGCCTCTGAGCGCGTCGGCAGCGCAACGGGTTGCGCTTTAATTGAGCGCTCGTACGTGATCGTGACCGGCGAATGATGCGAACCGTTTTGCAGCGTGCCCGAAATCGTCAGCGTTTCGTTCAGCGCCAGCAGAAGCGGATTGCCGTTCATCGCGTAGTACGCGGTTCCGCGCATGCGCATCGTGCCGCGCATCGTCATTGCGGCGCGGTCGGGAAGCGGTCCGGCCATCGGGCCGGCGGCGTCGAAATTTACGGCAAGGGCGTTCTGTGAGGCGACCTGTTCGTTTGCGCCCCGGCGCAGATAGCCGCGCAACGTGCCGCCCATGACGGGCGCCGGAAACTCGAACGGAACTTCGCTTTTCAGCCGAAGCAAATCGTGCAGCGTTTGCTGGTCGAGTTCGATCGCAAACGGCTGATTGAGCACGGTCAGGTAGTCCGGGTCGCCATCCGTGCGGTCTTGCAGCTCGCCCTGCGGCGTCAGAATCTGGACGAAGGCGGCATGGGTCGGAACCCGTCCGCTCTCGTCGATGCGCAGATACTTGGCATCGGCCCGGAACTGTGTCTGCTTCCCTACAGTCCGAATCGTCAGCTGCTGGGTGCCGCTGTATGAGATGTTGGTTTGCAGGTCGGAGGAACCGATCTGGTAGCGATCGCTTCCGCTGACGGCGTATCGCTGGTCGGCTCGGGCGGGCAGCGCAATCATCATGACCGCTGCCAAGCCGAGGCCGACGATGCTGCGGTGACGAGTGATGGCTGGACTCTCTTTCTTAGCCGTTCTAGGTAGATGGGCCCAATTCGCTGAACGTATTATCCCAATAAAGACGTTTCTTTTAAACGTCTGAAGGTGGAAAGTTGGGTACGCTCCGGTACGTGAAGGCCGCCAGCATTGCCTTATCCTTTGTTCTGACCCTTGGGCCGCTCACGGCTATTCCGGCGATCGCGTCTCCTACTCCTGAAATCACCAACGCTCCGGCGGCGGTTGCAGTGACGCTGCAGCGCATCTATCAGCGCGCCTATGACGAGGCTTATAGCCGCCACGCGACGGTCGAACGGGACGGGACGACCTTCGTTTCCACCGGCGACATCAACGCGGAATGGCTGCGCGATTCGAGCGCCGTGCTGATGCCCTATATCGGGCTGGCTTCCACCGACTCGTACGTCCGAAACATGCTGCGCGGAGCGATCGCGCGGCAAGCCAAGTACATTCTGATCGATCCGTACGCGAACGCTTTTACCGACGACTACCAAGTCGCGGAGCGCAAGTTCGAGATGGATTCGCTGCTCTATCCGATCCGGCTGGCGTACGTGTACTGGAAAGCCACCGGCGACCGTTCGATCTTTACGCCGGCGCTCCAGCAAGCCATGACGACGGCGGTGAGGACGCTTCGGACCGAGCAGCATCACGCGACGCGTTCGCATTACCGGCATGCCGAGCTGGCCAACAACGGCGTCGGCACGCGAGTCGCTTATACCGGCCTCGTGTGGACGGCGTTTCGGCCGTCCGACGACGCGGCGCGCTATCAGTACAACATTCCCGACAACATGTTTGCGGCGGTCGTGCTGCAGCAACTGACCGAGATCGAACGAAAAGTCTATCGCGACAATGCGATGGCGCTGGAGACGTGGGGTCTGGCCGTGCAGATCCGTCACGGCATCGAGCACAACGCATTAGTCAACGTGCCGGGCCTCGGACGCGTCTACGCCTACGAAATCGACGGGTTCGGAAACGCCAACTTGATGGATGACGCCAATGTGCCGTCGTTGCTCTCGATACCGTACTTCGGGTACGTCAACCCGCACGACTCGGTATACAAGGCGACGCGAACATTCGTGCTCTCGCAGCGCAACCCGTATTATTTCGCCGGCAAATACGCTTCAGGTATTGGGAGCCCGCACACACCGCACGGCTACATTTGGCCGCTTTCGCTGGTGATGGAAGCGATTACGTCGACCGATTCAACCGAGGTTGACAAGGTGATGGGCTACATCGCCGCGTCCGACACGGGCGATCACCGCTTGCACGAATCGTTTAATTCGGATTGGCCCGAGTCGTACACGCGTGACGACTTCGCCTGGCCCAATGCGCTCTTCGCGCAGTTAATGCTCGCGCGCCAGGGCCGTCTGCCGGCGGTGCTGGAATCTCTCGCGCGCTAGAAAGAATCTGACTCGCACCGTATCGCCGTTGCACACGACGACTTCGTCGGGATGCGCGAAGGTGCGGCCGTTTACGTCAACCGTGAAACGCCCGGCGCGCAGACCCGCAATGGTCGCGCGCAAGTTTCGCATGAAATGTTCTTGGGGGGCCCGCGCGCCGATGACTTCGCGCACGGCCAGCGAGAGCAGATGATACAAGCGCAGCGGCGTTGCCGATGCAAACGCACTGCAGCCGCTTTCCGCGACTGCGTGGAGATCGACGGGCACGCGCACCGTAATCACGCGCGTAATCTTCACGCACTTCCGAGGACCTGCCTGCTGCTTGGGATAATCAATTTAGCGTGAACGACGACGATCTCGGACGGCGGCGCCGGCTAACGCCATCGGGGCCGCGGCGTTCATCGGGCGGCGGAAACGGCTGGGCTATTACGATTGCTGCGGCCGTCGTCGTTATCATCGCCGGATGGTTCTTGGGCATGGCCTTAGCGCATTTTGCCAACGCGCCGAAAAAACAAAATACGGTAGCGAACATTGCGCCTTCGCCGACCGCGTCGCCGACCGAAGCTCCGACGCCCGCCGCATCGCCTTCCGTCACGCCGTCCCCAGTGAAGAGTTCGAAACCCTCGCCCGCGCCAAAGCCGAGCGCGACCGCGGCCGCAACTCCAGCGGCCACACCGACGCCGGCGCCCACCGCGCGCCCCACCGTCGCGCCGACCGCTCCGCCGGCGCCCAAGCCCACGCCGGTACGCACCGCGGCGCCGCGCCGCACCTTGCCCGTGAGCCGCCGGCCGGAACCGACACCTGCGCGCGCCGTGCCCGCCGCGCCGGTGCCTTCAAACGCCGCCGAAACGACGGTGCGGTCCTATATCGAGGCGCTGCGCAGCGGCGATCCGCAGACGGCTGCGTCTTATTTAGGCAACGGGTCTCCCGACGAAAGTTTCATCCACGCGAGTACGCACATCGTCAGCATGCACAGCGCACGCGATGCCGACGGCAGCTACGTCGTTGCTGTGACGCTGTCCACGCCGAGCGGAAACTACATGGAGACGTTCAACGTCTCGTCGGCCGCAGACGGCAGCAAGATCTTACAGAAGAGTTTCTCGAAGCTGTAGGTTAGGCTTCGTCCGGCCAGGCGGCGAGCTCGCCGATCGCGGCACTTTTCAAAACTTTGAGTCCGAGCATCGCGCATTTCATGCGCGTCGGGCTGATGCCGATGCCGACGTTTTCCAGCACGGCTTCTTTCGGAAGCGTCGCGATCTGTGAAAGCGATTTGCCTTTAATACTTTCAGTGAGCATCGACGCCGAAGCTTGGCTAATCGCGCAGCCCTTGCCGGAAAACTTCACGTCCTCCACCAAGCCGCTCTTGTCTACTTTCAATTCCATGCGGATCTGATCGCCGCAGAGCGGATTGAGGTCTTCGGCCGATGCGTCGGCGCCCTCAAGCCGGCCGAAGTTGCGCGGATTGCGGTAGTGATCGAGGATGTAGTCGCGGTAGAAGTCGTCCAAGGCTACAGTTTAAAGACGCGGGCGGCTTTTTCGATACCCGTGACTAGCGCGTCGATATCTTCCTCGGTGTTGTAGATGTAGAACGACGCGCGCGCCGTGGCGGGCCAGCCCATCTTTTCCATGAGCGGCATCGTGCAATGGTGGCCGGCGCGCACGCAGACGCCATCGGTATCGAGAATCGAGGCGAGATCGTGCGGATGCACGTCGCCGAAGTTAAACGAGATGACGTCGGCGATGCGCGCTGAATCGCGCGGACCGTAAATCGCCAAACCGCGGCTTTCGAGCGTTGCCAAGCGTTCGAGCGCGTACGTCACGAGCCGGCGCTCGTGCTCGCGCACCCACTCCATGCCGATGCCGCGCAGATAGTCAACGGCGACTGCAAACGCAATCGCGTCGGCGACGTTGCTCGTGCCGGCTTCAAATTTCCATGGCAATTCATTGAACGTGGACTTCGCGTACTCGACTTTGCGGATCATGTCGCCGCCGGTCAAGAACGGCGGCATCGCTTCGAGCAGTGCGCGCTTTCCGTAAAGCACGCCGATGCCGGTGGGCCCTAACATCTTGTGTGCGCTGAACGCGTAGAAGTCGGCGTCGAGCGCTTTGAGGTCTACGGGCATATTGGGCGCGGCTTGGGCGCCGTCCACCATGACGAGCGCGCCGGCGGCATGTGCGCGCGGAATGATGACGTCGAGCGGCGCGATCGTACCGAGCGAATTGCTGACATGCGAGAGGGCGACGAGTTTGCAGCCGGCGAGCAGCGCGTCCAGATCGTCGAGCACGTGGAGTCCGCGGTCATCTACCGGAATGAAGCGAAGTTGCGCGCCGGTCTTTTCAGCCAGGAGCTGCCAAGGGACCAGATTGGAGTGGTGCTCGAGCTGGGTCACCAGGATCGCGTCGCCGCGCCCGACGTTCTGGAGTCCCCACGCATACGAGACGAGGTTGATCGACTCTGTCGTGTTGCGCGTCCAGATAATCTCTTGCGTTTGGACGTTGAAAAACGACGCTACCGTTTCGCGCGCCTTTTCGAATTCGGCCGTCGCGCGTTCGGCGATCTCGTAGACGCCGCGGTGGATGTTGGCGTTGTACTGTGAGTAGTAGTCGACGAGCGCATCGATGACGACTTGCGGCTTTTGCGAGGTCGCCGCCGAGTCGAGATAGACGAGGCGCTTGCCGCGCGAAGTCGGCCGCTGCAAAATGGGAAAGTCGGCGATGATACGCCGGACTTTGGGATCTTCGACGGCGACGCTCACGCGATCTTCGCTTCCAACGCGGCCCGCAGTCTCTCGCGCATGCCGGTTGGGAAGCGCTCGACGACGGGCTCGAAGAATCCGAGCGCGATCATCTTTTCGGCGGCTTCGCGTTCGATGCCGCGGCTTTCCATGTAAAAGATCAGGTTTTCGTCGAGCGCGCCGATGGTGGCGCCGTGAAAGGCTTTGACATCGTTCGCGCCGATTTCGAGCGCCGGCACGGAGTCGATGTGCGCGCGCGGCGAGAGCAGCAGCGCGTCGTCGCGCAGCGACGCCTCCGTACCCTGCGCGTGCGGCGCGATGCGAATATTTCCGAGATAGCGCGCTTGGCCGCGCCCGGTTGCCGCGGATTTAATGAGCGTCTGCGATTGCGATTCGCCCACGTTGTGACGGACCGTCGAAACCATGTCGACGTGCTGATCCCCGCGCGGGAAGAAGAAGCCGTTGAGGTGCGCGTCCACGCCGGGATGATCAACGAGCACGTCGATGCGCGAGACCGAAAGCGCCGCGCCGACTTCCGCGACGCACCACGTGACCGACGCATCTTTACCTGGAGAGGCCGCGCGCGTGAAAAATGCCTGCGATTCGAGCGGCAGATTCTGCTCGGCGGCGTACGTAACCGTGGCGCTTTCGGCGGCGACGATCTCGGCGATGCCGCAGACGGCTTCGGCGGATTCGCCTTCGATGCGCTCGATGATCGTGCAGCGGGCGCCGCGGTCGACCACGACCAGCGTATGCGGAAACAGTGCGCCGTTCTTTGCCGTGTACGTTATTTCGATTGGGTCGTCAACGGATTGATCGGGCGGAATGTAGACGAAGGCGCCCGTATTGCAGAGCGCGGCCGAGAGCGATGCGAATTTATCGTTGAGCGTACCCGTGACGCTGCCGAAGGCGCGGTTAAAGACCTCGGCGTGATCGCGCTTGGCGGCCTCAAGTCCGCAGGCGATGAGACCGGGCTTCGAGGGGGCGACGATCTGCGGATCCGATGGCGGCGCAACCTGAAGTGAAGAGAAGTCAATCGCGTCGAGATCGATCTTCCAGAATTGCCCGGGACGTTCGCGGCCCGATCGGAGCTCGAGCGCCTTTTCGAGGGTCGCGCTAGGCAATCTGCGCCGTCTCCTCGCGGATCTTGTCGTAGCCTTCGCGTTCGATGCGCTGCGCGAGTTCGGCGTCGCCTTCTTTGACGATGCGCCCATCGATCATGATGTGCACGACGTCCGGTTTGACGTACTGCAGAATGCGCGGGTAGTGCGTGATGATCAGAAAACCGGTGTCTTTTCCGCTTTCGCTTGCGCGCATGGCGTTGACGGACTCGCCGACGGCGCGCAGCGCGTCAACGTCGAGTCCGGAGTCCGTTTCGTCGAGAATCGCATACTTTGGCGCAAGCATCGCGAGCTGCAGCATCTCGAGCCGTTTTTTCTCGCCGCCGGAAAAGCCGTCGTTGAGGTAGCGCCCCATGAAACTCGGATCCATGTCGAGTAGATCCATTTTCTCTAAGAGCAGCGCGCGGAATTTCGCCGGCGGAAGATCGCCGGGGTGCAGCGCTTGACGCGCCGCAAACAAAAAGTTCGCAACTTTCACGCCCGGGATTGCGGCCGGGTATTGAAAGGAGAGGAAGAGTCCGGCCTTCGCGCGTTTGTCCGGCGCCATGGCGAGCACGTCGGCGCCGTCGAGCGTGACCGAACCGCTCTCTACCTTAAATCCCGGGTGGCCGGTAATCGAAAAGGCGAGCGTCGATTTGCCGCTGCCGTTTGGCCCCATCAATGCGTGCACGCGCCCGGCTTCAACCGTGAGGTCAATGCCCTTGAGGATTTGGGTGCCGCCCGCGGCGGCGCGCAGCTGTTGAATACGTAGGCCCCGTTCGGACACGCGTTGCTCCTTCGGATACGGAAAGCGGCCTAAGCCGCCTTTCCAATCCTACGGACCAGGGTGGAGAAAGTCAAGGAAAACCTGGACTATCTGCGTATTTCGTGCTAGGATTCGAGGCAGATTATGCAGGCTGACCGCTTCTTTCAGACGCCCCGCGGACGCATCGTTGAAGAGCTCCGCCGGCGCAAATCCGCCTCCGCCGTGGACCTGGCCAAGGTCTTCGGGCTCTCGCCCAATGCTATCCGGCAGCAGCTGGTCGTGCTCGAGCGGGACGGGCTGGTGGTCGAGCAATCGGTGCGCCGCGGCCCCACTAAACCTACGCACGAATTTTCGCTCACCAAAGACGGCGAGAAGCTTTTTCCGCAGCATTACGACAAGATGCTCGGCGCGGTTTTGCGCGAGGTTCGCGCGCAGCACGGCGAAACGGGCATCGCCGCGCTCTTCGAAGGCATTTCCAAGCGTACGGTCGCCAAGGCGCGCGAGCGCGTGACCGCTACCGACACCGCGGGGCGGCTGGGGCAGCTGACCGAGGTGTTGCGCGAAGGCGGCGTCATGGCCGACTACAATTTAATCGAGGGCGGCTTCGAACTCCACGAGCACAACTGCCCGTACTCGGCGGTCGCTAAAGATAACCCCGAGGTCTGCTCGGTGATCCATCAAGTTCTCGAGGAGACGATCGGCGGCACCCACGTGCAAACCGAATCCCTTGCAACCGGCGGCAGCGAATGCACGTTTGAGCTGAAGGCATGAATTTTCCAAAATTTCAACAGCTGGTCGAAGACCGCACCGGGTTCCGCACCATGGAAAACCCCACCGCGAGCGGTGAGTATTTCAGCGACTCGTGCGGCGATATGTACAACTTTTTCCTTAAAGTCGGTCCCGGCGCCGTTATCGAGGACATGTCGTATTTCACGACCGGCTGCGGTTTCGGCACGGCGACGTGCAGTATCGTCGTCGATCTTGCCAAGGGCAAGACGATCGAGGAAGCCGCTGCATTAAAAGAAGCCGACGTCGAAAGCGCGCTCGACGGGTATCCGGAAAAAAAGAAAGATTATCCGCAGCGAGCGCTCGAGGCGCTGCATGTTGCGATCGACGACTACAAGCAAAAAGTAGCGTCAGGTGCGGTTCCCGATTACGGCGCGATGCCCGCGCCCGAACGGGCGGTCCAGCCGGTAACGGAAACGGTTCCCGAAGCGCCACCGCCGTCGGACAACGGCAAGCTCCTCATCAAGCTCCACTAATTACGTCATTTCGAGAGGCATCATGCACGGCACGCGCGCGCCTGAACGTACCGTCGTTCTGATGATCGAGCAGCGTGGAGTTATTGGGACCGGCGACTAGTTCGGCGAAAAGGTTACGTGAAACAGGAACAGACCGGGTACCGGCTCACAGTACGCGATTCCACTTTCATATTTTGATAAACGGGCGCCTTGCAAGGCCGCATCGTCAAAATCCGGGAATCCTGAAGGATAATAAACCCAAGCATCGGCTAACGAGCCGTCCGCGTTTATCGAGACCTGAATTGTTGACGTGACGTTGATGCCTACTCTGCCGCGCTCAGCGTTAGGGTAATCAGGCGAGAAGGTCTTCGTTGCCGTTGCATCGCGAAACGGCGTTGCGCAATCGGATTTCTTGAGAGGGGACGATCGATCTGCCGAGATTATTACCGCTCCCGCTCCAGGCGGTGCCGAAATCGGATCCTCATCCTTTGGATCGAGCTTGGCGAGCTGCCCTTGCGGCGCGACGCTCACTGACCGAGCTCCGGATGCTGGCTGGCAGACGACCAGCCCCATCTTGCTCCACCCAAAGTCATCACCGGTGGATTGCGCGCTGTACACCCACGCATGCGAAATCGTGAAGTGTGACGGAAATTTCATATACATGATTGGCGAAACCCAGGTTCGCTTGATGAATGTAGCGCTCGGGCTGCTGTAATGCTCGTCCTTTTCGTGAAGCGATGTGGCGGGGACCGACGCAACAAACCAGCCATCGCTCGTATCAAAAGCCAGGGCGGCCGTCACCGAGCGCGGCCCTTCAGCGGCGAGTTCAAATCCGTATAGCGACGTCGTAGCCGGTTCGGATTGCTTTACGGGCTGCATAAAAAATCGCGCGGGGCACAACTCGGATATCGCTTGTGCGTGCGCCGTCGAGACGACCAAGAGCGTGATAAGAAGTGTCAGCTGAGAAACGAACTTGACGGCGCTTTTCATTCTTGTCCGATCGTGCTAACGCGGCGCGAAGGCGAACGTTAAGAAATAAAATCCCGCGGCCGGTTCGCAGTATGCTGACCCCGGTTTGAACGTATCTTTTTTGACCTCGTCGAGCCGGCTTGCGTCGAATACCTGATCCCCCGACGGCCCCCAGACCCAGGTGTCGGCCAGCGTGCCGTCGGGCTTAACCGCTACTTCGATCACAGTGGTTTCGGGCATGCGCGGAGGCGTGAGATCTTTGGGTTGAACGAGCTCCAAAGGCGCGGCCTGCGTAAATGGCGTTGCGCAGCTGGTTGTCTTGAGAGATTGCAAAGATTGCGCCACGGCGATCACCGGCGCGCCTGACGCAGCCTCCTTCGGCACGTCATCGCCATCGGTTGTCGTGAACGCGAACTTGGGGCCTGGAAGCTGTATGCCGTTTCCATCAGTGTAGGGTTCGCACAAGACGTCGCCTTGGGCGGCCCACCCGAACTGGTCGCCCGATGCTTGCGCGCGCATGACCCACCGGTGCAAGATGCTCACCGGTTTTGGAAACTGCACATACATGAACGGCGAAACCCAGTCCCGCATAACAAACTCACTCGAGGGCCCTATGTAGTGCCGGTCCTTTTCTGTTATCGGAGTCTGTGGAACGGCGGCGGTAAACCAGCCGCCGGTGGTATCGAATGCGATAACAGCTGAAACGTCTCGCGGCCCAAGCGCCGCCAGCTCGAATCCAAATTTCGCGGCCGGCTCGGCGTTCGCGGGGATCATGCGAACATCCGCCGGGCAAAACTCATACAGCGCTTCCGCGCGCTGCGTGGCTAGGGCGCAAAAACCTACGAGAACCGTGGAAAAAAGCAGCACCCTGATCATCGCGTCGCTCCCTTAGTATTGGAAGGTTGATTTGAACAAGTAGCTGCCCGGCACGGGCTGGCAGTAGGCGACCGCGCTTTGGTACGTGGTTTCACGCGCCGCTTTCAGTGTGGCCTCATCGAGTACGAACTCCCCGGAAGATTGAAAAAGGGTTGCCTCGGCCAGGCTGCCGTCGGCATTGATGTTTACGCGAACTTGCGACGTTCCATGAGCTCCGTGCAATGCGGCGTCTTCCGGATAGTCTGGCGGGACGGGCGTTTTCACGCCGGCCGATCGGAACGGTTGCGCGCAGTTGGTGTTGTACAATGGTCTCGCGGGTTTTGGTGCGAGTACCGTATCGCCGCTCTGCGGCAGAAGAGTCGCGCTGTCGGAATATTGCGGATCCGCAGCGAGTCTCCGGGCGCCGCTTTTTGGGATGAGCGCCCACCGCGGTAATGGCGGACACGCTTGGCCGTTTGCGCCGAGAATGAAAGCGTTCATCAGCGAGACCGGTTGAGGAAATCGCAGATACATCACCGGCGACGCCCAGGCTTGCATCGCACGGTGCGTTCCGTCGCTCTCGATGAAATGGCGCGTTGTAGGTCCGATTGTTGCGCTGGGAACAGTTACGCTGTACCAGCCGGTTTGCGACTCGAAGGCAAGTATTGCATTCGAAACGGTTTTGGGCGCGCCCGCATTAAGCGTGAACCCAAAAAACGCGTTTTTGTTTTGCTTGTCGTTACCGCCGACGGCCTGCAGATAGAGGCTTGCGGGACAGATGTCCCCGGCGGCTTGCGCGCGGTGTGTCAAGCCAAGGAAGAGAGCAGTGAATGCTGTCAAGATTATGAGATGTTTCATGTACAGCCTACCAAAAGCTTAAGCCGATTGAGTAATATGAAGGCACGGGTTGGCAGTCGGCGTGAGCGGCGAGTTCCAATTGCTTTGTATTGCACTCCAATCTCTTATCCGTGTCGAATGTAAGCGTCGCAATCAGATTGCGCGGTCCGGATGCCTTGAGAATGAAGCCGTACGTCGCAGCCGGTTGCCCACTGGTCATGCCTACGGGACGGATGGTAAGCGACGCCGGACAGAATTCAATTCCGGCTTTCGCCGGCGGGCTGCAGAAGGCGATGAACAGGCCGAGAAGGGCCACACCGGGGGCCGCTCGATTCATCATCGCGGCTTCAGCGGGTACCGGGCGCGAACCTCGTAGCGTGTGGTGCGCTCGGAGGGAATCGATTCGAAGAGCGTGATTTCGCGTACGAGGAGTTTCATGGGTGCTATTTCCAGCGACGGGAGATGCGCGTCGCCGCCCTTCACGCGGGCAAGGGTCACGTGGGCGATGGCTTCTTTCTCGAAATGAAAGCCGAGCTTTTCATAAGCGGCACGCAGCGTTCGGGAAAGATCGCGGAACGCCGCTCCTTGTTCGCTCGCGCCGATCCAAATGACGCGCGGGCTGCGTTCGTGCGGGAAAGCGCCGAGTTTATCGAGGGTAACATCGAATGCATTTGCGTTTTCCGCCGTGCGAGCGAGTGCATCGCGCACCGGTTCTACTTCTTCCGGCTCGACCCAGCCGAGGAACGCGAGCGTCATGTGCAGCTTCTCGGGCGCTTCGAAGCGCGCGTCGAGTTCCGAGGCGCGCAAGCGTTCGGCAACCTCGGTGCACTTTACACGTACGCTTGGAGTAAGATCGATGCCGGAGAAGAGCTTAAGCTTCTTCACGCGGGCCCCGACAAGCTCGGCCGCCCTTCGACTGGGGCGCCTCATGGCGCCCGCTCAGGATGACACCGCTGTTTTTCCGCCGCGCTTTCCACACCACCGTTACATAAGGAGGTACGGATTCGTGTTACGTTCTTCCCCAATCGTCGTAAACGGACCGTGGCCGGGAATCACGAGCGTCTCGTCGTCGAACGGCAACAGCTTCCGCTGAATGCTGTCGACGATATCTTCCATCGACGTGCCGCCTAAGTCCCAGCGGCCGATGGCGCCGGCAAAGAGTGTGTCTCCGGAAAGAATCGTGTGGCCGTCATCATTGGCAAAAGAAAAACAGACGCTGCCGGGCGTGTGGCCGGGCGTATGCAAGACATCGATTTCCACATCGCCCGCGCGAATGCGGTCGCCGTCGTGCAAATCGCCGTCGAGATCCACGAGACGCGGCGCGTCGTAGGCGCCGACCCAGCGTGCCTGCATGCCGAGGGTGTGGTAGAGTGGCACGTCGGCAGGATGCAGTAAGCCCTGCGCCCCTGTTTTTTCGCGCAGCGTTGCGAGATCGCCGATGTGATCGATGTGCGCGTGCGTGTGCACGAGATACTTGGCGTTCGCGCCCAAACGCTCGAGGCGTTTCATGACCTCGGATACGCCGTCCCCGCCGTCGACGACAATCGCTTCCTTCGTCTTATCGTCGCAGAGAATCGTGCAATTGCACGCCAGCGGGCCAACCGGAAACGTCTCGACGGTCAATCGATGCGGATTCCAAAATCGTGAAACGCACCGTTATAATAGCCGAGCGGCGAGCCCGAGCGCGACGAGCACGAGACCACGCGGCCGATGAAGACGCTGTGCGTTCCGGCGTGGTGCTCTTCGGCAACCTCGCATTCCAAATGAGCGACAGCGCCTGCAAGAATGGCGGCGCCGGTCTGTCCCGTTTCGAACGCGACGCCTTCGAATTGATTGTCCCGCATTTTGCTGGCAAAGCGTCTGGCAAGTTGCCCTTGATCGCCGGCGAGGATATTGACGCAGAAGATTTTCGATTCGGAAATGTAGAGATAGCTGCGCGCTTCGCGATTGATGCAAATCAGCACGAGCGGCGGATCGACCGAGACGCTCGCGAACGAACTAACGGTGAGTCCGCGAGGCTGCCCTTCGCGCACGCTCGTGACGACCGTCACGCCGGTGGGAAAATGCCGCATGGCGGTCTTGAATGAGTCGGGCGTTACGGCTGAATTGCTCACGCCTTGCGCGCGCCGATGCCCAGCCCGGCGCCCAGCGGCAATATCGTTGCCTCGAGTTGCGGATGCTCTAAGAAAGCGCGATTGAAAGCGCCGGTTTCATCGTCGGCGGTCAATCCGTTCAATATGACCAGGCCCGAGAGCTTAAGCACGTGCAGGCACTGTTTCAAATACTCGGCGTAATCCCGGCGCGGTGCGTCCACGAATGCGATATCGAGATTGCGCTGCGGAAAAATGTGCAGTACTTCGAGCGCGGGTTGGTTGATGATTTCGATGCGGTCGCCGACTCCGGCGCGATCGAAGAACTGGCGCGCGATTTCGGTGCGTTCGATGTAGGGATCGAACGTCCAAATCTTCCCGGCAGGCGGTTGCGCGAGCGCCATTTGCACCGTTGCGTATCCGTAACCGGTGCCGATTTCGA
The DNA here is from genome assembly GCA_013036105.1 of Vulcanimicrobiota bacterium. Classification (GTDB taxonomy): domain Bacteria; phylum Vulcanimicrobiota; class Vulcanimicrobiia; order Vulcanimicrobiales; family Vulcanimicrobiaceae; genus Rubrimentiphilum. The sequence continues at coordinate 52,799 of JAAXCX010000007.1, forward strand.
GAATCCGGTTGGCCTGCATCGCCGTTGTCAAAACTGAAAGCAGCCGCGCGACAACTTCTGGCACGGTCGCGATACCGTCTTGTTTGGCTTTCTGTTCGATTTCCAGGAGCAACTCGCGGTCCATAGCGGACGCTTAGTCGTGCGGCTGGAGCTTCCCCGCGCGGCCGGCCGCTTCGATGACGTTGCGCAGCAGCGCGACGTTGGTGACGGGTCCGACTCCGCCCGGAACGGGCGTAATCGCGCCGGCCACTTGAACGGCCGAATCGAAGTCAACGTCACCTTTGAGCTCGCCGTTGACGAGTGTCGTTCCGACGTCGATAACGGTTGCGCCCGGCTTGATGTCGGAACCGCGAATGAGGTTGGGAACGCCGGTCGCTACGATGAGCACATCGGCCATGCGCGCGTAGGGCTGCAGTCCGGACGATTCTTTGTGCAAAATCGTTACGGTCGCATTTTGCGCCAGCATCAGCATCGCGACCGGCGCGCCGACAACGACGGAACGCCCGATCATCACCGCGTGCAGACCGGTGAGCGGCCAGTGCGGACTGCGCTCGAGCAGCATCATTACAGCCGCGGGCGTTGCGGGCACGAATTCGGCGCCGCTGCCAAACGCCAAGTGTCCTTGATTGGTGGGATGCGTGCCGTCGACGTCTTTATGAACCGGAATCGAATCGGCAATCGTGCGGATCGACAGATGTGCGGGCAGCGGCTGCTGGAGCATGACGCCGTGTATGGCGGGATCGACAGCCCAGGTTTCGAGCCGTTCGCGAACCGAGGATGCGGTCGCGTTTTCGGGCAGCTCGTCGACGTGCACCGAAACGCCCACGCGTTCGCCCATTTTTTCCAAATTGCGCACGTAGGCAACCGACGATTCGTTTTCGCCCACCAGCACGATCACCAGCCGCGGATGGACGCCGCCCGATTGCAACCGGTTGCTTTGCGCGATCAGCTCGTCGCGCAGCTCGTTAGCGACAGATCGCCCGTCTAGTATGCGTGCCGGCACGGCTCGCGCTTTCGTTTGCGGAAGGAACCTCACCTGGAATAGTAGCACGAAGCCAAACGTGAAATGGCTCATTGCCGCGGGCGGCGCGCTCGTTGCCGCCGTGGTCCTCAAGCAATATTTTCCGAGCACGGTTGCCGGCCCGACGCAAATTGCGGCGGCCGGAAAAACGGCGCCCAGCTTTGCGGTACCTTCCACCGATGGAACGAGCGAAACGCTGGCCGCTTATCGCGGGAAGATCATCGTCATGAATCTGTGGGCGACGTGGTGCCCGCCCTGCCGCTCGGAGATGCCGGATTTCGAAAAGCTCTACGAAACATATCGCAGCCGCGGCTTGGTGGTGATCGGCATCAATCAGGGTGAGTCGCGTCAGCGCGCCGCGTCGTTCGCGCAGTCGCTCCATATCAAGTATCCAATCTGGCTCGATGCTCAGCAACAGTATGGCCGCACGTATATCGCGCTCGGCTTACCGACCACCGTCGTCATCGACCGCTCGGGCGTGCCCGTGCCGCCGGGTTTCGACGGCCCGCTGACTTACGCACAAATGAAAGCTGCCGTCGCGCCGCTGCTTCGCGCGCAACATTGATCGTCTTCTGGCTCTTGATCGCCGCGGCCGCCGGCATGACGGCCGCACAGGACGTCTTTCCGGGCAACGCCGTTTTTCATTCCGGCTGGTACAATGCGTTGAACGTGGCGGCGATTGCCGGGGCTGCATTTCAACGGCAAAAAAATTCGATCGCGCTTTTCGGCGCGGCCATCGTCGTGCTCTCGGGCGTTGCCGCCGGTCTGATGGGGCCCGACACGCATACCGTCGTGGGATCGCCGGGCGCGACCGTCACCGACGATGAAATCGGATCGGCTTTCGTTTTTCCGCTCGCGCAACCCGATGCCGACCCCCAGTCCCTCACGGTTTCGCTGCGCAGCGGTTCGTCGCTCGTTTCAATCGGAGCGCACCGGCGCTACTGGGGCAGCGTTATCATGTGGCAGACTCCGCGCGTTGCCGTGTGGGTAACGGCGGCCGACGCCGCCGGAAACCGTTTGACGATCACGCAGCCGACGAACGGCACGTTTTTATCGCCGGTACTCGCGATGCAGCAATCAACGGTCATCGGTGGAATGAACGTGAAATACGACACGTTTGCGGTGCCCGCCGAACGCCGGACGGTGAAGGCCGTGCTATTCGATGCGCAACAAGCCTCGCACTTAGGGCCGCAGTCGCCGGCAAATGGGGGTGCGGCGATTTTATTCGCCGTCGCCGATCGCGGCGATCGACCGGTGCCCGGCGGAATCGGCATCGTGCCGTCGGGATCGCAAGGAAAGATCGGCGGATTGATCCTCGGCGCGCAAGCCGCCGATTATCCGGCCGTCGTGGTCGCTTCGGCGCCTTATCTGCCGGCGCTTATCGGCGGTTTGCTGATAGTGCTCGCGGGTGCGGCTAGAACTGCGTTCCGCTCGAAAACGTAAAGCCTTCGATTTTCGCGGCCGGCACGACCAGGGAGAACCAATAATCGCCCGTGCGCTGCGGCGCATTCGAGAACTCGCATTTGCCCAACGCGGCGATGATGCTTTGATTGAAGCGCATGTTGCGCACGCCGCCCGTCACCTTGCCGTTTTCGATCAGAAAGGTGCCGTCACGCGTCATGCCGGTCACGATCGCTTTCTTTTGATCGACGGTCCGGATGTACCAGAAGCGGCTAATGAGGAGTCCGCGTTTTGTTTCGGAGATCAGTTGTTCGGTCGATTTGGTTCCGGGCTTCACGACGAGATCGATCGCTTGAGGGCCGTAGGCGTTGGGCGCGGGCAGAGCGTGCCCGGTGTTCTCGCGGTTGAGCTTCTTGGCCCAGTAACTATCGGTGACGAACGTTTTCGCGACGCCGGCGTCGATGAGCGTGAGCCGTTTTTTCGGCTGGCCTTCGAAATCGAACGGCATCGACGGCGCGAGCGAATTGGAGTAATCGTCGGTCACCGTGAGATTTTCGCCGAAGTACGATGTATCGAGCCCGTCGCTCAAAAACGACGAACCTTCATCGACCGATTGCGCCGAAAAGTGCTGGCCTAAGTAGGCAAAAAACTCGCCGAAGGCGGCCGGCTCCATGATGACGGTCCACTCGCCGGGTTCGACGCCCCGCGGCTGCGCGGAGTTCTTGGCTTTGCCCGCAGCCGTTTCGGCGACGCTGCGCGCGTTCAGCGCGGTGGCGTCGGGCGAATAGGCCTGACCGTATCCGGTCGAGTCGGAGGCATTCATCTTCACGTTGATGCCGGCGTCGGTACCGTCGAAGGAGGCGCGCGCGCCGTTTGAGTTCGCGATCGTGAAGCCGGCGCTTTGAGTCCGCGCAAAACCTGCGCACCAAAACGCGTTCGATTCGGCGACTTTGAAAATTGCGTCGGCCATGTCGGCGCGCAACTGCGGCGACGCATCGGCCGTCGCCTTGACGAATGCGCCGTCAGGCACTTGAGTCGGTCCGCCCGAGGGCAACGGCGCGAGCTCGGGATCTTCGGGCGCTAAATGCGCGATGGCCAGCGCGCGGTCGACGGTGGCGCGCAGCGATTCTTCGTCGAGCAGATTCGTCGCGGCGGTGCCGGTGCGAAGTCCGACGATCGCGCGTACGCTGACGCCCGTATCCGCGCGCGCGACGTTCTGATGGATCTCTTCGTGCGTAAAGCGTGTGAGATCGGCGGATTCGGTTCCGATCGTCACTTCGGTTTGATCGGCCGTTGACAGGCCGAGCACGCGTTCGGCCAGCGCTTCGCGCTGTTTGTTATCCACCGTAACCTACGCCCACTTGCACGTTGCGAAACCGCGCGGGAGAGGCGCACTGCGCCGTGCGTCCGGTCTGCATCGGTTCGCCTTTTCCGCAGTTCGGCGTTCCCCACGCAACCCAGGACTGCTCGTCGGCGATCGCGTCGCACGAATTCCAGAACTGCGGCGTCATGCCGGCGTACGTCGGATTTTTCAGTAACTTGCCCCGCTTGCCGTTTTTGACTTCCCACGCGATCTCGCAGCCGAATTGGAAGTTCAGCCGGTGATCGTCGATCGACCACGAGCGGTTGCTTTCCATGTAAATGCCGTCTTTAACGCCTTCGAAGAGGCCATCGAACGGAACGTCTCCGGGCAGCAAGTTCAGATTGCACATCCGGATCATCGGAACGAATTCCCAGCTCTGCGCGCGCACGCAGGCGTTGCTTTGACGGCCGATCGTGCGCGCCGTGTCGTTGCTCATTTCGTATCCCACCAGCATTCCGTCTCGAATGATGTCGGACGTTCCGCTCTTGGTGCCCTCGTCGTCGTACCCGACGGTCGCCATGCCCTGCGGCAGAGTGTTGTCGATGCGGATGGTCACGATGTCCGAACCATACTTCAGTTTGTCGAGCTGCGCGATTTCTAAAAAGCTGACGCCGGAGAAGTTCGCTTCCCAGCCCATGACGCGATCGAGCTCCGCCGGATGTCCGCACGATTCGTGAATCTGCAGCGAAACTTGCGAGCCGCCAAGGATGATGTCGCGCGTTCCGCTGGGACATTGCTCGGCGGTCAGCAGCGATTGCGCTTCCTCGCCGATGCGCTGCGCGTTTTGCGCGAGCTGCGCCTCTTCGACGATCTCCCAGCCGCCCGATTTGTAGAGTCCGATATCGCCGGGGAACGTGCGCGACTGCACCTCGCCATTGCCCACGGCGAGCGCTTCCAGTCCGCTGCCGGTTTGCCGGATCGATTGCTCGATGCGCGAACCGAGGGTGCTGTAAAATGTTTTGTCGGTGCGCCAGAGATCGATCCAGGCGCGTCCGACGCTGATTTTCGGCGACACATGCAGCGCTTTTTCGGCCGCGAGCAGAAGCGCGACGCGGTCGCCGAGCGGAACGCCGTCGGGATCGCGCACGATAGGCGTCGCGAATGAGTCGACGTACGCGCGCGGAGGCGGGGCGCCGAAGCGGTGGCGCGCGATTGCGGCCCCGGCCTTCGCGATTTCCACCGCGCGGGCGGCGGTGGCGTCGACGCCGGTCTGCGTAAGATCGGAGGAGGCCGCAAAGCCCCAGGCGCCGCCGACGAGCGCGCGCATGCCGTATCCGCGGCTGGTGGCGTCGGAAAGCGTCGCTACGATGCCGTTTCGCGTCTCGATCCGTTCGGCGCGGACGACCTCGAACCGCAGGTCCGCGTACTCGGCGCCCCGCTTGGAGGCGGTATCGAGCGCGCGCGCGGCCAGATCGTCAAAACTCATGCGTTCGCGCTATTTGGGAGGCTGTTCGGAGCCGCCTGCCAGCGTCAGCCGCACGTTGCGGATGCCCACCGAGCCTGCAGCGGTTACCGGATTCTCCGAACCGACGCGATCGATCGCATAGATCGCCTTGAGCGTAAGCGGTTGCGCCAGAGCCGGCGGAAACCGAAACTGCACGCGCCGCCATCCATGCCAGTCAATATGTGCGATCGTGTACATAAACCGCTCGTTGATCGCGTTGTTGACGGCAATGCGAAGCGCTTCACCGTTTCCGTCGCCGTTCACCTCGGCGCTGATCGCGAGCACGCGCTGCGGCAAAGGGATCGAGGCGTTTGCGTACGCCGCGCGTTCGGTACCGGTGAAATCGTAGCTCAGTATCAGGCAATCTTTGCACGCTGGATCCGGATCGGGAACGAGTTGCCCCGGGCCGCCGCGCGGCGCGCTTGCAAACACTGCCGATGCGAGAGAAAGCGGGGCTTCGTGTTCGCCAACCATGATTTGTTGCGTCGCGAGTGAGCTCCCAAGCTGCACCGTTACCGTCGCGTCAGTTTTTCCGGCGCGGAAATTCCCCGAGCTGTCGATTGTGCCGCCTTGCACGCGCCACGGCAATGCAGCCGGCAGCGCGATCGGAAACCCATCGCGATCGAAGGCGAGAATCGAAAGCCGCACGCTGCCGCCGGCAGCAACGACCGGATCGCGGGGCGTGATGCGCACGCGCGCAACGGCGGTTGTGACGGCGACCGGTACGTCAAGTCCGAGCTCGCCGCGCCTCACTCGCAAAACGCCGTTGCCTGCGCGATTTCCCGCCAAGAACGAGTCCGCCGCGAATCTGCCGAGTCCCGCGGGCCGGACATCAACGTGAATCGGCGCGCCGCCGGAGATGGGATGGTCACCGGGGTCGACCGCTGCTAAATGAATACCCACCCTTGCTCCGGGGAAAGCGCGCACCGCCGGCGGCCACGCGACGACGCGCGACGCAAAACCGGCCAATGCGTCGCTATAGACGAACAAACCGTCGGCGACGCTGCGTTCGTGTCCGTCGGACGGCGAGTTGAGAACGCTGGGCCCTGGATTTCCTGGTAGACGCGCAACGATCGTCGAGCTGCCGCCGCCGTCGAATTGCATTCCCGTTCCGGCGCCGAACGCGATCATGAGCGCAGTGAGTTGCGTTTGCAATACGCCGATCGAAAGATCGGGCTGCCTGCCGTCAATTTGAAAGAAGAGTAAACGACCGTCGGCGGTAGCCGCTACACCCGAGGCGGGGATGTGCGATGCGAACTCTCCGCCGGAAGGGCCGTCGGGATCGCTGTACGGCCGTCCGTTCTGCACGAGCAGCGGACCACCGCCGATCGCGGTTTGTACGCCGGCCAGCGTCGCATCAGCATTTGACGCGATCGAAATAGCATCACCGGTATTGGGCAGCGGGAACGTGCCGTATGCGGCCGGACCGATCGATAAATAATAGCCGGCCGGTTGAATAACCGAGTTGTCCGCGATCCCCGTGACGCGGTACGTGGCAAAGGGCGGATCGCCGGTTACCGGCTGCAGCTGCAGTTCGGTAACGTCCGGCGCCGGCCGCAGCGCGCCAAACTCCGGCATGGTCAGTACGGTTCGTCCGCCCGGCGGCCATTCGTTGAGCGCCGCAATAGGCACGCTTCCCGTTCCGATTTGCGCAACAGGTGCAAGCGTAAACTCGGCAAAGCGCGGCATCTTGTTCGTACCGATTGCGATCGCCCAACGATGCGAAGGCATGCGTTCCAACCGGCCGTCTTGCACGAGAATGTTGAGCGGCGCATTGGTTTGGTTAATGTCGAAGTAATCGCCGTTGATCCCGGCGACGGCGCGGCTGCGCTGCGCCATCGACGAAACCGGCTCGCCTTGCGAAACGACGTGGTCTTGCGCGAGCATGGCTCCAACGCGGACCGTCGGCTCGTTGAGATCGATCGAAACGACGTGGATCGAAAGCGGACCGTCCGCCGTCAGCATTTCGTAATCGCCGTAAGCGACGCCGGGCGCAACTTCGCTGATCGTGGCGGCATCGGTCAAGATGCGCGGGAAAGGTGCGGCCGGATGCGGCGCGTGCGGCAACAGCGTCGCCAGCGCGATCGCCGCGATCAATGCCATGTGGCGACGCTGAGCGGATAGCCGCCCGTCGGGAAGGGCGCGCCGCGCACGCGCGACAGCGTAGCGAGCGAAAAGACGTCGACGCGATCTTCGCGCGCGCACGGAACGTACAGGCGCCCGCCCGAAACGCTCGGACGCCACGGCGTGCCGCACGTGCGCAGCGGAGCGCGCGCCGGACGCAGCGTCGCTGCATTTAACACGTACACGACGTTGTCGGCTTCGTCGGTCACAAAGACGCGTTTGGTTCGCGGATCGAATGCCGCCCCCAGCGGAAACTTCAAGTGCGGACTTCGCGCGACCACGGGCGCCGAAGGTCTGTCGAGTGCTATCGCGGCGACATAGCCGCCGCCGGCCGTCATGGACGGACTGACGTTCGAGACGACGTAGAGCCGGCGGCTTCGTTCGTCGAGCGCGACGCCGAACGGCCGCTCGGGCGCTGTGATCTTCCGCAGAACCCGCATGGTTTGCGTATCCACTTCGGCGATCGAATTATCGTTGACGTTGCCGACGTAGGCGAGGTGCAAGGAGCGATCGAGCGCGATGGCCTCTGCGGTGACCCCCGTTATGACGCGCGCCACGGTTCCGGCCGGCGTGACGCGCGTGAGCGCACCCTGCCCCTGAACGTCGCGGTCGCTTACGAAAACGTTGCCCGCCGCGTCGACGGCGACTTCATTCCCAACTTCAACTCCGGAAACGTTCGTGATGCTCCACGGATTGCGATCGATGCGCGTGAGTGTGTCGCCGTCGGTATCGGCCGTGACAATCGATCCGTTTGGAAGGAATGCGACGTCGGCCGGCGCTCCGGCGATAGCGAAGGTTCCGAGCGCCGCGAACGTGCGCTCGTCGTGCAGCGAGATGCCGCCCCGGTATGTTGCAACCGCAATGATATGTTCGGAGACCGGCGGTGGAACCGTGCGTATTGCGGCATAGGCTACGGCGGAGGAAGAAGCTCCGATGATGGTCGTCCAGACGGGACGGCTGACTTGCGGCGCGACGAACGTATCGCGATCGATCTTACCCGGTCCCAAAATGGTCAGCGTGAACGGACCGCTCACGCCTTCGGCCGACACGCGCACGCGGCTGCCGGCGAAATACGATCCGGCGGGCACGTGCAAGCGAAACGTGCCGGGCGGCCGCACCGCGCGGTACGGCGCCGTTCCGAGCAGAAACAGGAAAGCGAGCGCGCTAACGCGCGTGAGCATGTGCACGTTCGAGTCCGGCGAGAACGTCGGTCCCCGGAGCGACCAGCGTCTGCGACGTTCGCGCGGGGTCGAACGTAAAGCTCGCGACTTTGTAATCGCCATACGTACCGCAAACGATCTGGCCGTCGGGATCGACGGCATACGCGCGCCCGGCTTTTGCGTCGAAGACGACGACGTACATGCGCAGCTCGATCGCCCGCGCTCGCGCAAAAGCGATTTGCCAGCCATCGTCACTTTGCGTTGTCCACGCCACCAAATCCACCCCGGCAAGCCTGTACGCCGCGAGGCCGCCGGGATCAAAGACGGCGTCATCGTCGACGCAGGCGGCGTGCCCGGCAGCCGTCGCCGGCGTGAGCATCGCATCAGCTTCCAAAATGCCCCGCACGTCATCGTCGCCGGCGAACGATTCGTCGATCGAAATCGCCAGCCGCGCCGAGCGCGTTTTGCGCGCTGCGTGCGCGGGCACGCGCAATTCGCTTGCGCGTTGCGGTCGCCCGCCGCCAATTTCAATCTCGGCCAAGACGATCTCGGGTTCGGTTTCGGATGCGATTGCCGACACTTGCCCGCCGGCGGAGACGATCTGGCTTTTTCCGCAGTACGCCACGCACTCCAACTCGACGCCGCATTTGTTGGCGGCGATGAACGGAACGCCGTTCTCACGTGCGCGCACGCGGGCCAGCAGATCGGCTTGGATGTTTTCTAAGTTTCCGGGATCGCGGCCGCTGGTCACCCAGGCGGTCGGCATCACCAATATCTCGGCGCCGCGATCGACGAGCGTCCGCGCGATGGTCGGAATCCGGCCATCGGCGCAGATCAGCACTCCTAAGTTACCGAGCGACGTCCGAACCGGCGCCAATTGTTCGGCCGGCGCAAACCATTGGCGGTCGAAATGCCAAAGGAAATGCTTGTCGGCGCTTCCCGCGACTTCTCCGCCGGTATCGAAGACGATGGCGCTGTTGTAGACGCGGCCTTCGTGCGCGCGCGCGGCGCCGGCGACGAGCACGATCTTCAGATCGCGCGCCAAACTGCCGCATTCGGCTAACGCCTCTGCGATTTCACGGCCATCAAACGGACGGCGGCCGAGCACGTAGGCCGGGAGCGTTCCCTCCGGAAGCACGACCAGGTGCGCGCCCGCGTGGGCGGCGTCGCGGATGCGCTGCGCGATCGTTGGCCACACGCGCGGCAGCGATGCGCGATCGTGAGCTAAGAGTTGGATCGCTGAAACCTTAAAAACGCGGCGGTTCACTGCTGCAAGGGTGTTTGCAGCCGTGGCCACCCTTCCTGTTCGCTCGGAGAGGAACGCAAGCGACTAATAGCGGGACAATCCGCGGCCGAAGTGTAGTGTGGGGAGAGAAAAAGGAGCGGCGCTATGCGCTTACATCGCTTTCTCTTTGTCGTAACAGCCTTGTCGCTGTTGGCGTTCAGCGCGCCGCAGCCGGCATTTTCGGCCACGCATGTAGCGATGGCTAAATTTACGTCGCGAGTCGCACCGGCCGACGAGTACTTCGGCCGTCTGAAGATGAGCATTCTCGGCATCCGCAACGAACTGCGCGACCTCGACCAGCGCTTGACCTATTCGCCCGACGGCGGCGCCAGCTCGCTCGGAACTGCGCTCTTCGTTGAAAACGCCATCCGCGATTGGGAAGCCAAATATCCGGCCGATCCGTGGCTCGCACGCAGCGTGTACCAACTCACGCACGTGTACGCGAAGATCCACACCGAAGAAGGTCACCAGCGGGCCGTGAGCGCGCTGCACTGGCTGACCTCTCGCTATTCCGGCTCGCCGTTTTGCAACGTCGCGCAAACTGAGGTGGGAAGCGCTCTGAAGTAAGCGAACCCTGGCCGGTGATGAAGAGCCGCTCTACCACCATATCTCTCTTAGCTGCCGCAGCGGCAGCGTGCGTTCTCGGTTCCGTGGCAGCGGCGCCGACGTCGAAACCGCCGGCGAAACCGGCCCCCAAAGGGCCGAAGCCACCGGCGGTTTCGAAATTCAGGCAGCGCCAACTCGAGATGATGAGAGTCTCGGCGCCGGGGGACGAATATTTCGGGCGGCTCAAATTGAGCTACCTCGGAATCAACAACACGTTCCGCGACGAATCCATTCGCGCCGGCGCGTACACCACCGATTCACACATCATTTCACAGGTTGATTTCGCGGAAGACGCGTTACGCGGCTGGTCCAACAAGTATCCGAAAGACCCTCAGCTCGCCCGTTCGTATTTTCTCGCGTATGCGATGTACCGCAAAATTTGGACGCAACCCGGGCAAAGCAAGGCCTGGCAGTATCTGCACATCATCGAACAGCGCTTTCCATCGACCTATTTCGGCAAGCTGGTGAACAAAGATCTCACCGGATTCACCGAGCATTACTTCATGGAGCCGCAGCCGTGTCCGTCTCCCCAGCCGACGCTCTCGCCGGGCGCGCGCCGGCCGCCGCCGACGCCAAGCCCCACGCCCTCGCCCGAACCGACCGCATCGCCGAGCCCCGCGCCCGGGCAGCCGGCGGTAGAAGTTCTGCCGGTTCCCTGCTACACGCCGACTCCGCCGACGCCGTCGCCAACGCCGGTACCGATCCCGACGATCGCACCTAGCGCGTTACCGACACAGCTACCCAGCGGCTTGGTAACGCCGACGCCGTTGCCGTCACCCGCTCCGACACGTTCGGCATAAAGCCCCGCGGCGAAACCGCTCGCAAAATTACGTCCATGTAATTTTGCGGCTTCGCTGCATTTTTGGCAAAACAAGTTTTGAAGCTGCCATCCAGGCAGGGCCAAAAATGTCAGAGATTCCGCCGCGGGGCTTTATGCCGAACGTTCCCGAGCGCCTAATAAAAGAGCCCCGGCTTTCGCCGGGGCTCTTTCTTGTTCTCGATCTCTTACGAGATTAGAACTTCAGACCTAACCCACCGTATGCGCCCGTGTAGCTGTAATTCGCGGGTGCATTCTGTTTATTCCGTCCGTTGCTTCCGAGGAAGCCGAACTCGATAAACACTGGAACGTTGGGCCCGAACGTAAACGCCCCGCCGATATCCCAGCGAAGAACGTTGTACGCGAGCGTGTAGGGAACGCCCGGCGGTACGCAGCCGTTTGCCGCGATACATGCCGTGCCGTTTCCTTGCACGTTCGGATAATAGTAGGCGCTGCCGTACCACGTGAATCCCTCGTTGAGGTCAGGCAGCTTCTCTACGCCGACGCCAAAGTTACCAAGTTTGGGGTATCCGTAATTACCGGATTGCCACAGGTAACCGACGCCGATGTAGATACGCGGATCGAGTACCTTGAGACCAAGACGCGCATCGCCTTCGTATTGGCGAGCGATGAACGCCGGAATGAAGGTCATCGAATTTCCGCCGATCGTGGTGACGCAGCCCGTGTCTCCGGGTGCCGCGTGTCCACCGAGGCCGTCGCACACTTGGAATGCGTTAGCAGTCGTCGTGTTGACGCCTTGATTGTGCGGATAGTTGAATTGCCGGTAGTCGCCCTCGATCATCCAGGGCAGGTTGATGAGATTGAACTCCCACGCGCCATGAATGCGATACGAGAAACCACCTTGCGTGTTCGTGCCGGTGTTGCCCGGGCTGAACTCGTTATACACCTTCGGCGAGATGATGTAGTCGCCGGCGATGAAGTGGTCCATGTACGGCGCAGGCACGGGTGACGGCGTTACCACCGGCACGGGTGACGGAGCCGGCGTTGTGGGCGGCGGAGGCGGCGTCGGCGGGATGTAGCGGACTACAACCAGACGCTTGTCCGGAACCCATTGGACGTACGCGCCCATACCTTCAGATATGACGCGGACCGGGACGACGACATGACCTTGGTAGATCTCAGGCGGCACGTCCAGCGGACGCGTTTCGCCATTGATGACGACCTCGGGTTTGCCGACGGTCACTTTTACGTCCGCGCCGGGCTTGGTCACGTCGACCGTTTTGGACGCAGGGTCGTATGCGACCGTTGCACCCATTTGCTCGAACATCGAACGTAATGGAATGAGAATGGTACCGCCACGCACGAGCGCTGCCAGTACGCGGCCCTGTTTGAGCTCGTCCGGTTTTGCGTACACGTGGTGATCGTTGTAAAGAATCGGAATTTGGCCGGACGGCGGGGAACCGAAGTTCATCGGCGGCGGAGCCGGGCTAGCCTGTGCGACCACGTTGGTTCCTAAGTTTCCATGCGATCCAGGCTGCGACGGAGCTGCCACCGCGCTAAGTCCCAAGCCGGCCGTTAACAACGCGGCGAGGACTCCGGTGCTCAGTCGTTTCAAGTTTTCCTCCTAGCTAGAATGAGGAGCTCGGTTTGCCTGGGCTGGGACGGAGTGACCCGTACCTCCTGCCGCGAACCAAGCGTGGGTTTCGTCGCAGGGATACCCAAGAGCAAGCAAAGCTAATCGTTTCAGGGAGCCGGGTTGCCCCCCCTTGTAGTATAAGCGAGTACGGGCTTGCTCGGCGGCTACCTTTGCCAGCGACCTCGCCGGGGCCCGGTCCCTTCGTTTATAAAGGTAGCGTTAAGTGAGCTTCTCTTCAAGCTTTGAGCGGAATTTTGTGCGATCCATGACGTACCGCTCGTGGGTTCCCTCGGCCACGGCCTCTTGCTCGTCGAAGACTCGGACCGCAAAACTGACCCGGGGGCCGTCAACGAGCACCACCTCGACCTCGGTCCTTAATATGAATCCGACCGGCACGGGGGATTTGTGTTCGAGGTCGATATGGGTGGCTAGGCTCACCTGGTTCTCTCCCAAGGTGGGGGCCAGGCACGCCATGGCGGCGTCTTCGACCAGCTGAACGAGCGTCGGCGTCGAAAGGGCGTCGACGCCCTTGTTGCCGGCTTTCTCCGCGGTCATCCACTCTTCGACGCGGCTCTGCCTGCTGTACGTGCGGCCGATCTCGAGTTTGGCGCCCATGGCTTGATTGTTGTACCACATCGGCACGCCGGTCCCCGCCCTCCCTTCGACTGCGCTCAGGACTTCGGCGGCTCGTTTAAACGCTCGGGCAGGGACCGGCCCGCCGATGTGCTGCGGGTTGGACTACTGGGGTTCACCGGGCATTGGGTAATCCTGAGCCTTCGTGTGATAAGGGGAAGGGGACGAAATGGGATCGGATCGAGCGGGTATAGCAACGGGAGGAAGGGCAGACGGTTTTAAGGTCCGATAGGTACTACTTGAATCAAACTACTTGTAATCTCCGTAATAGAAGAAGAATGAAAGCAAAAAGTCTCACGATATTCGCTATTGTCCTCACATTGGCCGGATGCGGCGGCGGCGGTCAGCAAAAACGCGGACCCACGGCTCTAGACGTCGACGTCTCGCAAGCGCAGCGCCGCACCATCGCGACCTACATCACGTTAGACGGTCAAGTCTCGCCATTGGAAGATTCGACGCTCTCGTTCCAGCAATCCGGACCGGTGTCGGCGGTGTATGTGAATCAGGGCGATCGCGTGAGCGCCGGCGAGCTGCTCGCACGGATCGACGATTCGACGTTGCGCGCGCAACTCGCGCAAGACGAAGCGCTGATCTCACAAGCTGCGGCGCGCGCGCAGTCTTCGGCCATGAACGTGCCAATCGTGTCGTCGCAAACGACGGACGCCGCGCGTTCGGCTAAAGCCGCGCTCGACAACGCGCAGCTGGCCTACAACCAAGACGAACAGCTTTTTAAACAGGGTTACGTTTCACAGTCGCAACTCGTGCAAGCGCGCTCGGCATACATCTCTGCGCAGACGCAGTATCAGTCGGCGTTAGCAAACCGGCAATCTACCGCGGTGTCGGGCGCAAGCGCGGCCGCGGATCGCGCGGCGGTGCAGTCGGCACAAGCTCAAGCCAACACGCTGCAGACCGCCATTGGCCAGACGGCGCTGTACGCACCGTTCGACGGCGTGGTCACGGCGCGTTTGCTCGATCCCGGTGCGATGGCGAGTCCGGGAACGGCGGCATTGCGTGTGAGCAAGATCGATACGGTGTGGATTAACGTCAACGTTCCCGATGAAGATTTGGCCTACGTCCATGCCGGCACGCCGGTAACGTTCACGACCGGTGCGGGCGGCCCGCGGTTCACCGCACGCGTCGATGCGGTGAACGCCGTGCCGACGCAAGGCACGCTGTCGTATCAAGCGCGCATTCGTCAAGTGAATCCGGGGAATACGCTGCGCGGCGGAATGCTCGTGAGCGTGACCGTGCAGCAGGCGCGCCACGATAACGCGATCGTCGTACCGCGTCAAGCGGTGGCGCAGTCGGATCGCGGAACCGCTGTGTTCGTCGTGGGCGCGGACAAAAAGGCAAAAGAAGTGCCCGTGCAAATCGGTCTGCAAACCGACACGCTGAGCGAAGTGCGCAGCCCGCTGGTCACGGCCGGAACCACCGTCATCACCACGCGCCCCGACGCGTTGCAAGACGGCAGTTTGGTTGCGTACGGCACGACCGGCGCGGGTGGCGGGCCGCCGGGTGCTGCCCCTGCCGGAGCCCCGGGCGCGAAACCGCCCGCGGGCGCGCAGCGCCGTCACAAGCGGACGCAGTAGCCGATGCACGCATTCATTCTAGCGGCCGTCGTTCTGGCGACGCCGACGCCCATTCCCGCGGCCACGCCGCAGGCACTACCGTACCCGGCTTACGGGACGCCGGCTCCGGGGGCAGCCGTGCAGAGGCCTCAACCGGGCGTTCCGGTTTCGATCACGCTCCCGCAGGCCATTGCTATCGCCGCCGCGCGTTCGCCCGTTTTGGCGATCGCGCGTTCGGATTACCGGTTGACGCAGCTTTCGGTGGATCTCGCACGCACCGGGCTCTACCCTAATCTCGCGGCGACGGCCAGCCTATCACGATCGTTCGGATCGCGCGGCGGCAGTTCGACCACGGGAACCCTCGGCGGCGGCGTGACGAGCGAAGGCCTCAACGCCACGCTCCGGCAGTTTATTTTCGATGGCGGAAGAGTCATCAACGAGATCCGCCAGGCGCAGTCTGGCCAATTAGCCGGCGCGGGAACGTATCAGCGCTCACTGCAGACGCTGGCGTTCAACGTCGCGACGGCGTATTACAACGCCCTGCAAGCGGAGTCGGCGACAACGCTCGCGGTGCAAGTTGTGCATCAAAACCAAGTGCAGGAAAATCTCGTGACGGCACAACTTCGCGCCGGCACCGCATCGCGCGTCGATCTCGCTACCGCCCAGTTGCCGACAGCGCAGGCGCGCGTCGCACTCGTGCGCGCGCAAGGTAATCAGCTCTCGGCTTTGGCGGCGTTTGCGAATCAACTGGGCCTCGACGCAAGCGCGCTGGTCATGCCCATCAACGATACGCCGGCCAATCCTGCCGCTTCACTGTTAACGCAGCAAAAAGTCGACTACGATCAAGCGGTCGCGCGGGCGTTCCTGGAACGGCCCGATTATTTGTCGGCCCAATACACCGCGCAGGCGGCCGCCTATAACGTGCGCGCGCAGCGCGCCGGTTTGTTGCCCAGCTTGTCGGGCAACGCATCGTACGGCACCAACTCAACGACGGCAACCGGAACCGATTTTCGTACCAGCGGCAGCGCCGGCGTCACGCTGAGCATTCCCATCTTCGATCAAGGCGTCACGCGCGTCCAAATCGCGCAAGCTCAAGCGCAGGCCGATATCGCCAACAGCGAGCTCGACGAAAGCAAACTGACCGTCGAGCTGAACGTGCGCCAGGCGTTAGTCGGCCTTATCTCGGCGGAGTCCGCGGTCGGGCAAGCGCAGGCCGAGCTTTCAAAAGCGAGCGAAATCTTGCGCGCCACGCAGGCGCAATACCGCGCCGGCGTCACCACGTTGCCGCTGCTGCTGAACGCACAGGTTGGGCTGACGCAGGCCGAGACCGACGAGCTTAACGCCGTGTACGCGCTGCGCCAAGCCGAGCAGACATATCTGTTTGCCCTTGGCGAGAATGATTTGGGGGCCGCGTCGCTCTAACGGTTTCGGCGGCGGTTAGCGATCCCGTCAACGCCCAGATTCTGGCGGTATCCGAAGACCGGCTCGCAGGCTTTCAGGAAGATCCGTTCGGCGAGATAGCGGCGCGTAGCGGCGTTCCCGTCGATACGGTGATCGAGCGTATTGCCGGCATGCTGCGCGCGGGAACGATCCGGCGCGTGCGCCAGACGCTACTGGCGACGAGCCTGGCGCAGGGCGCACTCGTTGCTTGGCGCGTCGCCCCGGAAAAACTCGATGCAGCTTTCGATTTTCTGTTTCGCGACGATCCGTTTTCCGGACACGTCGTTATTCGCACGGCGGATCCGGCGACGCCGGGCGCGTCGTATCGTTTGTGGACCACGCTCAAAGTTCCACAAGGGTATTCGTTGCGAAAACATGCCGAGTTCTTGCAGCGGCAGGTTGGCGCCGACAACTTCCGCTTGATGCCGGCCAAAAAACTTTTCGCATTGGGCGTCGGACACGTGCGCCGGCGCGGCATTGAGATCGGCAGCCGCGCGGATGTTTTAGCCGAACCGATCGACACGACTATCGTGGAGTTGAGCGATCGTGAATGGCGCATACTCACGGCAGTCAAGCGGGAATTCACGCCCGGGGAAATCGTGCGCGAGCTGTGGCGCGCGCGCGCAGCGGAAGCGGGTGTTGACCTGAATGAGTTTTACGAAGCCGGCCGCGTTTTGAATGCGCGGGGTGTCATCGGAAGATTCTCAACATTTCTGGAGCACGTAAAGAAAACGGCCGGCGACGAACGCGTGACTCGCTATAACGCGCTCTTCCATTGGGCCGTTCCAAAAGGCCGGGAGCTCGACGCGGGCCGCGAGGTCGGGCGCCATCATATCATCACGCACGCCTACTGGCGCGAGGGCGGACCGGAGTTTCACAACGTCAACGTGATGGCCGTCGCGCACGGCTTAGACAAGGACGTCGTGCTGGCGCACAAGGCGGCCATCGACGCCCACCTGCGGGAAGCCGGCATCGACTTCGAGTATACGAATGTCTTCTGGGGAGGCCGCAGCGAAATCAAGCCGTCCGAGATATCGCCGCTCGCATACCGCGAGTTCTGCGCAAAGCATGGGCTCGAGCCCGACACGATGAGAGAGGAGCCTGGATGAAACGCATTCTCGCCGCTACGATTGCCGCGGTTTTTGTTCTTGCCGCATGCACCAAGACAGAGACGACCGGCAACGGACAGACGACGACGGCATTCCCAAGTAACGGGACGGACCACACAATCATGGGGCCCGTGGGCACGCCTGCGAATAGGTGGACGATTCCTCATGTGCTGCGTTATTCAACCGATGGCGACATCACATCCCTGAACCCGCATCTCGTACAGCAACTCACACTTGGGTTTGTCTCGTCGTTGACGATGGCTTGGCTGATCAAGTGGGATCACGATAACAAGCCGTATCCCGAACTTGCGACCGAAGTGCCTACGCAACAAAACGGCGGCGTTAGTAAAGACGGGCTTACTATCACGTATCACATCCGCAAAGGCGTGAAATGGTCCGACGGCGCGCCGTTCAACGCCGACGACGTTGTCTTCTCGACGCAAGTGGTGCTGAATAAAGCCAATAACGAGGTCAGCCGTTCGGGCTGGGACCGGATTGCGAAAATCGACGAGCCCGATAAATACACGGTCGTCTATCATCTGAGCAAACCTTACTCGCCGTTTGTCGAAACGTTTTTTTCAACGGCCGGAGCGAACCCGTGTATTCTTCCCAAGCACATTCTCGGCGGTCTCCCAAACATCAATACGGCTCCGTACAACGCGCTGCCGGTCGGGATTGGGCCCTTCAAGTATCAGCGCTGGGATCGCGCCTCGCGCGTTGTTATGGTTGCCAATCCGCTATACTGGCGCGGCATGCCGAAATTACAGAAAATCGTTTGGGTGATTATCCCTGACCGCAACACGGTGCTCACGCAGATTCAATCGCATCAGTTGGACCTCTGGTATCCGGTGCCGGGAAACTATTTTGCGCGCGCGAATTCAGTTCCCGGTTACACGTCGGTACGGTTGCCGTCGTTCGGCTATAATCACTTGGACTTTAATATCACCAGGCCCAAGGTCAGCGACCCGGCCGTGCGGCAAGCGCTCCGGCTGGCCGTGGATCGCGAAACGATCCGCAAGAAAGTCAGGCATGGCATCGGGTACCTCCAAGAACAGCCGGCGTCGCACACGGCGTCTTATTGGGATCCTTCGATCAAGTTGGTCCCTTTCGATATCGCCAAGGCTAACGACATACTCGACAAAGCCGGATGGGTGCGAGGCGCCGACGGCATTCGCTCAAAAAACGGCGTGACGCTGAGCAATCTTGAATTTGCCACCGCGACCGGCAGCCCTGATACCGACCTCATGATCGAGCTGATCCGCAGCTGGTGGAAGCAAATCGGCGTGACGATAAATGTTAAGCACTATCCGGCGGCGTTGCTGTTCGCGCCGATGGCTAACGGAGGCGTTGTCCTCAACGGCCGATGGGACACCATCGCTTTTGCTTGGTTTCCTGATGCGCTCGGAGACCTTTCGACGATTTATGCTTGCAATCAGATCCCTCCGCTGGGGCAAAACGTTCTGCATTGGTGCAATCAAAAAGCAAATAACGCAATGATGGCGCTTTACGGGCACTACAACCAAGCCGATCGCGATAAGGACGCACATATCGTTATGGAACAGTTGGCTAACGATGTACCCACCATAGTCACGGACGGCCGCGAGGATACCTACATCGTCAACCAAGATCTTCGCAACTTTCAGCCTAACGCTGTTTCACAATTCGACAACTTCATGAACGTCGACATTTAGCGTGAACGCGGTCCGGGTTTGCGCGGCGCTCGTTTTGGGCGCCGCGCTCGTTTCTTGCTCGGCGAACGGCGGCTCGCGGCTCGCGGGGTCGCATCAGCGGCACCCGTGGACTATTCCCGGTACGTTGCGCTGGGCGGACGGCGAAGATATCGACAACCTCAACCCGCTGCTCTCGACGGAGACGCTCGTCAACGACCTGTCGTCGTTTACGATGGGCTATTTCTTTCTGTTCGACGACAAAGGCAACCCGATACCCTCGCTTTGTTTAAAGGTTCCGACCAAAGCCAACGGATTGATCTCCGCAGACGGAAAATCGCTGACGTTCCGGCTACGTCACGGCGTGCTGTGGCATGACGGAAAGCCGTTTACCTCGGCCGATGTCGCATTTACCGTGAAGACGATCCTCGATCCGCGCACGAACGTGCTGACGCGCGAAGGCTGGGATCTTATTACGCGTGTTGATACGCCGGACGCATACACCGCAATCTTTCGCCTGAAAAAACCGTACGCGGCATTCATCAATCATTATTTTACGCCGATCGGCAATCCGGCCATTTTGCCCAAACACTTGCTGCAAGGCGTAGACATCAACCGCAACTCCTACAACTCACTGCCCGTCGGGCTCGGGCCCTTCCGGTACGTGCGCTGGGCGCGCGGCAACGACGTGGTGATGGAGGCGTTTCCGCAATGGTGGGGCGGGGCGCCGAAACTCCAGCGCGTCATTTTCCAAATCATTCCCGACGCAAATTCGGTTTTCGTGGCGCTGCAATCCCACGCGATCGACATGTACGTGCGCGTTCCGAATGCGCAGTACCAATCCGTCGCCCGGACGGCCGCGACGCGCACCATCGACCATGACGTCACCAGCTACGGCCACATCGACTTCAACCTGAAGAATCCGATGCTTGCGGATCCGCAGGTGCGCCAAGCGCTGGCGCGCGCAATCGACGTGCACCTCATGTGGCAGAAAGTCGATCATCAAACCGGCTACCTTGCGTGCACGCCGATCTCGCATATGAGTTGGGCCTACGATCCGAATGCACCGTGCTATTCGTTCGATTTGAAAGCTGCGGCGGCGCAACTGGATCGCGATGGATGGAAACTCGGAACCGACGGGCTGCGTCACAAAAACGGCGCGACGCTGAACTTCGACTTCGCAGGTAATACCGGCAATCCCGGGCTGGACGCGCGGGTACTCATGATTCAGCAGTGGTTTAAAGCGATCGGCGTGGGCCTCGACTACACGCGCTATCCGACCAACCGGCTCTTCGCGTCGTATGCGGGTGGCGGCATTGCCGCGACGCGCCGTTACGACCTGGTCTCCTACGCTTGGACGGTCGCGCCCGATCCGGATCTCACGAACCTGGTCGCGTGCTCGCGCATCTCGCCGCTGGGCCAGAACTACATGGCCTATTGCAATCCCGAGGTTGACCGCGCGTTACAAGATGCGCTATCGCACTACGAACGGGGCCGCCGCCGCGCGGATTACATCTTGATGCAAGAACTGATGGCGCGCGACGTTCCGTTCATCGTACTGAGCCAGCGGACCGATCACGTAACGTTCAACGATGACTTTACCGGAGTCAATCCCGGACCGCAGCTGATGTTCTGGAATCCGCAAGATATTTCGAACTGATCCACGCTCCGTAGACCAGTAGCGCGCCGCCCGCGAGCGATGCGCAGCGCAACAGCGACCAGAATGCGTTTTGCGCGAAAAGTCCCGTTGCCAACTGTTCGGCATGCCAGACGCCGGGTGCGGTCATGCCCCTAACGGCCGGTGATAGCGGCGCTATGGCGTCGGGCCATACCGGCATAACGTGGGTTTGCGCGTAGATGCCTACCGCGACGATTATGAGTGCAGTACCAAAGGGCGCGGCCAACGCGCGAAAGCCGAACTCTCCGCGCAGCACGAGCAGTGCTAACGCAAACGCCAGTGTGAGCAGGAGCGTTTGCGGGGTGGCCCCGGGATTCTGTGCCAGTCCGATCCAGTTCGTCGCGCAGAGCAGCGAGCCGGCCATGATGACCGGAAGCGCGGAAGCGGGCGCGCGCAAGACCAGCGCAACGGCGGGAACGAACATGATGACCAAATCGTGCTGGTGGAAAAATGCAGCGCCGAACGGCACGAGCGCGCACGAAATGACGAACAGCGTCAAGCGATCGTCGAATTGTACCATCGCGCGCAGCCAAAAAAGCATGGCTGCGACGGCAGCTGCGCCTCCGGTTGCGATGGCCACGTTGTCAGGCGCGCCGAAACCATAGGCGATGGCCGCGGGCGTGAGCTGAATCGCCGAGAATTGTTCGGCGGCTCCGTGCGCCAACAGCACGAGAGCGTACGTCAGAACACCGTTCACGCTGACGCCGGCGCACAGGAGCGCGAAAAAGGCAACGCCCGCTATGAGTGCGAGCGCCGTATTTTTCCGGCGAAATTCGCCGGCGAGTGATAGCGCCAGATTCGGTTGCGCGAAAGCGGCAGCCGATGCCAGCACTTTTCCGCCGAATCGTGTGGCGGCGTAAGCAATAGCTACGGCAGCAGCGACGGGTAGCGCGATTTGTCCGAGCGCCAGCGCGTTGGTTATCGCGCCGAACCCGAGTGCCGCCAGCGCAAGCGCGATCACGTTGAAGGCCGATCGCGGCACTCCGCCCAGCGACAATGCGATCCATAGCAGCGCGAAAATCGAGAGCACGAGGACCACGCGCCATGCATTCGCTGCGGTCGGATAGGCAAGCCGCGCGAACGCGGACCACAACGGCAGCGTTGCCGGAGGGCCGACGAATGGCAAGAATTCGAAGCGTTTAGCGTTTACTCCGGGGAGGGTTCGTTCGGTTTGCCAGATTGCCGTGCCGTAGGGATCGCCGCCTCGCGTCCATGCCGCGCCCGCGGAATAGTACGCTTCAAAATCACGCAGCGACGGGCCGGGCGCGCGATGCGGGCGCGCGATCGTCAGCGCGACAATAACGGCAAGCGCTGCAATCGTCAGCGCGGCCCAGCGCGTTACGCGTGGGTCGATGGCATTCCCGCGGCGTGGGTCACCGTCATGAGGTAGAAAAGCGCGAACAGCGTTGCGAGATACCAGGTTCCGACGCGAACCTTGGCGGGCGTCGTCATTGCGGCAAACCGCGGATCCTGATGTCCCCGCCAGCCCGCGATTGCGCTTGGCAGTGCGAGCGCGGCAAACAGGATGACGAAGAAGAGTGAAATGTGGAGCGTGAACGCGAGCACCAGGAATACGACGAATCCGACCACCCACAGTACCGGGGAGAGCGCGCCGGCGATGCGTCCGCCGTCGAACGGCATAACCGGGATCATGTTAAAGAGATTGAGGAACGCGCCCACGTAGGCTGCCATAAACCAAAACGGTTGGTGTGTTTCCACGGCAAACACAAAACACATCACGGCGATGCCTAAGCCTGTGAGAGGGCCCGCGAGCGCTATATAAGCGTCGTGTTCGAGATTCTCGGGAACACCGCCGACGGTGTAGGCGCCGATGAACGGAATGAACATCGGCAACCGCGCGGGCAATCCGTAATTGCGAATGGTGAAATAGTGTCCGAGCTCGTGCGCGAGAATCATCAGCACGAAAACCAGCGCGAATTTCCAGCCCCAGAATATCCCGTAGAGCCAGATCGAGAGAAACATCGATCCGCCGAACTTCAAAATCAAGAACAGCGCCTTGAAGTTGAACAGGACCAGCAGCAGCGACTTGAATTTCAGGAGAATGGCGCCGATGCCGAGGCCGGCGGCGCCGATGCCTTCAGCAGTTTTCTTGGCGCGTTCTTTCTTGGCGTCGGGCGGAACGTAGTCAACATCGTATGCGCGATTCTCAGGCCGCTCGGCGTTAAATCCCGAGGCCCAAGGATTCTTTGGAGGCTTTTTCCCGTCGTCGTTCACGCTGGCTCCCTTCTACGATGACAACGCGAGTTCTTAGCTGAAGAGAGGGACGTGACGCGCATCGTTATTTTGGGCGGCGGTTTCGCGGCCATCGGAGTCGCGCAGCGTTTAGAGCGGCTTCTGCGGCCGAGCGACGCCGAATTAACGCTGATCAGCCGCGAGAATTTTTCGCTATTCACGCCGATGCTGCCGGAGGTGAGCTCGGGCGCGCTGGGAACGCGCGACATCGTGACGCCGATCCGCGCGCAAATAAGGCGGACGCATTTCATTTTGGCCGACGTCACCGGCGTCGATTTGGCAAAACGCGAAGTGTCTTACGCGCACACGCTGACAGGCGTTACGGAGCGCATCGGCTACGATCAGCTCGTGCTGACGACAGGCGCGTCAACGTCGACGTTTGGATTGCCCGGCATCCCGGAGCGCGTCTTCGCGCTGAAGACGCTGGAGGACGCGGCAATTTTGCGCAACCGTTTGATTTGGCTGCTCGAACTGGCCGATGACGCCGGCGAGCTCGAACGCAAGAAATTGCTGACGCTGGTCGTGGTCGGCGGCGGTTTCACGGGCGTCGAAACCACCGGCGAGATGGCCGAGCTCTTTCGGAATGTCGAGCGTTTCTATCCCAACGTGCGTCCCGGCGACGTGCGCATCGTGCTGATCGAGGGCGGCGCGACGCTGCTGCCCGGACTTCCGCCGCGCATGGGATCGTACGCGGAGAAGTTTTTGCGCAAGCGCGGGGTCGAAGTCGTGACCGGCGACGGCGTGCGTGGCGCGGACGATGAGGGGATCGAACTGCTCAGCGGCAGACGGATCGAAACGCGCACGATCGTATGGAGCGCCGGCATCAAGCCGCGCGTACTTGCCGGAACTGAAAGTCTGCCGCGCTCGAAAAATGGCGCGATTCTTGTGAACCCCGACATGAGCGTTTCTGGTTTTTCCGGCATTTGGGCGTGCGGCGACTGCGCGGCGGTGCCGGCCGGCGCCGGCTCGTTCTATCCGCCGACCGCACAGCACGCGATCCGCGAAGCGCCGGTGCTGGCCGAGAATATCGTCTGGTCGCTGCGCCAAAAGGCGACGCGCCCTTTCCACTACTCGTCGCTCGGCATGATGGCGTCGCTGGGAGCTCGCAAAGCGGTGGCGCAGCTGCCCGGCGACCGCGTGCTGACCGGGTTTCTCGCATGGTTTCTCTGGCGGACCTACTATCTGGCGCGCCTGCCTGGATTGGACCGGAAATTGCGCGTCGCATTCGACTGGACGCTCGAACTGCTCTTCCCGCGCGACATTTCCGAACTGCGTGTCTATACACG
This sequence comes from Vulcanimicrobiota bacterium, assembly GCA_013036105.1. Lineage (GTDB taxonomy): Bacteria > Vulcanimicrobiota > Vulcanimicrobiia > Vulcanimicrobiales > Vulcanimicrobiaceae > Rubrimentiphilum. The sequence goes on from JAAXCX010000007.1 coordinate 77,251, forward strand.
GCGCGCACAGTCCAGCGCGGCGGCCGACGCGGGGCTTCTTCCGCGCGACGAGAATCCGTAACGCGTGGAATTGAAAGAGCCGATCGGGCAGCTGATCCGCGACCCGCGCGAATTCACCAAGGATCTGAAGTTCCCCAATCCGGCCGACATTCGCATTTATGACGAGACGCTGCGCGACGGCGAACAGATGCCCGGCGTCTGCTATACGCCCGAGCAGAAGCGCGACATCGCCAAGCAGCTGGCCGAGATCGGCGTGCACGTGATGAGCGTGGGATTCCCCGCCGCATCGGCCGGCGATCGCAAGACGCTGCAGCTGGTGATGGAATCGAAGCGGCGGGGCGAGCTTGGCAACGTCGAGATCGTCGTCATGTGCCGCAGCAATCCCAACGATATCGATGTTACGGCGAAAACGCTGGAAGAAGTGGGCGTTTCGCCGGCGGACGTGACGTTCTTCATTTTTACGAGCGGCAGCGATCTGCATCTGAAGTACAAGATCGGCAAGACGCTGCTCAAGTTGGAAGGCCGCGACGAGCGCGAGTGGCTCGATCTGCCACTTGAGTTTTATCGCGAAGCAAACATCAAACTGCAATGTGATGCGATCCGCTACGCGCGCAGCCGGGGCGTGACGAGCATCGAATTCGGCGCCGAAGACGGCAGCCGCGGCGATGTCGATTACTTCATTCGCTACTTCAAGCGCAGCTTGGAAGCGGGCGGTGACCGGCCCGCGTGGCCGGATACGGTTGGCTGTTTAACGCCCGAGGCCGCGCGTTGGTACTGCTCGCGCATCGTCGATGCGATGCCGCCCGGTTTGCCGATGGTCTGCCATTTCCACAACGACTACGGCTTGGGCACGATCAACGCGATTACCGCGGTTTCGTGCGGGTTTAAGATCGTGTCGGTTACCGCAAACGGGTACGGCGAGCGCGCGGGTAACGTGAAGTTGCACGAATTCGTGACGGCGCTCAACGTTTTGTACGGCGTCGAAATCCCGGGTTTCAAATACGACAAGTTGCGCGACCTCGCGCGCTTTATGGAACGCATGAGCGGCGTGCCGATGCAGCAGCACGAGCCGATCGTGGGGTCAAAAGTGTTCGCGCACGAATCGGGGATCCACACGCAGGCGATGCTGATCGACCGGCGGATGTATGAAGCGGTTCCAGCGGGACTGGTTGGCGGCGAGATTTCTTGGATCTTCGGGAAGCACTCGGGCGTTGCACTCGTGAAGGATACGCTGCGCAAACACGCTGCCGAACTTTCCGCACAAGGCGTCGAGCCTTCGGATGATCTCGCGCAGCGCGTAACCGACGAGATCAAACGTCTGCGCGAAGAGCGCGCCGCGAGCAGCAAGAGTGAGGAAACTATCGCTACGTACGAGCGGGCGATGGGGCAGCTCTCGCTGGACGAAGCCGACGTCGTGGAGATCGCCGCGGCCATTGGAGCGCCGAAAACCGCTGCGCGCTAAGCCCCTTGCTAGAATGCGGCCTCGTCGTGATATCTCTGCGTGCGATTCAGCAAATATGCAATCGAGCAGATGCGCCGTCGTCGTATTCCGGAATCGGATGTTGCGGTCGTCTGCTCTTGGCCCGCCATGGTCGTCGAAGGGCGAGCGGGCGCGAAGACATTTTACGGCCAAGGCCCAGCGAGCGGTTACCGCATTCGAGTAATGGTCGGCACCGATGGTATCGTGAAGAGTGCCGCCTTTGCGGACTGGCGCAAATGAGGAGGGTATGATGATTCACCCGATAGATGTTGAAATTGACCATGAAGCGGACGCGGGTTATATCAAGTACTCGAGAGGCGAAGTCGCGGAAACGATCGAGGTTTGGAAAGAAGGAGCGGTAGCGGCCGACGTTGACTCGAGCGGAAATATCCTGGGAATAGAAGTCCTCGGTTTCGATGAAGAACTTCTTTCGCGCGCGCGCGCTTTCGCGAGCGAAAACGACCTCATTTTCCCGGAACGGTTGGGTTCGCCGGATTAAAGTCTAGGCGCGCGCGTCGGCGACGGCGCCCATCCGGAACGCTGCCACGAACGCTTTAAATACCGTCGGATAATCCTCGCTCGTGAAACGCACCGTGCGCGGCGCCGTGCGCTCGAATTGCGGAATGAGCGCCACCCAATCGGCTTGTTCGATTCGCGCGAGATCGATTTCGAGCACGATCGGCGGCTCGGCTACAAACGGCTTCGCGTCTTTTATCGAGCGCATCGCTTGCGCGGCGCCGTCGCGAATGGCATCCTGCGCAGCTTGCGGCGAGAGTGAATCGACGGCGTAGTTGCCGATACTTTCCTTAACGACAACGCCCGTTATCCAGGGCATTTGCGCTTTCGCGGTTTCGATGGTCGCGCGATCGCCGGTGATCAGCAGAACCGGAACGCCGCAATGCCCGGCGAGCGCGGCGTTGAGCGTAGCTTCGCTGCAGCGCATGCCGTTGAGGCGCACGCCGTATACGACCGACGGCGTGTAGGTGTGGCAAAGCGTCGCGTTGGGTTCGCCGATCGCGCCGTGGTAGCCGGTGAAGAAGACGCCGTCGAATTCGCCGTTCAGGCCTTCGTTCATCGAAAAAGGTTTGCGGTTGCCGAAGATGACGCGTGCGGTTTCCGGCAGTTCGTCGAGCAGCAAATTGCGCATCGGACCGTGCGAATCGTTGATCGTGAAATCGCGCGCGCCGCCTTTGCGCGCGCCTTCGATCGCAGCGCAGACTTCGGCGGTCATGATCTTTTGGTAGATAAAGTAGTCGGGCGTATAATTTCGCGCGTCGACTTGATCCCACGAACAGACGCCGGCTGTACCTTCCATGTCGGCGGAAATGTAGATTCTCATGCGCGCACGTTGGCCGCGCCGCCCAGGCGGAATGCCGCGGTGAAAGCTCGGAATATGTCCGGGTAGTTATCACCTTGGAACCGCACGGTGCGCCCGTTTACGCGTTGGTAGCCGGGCATGAGTTCGATGAAATCAGCCTGTTCTGCGTGCGTAACATCGATTTCGAGCGTCAGCGGCGGCTCGAACGTAAACGGTTTGGCCTTGGAAGCGCCTTTTACGGCGTGCGCCGCTGCGTCACGGATCGCGGCGCATGCTGCTTGCGGCGTCATCGAATCGGCGGCGTAATGGCCGATGCCTTCCTTGACAATCACGCCGGTCACCCACGGCATGTATGCGTTCACATGTTCCACCACGACGCGATCGCCGGTAACGAGCAGCAGCGGTATGCCGTAATGCCCAGCCATGGCTGCATTAAGCAGCGCTTCGCTGCATTCGGTTCCGTTGACGCGGACGTTGTAGATCGTCTCGCCGGTATAGGTGTGCGCGAGGACGCCGTCGCGATCGCCAATCTTGGCGTGGTAACCGGTGAACATGGCGCCGCCAAAGCCGTCTCCCAGGCCTTGCGTCATCGAAAGCGGCTTGCGGCCGCCCGAAATCAAGCGGACGTCGGAAGGCAGTTCGTCCCAGAGAACATTACGCATGTCCCAGTGGGAGTCGTTCACGACGATGTCAGATGCGCCGCCCTTGCGCGCGCCCTCGATCGCGGCGCGCACTTCGCGCGACATGTAGCGGCGGTAGATCGGGTACTCGTGCGTGTTGGATGGGTCGCATTGCATCCAACTGCAGACTCCCGCCGTGCCTTCCATGTCGCACGAGATGTAAATCCGCACTACTGCGCGTCTTTCAGTCCGGCGCGCGCCTCGCTCAAGCCCTCGCGAGCGGCGACGTTATGCGGATTGGCCGCCAGCGCGCGAACGTAATACGGAATCGCATCGCTATATTTCTCCGCCGCGAGGTAAAGATCGCCCAATTGCGTGAGGGCGACGTCGTCTTTGGGTGAACGCGCGATCCGGGCGCGTAACTCTTGCAGCTGCACCCGCACGGTTGCGGGCGGTCCGCCCTGAACGTTGACCGAAGGCGGCCCGGCGGTTTCGTTTGCAGCGGGGGCCTGCGCGGCGACTCCGGTGCCGGTTCCAAAAACGGATCCGCCGGTAGCGAAGCCCTGCTTGAGCAGCCACCCGACGGCTCCTAAGAAAAGCACGCCGATAACGATGACGATGGGAAGATAGATGCGCGGCGGCAGTCCGCGCTTGGGAGCGGCGATCACCAAGAAACGGTTGGACGAACGGCGAACAAACTCTTCGTGCCGACGGAAACCGAGCTCCAACTACTCTTCGCCGAATTAAACAATTATTATTTCAACGGTGAAACGCCCGTCTGCCGTATCCGTTACAACTCGCGCTTTTCGAATTCCGCCGGGCGGATTACCTATAGCACGCGGCCGGTGCTGATCGAACTTTCGGTCAAACATTTCCGCGAACACCCCGAAGCGCTGCGCGAAACGCTGCTGCACGAGATGATCCACGCCTGGCTTTACGACCGCGCCGGCGACACCGGGCACGGCCCGGAGTTTCGAAAGAAGATGGCCGAGTGCGGGTTGACGTCGATCTATCACGATCTCGGCAACATGAAGCCGTTCAACGAATCGGCCAAGCGTTACATTTTACGCTGCGAGCAGTGCGCGCTTGAGATTCTACGCCGGCGCTTGCCGCGCGCGGCCATGAGTTGCGGCCGCTGCAGCAAGCAGGGCTACGATCCGCGATTCCCGCTCACGCTGCTCGAAGTCACCGAGACCCGCGAGTTAGGTATGACTGTTCCGCGCGCCGCTTTTAAATCGCAGCGTTAGAAATCGTAGCCGGGCCGGGCGCCGGCGATATATGAAAAAGAACATTGGTAGGTGCTCCACCGGGCCGCCGATAGCTTCATGGAAAGATCAATCGTCTGGTTCGGGTCCACGGTGCCTTGCAAACTGCAACCGCCTTGGGATCCGACGGCGCTTGCGGAGACTGTCGTAACTCCGGGGGTCACGCCGAAAAAGTAAAACCGGCCATTGCGATCGGTCATCGTCCAGCCAATGCCAGAGGGATTGCTCCACGCCACCCGCGCGTTTGCGATAGGTCTCCCGGTCGAGTACGACTTAACAACTCCGCGTACGATTCCGGTATTGCCGTCGGCCAGGGCCGCTGCTTGTGTCAAACTCGCCGCTAGGACGAACGCAACGAATGCATTTTTCATACCTTTAAAATGAATGGTGGCGAAGTTTCGTGACAATTTCCTAACGCCGGCCCTAGCGACAGTTGCGCTATGGCATGTTAGAGTATTTGCGAGGAAAGGCGTAACGCATAATCTATGGAAATTCTAGTTGCCCGGCTCGAAGCAACCGCCGAACAGATTAGCGGCTGCCTTGACTCCATCGAATCGTGCCTTGCCCGGATCGAAAGCAAAATCGGATGCGCGCCCGGTTCGATGGTGGTGCGCATGGATGAGGCCTTTTCAGCCATCGACCGAAAAGCTTCGTGGGTTATCGGGCTATTAGTCGCCGGAATTTTGTTGCGGCTTATGCTGCAATATTGAGTCTGCGGGCCTAGCGAGGAGTCCTACAGCGCGTGATAGACTAGGGGGAGGGCAGACTTTGAGCGCGCAACTGTGGGAAGTCAGAATGGCACATTTGGAAGGAGCATACGAGCAGGTCAGCCAGCGGCTAAACGGCATCGACCAACGCCTTCTCGGAATAGAGCAACGGATAGACGCCTTGCGAAGCAGCGTGGACCAGAAGTTCCTATGGTTGATTGGCCTTGTGCTCGTTTCCATTTTGTTGCCGCTCGTCCAACGCTTCGTTCCGCACGGCTAGAGGCGGCTCCGACCTTTATAGAGGCAGAACGGCAGCCCTAAGCGAGAAGATAGGGGCGTGAAGACACGCACCGAGTCCGACTCCATGGGCCAGATCCAGGTCCCCAGCGACAAATATTACGGCGCCCAGTCTGCCCGCTCGCTCGTCCATTTCGATATCGGCGACGGCGAAACGCCGCGCGACGTCATGCCGCGTCAGGTCATCCGTGCGATGGCGACGCTCAAGAAAGCGGCCGCATTCGTCAACCGCGATCTCGGCAAACTCGCCGATGACAAGGCGAAGCTTATCATTGCCGCGGCCGACGAAGTTATCGCAGGCAAGCTCGAGGGGCATTTTCCGCTGCGCGTTTGGCAAACCGGATCGGGCACGCAGACCAACATGAACGTCAACGAGGTGATATCCAATCGCGCGATCGAGATCGCCGGCGGCGAGATGGGCAGCAAAAAGCCCGTTCATCCCAACGACGACGTCAATATGTCGCAATCGTCGAACGACACGTTTCCGACCGCTATGCATATGGCCGCCGCCGAAGCAATGTCCGATATGCTGCCCGCCGTCAAGAAATTACGCGACTCGCTCGGGGTTAAGTCCAAAGAGTGGATGGGGATCGTCAAAGTCGGACGCACGCATCTGCAGGACGCGACGCCGATCACGCTCGGCCAAGAATTCTCCGGCTACGTGACGCAGCTCGATCGCGCGATGGCCGCGTGCAAAGCGGCGCTCGACCCGCTCTACGATTTAGCGATCGGCGGTACGGCCGTCGGGACGGGCCTGAACGCGCATCCCGAATTCGGCGAACGCGTGGCCAAGAAGCTGGCAGAACTCACCGGACTGCCCTTCCGGTCGCACCCCAATAAATTCACCGCATTGGCTTCACACGACGATTTCGTCTTTGCATCGGGCGCGCTCAAAACGCTGGGCGCAGCTTTAATGAAGATCGCCAACGACATTCGCTGGCTGGCGTCGGGGCCGCGCGCGGGTATCGGCGAGCTCACGCTTCCCGAGAACGAGCCCGGCTCTTCGATCATGCCGGGGAAGGTTAATCCCACGCAGTCCGAGGCGATGACGATGGTCGTCGCGCAGGTCTATGGCAACGACCTTGCGATCAGCTTCGGCGCTTCTCAGGGTAACTTCGAACTCAACGTCTTCAATCCGGTGATGATCTACAACTTCTTGCACTCATGCCGACTGTTGCGTGATACGTGCACGATGTTCCGCGAGCACGCCGTAGAAGGTTTGGCCGCCAACGAAGAGACGATTGCCAAATATCTCCAGGAATCGCTGATGACCGTTACGGCGCTGGCGCCGAGAATCGGCTACGACAAGGCGGCGGAGATCGCCAAGCACGCGCACCATAAAAAGACGACGCTCAAGGAAGCGGCGGTCAGTCTAGGGCACGTGAGCGCGGAGGATTTCGACAAATACGTCGTCCCGCACGAGATGACGAAACCGAAATAAACCGCGTTCGCTCATGCCGTCCTCGCGTTGAACATGGTTAATCGCTTGGCCGGCACGAACCGAACGCTTACTATTGCTTAATTGTTGCTGATTAAGACGATCTTGCAGGCGTCGCGCGTGGTCTGCCAGTCGTGTTCGTTGTAGCCGCCGGCGGCGAGCTGCTCGCGGCTGTGTAAATCCTGCGCCCACTCCCGATAGTACGAGCCCTCGGCCTCAAGGGCGACGACCTCGCGTTCCGGTTCCATAGATGGTGAATCGGCAGTTTTTGAGGCGATCTTAACGCGGCCCTCGTCCTTCGACGACGGGTTCGTATTGCGAACCCTACTCAGGATGACAAAACTGAAGCGTCCGCTCAGCGTGCGTCCGACAACTTGCCGCCCTGTTCGATTTCGAAATGCCGGTCGCGCCAGGTGACATCTTTTGCGAAGAAGGCCCCGAGCCAAGTCGCAAACGCAAATGTGTCCGCGACCGCAATAAGCCACGGCGACAACTCTATCTCGGGCGCGAAGGTTTTCCGCGCCTCTTCGTGCACCATGACGCGCAGCGCGACAGCAGCCGCCAGTATTGTTCCGGCGACCGGCGTGCGGGAAAGAAGCGCTGAAATAGTAGCCAGTGGCAAGGTGTAGGTGATAATCGAACCCGCAAATCCTCGTGGACGTTCGGCGAGTACGGTGCGCTGCCAACGCACGTGATGCAGCCAGAGCGCGCTCAGATCGGCGTCCGCCACGGTCATCCGCACGACATACGGGCAGAGCGCAACCCTGAACCCTGAGTCGGAAACGAGCTTGCCGAGCATGAAGTCATCGCCTATGTGCGCCCCCAGCGCCGCGAAGCCGCCGATTGCGTCGAGAACGTCCCGTCGCACGGCCATCGTTGCGCCGAAACAGTACGTAAGCGGCTCGATGATGTCTGCAACGAGCACCGACGGCATGAAATGTTCGTTCACGACCGCCGCACCGAGCTCGGTAACGGTTCCAGCTGCGGGAACACCGGCATATAAGCAGGTAGCGGCCCCTACCTTCGGATCCGAAAATACCCCGGCAATCGCGCTGAGGTAATCCGCGCCTACGTGAATATCGCTGTCTACGACGACGATTATGCCGTGTTTGGCCTGGCCGATCATCCCTTGCAGATTTTCGACTTTCGGATTCACGCAATGCGGCGCGGAGCCGCCCGCAACAACGCAGAGGTCGGCCTCCGGAAAATCACGCACCAACCGGCGCGCGACCTCGAGCGCCGGATCGCGCTCGTCGCGTGACCCGAAGATTACCTGATAGCGCGGATATGATTGCCGGCAGAAAGAGCGCAGGTTTTCATACAACTGCGGCTCGTCGCCGTGCAACGGTTTCAGGACGGTGACCGGCGGTTGTGCTTGCACGGCTCGCGCGGGGCGATTGCGAAAGCGGCGCATTCCCGCGATCTCGGCGGCCGAATACGCGAGCCCGGCTGCCGTGAGCGCATAGCCGGCCAGCGAAAGAACGTTGCGCAATTTAAGCGCCACGGTGAGCCAACTCCGAAAAAGTGACGGGCCGGATATCTGATTCGTGCAAACGCGCGATCACGCGCGCGTCGGTCAGCGCCGCAAATTCACCGGTATAATCGGCATCGGGCGGATCCGCCGAATCGAACTGCGCCGTCGCCGGATGTGAATAAATCTCCGAAACTCCCGGAGGAAGTGCGGCAATGTACTCTTCCACCGCTGCCGCATTCATGCGGCCGCTGTCGATCATGCCGAACACGTAATCGTTGGCAGCGAAGCCACCCGCGCGGATGCGCCGTTTCATCAGTGCCATCCACGGCGCCAAAGAAGCGCTTTGCATCAAACGCCCGCGGAATTGCGTTCGCGTTGCGCGCCAGGCCGGCCCGAACGGTTCGTAGGGAACGCGAATAGCGCGTAATCCGAAATCGCGCCCCACTTTCATCATGAGCGAGAGAACTGTGGGATGCACGTGCATGTGGTTCTGCGCGTTTGCATGATCGAGCGCTAGGCCGGTCACAGAAAACAGCCGGAACTGTTCGCGGATCTCGGCCTCGAGTTGGGCGCGGATGCCGGGCTTGAAAAAATACCGCACGCCGGCAGCGAAAAGATCGCTCGAAAAACGTCCGTCAGCGCCAACCAGATCGGGAACGCGCGACGGCGGGAGTGCAGGCCGCCCGTTGACGAGCACGACGTGTAAGCCGACGCGCAGATTGGGCAGGCGGCGAGCACGCTCAACCGCGTCGGCGGTCTGCGGAGCCGCGGCCATGAGGCTGGCCGTCGAAAGAATGCCGCGCACGTGCGCCTGTTCGACCGCTTCATTCACAGGAATGGCTAACCCAAAATCGTCCGCGGTCACAATCAGGCGGCGCACCGCCGCTTCATTCACCAAGGAACTCTCGCGACCATCGAAGGAAGGCTGAATCGATGGCGGAGACGGTGGCCGATGGTACGGTCGCGCGCAAAGCGGATCACGTGCGCATCAATCTCGAGCAAGACGTTGCGGGGAAAGGCCCCGGCAGCGGCTTCGACGAGTATCGTTTCGTCAATCGCGCTCTTCCGGGAATCGATCTCGACGACGTAGATACCTCCGCGGAACTTTTCGGCCGAAAACTCGCTGCACCGTTTCTCATATCATGCATGACCGGCGGCACGCAGGAAGCGCGGGATATCAATCAGACGTTAGCAGCGGTCGCGCAGGAACACCGCTTTGCGATGGGTTTGGGATCGGCTCGCGCGCTGCTGGAAGATCCCGCGCTGCTCGACACCTTCGCCGTTCGCGCCCAGGCGCCCGATGTTTTGCTGTTTGCCAATCTCGGCGCCGTGCAACTCAACAAGGGCTATGGCGCCGACGATTGCCGCAGGCTTCTGGACATGCTTCAGGCGGATGCATTGGTGCTCCATCTCAACGCGATCCAAGAAGCGGTGCAGCCCGCGGGCGACACGAGTTTTCGCGGACTGCTTAGCAAGATTGAAACGCTCTGCAAACGGCTGAGCGCTCCGGTCATCGTGAAAGAAGTGGGTTGGGGTATCGCTGCCGATACGGCGCGCGATCTTTTCGACGCAGGTGTGGCCGCGGTGGATCTCGCCGGGGCGGGCGGAACGTCCTGGAGCGAAGTGGAGAAGCACCGCATCGAGGAGCCGTGGCGCGCGCGCGTCGCCGGATCGTTCGCGGAGTGGGGAATTCCGACCGCCGAATGTTTGCGCGCAGCTCGGGCTGCGGAACCGGACGGCGTGCTGATCGCAAGCGGCGGCATTCGCAACGGCATCGACGCCGTGAAGGCGATCGCGCTGGGCGCCGACGCGGTTGGAATCGCCGGACCGTTTTTGCGCGCAGCGGCACGCGGTTCGGAAGCGGCAAACGATCTGGCGCGCGAATTGCGCGAAGTTTTACGCATCGCCATGTTCGCGCTGGGCGAGCGCACGATCGCGGACTTGCGCGAGACTAAGCGCCTATTGAGGGCCGGCCAGCGTCCGTGATGCAAGCCGACACGTATTGCCGCGAATTGGCGATGCGCCATTACGAGAATTTCTCGGTCGCGTCGCGATTCGTGCCCGCGCCGCTGCGTGCGGACCTCATGCGGTTTTACGCATTTTGCCGGACGACCGACGATTTTGGCGATGAAAGTCCATCGCGTGAAGCGGCGCTGGAACATCTGCGAGCCTGGCGCGCTGAAACCGAAGCGATGTTCGCGGGAGCGCAGCCCGTTCATCCGGTCCTGATCGCGTTGCGCGAAACGGTCGAGAGACACCACTTGGACCGGCAGCCGTTTTTGGACCTTATCGCCGCAAATGAACAAGACCAGACAGTAACGTCTTACTCGACCTGGCCCGAGCTGCAAGGCTACTGCATGCTTTCGGCGGCACCGGTTGGACGCGTCGTGCTGAAAATATTCGGCATTGACGGAGCGGACGCGCGCAAGCTCTCAGACGACGTTTGCATCGGCTTGCAGCTGGCCAATCACGCACAAGACGTCAGCCGCGATGCGAAGATCGGCCGGTCTTATCTCTTGCGCGAAGACATTGAGATTCGCGGCTCGCGCGGCGCGATTCAGGCGCTCGTCGAGCGGGCCCGTTCGCTGCTCGCGTCGGGCGAGACGCTCGAGCGCATGACGCGCGGGGCGCTGCGGCTACAGCTCTCGCTGTACCGTTTGGGCGGCCTCGCCATCTGTGATCGCATCGAACAAGGCGATTTTCGTACGGATGTAACGCGCCCATCGGTATCGAAGGCCACGAAAGTGGCGCTAGTGATTCGGGCGGCTCTTTCTTTGGCTCGCCGCAACGGAAAAAGGGGATGCTGAGCCCGCCCCGGGTCGACCAAGAAGCCGAACGTTTCTGCCGCGAGATGGCGCGCCGCGAAGCCAAGAATTTTTACTGGGGTTTCATTTCGCTCCCGCACGAGCAGCGGATGGCGATCTACGCGTTGTACGACTTCGCGCGACAAGTAGACGACGACGTCGATAGCGCGCCGCGTCCGGAGCTCATTCCCGAAAAGTTGTCGGCGCAGCGCGATCGCGTCAGGAACGCCGAACATTCCGCCGAGCGCGATCCGGTCATGCACGTGCTCTCGCGCGCGGTCGAGCGGTATAGCATTCCCCAAGCGGAGCTGCTCGCGCTCATCGACGGCGTCGAGATGGATTGCACCAAGACGCGCTACGCCACCTGGAGCGACCTTCGCGAATATTGTACGCTCGTCGCTTCGATCGTCGGGCGGATGTGCGTGCGCATCTTCGGCTTCGACGATCCGCGGGCGCTGGACCGTGCCGACGACCTCGGTTTGGCGCTGCAATTGACCAACATCATGCGCGACGTCCGCGAAGATGCGGCAATGGGCCGCGTGTATCTTCCCCAGGAAGATTTGGCGCGGTTCGGCATTTTGGAACGGGATTTGCTCGATGGTCATCCGGGCGAAGGCTGGGAGCCGCTGGTCGCTTTCGAGACGGAACGCACACGTGCGCTTTTTGCGAGCGGTTATCAGGTGCTCGGCTACATTCCGCGCCGTCCCGCGGCCTGCGTGCAGACGATGGCCGGCATCTACGAGCGTATCTTGGAAAAGATCGAACGCGATCCGCAGCTGCCTCTGCGGGGGCGCGCGGCGCTCTCGAACGGAGAGAAACTGCGCGTCATGGTCGCCTCGTGGCTGCGCCCCGGATAGCGGTAGCGGGCGGCGGTCTCGCCGGACTTGCCGCGGCGATCGACCTAACAGGCGCCGGATGCGAGGTGCATCTCTTCGAACGAAGCCGCCTGTTGGGCGGGCGCGCCACGTCATTTCAGATCGACGGGCGCACGGTTGACAACGGTCAACACGTCTTCCTTGCGTGCTGCACGGAATTCATCGGCTTTGTCGAGCGAGCCGGAATGGCGGACGCGCTCTATCTGCAAGATCGTTTCGACGTCACCGTGTATGCGCACGGCGTCCGCAGCGAGTTGAGAGCCGCGAATCTGCCGGCTCCTTGGCATCTGATCGCATCGATGGCTGCATACCGCCATCTCGGCCTTGGCGGAAAATTGCAACTCGCGCGCGCGCTATTCGCGCTGGCCCGCGAAAGGGCGCCGCAGGGAAACTTCGCGGACTGGCTGCGGCGGCACGGGCAAAGCATTGAAACGATCCGGGCTTTTTGGGATCCGTTCATGGTGCCGGCGCTAAACGCGCCGCTGGAAGCCATGAGCGCCGCGGAAGCGGCGTTCGTGATCCGGACGGCGTTTCTGTACGATCGCGGCGCAGCGCGCTTCGGGTATTCCAAAGTGCCGTTGGCACAGATTATGGAGGCGGCCGCGCGCGATCTGGCTTCGGTCCGTCGCGCCACCGCCGTTTCGGCGATGGAGACGTATGACGGCGGCGTGCGATTGCGAACGGCAGACGCGCACGACGACATTTTCGACGCGGTGGTTCTTGCGCTGCCGCCGCGCGCGCTGGAGCGCCTTCTCGGAGAAGCTGCACGCTTCGGCGTTAAAGACCTCGGCCGGTACGAAGCGAGCGCGATCATGGACGTGCACCTGTGGCATGACGGCGGGCGGCTGGACTTCGATTTTTGCGCGCTGCTCGATTCGCCCGTGCAATGGATTTTTCAAAAAGGCGACGGCTATCTCTGCTGCAGTTTGAGTGCGGCGGGCGCGCTCGTTTCGACTCCGACGGATGACGTCGTCGGCGCGATCTGGCGCGAGGTTTCGGGCGCACTTCCGGAATTGCGCGGAGCGAAACTTGTCCGCGGTGCGGCCACGCGCAACCCCGAAGGGACGTACAACGCGCGGCCGGGCACCGTGCGTCCGGCGGCCCGGACGCTCGATCCGCGTGTGGCGATAGCCGGATCGTGGACTGCGACGGGTTGGCCGGATACTATGGAGTCGGCAGTGCGCAGCGGCCGTGAGGCCGCGCGCGTTCTGCTCGAACAGAACGCATGGACGACAAAGCTTTAACCGCGTCGGTCAACTGGCTGCTGGAGCGCCAAGCTCCCGACGGCTGGTGGACGGACGAACTCGAGACGAACGTGACGATGACCGCGGAGCATGTGTTGCTGCTGCGTTTTCTGGGCGTTCCCGTCGATGCGATCCGCGACGGCGCGATCCGCCATATTCTGCATCATCAGCGCGAGGACGGATCGTGGGCGCTCTACTTTGAAGGGCCGGCTGATGTCAGCACGACGATCGAAGCCTACGTCGCGCTCAAAGTGCTCGGCCTCGACCCCAGCCGCGGCGAAATGCAGCGCGCACTCGCGGTGATCCGCACCCTCGGCGGATTAACGCAGGCGCGCGTTTTCACGAAAATTTGGATGGCGCTCTTTGGCGAATATCCGTGGGACGGAATACCGACCATGCCGCCGGAGATCGTCTATTTTCCGCCGTCGATGCCGTTCAATCTCTACGATTTTTCTTGCTGGGCGCGCGGAACGGTCGCGCCGCTCTGTATCGTCATCGCGCGCCGTCCGCGCCGCGAACTTGGCGTGGGTGTGCGCGAGATCGTCAATCCGGGAACGCGAGCGCAGATGCATCGCGTCCCGGGTTCGGGCTGGCTGTGGTGGGCCGACCAGCTGCTGAAACTGTACGAGCGTCTTCCTTACAAGTTCGGCCGCAATGCGGCATGCGCGAAGATGATGGACTGGGTCGTGGCGCGTCAGGAAGCTGACGGAAGCTGGGGCGGCATTCAGCCGCCGTGGGTCTATTCGCTGATCGCTTTAGATATTGAAGGCTATGGGCTCGATCATCCGGTGATGCGCAAAGGCTTGCACGGCATGGAGCGCTTTGCGTTCAACGACCAAACCGGATGGCGCTTTCAGGCTTGCATGTCGCCGGTGTGGGATACCGCGTGGGCGATCCGCGCGCTCTATCAAGCGGGGCTGCGCGCCGATCATCCGGCGATGCGGCTCGCCGTCAACTGGATGCTGGCCGAACAGATTCCGGCGGATGCTCCGGGCGATTGGCAAGTGCGCTGCAAAGGCGAACCGTGCGGGGGCTGGGCGTTCGAATTCGACAACGACATCTATCCCGACATCGACGATACCGCCGTCATCGTGTGTTCGCTGCTCGAGGGCGGAAAAGGACCGGCGGTGCGCACTTCGATCGACCGCGCGGTGCGGTGGACGCTGGCAATGCGTTCGAGTAACGGCGCGTGGGGGGCATTCGATCGCGACAATACGAGCGAGGTGCTCTACCGCATGCCGTTCTCGGATTTCGGCGCGATGATCGATCCGCCGACCGAAGACGTTACGGCGCACGTTTTGGAGATGCTCGCCATGCTCGGGCGTTCCGAGCTGGATCCGTATGTCGCGAGCGGACTGAAATACTTGCGCGAAACGCAGAAGCCGCGCGGACATTGGTTCGGACGCTGGGGCGTGAACCACATCTACGGAACGTGGTGCGTCGTTTCGGCGCTTGCGCAACTGGATGCCGGGCGCGACATGGTCGAGCGTGCAACCGGGTGGACGATCGCCATGCAAAACAGCGACGGCGGTTGGGGCGAGAGCTGCCATTCGTACGCGGACGAATCGTTCGCCGGTGTCGGTACGAGCACGCCCTCGCAAACGGCTTGGGCGATCATGACGCTGCAGTGGGCCGGCTTAGGCGAGCATGCCGCCGCGCAGCGCGGCCTGCGCTTTCTGCGCGAGCGCCAGCGTTCTGACGGTACCTGGGATGAGCCTCATTTCACAGGAACGGGCTTTCCGCGCGACTTTTATCTGAACTACCATATGTACCGCCATCTCTTTCCCGCCATGGCGCTGGCGATGGATCGCCCGGCCCGGCGCGTCGAGGGGGGAATATCGCCGGAAAGCCAGCACTTAACCGTTTCATGAGCACGCCGTTCGCGCAAAAAGCCGCTATCGCAAAATACGTCCTCGGCAAGAAGCTGAAAGGCGAGACGAAGTACGCTTTGGTAATGGAGCTTGAGCCGCTTTATCAGTGCAATCTTGCGTGCGCCGGCTGCGGAAAGATTCAGCATCCCGCGGAGACGCTGCGCAAACGCTTGAGTCTCGAGGAGTGCTTAACGGCAATTGAAGAGTGCGGCGCGCCCGTGATTTCTATCGCCGGAGGCGAGCCGCTCGTGTACGAGCAGTTGCCGCAGCTGGTGGACGAGCTCGTGCGCCGCAAGAAAGTCGTCATCGTTTGCACGAACGCGTTGCTGCTCGAAAAGAAGATCGATCAATTCAAGCCTTCGCCGTACTTTACGTGGATGATTCACTTGGACGGCATGCGCGAGCGGCACGACGAAGTCGTCTGCCGCGAGGGAACATTCGACAAGGCCGTTGCGGCAATTAAAGTGGCGCAGGAGAAGGGCTTCCGCGTCGGCACCAATACGACGTTTTTCGATCCGGATAACGCCACGGCCATTCGCGCGGTGCTCGATTACCTCAACGACGAGCTCAAAGTCGACGCGATGCAGATTTCACCCGGTTATGCCTATGAGAAAGCGCCGGACCAGGAACATTTCCTTGGCGTCGACCGCACGCGCGCGATCTTCAAGGAAGCGTTCGCCGGCGGCAAACGAAAAAAGTGGCGTTTGAACCATAGCCCGCTGTATTTGGACTTTCTCGAAGGCAAATTCGACATGGAGTGCACACCCTGGGGCATTCCATCGTATTCGATCCTGGGCTGGCAGCGGCCGTGCTACTTAATGTCCGATGCGCCGTATGCGCAAACCTACAAAGAGTTGATCGAAGAGACGGACTGGTCGCTCTACGGCCGCGGCAAGAATCCGAAGTGCGCGAATTGCATGGCGCACTGCGGCTACGAACCCACTGCCGTCGTACGGACAACCGGATCGGTCAAGGAGAGCATTCGCGCGGCGCTTGCCCACTGACCGCGTTTTCCTCACCGGTGCGAGCGGATTCGTCGGCGCGCACATCTTACGCGAACTCTTAGGCGCGGGTTACAGCGTGCGGGCACTCGTGCGTCCTTCGTCCTTCGACTACGCGCGCCGATCGCGCGCTGCTCAGGATGACAACTCCCTTCTCAATGACGCCAATGTAGAGTTCATTGAAGGCGACCTGCGGCGCGTTGGAGATTTTGCGCGCGCACTGGATGGCTGCCGGTATCTCGTGCACTGCGCGGCGCTGTACACGTTGGGGCCCGGTGAGCGGCGGGCTCTGCACGACGTCAACGTTCGCGGGACTGAAAGCTTGTTTGAAGCGGCCCGGATCGCCGGCATTGAGCGGGCGGTTCTCACGTCGAGTTCCGCGACGCTGGGAAGCTCGCGCGACGGAAAGCCGCGCACGGAAGACGATTACGCCCAAGGCGGCGGTTCAGGCTATCACCACTCGAAAGTGGAGCAAGAACGCGCTGCATTTGCCGCGCGCGTTCCAGTTGTTGCCCTATTGCCGACCGCACCCGTCGGTCCGGGTGACGCCAAACCCACTCCAACGGGCCAGCTCGTGCTGGAGTTCGCAAAAGGAAAGATCTTCGCGAAGCCGCCGCGCGGCGGCGGAATGAATCTGGTTCCGGTCGAGGATGTGGCGCGCGCCCACGTGGCCGCGCTGCAACGGGGGAGAACCGGCGAGCGCTACATTTTGGGTGGCGAGAATCTTACGCTCGACGAGGTGTGGACGTTGCTTGCGGCGGTGACGAAACGCAAAATGCCCGCATGGCGGGTGCCGGCTTGGTTCGCGCTCGCAATCGCGTACGGTGACGAGACGCGCGCGCGTTTGACGCGTACCCGGCCATTCGTACCGGTAGAAGGCGTAAATCTGTCGCGCGAGCTGATGTTCGCCGATAACGTCAAAGCCCGCGAGGAATTGAATTTTCAACCCGGCTCCATTGCGGGCGCGCTCGAGCGCGCGGTCTACTGGTATCGCGCGCATGGCTACTGCTGAGCGCATCACGGTTGTCGCCGCGACGGGCATAGAGGCGCGCGCGGCCAAGGCTGCGCTCGGAAATCGCGCGCGCGTCATACAGTCTGGAATCGCGTTGCGCGGCTTGCGCGGCGATCCCGGTCCCGTAACGATCAGCTGCGGTCTGGCGGGCGGACTGCGCGACGATTTGCCGACGGGAACCGTGCTGATTCCGCGCCAGGTGCGCCGCCCCGATGGAACGATGTTGACATGCGATCCGGAACTGACGGCGGCGCTTTTGCGCGCGGCGCGCGCGGAGGGATGCGATCCGGTCGAAGCTCCGCTGCTGACGACGGCGCGGATCGTGCGCGGGAACGAACGCATGCGCTGGGCGCAACAAGGCTACGCAGGAGCCGATATGGAGAGTGGATTGCTGCAATCTCGGCGCATCGCATGCGTGCGCGTGATCCTCGATACGCCCGTGCACGAGTTTTCGGCGGCGTGGGAAAACCCGGCCTTAGTTGTTTTCCGGCCGGACGCGTGGTTCGACATACCGTTTCTCGCGCGTGAAGCGCCGCGCTGCGCGGCTCTGGCCGCGCGCATCGTCGCCGGCGCGCTCTCTTAGGTCCGCTCGACGCCTCGCGAGTCGGTCGCAGTGTGCTGCCGGCAGCAGAAGAGCTCGATGAGCTCCGAGCCGATCAGTTCGCCGCTGCAGCCGCAAGCCCACGACCAGCGGCGCGAATAATGGTCGTCAACGGTGCCGTACTCGACGGTCGCGCACGGGAGGCCGAGTTTCGAGGTCGCTCCGGCGGTTCTCGCGACGATCATCGCCCAGATTGTACCCTCGCGGGCCGTTGTTTTATCGAAGCAGCGCGGAGATGTCTTGCGCCGGGACCGGAGCATGAAAGTAGATTCCCTGTCCCGATTTGCAGCCCAGCGAAAGCAGCGTCTCCGCTTGCGCTTTTGTCTCGATGCCTTCCGCGGTCACGCGCAATCCGCAGGCTTCTCCCAATCCGACCAGCAGCCGCACGATTTGCTCCCCCTTCGGATCGGCAAGCGCGGCGATGAAACTCTGATCGATCTTGAATGAATCGATCGGGAGCGACGTAATGTACTGCAGCGACGAATAGCCCGTGCCGAAATCGTCGATGCAAAGGTCGACGCCGACCGACTTGAGCGTTTCCAGAATTCCCGCGGCACGGTGCTCGCTTTGCAAAATCGAAGTCTCCGTAATTTCAAGCGAGAGCATTTTCGGATCGACCGAATACGTGCGGACAAGCTTTCGCAGGAAGTCCGGAAGATTGGGCTGGAGGACTTCTTGCACCGAGAGATTGACGTTCAGTCCCAGATTCGAATAGCCGGCCTGATGCCAGCGCGCAAGATCCCGGCAAGCGGTGTCGAGCACGAAACGGCCGACCGGTTCCATCAAACCCATCTCTTCGGCGAGCGGCAAAAATGCCGCCGGCGCGAGATAGCCCTGTTCGGGATGATTCCAGCGCAGCAGCGCTTCGACGCATTCGACGCGGCGCGTATCCAGCATCACGATCGGCTGATACATGACGACCAACTGCCGCTCTTCGATCGCCGCGCGCAGATCGAGGCGTAAAGAGAGGCGCTGAAGTGCCTCTTCGTGCATCGTCGGCGTGAAGATCGCGTTGCGATCGCGGCCCTGGCTTTTCGCGCGGTACATCGCCGTTTCCGCATCGCGCAAGACTTCGGCGATAGACGTATAGCCTTGATCGACCGAGACGACGCCGATGCTCGCGGTCATCGCGAGCGTTCGTCCCGCCATCGGGTAAGGCCGGCGAAGCGTTTCGTGGATCGTGTCCAGCACGCTCTGCACGGCGGGCGCCGACGTCCCCGGAATAAGAACGCCGAACTTATCGCCGGCCATCCGCGCGACCAGCGATCGCTCGTCAACGATCATCCGCAAGCGCTGCGCCGTTTCCTTGAGCACGTCGTCGCCGGCAAGATGACCGAGCGTGTCGTTAATCGCCTTGAACTCGTCGAGATCGAGATAGAGCACGCTGTGCGGCTCGCCTTCGCCGCGGTGCACGGCCTCGAGCTTGCGCGCGAGTTGCAGCGAGAAAACGGTGCGGTTCGGGAGCGCCGTCAGTGAATCATGGGTCGCTTCGTACTGCAGCCGGCTTTGTGAGCGCGCGTTTACCAGCGCCAATCCCATCAGATTCACGAAGACTTGCATCGAGCGCAGCGTCTGCACCGCGGGAATCTCGCCGTTGAGCGGGCCGTCAGGCGACATGTAGCCGATCATCACGCCGTCGCGATCGTGCAGGGTCAGAACCAGCGCGTCGCGCTCTTGCCATTGATTGGGATATTGCCGTTTGGTTTCGTTCGGATTGAACCCGGTGTAGATCGATCGCTCCCATTCCGCGTCGCGTTCGGCCGGGAAGAAGTAGCAGTCGTCAAAAAATCGGACCGCGTGGCCGAGCATGGCGGCAAAGGCTTCGCGGTCGACGTTTTCGTGCAAGCGCTCTTTGACGATCTCTTCAGGATAGCCGAGCATGACGCGGCGCCGCAAATCGCCGTTGGGTTCCTCGGCAGCAACCATCGAAACGAAGCGCCAGCCGAACAATTCTTGCACGCCGCGCGCCAGCGACATCAGCGCCGCGTCAAGAGTCGGCGCCTCTAAGACGTCGCGCGTGATCTCAAAGAGCCGCTCGAGATCGCTGACCGAACCCGGGCGCCCTGAAACAGATCCGATCTGTTGCATCGGTAGCTCCTACTTCCCGTCCGCAGGCGAGCTCCCTACCCGATGATGTGGCGGAAGACCATGGCGATGGCCGCGATCGTCAGCGCGGCCGCAACGCTCAGCATCAAGGGCCGCGATTTTAGCCGTGCTGAGAGCTTCGCGCCGACCGGACCTCCCAGCAAACCCGCAACGGCCAGCGTGATAGCGTACTTCCACGCAATGTCATGTTGGATTGCGTGCGTGATGAAACCGACCGGGGACGTGAGCAGGATCGCAAATTGCGACGTGGCGCTAATCGCGTGCGCCGGGAGCGCCGTAAAATACAAGAGCGAGGGAACCAGAATCACGCCGCCCCCGACGCCGAAAAGACTCGAAACGAAACCGACGGCGAAACCCATTGCCAGCGCCGCGGCCGGCCTCGTCATGACGGTGCCAGCAAGATTCTCCGCGCGCGGCCGCCGGTTCGCGACGATATCCGCGGAAACGAGAAGCAAGAATACTGCAAACAGCCAGTCGAAGACGCGCGGCGGCGCGTGTTTCACGGCGATCGCACCCAGAATGCTTCCCGGTATTCCGCCGATGGCTACCATCCAACCCGTGCGTATGTGGACGCGCCGCTGCAGCAGATACGAAGTCGAACTGCTGGCGCCGTTGGCGATGACGAGCGCGAGCGAAGTTCCCGCCGCCGCCGCCGGCGAAAATCCGAAGAACAACCGTAACACCGGCGCCATGATGAATCCGCCGCTCAGCCCGACCATCGCTCCGAATACGCTCGCGACAAAACCGATCACGAATAGCCAGAGCATCATGTGGATTCCGCTTCCAGGGCATGTTTAAGAAGCGTAATCGACACGATGCTCTGGCATAAATCATATTCTTTTAATATATATTGGACAGAGTGTAGGCCGGCACCGTGTTCATTCTGTTTCTTAAACATGCTCATGAAACAGAATCAATATGGTGCCGGACTAGACGCGGCCGATGTAGCGCCGGTCGCGAGTGTCTATTTTTATGAGGTCGCCGGAATTGACGAACAGCGGCACGTTGACGACGGCGCCCGTTTCGAGCGTGGCCGGCTTGGTGGTGCCCTGCGCGGTGTCGCCCTTGAACCCGGGATCGGTGGTTTCTATGCGCAGCTCGACGTGAGCGGGCAGATCGCAGCCGATCGGGATGCCGTCATGAAACTGCATTTCGACCGTCATGCCGTCTTTGAGGAAATCGGCTGGGCCGCCGATCAGGTCGCGCTGGAGCGTGACGTTTTCGAACGTCTCCTTGTCCATGAAGTGGTAGCCCTCGGAATCGTTGTAGAGCATTTGCATCTCGCGGTTGTCCACGGTGGCGCGCTCGAGCTTTTCGCCTGCGCGAAAGGTACGTTCGACGGTGGAGCCGGTCTTGACGTTCTTCATCCGCGTGCGCACGAACGCAGAGCCCTTGCCGGGCTTGACGTGCTGAAACTCGATGACGGTCCAGAGCTGGCCTTCAATGACGATCGTAATGCCGTTGCGCAGGTCGTTTGAAGAGATCATGAGCGGGGCTTACGCAGCGCGGTTTGCCGAGCCCTACAGCTTGATGGGGTTTTCGCGTCCGGCAAGCAGCCGGGCGATATTCTCGCGGTGCGTATATACAATGAAGAGAGCCGCGAAGATCCCGTAACCTGTGAGCCATGCATCGCGCGTGAAATACCACAGGGCTGCCGCGCCCAGCACGCTTCCGAGCATGGAGCCGACCGAGGAGTAGCGCGAGAGGAGCGCACCCGCGACCCACCCGCCGATCGCGACGAATCCCGCGGCCGGGCTGAGCGCAAAGATCGCGCCGAAAGAGGTGGCGACGCCCTTGCCGCCTTTCCAACCGAGCCAGGGTGAAAAGCAATGGCCGAGTACCGCGCAAGCCGCGACGATCGCGACGCCGGAAAGCGGCAAAATATCGCGGTGAAAGACGAAGTGCGCCGGAAAAAATCCCTTGAGCGCGTCGAGCACCAATACCGCAACGGCGCCGCTCTTGCCGATCGTACGCATGGCGTTCATCGCCCCGATGTTGCCGCTGCCCGACTTCCGGATATCGGTTTTGAAGAACAGAACGCCGATGACATAGCCGAACGGGATGGAACCGATCAGAAAAGACGCGATGGCGAACAGGGCGAGGGTCATTCCCGAACCTCACGGGTCCGCTCGCGAAACTGCAGCGAGAGCGGCACGCCTTCGAAATCGAAATTCTTCCGGATGGTATTTTCGAGGAAGCGCCGGTAAGACGTCTGCACCAGTTTCGGGTCGTTGACGTGAAAAACAAAGAGCGGCGGATGCACGCCCGGCTGGGAAGCGTAGAGAATCTTTACGGGTTTGCCGCCGGGCGCTGGAGGCGGATGCGCGAGCGCGGCGTCGCGCACGATCGCGTTCAGCTTCGCGGTCGGCACGTGCCTGTCCAAATTTTCAGCGACGTGCGTGACGACCGGCATCAAGCTTCCGAGGCGGCGCTGCGTTTTCGCCGAGAGGAACGCTACGGGTGCAAATCGCGCGAAGGGCAACTGCTCGTGGATCACGGTCGTCAGTTCGTTCTGGCTGTACTCGCCCTGCTCGCGCGCGAGGTCCCACTTGTTGCCGACGAGGATCAGGCCTTTGCGCTCTTCGAGAATCAGTCCGGCCAGACGCCGCTCTTGCGCGAGAATGCCGTGCATCGTATCGAAGAGCAGAATGGCGATGTCGCAGCGCGCGATCGCGCCGAGCGAGCGCAGCGCCGCATAGTATTCGATCGCGCCGTGCGCTTTGGGTTTGCTGCGCAGGCCGGCGGTGTCGATGAGCCGCAGGCGGCGATCCTGATAGGTGAGGATCGAATCGATTGCGTCGCGCGTCGTACCGGGGACGTCGGAGACGACCGAGCGTTCTGATCCGATCAGCGCGTTGAGCAGCGAGCTCTTGCCGACGTTCGGGCGGCCGACGATAGCGATGGCGAGCTCGCCGGAGTTGTCTTCCGCCGAGGCGTCGGGCGGCAGTTTCTCGACCACACGATCCAAAAGATCGCCGGTCCCTTCGCCGTGGATCGCCGATACCGCCAGCGGCTCCCCGAATCCAAACGCGGCGAACTCGGCGTACATAGCTGCGAGCGCGCTCGGCGATTCCGCTTTGTTGGCGGCAAGAATCACGGGGCGCCGTGTCTTGCGCAAAATTTTCGCGACGTCGTCGTCGACCGGGTTGCGCCCGGCGGAAGCGTCCACGACAAACAGAATGACGTCGGCTTCCTGCGCGGCGGCTTCGGCTTGTTTTTGCGTCGCGGCGATTGCGTCGTCAGGATCTTTTTCCGCCGTCGGATCGATGCCGGCCGTGTCGACCAGACTGAACGTGCGGCCGCTCCATTCGCACAAGCCGTACAAACGGTCGCGCGTCACGCCGGGCGTATCTTCAACGATCGCCATGCGCTGTCCGATCAGCCGGTTGAAGAGCGCGCTCTTGCCGACGTTCGGCCGCCCGACGATAGCGACGGTCGCCGGATGAAGCATAGCGCCTTCGCGCTCGTCAGTTTGCACCGTCGGAGGGTTCCGCCGCACTCGGGGTATTCCCGCGGCCGCTGCCGAACAGGCGATGCCCGTGGCGAGCATTTACATCGAAACACACGGCTGTCAAATGAACGAGGCCGATTCGCAGTATATAGCGGATCGCGCCGCGTCGGCCGGCTATGCCGTGGCCGAGCGGGCCGAAGACGCTCACGTCGTTATTCTCAATACGTGCACGGTCCGTGACAACGCCGAACGTCGCGCCTACGGACGCATGGGTCACCTCAAATCGCTCAAGAACGCGCATCCCGCGTTGAAGCTGATCGTTACGGGCTGTTTGGCCGAACAAGATCGCGATCGCATGCGCCTGATCGCGCCACATGTTGACGCGGTTTTTGGCACGTCGGAGCTGAAGCAGCTCGGAGACGCGATTACGCGCTGGCGCGAAGAGTTTTCCGAAACCGATGCCGGCGAAGAGCTCGTGCTGCGCATGCCGATTGGCGGCTCGCCCGATTGCGTGGCGGGAGCTTTTTCACCGGTTCGCGGATTCGTGACCGTGCAGCGCGGCTGTTCGTACTACTGTACGTTCTGCATCGTGCCGCACGTGCGCGGCCGTTTCGATCACCGCCCCATGGCCGAAGTCCTGAGCGAAGTGCGGCAGCGCGTAGAGGAAGGGGCCCGCGAGGTCATGCTCGTCGGACAGACGGTCAACTCGTACCGCGACCCGGCGCAAGACGGGGATTTCGGCCGCCTCTGCGCGCGCGTCGCGCAGATTCCCGGGTTGGAGCGCTTGACGTTCATCTCGCCGCATCCCAAAGATTTTACGCGGGAGATGCTGCGCGAACTCTCGCAGATTCCGCAGATGAACCCGCGGATGCATTTACCGCTGCAGTCGGCGAGCGACGTGATGCTGCGCCGCATGAACCGCAAGTATACGTTCTCGCAATATATGGAAAAGGCTGAATGGATTCGAGAATTCTTTCCGGATGCGGCGATCACGACGGATTTCATCGTCGGATTTCCGGGCGAGACCGAGCAAGATTTTCAAGCGACGCTGGATTGCGTGCGCAGCGGCATGTTTGCCAACGCCTATATGTACATCTATTCCAAGCGCCGCGGCACGCCGGCAGCCCATTGGGAGCAAGTCGAACCGGCCGTGGCAAGCGAGCGGCACGCCCGTCTGGCCGACGCGCAAAATGCCGTCGCGCGCGCTTATCACGAGCGCAAGATCGGCACCCAGGTCAGGACGCTGGTGCAGGGCGTCTCGAAAAAAGACGGCTCGAAGCTCGCCGCCAAGACGCTCGACAATGTGACGGTCATCGTTTCGCAGCCGCCGGATTACGAGGAGCGGCTCTACGCGAGCGAGCCATGGCTTGACGTTCGCATCGATTCGGGCCACAAATGGGGGTGCGACGGCACGGTCGTCGGCCGGGCGCGACGCTTTGCCGATCGCGGATCGCCGGTCAAAACTGCGTTAATAAACTTGCTCACAGCGTAGTCGCAAGTTATCCACAGCCCTTCTCCCGAAATGCGCGGAGCGTGAGCGAGCGGTATTCACCGATGCTCGAGCAGTACTTTGGGATGAAAGCCCGTCATCCTGAAGCGATTTTGCTTTCGCGTGTCGGTGATTTTTACGAAGCCTATGGTGAGGACGCCGAACGGATCGCGCCCGCACTTTCGATTGCGCTCACCTCGAAAGAAGCCGGCAGCGGACAGCGCATCGCCATGGCCGGCGTTCCGCATCACGCGCTTTCACAATACTTAGCCCGGCTCGTGCAGCAGCGCTACATCGTCGCGCTTGCCGAGCAACTCGAAGTTCCGCAACCGAACAAGCTCGTGCGCCGCGACGTCGTGCGCATCGTCACGCCCGGCACGCTGATCGAAGATCAGCTGCTCGACGGCAAACAAAACAATTATCTGGCTGCGATTACCGCCGTGGATGACACCTACGGCCTCGCTTACGCCGACGTTTCAACCGGCTTGTGCGCGGCGACTGCGCTTTCGGGCGAGGCAGCGTTCGAAGAATTGCTCGCCGAGATTGGGCGCATCGGTCCGGCGGAGATCGTGGCCGACGTGCCGCCGGGTTTGCGCGCGAATCTTTCGCTGACGCTGGAAAGCTCGGGCGTACGGGTCGCCGCGCCCGCGCTCTGCTCAGTCGAAACCCGCGACCGCCGATCGATCGAAGGCTTTTCGGTCGACGAAGCCCTCGCTATGCACCGTGCTCTCGACGCGGTCGCGGGTTTCGTTCGCCGTTCGGGCGTGGCTCCCTCAGGTTCGGCGCAAACGTCCGAAGCGAGCACGCTGCGGCCGCCCGATTTCTATCGCTACCGCACGTTTCTGGCGCTCGATCCGAATACGCGAAAAAATCTCGAATTGGTGAAAGCGCTGGGCGCGAATCCGAAAGCCACGCTGCAAGCGACGCTGGACAAATGCGCGACGTCGATGGGCTCGCGCCTGCTGGCGCGTTGGATTTTGGCTCCGCTCGTCGACACGGAAGCGATCGGCAAGCGGCAAGACGCCGTGGCGGCGCTCATCGCCGAACACGTGCGCCGCGAATCCATGCAAGAGTTGCTGCGCGGCTGCTTCGATCTCGAGCGCATATCGCAGAAGGTGCGCTTTAAACGCGCGCTGCCGCGCGACTTGGCCTCGCTGCGCCGCACGCTGGAGAATTTGCGGCCGCTGCGCCAGGTGACGCCGCCGGCATTGAAGCCCTATGCGGAGCGCATGGGCGACTTCGAAGATATGCTGGCCGATCTGAACATGACGCTCGTTGACGAGCCGCCCGCTCAGCTCATGGACGGCGGCGTGATTCGCGCAGCGGCGAACGCCGAGCTCGCCGAATGCGTGAGCCTGCGGACCGACGCGCGTGCGAAACTTTCAGAACTCGAAGAACGCGAGCGCGAACGCACCGGCATCAAAACGCTGAAGGTGAAATACGTCAGCACTTTCGGCTATGCCATCGAAGTGGGCAAAGCGCATGCGGCCAGCGTGCCGGCCGATTACGTGCGCAAACAAACGCTGACCACAGGCGAGCGCTACACGACGCCGGAGCTCAAGGAACTCGAAATCGCCATTTCGACCGCGCAGTCGCGGCAGCTGCGACTTGAAGAGCAGCTCTTCGGCGAGCTCGTCGACCGCATCGCGGCGCGGATCGAAGATCTGCTCGCCGCCGGCGAGACGTTGGCGGAAATCGACGCGCTCGCCTCGCTCGCGCAGTGTGCTGCCGAACGTGGGTACGTGCGGCCGAAGTTCGTGGAAGAGAGCATCGTTGAGTTCAAAGACGGGCGCCATCCGGTGATGGAAGCGATTCTGCACGCCAACTTCGTGCCCAACGATCTGCACCTGCGCGAAGGCGAGCACCGCTTCGTCTTGCTGACCGGGCCCAACATGGGCGGCAAGTCTACGTATCTTCGGCAGGCCGCGCTGCTGACGATCATGGCGCAGATCGGGTCGTTCGTACCGGCGAAGTCCGCGCGTCTGGGCATCGTGGACCGCATCTTCACGCGCATCGGCGCGGGCGACGATCTGGCGTCGGGACAATCGACGTTCTACATAGAAATGGCGGAGGCGGCGAATATTCTGCGCCGCTGCACCCGCAGCAGTTTGCTGCTGATTGATGAAGTCGGGCGCGGCACCGGCACGATCGACGGCTTGTCGATCGCGCAAGCGATTTGTGAATTCTTGCTCGGCCTGGAAGATCAGGCGCCGTTGGTGCTGTTCGCCACGCACTTTCACGAACTGGTCGCGCTGGCCGAACACTGGAAGCTGGTTGCGAACTATCACGTCACGGCCGTTGAAAAAACCGGTCCCGACGGCGGCCCGGTCTTTTCGCATCGCGTGCTCGCCGGCAGCACTTCGCGTTCGTTCGGCATCGAAGTCGGTCGCATGGCCGGATTACCGGATGCGGTGGTCGAGCGCGCGCAAGAGATCGCCGACGCCCTCTCCGGAAAGGCTGACGTCGAAGAGCAAGTTCCGCTGCGCCGCCGCTTACCGAAGATTGTTCCGGCCGAGCGGCAATTGACGTTCCTCGACTCGTAGGATGATTCACGTTCTCGATCCCGCAACCGTCGGGCAGATTGCGGCCGGCGAGATCATCGAGCGTCCGCTTTCGGTGGTGAAAGAACTCGTCGAAAATTCCGTTGATGCGGGCGCGACTCGCGTCACGGTGACGCTGGAAGAAGGCGGCATTGCCGCGATCGAGGTCGCCGACGACGGCGGGGGCATTGAGCCGTCCGACCTAGCGTTAGCGGTACGAAGACATGCGACGAGCAAACTTTCCCGCGCCACTGATCTCGAATCGATTTCGACACTTGGGTTTCGCGGCGAAGGCTTGGCGAGCATCGCGGCCGTCTCGCGCGTTGAAATTCTTTCGCGCGGCATCGAAAGCGACGTGGGCGCGCGCGTTACCGCGCATGCCGAAGAGGTCAGCGGAATCGAAAAGGCGGCGGCGCCCGTTGGCACAATAGTGCGCGCGCGCGAACTTTTCGGCAACGTGCCGGTGCGCCGCGAATATTTGAAGTCGCCGGCGGCCGAACTGACGCGCATTTCGGGCTGGCTCTCGACCTTCGCGCTTGGCTATCCGCGCGTCACGTTCGCGCTGCGTCATGACGGCAAGGAAGTCTGGGTCATGCCCGCAGTCGACGACGAAAAAGCGCGTCTCGCAATGGTCTTTGGAAAGGCCGCAGCGCAATCGCTCATTCCTATCGATAACGAGGTTGCGCGCAGTATGCACGGCTCGCTCACCGGCTTTATCAGTACGCCAGGCAACGATCGCGCCGACCGGAGAATGCAAATCTTATTCGTAAACGGACGGCTGCTGCGCAGTACGCTCCTGGCCGGCGCATGGAGCGCAGGTTACGCGACCTTCGCGATGACGGGAAGGCAACCGTACGGCGTGCTCTTCTTGCAGTTGCCCCCCGATCACGTCGACCCGAATATTCATCCGACCAAGAGCGACGTGCGGTTGCGGTTCGGTCACCAAGTGGCCGATACGGTCAAACGCGCGATAGCGGTCACGCTTCGCAATCACGCCGCGAAGCGCTTCGGCGATTCGGTAACCGTGTCGGCGGCGCCCGAGAGCATCGACGCCAGCCTGGCGCACCTCCAGACGCTTTTCGAGCGCGTTCCCGCCGACGACCCGTCGGAAACAGGCGCGCAAAGCGGATTGCGCGTGCTCGCGCAGATCGACCGAACCTACATCCTGGCGACCGACGGCAGCGCGATCGTACTGGTCGATCAACACGCGGCTCACGAACGCATCGCGTACGAACGGATCGTGGCCGCCGCCAACGCGGCGACCGCTCCGGCCGAGCCGCTGCTGGTGCCGTTCGCTTTCGAACTCAGCGGCGACCGCGTAGCCGCGCTCGAGCGTGTGCTCGAACCTTTGCGCGAGGGCGGACTCGAGATAGAAAACTTCGGCGATCGCAGCTACCGCATCGTCGCGACGCCGGCCGGTTACGGCGCTCGCGCATTCGATGTCAGCGGTTTTCTGGACGATGTAAACGAGGGTGCGAGAGAGCGTGACGTCCGCGAACGCGTTTGGGCGTCGCTGGCGTGCCATTCGGTGACGCGCGCCGGCGAGCGTCTCGATCTTTCGGAGATGACGACGCTGCTCGATCGCCTGCAAGTCTGCGAAAATCCGATGCACTGCCCGCACGGGCGCCCGACCATCGTCCGCATCGAACCGGGCGGCATCGCGCGGCTCTTCAAACGGTGAACGGAGCATCCGGCGTTCTCGTGATCGCCGGACCGACCGCGTCGGGGAAGACGGAACTCGCGATCGATCTCGCGCGAACCTTCGGCGCCGAAATCGTCAATGCCGATTCGCGGCAAATCTATCGCGGCATGCCGATCGGCACGGCTGCGCCGGCGCCGGACCAGCTTGCCGCCGTCCCGCATCATCTCTTCGGATTTCTCGATCCCGCCGAACGCTATTCGGCGGCGCGTTATTCCGCCGACGCTGTCGCCGCGATCGCTCAGATCCACGCGCGCGGCAAGCGCGCGATCGTTGCCGGCGGCACGGGATTCTACGTTCGAGCGTTGACCGGCGCGGTAGACCTTGCTCCGCAGTACGATGAGGCGGTGCGCGAACGGCTCCTGCGCGAAACCCGCCTGCACGATGCAGAGTTCTTGCATACCTGGCTGAGCGTCCGCGATCGCGCGCGTGCCGCAGCGATTCATCCGCAAGATGCGTACCGCGTGTTGCGCGCATTGGAAATCGTGCTCGCGCCGTATTCAGGAACGCGCGCAGGACGAATTACGTCGCTGCGTTCGGCCGGCATCTCATTCCTCAAAGTATTTCTCACCGTTGACGAAACTGCGCTGCGGGAGCGCATTGCCCGGCGAACCGATGCGATGTTACGGTCGGGGTTTGTAGAAGAAGCCGAGCGGATCGGCGAAGCTGCTGTAGCCGCAACTGCGGTGGGCTATCCGCAAGCTCTCGCGTATGCACGAGGATGGAGCACGCTCGACGAACTGCGCGAATTATTGATCCGCGCTACCAGGCGCTATGCAAAACGGCAGATGACTTGGTTTCGCGGCGAGCCGGAAACGGTGCAGGCAGAGCCGGTGGACGTCGAACGGCTGGCAAGGGAAAGTCTGCAATGGGTTGAAGCGTGATTCATGCCCGGTAGCCTTCAGGATACTTACCTTGCTGAAGTTCGGCGGCAGGGCGTTGCCGTGACAATTTATTTGGTCAACGGTTTTCAATTGCGCGGAGTCGTTAAAGGTTTCGATCCGTTCACGATATTGATCGAATACGAACGCAAAACGCACCTGATTTACAAACACGCGGTATCGACCATTTCACCGCAAGGCCCATTTTCATCGGCCGGCGGTGGCGAGCCGGGCGTGACCGCGCCCGAAGCAGCTTCAGAGGTGACGACCTCGTAATGTCCGGCGTGGCCGTGACCAAGATGCACGGCGCGTTCAACGACTTCGCCGTCATCGACCGGCGCAATCCGACCGAACCGTTCGATCCGGCGACGCTCGCGCGCCGCATCTGCGATCGCCGGGGCGGCATCGGTTGCGACGGAGTGATCCTCATCGAGCCTTCGAAAACCGCCGATGCGCGGATGCGCATCATCAATGCCGACGGAAGCGAGGCGGAGATGTGCGGTAACGGACTGCGCTGCGCGGCGCGCTTTCTTTCCGAGGCCGGCGAGGGCGAGCATCTTCGCATCGAAACCGAATCCGGTGTTCTTTCGGCGCAGATTATGAGTAAAGGGGAAGAGTACAGCGTTCGAACGCAAGTCGGCACGCCGCGCTTTGAGCCGCGGGCGCTGCCGTTCGCAAACTCGGCGCACGTTGTGGTCGGAAACCCGCACGTCGTGATCTTCGAACGGTCGCTGGACGCGATCGATTTGCAAGCGGCCGCCGCAAAACTTCAGCCGCTTTTTCCCAAAGGCATCAACGTCCATGTAGCGGTCGTCGTCGATCGCGGCCGGTTGGACGTGCGTCACTGGGAGCGCGGAGTAGGGCTGACGCAAGCGTGCGGAACGGGTTCGGCGGCGTGCGCGGCCGCGGCGATCCGGTTCGGGCTCGCTGAGAGTCCTGTTGCCGTTCACGTTCCGGGCGGAGTGCTGACCGTTGAATGGGACGGCGCCGGCGAAGCGTTTTTGACCGGACCGGCCGTACGCGTGTTTGATGCGAGCGTTCCGGCACTGCATGCAGCTGCCGTCTAACGACTTAGCCGTTTCCATCCGTGACGCGATGCCTGCCGACGCCGAACGCATTGTCGCTCTCGCGCTTCAGTTGGGTTATGAAACTCCGCTCGCGCACGTGGAAGCGGTCGTTCATTCCGCAAGCGACTCTCGTGCCATCTTGGTCGCAGTCGTTCCGCGCGCGGGCGTGGTTGGCTGGACGTTTGTGGCGCGCGAGGATACGCTGATCGCCATCCGGCGTGCCGAAATTCACGGCCTGGTCGTGGAAGACGAGTTCCGCAGCCACCGGATCGGCGAGATGCTCGTTGAGGCGGCGGAAGAGTGGGCGCGAAAGCAGGGCTGCGCGACGCTGCGGCTGCTTTCGAACGTCGTTCGCGAACGCGCGCACACGTTTTATGCGCGGTTAGGGTACGACGTACTCAAGACCGAGTACGTTTTCCAAAAAACGCTGTGATCGGTCTAGCGTACTGCGACAAAGCCGGGCGCATATTTTACGATGAGAAAGCGGAGCCGTTAGCTGACGGGGGCATCGTCCGCGCCGTCGCAGACGAGGAACTCGTGCCCGCGCCCGCCGGAACGGTGCCGATGGTCTTGGCCGCGCGCCATCCGCGCGTGACGCGCGGCGTCGAGCGCAGACGGCAGGCGCTCGCGGTCATGCTGCCGGCCGGATACACGCGTTTGCTGTTGCCTGCCTACGACCGCGACGCGGGCGCGCCGGCCTTGCCGCTTTTCGGTTACACGTTTGCGTGCGCGATCGATGAGACGCTTCACGTCGCCGCCATGCGGACCGACGAAGGCGAGGATTGGCAGCCGCGCACGTTTGCTCCGGGCGAGCTCGAGCAGCTGGTCGAACGCCGCGTCGGCGCGGGCAATGGAAACCGCGTCTTGCAGCAGCTTGCGACGTGTTCGCTCGAGTATAGCTGCTTTACGGCGCAGAACGTGTTTCTGGAACGGGGCGAAGCTGCGCTACCGGTTTCGCCGTCTTGCAACGCGCGCTGCGTCGGCTGCATCTCCGAACAAGAGCCGGAGACGGGCGTGCCTTCGCCGCAGTTGCGCATCGCCGAAGAAATGACGGCGCGCGATCTCGCGAGCATTGCGATTGCGCATCTCGAGCGCGTCCAGGATGGGATCGTGTCGTTTGGACAGGGCTGCGAGGGAGAGCCGCTATTGCGTTCAATCGCAATCGCACGGGCTATCACGATGATTCGCACGGAGCGCGCGAACGGCGTCATCAATCTCAACACGAACGGGAGTCTGCCTTCGGCGCTCAAGCGCTGCATCGACGCCGGCCTTCAGGCCGTGCGCGTGAGCCTGAATTCGTTTCGACCGCGCGTTTACGCCGCGTACTATCGTCCGATTGGCTATAGTCTCGACGACGTATTCGCGTCAGTCCGTATGGCGTGCGAAGCGGGGCTGCGCGTGTCGCTCAACTTGCTCACGCATCCGGGCGTCACCGATGACGCCGACGAGCTCGCGGCTATGCGGGAGTTTCTGCGATCGGTCAACGTCGGCATGATCCAAACACGCACGCTCAACATCGATCCGGAGTGGTACTTCGATACGGTGGGCCGTCCGTCAAATCCGGCCGGCATGCGCGAGGCGATCGCGCAGATGCGCGCGAGCGGCGTTCGCGTCGGGAACTTCACCCACACGCACTGATGCAGCTCGGAGTGGTCGCCGCGCTCCTGATTGCCGGCATCATCGTAGGCGTTATTTTTCCGGGACGGCTTACCGGCGTGTTCGGAGCGGCAACGCTCTACATTTTTCTTCCGGCTCTAATATACGAAGGCGCTTGGAGATTGGAAGCGCGCACGATGGGCCGCATGTGGGGTCCAATTCTCATGCTCGCTGTTCCCGGCGTCGTTTGCTCTGCTGCAATCGTCACCATTTGCCTTCACTACCTCGGAAGCGTGGGCTGGATTCCCGCGCTGCTCCTCGGCGCGATTCTCAGCGCCACCGATCCCGTGGCGGTGCTGGCAATTTTCCGGCGTTTGCGCCTCCCGCGATCGCTCCTAACCATCGTGGAGAGCGAAGCGCTTCTCAACGATGCCGTAGCCGTTGTCATTTTTCGCGGCGTCGCGGCTGCTGCAGCGCTGACCGCAACGTCCGGTCTGTGGCAGGTCACGGCGGACGCGGCGCTCGGTGCGTTCTTAGGAATCCTATGCGGCGCTGCAATCGCCGCTGCATCGGCTGTGCTGCTGGGGCGGAGCCGGCAGTTCGTCGCGTACGCCGTCGTCACGTTGGCCGGCGCTTACGGCGCATATTATCTCGCCACGCGTTTCGATTGGTCCGGCATTTTCGCGGTCTTGGCTTTCGGGATGACGCTGCGGTTGTTGCAGCAAGGCCGCTTGGATGCACTGTGCTCAGTGGCTGTCGGCCGTTTTTGGGAGGGAATCGCGTTGGTTGCGAACGCCGCGCTGTTCTTTTTGATCGGATCCGCTATCGATGTTACGGCGATCGGACGTGCGCTTCCAATTGCCTTGCTTACGGCAACTATTGTGCTGGCGTCACGTTTTGTAATCGTTCATGGCCTGTTGGAGTTTGCAAGTCCCCGGCTGCATCTCGCCTGGCTAACCGTCGTGCGCATGGCGGGGATACGCGGCGCGCTCTCGCTCGCACTGGCTCTGGCAATTCCGCAGGGCATTGCGGGCCGCGAGCTCGCGGTCAACGTCACGTTCGTCGTCGTTGTTCTTACGCTGCTGGTTGGCTTACTCACTCTCGAGCGCCGGGTCAAGAAACTGCCACTGGAACACGGTAGCGTGCGGATGAACGGCGGCTTACCATGACAAGACGTTGTTAAACTGCGGCGGTGACGTGCTTGTGAATCGCGTCCAGAATCACTTCGGTCGACGAAATGACCGTGACCGGATTCTGCTCGTCGAGCGATTCAAAGATCAGTTTATTGCGAGGATTATTGACGCGCGCGATACAGCGAGCGGTAGAATTTTTCTTGGTGATCAAGCAAACGACAAGGTTGTCTTCGTCGTCTCCGGTGTCGGCAATGACGACGTCGGCGCGCTTAAGGCCGGCTTTTTCCAGCACGAGCGGGTCGCAGCCGTCGCCGACGAGCGTGACGTTGCGCTCAAGGAGTTGTTCGAGCAGCCGGGCTTTGCGCTCGGCTTTCTCGACGATGACCACTTCGTGGCCCTGAGCCACGAGCGCACGCGTCAGATATGAGCCGACCTTCCCGCCGCCAACGATCAGAACGAACATCAGCTCACGTTTTCCGGGACGCGTGCGTCAGCGAACATTTGCGCGAATTCGCTGATCGCTTCAGGCGCGACGATCGCGTTGATTTCGTCGCTCTCGGCCAGCACCGTGTCGTTAGCGGCCACACGCACGCTCTTCCCGGTGCGCACGGCCGCGATGCGAATGCGGCCGGCGCGTTCGAAGTCCGCGACGCGCTTGCCCGCGTCGGACGCGCCGATGGTCGCGGTCAGCGAGGTCACGTTGCCGAAATCGAACGATTGCAGCGTGTCCCACGGCGCCTCCATGAGAACGTCGCGGATCATTTTCGCCCCCGTCGTCGTGGGGCAAACCGTATCTATTCCGAGCTCGCGGTACATCATGCCGCGCGTCGGATCGTAGATTCTGGCGACGATTTTCTTGATGTGGAACATGCGTTGCGCGATCAGTGCCGCCATGACATTGCGGTTGTCGCCGTTGGTCACGGCAACGAAGCCGCCGGCTTGCGCGGCGCCCGCATGCTTGAGCACGTCGTAATCGATGCCGGTTCCGACCACGACGTGTCCTTTGAACTTTTGCCCCAAGCGTTTGAAAGCGTTGGGATCTTCGTCAACGACGATAACTTCGTGCCCGTCTGCGTCGAGCAGCTTCGCGAGGGTCGAACCGACGCGGCCGCAGCCGACGATGAGGTATCTCATGGGTGTCGAGGAAACTTTTAGCTAGCGTTGCGCGTTTTCCCGTCCGGTCGATCCGGCAGGAGGGGGAGGGAGCCGACCGAACCTACGGGAGCACGAATTTCCGGGGCGTGGCTCAGCTTGGTAGAGCGCTTCGTTCGGGACGAAGAGGCCGCTGGTTCGAATCCAGTCGCCCCGAAATTTTTAAAAAAGGCACCCGGAGCAATGCTGGTTGTTCTCAAAATTTAGTCCGGCATCGGGGCGCATCTTACGCGCGGCCGAGCAAGAGTGCCGAAACCACAACCACTACTATATCGGCGTCGAGCATTTGCTCGTGGCGCTGTTACAAGAACCCGATGCGGCGATCGCCGAACGCCTGAACCGTGAGGGCATCGATCCGGCCGAAGCCCACTCGGAGATCCGCCGCTCGCTTGGAACCGGCGAAGATCGCAGCTGGGAAGGCATCCTCGTGACACCGCGAGTGCGCAACATCGTCGCCATCGCCGAGAAAAATACCGAAGGTTTGATCGAGCCGGTAAATTTACTGGAAGCCTTAGAACTCGAAGGCGGCAGCCGCGCCGCGGAAATCCTCAAGCGCTCGCGTGCACGCGTTTAGCCAGTACTTCCTGCACCTCATCGATCACTTCGGCTATCTCGGCTTATACGTCGTGATGACGCTGGCCAATATCGGCGCGCCCGTCGGCAGCGAACTCGTGCTGCCCGCGGCCGGCGCACTGGCGGCGACCGGCCATCTTTCCAGCGTGTGGCTGGTGATTGCGGTGGCGCTCGCGGGGGAGTTGACGGGTCAAAGCATCGGCTATGCGGTCGGGCGTTTCGGTGGACGGCCCTTCGTGGACAAATTCGGCAGGTACGTGCGTTTCCATCATGCTGAACTCGAGCGCGTTGACGTCTTTTTCGCGCGCTGGGGAAGTTTCGCGATCTTTATCTGCCGCTTCGTTCCTTTTATACGGGGAATTATGGGCGTGCCGGCGGGCATTGCCGAGATGCCGCTCGTGCCATTCTATTTCTGGACGTTTTGCGGCTCGCTGATATTCTGTGCGGGCTTCGTGTTGCTCGGCAGCTCGCTGGGATCCCACGCGGCGGTCGTCGGCGAGGCATTCCGCCACTACGCGCTGCTGATCGCCGGCGTGGCAGTGGCGGCGCTCGCGGCCTATTTCATTGTAAAGAGCTTGTCTTCCAAGAGGCCAGCCTAGAAGGGACGCATAGGAGGGCGGCGACGAGCTGTGGCAACTCAGCTCCTCTACTCTCTCCTGGAGAACTCGATGAAAGCTTATTCATTGAGGGGCTTTGCTTCACTCCGGCGCATGGCGCGCATCCCGGCGGTCCTCGTGGTCGCCGGCATGCTGAGCGCGTGCGGCGGAGGCGGCGGTATGAGTTCCGCGGTGCCAAGCGCACCCGGAACTTTGGCCAGCCAGATGGCGCAAGTAACCTTCACTATGCATTGGAACGACGTCACTCCGTCATCAATTCAACCAAAATACGTTCCCGTCACGGCGCGCAGCGTCAGTGTCTCCGTGAACGGAGGCACTCCGCAGTACGTGAATTCGCCGGCGACGTCGATCGTGATCGACGCACCGGTCGGAAGCGACACGTTCGTTTTTCAGACTTACGACGAGCAGAACGGCCAGGGCAACGTGTTGAGCCGCGCGACGGTTACAAAAGCCATTGTCGCGGGCACCGCCAATACGGTCACCGCCGTGCTGAACGGCGTGATCGCATCGCTCCTCATCTCGCTGAGCAACGCCAGTCCGAACGCCGGCGTGCCGGCCACGGTCAACGTGAACGTGGCCGCGAAAGACGCCGACGGCAACACGATCGTCGGTCCGGGCGACTACAGCGTGCCGGTCAAACTGGCGATAAACG
The DNA here is from genome assembly GCA_013036105.1 of Vulcanimicrobiota bacterium. GTDB lineage: Bacteria > Vulcanimicrobiota > Vulcanimicrobiia > Vulcanimicrobiales > Vulcanimicrobiaceae > Rubrimentiphilum. The sequence goes on from JAAXCX010000007.1 coordinate 114,214, forward strand.
ACAGTACGAACAGCGGTACGCTCTCGCTCTCCACCAATACTATTCCTAATTCGGGCACGACGGCGACGCTGACATACAACGGCGGAACGCTCAACAGCGGACTACCGGGTGGTCCGACGGCGACAGTCGTCGCGTCGGGGACGGGCGTCTCAACCGTTTCGACGGCATTTACCCCCACGCCGACGTTCTACCAATTCTCGATTCCGGTCAACACGAACCGGCCGCAGTGGATCGCGGCGGGGTCCGACGGAAACATGTGGTTTACCGAGAACCCGGGCGCGAGCGTCGCGCGGATCACGCCCGCCGGCGTCGTGACCGAGTTCGCCATACCGACTGCTAACGCACAGCCGCAGATGATCGTCGGGGCTACCGATGGCAATCTCTGGTTCACGGAGTTCTCGACGACGCCGCCTCCAGGAACAAGTAAGATTGCGAAGGTCACAACAACGGGCACGTTCACGGAGTTCAGCACGCTGTTCGCTCCGCCGCCGCCGGACAATCCGCTGGGGCTCGTAGATCGCGGCGACGGCAACATTTGGTACGTCGCCAACGGCAGCAGCCGCGTCGGTTTCCAGGGAATTAGTTCGGGCGTCGCGGGCGAAACCAGTATCCCGACCGCGAATTCCGGTCCGTTCGGAATCGCGACCGCACCGGACAACAACCTCTATTACACCGAATCAGCGGTCGACAAGATCGGCCGGATCACGAACCTGTTTACCGCCCAGAGCGAGATCACTTTGACCGCCGGAACTGTTCCCGAATCGATCGTGCGCGGACCGGACGGCAACCTCTGGTTTGCTGAAAACGGCACGAATAAGATCGGACGACTCTCGCCCAACTCGTTCTCGGTAACGGGCGAATTCCCGACTCTTACCCCAAACTCGGCGCCGGTAGGAATGAGCGTCGGACAAGACGGCGCGATCTGGTTTACCGAAAACGGAACCGACCGGGTCGGCCGTATTACAACCGGCGGCACAGTATCGGAATATGCGTCACCTGTGACCGGTCTCGGGCTGAGGGGCATCGGGACCGCGCCCGATGGCTCGCTTTGGTTCGCTGAACCAGGTACCGGCTTGAATCCGGGCCGCGTCGGAAAGTTGGTGTACTAATGTATAACTTGCAAAGAATCGCACTGCTTGCGGTACTTTTTAGCGGCAGCGCGTTCGCAATTTCTGCATGCACCGGCTCCACCGGGCCGGCCGGCCCGGCAGGGGGCGCCGGTCCATCCGGCGTCGCGCCCACGCCTCAAAGCACACCGGCAGCCAATCCCGCATCGATCGCTCTGACCGGCGCGGGATCGACCGGCGGCTTCACGGTGAGCGAAACCAATTACACCGGCACGCTGACAGCTGCCAACGGTACGCCGACGTGCGCAGGCATCGCCACGTTCTCGCCCTCTAGCGGAACGGGACCGGTCGCGACCTTCGTGGTTACGGCGGTTGCTCCGGGGATCTGCCAAGTCAAAGTGAGCGACTCCGCTGGGAACGCTGCAGGCGAACAAGTGACTGTCAACGCAGCCGGCGGCGGCACGGCGGGTGCGTTAAACGTCAGCACGAATTCGCTGGCATTTACCGCTGCCGGACAAGCCAACACATTTACGGCGACGGAAGCCAATTACACCGGCAACTTCACCGCCGCAAATGGATCGCCGAGTTGTGCCGGCATCGCGACGTTCGCTCCGGCGAGCTCCGCGGGCCCCAGCGCGCAATTCACCGTGACCGCGGTTGCGGCCGGAACGTGTCAAATCAAAGTCACCGACAGCAACGGACAAACCGCCGCCGTCAATATCGTCGTCACGACGACGAGCGGCAGCATCAGCTAAGCATCCCTAGCTAGGCAAGGCCCGCACCGCCTCGGTGCGGGCCTTTTCTTTGGCGGGCGGGAAGAGACTCGCGCTCATGACCACTCCCGCGCCGCTCGCGCAAACCCTCGCGCAGATTCCCGATGCGCCCGGCATCTACATGATGCTGGACAAGAACGGCGACGTGCTCTACATCGGAAAAGCCGTCTCGCTGCGCAGCCGCGTGCGGTCGTATTTTCAAGAAAGCGCGGCGCATCACGTGCGCACGCAGGCGATGGTCGAGCGCGTGGTCGACGTGCGGACCATCGTCGTCACCAACGAAGTCGAAGCGCTTATTCTGGAAGCCAATCTGATCAAGCGTTACCAGCCGCCCTACAACGTGCGGCTGCGCGACGACAAACGCTATCCGTACCTGAAGGTCACCAACGAGCCGTTTCCGCGCGTGCTCTTTACGCGCGTGGTGAAAAACGACGGCGCGCGCTACTTTGGTCCATACACCAACGCGCACGGCCTACGCGAGCTGATCGATCTCGTGCGTCTGGTATTTCCGCTGCGCACGTGCCCCGAGCCGATTGACGGGCGGCGTCGGCGCCCGTGCCTGCAGTATCACATCAAGCGGTGCTTGGCGCCGTGTGTGGGCTACCAAAGCCAAGACGACTATGACGGCATGATCGAAGAAGTTGTGCTGTTTTTGGAAGGTAAGCAAGAGTCGCTGCTTTCGCGGTTGCAGCGCGACATGGTGACGTCGGCAGAGTCATATAATTTTGAGGCGGCGGCGCGCTTGCGCGACCGTATCGTTGCCGTGCGGCGCGTGACCGAGGCGCAGAAGGTCGTGTGGCGTTCGCGGATCGACATGGATTTGCTCGGACTCGCGCGTGCGCAGGGCCAAGCGTGCGTGCAAGTCTTCATGGTGCGTGCCGGCAAGCTGATTGCGCAGGAGCATTTCATTCTCGACGGCGTGGCCGATCAGCCGGATTCGGAGCTCTTTAGCGAGTTCCTGAAACAGTTTTACACTGCGCGGACTGCCGGCGCGCCCGAACCGGCCGGCGTTTCACCGTTGGCGTCGCTTCGAACGGCGCGCGGCGTGGAATCGCCGGTGCCTTTGCCGCGCGCGAATGCGAAGGCGGCGCGAACGGCCGCCAGTGCGATTCCCAAGGAAATCTTAGTACAGGCGCTGCCCGGCGATACGTCGATTATCGAAGCGTGGCTGACCGAATATAAAGGAACGCGGGTGCGCGTTCTGCTTCCGCGGCGCGGCGAGCGCTCTCGCTATCTCAAACTCGTGCAGAAGAACGCGGAGCAGAACCTCAAGGCGTTTCTGGCCCATCAGGAAGTGCAAGAGACGGCGCAGGCGCAATCGCTGACCGAACTCGCCGACGCGCTGGAGCTGCCCGAACCGCCGCACCGCATCGAGTGTTACGATATTTCGAACATCCAAGGCTCAAACGCGGTCAGCTCGATGGTCGTCTTCGTTGAAGGCCGCGCGAAGAAGAGCGACTACCGCAAATTCAAGATCCAGTACGACAAAGGGCCTAATGATTTTGCGATGATGCAAGAGACGCTGCGCCGCCGCTTGCGCTATTTACGCACGAAGACCGATATTGACGTGGCGAATCGTGACGAGAGTGTCATGGTGAGCTTGTCGAACCACGGCCGGGCAGCGCCCGAAGGGGCGCATGACGAGGCCCGCACGAAGTTGCTCGATCAGCTCGCACGCAAAGAAAAATTCAACAAGAAGCCCGACCTCTTGCTGATCGACGGCGGAAAAGGGCAGCTGAGCGCCGTGATGGAGGTGCTCGAAGAGATGGATATGACCGGTCTGTCGGTTGCGGGGCTCGCGAAAGAAAACGAATGGCTGTACGTTCCGGGTCAGTCCGAGCCCATCGTGCTTCCACCAAATTCCGCGGCGCTCCATTTAGTGATGCGGATTCGTGACGAGGCGCACCGTTTTGCGGTTACGTACCATCGCCAACGCCGCGGAAAAGAGATGACGCGTTCGGCGGTCGACGCGCTGGCAGGGGTCGGTCCGGTTCGAAAGAAGCGCTTGCTCACTGCCTTTGGGTCCGCGGCCGGCATTCGGCGCGCAAGCGTTGACGAGATCGCGGCGGTGAAGGGCATGACCCCGGCTTTGGCTTCGCGGGTGAAAGCCGCACTGGAGAAGTCGCCGTAAAGGAGCGATAAATGCATTTCATAATCCGCCTGCTGATCAACGCGCTGGCGTTGTGGCTGATCGCGAAGTACGTCCCGGGATTTATGATGACCGGTGGCGTTTGGACGCCGATTATCGCGGCGCTGATTTTCGGTATCGTCAACGCGTTGGTGCGCCCCATCGTGCTGCTGCTCACGTTGCCGATTTCGATTCTCACGCTGGGCCTGTTCGTCATCATCGTCAATGCGCTGATGTTCTGGCTGGTTACGTGGCTCACGCCAAACTTCAAGGTCTCCGGATTCGGTCCGGCCTTGATCGGCGCCGTCATCATGATGATCGTCTCGCTGATCGTCAACCACGTCTTCAAGGCGGAAGAAGCGCCGCGCGCGGTCTAGAAACTGAGTTTTCCTGGGGCTGCATCCGTCTTTTGCCGTTTCGTGTTATACTCTACGGCGATCCAACCATGGGGCTGAAATAGGTTCGACGGGAAGATCCGCGGTCAACGTAAGCAGGCGGAGTTGCGAGCACTCCTAAAACGATCGCAAGCGTTTTACACGCAAATAACCAATACGCACTGGCTGCCTAATCTAGGTTAGCCACCGGACGCGAAGAGTCGGCCCGAACTACTTCGCACTCCGGTCACGAAATCGGGCTGGCACGATTGACCGACTCTAAGGTCGTGTAAGAAACAGAGTCTGCTGCGAACGGTAATCCACGCTTTGAGGAGTACGTTCGAGTAAGTAAAAATCGAAGCTGAGCCTGGAGAAAGCTTTGGTCCGGCTTTTCGGACTCGGGGGGCAGCACCCCGACAGCTCCACCAATTTTCAGCAGGGGTACAGAATTCAACTTTTTTGGCTTCGCGTTGGAGCCGTGCCCGTCCGCGAGCACCACCGCCTCATAGAGTCCGGAAATTAAAATCGTGCCGGGGTCACTCAGGCCGGCATAAAGCCACTCGCGTGCCAAATTGAAGGGGCATATCTACGTTCCGACGAGCGGGCACGGACAAGGTTGAGATACTCCGAAATGCAGCAAAAACATGAGATACTCCGAAATGCGGCAAAACGCCGAGACAACGCCCGTGTACTGCAAGCCGACCATTGCCTGAAAGGCCAAGCGATGCCGCAGGGACCACGCCAAGAGAGGCAGCTAAGATCAGCGCGATGCTCACTGGCTCTGCACGATCCGTACCGGGCAAACCGAAACAATGTGCGTGCGGTTCACGGCTTCATCCTCACGTCCGTGATAAGCGAAGTCCCTATGGGAAAGCTGACTCGCGTTTCCAGCGCGCAAAATGCTGAATAAAGCCGCCCGATAACTCCCTCACGCCCCGCCTTCCGCGGATATTCACGGCGCAACAGCTGGGAGAAAATGACCACGATTGGAATCGACAATGCTCCAAAGTACCGCATACAGCAAATTTCAAATTGCGATGCGAGCAGCTTGCGGAACGAACGGGCGCTGTAGCGGCGGAGATGGCCGAGGCGTTCGTCGTGAACTCCGTAAAGCCATGGCACGGCGGGGACGGTGATAATCGCATGCGCGCCGGGCCGTAACATCGATCGCAAGAGCGCGGCGGCCTCTGCGTCGTCCTCGATGTGTTCGAAGACATCGACCAGCACCGCAAGATCTCCGCTCACGCCTTGTTTCGCCAGGCCAGCCAGGTCGCAGTTGTAGACCGTGCAACCTTCAGGCGCGTCTTTGCGTGCCATCTCAAACGCCAATGGTTCGGGCTCGCAGCCGATCACGCGCAAGCCGAGGGCGGCGACGATCGTGTTGAAGTATCCGGCGCCGCACCCTATGTTCAGCAACGTCATTCCGGGTTTAGCGTATGTCGTCAGCATGGCGCGGATTATCTCGCCCTTGGCTAAAGCATAGGCGTCGCTGCTTTGCGCTCGATGGTTGTCGAGCGTATAGCCGGCTGAGATTTGGACGGTCACTGTGCTAGCATTTGCCGGGCTACGTCGATAAACCGCTCTTGACCGCGTTCGGCGAGACCGTAGAAGATCGGAAGACTCAATGCTCCCGCGTAGTAGCTTTCTGTCACCGGAAATTACCCATTCCGGAAGCCCAGCCGGCGAGAAGCTCTCAAGTCCCTAAGGGCGCTCAACGCGTCGCTTTATAGGAACCCGATTTTCTGATTTCAACCAGGCGACCTAGGCGTTCCGTAGGAGACGGACGGAAACGTTCAGAGCCCCGGGGGTTAATTCGGCGCTAGCGGACCCGGAAACGGAAGAGCCTTGAATCGCCAAGCAGAAACGGCGTCGAATTCTAACGCGAAGGTGCGCCTGCGCGATCGAGATCTGTTAATCCACAAAATTCGTTTATCAGCATAAGCCATCAATTGCTCGGGGTCAGCACGATAGTCTGCAGAATGTGCGGATGCTCGAGATTTAGTACCTCGCTCGTCAATAGAAGGCGTTACGTCGACATCGCGTGGTTTGCCGGACTGGTACCAGCCTTGCATATGACCGGCGGGAGTCTCACCGGTAAAACCCGACGGCAAGTTTTCACGCACCGCGTTTGCCGCCGTCTCGAAAAGCGCTTCCTCGGACACGACCCTGAACGTTGAGTCGCACGTGTAGGTGTAATGTTCGGGCAGGCCACCCGAGGGTTGCGTCGGCGGCGTAGTGCCAGATAAAACATACTTGGAAGTGTTTCTTGTCGGGCCACTTCAATGCCGCATACTGCGTCCCGTTTTCATCGCACCCGCCTTAGGATCGCGGATCGAGACGAAGTTTGTATCGGCATTTGCATAGGCGATCGAAAGAAACCGCGAAATCGCCGAGGCGTCGCCGCTCGCCGCGCGCGCCGGAACAAACCAGAGGGAAAGCGTCGCGGATAAGCCGAGGCCGAACACCGTAAAGAGGCGCGGATGCGTATTTAGGGGCAATTTGGCGTGGCCGGTTTGCCGGCGAGCCGGTCCAGTATCCACGTCTTGACGCGTTCGAAACTGTCCGGCAAGACCGTCTGGTGCGTTGCATTGTCGACGGCATCCAATTCCAGCCGCGTCCCATTTGCGCACAATCCGGATCGCAGCTCATCGGTCAGCGCGTAGGGAACGAGGTCGTCGTTCCTGCCTTGTTCGATGAGCAGCGGGATGTGAATCGTAAGCGTTGACGGTTCGTTGATCTCGAAGTCGTGAAGCAGCGCGTCTGAGACGGCCTTTGGACGGAAGATCTGCGCCGGAGGGATCGAGCGCCACGACGGCGCGGACATCAACGCATCAATGCACTCGCTTTGGAGAGAGGGGAGCAGCGCGAGGCCTTGCGCCGAAAAAATTGTGCGCAGATCAAGGGCCGGGTCGGTCGAGACTATTCCCTCGACCATCATCGCGGCCATTGGAAGCAGCGCCGTCGGCTGCTGCGTCATCATCATCTGTCCAACAAAGCCCGTAACTCCGGTACCGGGTGCGAACGCGACCGCCCCAAGCAACTGCATATCGGGCGCCCACGCCTGCGCATCGGCAGCGGTGAAGAGCGCCACGGTTCCGCCCTCGGAGTGGCCCATCACAAACCAACGACCGCCGATCTGCGGATATGCTTGTCGCGCCGCGCGCACGATGTCGATCGTATCGCGCGCGCCCGCCGTGCCCGAGTAGTACGGGTGCAATCCAGGCGTGCTTTCGCCTTCGTAGTCTGTCTGCGCTATTGCAAAGCCTGCTGCAATCCACTGCTCCAGGAAACGTTGCTCGCTGTTTTGCACCGTAAACCGCGACGGCGCGCACTGCGGCGCGTTGCCGGTTGTTCCGTGCGCCCAACTGATGATCGGCCACCCACCGGCCGGCGGAGTGCCCTTCGGAAGAGAAACCAAGCCGGAAACCGCAACGTCGTGTCCGCTAACCGAGACGGTGTGATAAAGAACAAGCGTATTGCTCGCCGCGCCTCTCAACGTCGACCCGCCCGTTACCGCGCGGCTCCAAATGATCGCTCCCGGTTTGCCGCTGGGCAAGGGAGAAGGCACCGGGTACAGACTTACGGGCGAGATTCCGGCCGCGTGCGACGTGCCGGCTGGAATCAAAAAAGCGAGAAACCCCACCAGAGCGGCTGCCCCGATAGCAATCAACGCGCGGCGCACCATGCTTTCACGTCCCACTGCGGAATAATGTTCGGCACAGACGGGTTGTGACCGCTCCGTCGCTTGTCACGACAACCGCGCCTCCTTGCGACGGGAAAATTCGTTCGCGTGTGACAACGTGGCTAAGGTGCTGCAATGAAATATTCCCTAGGGCGTTACGTCTATGGCTTGGCGGCGATTGGCTTCGGCATCTGTGCCTTGGCGTGGCATGACATCAACAATTGGCAGCAGATCAAGGCGCTTGCTCACGATCCTCACCGCGCGATTCTCACCTACATCGTGGCCACCATCGAAATCCTTGGAGGCGCAGCCGTTCTATGGCCGAGAACGGCTCGAGCCGGTGCTGTCGCACTGGGCGCAATCTACTTCGCCTTCACCTTGCTGACGATACCGGGCATCATTGAGCATCCGCTGGTCTACAATAGCTTTGGCAATTTCTTCGAACAATTCTCATTAGCGTCGGGGGCCATGATCCTCTATGCGTCTTCCGGTCCAATCGCCCCGGCTCGAACGGCAAGATGGGCTCAGATCGGGTACTACTCGTTCGGTATTTGTCTTGTCTCGTTCGCACTGGAACAGCTTTTCTATCTCTCTGCAACAGCAGGTCTTGTTCCGAAATGGATTCCGCCTGGACAAATGTTCTGGGCGATTGCAACAACCGCCGCGTTTGCTCTTGCCGCTGTCGCTCTCCTCACGGGGTTCATGGCCCGGCTCGCGTCTCGATTGACCACGGCGATGCTCGTGGGTTTCGGCCTGCTGGTATGGCTGCCGGCGCTCTTTGCCAATCCTCATAGTTTTGACAACTGGTCCGAAAGTGCGGAGACTCTGGGGATCGCCGCGTCGGCATGGATTGTCGCGGACTTCCTCGGCCACCGTCGCTCAACCGAGTCTGCACCCGCGAGTCTGGCCTAATGACTCTCCGTCTAAAGGTTCACGTTCTAGGCCTAATTCTCGGTTATGGGAGCGGCGTGCAATATCGTGTTTATCGTGAAAGTAGGCGTAATTTTGCTCCTATGCGCATGCAGAGCGCGTGATCACTAACCAGCCCGTTAGGCAACCGTCGGCTGATCGGGCGGATAGAAATACTCAATCACGCGACCCCTTTAACGTGCCGGAAAACGGTTTGTGATGAAATCCGAAATGCGGCCGGCAGCCGGCGGGTCCATGTTCGCGAGCACCGCGACCACGTAGCCTGGAAGCGGACAGATCTCGAGATCGCCGTTCATCCCCGGCGCGCCGCCGTTGTGGCCAAAGCAGCGCACGCCGTTGATGATGCTCTCGCCAAAACCGAAGTCGTACTTTCCGCCCGGCATATCGATCTTGCCGGTGGTCATCATATCGGTGTGGGCCGCGTCGAGCAGCGTGTGGTTTTGCAACGCGTTGGCAAAACGCACTAAATCGCCGACCGTCGAATAGCCGCCGCCGGCCGACGTCCCGCGATACGGGAGCGTGTCGGTATTCGGCTGCCAGCGCCCGTGCGGGCTTTGGGTGTAGCCGATGCTGGTATTCGGGACCGGTTGATCTTCCGGCTGCGAGCCGGTCGAGGTCATCCCGGCCGGGGCATAGACGTGATCGCGAACGTAGTCGTAGTAGCTCTGTCCGCTGACCTTTTCGACCACCAACCCCAAAAGGATGAAGCCGTAATTGCTGTAGTCGAAGCGCGCGCCGGGCTTGAAGAGCGGGGCGCGAGTGCCGTAGAGCTTCTCGTAGTCCGCCAGCGTACGCAGTTGCAGGCGGTGCGTCGCGAATTCGGGCCCGAAGATGTCGCCGGTGCCGCCCGTATGGGTCAGCAGTTCGCGAATCGTGACCTGTGCGGCAACGTCCTTGTTCGGATAGTCTGTCAGGATTTTACCGAGCGGATCGTCGAGCCCGATTTTTCCGGCCTGGACCAGCTGCATGATCGAGACCGCGGTGAACATTTTGTTCATCGAACCGATGCGAAAGCGCGTTTGCAATGTGTTGGGGATCCGGTGCTCGCGGTCGGCGAGTCCGTACGCCTGCTCGAAAATCGGCTGCCCGTTGTGTGCCACGAGCACGGCGCCCGCAAAACGTCCGACTGCAGCGTCTTGCCGAAGCTTCGTTCGCAGCGCGTCGACGAGGCCGCTCGCGCTAAGGCGTGCGAGCGCAAATTCCGCCGGCCGTGAAATCGCTTCGAGGTCGATTGCGCGAATGGTGTTCGGTGGCGCGTTGTTCACGGTGAGCGTCAGCCGCGCGAATTGCTCGTTGAGGCGATCTTCCACCAGCGCCACGATCCGCGTCGGCGCCGACCGTTCGATTTTCTTCAGATCGAAGCCGCCGGTCATCTGCCGAAAATCCATGTCGCCATTCAAACGTGACAGACGCGCGGGTTCCTCGGTCTGCATAAAACGGCGATACGTCGCTCTGTTCCCGCTGTCAAAGGCGACGAACCACGCATGCAGCGCGCGTCCCGCCGGGGTGTTCGGAATCGCCGGCGCGGTCGGAGCCGCTCCGACAAATGCAACGGCCGCGACGGCCACAAGGGACAAAAGTGCAACGGTCTTCATATAGATACGCTCTATTCGCACCGCCTCCGTTGTTATCCTGAGCGTAGCGACGCGGGGCGTCGCGAAGTCGAAGGGCGACTGAATGCCGAGCGAAATCGACGCTTCGGCGCTCAGCCGGCTCTATCCGGAGCGCGCCTTACGCGATGTGGTGTGGACGGAGCAGCCACACAGGCATGCCTGCTTAATGCTCGCCCGCAATTTTGCGTGAAAGCGAATCCAACTTCTCGCCTAAAGATGCGATGCCGTCCGCCAATACAGCCAGTGATGTCTTCAGTAAGCTTAGGCTTCCCAAGCGACTCGCAGGCGATCGACCGGACAGATTTGCGGCGTTATTGCCGGCGATTGGCGGCACGGCGCGGTCAATATCTTCCAAGGAAAACCTCCGGCAGGCAAGACAAGGCTATCCCGCCCACAAGAACCGTCGCACCGATCAAGTTCCAACCATGCTTACCGAGTGGCACGAGGCCGAGGCCATATAAAATTGTGCCTATCGCCATGACCAAGAAAAATGGCCCCGTGGCATAGCAATGCACCCTACCGCATCGGAGTGCATTGGCAACGCATGCGACGCCCATCGTGGTTAAAGCGATCGTCCAGACACCGGTTCTCCAGCCGGGACCGATATCTAGAAAGCCGCTTGCGACAAGCGCGAGGGCTGGAAGCCAAAACACTGCGCCGGCTAACAGCCGATTAAAAAGGATGTCTCGCGACTCGTTGGTCGCTGTGTCGGATTTCATCGATCGTTACGCCTTATTCGAATCAGCCTAACCGGTTTAGCGTCCCTTGGCCATCGAGCTGCGCGAATGTCGACGCGGTTGCCGCATAGCGGTACGCCTTCCTTACGAAGCCGCTCGAGTTGTCTGCGTCCCTGAGTGACGCCGCCGTCTGCGCGCACCACACGATGCCACGGAATGGTCTGTGCGGCCGTCGCCAGGACGTGCCCGACAAGGCGTGGTGCGCGAGGGTCGATGTCGCCATACGTCTGCACAAAGCCTTTTGGGATCGCGCGAACAAGAGCGATGATACGCGCAGCGCGCGTGTTAATTTTTAACCTCCGGGGCTCTCGACGCCGCCCTCCAGTGCGGCGCACTCGGCTCCATCTCGCTCACAATCCTTGCAATGATGGCCGTGATGGTTGCTCATTGCATGGCCGCAGGCCGGGCAACTCGTACTATGAATCTCTTCCATTTCACTCTTCCGGCAGTTTACAACCGAGGAGAATCCTTAGACGGCACGATGGATTCTCCTTACCATTTCGAATGAGGAAGAGCGTGAGCGATCGTAAGCGCGGAGGAGCACGGTCCTGTTACAACAAGAACGGCTCGCCAAAAAGTGCGTTCGCAACGAAGAAACTTGCCGAGCGCGCGATTCCGCGCACGAGCGTGGGGCTGGTGCCGTACGCATGTGCCACGCACGGCTGGCATCTCGGCCATCGGCCGTAAGGTACGGGGACTGCCGGGATCCGAGACGAAGACACGCTACTGTTGTGAGAAAGAAATGCTGAAAGCCGGCGATAGGGTCTTCATCGATGGAACAAACGAGGAAGGCACGGTCAAAGAGGTTCATCCGCACGAGATCATAGTCCGCGTGAAGACGACCCAAGGACACGAGGAACGACGATTAGCGCACGAAGATCTGCGTCTCGACCCGACGATGAACGAGGCCTCAGGCTTCATCGATCACTAGCAGCGATAGCGCAGCAGTGACAAGCCTCCAAACTGACGTGGCGGTTCGCCGAGCGACGGCGGATGCACCGTATCGTACATGGACGCTAGTAACAAAGTCAGTCGGACGATGCATTACACGCAAGACTGCGCGCAGGCGAAATTTTCGGATCCCGAGAGGTTTCGATGAAAACAAGCAGACGTCGTTTCATTATCGGTTTCGGCGCGATGACCGCGGCGCTTACCACGCGCGCGCGCCCACAAGGATATATTACGGAGCAAACCTATGACTTGGGCGCTCAAGGCGCGCTCTACAAGCTGCGATTCGAAGCCGGCGATATCGTGCGATGCACCGCGGCCGTGCTGCCGCGAAGCTCATTCCGCGCGACGATCCTGGAGCAACCGGGGCGTGCCGGAAGCCTGACGGCGGTGCGCGATCTGGCGCGCAAGAGCGGGGCGCGGCTCGCGATCAATGGCGGGCGCTTCAACGGCGCCTTTGCGCCGGACGGCCTTCTGATCGTGAACGGCAAGCTGATCGGGAAAAAGCGCGCCGATTGGAACGGAGCGCTCACGATCGATGGTGGTGGGCGAGCAACGATAAGCGCGTCGCCCGATCTGCGGGCCGCGCAGTATGCCGTGCAGGGCTATCCGACATTAGTGGACTCAAACGGCGCGATGGGCATCAAGCGGGAAGATCGAGAGCGATTCCGGCGCACCGTGATCGCACAGAGCGGCGATCTCATCATCGCGATGGTGACTTCGGCTGTATCGCTCTACGAGCTTGCGTATCTCTTAATCGAGTTTCCTGATGCGTTTTTCGTTCACGCTATCGATACGGCACTCAACTTGAGCGGTGCTGCGACTACGGCCTTTTACGCAAAGCTTTCCGACGGCACGGAGATAGAGGAACCTGCGTCGTGGCCGAATCGCGACGTGATAGCGTTCTTTGTACGCTAAGGTGGCGTTCTTTAGTACCGATCGAAGCCGGTGTTGTTAATAGAAATTGCTGCGTCGCTCAAGCCGAACTTGCGGGCGGTTTGCCGAACAGCGTTTTCGATGTTGCCGGCGTGCGCCCAAGCGTCTGCGATCGATGGACCGGTCACGTTGACGCCGATGTCTACGCCTTGCGGCGCGCCATGCGCGGCTGCATCGGCCAGTCCGAAGACGGAGACGCTGCCGCCGTTTGACAGCGCGTAGGTGACCGCGAGCGCAATCGGTCCCTCGCTGCGAATCATGACGGACGAACCTTTCAACGCGATGTTCCCTCCGACAGACGCTGCGCCCGTAGGTCCGTCGTATTCGGTTAGCGATTCGATGGGACCCAACTTTACGTTTACGTGGCGTGCGATCGCCGACGCTTTTTGCTGCGCGTCGTCGATTGCCGCAACATAAACACTAGCATCCGCGTGCGAAGTGGCTCCGTAGTCGCCGCGCCATTCGGAGATGTTCACATTGCCGGTAAGATCGGGCGCGCTCGTCCGCAAAGCCGCTATGAAGGGTTGCACCGCTTTCTCCGGCATGCGCGCGACGATGTCTTCGTGAGCGTTGGCGCCATGTGCCATGACCGGCGGACCTGGCCGCGCGCATGCGGTCGCTGCCAATAGCAGGAGGAGCGGGATGGCAGCCGGCTTGATCACAGCAGCATAGCGCGCACCGCTCAGCGGTTGTGACGTTACGAAATGTTACCTTTGAGCCAGGGGCGTCTCTTTGGCTTACATAAATAAGGCACGATGCAGCTTCGCGAACGACGGGTTGTCGCGGCCCTGATCGTCTGCGCGCTCTCTTGGAGCGTGGGGGCGAGCGCAGCAGAAATTTCCGTTGGCCCCGAAGTCATGGTTGCCGGCGCGAAGCATCGCGAAAAAGGTAGCAGGGCTTCGGGAGTGGCCGCGGCGCCGCTCATCGTAGTCGATGCGCGCGGCGGCCGAGTCGAGTTGCTCGTTGAAGCGATTATTTTCTCTCCGACCGCTACGATTTCGTCGTCCAGTTATGGGCTCCAGAGCGTGAAGCTGAACTACCTCAACGGTGTTCTACGGTACTGGTGGAGTCCACATTTCGCGCTCGGTATGGGTCAAACGGTCTGGAATCAGCGAACGCAGACCAATTTCTCTCAAGGATTTACGGCATTCGACTCATCTCGCGGCGCCGGTACGCAATTCGAAATCTTAACGCAGACCGCAATCGGCGACGACTTGGTGCGGCTGCGCTTGGCGGTCGACCCGCGCGTGCACGCGCGGGAATCCGTAACCGAGGATCCGTTCTTGCCGCCCCCGACAGTTTCCGAGCAATCCAGCGAGGTGGACGGCTCAGTCTCGTGGCTGCACGCGGTAAAGCGAAACACTCGCCTTGAGGCAGGCGTCAGATATCTACATCTAATCTCTGGGTACGACAACGGCAGGTTTGCGGACTCAAATACTATCGTGGGACCATTTGCAAATATGCTGTTCCGCTTGTAGCTCGGTCGGCGCGCGAACTGTTGTGCGCTCGGCGCCGGCGAAGCGTTATTGATGGAATTAGGAGTCTTTTTCTCGAAGCCATAGCGGGTGACCACCCTTCAAACTCTGCGTTTACAGCTAGAACCCATTACGGTGCAGCATGCCGGCGAAGCGTGGCCGCATATCGATGACGCGCGCATGTGGAACTTCTTTCCTAAGTTGCGTCCGCAATCGTTTGAGGATTTACGGCTAACATACGCTAGGTGGGAGGACCCCTATCACGCCAAGAGCGAGCTTCGTGAGAATTGGGCCTGTCGCGACCACGTCAGCGGCAAGCTCGTCGGTACCATGCAAGCCACGACGTTTCCGGCCCAGGCCATTTCATACATTGCCTATGGGATTTTTGCCGCTTATCAGCGCCAGGGTTATGCACGCGAAGCGGCCGAGGCTGTCATTCATCACTTAGGTAAAAACTTGCACAGCCGCCGAATTTTCGCCGAGATGGACGTCGAGAACGAACCTTCGTTCCGGCTCGTCGAATCGCTCGGATTTAAACGCGTAAAGACGCGGCATACGGTCGATACCGAGCGAGGGATCGATGCCGACGAGTATCTTTACGAGCTGCTTATCTAGCGGACCTAGGGTTCGGTTAGGGGCGGCACGCCGCTCTGTTCGTTAACCGCGAAGTCCGATATTTGCATGATCGGTGGAATTCGGTTGGAGGTAATGTCCGCAAAAGCCACGGTTGCCCAGTCGTAGGCGCGCCGCGTAACGACGAACGGCTGCTCCGTGTGTTCCGAGGCGACATACTGCACGCCGTCCACCGCGCGAAAGAGGACGGTCCATCGCACTCCGGTCATGCCGCCTTGTGTAAAGTTGCCCTGGCTGACGAGCTTATCGGTCGCGAACGACCCCGTGTCAATCCAAAGCTGCCGCAAACGGTAGCGCCCCGGGTCGCGAATGGGACGCAGCGTTAAGTCGTAATCCCGATGGCCGTTTAGAGCGGTGACGCCGTTCAGCGTAATGATGTACGAACGCCGAATGACATCGATACTGGCGATGATTTTCAGTCCTGAGTGGGGCGCGGGTTTTCTGATCGGCGGCGGATCGCAGAATTCACGCCGGATCTCGGCTACGAGTTCCGCGCTATTTGCATCCGGGCTGTGCGGAACGTACGTGCTGATTCCGAACGAATAGTTCGGCGCCAACACCGGCACACCCAAGTAGTCAAAGGTGTGCTCCGGCGAGCTCAACGGGATATGCGCGCCAAACGGGCTGAAAAACACATTGATTCCATGCGGCGTATACGGATGGGCGATCTCTTCGTCGCTGACCGCCGTGACATTGATGCGGTTCACCAATGAATCGTAATACGAATGGTAATGCGCCTGCGAGGTGACCCCGCGCCGGCTTACCGTCACTCCAACTGTATAGGATAGTTGCGCCGGATAGCGCGCGGTTTCCCAGCGCGTTCGCGCTGCGGCAAAAATAGCATAGGGATCATTCAAAATCGGAGGCGCGCCGGCGCGACCGCCCGATCCCAAGAGGCACGCGCCCGCCAGCGCCGAGAAAATCATGACCAGCGCCCCTTCGCGACGGGCGGCGAAGGACCCCGGACGTAGGCGGAGGGAAAGCGGCCATCATCCGTGGCTAAGCTTTATTTTCGTTACTCCGCAATGAACGCGGGCAAATCAACAGCGCTGCTGCAGGTTGCCCACAACTACGAAGAACACGGCCGTAAAGTCCGCATCTTTACAGCGGCGCTCGACGGCCGATTCGGCAAAGGTGTGGTAACGTCGCGTCTAGGCCCGCGGCGCAACGCCGAAACATTCGACGAAACGACCGACTTCGCGCAAACCCTCGGCAGCGATGCAAAAGAGCTGGCATGCCTGCTGGTCGATGAAGCGCAATTTCTTACCGTCCAACAGGTCCGGCAGCTTCACCGCGTCGCGCATGTAACCGGCGTGCCCGTCATTTGTTACGGCATCCGCAGCGATTTTCTGGGCAATCCATTTCCCGGCGCGGCCCAGTTGCTCACGCTCGCTGACAGCATCGAAGAGATAAAAACCATTTGCGCGTGCGGCCGCAAAGCCACGATGAACGTGCGCGTCGACGACACGGGGAAGCGTATAACCGAAGGTTCACAGATCGCCATCGAAGGCGACACGCGTTACATCCAGACCTGTGGGCGCTGTTTTTACATCGAGGCCTGAGAGCTCCGGAGCACCATGCGCATCGCGGCGCGGCGGGACGGCGGTTGCCAGCAACACAAGAAAAGCAGGCAAAGCAAAACGAGTGCTTTGCGTCATTCCTTAAAGCGTTCTGTGAAACAATCCGGCCGCACGCACCGTTTCCGGGGTGAGGTACTCCGACATGATACGCTCTGTTCGTTTTCTCGTACTCTCCGTTTTCGCGCTTGCATTGGCGAGCTGCAGCGGCGCAGGCGGCATCTTAGGCAACGGCGGAATCGGCAGCATCGGCGGCGGCGGAATCTTCGGCTCCGGCTCGTCGTGCAATCCCGGCACCGACGTCCAGCTGGCAAACCCGGTGCCGTATCAAAGCGGCGTGAATCCCAACATCGGAGAGATCACGATCGTGGCCAACGGCAACAACAACTATTTGGGCCAAAACTACCAATCGATGAATATTACGCTCATCGACGGCTCCGGAAACCAAATCCCGGGTGGGGCGCTGCAGCCGGCGTCTCCGACCGGCCCGCATCCGTATAACTCCGATTACTACTATCAGTCCGCGTTCGGCCCGCTGCAGTACAACACGACGTATACGGCGGAATTGACCCTCGTGAACTACAACTCGTTCAATTCGTGCAGCTTTTCGCTGCAGTCGTTTATGACCTAACCCTGGCAGACTTGCGGCCGGCGAGCACCAACAGCGGAAGCCCGCCGGCTTGCAACGCGAGCGAAAAAATAACCAGCGCAACGAAACTGCGGTCGTAGAGCAGACCCATGACGGCGCTGCCCAGGAACCACGCAATGCCGTAGACTGCATCGAACGTTCCGAGCGCCGTCGCACGGCGTTCGGGCGAAGCGAGTTGCACGATGACCGCGGGGAAGAGCGTCTCCTGGGCGGCCATTCCCAAGCCCCAGAGCAGCACGCCCGCGAGTGCAGCCCACGACGCCCCCAGAAATGCAAGCGGCGCGAAGAGGGCGCTTCCTGCAAAAGCTCCGACGAGCACCGTGTTCCCGTAACGATCGTAGGCTTTTCCTAAGAACGGCGAGCCGATCGCGCCCATCAGCATTGCCGCCGCATACAAGATGGGAATGAGCCCGAGTGCAAATACGTGCGTTTTGCTAAAGTGAAATGAAATCAGCGCGAAATCCGCAAATCCCGCACCCAAACACGCGCCCGCCACCGCATACAGCCAAAACGCACCCGGCTGCTGCGCGCCAACCGCGATCGGTTTCGTCTCCAAATGACGCGGCACCGGGAATTGCCGCCAGGCGATCAGCAGCGCGATCAATGCGAGCACGGCCGGCACGAACAACGCACCGAACGCATGTGCGAATCCCCCGTGATAGAAGAGGATGAGCGCAACGACAACCGGTCCAATCGTCGCGCCCGTTTGATCCATCGCTTCGCGAAACCCGAAGACCCAGCCGTGCCCGAGCTCGGAGCCGGCATATGAAATCAGCGCGCTTGATGCGGGTTTGCGCACGCCGCGTCCGACGCGTTCGCCGACTACCAGCGCCGCCGCGACGGGCCACGTTCGCGCAAGCGCGAGCACCGGCACGGCCAGTACGTTGATCGCATAACCCAGCAGGGCGGTGCCCCAGTATTTGCCGCTTCGATCGGCGGCTATTCCCGAAACATAACGCAAGCCGAAGCCCAAGAGCTCGCCGAATCCGGCAACAAAACCGACTATCGCGCCGCTGGCGCCCAAGAATGCAAAGAAAGGTCCGGTAACGCTGCGCGCGCCTTCGTAGGTCATGTCCGCGAACAGGCTGACCAGACTCATCAGGAAGACGAATCGAAATGCCGTACGCTTAGCGGTCAGGATCGCACCGTACCGGGAAGTTTACCGAGCGCGCAATAAAGCACATCTCGTGCGCACGGTCGTGCAGCGCGGCGGCTTGCGCGGTTCGCGCCGCGTCCGTTATCTGGACGCGCGGATGCAAGACTACCTCAACGAACTCGCCGCTTCCGTCCGAGTTGGCGCGCATCGTTCCATCGGCTTCGTCCTCGTACGCGGTAACGACAATTCCGGCATCGGCACAAAGGTGCAAGTACGCGAGCATGTGGCAAGACGATAGCGCGGCGACGAGCAGTTCTTCCGGATTGTACCGGCGCTCATCGCCGCGGTAGATCTGTGCGCTCGAGCCTAAAACCGGCGCAAGCTTTTGCGGCGCGCTCACCTCGTAATCGCGAGAATACTCGCGGTACGCACTGGTTCCGCTGCCTAGGTTCCCCGTCCAGCGCAGCGTCGTCTTAAAGGAATGATGTGCCATCGCCGGACTTCCAGGCGCGCTACCTGACGGTAAGCATGCCCTTCATGTTCGGATGGTAGGTGCACGTCAGTGTAAATGTGCCGGCTTTCTTAAAGGTGTAGCTCCACGATTTATGCTCGTCGAGGTTTCCCGAATCGAAAGCTCCGCTCGAAGCCGTCACCGTATGCGGGAACGAATCGTCGTTGACGAATTCTACCGTATCGCCGACGTTGACCGTGGCCGAGGCCGGCTTGAACGAAAAGTCGCTTAGGTGCACGACGAGTGCCGGTTTAGGCGCTGCGGCGGTTAAGACCGCAAACGCCAGAATCGCTAGTGCATTTTTCATATTTACCAATTAAAAGCGGTGCCGAGATAACCGCCCATTACGCGATAGTTCTGCGATTGACCCTTTCCGATCCACGTTTCGCCTTTGAGGCCCAGCTGAAAGCTCAGACCGTTGTTGGGCAGCGGATGGTAGCAGTCGGTACTTTCGTAGCCGCACCAATTATCCAAGAAGTCGTCAAACCCGTCGTAGTCGTCGTTCTCGTCTTGGTTCGCGTACTAGAGCGATCCGCAGGTCGGACAGTAGCGCAGAGGAAGCGAGCCCCTACTGTAAAACTTTGCTCAAGCTTTCGACGATCGGAATTCTGGAGTCCAGATTGGTGATCTTGAAGATCCGGTGGATCACGCTGGCCTCGGGCACGATGACGCACAACCGGTCGCCGTGGCGCTGGTGCCCGCGAACGACCACTTGCAGCGCGGTGGAGTCTAGAAAAGTGCAGGTCGTTAAGTCGATGACCAGGAGGCGGTCCGGCCCAATATCGGGCTCCGAGCTAGTGACCGCGTCTTCGAACTGTTTTGCGTTCGAGATGTCGAGCTCGCCGAAGACGTGCAGCACGACGACCGCATCGAAGTCTTCGCGAATGAATGCAGGACTATGATATGAAATAGCTGCGCCCGCCTTTTATAACTGAGTATGGGTCTTCGTGACCAAAGATACAAGTTGGGATTTCCGTGGAAAGGCGCGAGCTGCCGACATCAGCGGTCCTTGCACGTCGAGCAAAGGCCGCTCGCGCAGCAACAGCAACGGCACGGCATCGTTTAAGTGAGGATTCACGCCCTGGAACCATGCGCGAGCGGTGTCGCGATCGCTTTTCTCTCCGATGATGCACGCCAACTGAAGGGCGAAGCGCAGCGTGTTCTGGCGCTGCGGTTCGCGGTCGGTCATCCACTGCTTCACGGCGCGCGTCTCGCTTACGCCGCCCAGCGCCGCGACCATCGTAGCGCCCAGCGCGTCGACCAGCTGCGATACGACTTCGCGGATGTTGCTGCCCATGGCAATCTCGTGGGCGCGGACCTCGACTCTGCGGTCCTCGGGCACCTCCGCGCCGGGTTGCTCTCGGCTAGGCTCGTCCATCCCGCCTCGTATACCCACTTAAATCCCATGTAAAATAGCAAACAGCCGTTCGTCCGAACGTGTACATACTCACCCTCCGCCCGGTCGAATGCCGCCTCAGGGTTTGACGAGCGGATTTTTTTCGGCGAAGGCTCCGCTTGGGTTAGGTTTGACCCACACGATCAGGTCCCATATCGACGGCATGTCGAAGACGGTTGCGATCTGCGACACGTTCGCCGCGCGACCCATCGCAACCAGCTGCATCACACTTGGATGCGCCGGATCGCCGCCCGCTGCGCGATACTTCGGCGCCATCACCCATTTGTCGAACGTCAGTTTGCCGTCGGCGCCTTTCAATACGTAATGCACGTGATCGTCGAATTCGTACAGGCGGCCCGGATTCACGCCAAAGAGAGACGGCCGCACATCGTTGGTCTTATAAGCCGAGAAGTCGGCGCCCAATAGATTGCCGGCTTTGTCGTACCAGAGCTGACTGGGATGGCGAATATCCGGCGACTGCCACTGAAAATTTGCGTAACTGATCGCGCCGGTTTCATCGGCATTTGTGTATCGGACGTAACCAGCTTTTTCGGCGTCCTGCGCCGTTGGAAAGCGCTGCATGAGATCGGCCTGTATGCTATTTACGAACGCCGTCTCCGAGGAACTGGGCGGCCCAAAGTACGTGGGGCTTTGATCGGCGTAGGCAAGCGATGCCGTCGCAAGCATGGCGAAACAAAAATATAAACCGGCGCGCTTAAGCATTGGAAATACCTCCGGGCGGCGGGTTCCCCAGAGTGTGACGAAGGCCCCGCCGTTCGTCGTGCTTACAATTGCGGGTTCGAGGGAAATAAGGGATTTAAGAGGAGGTTCCAATGGTGCGAAGCGGCGCTTTCATGATTGTTTTTTGGGTTCTGATGCTTGTCTGGTTCATCGACCTATGGATGGCGGGACCGACGTTGCGCGCCTTCATTCCGTGGCTCGCCGTTTTCGTATTGGGTTTTGCCGCCGTCGGATTTCCCGCGGTGACGATCGGAAGAAAATGAACGGCAAGGCGACGGGGCTCCTCTTGGCCGGCATTCTGATAGGCTGCAGCAGCCAGCAGGCGGCGCAGACGCAGCGGCAGGTTACCACTCAGGCCGGCAAATCGGTGGGCGCGATGAACGAGGCGCTTAAGAACATCCATGTCAACGATGGCGCGCTCAAGGTGCGGGTTGCGGCTGCAATCGCCGAGCAAACCGGCGCCAACGTGTTCCATATTTCGCCGGACGTGCACAACGGAGTCGTCACGTTGAACGGTACGGTGCCGAATTCGTTGATCGAAACGACTGTGCTAAGGACGGTAAGGGGTCTGTCCGGTGTGAAGCGCGTTGTAAATCGTCTTCGCGTAGCGTCTTGAAGGCTGACCTCGAACGGTATGCGACATAGACCACCGGTACGACGAACAGCGTAAGCAAAAGCGAACTCGACAATCCGCCGATAACCACCGTTCCCAGCGCCCTGCGGTATTCGGCGCTGCCTTGGGCCCGCGTTCGCTCTTCATGGCTTTGCCGAGCAGCAGTCCCGCGCATTCCAATTTCACGATCAAATGGTACACGTTGCCTTGCTTGAGCGAACGGTAGAGCGGTGCGTGCGCGCGTACGGCGCGGTTCAGTGCGTAGGCCGACATCGCACCTCGCCGCAGAATGCCAAGGATCAATAATTCTCGCGCTTGCTCGATCATCGTTGAAACTTCGGCCCGACCCGAATTACTTCCGGCTGAACCAATAAGCCCCCGCGGAGTGCTGTTTTGCCGGCGCCCGCTCCGCTATGCTGAAGGCATGAAGTATTTTCTTGTGTCCCTTAGCTGCGCGCTTGCCGTATCGCTGGCGGCTCCCGCACGGGCTCAAATGATGGGCGGGCACACGCCGCCCGCGCCGATGACCCCCGGACAATTTTCGGCGGCCCGCATCGGACAAAACGTTCAGATCGCCGTGCAAGTGGTGCACCGCAATCGCGCCAATGTCTCTGCCGAACTGCTTGCGCAGCAAACCCAAGCGTTTTCAAAACGCACCGGTAAACGCGTCAGCCTCTATTTTTCCGACGGTACGCCCACGATTATGGGCGCGGCAGCGGACGTTAATGCGGGTGCGGTGCTCTTCGTGTACGGAGTTTTAACCAAACCTGGGCCCGTCGACGTCAAACGCTTGGTCGTGGATACGCGCTTCGTTCACATACAATGCGTTAGGAGCTCGGATCGGCGGCGCGAAACCGCTGGCTCATCCCGCCGCATCGCACAGGCGGC
>JAAXCX010000008.1 GCA_013036105.1 Vulcanimicrobiota bacterium
CGTACGCGATCTCATCGGTGACGTATGCGAACTCGTTGCCGAACGGCACGCCGCCGAGACCTAAGGGTTTTCCCTGGAAGATTTCAAACGCGTTCATGCACGCGCTTATACTAGCAAAGCGCGGAGCCTAACGCCAGCGCCGGGACTCCGGGCGAGCGCGTCGCTCCGGCGGAGATAACACATGGCGAACGTCAGTTGCACGGCGTCGTAGTCGGACGAGCGTACGACGACTGGATACGTGGCTCGCTTCTGCCGCCCTGGCGCGAAAAAATTGCTCGCTGTGGTCGAACCCCCGAATGGTTCATCCCTTTCGGCGGCGGACATGATTAGCGTTTGGGAGAGCGGGGCGAGTCCGTTGTACGAAACGGAAGCGCCACGATTTCCACGAGATGCCGCCAATGCTCGACTGGCCCAGGGTGCGTGTAAACATGGTGATCGTAGCATTGCCATCTGCCATTTCGACGACTTCTTCGAGACGAATGAAAAGCCGCTAACCTCATGTGTGCGGGCGCGACGAACTCGTCGACACGTCATTGCGGAGGTTCCCGGAACCTCACTGGTGCAGAACCTCCTGACCTTCTCTAGAGAGGAAAGGCACGATGCGTTATTTCGCCATAATTTTAATCGCCGCGCTGGCCCTTGTTCCCATAAAAAGTGGCGCTTGGGACCGCCTCTGCGTGTTGAATTCGACCTCCGAGAATACGACTCAACATGCCGTCTGGGCAGACGTTTCTTGGTCGTACAAAGGCCAAAAGTGGCACATCGACAAGGCCTTTTGTCTAGCACCGCGCAGCGGGCGAAACACGGCATTCATCCGCTATAAACATGTGAACCTGGGACCCCAGGTCCGATTCCGTTTCTATGCAAAAGATCGCTCGGATTGTGGTGGCCGCACTCTCACGTGGAGTCAAAACAGCCAGAACATTCCTACGCGTGCCGAGTCGACATATTACGTTACGTACCGATCAATATATCGGGAACAAAACGGCCACTACTCCATCGACACCCATCTGAGCAACTAGATTCAGGATGCAAAAGAAAGAGGCCGCACGTAGCGGCCTCTTTTGCATTGGCTCCGGATGCTGGACTCGAACCAGCGACCCGCTGATTAACAGTCAGCTGCTCTACCAACTGAGCTAATCCGGACTGCGTTCGGCCTGTTCTCCGCTAACGAAAGCGGCACCCGTTTCGGGGTGCCGCTCTGCACTCACGGGTTGGTGGAAGCGTTACGGCCCGGCTTGGCGGCGCACCAGCAAGGGACGCGTGAGCGTCAGCTGGATATTCGCCCCCGGCGAGAGCGTAAGGTTGGATTTCTTGTTCTGGCCGATCAGGAATCCGCCGGCAGCGCCGATCAAGCCGCCGATTCCGGTCGCAGCGTGAAAGATCGTCTTGCCGATGATGTTGCCGGCAATTAATCCGCCGATCGTCGTCAGCACGGTGTGGCCGCCGCTCTTCTGCTGCTGCGTCGTGCCGGCGCCGGTCACTTCAGCATTGATCGGATAGGACGAACCGTTTGACAACGTGATGGTCGAAAAGCTCAGAAGCAGTTCGGGGTTACGGCCTTGGCCGGCCGGCGTCACTTTGACGACTTCGCCGCTTGCAACGGCATTCGCCAGGTCGGTGTCGCCTTCAGGATACGGCGGAACGACGCGCGCGGTGAAGCGCTCGCCGACGTAGGCCGAGCCCGTGTCGAGCGTGCTCTGCATCGAAAGATTTACGTTGTCGCCCTTAGCAAGCGTGACGGTCGTTTGCGCGAACGCGAGCGACGGCGCCGCGAAGGCGGCGAGCATCACGACGGCCGCGATTTTGCTGCGGAAGTTCATGCAATCTCCTTTGGCTGGCAGCGTTTTAGGAAGTAACGTCACAGGCCCGCAGGGAGTTCAATGCTTGGCGAAATCGGGGACCTTGAGCGCGTCTTCGCTCAGGCCCGAGGCCGCGCGCAGCGCCTCGACCTTGTCGAGTTTTTCCCACGGCAGATCCAAGTCGGGGCGGCCGAAATGCCCGTAAGCAGCCGTTTGCCTGTATATCGGACGGCGCAAGTCGAGCCGGTCGATAATTGCCGCAGGACGCAAATCGAATGTCTTGGCAACGATCTCTGCGATCCGGTCTTCGGGAATTTTTGCCGTGCCGAAGGTTTCCACCGAAACATTCATCGGACGCGCGACGCCGATTGCATATGCGACCTGCACCTCGCAGCGATCGGCCAGTCCGGCCGCGACAATGTTTTTTGCAACGTGGCGTGCCGCATACGCGCCCGAGCGATCGACCTTCGTCGGATCCTTTCCGGAAAACGCGCCGCCGCCGTGCCGCGCCATCCCGCCATACGTGTCGGCGATGATTTTGCGTCCGGTTAACCCGGCGTCGCCTTTGGGACCACCGATCACAAAGCGGCCCGTCGGATTGACGTAGATGCGCGTGTTTTTGTCGCGCAGCGATGCCGGAATCACATGATTGATCACTTTTTCGGTGATCTCGCTGCGGATGGTTTCGAGCGCGATGTCGGGATCGTGCTGCGTCGAAACGACGACCGCATCGATGCGCACCGGTTTGTCTCCGTCGTACTCGACGGTCACTTGCGACTTGCCATCCGGCCGCAGATAGGGAATGTCGCCGTTTTTACGCAGCGCCGTCAGATGGCGCACCAAATTATGCGCCAGCACGATCGGCAGCGGCATCAACTCCTCGGTGTCGCGGCAGGCGTACCCGAACATCATGCCCTGGTCGCCGGCGCCCAGCCGTTCGTAGCGGTCGTCGGGGTGCTCGCCGGCTTTGGCCTCGAGCGAGTTGTCCACGCCCAGCGCGATATCGGCCGACTGCTCGTCGATCGAAACGCTGACACCGCAGGTTTCCGCATCGAAGCCGACAGCCGACTTTGTGTAACCGATGTCTTCGATTACTTGGCGCACGATGCGCGGGATATCGATGTACGTTTTGGTCGTAATCTCGCCCGCGATGTGAATCTGCCCGGTGATCGCGAACGTTTCGCAGGCGACGCGCCCTTGCGGATCCGCTTTGAGGATCGCATCGAGCACCGCATCCGAAATTTGATCCGCGACTTTGTCGGGATGTCCCTCGGTCACTGACTCGCTGGTGAAAAGACGCCGGAATCCCATCTTAGGTTCCCTCGCTCCACGAAGCAATGTACTTCGCTTGTTTCGGCGTAAGTGTGTCGATCTGAATATCCATCGACGCGAGTTTTAGCGTGGCCACTTCTTCGTCGATGTGCTCGGGAACGTCGTAGACTTTTTTCTCGAGCTGCTTGTGATTTTGCGCCAGGTATGCCGCCGCCATCGCTTGGTTCGCAAACGACATATCCATGACGGCCGCCGGATGGCCCTCGCCCGCTGCCAGATTGATCAGACGCCCGTCCGCCAAGATGCAGATGCGGCGCCCGTCTTCCATTTCGTACTGTTCGACGAACGTGCGCGGAACCGTTTTGCCTTTGCTCAAGCGCTCGATCGACTCAAGATTCAACTCGTCGTTGAAATGCCCGGAGTTGCAGACGATCGCGCCGTCTTTCATGACCTTGAAATGCTGCTCGTCGATCACGTGGTAGTTGCCGGTGACCGTGATGAAGATATCGCCTTCGCGAGCGGCTTTCTCCATCGGCATCACGCGGTAGCCATCCATGACGGCTTCGAGCGCTTTGCGCGGATCGATCTCCGTAATCACGACGTGTGCGCCGAGTCCGGCTGCGCGCGAAGCAACGCCGCGGCCGCACCAGCCGTACCCGACGACCACCACGGTGCGTCCGGCCAGCAAAACGTTGGTCGCGCGGATCACGCCGTCGAGCGTCGACTGCCCCGTACCGTAGCGGTTGTCGAACATGTGCTTGGTGAGCGCGTTGTTGACCGCGATCACGGGATAGGGAAGCACGCCGTCCTTCTGCATCGCACGCAGGCGGATGACGCCGGTCGTCGTCTCTTCGCATCCGCCGATCATGTCGGCCAGCTGCTCTTTATGTTTGGTGAAAATCGTCGTCACCAGATCGCAGCCGTCATCCATCGACATGTGCGGCCGCGTCGCGACCACCGATTCGATGTGGCTGTAGTACGTCTGGTTATCTTCGCCTTTGATCGCAAAGGTCGGAATGCCGAACTCGCAGAGCGCCGCGGCCACGTCGTCTTGCGTAGAGAGCGGATTGCTCGCGCAGAGCGCGATCTCGGCGCCGCCGGCTTGCAGCGCAAGCATGAGATTCGCGGTTTCCGTGGTCACGTGCAAGCACGCGCCGATCCGGACACCGGTCAATGGTTTCTGTCCTGCGAAACGCTCGCGAATTTGCGCGAGTACGGGCATGTACGTAGCGGCCCAAGCGATCCGCTTGCGGCCGGTTTCGGCAAGGGCGCGATCCTTCACGTCTCCGCGCACAGCGTGCTCCTGGAGTACTGGCAAAGCAAAATTCCTCTCTGGTGGGGGTGACTCGCGTTATTCTGCCACATGAGTTGCCTGCCCCGCTACCTAAAGTGTCGGCGTGGACGAGTATTTGACCAGGCTAGCGTCGGCCGAGGCCGTGCCCGGCGGAGGCAGCGCTGCGATGATTGTCGCAGCGGCCGGCTGCGCGCTCGTCGCCATGGTCGCGCGCATCTGCGATAATGCCGGCCTCGCCGCGAGGGCCGACGCGCTCCGCGCGCGAGCGCTGGAACAAAGCCGCCTCGATGAGAGCGCCTTCGAGCGCGTGATGGCGACGCGCGGGGAAGAACGCCAAGCTGCCCTGGTCGAAGCCGCCGAGGTCCCGCTCCAGGGCATGCGCATCGCCCTCGACGCGCTGCACCTCAGCGCGAACGCCCTGGCCCTCGGAAACGCCAACCTCGTCAGCGACGCAGGCTGCGCAGCTGAATTCGCTCATGCGGGTTTGCTTGGATGCGCGTACAACGTCCGCATCAATCACCGCTTCATGCGCGATGAAGCGACGGTTATCGCGCAACGCGCCATCCTCGAACGCTACGAGCGCGAAGCGACCGGCTTAACGGCCGCAATCCGTAAGGGCGTTAGCGCGGCACTAACCCGGCAGTAAGTCCAGAAACGGGCGGATATCTTCTTGTGCCACGTCCATGCCGACGCCGCGCTTGTTGTAGCGGATATCGTGAAAATCCGAACCGCCGGTCATCACCAAACCGTTTTGCCGCGCGATCTCGCGAAAATGATGCCGCTGATTCGCGTCATGCGTCGGATAAAAGACCTCTAAACCGCGCAAGCCGCGCTGCGCCAATTCACTGATGATCGACTCGTCGCGCAAACGCCCGGGATGCGCGAGCACCGGAATGCCGCCGGCGGCGAGGATCGCATCGACTGCCTGATGCGGCGTGATGTGCGTGGAGGGAACGTAGCCCGGAGTTCCGCCGCGCAAGAAGGCGCGAAATGCGGTCTCGATGTCGGAGACGATGCCTTTGCGGATGAGCGCCTTCCCAACATGCGGGCGCCCCAGTGTCGCGTTGGGCGCGGCCTCCGCTTCCACGTCCGCGAAGCTGATGTCGTGGCCCGCTTCACGCAGTTTCGTCACGATTTGACCGACGCGCACGCGTCGAGCTTCGCGATTTGCCTCGATCACCGCGGTCAGCGGAGAGGGACCGGTCTGCAGGCCGTAGCCAAGAATATGCACTTCGCCGCCGGCATGAGCGGCGTTGATTTCGATACCGGTGACGACGCGTAAGCCCGGCGCCGGCTCGAGCCGGTCAAACGCGGACAGCGTATCGTGATCGGTGATCGCGAAAATCTGCACGCCCCGCGCGCGCATGAGATCGCGAAGTTCTCCAGGTGAAAGGGTGCCGTCGCTCTCGCAGGTGTGCGAGTGAAAGTCGACTAGCGCTGCGCTTCCCCTTCCATGCGGCGCTCGATCCGCAACGAGATGCCCGTCCGCTCGTTGCCGTCTATCTGTACATCTATAAAGGAAGGCACGCAGCTCAAATCCATCTGCCCGGCCAAGTAACTGCGCGCGATCGCGATCGCCTTGACCGCTTGGTTGATGGCGCCCGCGCCGACGGCTTGCAATTCGACACCGGACCGTTCGCGCAGAACGGCGGCCAGCGCGCCCGCAACCGAGTTGGGATTACTCTTGGCCGAAACTTTGAGGACGTTGCTCGTGATGACGGGTTTTGCCGGATCCTCTATCATGCTATGCCTCGCTGGAAGATTCGCTTGATCTCCGTCGCGCGCCCGGAGTCCACATCGATGGTTACGATCGCCGCACAAAACTGTTTCGTGCCGGCCTTCTCTACAGAAAACCTATCCGAGAAACCGGTGATGAAGCGATCCAAGACGGCTTCCGACTCCATTCCGATGATGCCTTCGGTCGGCCCGGTCATGCCGAGATCGCTAATGTACGCGGTGCCCCCCGGCATGATGTGCTCGTCGGCCGTTTGCACGTGCGTGTGCGTTCCGTACACGGCCGCGACCTTGCCGTCGAGGTAGCGCCCCAGCGCCACCTTTTCGCTGGTCGCTTCGGCGTGCACGTCTACGACGATTATGCGGGCCTGCGCGCTCAGGTTCGCTAGTGCGGCGTCTACCGACCGAAACGGATCGTCCACCGGAGGCATGAACGTCCGGCCCATCACGTTTATGACGCCGATCGCGCAGCCGTTGACCGAAAACGTTCCGGTGCCTTTGCCCGGAACGCCCGGCGGGTAGTTGACGGGCCGTATGACGCGTTCGCTCGTCTCCAAGTATGACTTGAAATCGCGCTTGTCGAGAATGTGGTTTCCGCTGGTGATGAAATCGACGCCCGTCTCGAACATCTCTTCGGCGGTCAGCACCGTGAGGCCGAATCCGCCGGCCGCGTTTTCTCCATTGGCGATGCACGCGTCGATCTGGTATTGATCGCGCGCCATCGGGAGGCAGCGTTTGAGCGTTTCGCGTCCCGGCGATCCGACGACGTCGCCCACCAGGAGTAGATTGAGTGTCTTTATCGGCGGGCCGGAGCCTTTGCTTTCTTTCGTGATTTTAAGAAGTAGACGAGCACGTCTTTTTCCTCGCGGAAGCCGACAAGACTCTTTGACTGCGCCGGATCCCGCAAAGCTTCGATCGCACACTCGACCAGTTCGTCTTGCGCCGCCGGATCCTCGTCGGGATGTTCTTCCGGTACCGGATTGCGCACCAGCGCCGCTCCAAAGCGCTGCGCGAAGAGTCCGGTCAGCATGCCCAGTTCGTCTTTGGTGAACGTATCGAGGTCACGGCTCACGTGCACGAAACTGAGCGTCCGCTCCGATTCGCACTCCACGCGCAAGTTGCCGCCGTCGCCCGATAACGCCAGAAAACCGTTGACGTGCGCCTCGATCTCGTCGCCTATCGCGCGCTGCGTCCGCCCGTCCATCCGCTGACCGATCGCAAAGGTAAACCGCACCATGCCCTCGCCGGGCATCGAGCGGATCGACGCAATCTCCGGATAGCGCACGAGCAGCGCACACACCAAATTGACGGTCTCGCTATTCTCGACAGGCTGCCGGGCGGTCATGATCGATACTTCCTCTGTACCTGACTTGGGCTGTGAGTGGCTGGGGGGTCCGGTCTCTTAGACATCCGCTCAAGAGCCCCCCTTGTGCTATTCACGCCCTCTCCAACCAATGACGAGGGGGGCCCGGTTGCCGGGGGGGCACGATACTCCTTCGCGAAGCCCTCAGCCGTGAGCAAACGCCTGCCGCTCTGGTTCGCCGCAGTGGTCCCCTCGATGGCGGCCGGTCACGTCGCGGGCTACGCGCTGTCGGGGGTTAGCGCGGCCGACGGCCGTCACGGCTGGCTCTCGCCCGCCCTCGAAATCGGCGCTGCGGCGCTGATCGGCTTAGGCGCTCTCATTGTCGCAAGCACATTGCTGCGCGCCGGCATTTTCCGTCGATCGAAGATCGAAAGCTCGGTCATTGCGCTTGCGCCTCGGTTGGCCGCGTCGCAGCTCGCACTGTTCGTTGCAGCCGAGACCTTCGAAGGGCGCAGCATCACACCGGCCGGCGTCGCCACGCAGCTGGTTTCGGCGGTACTCGCAGCGTATACGCTTTCGCTCTTCAGTAAACTCATCGAACGCTGCATCGCAAGCGCCGGCGAAGCGGGCAGTTATCTCGAACGTCTCGCCGCGGCAGCCGCCGCGTTCGCGCTCATCGATCCTGCGCCGCGCGCCGTTGCGCTTTTCGCAAGTGCCGGCAACAACCGTTTTCAACGCCCTCCTCCGTTTGCGTAGTCTGCACCATTTTTTGACTGCGCTCAAACGGAGGTACCCGCGTGTCGCAACGCATTCTCGTTGCCGCAGTTCGCGCGATGTGCGCGACTGTGGCGATCACGGCAGCCGTCGCCGGACGGGCTGAAGCTATTCCCGTCTTTGCCAACGGGCAAGGCGTCTCGTGTCAAACCTGCCACACGACATTTCCGGGCATGACGCGCTACGGCATGATGGTCATGATGAGCAATTTCCAAATTCTGGACAGGCATGCTCAAGATCAAGCGTTGCCCATCGCTGTCCGCATGTACGTTGATTCGGTGCTCGGCACGACAGACCAAAAGGGATACGTTCAGATGAGCGATCTCTCACTGTTGGCCGGCGGTTTTCTCGGAAAAGACTTTACTTGGTATGCCGAGCAGCACGTCATCGACTCGGGCGTCATCGGTCAAACCGAACAGGTCTGGCTTTCGTGGAACGGATTGTTCGGCGGCACCAACTCGTTGCAAGTGGGAAAATTCCATACGCCGTTTCCGTTCATGCCCGCGCATGCGTGGACACCGTCCGGTTATTTGCTTGCGGAACAAACGACGGGACAGAACGATTTCAACGCGGCCGAAGCACGGTGGGGCGTCGCGTTCTCCGGCATGAGCAACGAGTTCATGTACAACGCATCGTACCTCACCGGAAGCGGTCCGACGAGCGAAGCCCTCGACTTCAATAAGAGCTCACATCCCCGCGCCTTCGATTTCAACGTCTCGTATGGCGGCATGTCGATTCCGTGGGAGCTCGGTTTGGTGGCGATTCGCGGCGACGCGCCGGTGCTCGACCCGGATTCCGGCGATTTTCTGTTCAGCGATCAGTGGTCACGCCAGGGCGCCTATCTCTCGTATCAAGACAGCCGCTGGCATTTTCAAACGATGTATTATCGTGGAAACGACACGCAGCCCGACGTCGATACCGCGAACACGACGTCCAACGGATTCTTCTTTGAAGCGGGCCGCGACTTCGCAAAAGACCACCTCCTGGTCCGGTACGATGTCGCCTCGAGCGATTCGCTCGACCGGCAATACCTCGTGGACATATCGCACAACTTTCAGCCGAATCTCGCGCTGATCGGTGAAGTCCGCATGGTGCCGGCGCAAAAGCCGCAGATGCTCTTTAGGCTTGCGTACGCCGGACCGTGGGATAACGGCCACCGCATTCTTTCCAACGGACACGACGTTCCGATCGGATCGATGTTCCAACCGTCATCGGCCATACCCGTCGCGTCCGCGCCGCCTACCGCGGCGCCGCCGGCGCCTGCGCCGGCCGGTAATGCCAACAACGGTGCGCAGCTCGTGCAATCCAACGGTTGTGCGGGCTGTCACGGCGCGGGACTGAAGGGCGGGCGGATCGGACCGGCGCTTTTCGGCATCGAACATCACATGTCCAATGACCAGATTGCGGACTTCATCGTGCATCCGAGGGCCCCGATGCCGAACTTCGGTTTCAATCCGTCGCAGGTTGCCGATATCGTGGCGTATCTCACATCGCTCGACGGCGGCATCAATAGCGCAGCCCCGACCGTCACGATATCGCCGCAAACGCCGGTTGATTCTGCAACGATCAGCATCACGTTTCCTGGAACGCCGCCAACAAGCGTCACCGTTCTTCCGGTGATGCACATGGGAGCGGGCACGCATCACACTGCGATGGTCCAATTGCAGCCGTCGCCGGCTGATCCGCACACGTTTACGGGACGCATCACATTTTCGATGGGCGGTCCGTGGATCGTGCAGGTTCAATACGACGGACACGAGATGGACATACCGCTGAACGTCGGGACATAATGCAGCGCTCGACATTTTTGCGGGCGGGCGGCGGCGCGATGATCGTCGCCGCTCTTCCGCCGCTTACGGAGCGCGCACTGGGCGCCGAGTTGGTCCAGTACACGCTGACGGCCGCTCCGGTGCCGTTCTCGCCGGTACCCGGTCTCAATTTCGCCGGACTCGGCTATAACGGCAGCATTCCGGGGCCTCTTCTGCGCGTGGTTTACGGACAGCGGCTGCGCGCGAAATTCGTCAATAACACCGGGCAAGGCTCGACCATTCATTGGCACGGAATGATCTTGCCGAACAAGATGGACGGAGCGGAGGGCGTGACGCAGCCGGCCGTTCCGCCGGGCGGATCGTTTGTGTACGAGTTCTCGCCCGAACCGCCCGGCACGCGCTGGTACCACGATCACGTCAGCGACGGAATGCTGCGCGGGCTTTTCGGCATGATCGTCGTTGAAGATCCGAGAGACCAAAAAGCGGATGCGGAGTTCGCGCTCGTCTTCCACGATGTCCCGAAGCCGGGCTCCGCGCGCGCCGCCATGATGGGCGTCAGTACCGCCCCGATGGTGGACCCACCGGCTTCACCCGAACTCCGGGAGATGGCGCCCGACGACAAGATGGGCGATGAGATCGCGTTTATCGCGCATTGCATCAACGGCGCTTCCTACCCGAATACAAAGCGGCTGCCGGTCAAAGTCGGCCAGCACGTGCGGCTGCGCATCCTTAACGCCAATCCGACGCAGACGCGTTACGTGCGTCTGGCCGGCCATCGTTTAATCGTCACACACAGCGACGGCAACCCGCTCCCAAAGCCGCTGGAAGTCGACGCGCTTCGCGTCGGCGTAGCGGAACGTTACGATGCATGGTTCGAAGTCAGCGAACCCGGCTCGTGGCTGCTGCAAGGCCTTTCGAGCGATCCGCTCGGATACGAACAAGCCGCCGTCGTGCATACGCCGGGCATGGAAAATGCTTCGCCGCTCAGCAGCCCGCAGTCGCTCGAAGGTGTAGATTATTTCACGTACGCGAAAGCGGGCGGCGCGGGCAGCGCCGTGCCGGCGAAAGGCGCGAAGCATTACGACTTCACCTTGGGCGGAGGGCAATACGGGAGCTCCCGGTGGACGATCAACGGCAAGACCTACCCGAATACACCCCGCATTGACGTGCGCCGCAACGATCTCGTCACTGTCCGCTTTACCAACAAGACCGACATGGATCATCCGATGCATTTGCACGGCCACGTTTTTGAGGTGACCGAAGTCGACGGCGTCGCGCTCGCCCGGCCACTGCCGAAAGATACGTCGCTGGTGCGCGCGAACGAAGGGACGCTCAGCTGGCGCTTCCGCGCCGACTCGCCCCCGGGCCGCTGGCTGCTGCACTGCCACAACGCAATTCATATGATGGACGGCATGATGACCGACGTCGTCTATACCACATGATGATGCGCACGTTCTCCGTTTCGGTACTGCTCGGTCTGCCGGCTGCAATACTGGCTCACGCAGGCATTTTCCACGGCACGCACGCCGCCGGCGGCGCCGCACATGGCATACTCGTGACGCTTTCGATCATTTGCGCAGCCCTCGCGGCGGCCGCCGCGCTATCGCCGAGATTCTTCCGATTACCAGCGCCGCCGGTCGCCGGCACTGTCGCAAGCGCGGCGGCATGGTTCGCATTCATCGAACT
Source organism: Vulcanimicrobiota bacterium (assembly GCA_013036105.1). Lineage (GTDB taxonomy): Bacteria > Vulcanimicrobiota > Vulcanimicrobiia > Vulcanimicrobiales > Vulcanimicrobiaceae > Rubrimentiphilum. Next base: position 11,635 of record JAAXCX010000008.1, read on the forward strand.
GCGTGAGAGCCCGCATTCCGTCGCGCTTTTGCCTTGTCTGGCCGCCATCTGTTTGGCCGCATGGATCGTTTTATCAGCGTGGCACGGATTCGCGCGTGTCGCGGCCGGCGCCGTTCGGCAATTTTTCGCAAGATTACGCCCGCCGGTGCAGCGGTACGCGACCCTCTGCCGCGCTGCGGTGCATGCTTTCGGTTCGCTAAGCCCAACCTACCGGCTTTTCTCTCGACCACCACCGGTTTAACGCAAACCGCGCCTTAGCGCGCCTTTTCTTACTCTTTGCGTTAAAGGAAAACAGCATGCGACAACTCGTCCCGGCGCTTTGCGCCGTCCTCGTATTTTTTGCAGCGCTCCCGGCGGCGGCGGCCGTTACGGGCGTCGTGCGCGGCAGCGTGATCGTCGACAACGCGCCGCGCGCCGGCGTTAGCCTGGCACTTAGCGGCGAAGGCTCTCTGCTGCGCTCCACAAGCGACGCCGCGGGTAACTATGTTTTTTCTCAAGTGCCGTTTGGCGACTACACGCTCACGGCAACGTATCCGGGAGTTCCGGAACGCATCTTAAGCGTTTCGATCGCTTCCGACTCGGTGCTCACGATCAATATAGCGCTCGGCCAGCTCAAAGTCATCGGCAATCTCAACGTGATCTCGCGCGCCGGCGCATCGGGAACGCCCGTCTCCGGCAACATTCTCAGCCGTCAACAGCTGGCCGCACTACCGTCGAACAATAGTTTAGACCGCGTCGTGCAAACGGTGCCCGGCATCGTTCGCTTTTCGTATAACGAACCGGTCGCTCACGGCTTCCACGGATTGACCTACGAAATCGATGGCGCGCCGATTCCGCAAGCGACCAGCTCGAATTTCTCAGAGATCATCGATCCCAAGAACATCGACTCGCTTGAGATTTTTACGGGCGCGTTTCCGGCGGAGTACGGCGGCAGCCGGCAAGGTGCCGTCGTCAACATCGTCACCAACCGGCTCAGCAGCCTACAGGTTCCCGCGCAGGGCGCCTTGACGCTAGGCGGCGGGAACTATGGTCAGGCCGTCGCGAGCTTCGACGAAGCGCTGAAACTGGGTTCTTCGCAGTTATTCTTGACTGCGAACACTCAGCACACCAATCGCGGCATCGACGCGCCGACGTTCAACGCGGTCCACGACAACTCGTCGCAGTCCGACGAATTCTTACGCTTCATTACCCCCGCGGGCTCGCGCGGAACCCTCTCATTTGATTTTTCAAACCAACTCGCGCAATTCCAGATTCCTATAAACACCGATCCGAACAATCCAAACGACTCGGTCGTAAACGTACCCGGCACGGACGACGTGCAGCGCGAGTACGACCGCTACGCAAATCTGAATCTGACGCTCTCTTCCAAAGACGGGGACGCCGTCTTCCAGATCATCCCGTGGTACCGTTACACCCGGATCGCCTATGACGGCGACCTCGCCAACGACGTGCAGGCGACGCAGCCCGATCCGGACACGGGCGATCCCGTGAACCTCGTAGGCTTACGCCAAGACCGTCAAGCCAGCTATGCCGGCTTGCGCGTTTCACAATTCCGGGCATCCGACCATCACGCGGTAAAAATCGGCGCCGACTTTTCGCGCGAGATCTTCAACTCGCGTCAAGTCTTCGGCATGCTCGATGAAGGCGGAGCGCTTGCCACGGTGGCAAGCAATGTCTCGCAACCAGGCTGGCAAGTCGGCGTGTACGCACAAGACAAGTGGACGCCTTCGCACGCCCTCTCGGTCGATTACGGTCTGCGCTGGGATCACTCCACCGGGTTTACGAGCGGCTATCAGATCAGTCCGCGCATCGGCGTGAACGTTGCGCCCGACGCAAAGAACGTCGTCCACTTCTACTACGGACGCATGTACGCGGCACCGCAATTGGAAGACGTCCGGCAGGCATGCGTTGCGCTACAAGGTTGCCCGAACGTTCCCGTTTACGATCTGAAACCCGAAAGTGACTCGTACTTCGAAATGGGCGTCGCGCATACGTTCGACCCAAGCATGACCGGATACGTCAACTTCTTCATGCGCAGCGCCGTGAACGTGCTCGACACAACGCAACTGCTCAATACGCCGCTCTTCGCGGTGTTCAACAACGCCATCGGGCGCGACGAAGGCGTGGAATTGCGGCTTCAGGGACGCCGCGGCATCGCTGACAGCTGGTTCCTCTCGGCAACGGCTTCGCGGGCGGAAGCAGCAGGCGTTTCCGGGTCTACTTTCCTGTTTCCGCCGGATGTCAATCCTCCGGGACCGATAACGGCGGCGGACTTCCAGCCGGAAGATCACGATCAAACGTACGAAGCGAACGGGGCATACACACACCGGTTCGGCAAAAACGCAGGGTGGTTTGCGACGGTGCAAGGCGAATACGGCACCGGCTACCCGGTTCAGTTCGAGAACGGCGAGGGACGGCTCCCGGCGCATCTGACCGCCAATCTTTCATTCGGAAAGGATGCCGGAAAGAACGGCGATCGTACGCTCGGCTTCGATCTCAACGTCGAGAATCTGTTGAATCATCAGTACGTCATCAAAATCGCCAACGGATTCAACACGACGCAAATTTCGACCGGACGCACAATCTTGCTGCGGCTGACTGCGCCGCTCTAAGGAGGCACCATGCACGCGATCGGCCAGGCACTCTTGCTTGCCGCAGGAATGTTCTGGCAGGTCGCGTGGAGTCTGGTCCTGGGCTTTTTTCTTTCCGCGGCGATTCAGACGCTGGTCTCAAAAGAGCGCATGACGGAGCAGCTCGGCCGCAACGGTGTGCGTGAGATCGCGCTCGCAACTCTTTACGGCGCGGCGAGCTCTTCGTGTTCGTACGCCGCGGCGGCAATGAGCAAGACGCTCTTCAAGAAAGGCGCCGGCTTCATTCCGTCGCTGGCGTTTCTCTTCGCCTCAACCAATCTCGTCGTCGAGCTCGGCGTCATTTTATATCTGCTGATGGGCTGGCAATTCACGGCGGCGGAGTGGCTGGGCGGCGTGCTGCTGATTGCCATCATGGCGCTGATCGTCAAAGCAACCTATCCGGCAACGCTGATCGCGCAAGCGCGGCGCCACCTCGACGACGCGACGGGTGACGACGAAACCGTCGCCGGCCAGACATTTTGGGATAAGCTGCGCAATCCGCAAACACCGGTAACGATCGCACAAACGTTTGTGATGGACGTCTCCATGCTGTGGAAGGATCTGGCTGCCGGATTCTTGATCGCGGGCGCGCTTGGCATCTTCATTCCGGCGGGCGCCTGGGGCGCGTTCTTTTTGCACGGCGCGCCGGCGGGTGTGCAGATTGTCGCCAATGCGATCGCCGGTCCGCTTGTGGCAATCGTGTCATTTGTTTGTTCGATCGGCAACGTGCCGATGGCGGCGATCCTATGGGGCAGCGGCATCAGCTTCGGCGGCGTCCTGAGTTTCTTGTTTGCCGATCTGATCGTGCTGCCGCTGCTCGACGTGTACCGGCGTTATTACGGCCTAAAAATGGCCGCTTACATCGGCGCCGTCTTCTTCGTCACCATGGTTGCAGCGGGCATCATCATGCAATGTGTCTTTGACGCGTTCGGGGCAATTCCGCACCCCAACCCGCATATTCGCACCGATCTCTCGCTGTTCGCAATCAACTATACATTCTGGCTGAACCTTGCGCTCGGCGCCTTGGCGGTCTCACTCTGGTACGTAAACGTCAGACATCCGATGGCGCACAGCTGTCCGGCGCACGAGGGCCACGCCCACTAGGCACTCCCGGCCCCCGAGCGGAACGTAAACCGCATGCACTTTCTTGGACGGGGCCGCATCGTCGTAACGGGCGGAGCCGGCTTCATCGGAAGCGCGCTCGTCTGGGCGCTCAATCTGCGCGGCATCGACGACATCTTGATCGTCGACAGACTCGACCAAACCGAAAAGTGGAAAAACCTCGTGCCGCTCCGTTACCGGGATTACATGGACGCAAGCGATTTCGAATGCGCCCTCCTTTCCCGGCCCGGGGATTTCAAGGACGTTGCGACGCTGCTCCATTTGGGCGCTTGCTCGTCAACCACCGAAACCGACACGGCATTCTTGATGCGCAACAATTATGCGTACACGAAACATTTGGCGCAGTGGGCGATCGAACGAGGCGTGCGTTTCGTGTATGCCTCATCCGCCGCAACGTACGGCGGACTCGAACGCAACCTGCGCGACGACGCCGAACTCGATTCGCTCCGCCCGCTGAATATGTACGCATATTCGAAGCACCGTTTCGATCTATTCGCTCGCGACAGCGGCTGGTTCGACAAGATCACCGGGCTGAAATACTTCAACGTCTTCGGACCGAACGAACAGCACAAGGGCGACATGCGCAGTTTGGTTGACAAAGCGTTCGCGCAAATCCAAGAGACGGGCACCATACGCCTGTTTAAGAGTTACCGCAGCGAGTACCGCGACGGGGAGCAGCGGCGCGACTTTCTGTACGTGAAAGACGCCGCCGAAATGACGCTGCACCTCGCGGACCGGGAGGCGTTCGGCCTGTTCAATCTTGGCTCGGGACAAGCGCACACGTGGCTCGATCTCGTACGTCCGATTTTTCGGTCGCTCCACGTCCCCGAGCGTATCGAGTTTGTCGACATGCCGCCGCAGCTGCGCGACAAGTACCAGTACTGCACGTGCGCCGCGATCGAACGGCTGCGCGCCGCCGGCTACGACCGTCCCATAACGCCGCTGGACCGCGCCGTCGACGATTATGTCTCCAATTACTTGCTGCCCGGCCACGGGCTCGATCCGGCGCAGGCCGAATCGTTCGCCGCACTTAATCGCAGCGCATGAGTTCTCGCGCAGATCGCCGCCGTCAACAGCGTGGAGGGTCGGGGCCCCCGCCGCGCCGCGATCCCATGGTCCCGGTGTACATCGGCCTCGCCGTTTTTATCGTATTGGTTTTCGCGGGCTTCGGCATCATGTCGGCCGTGCAAAATTCCAAGCGCAATGCCCAGCAAAGCTTCGTGACGGCGACGCCCACGCCGGGAGCCGGCCCAAGTTCCAAGCCGATTCAACTCAAAGACGGCGCTGCCGTCGGCAAGCGAGTCTTTCCCACTCCCGATCCAGGGCATGGCTTCATCGGCGACACGGTCTTAGGCGGACGCAGCCTGCCGGTCGACAACATTCCTTGTGAAACGTCGGAAGCAGCGGTGCTGCACGTGCATTCGCATCTGTCGATCTTCAATCACGGCGTGCAGGAACAGCTGCCGCCGTATTTAGGAATGGCGTCGCTCTCGGCGTCGCAGGGCTGTTTGTATTGGCTTCACACGCACGATGGCAGCGGCATCATTCACATCGAAGCCGGTAGCATCGTCTCGCCAAACGGCGGAAACTACACGCTCGGAAACTTCTTCGATATCTGGGGTCAGCCGCTCAACCGCACCCAAGTCGGCCCATTCAAAGGCGCGGTCACTGCATTCGTCAACGGCTCGCCGTACAGCGGCGATCTCACATCGATTCCGCTGCGCGCCCATCAACAGATCGTCTTGGAGGTCGGAACGCCGGTCGTGCCTCCGCCGAACTATATTTTCCCCTTCGGGGACTAAAACAAATGCTTTATCCGGGATGTGGCTCCCCGCTGAAACCGCTCGCGAAATTACCTCCATGTAATTTCGCGGCTTCAGCGTTTTTTCGAGAAAGCAAGCTTTGAAGTCGACATCCTGTCGAGCTCGAAAAAAGCGCAGATTTCAGCAAAGAGCCACATCCCTGATTTTCCTTTTTGTTTTCAGCGCGTTCCTCACGACACTGTCACTAGCCGCAACTCAATCGCCAATTATCCCCATACACGGTATCGTGCTGGCCGTCACTTCGAAAAATACCGCGATCGTGCGGAACGAAGCCGTGACCGGCATGCTGCCGCCGGCAACTCGCGCGTACCGGATCGAACCGCAGCTGATCCTGAGCAGCGGTGCCGGCATAGATGGCTTTGTCGACCAAAAGACGCGGCCGTGGCGTCTGTACGACGCGGCTCTGGCCGGGCCGTTTGTCGCCGGCGTGCCGCAAACCGGCAAAGTGATCGCGCTGGACATCGGCTCGAGGCTGCCGCACACGCAGCTGCTCGATCAGCGCGGGCAACTCGTCGACCTGGCGGCGTTTGGGGGCGTGTCGCTGACGAGTTTCATCTTCACGCGGTGCAAAGACGAGTGCCCACTCATCGCGGCAAAATTTGTGGAGATGCAGAAGCAGCTCGATTCGAGCCGGTTCCATCTCTTTTTGATCACCATCGATCCGATGTACGATTCGCCGCTGGTCATCGCGCGCTACGCACGCCGGTTCCGGATGAATCCGGCTTCGATCTCCGTGTTGACGGGCCAGCCGCACGACATTGCAACACTGCTCGACCAATTCGGCATCACGTCGCTGCAAAACGGCGACGCCAATTTCATTCACAGCGACAGTGTCTTTTTGGCGTCGCCGGACGGACGCGTCGCGCAAATTTTGCAGACAGCCGGCTTCACCCCGGGTTCGCTCGCCGCACAGGCTCGTCACCTCGCGGGCATGTCGGCAAGCCCGTTCGGGCGTTTTCAACTATGGCTGGTAGCCGGTGTAACCGCGCTCTGCGGCGGCAATCAATTTGCCGGCATCGTCGCACTCGAAACGGTCCTGTTCTTGATTATCGCCGGTATCTCGTTTGTGACGCTAGGATGGGCCGTGCGGAAGATCTGGGGGAGTACGTAAAGGCGCCGCTCAAGGCGCGCGCCCCCAGCATTCCCCAGGCGAGCATGGCAGCGACCACGAGCAGCATCATCGACAGGTTCGCCACCAGCAGCTGCAAGAGCAGCGGAACGTCGCCCGCGCGCTGCGCGAGCGCCAGATAGGTGTAGCGGAGAAGCGGGATTCCCCCAACGATGGCCGTTACGTCGGCAGCGACAATCACTAAGAACAAAAAGCGCGCGCGGACCTTTTTCATTGCGCCATCATGGTGACGGCATACGTGATCGCGACGGCCGTCTCGTCGGGCGTTCCCAGCACGAGCCGGAAACAGTGCACGCGCCGCAGCAGCGCAATCGCGCGCGTGACGCGATCCATCAAGTCGCCTCGCGCGTCGAACCAGCGCGTTATCGCCGGCAGCGCTGAGGCTGCGTCGATATGTTCGAGCGAAGCCGAAGCGCCTGACCCCGCTATCACAAAGAGCGCACGGAGCGGATTCGGTTTCGCGACGGCTTCGGATCCGAAGCACGTTTTCAGCGAAAGCTCGGGCGGATCGAGCGCTGCGTCGCGGTCGGCCAGCAAGAGCCGCGCGCCTGCAGCGCGCACCGAGGAACGGCGCAAGAACGGGTACATCGTCGTCCCGCGAATCAAGGCGCGTTCGTCGGAATAGACATGCATGCCGCGGCGAACGCACGCGAGCATCGCGCTTGCCTTCGCGGAGCTGGAGTTTCCCGCGATCGCGATTGCCGCGCCTTGGTATTCCAGCGCGGCAGCGTGTATCGATGCGATCTCGGAGTCGTAACGAATGACAGCCGAGACGATCACGGCGTCGGCGAGAAAGACGATCGCGTCAGCCGGCAGCGGACCTTGCGTCCAGCGCCACGACGGCGCGTGATCGGACCAAAATGCGTATCCCGCGCGCGCAGTCGAAACGTAATAGCGGAAATCGGGCTCGCCCGTCGCCGCGTGGTCCGCGTAGCGCAAGCCGAAAAGGCGAGCGACTTCAGCGATGTCGGTACGCAGCTCCATAACGACGCCGGCGATTTCGCAGCGCGCGGAATGCACGCACCGCAGCGCGAGCTCCGCGTGCGACGTATCGCCCGAACGGGTGAGCTGCTCCGCCCGGATCACTCGCATGCTGCTTCTCGCGCCATAGTATCTACCAAGGTACCCAGTGCGCAGCGCGAGGCCCGGACAAGCGGCAGCCTGCCATGCCTTGCACAGGGCATGAAGCAAGCGTACGGGTAAAACGAGGCACGATGGCAGTCCCCAGAAAGCCGGTTGCGCCGCCCACCCCGGAACAGTCGGCCTTTCTCGAGCGGGCGATCGAGCAATACGGCAAGGCGACCTATAATTTCGCCTACCGGCTGACGCGCAACGAGGCCGACGCCCGCGATTTGACCCAGGAGGCCTTCATCCGCGTCTACCGGGCGTGGCGGTCATTTCAGCCCGGGACGTCGTTTCTCTCCTGGATCTACCGGATCGTCACGAATCTTCACCGGGACGAACTTCGCCGCCGAAAGGGACGTTATCAGGAAGAGATTCCCGAGGACAACGCACCTCAGGAATTCGCGGGGGAACGCCCCCTGGCCGTGTCGCCTATAGAGGATTACGTCGAGAGCCAACTGAGCGAACCGCTTGCGCGGTCGCTCGAGCAGCTCTCGGGAGACCAGCGCCAGGTGATCGTGCTCGCCGACATCGAGGAGTACAGCTATCAGGAAATCGCCGAAATCATGGGGTGCTCGATAGGAACGGTCCGTTCGAGACTCCACCGTGCCAGAGCGCTACTTCGCAGACTCGTACAAAGACAAATGGAGCAACAAAAATCATGACCGAGCATCTAAACAACTACATTTTAATCGACTACATGCATGCAGGCTTGAGCCCCGAGCAGGACGCGCGCGTTTACGCGCACCTCGAAGCCTGCCCGGAGTGCCGCGCGGAGTATGACGCAGAACTGGCGCTAACCGATTTGGTGCGATCGTTCGCCGCCGCCGACACCCGCGAGCTCCCCTCAACGGTCAAAGCCGAAATTTGGGAACGCATCCGCGCCGCCCGCCCGTCACCCTTTGGTACGTGGGCACGCTGGCTTCGTCCGGCGGTCTCGCTTCCGGTTGCCGCGGCTTTGGCGCTGGCAGCGTATTTCGGAACGTCCTATCTGGGACCGCACGGTCCTGCTCCTATCGATGCCGGTTATTATCTGCAAGACCACGCCGCACTCACCAGCACGGTGCCGTTTAGCGATCACGCAACGGCCAGCGCCGCCGATCTGGAATCGTCGACGCCCAAAGCTCCAAGCTCCGTTGCTGTGACCGCTTCCTACACGGCGTACGCCAATCCATAGCACGCGTGCGCTCGCGCTGGCGCTGACCGGCACGCTCCTGCTGGGGTCGGCGCAGCGAAGCGATCCCGCGACGCTCTTAAGGCAAGCGGTTGAAGCATATAGCACGATCTCGTACGTCGGACAAGTTCAGAGCGTTGATTTTGGAACCAGCCGCGCCGACGCGGTTCTTTTCCGAGTCGAACACCGCGCGCCCGACAAGACGCGCCGGTGGTATTTGGCGCCCGAATCGCTCTATGGCGATTCGATCATCAGCCGCGGCACGATGGAATACGACGTCGACATGCACCGTAACCGGATCGTCGTTGCACGCAACGACGCGCTCGACGACCAAGTGGCCTTCGATGATAATTTCGGCCTGCTTTTGCGCAACTACAATGCGGTGCTTGCGCCGGACACGAGCGTCGCCGGGCGCCGGGCCTTTCAAGTGCTTCTGGTAAACAAATATACCGGAGAAACGGTCATCCGGCTTTCGCTGGATTCGGAAACGAAACTGGTGCTCGCTCGAGACCGCTTCGGCGCCACCGGCACGGTCACCAGTCAGATGCGGTTCGAACAGATCCGGTTCACGTCGGCAATTGCCGAGCAGACTTTTGACGTGCCGGCCGGATTTAAGCAGGTCCACGGCACGGATGAAGGCCTTCCCTCAAACGATCTGAAGGGCTTGGTCAAAGCGGCCGGCTTCCGGGCGCTCGGCCCGAAGTACTTGCCCGAAGGTTTCTTGCCGATCGCCGGCGATTTGCACAACGTCAAGGACGTGCGCACGCTGCACCTGCTGTATTCCGACGGACTGCGCACCGTCTCGCTCTTTGAAAACGCGCGCGGCGCAGCAGTGGACCTGAGCCGCTACACCGTTCACGCGACCAAACTTCAGTCACGCGACGCGCAGTACGTGCGCGATGGTCCGACGACGCTACTCACCTGGACCGATGGAAACTTGCACTTCGCGCTCGTCGGCGAATTGACGCTGACCGAACTGACGCGCATCGGGTCGTCAGTCTAACGTCTCGATCGTTTCGAGCAGCTCGCGCTGAGATGCGGGAATCGCCGAATCTTGCGCGCCGCTCGTTTCGGGCGTTTGCGGGGCATCGTGCGCTTCGATCACCGCAGCGACCGAACGCGCTAGTGCGTCGACGTCGTAGCCGCCCTCCAAAACGTAAGCCACGCGTCCGCCGCAATACTCTTGCGCCAGCCGGCGTATGAGCGCTGCCAAATGCGTAGCGGCCTCGACGTCAACGCCGAGATCGCCGGCCGGATCGCCCTTCACATAATCGAAGCCCGCGCTTACGATCAGCATGTCCGGCCGCACGCGCGCCACCGTTGCCGCAAGCAGACGCTCCCACACCGCCACGAAAGGTTCGGTTCCGAAGTCGTGCGGCGGCAGCGGAACGTTGACGATCGCGTCGCGTTCCGGGAGCGCGTAGTTCTCGTCGCGTCCGCCGGTGCCCGGATAGGCCGGAAACGCGTGCGTTGAGACATACGAGAGACCATCGCCGCTGACGGCTTGCGTGCCGTTGCCGTGATGATAATCGAAATCTACGATAAGCGTGCGCGCGCCGAACTGTGCCTGCGCCGCGCGCGCTGCGATAGCGGCGTTGTTGAAGACGCAGAAACCCATGCCGCGCCGCGCCTCGGCATGATGACCGGGCGGGCGCAGAATCGCAAACGCACTACCGCTTTCGTGCATCGCGGTCTCCATGGCCACCACCGCGCCGCCGGCAGCCCTGCGCGCCACATCGAAAGAGTGCGTGTCGATAACCGTATCGCCCGTGGAAAGATAACCTGCAAAGTCAGCCATGCCGGCAACTTCGGCGCGCACGAGTTCGACGTAGCCGGGCGCGTGCACGCGCTCGATCTCGGCTGTGGTTGCGTCGCGAGGCGCTATAACGTTTTCGAATTTCCCGCTTCGGCGCAAAAAATCGGCGACCGCTTCAACGCGGCCCGGCGATTCCGGATGAGGTATGCCGCGTAAGTGGTCGCCGTAGAGCTCGTCGTAGACGATTCTCAAGCCATCTAATGTTTCTTTTTGGCCGCCGGCGCAGACGCGCAGACCTTTGCCGACGTCGCCGAGATCTGCTTATACTGAGTCGTGCTCTTCTTCATCATCTTCAGCAGCCGTGTGTACGACGAGCATGCCTTGGCCGGCTGTTTCGTGCCTGCATACGAAACGCCCATCATGTAGAGATAATCCGGATGCTGAATGATGTATCCGGGAAGTTGCGTGTCGAGAATGGTGAAAAGTTGAGCGGACTCCTTGTAATTCTTCATGCTGTAGTCGGAACCCGCGATGCACGCCAGCGTATCCGGATTGCGCACCATTTGGAATGACTGAGCGCACGCCGCGCGCGCCAAAGCGTACTGGTGACTGGAAACGTAGGCTTGTCCGAGCAGGGCAAACGTTTGTCCGCTCGGAGCGTCGTCGGCAAGCTGTTTGAGATACCGCGCCGCGTCGGCCGGTTTGCCTTGGCCCATCTTCAGCTGCGCGAGATCGATCAGCGCGCTTGTGTCGTTCTTGTCGATGCGCACCGCTTGAAGGAACTGCTGCTCGGCGCGGCCGGGCTGACGGTTGGCCATCCAGTACTCGCCGTACGCGGTGTGCAGAGTCGAAACAGCCGGGTACTGCCGGAAGGCGGCGTCGTAGACTCCCTGCGCTTGTGACGGCTGTTTGGCCGTCGCGTACATCAAGGCTTTTTGCACGACGATCGCGGCTTTCTCGTTGTCGTTGGTCGAAGCTGCGATGGCGTCGTCGAAGGCTTGAGCCGACGCGGCAATATTGTTTTGCTTGGCAAGCACTCCGGCCCGGAAGATGAGCGCCCGCACGTTTTTCGGATCCAGCGAAATGGCGCGATCGATCGTCGTCAACGCGTTCGGCAGCGTATTTTGGGCCACCCATGTTTGCGCTTCCTGAATGAGCGGACTGACATCTTTCGTATCGAGCTGATAGGCCTGCTCGAATTGTTTGCGCGCGTCGTCCCACTTCTGTTCCGCGGCGAGCACGACGCCAAGTGTGACGTATGCACGGGGCTCGGTCTTGTTAAATGTCACCGCCCGGTTGGCAATCCGTTCCGCATCGGCGGAGCGCGGGGGCTTGGCTTGCAGATACAACTGCGCGAGCTGCCCGAGCACGGCGAGATTGGTGGGCTCGAGATTCGAGGCCGCTTCGAAGTCGGCCGTCGCCGCCCCGAGCTGGCCTAGGGCGAGCTGCCCGGAGCCGTCCAGGAAATAGACCTGCGCGGTTTTCGTGCCGAGCTGCATGACATGCTGCGTGAGCTGCACGGCCGCTTGCGTGGCCTGCGGCGACCCCAGCCCTAAAAATTGGCTTGCCAATTCGATCATTGCATCGCGATCGTTGGGATTGGCTTTTAGCCGGGCCTGGAGCCGCGGAATCGCGATCTGCGGCGGCTCGGGCGAAGCCGTGGGAAGCGGCGCCGGGCTGGGCGACGGAGTGGCCGTCGCCGCCGCGCGAGCGGCGATCAGCGTTGCGTGCGCCGGCGTACCGGAGAAAGCAAGCGCCGAACCGAGTGCGGCTGCGAACGAGGCGAGCAATAGGAAACGTTTCAAGTGTTCGTCCTTATCGAAATGCTACGGTGTTAACGGCCCAGGGGAGGCGAACGTCACGTATGGGCCGCTTTCGCCTGTTGGACCAGCGTGGTGAGGGCGGGAATGATCTGGAAAAGGTCGCCGACCACGAGCAAATCCGCAGTTTCGCCAATTGGTACGGTGCCGTCCCGGTTGATCGCCACGATCGTCCCGGCAGTCTGCATTCCGACTTTATGCTGGATGGCTCCGGAAATGCCTACAGCGATGTAGAGTTGAGGGCTGACGATCTTGCCGGTCTGGCCGATCTGCAGGCTGTAGGGCACCCAGCCGGCGTCGGCGGCCGCCCGCGAAGCGCCTACGGCGCCCCCGAGAGCCTCAGCCAACGGTTTCAGCAACGTCTCGAAAGGCTCCGGACCGCCGAGGCCGCGGCCTCCGCTGACGACGACCGCGGCTTCTTCCAAACCGATTTCGCCGCTCGCCTCTTCAACGTCGCTCTCGACGGCCATGCCGTAGGTTTTGCCGGCCGGCTTTTCGAGGGGCACCAATTGCGCGCCGGTCGCTTGCGGCTGCGCGGCAAAAGCGTTGGGCCGCACCGTGATGACGCCGTAGTCTCCAGCTTTAAACGTGCACGTCGTGATCGTCGAGCCTTGGAGCTTGGGCGCGATGCATTGCACGCGGCCGTTTTCAACGCGTAACTCGGTGACGTCGGAGGCCAAGCCCGCATCTAATCGCGCGGCGATCCGGCCGGCAACATCGCGGCCCAGCATCGTGTTCGGCACCAAGATAACGGCGGGTCCAGTGACTTTCGCGGCGGCTTCCAAATAATCGACGACGGGATCGAGCAGAAACTTGTCGACGTCGGGGTCCTCGGTGTGAAAAATCTTATCGAGCGGATGATTTTGCAGCTGCTGCGCGAGCGCCGCCGATCCGGACCCGGCGACCAGTGCGTGCGCTTTGCCGCCGAGCGCATCAGCCAAGCGGCGCGCCTCGGCCGCGAGTTCGAAGGTGACCTTACGCGTTTGTCCGCCGCTGTGCTCGACGAAAATAATGACGTCGCGCATCAGACGAGTTTCCGTTCGCGCAGAAAATCGAAGATGGCTTGCGCGCCAGAGGGGCCGTCGGCCGCCTCGACTATTTTTGCTTTTTCACGCGCTCTTGGTGCGGCAATCGCCACGACTTCCATTTTTGCGCCGTCGCTGCCGGCTGGACGATCGATGCCGCAATCGGCGGCAGAAAGCGTGGATATCGTTTTTTTCTTGGCGCCCATGATGCCCTTGAGCGATGCGTAACGCGGTTCGCCGATGGCCATCGTTACCGTAACCAGTGCCGGCAACGGTCCCGAAACGACTTGGTAGCCGCTATCAGTTTCGCGCTGCGCCTTGATGCGGCCGTCGCCGATCTCTTCAATCTTACGCACGTTGGTCAGTCCGGGCACGCCTAAATACTCGGCCAGCGCGCCGGGCACGCCACCGGTGTTGCCATCGTCGGAAAGCGCACCGGAGAGAATCAGATCGAAGCCGGTCTTCTTGAGCGCTTGCGCCATGGCGTATGCCGTCACCGAAACGTCGCTGCCTTCCAAAGCGGGATCGCTCAACATCACGGCGTCGTCGGCTCCCATCGCTAGCGCCTTACGCAGCGACTCTTTCATGCTCTCAGGCGCCATCGTGAAAACGGTGACGGTGGTATCGGCACCGAGCCGTTCTTTCAATTGAAGAGCAGCTTCGATTGCGTACTCGTCGAAAGGGTTGAGTGCGGTTTCAAGGCCCGCGCGCACCAAACGTTTTGTCGTGGGATCGATGCGCCGCACGGCATTCGGATCCGGCACGAGTTTTACGGTTACGACGATCTTCACGCGAGGAAAAGACCTCCAAGAAATGCAGAGACCCCGGAAGGGGTTCGGGAGAACCCGGGTTCATTGTGTTCGGTATGGTGACGCCCCTGCTTACGGTCATTCTCGCTGCAGCTGCGGCCGCTTCGCCCTCCCCCGCCCCAGCGCCGGACCCGTGCGGAGGAGCGACGACGAATCTGCTCGCGACCCTGAACCGGCCGACGATTGGTTTCAGCGCCTGCGCCGTAAAGCCGCGCGAAAGTTTATGGGAACTCGGATACGTCAACCAGGTTCAAAACGACGGAACGCACGCCGCGGTGTATCCGCAGGGTTTCATCCGTTTCGGCGCGGCGCCGCGCTTGGAATGGGACGTCGTCGGTCCCAACTATTTGGTTCAGAACGGCAGCGGCGTTCTGCAGCGCGGTTTCCTTGACGGCGGAGTCGGCGCGAAGTACCAATTTCTCAGCGCGCCGTCCGATACCGCGGCGCTCGATCTGCTCTATATTTTTCCGACCGGTTCCGCGCTGTTCACGGCCGGAGCACCCGTTGAAACGCTGAATTTCGATTACGGGCATTCGCTTTCGCCCGTTGCGGGCGTTGCCACGACGATCGGCGTGCAATCGTCTTTCGCGCAAACGCTCGACGGACGCGCATCGCGTTTTACATCGCTGCTGCCGTCGGTGGCTTTCACCATTCAAAGTAATCCACGCACGCAGTTTTACGCGGAGTGGTACGGCCAAACGCGGACCCGACCCGACGGCGGAACGCTTTTTGGCGTGAACGGCGGCATCCAATACATGCTGCGGCCGAATCTTGAGATCGACGCGGAGCTTGGACAAACGGTCACCGATTCAGCGCGTGGCCATTATTTCGGCTTCGGCATCGGAGTGCGGCCCTAAACATGCTGTCGGTGCACTAAATGAACCCCGGATTGCCGGTAGCCGCTCTGGTTATCGCCATCTTCGCGGTGGCTCTGGGAGCACGCCAGGTGTTCTGGGGCAGACCTAGCGGCTGGCCGGGCGCGGCCCTGATCGTCGTAGTGACCATTGCCGGCTTGATTTTGGTGCTGGCCGTTATTGTGATTATGACGTTCGCCGTCGTTTGCGGCCATGGGCGGCCATGCTTATAGGGGCGTTTTACTCAGGTATATAATAGCGTGTATGCTTGACATAATGTCGCGTATACGTTACATTATGTCACATGAACACGCCAAACCATACCGCGACAGCCGGCCGTCGCTATGCCATCGAGTTCTCGATTTCGATGGTCGCCTATGCGGTCGTACTCATCGCTAGTATAAAAACGATCGAGCATGGCTTACCGCCGGCGCTCAAATTCGTCTTCACCCTGCTACCGGTTATCCCGATCGCATTCGTCTTTGCGGCGATCGTACGGTACATGGGCAGCATCGACGAGCTGCAACGCCGGATTCAGATCGAATCGCTTTCGCTTGCAGCAGGCATCACCGCGCTGCTCGCCATCACCTACGGATTTCTCGAAACCGTTGGGTTGCCGCACTTGAGCGCGTGGTACACGTACGCCGCGGTCATGGCCGCTTGGCTGATTGCACAACCGTTCGTAGCGCGACGGTATCGCTAGTGCGTAACCGCATCCGCGTTCTTCGCGCCGAGCATGAATGGTCGCAGGCCGAAGTGGCCGATCGCCTCGGCATCGCGCGCCAAACGATTAACGCCCTCGAAACGGGGAAATACGCACCCAGTCTTCCGCTTGCTTTCAAAATCTCTAAGCTATTTAAGAAACCGGTCGAAGAGATCTTCGATCCGGCTTCCGAGGAGTAACTCATGCGCCGCCTTCTTCTTGCAGTAACACTTGCCGTGCTCGCCTCGCCGGCAGCCGCGCGGGCGGCAGTTCCTCCGCCACTGCCCACCCCGACGAGATCCTTCGATTCGGGCTCGCTTCATGTCGACGTCTACGGCACTCCCGGAAGGCGCGCGCTGGTTTTTATTCCGGGTTTAACGTGCGGACCGTGGGAATGGTCGGGCGAAATCGCGCAGTTCTCGCCGTCTTATACGATTTATGCGCTCACGCTTCCAGGTTTCGACGGACACCCGGCGATCAAGACGCCGCTCTTCCAAACGGTTTCCGCCGATTTTTGGACGCTTCTGCAGACGGAGGCGATCGTGAAGCCCGTGGTCATCGGACACAGTTTGGGTGGGACGCTCGCCATCATGCTTGCAGAGCAACACTCCGGCAAACTAGGCGGCGTCATATCAGTCGACGGCCTCCCAACCTTTCCCGGCATGGACAGAATGACGGCCGATCAGCGTACGCAAGCGGCGGCGCAGATGACTGCCGCTATGGCGCAAGCTTCAACGCCGGCGCAATTCTCGGCAATGGAACAGACCTACGTGCTGCCCAACCTGATGACGTCACCCGAGGACATCGCGGTTGTAGCACCTCTAGCCGCGCGCAGCGATATTGCGGCAACGGCAGCCTGGACATCCGAAGATATCGCGCTCGATCTGCGTCCGCAGCTCACGCAGATCACGATCCCGCTCTTGGTCATTGCGCCGTTCGATGCGGCGCTCGAAGGCAAAGTACTTCCGGACGCCGATGCTAAACGCGGCTACTACGACGCCCTTCTAGCGAACGACCCCGCCGCAAACGTACAAATGATCGAGCCATCACGGCACTTCGTCATGTACGACCAGCCCAAAAAACTCCATGATGCTATCGCGGCATTTGTAAGACAGCACCCGCCGGGCTAGCGCGGTTTTGAATTCGAGCCGAACATTAGATGCAGCTCGACGCTGCGCGGTCGCGCGAAATGCGTACCCTGGAGCGAGCTGTTCAAGGTGATCGCGTAGCGATCGTTCAGCGCGTTGCGAATAGCAAGTCCCAGCGACGCATTCCTCCCGACGTTTAAGCCATAGGCAAAATCGAAGGTTAGGTGCGGCGGCACTTTACACGTGTCGCACGCAGTCGTAGAGAGGCCGCTGCCGTATTCAGTCTCGGCCGAAAAATAACCGGTCTGGTCTACGCTGACGATTCCTGCGGTAGCGTCCCAACGCTGATCGTGATCGGCCTGCGCAAAATCGTCCGGGAAGGCGCTGCAATCGATGAGCAGCGAACTGCCGCAACCCTTGCTGAATGCGCGGCTGTGCGTCAAGCTCACATAGGCTCGGCCGCCCTGGGTGAGCGCACGCTGTAAGAGCGCCGACTCGATGTCGATGACTCCTTGCGCGAAGTTGATGTCTTGGTGAATATTCGTAGACCCAACTTGACCGTCGTCCACGACGTTGGTCAGCGCGTAATGCGCAACCCGCAAGCCTAAGTCGTAGGCTCCCACGGGTAGGTGCGCTCCCGCTTCGTACAGCGAATCGCGCTGCGGTTTGAGATCGAAGGTCGTGCCGCTGGCCGGATTCAGAAATTGAGCGTTTCCGCCGGAGACGTTCTCGAATGAGAACGGGACGAAGAGTCTGCCATAGTAGATGTACGCACTGGCACGCGAGCCGAACGCTCGCGTCAATTTGAGGCGCGGACTGAGTTGAGCATAGCCGACCGCAAAATCGCTGGATTTCAACTGAAAGCTGTCCTGGCGCAACCCCAGATCGGCCGACCAGCCACCGCCCATCTTCCAGCTGTCTTGTACGTAGGCAGATTGTGAATGCGCCACGTTGGGCGTATTATCGACGATCTGCAGCGGCGCGGACTGAATGAAGTTATCGCCTTGCAGCGTGATATTATACAGCTTCGCGATATTGTCGTTCCGATAAGCGGCTCCGGCGCGGATCTCGTGGCGAGAGCCGCGGAAATCGTAATCGCCGGAGAACCCGTAACTGGTCGAGAGCCGGTCGCTGGCGGCCGAGAAGACGCAATCACTGGGGTTGGAACTGCAATCGTCGCCGGCAGCCCCGGCCAAATCGTTGGCGAGATCGTTAAAATCTTTGATATGCGAACGCTTGAACGACGGCCCGAATGAGAGAATCCCGCTCGTTCCGATCGCGTGATGATATTGCAACGTCACGAACGTGTCGTCTTGAGTTTCGACGTCGTCAGTCGAAGCCGGTTGGCCGTTGGTCGTATCGGGCGGAATTTGAAACGTCTGATACGTGTGATTGAGATCGAGGTTGATATTGTCAAAACCGTGCACCGGCAAACTGACGCGCAGGAATTGCGTCGCGATGCTGCCGGCGTCGTGAACAGGATTGGGAACCGGCGGGTCGAGCGCCCAGCCATCCCGTTGAATCCGGTTGCTAAACGTCATGCCGCCGGCCGCGCCGACCGGCGCGTGATAAAGCAGATCCGATTCGGCTAGGCCCAGGCTACCCTGTATGAGCTCGCCGCTGAATCCGGCCGAGCCGCTGCCTGCGCGCGTCGCAATATTGATGACCGCGCCGAATTTGTCCCCGTACTGTGCGGGGAACGCGCCTTCGATAATTTCCGCATAGCCGACATTGGCCACGTCGAACTCGGTGCCCAGTACGCGTGACAGGGCTTGCGGTACCGGGACGCCGTCGATGATGTAATTGACGAAACCGTGATCACCGTTCACGTGGATCTGGCCGTTGCTGCCGCGCGCAGCCGACGGCAGTTGCGCGAGAATATTTGGAAAGCTCTTTGCGTTGGGCGCATACTGCAACCCGGCGCCGCTAATTGAAAGCGAGGAGCCCGAGGCCAAGATATTGGGACGCGCCTGTGTGCGCGTGTTCGAAATCTCTTTCAGTTCGGCCAGGTCGAGCCTCAGTTGCGCGCCACCGCTAGGTACTTCCAGCGCCACATCGGTAGCGTAGCGATCCTTCTGGGCCGCGATCCGGTACAGCCCGAGCGGAACGGCAGAAAAAGAAAAACTGCCGTCGGCGTGCGAGACCGTCCGGAATACGAGGTTGTTTCCGGAAAGCGTGACCGCGGCGTTGGCGACTGGGCGCCCCTGCGAACGTACGACGCCCGAAACAAAAGACGCGCTCTGCGCCGCGGCCGGTACGTTCAGGGCGGCACTGAGCAGCGGGAGGAGACAAAGAAAAGCGAATATGCGAACCATTTTGAGAATGATTCGCAAATTTAGATGGGAACCCTCTTTCTAATTACACGTGTTCGTCGGGCTCGGCGTGGTGTGCGTCCCTCTCGTCGTCGGCGTTGGGATTCAAATCGGTGTCGCCGTAGACGGCTTCGGCCGGCTCGACCTCATCGGTTTCGCGCTC
Organism: Vulcanimicrobiota bacterium; assembly: GCA_013036105.1. GTDB lineage: Bacteria > Vulcanimicrobiota > Vulcanimicrobiia > Vulcanimicrobiales > Vulcanimicrobiaceae > Rubrimentiphilum. Next base: position 31,165 of record JAAXCX010000008.1, read on the forward strand.
CACTTTGTCTTCGTCGTCGAGATGTTCGCGCTCCATAGGATCTCCTTATTCTTCACGCACGCCGAGTTCGTCTAAGTGCCGGCGCATTTCTTCCGGATCGGCGTAGACTCGGAATGCTCCGGCTTGCTCCAACTCTTGTTGCCCGTAACCGCCACTGAGTACGCCCACGCCCAAGAAATTCGCGCGCCGCGCCGCCAGCATATCCCACACGCTATCGCCGACGACCATCGCCTCAACGTCTTTAGCGTGAAGCTTCTTGGCGGCGGTGAGGAAGAGATCTGGATCGGGTTTGGCGCGCTTGACGTCCTCGCGCGTAATGATGTTTTCGTCCGGGCGCCCCAGCAGTTCGAGCATCGGCCCTGCATCGGCTGTTGTTCCACTGGTCGCTATGATGTATGGGATCTTCAGCTCGCGCAATTCAGCTAAGAGTTCGCGCGCTCCGGGAAGCGGAGATACCGAAGGGATGCGGCGCTTAAACTCTTGCTCGTGCAGTTCGCTCAGCCGCTTGATCACCGCTTCGTCGAGCGGCATATCGAGCTCGCGCGCGAGCGCGCGTATCATCAGGCCCCCGCTCATGCCGATGCGGCGGTGGAGGCGCCAAATGGAAAGATCGAAACCGCATTCGCGCAGCGCCGCATGCCACGCCATGACGTGCTGATAGACGCTGTCGACGAGCGTGCCGTCGAGGTCGAAGATGAACGCGGGCAAACTTAGGGCTTCTTCGGGTCGTTCACGCCGAAGAGATTTTCTTCCATGTCGCGATCGTCTTCTTGCGAATCGACTCCGGGGTCCATGGTCTCGTCGCCCGCGGCGTCGTCGCGGCGCGGCCCTCCGGGTTTGCTTTGGTTTTCGGTCAGGTCGTCTTGAAAGATCTCGCCGTCGCGGTCTTTGGGAAGCTTATCCATGAAGCGGTCTTACCCGCTTTGGTTAGACGCGCGGGGTTGCGCGGAACGCACCCGAACCGCAGATCTCGACGATCTGATCGTTGCTCAGGCGGCGGAAACTCACGTTGCAGTACTTGAAGGCCTCGCCGGCCTCAGCGGCCTCATAGAGCCCCTGGGCTTCGGGATTGAGACTCGGATGCTGGCGAACCGTCCGGTTTTTGAAATTCACGCGGTAGACGAGCTTCTCTCCGAAAAGCGAAACGTCGCCGCGGGCATTCTCATAGCCGCCGTAAATGGGTTCTTGGACCTCCTCGGCGCCTGCCTGTTTGGCTTTTAGGAGCAGGACGTCGACGGGGGCGATTTCAGGTTCGCAGATCATATCGCTTCACCTAACCCCCGCAGCGCGCTAAAGGTTGCATCCGGGCGCGGAGGGTCATTATGTGCTGGGAAGCGTGCCGAAAAGCAGTGCAATGTAGAGCACAATCCAGACCAACATGGTCACGGCGACGATTTTTTGCACAAATGCCTGCCCGATGAAAATCGGGAGTGCGACGATGGCCATCATGAGCCCCTTCAGACCAAAGTCGGCATTGAACGTCAAATGCCCGTCGAGGAGATATGTCTGCGCGAAGGTAGCGAGAATCCCGGTCACAAGCAGCGAGAAAAACCAGCGCCGGTTTTCTCCGTACGCCCGTTCCATATCTTCGACGCCCGGCGGTAAGATGAGTCCTGAAACGATGTAAAGGAGCCCGGGGACAGCGATAGTGATCCCGTAGATCGCAAACGTCCAGCCATGTCGGTGGCCAACGAGGCTGAAGTCAGACCACCACAGCAACAGCATGATCAGCAGAAGATTGATGATCCACACCACGCTCGGCAAGAAAAACGTAATCCGGCCGCGGTGTGCGATCAGCCGGATGATCGAACCCAGCAGATGCGCGATACCCAGCCCAAGGACGATCGAGACGAGAACGGAGAGGTACGAAAAAACCTCGACTTTCACGCCCGTCTATTCCATCAGTTTTTTCGTGAAATACGTCCACTCCAATGCCGAGGTGTGGGCGCGCTCTTTCAGGTTGGCGCCCGATCCGTGTCCGCCCTCGGTGACTTCGTAAAACAGATACGGCACCTGCATTGCCGAGAGCATGGCGGCGAACTTGCGCGCGTGCTGCGGGCCAACGCGATCGTCCTTGGTTGTCGTCCAAATGAAGGGCTCGGGATACGCGGTGCCCGCGCGAAGGTTATTGTACGGCGAAATCTTCGCCAGGAACGCCTGTTCCGCCGGAACCGAAACGCTTCCGTATTCGCCAACCCACGACGCGCCGGCTTGAATTTTTTCGTAGCGCAGCATATCGAGAAGCGGAACTTGAATGTCGACCGCGTTCCACATCGAGGGATGCTGCGTGAACTCGACGCCCATGAGCAGACCGCCGTTCGAGCCTCCTTCGATTCCCAAATAGCGCGGTGACGTAATCTTGCGCGCGACCACATCTTGGCCCACCGCGTAAAAATCATCGTAGATGCGCTGGCGGTTCGTTTTCAGCCCGGCCTCGTGCCAGGCCGGCCCGAACTCGCCGCCGCCGCGGATATTGGCCAGCACGAACACGCCCCCGCGCTCGAGCCACAGTTTGCCCAGCGTACCAGAATAGAACGGCGTCTCCGATATTTGAAAACCGCCGTACGCGTTGATCACGGTTGGATTGCGCCGGTTCAGCTTCATATTTTTGGGATGCACGATGAAATACGGGATCTTCGTGCCGTCTTTGGATGTTGCTTCGTGCTGCTCGACGGCATCGTGCGATGCGTTGAATTGCGCCGGAAGCGCCTTCTCAACCGATGCCGATCCGGTTGACGTATTAACGGCCCATAGCGTCGTCGGAGCCAAGAAGCTTGTGACTTGCAGAAACGCGTTACCGTTGTGCAGATCGCTGTCAACTAGATTCACCGCCGCATTGTCGGGAAGATTGAGCCGGCGCGAACTCCACGTTCCGTTCGCCCGCGGCGAAAAGACCATCCCGCGCCCGCGCACGTTTTGATAGAGCGCCACTAAGAGCTGCGAACGAGTGGCCTGCACTCCGTCGATCGACTCGCGCGGCCCCGGCGCGTAGACGAGCTGCGGTTTGAGATGCGCCGGATCGGCCTTTGCCGCCGCCAAATCAACGGCGACCAGCGCGCCAGGCGTAAACGACTGGCCGTTTACCGTCCAGTTTTCGTTGGGCGAGAGAATGATTTTTCCGCCAACCAGGGAGCGTATGTCGGCCTTGAGCGGCACCGCCAGGCGCTGCAGGCCGCGCGGCGTGAAAAGGTAGTACTGCGACGTAAAGAACGTAACGCCGCGCCGGATCATGGTAGCGCGGTTCCCCGATCCGTCTTGCAAGGTAAAGGGATCCGTACTGACGTCGCTCTTTTCTCCGCGAAAGACCTCGACCGCGCTGGAAAGCGGCTGCCCGCGTTTCACGCGCTTGATGATGTAGGCGTACCCCGACGAAGTGAGCTCGCCCGGATTCCACTCGCGCGAAACCAACAGCGTGTTCGCATCTTCCCACGCAGCTTGCTGCTTGCCGCGCGATAGCGTAAAGCCATTCGGCACGAACGATCGGGTGCCGAGGTCGAATTCCCGAATCGTTCGCGCGTCTTCGCCGCCGTCGGAAAGCGCCACCAAGCAGCGCTGCTCCGCCGGCCAGTAGCAATCGGCACCCTCCCAGACCCAATTTGCTTTTTCCGATGCGGCCAGCGCGTCGAGATCCAGCACCGTCGTCCACTGCGGCGACGCTGAAGCGTAGCTGGATGGCGTCGTTCGGCGGAAAATGCCGCGCACGTGCTGGTCGTCTTGCCAAAAATTATAGATCGCGCCATGGATGATCGAGGGAACGGGAATGCGTCCTTTCGCTTGCGCGATCTTGAGCGCATCGGCGTACAATGTCGCGTAATGCGGATCGCCTTGCAGCACCGGGAGCGTTTTATCGTTTTCAGTTTTCACCCACGCCATCGAACGCGCGCCGTCTTTATCCTCAAGCCAGAGAAACGGATCCACGCCACCGGGGCTAACGGGCGGCGCTTGCGCGACGGTCGTCTGCGCCGACAGTTCTGACGATTGCGCGCCGGCCGGCAGCGCGAGGTTCTGCCCAAAAGCCAGGGCGGCGATTAATGCTACGGCGCTAAGCGAACGGATGATGCTATTCATAATCTCCCTCGTGTCTACAACTCGACGAAACTGGGATGGCCGGGACTCCAATGCGTACCATTCGGGCTCCCGGGGGCTCCTGGTGGTTCCCGAAGGTTCAAAACCCCCCATTTCGTGAGGGTTCGCGGTTCTCATTGGTTCACGATGGTTGCCGCGGAATGCTAACCAATTGGCTAACTACAAACCGCGCCGCACCGACCTGGCATGGTTCCAAGTCAACACCGTGGGCATGCCCGATTTTAGCGGTGTATTAAAAGATATGCCGCTCATCCCGGTAAATACGATCGGGACCTTGCTGCAGCAGTCGGCCGCCGCCCCGCAGAAAATCTCGAACGACCAGTACGCGTACATGAAGGCCACGTTTATTACATCACCATACACCTCGAGCCGGAACTCAATCCACCACTGCTTCACGAAGTCGTTACCGATAGGCTGAGATCAAAATGAAACAGTTGATCGTTATCGCCCTATTGACTGCCTGGATCGGCCTGCCCGCAGCAGCAAAAGGAAAATACCCAATTGCACCCTATGCTCCTCCGCTGGTTGGGGCAACGTGTTTTGACCCATATCTGGCGCTTGGCACGTCTAACATCCCGGCAGATAGCTCGGCGCGAACCACCGTGATTAACATGAACGCGCTCGTGACGCAGAATTCTGCGGGTGAAAGCGTCCCCATCGGAATCGTTGTAAAGAACTTTGCTCGGCAACTCTGGTTGATACCATATCAGGGCTTCAACGCATATCTATCTCACACAGCCATTCGCGTGCAAGACAACGGGATGAGGCGCGAGAGACCGCGACTCATAACACAACCAGAACTGAACAGGATGACTTCTGCGCTAGCAAAGTCTAAGGTTCAAGTCTGGCGCTGTTTTCAACGCGACCTGAGTTTCAAGCCTAAACACAGATAAGGAACTGTCTAACAGCGCCCCGCCGAAAAAAAAACGGTGGGCGCTTTTTTGATCTCCACCCAAGTCTGCGGCGCATACGTTATGGGTGTGAGGCATAGCGCCTGAGCTCTATGCCTCGAAGGGTCACGACGCGGGCGATCATCCGAGCGCCCCGCCCGGCCGCCCTCCTAGCGTCCGCGCACCTCGTGCCCAACGCGACGGCCAAAGCCGTCGAGCTCATCGCCAAGCGACTTGCGAGCGCGGGTTAGCAGCCTCATCGCTAACCACACCGATCTGCGCTAAGAAAAAGCCCTTAAAATAAGGGCGATTTCCATGGGACGGCCGGGACTCGAACCCGGACGGCCTTACGGCCAGCAAATTTTCGCACCACTATAACTTTCGCTACCGCGCCGCTGAGCGACCCGTTTGTGGTCCGGACTGTGCCTTGACCCTATGACTCGCATCACGTAGGCCGCGCCCGTCCAGTCTCTACACCTTCCACCGAAGTGGCTTGGCTCGGCGTTGGCACCCGCCGCGTGTGGCGAGAGCGTTCACCGAATTTGAGCGCATCCCGCGGGCGGTTTCCCTATCCGCGGCTCCAAGAAAAGTCTGCTGTGTCTACCGATTCCACCACCATCCCAAAAGAAAGGGGCGGTCGACTCTTATCGAATCGGCCGCCCCTTTACTGCCTGGAAAGCAGTTCTTTAGGTCATCGACGCCGTGTCGTCGGGCATCATCTCCGCGGTTTGCGTGCGGATGGAAGCCGTGGCGGCTTCCTTCGTTGCCTCGATCGTGTCCTTGATGACTTCGCCGCCGCGGCGTACGATTTCGCCGCCGGCTTCGCGCATTTTGTCTTTCATCTGGTCCGTCATCGGCCCGATCCGCTCGGACTCGAAACGGGTAACCGGCAGCATCATGCCGGCCAGGAAACCGACCGCCATGCCGGCGAGCAGCATGCCGATTGGGTTTTCCACCGTCACGTCCCGTACGCGCATCCCCGCGCTGCCGATCGCATCTTTGGCGCCCTGCACGCGATCCATGACAGCACCCTTTGCGTCGTCGATTTTGTTCTGTGCCGCTTCTTTGCCGCGCTCGACGACGTTCGCGTTGTACGCAACCGAACGAACGTCTTCAGCGACGCGCTCGCGCGCGTCTTCTACTTCGCGGAATTCATACCGCTCTTGATCCATGCTATGTCCTCCTTCACGCTACGCGCCGTTTGATCGAAATCCAGTGGTGTTGCTTCTCGAAATTTGGCGATTGCGGCGGCCAGCAAACCGGCTGCCCCAATCCCGTAAAACAGAGTCACGATGAGCGCCGACGCCCAGAGCGGCAGCGCCAAGCCGAGCGCTATGATCAACAGCGCCGTGAATGCGCCCAGAAATGCCAGGCCCAGTACCGCGGCGCCCGCCATCCAAATCCCGGCCGCGGCCAGGCCGCGGAGCTGCGTCGCCGTTTCGCGCTTGAACAGCGCGAGCTCGGCGCGAAAAAGATCGCCGAGATCGCTCGCCAGGTGGCGCAGCGAATCCCCGAGCGACTCGTGTTGGTTCATAACCGCTCGTCGTACCGCCCGCCGTTCAGCGAGGACTCGCCGAACGTAGAATCAGTTTGCGCATACGACTCGACGTAGTCGGGCTGCTGCCAATCGCGCGCGCGGCCGGCGCTGCGCACCGCACGGGCCGCGGCCATGCCGCCGACCAACCCAATTCCGGCCAACAGCCAGGTGCGGCCGCGGGCAAACTCTTGCGCGTCGCTCCAAAGCGTGGTGCCGTCATGCGATCGCAGGTAGTTCGCTGCATCGCTGACGCCGCCGGCCAGCATGTCGACCAAATCGGCCGCCTGCGGTTCGCCTTTTTCGCGCAGCACTTCGCCGACATCGCTCGCGACGGTGCTATAGTGCTCGACCCGATCGGCCAGCAGCTCGGCACCGCGGCCGACGGCTTGGTTGATCATGCCCTGAGAGCGTTGCCACAAATCACTGGGGTCCATACGTACCGCCATCTTGTTACCTCCGTTAAGGTGAGTCACGTCATACATACCCAAGCACGAAGCCCGAAGGGCGGGCAGGCGACCGTTTCCAACCCTACTTCCTTGGAGAAACAATCGCTGCGATGATCTTCAAGGATCGCGCCGATGCGGGCCGGCAGCTGGCCGGAAAACTGGCCTCTTATAACGATAGCGGCGCGCAGGTGCTGGCGCTGCCGCGCGGGGGAGTGCCGGTAGCTTTCGAAATCGCGCGTGCGCTCCGCGCGCCGCTCGATGTGTTTGTCGTGCGTAAACTCGGCGTCCCGGGGCACGTTGAACTGGCCATGGGAGCGATAGCTTCGGGCGGCGTGCGCGTGCTGAATGAAGATACGCTGGCAGAACTACGGATCGGCGAAGCCACCCTGCACGCCGTCACTCAAGCCGAACTCGCGGAACTGCAACGCCGTGAGAACGCCTATCGCGGCAGTGTGCCCGCGCCGGATGTTTCCGGAAGAACGGTCATCTTGATCGATGACGGGCTCGCAACGGGGGCGAGCATGTACGCGGCCGTTCTTGCGCTGCGCGCGCTGTCGCCGAGCAAGATCATCGTCGCGGTGCCGGTTGCGCCGGCCGACACATGCGCGAATATCGCGCGGTACGTCGACGACATGGTCTGCGCCGCAACGCCCGACCCGTTTCGCGGCGTCGGCGCTTGGTACCGGGACTTCCGGCAAGTGAGCGACGACGAGGTGCGCGCCATGCTGCGCGATGCCCGCGAATGGTCGCTGCCGCTATGAGTGAGCGCGAGATCGAATTGGATGCCGGCCGCAATCGGCTTGCGGGCACGCTCGGAATGCCGGACGGAAACGCGCGTGGCCTGATTATTTTCGCCCACGGCAGCGGCAGCGGGCGGCGCAGTCCGCGCAACCGCTTCGTCGCCGCGAGTTTGAATGGCGCCGGATTTGCGACGCTGCTCATGGATCTGCTGACCGCGGACGAAGAGCGTGTCGACGACCGCTCGGGTGAACTGCGGTTCGACATCGGCCTCCTGGCGCGGAGAATGGTGGATGCGACCGTTTGGGTGCGCAATCAAAACGAAATCGGCAACTTGCCGATCGGATACTTTGGAGCGAGCACGGGAGCCGCGGCGGCGCTGGTCGCGGCGGCGGAACGAAAAGACGTCGCCGCGATCGTCTCGCGCGGCGGGCGTCCGGATTTGGCGGGGGATGCGCTCGGGTCGGTCGCCACGCCGGTATTGCTGATCGTCGGTTCGCACGATCCAGCCGTGCTAAACTTGAACCGCTTGTCGGCTTCGCGCTTGCAAAACAGCGAATTAGCGGTCGTTAACGGCGCCACCCATTTGTTTGAAGAGCCCGGTGCGCTCGAAGAGGTGACAGGTCTTGCGCAACAATGGTTTGCCGCGCATCTCCCTGAAAGCGGCGCGCCGTGACCCTGATTCCCAAGGACGCGGAAAACGCGACAATCAAAGTCGCCGGCAAGTCGCTGCCGCTCACAAATCTCAACAAGGTTTTCTGGCCGAAGCTCGGCTTGCGCAAGCGCGACTTGCTCGAATACTACGAAGGTATCGCGCCGGCGCTCTTGCCGCACTTGCGCGACCGCGCCATGGTGATGAAACGCTACCCGAACGGCATCGACGGTGAGTTCTTCTTCATGAAACGGACTCCGCCGTCGCGCCCGGAGTGGGTCAAAACGTGTCCGGTCGAGCACGGAAAAGGCGTCATCGATTTTCCGCTCGCCAACGATCTTGCGTCGCTGCTGTGGCTCATCAATCTGGGCTGCATCGATCTCAATCCGTGGTACGGCTTCTGCGATTCGCCTGGTCAGCCCGACGTGCTGCACTTCGATCTCGATCCGGAAAAGGAGGCGCCGTTTGCCCTCGTACGCGAGGCGGCGCTCATCGTGCGCGATGCACTCGAGGGTTTAGGGATGACCGTCTTCGCCAAAACCTCCGGTGGCCGCGGCATGCATATCTATGTCGGGATCAAGCGCGGACCGGCGCAACACGAAGTCTGGGCATTCTCAAAGAAGCTCGGGCACGAACTCGCTCGCGCGCATCGCGACGTTTTCACGGTCGAATACAAAGTCGCGAACCGCCCGCGCGACAAAGTCCACCTCGACTATAATCAGAATCGCTCGGGCGCGACGCTGGCCTCCATCTATTCGGTACGACCGAATGCTTTTGCGGGCGTTTCAATGCCGGTCTCATGGGACGAAGTCGAGCGCGGAATCGAGCCGCCGGATTTTACGATGCTCAATGCCGTCAAGCGCGTTAAAAAAATAGGCGACCTATGGAAACCGCTGACGCAATCGCGCGGTCGCTTTGATTTACAGCCCTTGATCGAACGGCTATAACGGATGCCTTCATCTAAGCATCTTCCGCTGACACCGCCAATCGAACCGATGGAAGCCAAGCCCATCAAGGAAATTCCCGTTGGGAAAGACTGGCTCTACGAGCCCAAATGGGACGGCTTCCGCTGTATCGCGTTTCGCGACGGCGGCGATGTCGCGCTGCAGTCGAAATCCGGTCAGCCGCTCGAACGGTACTTTCCGGAAATCGTTGACGCACTGAAGGCACTCACGCCGGACGCGTTCATTCTGGACGGCGAACTAACAATTGAACTCGAAGGCAAACTCGATTTCGACGCGCTTCTGCAGCGCATCCATCCGGCGGAATCGCGCGTCAAACGGCTCGCGGTCGAAACGCCCGCAGCCTATGCGGTTTTCGATGCGCTTTCATTGCCGGCCCGAGCGAGACTGTATGAGGAGCCTTTGAAAGCCCGGCGCGCTTCCCTCGAATCATTTGCGCAGAAACACTTGCTGAAAGACACGCGACTGGCTCTCTCCCCAGCGACGAGCGATATAAAAACTGCGCGCGAGTGGCTGGCGGGCGGACTCACGCATTTCGACGGGGTGATCGCAAAGAAAATCGACGAGCCGTACCACTTTGGCGATCGCAACGCAGTCGTGAAGATCAAACGCATCTATACCGCAGACTGCGTCGTCGGCGGCTTCCGCTTGGCGAAGGATGGGAAAACAATTGCGTCATTATTACTCGGACTCTACGACGACGGCGGTCTGCTGAATCTGGTCGGTTTCGTCGGAAGCATGAGCGCAGCTGAAAGAACGCGTGCGGCCGAGCTACTCAAACCAATCCAGGAAGGCCCCGGGTTCACCGGAGCGCAGCCGGGCGGACCGAGCCGGTGGGGGTCGCGCGAAGCGCAATGGCATCCGGTCGCGCCACGCATCGTGGTTGAGGTTCAGTACGACCGCGTCACCGGCGACCGCTTCCGCCACGGCGCCAGGTTGCTTCGATGGCGCCCCGATAAGGCGCCACGCCAATGCACCATGGAGCAAATGGCCCGTTCGGGGTAAAGAAGTTTCATGGAGATCGTGATACGGTCCGACGCGGCGCGCGCCAACCGGCTGCTGCTCGCGCTGGAACGACTCGATCAGCAGGGCGGATTAGATCCCGCACTGGCCGAGCTCCGCGACGAGCTGAGGCAGGGCTTAGTGAAAAAATCCTCGGGCGACGTCGACAGCGCCCCAAGTACCGAATAGGGTAGGAGGTAAAAATGGCGAGAAAAAAACGCACGGGCGGCCGCAAAAAAAGTACCGGACGTAAGAAAACGTCATCACGCAAGGGCGGGCGGAAGAAAAGCGGCGCACGCAAGAAACGCAAGTACGGACCGAAGGCCTCGCGCAAAGTCGAGCGCAGCATGCATGAAATGAAGCGCGGCGAGCTCAAATCTGGCCGCAGCGGGAAGAAAGTCACGAGCCGCAAGCAAGCTATTGCGATCGGGCTTTCCGAAGCGCGCAGCGAAGGCGCCAAGGTTCCGAAGAAAAAAGGCTCGCGCTGATCGAAAAAGTCGCGCCGTCCCAAGTGGACACATCAACGATGCCGACGCTCGACGTTCGCAGCCATCGCGGACGCACGCAAATTCGTGGTGCGCTCCGTTACGACCCGAAAGCGCTGCTAAGCCAAGAGCGTCTGGCATTGCCCCTGCCGCACGATGGAAAGATCGTCGTCTACGGCGATAACGACGCGAGCGCCGAACAGATCGCACAGCGCCTCGAGGAGCAAGGTTACAACAACGTCGCCGTGCTCGCGGGCGGATTCGAAGCGTACGAAGAGGCCGGCTTTCCTACCGAAGAGGCGACGCAAGAGCAACCCATTCCCGGAGTTGAAGGCGCGGGAATCCCGCGTATTTAGTCGCTCGTTAGACGCGGCGGGGAGATCTGCAATAAGCCCAGCACGTGTGAGAGCTTTTCTGCTAGCGACTTCTGTCCGCCGCGCAAGGCTTCTTCGCGCAGCGCCCGCAGCTCTTCGACAGCCCGGCTCACGTTGGGACGGTTCATTTCGCGGAAGACTTCGCGCGCCCGGTTGAAGCGCGTTTCCTCGTCTTCTTCGCGCGAGCGGCGTTCGAACGACGGCAAATCCTCCGAATGTCCGAGCACGATGTCGCCCGCGATTTCGATGATCGCGTCGGCATGCACGCGCGCTCCCGTCGCAGCCAAATCCACGTAGCGATCTTCGCGATCGTGCGCGGAGATCGCAATCAGATTGGCCTCAACGCAGAGTTCGATCAAACCGCCGACATAGGGTATGGCTTCAGTCGCCGTCTCGAGATACGCCTCGTAAAGCTCTTCCTCGTCTTCTTCGGTCGCGTCTAAGTAGTAGCTCCACGCGCGCCGCGCGTCAAGCACGGCCCGGAAAACCTCGCTATCGCTCATCAAGCGCACTTCTACGCACGCCGCTCCGGTCCGCTAGTGACGGAGCAGATAGCCTAAGAGCAAATCGTTGGTTGATACGACCGCTTCGGCGTGGCGCGTCAGCGCACAGGCTTCGTCGAGAATGAGCGCACCGGCGAGCAAAACGTCCGCTCGTTGAGCAACCATGCCTGGCAGCTCTTTGCGCCGGTCGAGCGGGAGTAAAGCAAGCCTAGCGATTACGTTGGCCAGGTCTGCACGCGTTATCACCCCGTATGGGTCCGTCATGCGGCGGCCCGTCAATACCGCGCGCGACGTCGTCGCACTTCCTCCAACCATAACCAACCGATCGATTTTCGCAAATGTTCGCAACGGCTGGAGGACGGCTCGCGCTTCAGTTCGAGCGCGTTCGATTTCATCAGCTCCCACGTTTTCACGGAGCGACGGAAATCGCTCAGTCAAACGCACTGCGCCGATCTCGAGCGAGATGTCCACTTCTCGGGTCGCGTACTCCGAGCTGCCGCCGCCGACATCGAGCACGGCGTAACTTTGCTCCGACGGCAATCCGGAGATCGCGCCTTCATAAGAACACCGCGCTTCTTCTTCGCCGCTGATTATTTCAAGTGGTACGCCTGTGATGGCTCGAACGGATTCTGCAAATTCGTCCCCGTTGTCGGCGCGACGCAGTGCGCTTGTGCCAATCGCACCGAGCTCCGGCTGAAACTCACGGATCGCTGCGACATGCCCGTCGATTGCTTCTAACGTGCGGCGCATCGCTTCTTCGCGCAACCGCCCGCTCTCACGAAGCCCTTCACCTATACGCGTTCCGGTAGATCGTTGCAACAAAATCTTCGGCGCCGGATCGAACTCGGCGACGAGCGCTCGCGTCGAGTTCGTGCCTATGGAAATGACCGCTTTAGCTGTCAGGGCTGTGGCGGGATTCGAAGAGTGCGGCGCGCCGTTTCTTGCGCAAGAAGTGGCGCTCGTGCGCGGGCGCGGCGTCGGGCTTCTCCCATTCCTGCGTCATTTTGAGGTAGTGCGTGATCTGCTCTTCGAGATCGGCGTCGTGTATTTGGGGGGCGAGCATGGCCAGCGGATGACGCTCATCGCCGGTCACGATGAACTCAGCAGGCTTGCGCCGCGCGAGCGCGCGGTCATAGCGGTCGCGGTTACGGGCTAGATCCGCGGCCGGAACGGTCGCCAAGCGGCCGTCGTCTAAACGGACGACGGCTCCGAGCGCGTGGATGTTGATGACGACGCCTTGCTGCGTCCGGGAGTTCATTGCCGAGGCGGTTTTACGTAAATGATCGTTTCGTTGGGGCCGACGAGGTGCAGCCGGTCGTGGATCTCCGGTACGGCGCCCTGCGGATCCATCAGGCGGCGGATCTCGCGCTGTTCGCTGCGCTTGCGGCGCGCGAGCACACCGATATCTTTTTGAACGGACGAAAGCGAGCGAGCCATCGCCACGTTTTCATTGACGATGTGCGCGAACTGGATCGAGACCAAGGTGGCGGCTACGAGAATCATGGCGGCGACGGCGAGACGGCTCAGGAGACGGAAAACCTGACCCGACCGCTTTTTCACGGGCCTGTTTTTACTACTTCTAGGCGCTCGTTTTGCCATGCGCCTATTCGCCGGTACTTCTGATAGCGTGCCTCTTTCAGCTGCGCCGCCGGCAAGCTCGCAAGCTCGTCGAGGGCGTCACCGATATTCTTCAACACGCGCGAGATCGTCCCCGCTGGATCGCGGTGCGCGCCGCCCGTCGGTTCGGGTACGATTTCGTCGGCGATACCGAACTGCAGCAGATCTTGCGCGGTCAGCTTGAGCCGCGTAGCAGCTTCTTCAGCTTTCGATGCATCGCTCCAGAGAATGGCCGCGCACCCTTCCGGACTCGCGACGGAATAATAGCTGTGCTCGAGCATGATGATGCGATCGGCGATGCTCATCGCCAAGGCGCCGCCGCTGCCGCCCTCGCCGATGACCGTCGCCACGATCGGCACGCGCGCGACCGTGAACTCATACAGGCACGCCGCGATCGCTTCCGATTGGGCGCGTTCTTCCGAGCCGATGCCCGGATCCGCTCCCTTGGTGTCGACGAAGGTCACGATCGGTAAACCCAGATGCGACGCCAAATGCGCCAAGCGCTGAACTTTGCGGTATCCCTCGGGAGAGGGCATGCCGAAATTGCGCCGCAGATTCTCTTTGGTGTCGCGTCCGCGTTGCTGCGCGATCGCCATCACCGAGCGCTCGCCGAGCTTAGCGAACCCGCCGACGATCGCGTGATCGTCGCGAAAATGCCGGTCGCCGTGCAGCTCGTCGAACTGCGCAAATTCCGCGATGTAGTCCGCCGCGGTCGGACGATTCGGATGGCGGGCCATGTGCACTTTTTGCCACGGCGTCATCGAACCGAAGATCTCGCGCTGAATCTGTGAGTATTTCTCTTCGAGCGCGCGAATTTCGGGCGAAAGGTCGAGCGACTGCTGGGCGTTCGCCGCGCGCAGCTCGGCTATGCGTTTTTCGAGTTCGAGCAGCCCTCTCTCGCGTTCCACGATCAAATTCACGAGGCCGCGGTCCGCGCACGGTGGCCGGCGGCCGCATAATCGAGCAGCCGCGTCAAGGTCGCTTTGAGATCGGTGCGCGGAACGACCATATCGATATGGCCTTTCTCCAACAAAAACTCGGCGGTCTGAAACTGATCGGGGAGTTTCTGCCGGATAGTTTGTTCGATTACGCGCCGTCCGGCAAAGCCGATCATCGCTTTAGGCTCGGCCGCAATCACGTCGGCCTGGAAGGCGAATGAGGCCGAAACGCCGCCGGTCGTCGGATCGGTCAAGACCGTCACGAAAAAGTTTCCATCTTCACGGAAACGCGCTACGGCTGCGGTTGTCTTTGCGAGTTGCATCAGCGCGAGCATACCTTCTTCCATTCGCGCGCCGCCGCTGGCGGTGAAGATCACGCACGGCAAATGAAATTCGCGCGCCCGTTCGAGCAGCATCGAAATCCGTTCGCCAACCACGGTTCCCATCGTGCCGCCACGAAAATGAAAATCCATCACGCCGATCGCCGTTTCGAATCCGCCGATCTTTCCCGTTCCGCAGATGACGGCTTCGCTCAACTGCGACTTTTCGCGATCGCCGGCGAGCTTTGTCGCGTATTTCTTTTTATCAACCCACTCCAACGGATCGCCGGGCAGAACGTCTCCGCCGATCTCTTTGAAGTCGCCGTCGACGGTAATATTGATCCGGTCGACCGCGCTCATGCGGAAATGATGGCCGCAGCGCGGGCAGACCCAGAGATTGGCCGCCAGATCGCGCCGGTACAATACCTCGGAGCATTTGGGACACTTGCTCCACGTTGCAGCATCTTCGGCTTGTTCGTTCTTGGCGCGGCGGCGCGGCAGCCAATCAGGCATCTACGATCTCGAAAATATCCGGCCGGCGTATAATCTGCGCAGCTGCTTCAAGTAGTTGGCGATCTCTTTATTGTTGAGCTTCGACTCGCCCAAAACGCGATCGGTGAACACATACGGCACTTCCAGCGCCTTGCCATAATGTCCCTTCGCGATCACTTCCAGCCCAATTTTAAAACCGATCGGATCGAGTTCGACGTCCTCAATCGCGGAGCGCCGCACCAAAAAATACCCGCTGGTAATATCTTTGATGCGCGTCAGCGGCTGCGCCAATGCGCACGCAACTTTGGAGGTAACGATTCGCCTCCAGGGCCAGTTGGTAATTCCGCCGCCGCGAACGTACCGGCTGCCGACCGCCAATCCGTAACCATCTTCGAGCGCGCGTACGAGCTTCGGGAAAATAGCAATGTCGTGACTGAAGTCGGCGTCCATCGCGCCCAGCGCCTCGGATTCCGGCCTGGCCGCGCGCCACCCATCGATCACGCCACTCGAAAGACCGAGTTTCCCGGGCCGGTGCAAACAGCGAACCGGAAACTCCAGGGCGAGGCGGTCCACGATCGCGCCGGTTCCGTCGGGCGAATTATCGTCAACGACGATGATCTCGCCGTCGAGCGCGTTCCGTTTGAACACATCGTCGAGCTCGCGAATGAGGCGTTCTATGCCGCCCGCTTCATTATAGGTTGGAATGACGATGGAGAATTTCAAACTGGACATACCGTTCTCACAGGATACGACGCTGGAGCGTCGTGTCCCGGTCCGCGACGTTCTAGGAGAGGCGCTTCAGCAGCGGATTGGTCTGCGGGTCGTAGCCGGGCAGCACGTTATACATCTCGCGCCCGCTGCGAAGCATGACGCCATCGTCGGAGATCGAAAGCACCTCGTCCGCATCGAGCAATGTCTCTTCTTTCGTATCGTTCCAAAAAACGAGCAAGCACTCAGGGACGCGCGTCTCGCCAATCGCGAAGACGCCGCGAACTTCGCCCAGTGTGCCTTCCGTGGAACTGAGCACCGGCGTTCCGTGAGCCAGATTTTCGAGCAGCTTAGGCATGTCTCATCATACCCCCGTGAGGTAATTCAGCAACGCGACCACGACCAGAGCGGCGGTTTCCGTGCGTAAAATATGCGTTCCCAAACCGATCACGCGAGCCCCGCTGCGCTCGGCCGCCTCGACCTCCGAATGTGCGAAGCCGCCCTCGGGTCCCACGACAACCAGAACGCGCCGCACACCCGCAACTATCGAGGGAAGCACATCACGCAACGGCGCACCGCCGGCAAGTTCCCACGGAAAAAGCACGCAGTCGTATTGCGCAAACATTTCGAGGAGCTCGGCGAAATTGACGGGTTCCCGTACTTCCGGAATTTCGTTGCGGCCGCATTGCGTAGCCGCGGTTTTTGCCAGGCGTCGCCAGCGATCCAGTTTTCCTTGACCGCTTTCGAGTACGACAGAACGTTCGGAATAAAATGGAACGATCGCCGCCCCACCAAGCTCGGTCAGTTTTTCGACGACGAAATCCATCTTTTGCCCCTTGGGCACGCCTTGCGCGACGGTTATTTGCAGGGGCGGCGCGGTCTGCTTTGCAACGGGCGCGCTCAGCTGCGCACGCACGGATCCGTCCTCTATTTCGAGCACGGCATCGAAACGATTGGCCGCCGAATCGATGATCTGAATCGCATCGCCCGATCGCTTTCGCAGAACGTGAGCGATCTTATGCGCGTCATCCCCCGCCAGCGTCACGGTTTGGCCCGCGCCGTGCACGCCCTCGACGAAAAATCGCGGCGCGGCCATCGCTATTCCGGCCGGAACGCGTCTTTGACTTTGTCGAAGAACGACCGCTCTTGGATGCGATCGCCGCCCAAACGCGCGTACTCTTCGAGTAATTCGCGTTGGCGGTGCGTCAGTTTTCCGGGAATCTCGACGTGCACCGTGACAATATGGTCGCCGCGCTGCGTACCGCGAACGGTGGGCATCCCGCGGCCGCGCATTCTGATGCTGACGCCGGATTGCGTGCCTGCACCGATGCCCAGTTCGAGCTGGCCCTCAAGCGAAGGAACATCGATCGCACCGCCAAGCGCCGCCTGCGGGAAACTGATTGGCACGTCAACGTACGTGTCGAGTCCGCTGCGTCTGAAGATCTTGTGCGGCGCTAGAGTAATGTAGACGTACAGATCGCCCGCGCTGCCGCCGCGCGTTCCGGAAGCGCCGCCGCCGTTGATGCGAATACGGCTGCCTTCGTCAACGCCTGCCGGAATCTTCACGCTCAGCGTGCGCTCGACTTCGCGCCGGCCGCGTCCGCCGCAATCCGGGCACGGATGCTCCACAACCTGACCTTCGCCTCCGCATTTCGAACATGCGGACTGGGTGACGAATTGCCCGAGCGGAGTCTGGCGTACCGTTCGCATGACCCCCGTTCCGGCGCAGCGATCGCAGGGCGTTATCAGCGTGCCAGGCGCCGCCCCCGATCCGCGGCACGTTTCGCAAGCCGCAAGATGTGAGAACTGAATCTCCCGGGTGACGCCGGTAAAGGCCTCTTCGAGCGTAATCTGCAGGTCGTAACGCAAGTCTTCACCGCGGGCGGGTCCGTTGCGTCGCATCGTTTGCTGCGCGCCGCCGCGTTCGCCGAAGAACATGTCGAAGATGTCGCCGAAACCGCTCGAGCCGAATCCCTGACCGAAACCAAAGTCACCGAAGCCCGGTCCGGCTCCGGCGCCGTTGCCAATCGTGCCGTAACGATCGTACTGGGCGCGTTTCTGCGGATCCGAAAGCACCTCGTAGGCCTGATTGATCTCTTTGAAACGGTGCTCCGCATCGGACTTGTCGACCGCCACGTCGGGGTGATGCTTGCGCGCCAGCTTGCGATAGGCGCGGCGCACCTCGTCCGCATCCGCTGCTCGGCCTACGCCGAGCACTTCGTAAAGGTCGCGCGACATCGGCTACTTGATCTCGGCGTCTGAGAGACGCGCTGACAACGTTTCAGCCGTGCCCGATGCAAGCGCCATCAACCGCGCGTACGGCATGCGCCGCGGGCCTAACACCGAGAGCATGCCGATCGCGCTTTCGCCGAACCGGTACGGTACGGTGACGATACTGAAATCTTGCATCTCGTCCACGCCCAGCTCGTGGCCGATCTTCACTTCGGGCGCTTCGGCCGTCATCGAATCGGCGACCAGGTCGTACAGCGTCTTTTGCTCTTCAACGATGTTAAGGATCGAACGCAACTTGCGCGCGTCTTGAAACTCCGGCTGATCGAGCAGGTTCTGCGCACCCGACGCAGCGAGCGTGGACTGCTCGCCCGAGCGCGCGCTGCGCAACGCCGTCATAATCACGGTTTTGAATTCGCCGGCCAAGCCGAGTTCGTCCACCGCCGCCGCAACATCGCTTTCACGAATGTCGCGCAGCATTTTGTTGCCGAGCCGCGAGTTGAGCGCGTTCGAAAGCCGCGTCAGCTCGTCGGGACCAACGTCGGCGGCGAGTTCGAATAGACTTTGCGACGCAACTCCCATCGACGTCACCACGATGGCCATACCCGTTCGCGCCGAGAGCCAAATCAGTTGCAAATGGCGGAAGGTCTGCGCGTCGTTGGAAGGCTTAGTTGCAAACGCCAGATTTTTTGAAAGTCTCCCGAGCAGGCGCGTGGCGTTTTCGATCACTTCGTCGAGTTCGCGGCTTGCATCGCGCAGCTCGTCACGAATGCGCCGGCGGTCGGCAGCCTGGAGCGTCTCCGGTTGCATCAGTTGATCGACAAACGTGCGGTAGCCGGCATCCGACGGAATCCGGCCGGCCGACGTATGCGGCTGGACGAGATAGCCGCCCGCCTCCAAGTCGGCCAATTCGTTGCGGACCGTCGCCGAGCTGACGCCCAGGTGGTATTTTTGGGTGAGCGTCTGCGACGCCACCGGCTCGGCCGTGGCGATGTACTCGTAGACGACCGTTGCCAGGATATAGGCTTTGCGCTTATCCAGGCCGCCGGGGCTCCCGGGGTTCATGGGTCTATCTTAGCAATCGCGGGCTAGGAGTGCTAGGTCCTCGCAGGATTTTTTCGGCAGGCGCCGCCGTCCCGGTCCCGGTAAACTCGCCGCATGAAGTCCGCCGAATCGATCGAGGCCCTCTCCCAAGAGAGCCGGCGCTTTCCGCCACCGCCCGAATTTGCCGCCAAGGCCAACGCTCAGCCGGGCATCTATAAGGAAGCCGAGCGCGATTATTTGGCGTTCTGGGAGTCTTGGGCGCGCAAATTGGAGTGGTCGAAGCCTTTCACTAAGACCCTCGAGTGGAACGAGCCGTTCGCGCGCTGGTTTGGCGACGGCGAGCTCAACGCGTCGGTGAACTGCCTCGACCGTCACGTTCGCGCCGGCAAGGGCGAGAGGGTCGCCTATTATTATGAAGGCGAGCCCGGCGACCGCCGGACGATCAGCTACAAGCAATTGCTCGATGACGTCTGCCGCTTTGCCAACGGCCTGCGCAAACTGGGCGTGAAGAAAGGCGACCGCGTCGCGATCTACATGCCGATGATTCCGGAACTACCCGTCGCGATGCTGGCCTGCGCGCGCATCGGCGCCGCGCACTCGGTCATCTTCGGCGGCTTCTCGCCCGATTCGATCGTCGATCGCGTCAACGACGCCGAGTGCGTCGCGCTCATCACCGCCGATCAAGGCTGGCGGCGCGGCAACAAAGTTCCGTTGAAAAATAACTGCGACACCGCGATGGAAAGCACGCCTTCCATTAAGCACTGCATCGTCGCCAAGCGCGTGGGCGATCCGATTGAGATGAAGGCAGGCCGCGACGTGTGGTGGGACGACGTCGTGAGAGAGCAACCCACTGAGTGCACGCCCGAAGCGATGAACGCCGAGGACTTGCTCTACCTTCTTTATACCAGCGGCACGACAGCCAAGCCGAAGGGCATCAAGCACACGACCGGTGGTTATCTAACGCACGTTACGATGACGCACAAGTTGGTCTTCGACCTGAAAGAAAACACCGACGTGTATTGGTGCGCGGCCGACATCGGCTGGGTGACCGGCCATTCGTACATCGTCTACGGCCCGCTCGCGAATCAAGCGACGAGCGTGATCTATGAGGGTACGCCGGATTTTCCCGACAAAGATCGTTTGTGGGAGATCGTCGAGCGTTACAAAGTCAATATTTTGTACACCGCGCCGACGGCGATTCGCACGTTCATGAAATGGGGCGACGAGTATCCGCGCAAACACGATCTTTCAACGCTGCGGCTGTTGGGCTCCGTCGGCGAGCCGATCAATCCCGAGGCGTGGATGTGGTACCGCGAACACATCGGCGGCAACCGCTGCCCGGTCGTGGATACGTGGTGGCAGACGGAGACGGGCGGCATTATGATCGCGCCGCTCCCCGGCGTGACCGCGACGCCGCCGGGCAGCGCGACCTATCCGCTTCCCGGAATTGCGGCCGATATCGTTAACGACCAGGGCGAATCGGTTCCGCTCGGCGGCGGCGGCTACGCGGTGCTTACGCGCCCGTGGCCCGGCATGTTACGCGGCATCTGGGGCGACGACGAGCGTTACAAACAAACCTACTGGTCGAAGTTTCCGCACAAGTACTTGGCAGGCGACGGCGCGCGCCGCGATCTCGACGGTAACTTCTGGTTCATGGGCCGCATCGACGACGTGATGAACGTCAGCGGTCACCGCATCTCGACGACCGAAGTCGAAAGCGCGTTCGTCGAGCACCCGAAAGTCGCCGAAACGGCCGTCTGCGGAAAGCTCGACGACGTTACGGGACAGGCGATCTACGCTTTTGTTTCGTTGCGCGGCGGCGATCCCGGCAGCACGGAGCTGGCCGACGAGCTGCGCGAGTATGTCGGCAACAAACTCGGCAAATTCACGCGTCCGAAATATATTACATTCACGCAAGAGTTGCCGAAGACGCGCAGCGGCAAGATTATGCGCCGTCTATTACGCGACGTCGCCGAAGGCCGCACGCTGGGCGACACGACGACGCTCGCCGACGCGACGATCGTAAAAGACTTACAAGACCGCGCAAAATCCGAGGCCAGCTCCGCCGAGGACTAGCTCTGCGCTGATGGCGCTAGTCGCTGCTGCCCTTCGGCGGTGGCGCGCCGTTCAGAATGTCACGAACGCTCTGAGACGGATAGCCGACTTTTGCGTTGAGACTATCGTACCAGGCAAGCGTGATAAGATCGCGTAATTCGACGGCGCCTCGCGCAAGCTGAGTTGCGGTGAACTTGACCGCAGCCGGCGAGCCGTTCGCGAAGCCGCCCGCCTTCTCGATATCGTAGAGCGGCCCCACCGCCTGCAGCGATCCTTGTATGTAGCCCGCGATGAGCGTCTGCACTTGCTCTTGCGTTAGGAGCGCGTCGGGCGGCTGAATCATCGAAGGAACCATCTGCTGATTGACGATTCCCGGCGTAATGTACCGATCGACAAATGTGCTCTCAAAAAACGAGTGTGTGTTTTTCGCGTTCGTATAGCCGTTCGGGTTCGGATAGTTTCCCCAACCGTTAAAATGAATGGTGACGTGGAGCGGCTGGCAAGCATCCTCGACAAAATGTCCCCAAACGCCGGCGTCGCGCAGAATCAGCGATTGGTCGATGGCACGATCCGTCGCCGCAACGGCGCGGGCGCCCGACGTAGAGGCGTGCGTCGCGCGGTAGTTGTCGACGCGCCAGTACCCAAAATCGTAGCGCAGCTGCTGCCAGCCTTCGAGGATCGCATACGGCGAATACCCTTGACGGTACTGGTTGGTGCCCGCGGCTCTGAGCGCCGTGTCGTAATCCTCGCGGCTCGCAGGCAACTTTTGAAGCGAGACGACGCCGGCAATCATGCCGTTGTCGTCCAAATCAATGTAGTGTCCGGGATCGTTTTCATCGTCCCAAGCCGTGCCCGAGCCTTTCAGGCGATCGAGTTCGGGTCCGAGATACATCAGTTCATACTGCGCGGGCATCGTTCGCATGAAGGCCGGCACGGTAGACGGAAGCGACGAGCCGGCGAGCTGTCCGATAATCTCGTGTCCCTTGTTGCCCCACGCGAATGCAGGCGCGCTGCAAGCAAAGACCGAGGCAAGCGAAGCGGCGATAATTTTACGAAACATTGTTCTCCTTTTCGGAAAATGGCAAGAGCATTTAGGCGAAAAACCCTGCGAGTTCGTCGAGATGCGTGATGCGCGTGGCCGGTGGAAGTGCACGCAAAATTTGCTCGCCGTAACGCGACGAAGCGGCGCGCCCGTCCAGCAGCGCCACCATGCCGCGATCGTTCTTGCTGCGCACGAGCCGCCCAAAGCCTTGTTTGAGGCGCACAATCGCCGACGGAATCATGTAGTTATCGAAGCCGCTCAAACCACGCGCTTCCAGCGACTCGATGCGCGCTTGCACGAGTGGATCGCCCGGTGATGGAAACGGCAGCCTATCGATGATCACGCACGACAACTGCTCGCCCACGACGTCGATGCCTTCCCAAAACGTCGCCGTCGCGAAGAGCACTGCATTGGGCGTCGTGCGAAACCATTCCAACAAGTGCATGCGCGGCAGTTCACCCTGCAGGCGGACCGGAAACGGGATCCGCTCGCGCAACAGAGCGTAGACTTCGCGCAAGCGCGCATGTGATGTGAAGAGCACGAATGCGCGTCCGCGGCTGCGGTCCAGACATTCCTCGACCAGCGGCGCAGCCAGCTTCGCGAAATGCGGCATTTTCGGATTGAGTTCGGGCGGCGCGACATACAAGCGTGCCTGCGAGGGGTAATCGAACGGCGAGGGCGCGATCAGTTCTTGCGCTTCGGCGACGCCGAGCGAGCGTTTGAGAAACTCAAAGGCGCCCTCTCGCGATCCGGTATCGGCGATGGTCGCGCTAGTCAGCACAACGCTTTGTGTGCGTTCAAACAGCATCGCACGCAAATACTCCGATACATCGTAGGGAGCGCTGTTCAGTTGGTAGGAACTATCCGCATCAGAGCGCTCAACCCAAGCGATGGCGGTATCGCTCGGTGATTGCGCGCGTTCGATGGTGGCTTGATGTGCCAAAATCGCACGCATCGCAAGATCGCGCCGGCGCTCGGCTTCCGCGTCGTTCTGCGGTTTGCGCTTGAGGGCGTCGTGCCAGCTGGCGTAGAGCCAGTTCTCCAACTTGTAGAGCGAGTCGCGCATCGTCTCGAGCGCGGGCCACGCCGACTCGTTCGCGTGCAGCGGATAGCGGTCGCCCGGCACGCTGGCGAGCGCCGACTCAAAGCCTCGCATTCCACGCTCGAATTCGGCGTCGAAATGTCCGGGAACGATATACGAGCGGTGCAGCTTGCGCATCATGCGCCCGATGGTCCCGCGCGAGAGCGTGGCCGTCAGCGCCGCGGTCGCCCATCGCTCGCATTGATGCGCTTCATCGAGAATCACGTAATCATAGGGCGGCAAGAGACCGCCGCCCATGGCGAGATCCAGAAAAAACAGCGCATGGTTGACGATCACGATATCGGCGAACTTCGCCTCGTCGCGCTTCTTGAAGAAAAAGCACTCGCGGAAGTGTTCGCAGTACTCGCCGACGCAGTCGTCGGCATCCGCATCGAGTTGCTCCCACTCGTCGTAGGCCGGCAAGAACGGCAGTTCGGCGCGGTCGCCGGTCTGCGTGCGCGCGCCCCATTCCCACATCTGCTGCATCTTGCGTGAGGGAGCCAGCAGCCTGTCCGCCCGCATGTTCTCGAGCTTCTGCTTGCAGAGGTAGTGATTGCGCCCTTTGAGCAGCGTTACGCGGGCCGGAATATCGAGTGCCTGCGTGACGAGCGGAATATCTTTGTTGTAGAGCTGCTCCTGCAATGCAATCGTCCCGGTCGAGATGACAATTTTCTTTCCGCTGCGTAGCGCCGGCACCAGATAGGCCAGCGACTTGCCGACACCCGTTCCGGCTTCGACGATCGTGTGCATGCCTTCGAGAAAGCCGCGCTCGATGAGCTGCGCCATCTGCAGCTGACCCGGGCGCGCTTCAAACCCGGCCAGCGATTTTTCGATCGGCCCCCCCGGAGCAAAGACTTCGTCGATAGCCGTCACGATTCGAGTTGGGATTCGTACACGGCGCCGGTGTTCGGATCGTAGGCGCGCGTGCGCACCGGTTTGGGCGGCCAGAAAAGTGCGAGCGTTAACACGAAGCCGGTAATCAACCCGCCGACGTGCGCCTGCCAAGAAATGCCGGGAAACGAGAACGAGTAGATCAAGTTCAGGATAAGGATGCCGATGTTCGAGCGGACCAGCTGGAAACCGCGTTCCCCAAGTTTTAGGCCGATGGCGAACAACGCACCGAACAAGCCGAAGATCGCGCCGCTCGCGCCAAGCGTCGCCGCGTCGGGCGGAGAAAAATACACGATTGCCATTCCGGCGCCAATCAAGGAGCCGGTGTAGATCGCGAGCATGCGCGGCGAACCCAGCACGAGTTCGACGAACCGACCGAGCATATACAGCGAAAACATATTCACCCCGATGTGAATGATGCTGCCGTGTAAGAAAGCCGACGTGATTATGCGGTAATATTGATGATATTGCGTGACGGTCACCGGCGCCAGCATGCCGTCGTATATGCGCGAGTTCGCGGGGATGTTGCCGCCAAAAACGCCGGAGCCGCCGACGTACATCTCCCACAGAAAGCCGATGACATTGAGAACGATCAGCAGGCGAGTGATCAACCGGCCACCATTACCATGCGGGCGAGTTCGAGGGAAATGGCGTGTCGGCGCTTCTCTACCTCAACGGTCATCGGTCCGCCAAGCGGAGCCTTTTCGCGCACCGTGACGTGCGCGCCCGGGCGCAATCCGACGTCGCCCAAGTAGCGCAAGATCTCCGGAACTTCTTCGGTGACGCCTTGCACGATCGCGTCGCTGCCGACGTCGATTTGCGCGAGCGGAACGCCGTCGCGCTGCGGAGCGCTCAAGTCTTTAGGCGGAATCGGCAAGCCGTGCGGACAGACTTTGGGATCGCCCAGAATCTCGATCAGGCGCGCTTCCATTTTCTCGGTGATCGCATGTTCAAGCATGCACGCTTCGGATTGAACTTCATCCCACGGCATGCCCAAAACGTTGGTCAGCAGACACTCCGCCAGTCGGTGGCGGCGCACCACGCGAACGGCAACTTCCAGCCCCTTCTGCGTGAGCTTCACTTCGCCACGCGCGACGTATTCGAGATGGCCTTCGGACGCGAGCTTTTTCAGCATGCCCGAGACCGACGCCGGCGCGACGCCCAATTCCGAAGCCAGGCCCGAGGTCGTAACGCCCGGCCCTTCGCGCTCAAGCCGGTAAACGGCTTCGAGATACTCCTCGGTAGATTCCGCGAAGTGGCTGTGCCCCGACATGTCCGAGCCTTTCGACGCCGGGCTTAGGCTTCCGGGCCAAAGGCAGCGAGGCGCTCGCGCAACCGCATTTTGGTTTGCGGGGACGCAAAGGCGGCCTCGATCGCGTTGCGCGTGAAACGCAGGGGAGCGTCCTCGCCGGCAATTTCGGCCGCGTAGGCCAATTCCTCGGTTATCGTTGTTTTGAAAATTGCAGGATCGTCCGCATCGATCGTGACGATACATCCCGCCGCGTCGAGATCGACCAACGGATGCGGAGCTTCGCCAAGCGCAACGCCGGTGAGAAAATTCGAAGTCGGGCACACTTCCAACGGAATCTTCTTCTCGACCAGCAGCCGCATGACCGCGGGATCTTCAAGCGCACGAATCCCGTGACCGATGCGTTCGGCGCGCAGCGATTCAACGGCGGCGCGGACGCTTGCCGCTCCCGCGCTCTCGCCCGCGTGCACCACGCAATGCAAACCGCGGGCGCGCGCGAAATCGAAGCACCCCTCAAAAAGTTCGGCCGGATAGTGCGCTTCATCGCCGCCCAAGCCAACGCCGATCACGCCGAGGTCTTGCAGCTCGACGGCGAGTTTAGCCGTGGTCATCGCGCTCTCAACGCCGAAATTTCGCGTCAGGTCAACGATAAATGAAATTTCGATGCCGTCCGTTTTGCGCGCCGCTTCGCACGCGGCGCGAATCGCGGCCATGCACGCGCGCACGTCGATGCTTTTGTGAAAGTATCGCCAAACCGACGGCGAGACGAAGAGCTCCGCATACGCAACGTTCTGCGCAATCGCGTCTTCGATATATTGTGACGCGAGCAGCTGATAATCGGCCGGCCCGGCCAGCGAGCGGCTGACGGCGGCGAACGTGAGCAGAAAGCCTTCGAAATCTTTGAACGTGTAGGGATCCGCCGCGCCGGCCGGCGACTCGTCGGCCGGGAACGGCCCGGCGCCGCGTGGGCGATACGTCAGCGCAACCCCGTGCTGGCGCGCGAGGTCTATGAACGTGGCCGGACGCAGCGTGCCCTCTAAATGGCAATGCAACTGCACCTTAGGCATCTTCCGCAGGAGTTCGGAGGTCATCATACCGTATAAGAGTCTTCCGCCGCGGGGTGGAGCAGTCCGGTAGCTCGTCGGGCTCATAACCCGAAGGTCGCGAGTTCAAATCTCGCCCCCGCAACCTGTACAGGTCCACTTATTGATCGATAAGTGGACCTGTTTTTTTTGATTCCGGACAAAACAGCTTGGAAATGGCGGCGATCGAATCTTCCTTATATGTGGCGGACTGATCCACTATCCTACCGCCGAGGCTCCAGATACTCCGCCGGTTCCACCAGGCAGAATCCGGGCATGTCGCGGGCGAGCTCGCGCAGGATGCCGAGGTGGCCTGACCCGATCAGGAGCAGATCCCGATCGTGCGGTCGCTTTGTCTCGCGAACGACGTTGGCCCAGATGCGAAAGTTTCGCTTGTACCAGTTGAGCAGCGTGTCGGTCTTGGTGTACAGAGCCACGTCGCTAGGGTCATCCTCGAAGAAGCTCATATATCCGAGATAATCCGGCAACCACTGATCCTCGCGGTTTGCATAGGCGAGGTTCTCCGCGATGCTATGCTGGCGAATACGGAGTTCTTCAGGGCTAAGCTGCCGCGGCTTTTGCGGCGTCGGTGGCGCAGCGCTCTGGGCAGGCGCGGCGGGCTGCCCGCGACCGAAGTCTACCTCATCGTAAGTGAGTCCGCTCATGAACATCGGGAAATCGACAGGGGTTATGGCCGCGAGCTCCATCCGCTTGGCGAGCCTGAAGCCGATCTGATCGATCTCGTTTCGAGTCAGCTCATACTTTCCGGACAGGTATGCCGTGTATTGTTGCTGCTCCGCCGGGCTCGAATACGGCGCTTCGACCATGACCTTGGTTGGCCGGAACCGCGCCAGCTGCTCGACTACGCCGGCGATTTCATTCTGTCGCCTGGGCGCAAGGACGTCATCGGCCTCCATCTTGACGAAATCGAGCTCCGGGTTGGCCATGTGATAGGTGCCCAGGATCATGATCGGCGAGCGGTCGGGCGGGCAGGCTTCGGCTGTCGCGACCGGGTCGAACTTCGTCTTTTGCGTGGCGGCGACGGCGCCCGAACTGAACATGGCCCCAAACGCTAATAGCGCAATCGCGGCGCAAAAGCGCAGAAAGCCGCGCTTCGAACTGTTCATACCGATGAACCTTAACCCCCAAGGAATGTAGCCCCACACCTAAATTATTAAGTCATAGTAATCGAGGATGCGGCGGACGTCAACCGATTGCATTTTTTACGAGAGGTTTTTTACGTGCCGCCGTTTGTTAAGTTCGCGCACGTACCAAACGCGAAGCGCACTAATTGGGTACATTACTACCAGTTGATCAGGTTCTACGCCCAGCGAGCGCCTACTTGTTTGACAATCAACGACGCTCTTTTCATAAGAGCAGGGGTGGACACCATGATCAGCATTTTGCATTTCAGGACTTTTAGCTTTGGCCGCATTCTTGCGAGTACATCGCTGCTTGCGTTGAGTTTAGCCGCCTGTAGCGGTGGCTCAAGCGGCGGCTCCGCCGGAGGCGGAGGCATTGGCGGCGGCCTGCCGCCGGTTGCGCCGGCTACAACAGCCGGTGTGATCACCGAATATGCCGTTCCGACGGCCAATTCTTTTCCGTATGGGATTACGGAAGCCGCGGATGGCAACATCTGGTTTACGGAAAACGGCGGCAACAAGATCGGAAAGCTCACTCCGAACGGCACCTTCAGTGAATATGCGATCCCAACCGGGAGTTCGAGTCCTGAAGGCATCGCCGCCAGCAAGGACGGCTTTCTCTACTTCACCGAAAGCCAAGCGAACAAACTCGCGCGGATCGACACGAGCGGCAACATCCTCGAGGGCCCCGTGCCAACTGCGAACTCCTGGCCTTACAACATTAACCCAGGGGCCGATGGGAACATCTGGTTCACGGAATACATCGGGAACAACGTCGCCAAGGCCGACACTTCGACCGGCGCAATCGTCGAGTTTCCCATCCCCACCCTCAATTCGGCGCCGCGCGGCATCACCGCCGGCCCGGACGGAAACACGTGGTTCGTCGAGAGCAACGGCAACAAGATTGGAAAGATTACCCCAGCCGGCGCAATCACAGAATATCCGATTCCTGGGGTTCCTGGACCGCAACGCATCGCAACCGGTCCCGACGGCAACCTCTGGTTTACCGAGAACGCCAGCGGCAAGATCGGCAAAATTACGCCCACCGGAACGATCACGGAATATCCGCTCCCCTTGGCAGCGTCTCAGCCTACGGGTATAACCGCCGGCCACGACGGCAATATGTGGTTCTGCGAAAGTGCGGGCAACAAGATCGGACGCATAACGATCTCCGGCACGATCACCGAGTATGCCATTCCAACGCCCGGCTCCGGGCCCGAAACCATCGCTGTGGGCTCTGACGGCAACCTCTGGTTCGACGAACAGCTCGGAAACAAGATCGGAAAGATCACACCGTAGGAGTGCTCGAGGGAGCCGGCAGTGGCGCGCCGCCGCAGAGCGTGCGCATCGACTGCTGAGCTCCCGCATCCGTATAGCTCGATGGATGCAGGTACGAAAGCACAAACGTTCCGTCCATGCCCTGCGCGGCTGCCACGCTGTATGTCATGCCGAAGCCGGGCGGTACGGTGAACTGGGCCGTGGCCAACAGGCCCGGCGTTCCGCAGAACTTCAGTTTCTGAACCGACGCGCGATACTTCACCGAATGCTGCGTGCCGGATGCTGACGTGGGCGCCATCTGTGCCGCCGACAGAAGGTCCGGCATACCGCGTGCTTTCAGCATCCACATCGTCTGCAAAGGCGCATTGCCGAGCCAAATGCCGCCAAGTTCGAAGTCTAAACCCTTTTGCAGTGCGCTCCACCCGGATGGGGGAGTCGCGTCGGGCAAACCGCCGCCCGGCAGCGGACACGCCGAACGCACCGCCGATTCGATCGCGGGATCGGGCTTGCTCGACGTCCGCACGTAGACCGTCGCGTATGTCAGCCCGCGCTGCGAGAGCGTGGTCGTCTCAATGAATGCCGGTTTCGAACCGTAGAGATGTAGCGTTGAAACGCTTGCCGTGGCACCGCATACCTTCGAAGAGGCCGTCGCCATCGTCAGTTTC
The DNA here is from genome assembly GCA_013036105.1 of Vulcanimicrobiota bacterium. GTDB lineage: Bacteria > Vulcanimicrobiota > Vulcanimicrobiia > Vulcanimicrobiales > Vulcanimicrobiaceae > Rubrimentiphilum. The sequence goes on from JAAXCX010000008.1 coordinate 60,673, forward strand.
TGCTTCGTCTTCGCACTCGCGAACACGTTACGAAGTTGCGCGAGCAACGCGGCGACGATCCCCGACGGAAGCGGAAGCACCGCTTGCGCAAAGACTCCGCCGCCGGCCGGGCCGCCCGTTCCGGGTCCGCGCCACATATTCTTGATCTCCGTGAGCGTAAAGCCGCGCGGCAATTGCACCCAATCCGCCGGCGCGACAAATGGCGCGGCTAGCGGCGCCGGGGAAGGCGATGGCGCGGGCGTCGATTGGGCGGACGAAGGAAGCGCGTTGCTCAGCAGCAATGCGCCAATCAGGAGTGCATACAAGCTCCTCACGCTAACCGGCTTCCTTTCTTAGATTAAGCCGACTTCTTTTCCGACGCCGGCAAAAGCCGCCAAGGCACGATCCATCTCGTCCGTGGTGAGCTTGGCGCTGATTTGTACGCGAATGCGGGCCGTGCCTTCGGGGACCACCGGGAAGCCAAATCCCGTTACGAAAACACCTCGCTTCAGCAGCCGGTCGCTCATGGCGATCGCGAAGGACGTTTCGCCAACGATGATCGGAACGATCGCGCTATCCCCTTCGAGCGGTTTGAATCCAAGCGCCACCAGCTTTTCGCGAAAGTATCGCGTGTTATCGCGCAGCCGCCCGACCAGCTCGGGGTGCTCGTCCAGATAATCGATCGCTTCAAGCGAACTGCACGCCACCGTCGCGGGCAAAGCGTTGGAGAACAATTGCGGCCGCGACCTTTGGATCAGCGTGTCGATCAGGGCGTGACTGCCCGCGACAAATCCGCCGGCGGCTCCGCCCAGCGCCTTTCCGAGCGTACCGGTGATGATGTCAACCTGTCCATCCAAACCGAAGTGCTCGATCGTACCGCGGCCGGTCTTTCCCATCACCCCGGTGCCGTGCGAGTCGTCGACGACCGTAACCGCGTTATATTTCTTGGCGAGCTCGACGATCTCCGGAAGCTTCGCTAGACTGCCTTCCATCGAAAAGACGCCATCGGTAACGATCAATACCGGCGCCGAGCCTTGCACCGCTTTCAGTTTCTCCTCGAGATCGCGCATGTCGCTGTGCTTGTAGCGTTCGCGTCGTGACTTCGAGGCTAAGCGGCAGCCGTCGATGATCGAGGCATGATTCAACTCGTCGGAGATGATCGCCGAGCCGGTATCGCAGATCGTTGGAAAAAGTCCGGTATTGGCGTTCCAGCAAGAAACGTATGTGAGCGACGCTTCCGTTCGCAGAAACTGCGCGATGCGATCTTCAAGCTGACGGTGGATATCGAACGTGCCACAGATGAAGCGCACCGACGCCGTGCCGGCGCCGTATGTATCCAAGCCGCGCTTGCCGGCTTCAATCACGGCGGCTTCGTCCGATAGACCGAGATAATTGTTGCTGGAGAGGACGATGACGTCGCCGGCCTCCTCCATGTGCACTTCGGGAGCCATCGGCGTCGTTAGGTGGCGCAGCGTTTTGTAAGTGCCGGCGGCTTTGAGTTTTTCGATCTCGCTCTGAAGGCTGCGTTCGAAAGCGGTGTTCACGCGATTCCTTTCAAGTCCAAGACGATTTTCGCGGCTTCGCCGCTGCGCATCAAAGCAAAACCCCGTTCGAATTGATCGAACGGGATCACATGTGTGATGATCGGTTTCAAATCGACGCGGCCGCTGCGAACCAGCTCTTCGGTTTGATACCACGTTTCGAACATTCGGCGCCCATTGATACCGAGCAGCGTCAAGCCTTTGAAGATCACCCGATCGGCCAGGTCGATCGTGACGTTCTCCGACGGTATGCCCAGCAGCGCAGCGCAGCCGCCCTTGCGCACGGCGCGCAAACCGGTGTCGAGCGCCTGGGGATTCCCCGACATCTCCAAGAGCACGTCAACGCCTTCGCCGCGCGTTGCCGCCACAATTTTTTCCACGACTTGCGCATCGGTGGCGGAAAACGCCTCGTCCGCGCCGAGTTTCTTCGCCAGATCCAGTTTGGCGGGGTTGATGTCAACGGCGTACACGGCCGAAGCTCCAGCCGCTCGCGCGACGGGTATGGCCATCAGTCCAATCGATCCCACGCCCATGATGAGCACGGACTTTACGCTGACGCCCGCAGCCATAACGCAATGCACTGCGTTGCCCAGCGGATCGAAGACGGCCGCGAATTCGTCGGGAATAGATGCGTCGAGCTTCCAGACGTTGCTTTCGGGCATCGCGATATACTCGGCGAACGCGCCGTCACGATCGACGCCGATGATCTTCAGGTTTTCGCACAAATGGGCTTGTCCGGTGCGGCATAAGAAACAGGTGCCATCAGCGATGTGGCCTTCGGCGGAAACGCGATCGCCGGGCCCAACCATGCGGACAGAGCTGCCTACCGCAGTAACGCGGCCCATAAATTCGTGCCCCATGACCAGCGGCGGCTTTATGCGGCTTTGCGCCCACTTGTCCCAAGAAAAAATGTGGAGGTCGCTGCCGCAGATACCGGCTTTCTCGACCCGAATGAGGACGTCCGATGGCCCGAATTCGGGAACCGGAACGTCGCAAATTTCGAACCCCGGCTTGGGCGCCGTCTTGCAGAGCGCGCGCATGAAGGCCATCCTATTCGCAGGCGCGATAGGATTACATCCCTTGCTTACCCAAGCGCCCTTCGAGCAACCGCTGCCTCAAGCAAGCCGATGGACGATACACAAAAAACTAATAAAATCGAAGCAATTTACGATCTGCGAGAAGCCGTAGAGCAAAAGGTTCATGCCGAGAAAGAGCTCGAGGCTCGCCCTTCGGCGGAGAATCGTGACGCTCTCCTCGACGCGCAGCTTGCCGTCGAAGCAAAGACGCAAGACGCCATCGAGTCATGCCTGGAATGCGGAACGTGTCACGCCCCCGAGGAGCCGCACCGCGGGGTGGTCGAGCGTGACGGCAATGTCCTAGGCGTAAACTTTAACGACGCACCACAGAAGGACGGCGGTTAGGCACGCCGTCGCTCGTCGGCGTCGCAAGAGACGGCGTTCGGTAACCGCTTACACAGCCGCAACCTCGTCCCGTGCTCACTGTACTCCATTTCATCCATCAACTCACGCATGATGAACGTGCCGTATCCGCGCGCTGAATTCGACATCGGCCGCACGTAGTCGGATGCGTTCCATCGTGCGAAACCCGCGCCGCTGTCTTTGACCTCGATGACCAGTTCGCGGCCCTCGCAGGTGCAGCTGATGTCGATAGAAGTGCCGTTGGTATGCCCGTGCTCGGCCGAATTCGAGAGCGCTTCGCCGACCGCGTACTCAATGTCGCCCAGCTCTTCACCAGAAAACCACTGCCGGGCAAAGTCTACGACGGCGCGCCGGGCCGGCCCGACGCACTCGTAAGCGCTGGGGAACTGCTTGCGGAACTCCGCCATAGGGTCTTAAGAATTTCCCGGTGGGGCCGCCCACCTAAACCTGCAGGCAGCCCCCCGGAGTCTCGGGAGGCTGGGGCGCTAGCGGTTCGTCTCTTTGACTTTCATGCGGCTGATGGGAATGTAGCCCAGTTTTTCTAGCAACCCGGTGTTGGAGGCGATGTAGTTGATGAAATCCGCCACATCGGACGAGGGCTTACCTTTTGTGAAGATATGCTCGTACGACCAAATGGGGTATTTCCCGGTGACGATCGTCCCTTCGGACGGCGCGACGCCATTGATCTTTGCGACCGTGATTGGTTTGCCACGCGTATAGGCAAGCGCGACGTACGAGATCGACCCAGGAGTTGAGGCGACCGTGGTGACCACTGTTCCGGAGCTGTCTACGGTGAGACCCGCTTCGTTTATTTTCGAAACTCCCATCATGGTGGCATTAAAGACGGCGCGAGTGCCTGATGTGCGCGGCCGGTTGATGATGACAATCCCTTGGTCCGTCCCGCCGACGTCTTTCCAATTTGTGGTTCGTCCTGAAAAAATTGCCCGAATTTGCGCGGATGAAAGCGAGCTCACGTTTGCCGAAGGGTTCACGATGACGGCAAAACCCACCGCTGCGACCTTATGATCCATCAGCCCCGAGTTGCCCGGAGCGATGACATCGGAATCACCCAGCTCCGCGGCGCCCGACCTCGCTTGCGCGATCCCCACGTAGGAACCGCCTCCGGAGACGGAGATGTCGATGCCTTGATGCGCCTGAGAATACTCAGTTGCAGCCTGTTTGACTAACGGAAGCAAGGCGGTCGAGCCGGCGGCGGTAATCTGCGTGTCCGCCGCAGCGGCCGCGGGAATGACGAACATCGTAAGCGCGATCGCGGTAAGCAGACGTATAATCATGCGTAGTTTCTCCTTTTAGAAGTCGAACTCGAGTTGAGTGCGGTTATATTTGAACAGCGGCGTTCCGCCGAAAAATTGGGTGTTGGCCTGCGAGCGGTCCGCATAGCGGTGCCGGATGAGGAGTCCGCGATATGGACCGCTCGGAGCAACTCGTTTGAAATACCACATACCGTCGAGATCAAGCTCCTGCGTGGGACTCATGCCGGCCTGGTTTCCGTACGAATACCAAGTTTTGCTGGCAATCAACCGCATGCGTTTGTCGTTACTCCACAACGTCGTGCCCACTTTGAGTGATTGCCCCGGACTGCGCCGATCGATCATCGTTTGGCTGAATTCGGATGTGAAAAGTGAATCAGTTGCAAACGAATCGCTGTAAGGACTGGCCCAACCGCCGTAATATACGGTTGTTGTTCCGTCGGCACGACCCAAACAGTTGGGCGTACCACCCGACGGTAAGAAGTATGGGAAAGTCACGCCCGGCCCAGTCTTGATTTGGTTGTTTGAACCACAACTTACGCCCGCCGGTAACGTTATCGTATCATTGTGCTGGGGCACGAAATCGTAAGAAACCGTAAAGTCGACATTTTTGATCGGGGTCAAGCCGACTTGAATACCGGCGATGGTGCTCCCTATTTTTCCGACGACCGACCGGCCAGCGCTGCTTTCACTACCGAGTTGCGCAGCGACAAACGCTTTCGATGCGGATTTCATAGTGTATTTAGCGTCAAGCCACAAGGCATTTGCGATGTCGATGAAGGCGTAGTAATGGGCGTTAAGCACCACGTTTCCGAGCGTGTAGCTTAATCTCCCGTAGCCGAATCCAGGCGTTCTTATCGGACCACCGCCGGTCGAAAAGATATTGGATGCGATTCCGGGCGCGCCCGACGGGAAGCTCGTCAGAAGGGTCGAGTTCTCAAACGCCGAGCTTACGCGGTTCTCGAACCGGCTCATGTACATTGCTTCGGTTGACCACATGCGCGAAAATTTATAACTCACGTCTATGCCTTCGTACGCAGAAGGTTTCAAGCGGGTATCCGAACTTGGCGCCCAAGGCGTGTTTATGACCTGATCGCCGGCGCGAATCGTGAGAACGGGTGTCTTGTATTGAAAGTATGCCTCATAGAGCGTGCTGAGCACGTAACCTGGCAGCGTATCGTCGGGATTTGTCGGGACTATGGCCTGGCCGGTAAACGTCTCTTTTCCGCATGGCAGAGAAAGGTGCGACACCGGAGACGGGCAGCCGTTTAGCGGATTGGCGTAAAAATATGTGCCGCCGATCGTAATCGGGCCATTTTCGAACGTATACTGGCCGTGCAAACTCATGGCCGTGTTGAACGTCGCTTGATTTACCGCTTTGAACGTCTGCGGATACCCGCTCGCGTTCTGCCGAGTAAAATAATAGGCGCGGACGAATCCGCTATAAGTGAAAGCGGGCGGCGGGGTAGGCTTGGGGGGCGGCGTCGCGGCGACTGCGTTCGCAGTGACCGGGCCGAGTAGGGCGACTGCACATAGAAAAAAGATGCCGTCGAATCGCCGCATGCCTCTCATGGTAGCGGCCGATTCTTAAGGCGCCTTTATCTTTGCCTTAAGCTTAGATTTCTTCGCTAGCCGTAACGGCCGGTGATGTAGTCTTCAGTCCGCTTGTCGGTGGGTTTGAAGAAAATATCGCGCGTCTTACCCGTTTCGATGAGATCGCCCATCAAGAAAAAAGCCGTATAATCGGAAATGCGGGCAGCCTGCTGCATAGAGTGCGTGACGATGACGACGGTATAATCTTTTTTGAGTTCGCCGATAAGATCTTCGATTTTACTGGTTGCGATGGGATCGAGCGCCGAGGCGGGCTCGTCCATGACAATGACCTCCGGCTCGACGGCGACGACGCGCGCGATACACAGCCGCTGCTGCTGTCCACCCGAAAGTTCGAGGGCCGAATGGTTCAGGCGGTCCTTCACTTCATCCCAAAGCGCCGCATGCCGCAGACTGCGCTCCGCTAATTCCATGAGATGGCGCCGCCCGCGCGCCCCGTGGATTCGCAACCCGTAAACGACGTTGTCGAAAATCGATTTCGGAAACGGATTGGGTCGCTGAAAGACCATGCCGATCCGGTGGCGGACCGCAACCGGATCGACCCCCGGTGCATAGATGTCCTCGTCATCGAGCGTCACCACGCCTTCGACCCGGACGCTGGGATTGAGATCGTGCATGCGGTTCAGCGCTCGAACGAAGGTGGATTTGCCACAGCCCGAAGGCCCGATCAGCGCCGTAACCCGGTTCTTCGGAACGCGAAGCGAGGCGTTCTTGATGGCCTGCAGCTTCCCGTAGTACACATTCAAATTCTCGACGCGCATCTTCGGCGCCGTTTCGGGCAGCACGCCGTCGGGCGGCGCGGGCATGGACATCATCGTTATCATTTCCCCATGAACCGTCTGCTCAGACCTAGCCCGATGAAGCGTGCGCTAAGGTTGAAGATCAGTACCATTACGAGCAAAACGAGGGCCGATCCGTTTCCGACGCGCGCGGCGTCGGGAACCAAACTTTCAGAATGGGTGTACCACAGGTGGACCGAGAGCGTCTCGGCTTGATGGAACAGCCCGAAATCGTAGGCCGATCGGCCCGTGGAAACGCTGACGCCCGCCGTGAATATGAGAGCCGCCGTTTCGCCGAAAATGCGGCCCGCAATCAAAACGATTCCCGTGGTCAGCGGAGCGATCGCGCTCGGCAGCACAACTCTCCTAATGGTCTGCCATTGCGTGGCTCCTAACGCCATAGACCCCTCGCGAAAGGCGTCGGGCACGGATGCCAGGGCTTCTTGAGTGACGCGCATCAAGGCCGGAAGATTGAGCAGCGTCAACGTGAGCGCGCCGCCTAAGGCTGTAACCTTCCAGTGCAGCATCGTCACGAACACCAAGAGTCCGAAGAGGCCCATGACGATCGAGGGCACGGTCGCGAGCGACTCGGCGCAAAACTGGACCGCCGACGTGAATAATCCAGGCCGCGCATACTCTTGCAGATAGATGCCGCCCGCCATCGCGATCGGTGTCGTGAAGAACAGCGTCAGAATCAAGATATAGAACGAATTGAAAATTTCAGGACCGATGCCCCCGCCCGCGTCGACTTCGCTTGGCGGTGCGGTAAGAAAATGCCATGAAATCGCCGGCGCACCCAAATAGAGAATGTACCCAACGAAAAACGCCAGGAGCACGAGGATAGAAAGCGCCGCCGCCCACAGTGCTCCGGTCATCAGCGCGTTCACCGCGCGGCGGCGCACGGCGCCTGCGCTGCGCACATGGAACGAAGCCGCAGCGGCAGCCATCAGGCGCTCCGGCGCAGCGCGAGCCGCACGGCGAAGATCAGCGCCATGGCGATCAGCAGCAACAGCAGCGCCATAGAAAACAGGGAATGAAACAGGACCGTCCCCTCCTGCGCGCTTCCCATGTCGGTGACGATCTCGGTTGTCAGCGCGGCAGTTGGCGCAAGCAATCCCTTGGGCAGCACGGCGCTGTTGCCGATGACCATTTGGACGGCCAAAGCTTCACCGATGGCTCGCGCAATGCCTAAAATAACTGCGACGGTCAGCCCGCCGCGCGCCGCCGGCAACAGCACATTCCAAATCGTTTGCCACCGGGTCGCGCCGAGTGACATGGAACCTTCTTGCAACGCAACCGGCACCGCGCGCAGCGCATCCTCTGACAGCGAGACAACCGTCGGCAGGATCATGATCGATAGAACGATCCCTGCGGTGAGCAGACCGAACCCCGTCTGACTTCCCGCATGCTCGCGTACGAGCGGAACAAGCAGCGTCAAACCGAGCCAGCCGTAGACGACTGACGGGATACCTACCAAAATCTCGATCGCCGGCTTCATGGCCCCCGCGAGCCGCTTCGGAGCAAGAAGCGACAAGAAAATACCGACCGCGACGCCGAGCGGTCCGCCGACGCAGATCGCAAAGAGCGTGATCGTTACCGAACCTATAATGAAGACGAGTGCGCCCGGGTGCTTCTCGTCGGGCGCAAAGTTCGAAGAAAAGAGAAACGTGAGCGGCGAGACGTGGTCCACCACGAACAGCTGCAGACCCATGTACGCCAAATAGACGATCAGCGCGCCCATGGCGACAATCACAAAAGCGCTCGCCGAGAAAAGAGTCCCTGACGCGATCCGCTCTTCGGCGTGCGCGTATGCTGCCCGGCGCGAGATCAAAGCCCCCTTATGGTACGTAAAGGAAGTCTAAGGTTATCTTAAGGCTATCTTAAGAAATATTAAGAAATGCGGGTGACCATCGGAATTCGGATTGTGAACTGTGTGCCCGCGTCCAGTACCGACTGCACATCGATCGTTCCCCCATGCGTCTCGACGATTTGCTTGACGATGGAAAGACCCAAGCCGGCGCCGCTAATTCCGCGCGCCCGTGAGCGGTCGGCCACGAAGAAACGCTCGAAGACAAACGGCAAATCTTTGTACGGGATGCCAATTCCGGTATCGGAAACAACGATTTTCGCGAAACCATCTTCCACGTCTAAATCGACGGTAACCGCGCCGCCTTTTTCTGTGAAACGCAGTCCGTTGTCGATCAAATTCACGAGGACTTGCGAGAGCTGCTGTTCGTCGGCTTCCACAATCACGGGACGATGCGCGTGCACGTCGAGCGATATCTGTTTCGCGGCGGACTGCCGCTCGAAGGAGCGCAGCGCGGAGCGCGTCACCATTTCGAGATCGACCTCCTCGATGCGCAGCGCCGGGATACCCGACTCCGCGCGGGCCTGTTCCAGGAAGCGCTGCACGAGCGAGGCAAGCCGGTCGATCTCACGAAGCGCCTGCGGGAGAAAATACGCTCGGGCGTCGTCGTCCCCGCCCTCGACTAGCGTCTCTAACATAAGTTTTACCGAGGAGAGCGGCGTGCGCAGTTCGTGCGAAACATTTGAAAGAAACTCCTGGCGCGTCCGCTCCAACGCTAAACGCTCGGTCTGATCTTCCGCGATGACGAGCGCGCCCGATATCTCACCGCTCTGCTCGTCGTCGCCGCGTAGCCCGGTTCTTAACGGATAGACCTGCACCGCATAACTCCGGTCGGTGCGTTTTCCGGAGACGATGAGGGGCGCCGCCACCAAAGCTTCGCCGCCCAGCACGCTGTCCACGCGTCTTTCAAGTTCGATTGAAGGGACGATCTCAATCAAATGCAGACCTTTGGCGCGCGCGCGATCGAATCCAAAGATTGCCGCGGCCGCGCGATTGGCGAATCGTAAGCGTTTCGTCCGCCGCAGCATCATGACGCCGAGCGGCAGCGCGCGCACGAGCGCATCGAAGCGATCGTCGAGGCGCGCCTCGTTCCGGTCGGCACGCTCCGGCTGCGGTTCGGGCGACGCGCGCGATCGTCGGAACCAGCGAATGCTCTTACTCCTTGAAGATGTAGCCGCGGCTGCGCACGGTCACGATGTGGCGCGGACTGCGCGCATCTTCTTCAATTTTTTCGCGCAGCCAGCGCACGTGCACGCTGACGGTTTGCTGTTCGCCTTCGAAATCGTATCCCCACACTTTATCGAGCAGCGTTTGGCGCGTGACGACGCGGCCGTGGTTTTCCATGAGCACGCGCAGCAGGGCGAATTCTTTTGGTGCTAGCGCCACTTCTTTGCCGCGCACGGTGACGTGCTGACGCGAAGGATCCAGCACGATGCCCCCCAGTACGATTGCCTGATCGCGATCCGGTTTCGCAGGAGTGGGGCGCCGGAGACGAGCTTTTACTCGCGCGAGAAATTCGTGCAGCGCAAACGGCTTCGTAACGTAATCATCCGCACCGAGTTCGAGCGCGAGCACCTTATCGATTTCCTGATCTTTGGCGGTCAGCATGATGATTGGAACCGAGCTCGTCTTGCGGATTTCCTTGCACGCTTCCATGCCGTCGAGCACCGGCAGCATGATGTCCAGGACAATGAGATCGGGCTCCTCGTTTTGGGCCATCGTAATCGCGCTGCGGCCGTCGCTGGCGGTGACGACTTCGTAGCCGCTGCGCTCTAAGTTGTAGCGCAGCGTTTGCAATATCGCAGCCTCGTCGTCAACGACGAGGATCTTTTTGTTGAAGTCGGGATGCTTGTTGAAGCTTCCCCGCTTGGTCGGCAGAGTGGTGCTCATCGGCGTCTCCGGCATGATTTGGCGGCCCTCAATCCAATCTTCCTTTATGGGGCAAGGAGGAACGAGCATGCTGGCACCGGTGCGCAGACCGACATTTGACGAATTGAATCTTTCGACCGGCAAACGCGTGCGGCTGCACCGCTTCATGTACGAGCACGGCCCGGCCAACGGCACGCTGATGCTTCTGCCGATCGATCAGGGGCTCGAACACGGTCCGATCGACTTTTTCAGCAACCCGGAATCCATCGACACCGACTGGATCTACCGCCTGGCGGTCGCGGGCAACTTTTCGGGAATGGCGCTGCATGTGGGACTGGCCGAAAAATACCACAAGCCGTACGCCGGCAAGGTTCCGCTCATTCTCAAGATCAACGGCAAAACGAACGTGCCCAGCGACGACGAAGCGTTCAGTTCCCTGACGGCGTCGGTCGAAGACGCGGTGCGCCTGGGCGCCGATGCGGTCGGCTATACGCTGTATGTCGGAAGTCCCGCGCAGGACGTAGACATCGCGCAGTGCGGCGAAGTGCGCCGCGACTGCGAGCGCTACGGTATGCCGCTGGTCATCTGGGCGTATCCGCGCGGTTCGGGAATCAAAGCCAAGGGCGGCATCGATTCGCTCTATGCGGTTGACTACGCCGCGCGCGTGGCGTGTGAAATGGGCGCAGACGTCATCAAACTCAACGTGCCGAAGTGGGACGCGGCCACCGCAAAAGCGGAGCCGAAACCCTACGACACGCTGGAGCTGTCGGAGCTTGATGGGTTGCGCAAAGTCGTGAAGTCGGCCGGCCGCTCGCTGGTATTGGTGTCAGGCGGAAGCAAGATTAGCGACGACGATACGATCCACAAAGCGCAGATCGCCATGGAAGCGGGATGCGTCGGCTTGATCTTCGGACGCAACATGTGGCAGCGCGATTGGGACGACGCGCTGATGGTCGCCGGAAAAATGCACGAAGTGATGAAAGGTTATGGCCAGTAACACTCTCGAGGAGCGCGTCAACGCAGCGCTCGACAAAGTCCGCCCCGGCATACACATGGATGGCGGCGAAGTCTGGCTCATCAAAGTCGAGCAGGAGACCGCATTCGTGCAGATGCTCGGCGCCTGCGGCGGCTGTCCCGCGTCAAATATGACGCTCAAAGGCGCGATCGAACAAGTCGTGTGCGCCGACGTTCCGGAAATTAAGGAAGTCGTCCAGGTCTAAGCCCCGACTAGAGCGGAGGAATCGAACGAAGCCAGGCTTCGTTTTTTTGTTCTACGGCGACGCGCGCGCGCACGGCCGGGATGAACGGCGCGGGCAAAGCAAGGCGCAGCTCGCGGACGCGCTTGGCCTTCGTCACGTCGCGCTCGCGCCAGGCTTGCGCCGACAACTCGGGCCAAAGACAAACGCTCCCTGAAATGCATCCGGCAAGCCCGAATTCCAGAATGTCCGGCAGCAGTTCCTCAGAACCGGGAAGTAACGCGAACTCCGGATAGCGCGCATGCAGCTCGCGTTCGAGCTCGAGGTCGTTGGAGCTATCTTTCATCCCGCCGATTGCGTTGGGAAATTGCGTCATCAGCCTTTCGACCAAGCCCGCGTGAAACGTCACGCCGCTCATACGAGGAAAATTGTACAAGAAAATTCCGCGCTCGGGCGGCCGCACTCGCTCGATAAGGTCCCCGAAGAATCGCACGACGCCGGCGTCGGTGATGTCGCGATAATAGAACGGCGGCAAGACCAGGGCAGCGCCGAAACCTAAAGCGAACGCGGTCTTCGTCAGTTCCACCGCATCGTGAAACGCCGTCGCACCGGTTCCGACCATGAGCGTTTGCGCCGGCAAATCCGCGGCGACGCTTTCCATGAAGCGCAGCCGGTCCTTGGCCGCAATGGACATCGCTTCGCCGGTCGTGCCCAAAATATTCAAACCGTCGCACCCGCGATCGAGGAGTGAACGGTAATAGGGGACTGCGAGCGATGGATCCGGCTTGTGGTCGCGGTCGAACGGCGTTAGCGTTGCGGAATAGATGCCGCGAATGCTACAATCTCGTGCTTTTCGCGATGATTGGTCCAAAAGCGTTTGCCGTCATACGCCAACGAGCGTGCTTTGAAAGGAACGCGCGCGATGTCTTCAGCCACGACCTTTCCGTCGCGCGCGTCCACGCGCGTGAGGAAGTAGTCGTCGGTTTCTTCATCCTCGGTGGTCATCAGATAAAAACATCCGTTCACGATAACCTGTCCGCAGATATCGTGCGGCGCAAGTATCGGCTTTCCGAAATGTCCGTCGTCGTCGACCGAAATGATTTGGCGGTTGTAGAACTGGCTGACATAGAGCAGATCGCCGTCGTAGCCCAAATACGAACCCGTGTCGCCGGGGCACGCGATCGCGCCCTCTTTCTTAAATCCGTGACCGGGAATGAATTTCTTGATGATGCGATGGTCCTCTTCGGTTTCGCTCACGACCACGCGAAACTCGTCGCCGACGGCCACCATACCGTACGGCTTCCCGGGAGCCTGCACTTCTTCGCGGACCGTCCACGTATGCGGATCGATCGCGTAGAGGCGCGACGTTTCGAGCGAACCCATCCACAGCAGCTCGCCGTCAAACGCAAGCGACTGCGGGCGCGGAGCCGGCGAAGGCCGCCGCGCGACTTCTTCTATAGTTTCGATGGTGGTCTCCATTACGGATAGAGTCCGCGGAGTTTGGTCGCCTCGGCGACTCGCGCAACCGCGACGGCATAGGCGCCGCGGCGCATATCGATGCCGTGCCGCTTTGCCTGTTCGTGCGTTTCCCGAAACGCACGAGTCATTTTGCGTTTGAGGCGTTCGTTGATCTCGTCCTCTTCCCAGAAGTTTTCTTGGAGATCCTGAACCCATTCGAAATACGAAACGCTCACGCCGCCGGCATTGGCCAAAATGTCGGGCAGCACCATGATGCCGCGTTCGAAGAGAATCGCATCCGCATCGGGCATCGTCGGTCCGTTGGCCGCTTCCGCCACGATCTTCGCGCGAATGCGCGGAGCGTTCTCTTTGGTAATCACTTTTTCGAGCGCCGCCGGCACAAGCACGTCGCAATCGTATTCGAGCACTTCTTTGTTGTTGATACGGTCGCCGCCGGTGAATCCGACCACGGAACCCGTCTCGGCTTTGTGCGCCATGATACCGGCCACATCCAGACCCTCGGAATTGGCGACGCCGCCTTTTGAATCCGTAACCGCGACGATCTTGTAGCCGCGCTGCGACATCAATTCCGCGGCGTACATGCCCGCGTTTCCAAAGCCTTGCACGGCGACAGTGGCGCCTTCGATCGTCAAGCCGAGCGTTTGCATCGCCTCATCGACCACGAAGAGACAGCCGCGCGCGGTCGCTTTATCGCGCCCAAGCGATCCGCCGATCGCGATCGGCTTACCCGTCACGACGCCGGGTACCGAGTAGCCCTTCTGCATCGAAAACGTGTCCATGATCCACGCCATAATCTGCGGCGTCGTGTAGACGTCGGGTGCGGGAATATCTTTTTCGGGACCGATGATGATCGAGATTTCGCTCGTAAAACGCCGCGTGAGATTCTCCAACTCTTGCATGGACATGGTGCGCGGGTCGCAGATAACGCCGCCCTTGGCTCCGCCGAACGGGATATTCACGAGCGCGCACTTCCACGTCATCCACATCGCCAGCGCTTTGACTTCATCCAGCGTCACATCAGGATGAAACCGGATTCCGCCCTTAGTCGGCCCGCGCGACATATTGTGCTGCACGCGAAAGCCCTTGAAAATCTTCGTGGTATTGCTATCCATGCGCACGGGCACGGAGACTTCCAGAATGCGCTTGGGCTCGCGCAGAAATCCGTGCATCGATTCGTTTAAGCCGATCAGCTGCGCGACGTCGTCGAGCTGCTCTTGCGCCATCTGCCACACATTGACTGATGACGCAACGGCGGAAAGATCCAAGGTCATGCTTTTAGAGCCTCCAGAATTAGTGCGCGTGCGCGCAACGTCCGCAATACCAAACGACCGCGCCTTCGACCGTCACCGGAACCATGTGCTCGCGCACGCCGCGCCGGCCGCACCGCGCGCAAGAATACGTTTTGCCGATGGGGGCGGCCAGTTGCTTCTCACCGCGGGTCCACACGTACGCGACCACGAGAATGACCGCGAGAACCACGAACGGAGCCCATGCGAAAAACTCGTTGATTGCCTGAGACGAAATCATGCGAATCGGGGCTTTCGCTCACTCGACTTCGCTTTTCCTTGAAGGTGCTAGTGCCGGCGGAATGGCCGAGGTCCGCTAGGGAGACGTTTGCAAAAAACGTCCATGTTTTTTGCAAACTCGGCTGATTTTTGAAGAAAACAAAGTTTTGAAACGGCCATCCATGGCCGGCTTCAAAAATCAGACGCTCCCTAGCGGACCTCGGCCATCCCGCCGGCCATTAGCGCATTCGGCGGTAGATGGGGAAGACGTCGTCGACTTTTTTGAACGCACCTTCGTGCGGAGTCGAATGCAGCGACTCGGCCGAGCTCAAGCAGATGAAGCCGAAGCGCGAGAGGCTCTGCAAAAACAAGTTGTGGACGCGGTATTGCAGCGTCTTATTGAACTGCGGCAAAACGCCGCGCGCGATGATGGCGTGAAATTCGTTGAGCGACGCGTCGGTAGCTAAGCTGTGTGTCGCGAAAATGAGGTTACGCTTGAGCGATTCGTTGAAGGTCACTTTGCCGTCGGCGTACTCGCAGAAATCCGAGGCGGACTTGCGGCCGCCGCTCAGCAGGTAGTCGTTGCAAAATTCCTCGTAGGAATGTACTTCGAAGACGCCTTCGCGCGCCTGCGCGAGCGCGAGATCGCTCAAGTCGGTCGCGTAAAGCATGCACCGATCCAGCAGCTCTTCTTCAAAAAGAATCGCCAGAATGGTGTAGACGTCTTCGCCCGTCGAACACGCCGGAAACCAGAGCCGCGCGAACGAGTACGTCCGCAGAAACGTAACGACGCGCTGACGAATCGCGCGAAAATATTCGGGCGCGCGAAACAGCCGGTTCGTATTGGCGGACATCGCGAAAACGAAACGGCGCAGCGCCTCTTCGTCGTGCAGGAACCGTTCTTGCAGGCCGGAGATCGTCTCCACATTCTCGCCGCGCATGCGTTCGGCGACGCGCCGCTTGAGCGTCGCGGCGCTGTAGTCGCGAAAGTCGTAGCCGCGCCAACGCAGCATCGCCTCGAGCAAAAGCGAGAGCTCGATGCTCGCCAATTCGTCCGCGTGACTCCGATCGGCGGCCGGCGGCGGTGCCGCCAGCCGCTCGTCGATGATCACCGGTTGAGCCATACCCTCAGCAGCGAAATGAGCTGATCCATGTCCACCGGCTTACTGATGTACTCAGAAGCGCCGGCGGCAATCGAGCTCTCGCGGTCGCCTTTCATCGCCTTTGCCGTTAGCGCGATTATCGGCAGGTTTTCGAAACGCGTATTCGACCGGATGCGGCGGATCGTTTCATACCCGTCCATCTCCGGCATCATGATGTCCATCAGGACGATGTCGATCGACGGATCTTGCATCAGTTTGTCGATGCCTTCTTGGCCGCTCTCCGCACTGACCGGCACGAGGTGATGCGTCTCAAGCGCGGTGCTCAGCGCGTAGATGTTGCGCGCGTCGTCGTCGACGATCAGCACCTTCTTGTTTTCGAGGGTCGCGGTGCCGAGCGGCGGGATGTCGCTGCTCCGTTTTGCCGCGGGCAAACGTGACTCGACCTGGTGCAAGAAGAATCGCGTTTCGTCGAGCAAGCGTTCGGGCGACAACGCATCTTTGACGATGACGGCTTCGCTCAGCTTGCTGAGTTTGGCTTCTTCTTGCCGTGAGAGGTCGCGGCCCGTGTAGACGACGATTGGCGTGCGCGCGTGTTCGGCTTGCATGCGAATGCGTTCGATCAATTGGTCTCCCGGAATATCGGGCAGGCCGAGGTCGACGACGATGCAGTCGAATTTGCCCGTGTTGAGCGCTTCGATCGCTTCGTCGCCCGAGCGCACCGCCGTGACCGACACCTCGCCGCTCCCGATGAGATTGACCATCGCGTTGAGCTGCGTGATATCGTCTTCGATGACAAGCAGATTCTTCGTGCGCCGGTCCGCGAAGCCGAGCAGGTTATCGAAGGTTTCGGTTAAGGCTTCCTCGGTAACCGGTTTGCGCAGGTGGGCAATGGCGCCCGCATCCAACGCGCGCTGCCATTGCTCTTCGCCGGAGATCACGTGCACCGGGATGTTCGCGGTCGACGGATCGTGCTTGAGGTCGGCCAGAAGTTTCCAGCCGTCGACGTCGGGCAGGCCGATGTCGAGCGTGATTGCATCGGGCAAGTATTTTCTCGCGGCAATCACGCCATCGGCCCCGCTGAGCGCGACGACGGCTTTAAATCCGCGGTCGCGCGCCAGGCCCAGCAGAATCCGCGCGAAGATCGCGTCGTCTTCGATGATCAGCAACACCCTGTCGGTGCTCTCGATCCTGTCGCGATCGTCGGCGATCGCTTCGAGCGAGGGCGACATTTCCAGCGTGCGCGCCGGCGTGGTGTCGCGCGGCTCCGGTCCTTCCTGGCGCACCTGATGGGCCTCGCCGATCATGCCGAACGGCCGCATCATCGTGGGACCCGCAATACGTTCGGCCGGATGGTAGAACGTAAAGGTGCTGCCTTCGCCGATCGTACTTTCGACGCCGATCTCGCCGCCGAGCAGGCCGGCGATTTCACGACTGATCGCCAAGCCGAGGCCGGTGCCGCCGAACTTCCGCGACGTTCCCATGTCGGCTTGCTGGAATGCTTCGAAGATGACGTTGAACTTGTCGGGCGGAATGCCGATGCCGGTATCCGTCACCGCAAATGCGACCGCCGGGCCTTTGATCGAGCCGAGGCGGTGTTCCTGCAGCAGCGAGATTTCGAGAGTTACGCCTCCTTCGGTGGTGAATTTGAACGCGTTGGAGAGCAAGTTCTTGAGAATCTGCTGCAGGCGCGTTGCATCCGTAACGAGCTTTTCGGAAACGTCCTCGTGGCGTTTGATCGTGAACTTGAGCGCTTTGTCGGCCGCCACCTGACTGAACGTGCGGGCGATGTCGTCCTCGATCGATTGGAACGGCACGTCCTGCAGATCGATCGACGTGGTACCCGATTCGATCTTCGAGAGGTCGAGGATGTCGTTGATGAGGGTCAGCAAATCGGTACCTGCCGCGCGAATCGTCTGCGCGAACTCGATCTGCTTGTTCGTCATGTTGCCTTCGGGGTTGTCCGCGAGCTGCTTGGAAAGAATGAGCAGCGAGTTCAACGGCGTGCGCAACTCGTGCGACATGTTGGCCAAGAACTGCGACTTGTATTTCGAAGTAAGCGCGAGCTGTTCGGCCTTCTTTTCGAGTTCTTGGCGCGCTTCGTCGATTTCGCGCGTGCGGCGTTCGATTTCTTCGTTCCGCTCTTGCAGAAGGCGCGAACGCTCTTCCAATTCGTCGTTGGTCTGCTGCAGTTCCATCTGCTGGCTCTGCAGTTCGTTGGTCAGCGCCTGCGACTGCTTGAGCAGTTCTTCGGTGCGCATCGTCGCGCCGATCGTGTTCAGAATAACGCCGACCGACTCGGTCAACTGATCGAAGAATTGCAGCTGCGTCTCGTTGAACCGCTCGGTCGAAGCCAGCTCGATGACCGCTTTGACCTCGCCTTCGAAAAGCACCGGCAGCACGATGAGTGCGAGGGGCTTGGTTTCCCCTAAGCCCGAGCCGATCGCCATGTAATCCGGCGGAACTTCGCTCAAAAGAATGCGCTGACGCTCAACCAGACACTGGCCAACCAGCCCTTCGCCTTCGCGAATCGTACGCTGAGCGGCTTTTTTCTTACTGATCGCGTAGCTCGCCATCAGGCGCAGCGTCTGCTCGTCGCCGATCGGTTCGTTCACGTAAAACGCGCCCGAATAGGCGTTGACCAGCGGCGCGATCTCCGAAATGATCATGCGGCTGACGGTCTTGGTGTCGCGCTGACCTTGCAGCATGGCAGTGAACCGCGCGACGTTGGTCTTGAGCCAGTCCTGATCGGTATTCTTGCGCGTGGTGTCGCGCAGGTTCTGAATCATTTCGTTGACGTTGCGCGTGAGTTCGGCGACTTCGCCGCGCGCTTCGACTTGCACGGCTCGTGAAAGGTCGCCCTTCGTCACCGCGGTCGCGACTTCGCCGATGGCACGAATCTGCGACGTCAATTGCGCCGCCAACTGATTGACGGAGTCCGTGAGGTCGCGCCAGAGGCCGGCAGCGCCCGGAACCTGCGCCTGTCCGCCGAGTTTTCCTTCGAAACCGACTTCGCGCGCAACCGTCGTCACCTGGTCGGCGAACGTCGCCAGCGTATCGATCATGAAGTTGATCGTGTCGGCGAGACGCGCAATCTCGCCTTTGGCTTCCAGCGTGAGTTTACGTTTGAGATCGCCGTTGGCGACCGACGTCACGACCTGCGCGATGCCGCGCACCTGGTTCGTCAAGTTGGCGGCCATGAAGTTTACGTTATCGGTGAGGTCTTTCCACGTGCCGCTGACGCCTGGGACCTGCGCCTGTCCGCCCAGTTTTCCTTCGGAGCCGACTTCGCGCGCGACACGCGTGACTTCCGAAGCGAATGCGTTGAGCTGATCGACCATCGTGTTGATCGTGTCTTTGAGTTCGAGAATCTCGCCGCGCACGTCAACGGTGATCTTCTTTGAAAGATCGCCGAGCGCGACGGCCGTCGTCACTTTGGCGATGTTGCGGACCTGCGAGGTCAGATTCGAAGCCATCGTGTTTACGGAGTCGGTCAAGTCTTTCCACGTGCCGGCAACGCCGCGCACGAACGCCTGTCCGCCCAAACGGCCTTCGGAACCGACTTCACGCGCGACGCGCGTGACTTCCGATGCGAACGCGTTGAGCTGGTCGACCATCGTGTTAATCGTGTTTTTCAGTTCGAGGATTTCGCCGCGCACGTCGACCGTGATCTTCTTCGAAAGATCGCCGTTCGCTACGGCGGTCGTTACTTCGGCGATGTTACGAACTTGGTTCGTGAGGTTCGACGCCATCGAGTTGACCGAGAGCGTCAAATCTTTCCAGGTTCCGCTGACACCGGCCACCTCAGCCTGACCGCCCAGTTTACCTTCGGAACCGACTTCGCGCGCGACGCGCGTGACTTCCGACGCGAACGCGTTGAGCTGATCGACCATCGTATTGATCGTGTTTTTCAGTTCGAGAATTTCGCCGCGCACGTCCACCGTGATCTTCTTCGAAAGATCGCCCTTGGCGACGGCGGTGGTGACTTCGGCGATGTTACGCACCTGCGACGTGAGGTTCGAAGCCATGAAGTTCACGGACTCGGTCAAATCGCGCCACGTGCCGCTCACGCCGGCAACCTGCGCCTGGCCGCCCAGTTTACCTTCGGAACCGACTTCTCGCGCGACGCGCGTCACCTCGCCGGCGAATGCGTTCAGCTGGTCGACCATCGTGTTGATCGTGTTTTTTAGTTCGAGAATTTCGCCGCGCACGTCGACCGTGATCTTGCGCGAGAGATCTCCTTTGGCCACGGCGGTCGTGACGTCGGCGATGTTACGCACCTGCGAAGTCAGGTTCGAAGCCATCCGGTTCACGGAGTCGGTCAAATCTTTCCACGTGCCGCTGACGCCTTTGACGTCGGCCTGGCCGCCGAGTTTGCCTTCGGAACCGACTTCGCGCGCGACGCGCGTCACCTCGCCGGCGAACGCATTGAGCTGGTCGACCATCGTGTTGATGGTGTTTTTGAGTTCGAGAATTTCGCCGCGGACGCTGACGGTAATCTTACGTGAAAGATCGCCTTTGGCCACGGCGGTCGTAACGTCGGCGATGTTACGCACTTGCGACGTCAGGTTGGCCGCCATGAAGTTCACCGACTCGGTGAGATCTTTCCAGGTGCCGCTAACGCCGGCAACCTGCGCCTGACCGCCGAGGATGCCTTCCGAGCCGACTTCGCGAGCAACGCGCGTCACTTCGGACGCGAACGCGTTGAGCTGGTCGACCATCGTGTTAATCGTGTTTTTCAGCTCGAGGATTTCGCCGCGCACGTCAACGGTGATTTTTTTCGACAGGTCGCCCTTGGCGACGGCGGTCGTGACTTCGGCGATGTTGCGAACTTGCGACGTCAGGTTCGAGGCCATGAAGTTCACCGACTCGGTGAGGTCTTTCCACGTGCCGCTGACGCCTTGCACCTCGGCCTGGCCGCCGAGTTTACCTTCGGATCCGACTTCGCGCGCAACACGCGTCACTTCGGAAGCAAACGCGTTTAGCTGATCGACCATCGTGTTGATCGTGTTTTTGAGTTCGAGAATTTCGCCGGCGGCTTCGACCGCGATCTTGCGCGAGAGGTCGCCCTTGGCGACGGCGGTCGTCACGTCGGCGATGTTACGCACCTGCGACGTCAGGTTACCGGCCATCGTGTTGACGGAGTCGGTTAAATCTTTCCACGTACCGGCAACGCCTTTGACGCTGGCTTGTCCGCCGAGTTTTCCTTCGGAGCCGACTTCGCGCGCGACGCGCGTCACTTCGGATGCAAACGAATTCAGCTGATCGACCATTGCGTTAATCAACCGGGCAGACCGCAGAAACTCGCCGCGCAGCGGACGGCCGTCGATATCCACGGGAATCCGCTGTCCCAGATCGCCCTGGGCGACCGAACCGAGAACTCGGTTCGTTTCAGCCATCGGCGCCGTCAGGTCGTCAATCAGGTGGTTGTAAGCGTCGACTTGCACTTTCCAGCTGCCCGTCGCTTCAGGCAGCTGCGCGCGTTCGTTGACGCGGCCGTCGCGTCCGACGACGCGGCTAACGCGCATGATCTCACGAAGCATGTGCTGTTTGAGCTGGACGCATGCGTTGAACGCCTCAGCCAGCTCGGCCTCAAGGCCGACGCCGCGCACCGGCAGACGGACGGCAAAGTTTCCATCGCGGAAAGAACGCAGCGCATTGAGCAGCTTGCGGTCCAGAGCGGTGCCGTTAGCCGAATGCGAACCGGCGGCGCCGTTGGTAAGCGTCTTGCCGTTACGTGCCGGTTTCGAACGAGTTATTGTCGCCATATAATGAAAGTGCTCCGTGGTAGATGCGGCTGACTTCCTCATTGCCCGATTCGTCCTTTGCCAAACTTGGGCTTGCCAGGTTTAGCAAGCGGTGGCCTCGGGCAGAACCGAGGCATGCCGGGCACGTATGCTTGAGCGCGGCGACCTTGGCCATTCTCAGGCTCTCGAGCTGCTGGCGGATGCGAGCCGCCTCCTAGCCTCATCGCTTGAGTTATCGGCGACTCTGCCTCGCGTAGCGCAGCTTTGCGTCGAGCGCGTTGCCGACTACTGTGTCATTGCCGGGAGCGACCGCACCGACGAGGAGTTCTTCCATGAAGCCGGGCAGGGCAAGAAACTGCGGCTGCGCCGCGGTGACCGGGCGCAAATCGAGGCCGGCCTGAGATCGCGCGGGCACCAAAGCATTCTGGTCATTCCGCTGCCCGGACGCCACGGCGGCGGCGGGGTCTTCGTGCTGGCCGCCAAACAAGCCGGCCACTTTGACGACGCCAGCGGCAAAATCGCCGAGATTCTCGGCCTGCAGCTGGCCAATGCGCTCGACCAGGCTACACTGCTCGAACGAACGCACCACGTTGCCGACCGTCTTCAGCGGGCACTACTGCCGGCCAGTTTTCCGCGTGTGGCCGGAGGGCAGCTCGATGGGGCCTACCGCCCGGCCAGCGAGGAAGCCGAAGTGGGCGGTGACTGGTACGACGCCTTCGAACTCCCGGACCACCGCTTGGCCATTTCGATGGGTGACGTGGCCGGACACGGACTCGAGGCGGCAACGATCATGGGCGAGGTGCGCATCGCCTTGCGCGCCGCCGCGGTCGGCGAGCGATCTCCGGCTGCCGTTTTAGAGCAAATCAACGGGGTGACGAACCTGCGCAGCGGCATCGGGATGGTCACGGCCATATTCGGTTATTACGATACGGTCAACCGCGAGCTAACCTATGCCGTAGCTGGACATCCCCCACCCGCACTGGTAGTTGAGGGGGCGTTTGCCGGTTATCTGCCGGGCGGCGGCGTGCCGCTGGGAATCGGTGATAACGTCGGCGCCCGCGACTGGGTGATCACGGTGCCTCCGCGCAGCTGGGTGATCTTTTACACCGACGGCATGACCGAGTACGAACGCGACGTGATCGCCGGCGAAGAACGGCTGCTCGAAGCCAGCGTGCGCGCCTGCGAATCCGATCCCGAGAATCCGGCCATCGCGCTGCAAGAGCGCATCTTCAGCACGTCGGTCAATCGCGATGACGCCGCCACACTCGCGCTCTCGTGCTTCGACGGGCCAATTCCAAAACGGATGGAATATTCCGCGATCCCGATGACTGCGCCGATCGTGCGCGCAATGGTCAACCGTTTTTGCGATCAGAACAGTATCTCTCCCGATCAGCGCTTTGCGCTGACCTCGGCGATCGGCGAAGCCGTCGCCAACGCCGTCGAGCATGCCTATCAAGGCGAGGACGCCGGCAAGTTTGAGCTGCGCCTGGAAGCGCAGAGCGACTGCATCACCGTCGACGTGGAAGATCGCGGACATTGGCGTCCGTTTCAGAAACGCGACGATCGCGGCCGCGGCATGGTGCTGATGCACGAACTGATGGACCGCGTCCGCATCAATTCCACCCAGCACGGAACGTGCTTGAGCATGGTGCTTAACCGCGTGCCGGCCTAACTACTCCGCCGAGCGCAGCACCAGCGCGGCGTTTATGCCGCCGAACCCCGACGAATTCGATAAGACCACGCGCGCGCTCACAGCGATCGCTTCACGCTCACACCGCACCGGACACTCCGGATCGCGATTTTCCAAATTCACGGTGCCCGGAACGACGCGCTCGCGCATGCCCATCGCGGCGATAGCGACTTCCCACGCGCCGGTCGCTCCAAGCGCATGCCCGTGTTGGCCTTTGGTTGCCGATACCGGAATATCTGCAAGGCGTTCACCGAAGACTCGCTCGAACGCGACCGCTTCGGCGCGATCGCCTAGCCGCGTCGAGGATCCGTGCGCGTTGATCGTTTCAACTTCAGCGGGCAAGACCCGCGCTTCATCGAGTGCGTGCTTTAGCGCATTAGCGGTTTGGGAACCGTCGGCCAGCGGCGCCGACATATGATACGCGTCGTTCGATGTGCCGAAGCCCGTGATCTCCCCGTAGATCTGCGCGCCGCGCTTGACGGCGTCATCGTAGCGCTCGAGTACGAACATGCCGGCGCCTTCCGCCATCACGAAACCGTCGCGCCCGGCGTCGAATGGACGGCTGGCGGTCGCCGGATCGTCGTTTCGCGTCGACATCGCTCGCGCGACGGTAAACGCTCCAAACGTTAGCGGCGCCAACGGCGCTTCAATTCCGCCCGCTAGGGCGGCGCGCACGTCACCTCGTTTTATCGCGCGATATGCGTCGCCGATGGCGATCGCGCCGGCGGCGCACGAGTCCGAGTTCGCCATGGTCGGCCCCGTAATTCCGAACTCGATCGCAACGTTGCTCGCCGCGGCGCCTCCAAACACCGAGAGGGTCAACAGCGGCCGCACCGAGCGCAAGCCTTCGCGGCGGAAAACTTCGATCTGCTCTTCTGCAAACGCTAGTCCGCCCAAAGCTGATCCGGTGTAGACGCCGATCTCCGCGCGACGTGTGTCGACGGAGAACTTTGCGTCTTCGACCGCAAGCTTGGCCGAGGCGACCGCGAGCTGCGAGAACCGGTCGGTCCACTGCAACCTGCGTCTGGCCAAGTAATCCGACGGATCGAAGTCGTCGATCTGCGCGGCGATGCGCGAAGGAAAACCTTCGCATTCAAAACGTGTCAGCGGGCCTATTGCGACTTTGCCGGCGAGCAGGTTATCCCAGAACACGCGCGCACCGGTGCCGAGCGGCGTGATCAGGCCCATGCCGGTGATGACAACGCGCTGCGTTTCAGCCATCGCTGCCCTCGGCTAATTCTTTCATCCGCCGCAGCGTGCGCGTTGCAACGTGGTCGATGAAAAATTTTCCGACAATCCAATTCATCGGAAAACCCAATGCCGCGCGGTGATCGATCGAGACACGCGTCCCGCCGTCAACAGGTTCGAAGTTCCACACGACGTCCATCCCTTTGGTCCAGCCGCGCACATGATGGAAGGCGATCGAAGGGGTCAGCGGGTCGTTGGTCTGCTCCGCGCGCCAGCGCACCGGTATCCCGCTGCGCCGCGCTGCCATTTCGACAACCCGCCGGTTACCCTCGTTCAGCAGCACGCGTACGTAACGGTAATGCGGCAGATACTCGGGCCACCGCTCGGTATCCGATGCGTAGCGATAGACGCGCGCGGGCGAGGCGTGCACCATGATTTCGTTGCGCGCGAACATCAGGCGACGAGCCTCACCAAGTTCCCGAACGCGAGCGCCGGCGCTACCGGTCCGCAACCCGCGATCGCGTCGATCAAGATCTGCACGCGCTCCGGATTGCGTTCTACGTTTCTGGCAACGCGTTTTGAAAGCGCGGCCGAACCGGTGAACGTGCGCACGATCCGGGCGAGTTTGCCCCGGCGCCGCATTTCGCTGGAAAGCTCGGAAGCGTAGTTTTCTATGGCCGCCGGCGCCGACGATGGCGTCGCCACGGCCGCGGCAACGGCGCGCGCAGCGGCAATACCGCCGCGCAAAGCCAAGTAGACGCCTTGGCCGGTGAACGGATCGATGAAGCCCGCCGCGTCGCCGGCCAGCAAAACGTTTCCAGCCGTCACACCGCGAGTGGAATGGGCCAGTGGTCCCACCGCGATGCGCTTCCCTTCGAGCCGCGCCCCGGCAAAACGGGCGGCATTGCCGCTCAACGCGCGGGCGCGTTCGCGAATGAATTGGTCAACGTCATTTTTGCGGGCACTGAGGTCTTTTTCGCGCACGATCACCATAATATTTGCGTGCGCCGCATCAAACGGATTAACCGCGAAGTAACTGCTGCCCTCTACGAACATTTCAACGAAACGATCGAGATCGCGCAAACCGCCGTAGTGGCCGCCCAAAGCAAACCGCTGCTCGCCTCGCGGAGCAACGCTCAAACCGCATTTCCTGGCGACGACCGATTGCGCGCCATCGGCGCCGATCACAAAGCGCGCCTGCAAAACGCGCGTTTCACCGCTTGGTTCTCTGACCGTCAGCAAGCTGCCCGGCGCTTCTTCGCGCACGTCCTCAACACGCGCTTGCAAAAACGTCGCGCCTCGCGAAATCGCGCACCGCAGCAGTTCGTCATCGAGCTGCAATCGTGGAAGCGCCCAGCCCGCTTTTGAAAATCGCAATTCGACGCGCACGCCGTTTCCGTTCAAACGAATGCCTACAAGCGGAACGGCGGCCGGCGCGAGGACGCTTTCCAAGCCGAGTGTGCGCAATTGCTCCACCGCGCCTGCGCTCACATATTCTCCGCAGGCCTTATTGCGCGGAAACAGCGCTTTATCGACGATCAGCGCTTTCAACCCGGCGCCGGCGAGCGCAATCGCAGCGGCCGAGCCGGCGGGACCGCCGCCGGCGATGACGACGTCAAACATCCCACAGCACCATGCGGTAAAACGGCATCCGGCGCACGCGCGGATTTTTCCAGCCGGCTTCGCGCGCCAGTGCCAAAGCTTCGAGCGGCGTATACGCTCGCAACACGGAAAGGGGCGCGTCGTGTCGCGTCAGCCTGTTGCGCGTAAAGATCGAAACGAGCAACGCAGCTCCGGCCCAAGCGGCACGCGAGCGCCGCAGGTCGGTTACGACCGGAGCGACGCGAGCGACGCGGCGCAGTTCACGAAGCAGCGCGACGGCCGCGCCCGGATCGCAGTGGTGCAAGGTCAGATTACACATCGCGACGTCGAAGCTCGCCTCTTCAAAAGGAAGCGACTCGCCGTTGCCCGTGACGAACTGGAGATCGGGATCGCCGTGACGCTTCCTCGCGATCGCCAAAACGTCGGGATTTACGTCGAGACAGGTCACCCGCACGCTTCTGCCCTGCGCGCGAGCTGTACGCGCTAAGAACTGTGCCGTGTCGCCCGAACCGCAGCCGACGTCCAAGATCGTTTGAGGACGCAGTGCGCGCGTCGCAAATTGCACGGCGGAGAGTCCGCCGAGCCAGCGGTTCGCTCTTTCGATATCAGAGAAATTTTCTTCGAGTTCGCCGATTGACTCGACGGTATCGTCGAGTAGCTCGCGTCCTGCTGCACGCAGCACAGGACCCTACTTTCTATTTTTTAAAATACTCGGCGTTAACGGCGGTGTAGTTCTGCCATTTTTCCGGAACGTCGGAGTCCGCAAAAATCGCTTCGACCGGACATGCCGAAACGCACGCGCCGCAGTCGATGCAGACTTCCGGATCGATGTACAGCATCGTGTCGTCGTCTTTACCGTGAATGCAGTCGACGGGACACACATCCACGCACGACTTGTCCTTGGTGCCGATGCACGGCTCGGTAATGACGTAGGCCATGCTGACGTATTACGCAGGCGAAAGGACGGGGGCCTCCCAGGTCAAACGGCCGGCCGTCGCCCCGAAAAAGCCCGCAATAGCAACAAAAGTAACACCGCTCCGATGAGCGCGTAGATAAAACTCCACAGCGGGTCGAGGCCGCCGTGACCGAAATAGCGATAGATGAAACCGCCGATGAGCGCGCCCACGATTCCAACGATGATGTCCGTCAATACGCCGCCGCCGACGGCACCAGGCACCAGCCAGCGGGCTACGAGCCCCACGATGAGGCCGAAGATAATCCAGACGATAATTGTCCAAAGCATGGACTCTAGTTTACCACGGGCCGGGCAGCCGAAACGAGCCTAAGGTCGCTTTGGCGTCCGTGGGCCTTTCGTCACGCGGAGTGCCGGCGGTGGCGTGGAAGCCAACATGATGATAAAAGCCCTTGGCTGCGGCTTGCTCTGCGGCGCGCTTCTGCTTCCGGTTCCCGCATTGGCGGCCGACACCGGACTCACGACCATCTATGCTTCGGGACAGGCGACCGTCTCCGCGCCTCCGGATGTCGCCACGATTTCGTTCAGCATAAACACTCATGCCCAGACCGCTGAACAAGCGTCGGCGGAAAACAATACGATCTACGCTCACTTCAATACCGGAATGCGTACGATCGGCATTGCGGCGAGCGATATCAAAACGGCAAACTACAATTTGAATCATGTGCCGCCTCCGCCGCCATGCCCGCCGATGCCATCGCGAACCGCTCCAAACGCGGAATTCGCACAGGTAGCGCCTTGCGTCCGGGATCCGCAGAGCTACGGGTATTTCGTGACGCGATCTGTTAGCGTAACGACACATCACTTGGATACCGTCGGAAAAATTATCGACACCGCAGTTGCAGCGGGCGTAAACAACGTCCAAGGCGTGGATTATTCGATTGCCAATACGCGAACTCTGTTCTTGCGCGCGCTCGCGCAAGCAATCGCTTCGGCGCGGAGTGAAGGCGACGCAATGGCGCAAGCGGCCGGACTGCACATCGTGCGCATCCAATCGATAAATAGCCCGGGCGTTGTACCGATGGCGATGAGCTCCGGACGCTTCATGGCGGGCGCCACGGCCGACACTTATGCAGTGCCGACTCAAATCTCGCCGCCGTCGAGCCTCGACGTGAGCGCCAACGTCGGCGTGGTCTACCTCGCTCAGCCCTAAGCGAAACTCCCCGCTCTGCCGAAGGGTAGAACGTGCAGATGACCGGGACGTGTGAACTCTGCGGCCGGCAGCCGGCTACCGTGCGCGAAGGCAAGAGCAACCTTTGCTCTTCTTGCGCCATGCGCCGCCGCGCGACCAAAGCCGCCATTCCGCTGGCCGGCGCAGCGCTGACGGCCGCCGCGCTCGTTGCGGGCGGAGCGTTTCTGATCGAAAACATGAGCCGTCGCGAAGGCGGCACGGCCAATCCAAATCCGATCGAGGATTTTGCGCGGCGCTTGCGCCCGGGTACGCCGACGCTTGCCGCGTTTTCGCGCGACCTGACCGAACTCGCCCGCACCGAAAAGCTCGATCCGGTCATCGGGCGAGCCGACGAAGTCGAGCGCGTCATTTCAATTCTGGCACGGCGCAGCAAAAACAACCCGGTTCTCGTCGGCGAGCCGGGCGTCGGAAAGACCGCGATCGTCGAAGGTTTGGCGCAGCGCATCGTTTCGGGCGACGTTCCCGCGGCGCTGCGCAACAAACGCGTGCTCGCGTTGTCGTTGGGGCCGCTGGTTGCCGGCACGAAATATCGCGGCGAATTCGAAGGCCGCGTCAAGAAAATATTAGACGAGGTTCGCCGCGCGTCGCGCGACGTGATCCTGTTCATCGACGAACTTCACACACTGGTCGGCGCCGGCGCAGCCGAAGGTTCACTCGACTTGAGTTCCATGATCAAACCGGAACTCGCGCGCGGAGATCTGCAATGCATCGGCGCGACGACGTTTGACGAATACCGCAAATACATCGAGTCCGATGCGGCCCTCGAACGACGTTTCCAGCCGGTCATGGTCAACGAGCCGACGATCGAGCAAACCGAACTCATTTTGCGCGGACTCCGCGAGCGCTACGCGCGCCATCATGGCGTGGAAATTACCGACGACGCCGTGAAAGCCGCCGCTTCGCTCTCGGCGCGTTACATCGCGGACCGGTTTTTGCCGGACAAAGCGATCGACTTAATGGACGAGGCCGCCGCTTCAGTAGCGCTCGGCACAAAAGACCGCCTTGGGCGTTCTACCGTTCACGCCGACGACGTCGCCGCGATCGTCACGAAATGGACGGGCATCCCGCAAACGACCCTTACCGAATCGCAAATCAACAACTTGCTTGCCCTCGAGCCGGTGCTGACCAAACGCGTCATCGGTCAAAGCGAAGCGATCGCCGCCGTCAGCGAAGCCATCCGCCGCGCTCGCGCGGGCTTGCACGATCCGCGCAAACCGCTGGGAAGTTTTCTCTTCATGGGGAGCAGCGGCGTCGGGAAGACGGAGCTCGCCAAAGCGCTGGCCGAAGCGCTCTTCGGCAGCGAAGCCGCCCTCGTGCGCATCGATCTCTCGGAATTTACCGAAGCGCATACGATGTCGCGGCTGCTCGGCGCGCCGCCCGGATATCAAGGACACGACGAGCCTGCGCAGTTAACCGAGCCGGTCCGGCGCAGACCGTATTGCGTGGTGCTCTTCGATGAACTCGAGAAAGCGCACCCTGACGTCGCGGCGATTCTCTTGCAGATCCTCGACGACGGGCGCGTGACCGACGCCAAAGGCCGCACGATCGATTTCCGCCACGCGCTGATCATCATGACCACAAATCTGTCAGACCAGGAACTGCCGATCGCGTTCCGCCCGGAGTTTCTCAACCGGATCGACGACGTCGTCCATTTCAACGCGCTTGGTTTAGAGCAGATCGAGCAAATCGTCGCGATACACGTCGAATCGCTGGCCGGACGCCTAGGCGCGCGCGACGTGACGCTCCAACTCTCACCCGATGCGCGAAGTTTCTTGGCGCGCGAGGCGATGAGCGCCGGCAGCGGCGCGCGCTACGTACATCGAATTGTGGCGCGGCACGTCAGCACGCCGCTCTCGTCCGCCATTCTGCGCGGCGAACTCCCTAAGGGTTCAGCCGCGGACGTTACTTTCGAGGACGGCGCGCTGGTTGTCCGCGCCGCCTGAGCGGCGATCTTCAGCGAGCCACACATCTTCTATCTCTACTCGTGGCTCTGACGCCGGGTAATTTCCATTGGGATGACGGCGATCGTAGGCGCGGGAGCGCGCCACGAGATACTCAAAATTATCGTACACAACCGGACCGCGCACGCGGCGGCGGATCGCAATAACCTGGCTTAATAGCCGCCAGGACTGCTCCGGGGTGCTGTTGTCAAAATACAGTTCTTCGGGTATCAAGCCGTTTTTCACGATCGACCCTAATCGCTCGTAGTAATCGCAGACCAGCAGTTCTTTGTGAACCTTCCGATCGGGCTGCGGCTTTTCCAGTTCGCGCCTAAATTGCGGATCCCGCATACGCGCTTCGAGCTCGTGAGTCACAAATTGAAAAGACTCGCTCAACACGGAGTCGTAAGGCAAACTTAAAACTGCCAGCAGTGCTTCGAGCTGATTGCTGACGCGTAGGTGGCGCAGCTGGACAAGCGCCGCAATCGCGGTCGCCGCGATGACAAGAAACGTCCCAACCGCCGCAACCGTGCTGAGCGTCTCGAGGCTCACAGAATACTTTGCACGTTCTTCTGAATGTCGGCGTGCGACATTTCGCCGGCTATAATTTTTCGGATGACCCCGTCGCGTCCGATGAAGACGTGCACGGGCAATCCGTTGATCAGGTACTGCCCCTGAAGCTTGCCGCCATCGACGACGGCCGGGTACACCAAATGGAATTGCTTGCGGAATGCCTGAGCTTGGCTCGCGTTTTCTAGTTCGTCGATGCCGACGACGTGCAATCCGCGTGCGGCGTACTGCTGCTGCATCCTGTTAATGAACGGAGCCTCGTCTTTACACGGCGGGCACCACGTCGCGAAAAAGTTCAGATAGACGGGCTTACCACGCAGCGATGATAGCGCCAGCGTTCCACCGGTCGATAGCGGCATCGTCCAATCCGGCGCTGGTTGCGCGACTTGCGCTACCTGTTTGGCATTTTGCGAGCACGCCGACAGGAAAAACGCGGCGCATAGTATTGCGAGCTTAACTTTCATCGTTTTCACTGCCTCAAGAGCGCCTTTGCAATCCGAAGCGGAACGCCTTTAGCCGTGAGGTCGCCGATGTTCGCCGCTCCGCCGCCGCCGGCGAACTTCTTCCACCCGTTTGCGGTTTTCTTGTAGAAATTCTCTCCCCCGCCCCAGCCCCACCACTCCATGAACGCATATCCATCAATCACCCGAACGAACGGAATGATTTCGGCCATGCCGGCCGCTTGAGCGCGAACCGCTTCGACGTCAGCCGCCGGCCCGATGTCGCTACTGCCAGCATTTCCCGGGATAGCGGGCGGCTTGTTGCCGATGCTCAGAATAATGGGCTGCCAGCCAAACGAGAACTTTTGCGCAGTCAGATACCCGCTCGCCTTCGTGCTTTCGATAACCGCGCCGGAAAAGCGAACGACGGCGAAGTGTGCGGTTGCGGCGATAACGCGCACCGACGGGCGCGAGTGCGTCACGCCCGGCTGCAAAAATAAAAGAGCTGCGGCTTGCGGAGTCCGTGGGCCGCTGATTGCAGCCGCTAGTATGAGAGTGGCAATCATCTTTATTTCCTACCCAAAGGCCGGATACGGAACGGCACGCGCGTCGTCTTCCATTTGAGAAAGCAGTTCGTCCGAGCTTGCGAATTTCCGCTGCTCGCGGACGAAGCAGAGATCGCGCAGCGCAAGCTCATGGCCATAGATCGTTTCATGGAAATCGCGCAACCATGCTTCCACCGTCCGGGCTTTCCCGTCGAACGTCGGGTTGGTTCCGATCGAAACGAGCGTTGCGTAGTCGCGCCCTTCGTGACGGGCGACTCCGGAATAGACGCCATCGCGCGGCAGCAGTTTTTCCGGAACGGCAAGGTTCGCCGTAGGGAAACCTAAGCCGTGGCCGCGTCCCGCGCCGGCCATAACCTTTCCGCGAAGTTCGTAAGCGTGACCCAGTAAACGGTCCGCGCCCTGAACGTCGCCGTCGGCAATCAGCTTCCGGATTCGCGTGCTCGAAATGCGTTCGCCGTTTTCGTCAGCGGCAATCTCCACAGGCGAGAACGCGACGCCGTTCTCTTGTAAGACGCGCTCCATGAGCGCGGCGTCGCCCTCACGGCCGTGCCCGAAACGAAAGGTGCGTCCCACAGCCACGCCGCGTGCGCCTAGGTTTTCGATCAACGTCTTCTTCAAAAATTCATCGGGGGTTTGATTTGCTACCGCAGCGTCGAACGGAACGAAAAAACATTCCTCATAGCCGGCGCGCGCGAGCAGATCGACGCGCTCTTCGGGCGTGGAAATCAGCGGCGGCTCGGTACCGGGGCGTAAAAACGCTGAGGGATGGTTCGAAAACGTCAGCACGCCGGCGCTCCAGCCGGGCTTGCGCAGCTCGCGCGTCTTGCGCGCGATATCTTGGTGCCCGCGATGCATGCCGTCGAAAACCCCAATCGCAAGCACGAGCGGCGCATCGTCGTCACGCTTCAACGCGTAATGTATTCTCAACGCGGGCCTCGACAAGCTCGGCCGCCCTTCGACTTCGCATTTCGCTGAAGGCGAAATGCTTCGCTCAGGATGACACTTTTGTCACGACACTCACTCACCATGACACTAGAGGAACACTTTGCGCGGTGCAAGCAACGCGCCGTGCGTTTCACCGACGCCGACCAGCGTCCGCGAAGCATCGCGAACGAAGACGTGTTTCGCGGGCGCGCCGGAGGGCAGCGGCACCATGCGGCCGGCGCGAAAGTCGGCGGAGTGGCGCAAGTCGAGTACGATGGTTGGAAACGGGATGATCGCTTCGGGCGCGATGAGGGCGTCGCTCGGCGCATCCGCGATCTGCTCGAGCGTCCGGCTTTCCTGCAGCAGAAATGCGCCCGACCCTTCGCGCACGAGCGCGCCCATATGCGCGGGAAGGCCAATCGCTCTGCCGAGATCTTCGCAAAGCGTCCGCACGTAGGTACCTTCGCTGCACGCTATGCGTAAACGCGCGGCTCCATCTTCCTCTCCCAGAAAGGCTAAGCCGTAAATGGTGACCGAACGCGCCTTCCGTTCGACGATCTTGCCTTCGCGTGCAAGTTCGTACAAGCGTTTGCCGTCGTGATGCACCGAGCTGTACATCGGAGGCACTTGCTCGATCCTTCCTATGAACGCCGGAAGGACGTCTTTCAGCCGCTCGATCCAATTGACCGGAAGCAGCGTTGCCTCAAGTAATTCACCGTGTGCGTCTGCGGTGGTGGTGCTGCGTCCCGGAACGAACGCGCAGACGTAGGCTTTGCGCTGATCGGTCAAGAGTGGAATGAGCCGCGTTGCTTTGCCGATCGCAACCGGCAGCACTCCGGCGGCCTGCGGGTCGAGCGTTCCCAAATGACCGGCGGTAATTCGTGTGTCGCGTCCGTACAGCCCGTAGATCCGGCGAATGCGCGCAACGACATGCGCTGAAGTCGGCCCGGCGGGCTTAAAGACGTTGACGAAACCGATCAAAGGCCTTCTGCAACCAGCGCTGCGTCGACCGCGGCGATCGCGTCCGGGAGCGAGCCGGTGTACGTAAGACCGGAGGCGCGAAAGTGTCCGCCGCCACCGAGCCTCGAAGCCGCGGCTTGAACGTTGATGCGCCCGCTGCTTCGCAGGCTCACGCGAATCTCGCCGTCGTACGCTTTGAATAGTGCGGCTACTTCAACGCCTTCGACCGATCGCAGATGGCCGATGATTTCTTCGGTATCTTCGCCGTCGGCATGACACTCGGCCAGCATCGCGTCGTCGACGAACGACCACATGTAGCGCCCGGCGTGTTCCATCTTCGCTTCGTCGAGAGCGCGCCCCAGCAACTTCAGCGCCGGAAAACGCTTGTTGGCGAAAATCTCTTCGGTGATTTGCTCTTTGTCGGCGCCCGAGCCGATGAGTTCGGCCGAGAGCATGAGCACTTCGGGAGTCGTGTTGCTGTGCATGAACCCGCCGGTGTCTGTCATAATCGTCGTCAGCAAACAGGTCGCGATCGCGGGCGTGATCGGCACATTCATCGCGCGCAGCAAATGCATAACGCACGTGCCCGTGGAGCATTCGTGCGGCAACACGTAATTCAACGCGCCGAAATGGGCATTCCCCAGGTGATGATCGATGTCCAAGATATTTTCGCGCGAGAGTTGCGGCAGCGTCTCGCCGGCGCGCGCCGTGTCACTCATGTCGCAGAACACCCAGAGCGCGTCGGGCGGAAAATCCGCCGGCACGACGTTGCTGACGAGATCCGCATCGGCGAGGAAGCGCAGATTGCGCGGAATAGTCTCGCCCTGGAAGTAATGCACCCGTTTGCCGAGGTGTTTTAACGCCAAGCCGAGCGCCAATCCGGCGCCCAACGTGTCGCCGTCCGGCTTCACGTGACTGACCATCACGAACGCCTCGCGCTTGCGAAGCTCGGTGACAACTTCTTCGGTGGTCGCGGCGGCCGGCTTCTCGCCGATCACTGGTTCGCGCCCCGGGTATCTTCGCGCAGCGTCTTGGCCAATTCAATCGCGCGTTCGGTCGTGCGATCTTCGATGAACGTCAGGGCGGGCGTATGGCGCAACGCAATTTGATGGCCGAGCTCGCCGCGTATAAAACCGGTCGCACCGGCTAGCGCATCCATCGTCTGCCGTGCAACGTGCCGGTCGCCGATGATTGAGACGAAGACCTTGGCGTGCTGCAGATCTTGGGAGATCTCAACGCGCGTCACGGTCGTGAAGCCCAAGCGAGGGTCTTTCAGTTCTTGCGTGATGAGCGTCCCGAGAACGCGCTGAACTTCGTGGTCGATTCGCTGGAGCCGCTGCTTGTTCACGCCGGCGCCAACTCCGCGGCGACGGTCTCGATGGCGTAAGCCTCGATGATGTCGCCCTGTTTGAGGTCTTGGTAGCGCGCAATCTGTATGCCGCACTCGAAGCCTTCGGCAACTTCCCGCGCGTCGTCTTTGAAGCGGCGCAGCGATTCGATCTCGCCGTCGAAGATCACCGCGCTGTCGCGCAGTACGCGCACTTTTGCGTTGCGTGCGATCTTGCCGTCCTTGACGTAACAGCCTGCGATGCTGCCCACTTTGCTGACCTTGAAGATCTCGCGCACTTCGGCGTGGCCCAGCGTCACTTCACGCTTCACCGGCGCGAGCATGCCGCGCATGGCTTTCTTGAGATCGTCTTCGACTTCGTAAATAACCTGATAGAAGCGCAAGTCGACGCCTTCGTTTTCGGCCAGCCGCTTTGCGGTTTCGTCGGGCCGCACGTTGAAGCCGATCAGCACGCCGTTGGACGCGCTGGCCAGGTTCACGTCGTTGGGCGTAACCGCGCCGACGGCGCCGTGAATCACGCGAATGTCGACTTCCTCAGTCGAGAGCGACTCCATGCGCGTGCGCAGCGCCTCGACCGACCCTTGCGCGTCGGCCTTGATGATGAGATTGAGCGTCTTCTTGCCTTCGGCCGGCATCGACATGAACGTCTCGAGCGATACTTTTTGGCCGCCGGCCGCCTCGATACGCACGTCGCGGCGCCGCGTCTTGCGCTTGTCGGCAGCTTCGCGCGCAACGCGTTCGTCGCTCACGACCATTAGCGCATCGCCCGCGGACGGGACGTCTTGCAAACCCATGACCTCGACCGGAATCGAAGGGCCGGCTTTTTTCACTTGTTTGCCGGTGTCGTCAACGAGCGCGCGGATCTTTCCGAACGTTCCGCCCGCGACGACGACGTCGCCCACGCGCAGCGTTCCGTTTTGCACGAGCACCGTCGCCACGGCCCCGCGGCCGCGATCGAGCCGTGCTTCGATCACCGCG
The DNA here is from genome assembly GCA_013036105.1 of Vulcanimicrobiota bacterium. Taxonomy (GTDB): domain Bacteria; phylum Vulcanimicrobiota; class Vulcanimicrobiia; order Vulcanimicrobiales; family Vulcanimicrobiaceae; genus Rubrimentiphilum. The sequence goes on from JAAXCX010000008.1 coordinate 96,427, forward strand.
CCGGTGGCGCGGCGATTCGCGTTGGCCTGCAGATTGCGAATGTCGGCTTCGAGCAGCACGGTTTCCAGCAGCTTGTCGATGCCGTCACCCGTGCGCGCGGAGACCGGAACCATTTCGATCGTGCCGCCCCAGTCGACGGCTTGCAAACCTTCTTCGGAAAGCTGCTGCTTCACGCGTTCGGGCTGCGCTTCGGCGCGGTCCATCTTGTTCATCGCTACGACGATCGGTACGCCCGCAGCTTTGATATGCGCGATCGCTTCTTTGGTTTGCGGCATGACGCCGTCGTCAGCCGCCACAACAAGGACGGCGACGTCGGTAACTTTCGCCCCGCGCGCGCGCATTTCGGTAAACGCCTCGTGACCGGGCGTGTCGATGAACGTGATCCTGCGATTATTGAGCTCGATCGTGTACGCGCCGATGCGCTGTGTGATGCCGCCCGCTTCACCCCCGGCGACGTTCGCGCTGCGAATCTTATCGAGCAGCGAGGTCTTGCCGTGATCCACGTGGCCCAGCACCGTAACGACGGGCGGGCGCGGCGTGAGCATCTCGGGTTTGTCTTCCTCTTGCTCGACCGTAACTTCTTCGCCGGCCTCTTTCACGACCGCGTTGAAGCCGAATTTCTTTGCGACCGAAATGGCGACGTCGCTTGGAATGTTTTGATTGATGGTCGCCATGGTGCCCATCTTGATCAGCTCACCGATGATGTCTTTAGCCGGAACGATCATCGACGTCGCCAGTTCTTGCACGGTGAGCAAATCGGGAATTTCAATCGTCTCGAGTTTTGCGGCCGGCGGCGGCGCAACGATCTCGGGCCGTTTCTTCCGAGTGCGCTCTTTTTCGAGCAGCAGCTCTTTCTCGCGATCTTTCTTGCTGAGCTTGTCCTCATGCACGCCCCGCACGCGATCGCCCGGGCGTCCGCCCGAGCTCGGCGCAGGGCCTTCGGTAACCGGACCGACGCCGGGCCGGAACGGACGCGGCGGCGTGAGCGGACGGAACGGTCCGTTGCCTTGCGGCCGGCGTTGCGGCGCGGCTTGAATCAACCGCCCAGGTTGAGGAACGCGTGGAGCGGGAGAAGCCGATACCGACGTGGTCGGCGGAGGCGCCGCCGGACGCGCAGTGCCGTCCCCGGTTCGTGGAGCGACGGGTTTGACCGCCGGACGGCGAGTCGCCGTGACGGGTTTGAGCGTTGGGATCGGTTCGGGAATAGGCTCTTCGACTTTGTCGGACACGGCCGCCGCGGGCTTGACCACGCGCTTGGGCGCGGCTTTCGCCGGCCCCGCAGCCGCCGCCGGCGCTTTGGGTGCGGGCGGCTTAGCCAAAACTTTCCGAACGAGGTCTGCGATCTGGTCAGGAACGACGCTGAGCTGATTTTTCGCTTCGAAGACGCCGTTTAGGCGCTCGTTGAAGAGCGTGATCAACTCTTTTGAAGTGAGTCCGACCTCTTTTGCGAGCTCGAATATCCGAACTTTTCCCGTAGCCAAAGTTTGCCTTTCACGTTCGCAGGCGTGTAAGTGTACCTCGGAACGTAAGCCGAGGACGCCTGCGCCGTCCTCACCTCATGCTACGCTCCTTGGAGGCGCGCCCGGCGCGCCTAATCATAGTGGTTAAGCATCATCATTTCACAGCACTCGAACCTTGTTGAAACACATCTTCGGCGGCCGCAGATGCAAGCCCCGGATAGCGGCGGTTCTTCTCGGCCAGCTTGAGGCAATCCGGGGAGGCGCACAAGTAGGTCCCGCGCCCGGATAGCCGCTTGGCCGGGTCCGAGCGCCACTCCCGCGGTCCCGTGCGGACAAACCGCCTGAGGCTCCCCTTGGGCCTGCGCTCGCGGCATCCGGCGCACTGGCGCGCCGGCACATGGTCGCTCACGGCCCCTACTCGCTCAGCCGCTCGCGTTTGAACTCCTCGAGCTTGCGGATGAGGTCTTCGTCGATGGCGGGCAGCGTCTCGCCCTCCTCGGCCTCGACGTCTTCTTCGGCCGCCGGCGCCGCTTGCCGTTCGGCCTTCTCGGCCAAATAACGTTCGCGCGCTTCCGCGGCCTCGGTTTCGCTCGTGATGTCCAAACGCCAGCCGGTCATCTGCGCTGCCAGGCGGACGTTTTGACCCTCTTTGCCTATGGCCAGCGAGAGTTGGTAGTCCGGCACGATGACCAGGGCGACGCCGTCGTCCTCAAAGAGCTCGACGCTCAAGACTTTGGCCGGCGCAAGCGCGTTCATAATCAGATTGGTTTGATCCGGATCCCACTTGATAACGTCGATCTTCTCGCCGCGCAATTCGTCGGAGACGTTTGCAATGCGGCTGGATTTCGGCCCCAAACAGGCGCCGATCGGATCGACTTCGGGACGCGCGCTGCGCACGGCAACCTTGGTACGGCTACCGGGCTCGCGCGCGATCGCCATAATTTCGACGGTGCCATCCTCGACTTCGGGGACATTGAACTCGAGCAGACGCTGCACGAGTCCGTCGGCCGAACGCGAGAGAATCACGCTTGGGCCTTTCGGCGATTTGCGCACGTCCAAAACGTAGGCCCGGATGAAGTCGTTGATACGGAAATTTTCCCGCGGCACTTGCTCCGAGAGCGGCAGCATCGCTTCGTCCTTACCGTCGAGCAGTATGTACATGTTGCGCTGTTCGAATCGCTGAACGGTGCCGGTGACGATGTCGTTGAGTTTTGCGGCGTACTTGTTATAGACGGTGTCGCGCTCGGCTTCGCGGATGCGCTGAACGATGACTTGCTTGGCGGTCTGGGCCGCGATGCGGCCAAAGTCTTTGGGCGTCACCTCTTCGTCGAAGTAATCGCCGGCCTGATATTGCGGGCCCGCCTCTTTGGGCGTAACCTCCAGCTTCGGATCGGTGATCTCCTCGGCCACGATCCGCCGGTGAAAGACTTTGTATTCGCCGGTTTGCCGGTCGACGGAGACGATCGCATTGGCTTCGCTTCCGAAGTGCCGCTTGTAAGCGGTCAGCAGCGCCGCTTCCAGCGCTTCGATCAACATCTCGAACGGAATATTTCGCTCCCGCGAGATGTATTGCAGAACGTCGATCAGTCTCTCTTCGGTCATTTGCTCAGGCATGATGTTGTCTTTTCTGTTCCTTCGCGCGTTTTAAATCTGCGCGCACGTCGTATTCTAAGTTTGCGGTTTTTATCGTCTCGATCGGCAGCGGCAACTCGCCGCTTTCCGTTTGCAGAATCACCGCGGTTCCGCGAACACCTTGCAAGACGCCGCGATGCGTCTTGGTTCCGCGTACGAGCAGCGACGTAACGATCTTCGCATCGCGGCCCGCAAAGCGCGTATAATCTCCAGGTTTGGTGAGCGGCCGGTTCAAACCGGCGGACTCGACCTCGAGCCGGTAGGCTTCTTCGAAATCTTGCAGCCGTTTATTGATTGCAGACGCGATGCGCTCGCACGTGCGAACGTCGACGCCGCCTTCGCGATCGATCGTCACGCTCAGCACGCTTTTGTTTCCCGTACCGCGCGAGCCATGCTGAACGATCTCCACGCCGGCAAAACGATCGTCGCGCGCAATTTCCTCAACCGCGTGCTCGAATTCGCCCGCCAACGACCTTGCCACAATGACCCCCATAGAACAACGAAGCGCGGGACCTGCCCACGCTATTGACCTACCAGGGAGTAGCATACCTGAAAAATGCGACGGGCCGCAACCCCAGGGTGGGGCGGGCCCCTCGCTCTTACCTACTGTGTGTCGGGTTTACGCTATGAGCACGCTCTTCTTCCGGTCTACGTCCGGATGCCGCCGAGCGCTCGTCTAGCGCTCCTTAATTTGGGCGTGCTCCGCGGGCTCTACTGCCCGGTGGATCTTGCGGTTCCAACCGCCCTCCTTACTTCGTCTCTGTGACAGCTCAATTTTACGCCGAGTTTTGGCGGTTTTCAAGAAGCAAGCTGTGGATAACGCTCGCATGTTGCCGGCCTCGCTTGTTCTTGTTTAATCGCTCGGCCAACGCCGCGCCCGCCGGCCCCAAAATAGGAGCCTCAGCTTGCTCTTAAAATGGTGGTGCGGGCAGAGCGCCAGCTAGCGTGGGGTGGGGGTTGGGGGCGTGTACGGCACCAGGTTCCCGCCGCACGGGAAGGTCTGGTCGGGTTCGATTATCCAGGGATCTTTGCCGGCGATCGGTTGGCGGATGACCCAGCCCGTGCACATCGCGACGCCGGCAACACGCCTCACTGACGTAACGTACATTTTTATCATGCGTTCTTCGGGCGCCGAACCCAGCAGTGGAATGTGCCAACTTTGTCCGCCGACGGTTTCCGTATAGATGTATTTCGTCTGCGCGAGGATCGCCGGCGGCGGCGTCGGCTCTGCGGGTTTGAGATTGCTGACGTCGCCCTTATACATGCGCGGGGTTGCGATCGCATAAGGACCCGGCGTCGGCAAAATATTTCGCAGCCGCTGGTTGAGATTGCGCGACGCTTTGGATGACGGCTTTCCTTGCGCGGCCGCGGGATGCGGCGTGGACGGAACCGTTTGAATCGGTTTGGCGGCCGCGTTGGATTTGACGGGTGCAATGCCTTTGGGGCCGGGCGAGCCCACGGTCTTTGGACCGGGGCTGGCCGCGCCGCCGTGCGAGATCGTTGGCTGCGGCAACCGCGTCGGACCCGGACTCGGAACGCCCGGCGCGGGTTTACGAATCTGCACGCGCGCGGTCATGCCCGGCGTCACGACCGCTTGCGGCGTGGCCCGCGCGATCAGCGGAGCGAACGTCGCCTCCGGCGCCTTGGGTTGCTGGATCTTCGGGACGGGTCGCGCGGTTGGTGCCGCAGTCGGAGCTTGCGTCGGCGGCGCGGTCGGCGGTGCGTGAATCGTCGCCGCGACGATGCGGGCGGGCACGCTTGTCGGAACGGCCGCGACAATCGGCAGCGGCGTCAACGCGATTTCCGGCTGTGTGGGCTGCGGGTTGGGCGCGGCCGAGGCCTCCGGCGCAGGCGTCGGATTAGGCGGCGCGGTCGGCGCAAATTTTGCCAGCTCGTGATGAACCAGCGGATGCGGCGGCGCCGATCGGGGCTGCGCCGCAGCTTGCCGCGGGGCGATCCGCGGGGCATGTGGAAGCGGCGGAGCCGCGTGCGGCGCCGCGACCGCAACGGTCTTGGGAACCGCTTGGCTCGTCACCGTAACGATCTGCGCGCCTTGCACCGACTCCGAGGAAGCCTGCTCGGATGACGAAGTCGCAATCGAAAAGAGCAGCGCTGCCAGCAGGGCATGCAAAAGAAGCGAGGCGACAAAGCTCGTCGTCAATCGCTGCGGGTGACGGCGATCGTTGTCGTCGCGCGGCACGATTTGAAACTAATGCGCCCATTCCGGCGCAGGAGCCTCCAGAGCGGGCCTCGCAAGCGCGGTAGTTCCGATGGAAACGATTCAAAAACGAACCAAAATCGTCGCGACGATTGGGCCGGCCTCCAGCGATCCGGAGATCATTCGCTCGCTCGTGCTTTCGGGCGCCAACGTCTTTCGCCTGAATTTCTCGCACGGCGAACCGGCGGGACACGGAAAAACCATCGATGCGATTCGCAAGATCGCCGCCGAACTCGAAACGCATATCGCGGTCTTGCAAGATTTACCCGGACCAAAAGTGCGAACCGGAAAACTCGGCGATGCGCCCTCCGTTCATCTCGAGCGCGGCGCGCCGTTCGTGCTGACGACCGAAGATGTGATCGGGAATTCGCAGCGCGTCTCGGTGACGTACCGGCATCTTCCCGCCGACGTGGCCGTGGACAAACGCATCTATCTGCAAGACGGCGCAATCGTGCTTCGCATTCTCGATAAGAACGCGACTGAGATTCACACGAACGTGGAGGTCGGCGGCGAACTGCGTCCGTCGCAAGGCATTAACTATCCCGACGGTTCGCTCAACCTTTCGGCTGTCTCCGAGCGCGATCTTGAATTCCTCGCGTTCGGGTTGGACAAAGACGTCGATTACGTTGCGGTGTCGTTCGTCCGTACGGCCGAAGATATCGCGCGCGTTAAAACGTTCATCGCCGAACGCAAGAAGACGACGCGCGTCCTCGCCAAGATCGAAAAGCACGAAGCGCTCGAAGACATCGAAAACATCATCGCGCACGCCGACGGCATCATGGTGGCGCGCGGCGATTTGGGAATCGAGATTCCGCTCGAACGCGTGCCGATGGTGCAAAAAGACCTGATCGCGCGCTGCAATCGCGCCAGCAAACCCGTGGTGACGGCCACGCAAATGCTCGAATCCATGACGTCGAGCCCGCGGCCGACTCGCGCGGAAACGACGGACGTTGCCAACGCGATCCTCGACGGCACCGACGCCGTCATGCTTTCAGGCGAGACGGCCCTGGGCGCCTATCCCACCGAAGCGGTGCGCGTGATGGCCGAAATCGCGCGCGAAGTTGAAAAGCAATATCCGCATGAGTTGCTGCAGCTGCGGCGGCTCGAAGGCGTGACGCCCGACGTCGCGACGTCGATCGCGGAGGCCGCGACCCGCGCGAGCGCCGAGCTCAAACTGCCGTACATCGTGACCGGCACGACCACCGGAAATGCGGCGCACCATATCTCCGCGTTTCGCCCGAAAGCGCGCATCGTTGCGCTTACGCCGCTTCCTGAAGTTGCGCGGCGGCTGGCGCTGCTCTGGGGCATCGAGTCGCTCGTGATCGAGCGCTATTCATCGATCGACGTACTGCTGCACATCATGGAGCAGCGCATGCTTTCCGAGGGGCTTGTGAGCAACGGCGATTGCGTCGCTTTTACCACCGGCATGCCGGTCGGCGCCGGCGGCACGAACCTGCTAAAGATCCACCAGATCCCTTAGGGGGCGAGTGGTTAGTGCGTCCCTCCCGCATCGACGCTGAAGCCGCTGTAGGTAGCGGTGACGTCGGCGGACATACTGGGAATGCGCACCGCGGCATCTTGCTCTGAGACCACTTCACGCGCGGCGACCGTGTTGTATTTTTGCGTCATGGTGATAGTGCCGCCATCCGTGCGCGTCCAGACGGCTTTATCGATATGCGCTCGCGCTACGTCAACGGTGATGTCCAAAGACTTCACGAGTTTTACAACTTTGGGCTCCAAACGAACGACCGGCTCGACTCCGGCCGATTGCGGAACCAGCAATGAGACATTGTACCGCTGCGGCCAAGCCGTGGGATTGGCGAGATCTTCTTCCAAACCGCTGAGCTGATCGAGCGCTTTGGGCGCATCCTTAAAAGCGAAATGGTAAAAACCGGGATGCTTGTAGACTTCGCTGCCGCTGACGGTCCTGGTGATCCAGGGAAAGCCGCGCATGTGCATACGCACTTGCACGCTGGCCGTATATTGACTCGGCGCTGACGGGTTGGAAGCAAGCCGTTGCATGATTTGGCTCAACGATCCGCTGGGAACCGCCGCGCAGAACCCCGCAAAGGCGAGCGCGAGGACGGGCAACCGGCGTATCGCAACCATAACGATACAGGTTTACCCCGCATTGCTGAGAGTTATTTAAAGTTTAGGTTAGAGCGTCCCACCGCTCGCTAACTCGCTGTCAGATGCAGATTGCACCGTTTGGTGACTCGAGCTTACCATCGTCCAAACCACCTTTTTCCAGGACGCCGTACACTATGGCATAGTGGCGGCCGCGCGTCAATTTGAGATCAGCCAAGACCAGCCGAGGTTCAAAGCCTTGCACCGATACAGTCTGCACGATCTTCCCGTCAATAGATAAGGCCACACGCTCGTTCAGCGTGACAATCCCCGCAGCGAACCATTTGCGCTCGACAACTCGAAAAATGACGCGCAAGTTCGACCCGTCGTAGTAGACCTCGCGGACGTCCACGTCTGGTCCGTTATCAACGACGAGTGCCACGTCGGGGCACGTCGCATCGGAGAGGTTCCAAGGGTTCCCGGATCGCGCGCTGTCCAGACTGCAAGTTATAGCGCGATGGACTTCGGCTGGCGCCGCGCCCCCCAGGAATTCGGTTTGCACTGATAGCGCTGAGCCGTCCGACGCGCCGGGATCGGGAATAAACCATTGCTGCCAAGTTTTCTTTTGGTCTTGGAAATGAACGACGTCGTATGCAGGTAAAGGTCGCTCAAACTGCCCGGAAAGCCACGAGTAATAGCTCTCGCAATCCCCATAACGAACAGCTGCCGGGCCGGAAACCGCCACGCCGCGCGTCGAGCCAGCTAATAAGAACAACGCTATGCAACTTCTAAAGAAGCGCAATTGCCGACCTCCGTTCAGCGGTTTGGCGGAGTAATGTGCGCGCATGCTTCAATGCGGCGTCGTGTGTTTCGCCTGAGAGCATGCGGGCAATCTCGCCGGTCCGATCGGCGTCTTTGTCGACTCTTCGTACGGTAATCGTCGTCGCGGAGCGCGATTCGGTTTTTTCGAGCACGTAATGCTCGTCGGCCCATGCCGCAATCTGCGCGAGGTGCGTGACGCACATCACTTGCGCTTCGCGAGCGAGGCGCCCCAAACGCACGCCGACGGCAGTGGCCGTGGCGCCGCCGATCCCTAAATCGATCTCATCGAACACCAGCGCCGTTTTTCCGCGCTTGCCGGCCAGTACGACGATCAGCGCCAAAAGCACGCGCGACAGTTCGCCTCCCGAGGCCACGCGCGCGAGCGGCCGCTCTTCTTCGCCTTTGTTCGCGGCGAATAAAAACTCGGCGCGCTCGGCGCCGGTCGCGGCGATTTCGCCGAGCGTTTCAAATTGGACACCGAAACGCCCAGACGGCAGCGCCAGGTCTTGCAATTCTTTTTCGACGGCTTTGCGCAATTTATCGGCCGCAGCATTCCGCAGTTTTGAAAGTTCGGCCGCCGCCTTCTTCAACTCACCCTGCGCGGATTGAAGATCGCGCTCGAGCTGCGCCTTGCGCTCGCCCACATTGCTAAAAAGGTCTACGTCTTTGCGGAAGTCTTCCGCCGCGGCGAGCACGGCGTCGATCGAGCCGCCATACTTTCGCTTGAGCGTATCGAGCGCTTCGAGCCGGGCGTTAATCGTCTCCAACTCGGCCGGCTGAAACTCAGTCGCATCGAGCTCGCGCGAAATGCGCACAGCGAGTTCGTTGACCTCACTTTGCAGCGCGCTCGCGCTTTGCGCCATCTCCGAAAGCCTTTCGCTCAGGCCGCGCAACTGTTGCAGCGACGCACCGGCGGCGCCAAGCGTACCGGATGCCGACGCATCTTCTCCGGCCAGCGCATCATGCGCAGATCGTAACGCCAGCGCAATTTTTTCAACGTTATCCAAAAACCGGCGGCGCTCGCTTAAGCGATCGTCTTCGCCCGCGGCGGGTGCAGTCGATTCGATCTCATCCAGCGCGTACTTCGCGAAGGCGTGCCGCTCTTGCGCGCGCCGTTCGCCTTCGTTCAAATCACGCAAGTCGCCGGTAAGTTTGCCGGCGCGGCCGTGCAGTGTCGCAACGTTTTCGCGAACCCGGAACAACGCCTCGCCGCCAAAACGGTCGAGCAATTCTACATGATATGCGGGCGCGAGCAGCCGCTGTGCTTCGTGCTGACCGACGATGTCGACGAGCTCGGCGGCGAGGTCGCGCACGTACCCGGCCGTCGTCGGGCGGCCATTGAGCCGCAGAGTGGACTTGCCGCTCTCGCTCAGCTCGCGCGAGATCGTCGCATCCTCATCGGGATCGAATTCGAAACCGTCGGCGCACAGCTTCTCACGCAGAGACTTATCCGGATCAAACTCAAGCGTTACCGACGCTTTGGCGGATCCGCGGCGCACCACGTCCGCACCGGCGCGCTCACCCAGCACGAACGCAATCGCTCCGAGCACCATCGTCTTGCCCGAGCCCGTTTCGCCCGTGAACATGGTCGCGCCGGAAGCGAAGTCGATCTCCGTCTCCGCGATCAATTCGTAGTCGGCTATGCGCAGCCGGCGTAACACCGTTACGCTCGCCGGCGATCTTTGATGGAGACGCCCCAGCGCATCTTGTCTTCGAGACGCTCGAAGAAGCGCAGCGGGGCCGTGCGCGCGAATCGCACCATGCGCGGATGGCGTTCGATGGTCACGGTGCCTCCCGGCGCAATCTCGCTGACCGCGTCGCCGTCGCATTCTAGCTGTGCACGGACGATTTCGGAGTCGCAGCTGATGTGAATCCGCGAAGTCGTCGGAACGATGAGCGGGCGCGAAAATAACGTGTGCGGCAAGAGCGGCACGATGCCGAACGCGTCCACGCGCGGCGATATGATCGAGCCGCCGGCCGAAAGAAAATACGCGGTCGAACCGGTGGGCGTCGCGACGCAGATGCCGTCGGCCGGAATGTGCGCGGCCTGTTCTTCATCCAATCCGAGCCCGAACGGAACGATGCGCGAGATCTCTCCCTTGCGCACGACCACATCGTTGAGCGCAAAAAACTTACGGCCTTCGTAGTTCGCCTGCAGCGCGAGGCGCTCTTCGATCTCGAGCCCACGCGCCAGCAGGCCGGGAAGCTGTTCGACGCGCGGATCGTCGTCGTCGAATTCCGTTAGAAAACCAAGCCGCCCGGTGTTGATGCCGAGCAATGGAACGGCGTCATTGATGACGAGGCGTGCCGCTCGCAGCAGCGTTCCGTCTCCGCCAATCGTAATCAGCAACGAAGCCTCGTTGAGTTTCGCGTTGTCCGAGGCGATCGGCAATCCCGGATCGGATCCCGGGCAGAAGCAAATCGTGTAACCGGCGCTTTTAAAATGATCGGCGATGCGCAGACCAACGGCACGCGAGTTTTCGCGCTTCGCGTCGATGTAAAACGCTACGACGCCTTTTTTCGCGGCGACGTTCATCCCACGACCTCGTCGATGCGCGAGTCCGGCAGGGCTTCTCCGCGCCTTTCCATGCGCAGGAGAAATTCGCGGTTCCCCGCCGGTCCGACCAGCGGCGACGCGGTCAAAGCTGTGGGAATCAGGCCCAATTCAGGCATTGCATCACGAATTTCGCGCAGCACCGCGCGGTGTACTTCGGGGTCGCGCACCACACCACGTTTCCCGAGCCGGGCGCGCCCGGCCTCGAACTGCGGCTTCACCAGGGCTACAATCTCCCCATCCGGCGCCAAAAACGAGACGGCGTGAGCCAAGATCGTGCGCAGCGAAATGAACGACGCATCCGCGACAATGACATCGAACGGCTCGCCGGCAAAAGCCTCGGCGCCAAGGGTTCTGAAATTGGTGCGCTCCATTACCGTGACTCGCGGGTCGTTGCGTAATCCCCAATCCAACTGCCCGTACCCGACGTCGACTGCAACAACGTGCGCGGCACCGCGCTGCAAAAGGCAATCGGTAAAACCTCCGGTCGACGCGCCGATGTCGAGCGCCCGCATCCCCCGCACATCAATTCCAAACTCGGAAAGCGCGCGATCGAGCTTCTCGCCGCCGCGGCTCACGAACGGACGCGGCCGCTCGACTTCGATCGCGGCGCCGTCTCGAATAGATGTGCCCGGCTTTGTGGCAGGCGCGCCGTTCACGCGCACGCGGCCTTCGATAATCAATGCGCGCGCTTGCGAGCGGCTGATGCCGCTGCGCTCCGCTACGAGATCGTCCAGACGCGCGGACACTTAAAACGGGATCTCGTCGCCTGAGCCCGCTTCCTCCGTTTGCCCGGTAGATTCCATCGCGCGGTCGATTTGCTGCTGCGCGACTTTGAGTAACTTTTCGCAATCCACCGCCAGTGCTTTGCCTTCTTTGAAGAGCGCGACCGCGCGATCGAGCTCGACGTTGCCGCCCTCGAGTTCCTTGGCGATCGCTTCGAGCCGCGCGACCTTCTCTTCGAAAGGGCCTTGCTTTTGATCAGCCATCGGCGACCTTCTTCTCGACGCGCGCGTGCAATCCGCCGCGCTGGACTTTCGCTTCTATAAGCGCGCCGTGCGGAACGGTAGATGCGTCCCGAACCGCGCGTCCGTCGAATGTGACGATAGCGTAGCCGCGCGAAAGCGGCGCCTCGGGGTTCGCGCCCTCGAATCGCGCGCGCAATACGTCGAAGCGCTGGCGCGCGTTGCGCAGCGCTCCCGCGCCGGCTTGGCGGAAAGCGAAGTTCAGTTGCATCAAACGCTCGCGCCGTTTGGCAACGTCGCGTTCGGGACTCGCGGCGTCAATGCGCTTTTCGAGTCGCGCCACCAGTTGTTGGCGGTCGCGCAGGCCGTCACGGATCGAACGCAGCAGCGCATTTTCGGCCGAATCCACGCGCTGCGCGCTATTGGCGAAAATAATGCGCGCGCCGTGGGCCATGCGCGTGCGCGCGCGTTCGATCCGCGCAACGAGGCGATCGCCAATTTGCCCAAAATATTGTGCCGCGTTCGAGGGCGTTTCGCAACGGAGGTCCGCGACGTCGTCGCTCAGGGGATGGTCGGCTTCGTGACCGATTGCGGATATAACGGGATGGCGCGATCTCGCGATGGCGCGAACGACCGGTTCCAAACTGAACGGAAACAAATCCTCATACGATCCGCCGCCGCGCGCGACCACGATCACGTCCACATCTAATTTCGAAGCGCGATCGATTGCCTCGGCAATATCCATTTGGGCGCCTTCGCCTTGGACGCGTGTTTCGATGAACTGTATTTCCAGAAAAGGCGCGCGGGACTTTATCGTCGTCATGAAATCGCTCATGCCGCGGCTCGTGATTGAGGATACGACCGCGATCCGGCGCGGGAAGTCCGGAAGCGCGCGCTTACGGCTCGGATCGAAGAGACCCTCATCTTGAAATTTCTTTTTGAGCGCGACGATCTCCGCATAAAGCATGCCGATTCCGGAGAGCTCGATCGACTTTACGACGAGCTGATACTGACTGCGCTGTGGATAGGTCGTGTAATCGCCGCCGACGATGATCTCATCGCCGTCTTTAAATGGCGGAAGATTGACGGCGTCCCCGGCCCAGGCGACGCATTTCAAAATGTCGGCGCCTTCTTTGAGGTCGAAATAGGCGCGGCCGCTGGGCTGACGCGAAAGTCCCGACACTTCGCCGCGCACGCGTAAGCCCGCCAAGACCTTGTTTTGTGAAACGATCCGCCGGATGTAGTCGACGATCTTGCTGACCGGCTGTACGCTCTCGAGCGGAGCCGCTTCGCGTTTGAAAAGCGAGTCTTGCACGCTTACGGCTGCGGCGTCGGATCCGGCGGCGGCGCGGTCGGTTCCGGCGAGAACGTCGGAGCCGGCGGCATATTGCCGGTGATAATGGGCACGCCGGCCGCGGCCGCCGCGGCTTGCGACGCCAGCGGGCGCGGATGTCCGCAGGGCGAGATCGGCTCCGTACCTGTCAAGAAATATTCGAACGGTCCGTAGCCGCCCCCGCACGATGCGACCTTCGAAACTTCCCCGCCCGGGAAAATGAAATCATGTTTGGCCACGTTCTTCAGCGCGCCTTGCATGAAGCGCGCCCAAATTCGCGCGGGAATGTTGCCGCCGTATGATTCGCTCATCGGATGATAGTTGTCGTTGCCGAGCCAAACCACGGCGACCAAATCGGGAGTATAGCCCGCAAACCACGCGTCTCTAAAGTTGGTGGTGGTGCCGGTCTTGCCCGCAGCCGGCCGGCCGATGATTGCGTTGGGATTTCCCGTTCCATGATTGATAACGTCCTCAAGCATTGTGGTCATAACGTAGGCCGTGCCCGCACTAATGACTTCGGTTTGCACGGGATACAGATTGTCGAGGACGGGATTGCCCAGTGAGTCTTTGACGATGCGGAAAGGCGAAGGATCGATGTGCACGCCCTGGTTGGCGAGCGTCGAATAGCCGCTGGCTTGATCCAGCGGGCTAATGACCGAGGTGCCGAGCGCCAGTGATAGATTCGGTTCGAGAGCCGAATTAACGCCCATGCGGTGGGCATATTGAATGACGCGATCGACGCCGAGCAGCTGCAGCAGTTTTACAGCGACGATGTTACGGCTCTGAGCGAGGGCAACGCGCAGCGAGATCGGCCCCAAGTACCGGAAGTCATCGTCTTGCGGCGACCACTGCGTTCCGTCGCCCATCGGATAACTGATGGGACTGTCGTCGATGACTGTGGTCGGGGGCATGCCGCTATCGATTGCGGCCGTATAGACGTAGGCTTTGAACGACGAGCCCGGCTGACGGTGCGCCTGCCAAGCGCGGTTGAATTGATTTTGCAGCGAGAAATGCGTCCCGCCGATCATCGCGACGATCTCGCCGGTCGACGGGCGCAGTGCGACGAGAGCAGCTTCGTCCGCGCCGATGCCTTCCGATTTCGCCGCATCGACCCCCCAGTCCACGGCGCTCTGAGCGATATCTTCCATGCGCGGATCGACCGTTGTGTAGACTTGCAGTCCGCCCTCATATGTCGCAGCTCTTCCAAATGTCTTTTCCAGCTGATCGACAACATAGGTCGTAAACCACGGATCGCGGTAGCCTTGCAAGCCTTCGGGGCGAAGCCCGCTCAACTGGAGCGGTGCCGCATACGCGCTATCAGCTTGCGGCTGCGTAATGTATCCGCTCTCGACCATGCGATCGAGGACGTGCCGTTGGCGCTGGCGCGCGAGCGAAAGGTTGACGTACGGTGAATACACCGAAGGCGCCGCAATAAGCCCTGCAAGCATCGCGGCTTGGCCCAGCGTCAGCGACTCCGCGCCGCGGCCGAAATACGTGTGCGCGGCTGCATCCACTCCGTAGGCGCCGGATCCGAGATAAATAAGGTTGAGATAACGTTCGAGAATTTCGTCTTTGGTGTAATAGCGCTCGATCTCCATCGCGAGCAGCGCTTCTTGTATCTTGCGCGCGATCGTCTGTTGATCGGTATAGAAGAGCGCGCGCGCAAGCTGCTGCGTGATCGTCGAGGCGCCCTGTTCGACGCGGTGGTGCGACAGATCGGCGACGCCGGCGCGGATGATGCCGAAAAAATCGACGCCATGGTGCGAGTAGAAATTGTGATCTTCGTTGGCGATGAACGCGTTGCGCACAACGGCGGGAATTTTATTGACGGGCAGCCAGATGCGGTTCTCTTTGTAGAGATTTGCCAAAAGCGTTCCGTCACGCGCGTACAGGCGCGTCGATCGCGCAGGCTGGTAATCCGCCATGCGGCTGATGTCGGGAAGATTGCGCGAATAAGCGGCGACGATGCCCGCAATGGAGCCGGCCAGAAAGAGGAACGCCAGCAAAAACCCGACGGCAACATAGCGCAGAACTCTACGCACTTCCGTTGCCTCGCATCACCGAAGAAAGCACCCCGTTGATGAAACGGCCCGAATCTTCGGTAGAAAAGCGTTTTGCAAGCTCGACCGCCTCGTTGATCACCACCGGCTTGGGCGTTTCGGGACGGTGCCGCAATTCAAAAGCCGCCATGCGTAAGAGCAAACGGTCGATGGTCGGCAATCGTTCTAGGCTCCACTGTTGCAGCAAGGGCGTTACTATCTCGTCGCTTTCACCGGCGTGTTCCAACGTACCCAAAACGAGATCTTTTACAAAAAAGCGGTGGGCGCTATCTCCGGATGTGACGAGATACTCGTCGAGCACTTCCGCCGGATCGCGGTGCCCGACTTCGACCGAAAAGAGCGCTTGCAGTGCAAGCTCGCGTCCCAGGCGGCGCGTCGGCATCCCAACGCCCTTAAGCGGCGTCAGCCTGGCGCAGCAGGCCGGGCAGAAAATCGATGGCGTAGTGGCCGCTCGTGAACGCGTCCGTCGCGAGCACTTCGAGGCACTGCTGGATCGTCGTGTTCACGCCTTCGATGACCGTTTCGCGCAGCGCGCGTTCCATGCGCGCGATAGCCGCTTCACGCGTCTCGCCGAACGCGACAATTTTCGCCAGCATCGAATCGTAGAACGGCGGCACCGTGCCACCCGAATAAATGTGCGTGTCTACCCGTATGCCGGGGCCGCCCGGGAAAACGACGTTGGTAAGCGTGCCGGCCGCCGGCGCGAAGTTGTTGCGCGCATCTTCGGCGTTGATGCGGCACTCGATCGCATGTCCGCGCGGCCGCAGATCGGACTGCGTGTAGCCGAGCGCTTCACCGGCTGCGATGCGGATCTGTTCTTTAACCAAATCGATGTTATAGACCATTTCGGTCACCGGATGCTCGACTTGGATGCGCGTGTTCATCTCCATGAAGTATGCGTGGTCGCCGCTAACGAGAAATTCGAGCGTGCCGGCGTTGGTGTAGTGGACCGCCTGCGCGGCGCGCAGTGCCATGGCATAGAGCGAGTTCCGGATTTTTTCAGAAAGATGGGCGGCGGGCGCTTCTTCAATCAATTTCTGATGCGAAGGCTTTTGGACCGAGCAATCGCGATCGCCGAGAATGACGACGTTGCCGAAATTATCGCCCAAAACTTGCACTTCGATATGGCGCGGGCTCACGATCAGTTTTTCCATGTACAGCCGGCCGTCTTTGAAACTCGATTCGGCTTCGTTCTGCGCTCCGGCGAAGGCGCGCTCCAGTTCGTCTGGGCCCGTCACGACGCGCATGCCTTTGCCTCCGCCGCCCGCGGTTGCCTTGAGCAGAACCGGGTAACCGAGATCTTTGGCCGCGCGGCGCGCTTTATCGACCGACTCGAGGATGTCTGTTCCGGGCGTCGTTTCGACTTTCGCCTCGCGCATGACGCGCTTTGCGGTCGCTTTATCGCCCATCGTACCGATCACTTCCGGCGTCGGCCCGATGAAGGTCAGCCCGTGGTCGGCGCAGATTTGCGCGAATCGCGCGTTTTCGGCTAAAAATCCGTATCCGGGATGGACGGCGTCGCAGTTAGTGATCAGCGCAGTCGAAATAATATTCGGAATGCTCAAATACGATCGCGCTACGGGCCCGGGGCCGACGCAGAACGCTTCGTTGGCGTGACGCACGTGCAGCGACTCGCGGTCGGGCTCGGAAAATATCGCAACGGTCTTGACACCGAGTTCGCGGCAAGCGCGATTGATGCGCAGCGCGATCTCACCGCGGTTCGCGATCAAGACTTTTTTAAACACGTTGAATCTCGAACAGCGTCTGACCGTATTCAACGGGCTGGCCGTCGTCGCAGCAGACCGAAACCAAGCGTCCAGAACCGATCGACCGAACCGGATTGCGGATGCCGAGCGCCTCGACGTAAGCCAGTTCGCGATCGGAATCGACCATATCGCCGGTTTGCGGCAGCGGACGGCTGAAACGAAAAATGCCGACGAGATCGGACTTGATCGCATCGACGTTTTCGGGAGGCGCGTCCGGCGCTTGCGGTTCGGCCAATTCGGGAGTCGCGGAACGCGATCTCGCCCGCCGCAGCTCGACATGGCCGCCGTCGCGTTCGATGCGCAGCCGCACGAGGTCGGTATCCAGGAACGCCACCACGAGCGAGCGCACGCGTTCGACGACGTTATTGCCGGGCATGGAGGCCTACGGGTTCGCTTCCACGGAGGCCCGTTCCGCTGGCGGCAGGGCCTGGGCCGCTGCCGCGAAGCCCTCGTCGATTTCAGCCAGCGGCACCAGCGCGAACGCGCGTTCCAAGAGACGCGGGTGCGGCAGCTGCAATCCGGGTTCGTCCAAAGCGACGCCCTCGTAAAACAAGATGTCGAAATCGATCGCGCGCGGTCCCCATCGCTCCGACGGCGTCCTTCCCAGCCTCTGCTCGAGCGCTTTCAGCCGCTCCAATAATTCTCGCGGCGAAAGTTGCGTTTCGACGATCGCGGCGGCGTTGCAAAAATCCGGCTGGTCCGTGCGTCCCCAGGGCTTGGTGCGATACAGACGCGATCGCGACGTGACCGTTCCAACCTCGCTCAGCGCTTCGATCGCGGCGCGCACGTTGGCGTCCGGATCGCCCACGTTGGAACCGAGTCCTATCCCGGCTCGGGCCATCCGCGAAATTTCGGATTCGGACGGCGCAGCGTCACGCCGGGAGTCGCGCCTTGCAGTATGCCGGGTTTAGCGACGGTGATCTCCGCATAGGCTACACGCGGATCTTCAAGTACGGCGCGCGCGATCTCGGCCGCAAGCCGTTCGATCAGGCGAAAAGACGTTGACTCTACAATGCGCGCGACAGCCTCACGCACGACGGAGTAATCGATCGCATCTTTGAGATCGTCGCTTCCCGCCGCCGCGCTCAGATCGGACTCGATAACGACGGTGACGTCGAACGGTTGGGCGGCGTCGCGTTCGCCCGGATCGGCACCGTGCCGCCCAAACGCGCGGATACCGTCAACGCGGATCACGTCCATCCGGACGGTCTCCAGTTACGCACGATCGCATCGGCAACGCTCGCCACGTCCTTGGTTTGAGAAACATCGTGTACCCGCACGATATCAATGCCGGCGGCGATGGCAAGCGCAGTCGTGGCGGCCGTGCCGTAGACGCGATCTTCAGGATCGCGTCCCGTGAGTTTCCCGATCGTGGATTTGCGTGAAGCGCCAAGCAGCGTAGGGAAGCCGAGGGCGATCAGGCGCGGAAGCTGCTGCAATATGTGCAGATTGTGATCGGCGCTTTTGCCGAAACCAATACCGGGATCCAAAATGACGTGCTCCGCCGGCAATCCCGCGCGCACTGCGCGCCCCGCGGCATCTTCCAAAAACGACAGCACTTCGTCCATGACGTCGCCGTCGTAGTGCGCCTGCACCTTGTTGTGCATCACAACAACCGGAATCTGTAGCGCGGCCGCCGTCTCCAATACATCGGGAGGCAGTCCCCAAACACAGTTGAGCAGATCCGCCCCGGCATCGTGGGCGGCGCGCAAAACGGCGTTCTTGTGCGTGTCGACCGAAAGAATCGCCGACGGCGAACGGCCGCGGATACCCGCGACCACGGGCACCAGGCGCGCGATCTCCGTTTCCGCCGGAACGGGCGAATGCCCAGGGCGCGTCGATTCCGCGCCGACGTCAAGAATATCGCTTCCGCGTTCCAGTTGCGTGTGCGCGAACGCTACCGCAAGGTCGGGCTCGTCGATACCATCCCCGGAAAAAGAATCGGGCGTGACGTTGACGATGCCCATGACGTACGTGCGCGCACCCCATTCGAGCGTGCGGCCGCGCACGCGTAGTGCGCCTCTATCGCGCGTTTGAAGTTGCAACGACGTTCTCCATCCACCATTCGCGCAGCTCGGCGACCACGAACGTCGATCCGGTGACGACGATGATTTCATCGCTGCCGGAGCTGCGCCGCGCGATCGTAAACGCTTCGACTGGGTCGGGAACGGCGCGCCCCCACAGGCCGGCCGATTCGGCGATGCTTGCCAGGCGCTGCGGTTTGGCCGCGACTCTTCCGCGCGCGTCGAACGACGTAAAGATCAGCGTAGCGGGCACCTGAGCGAAGACGCGCATGATCTCCGCTGCATCTTTGCTCTCCCCGATAGCGATGACGAAAGTAAAGTGCCGCTCCGGAAAGAGGGCGCGCAAAGAGCGTACGAGATTGTCGGCCTTATCGGGATTGTGCGCCACGTCGAAAATCACGCCGGGGTGAGCCGGAAAATACTCCATGCGCCCTGGAAGCGCGACGCCGGCGAGCCCGTCTTCTACCGCTTCGCGCGCCGGACGCAAGGGCTCCGGCAGCTGCTCGAGCGCGAGCACCGCGCACGCGGCGTTACGCTGCTGGAATTCGCCGAGCAGCGGCAATTCCACATCGTAGACGGCGCGCTGCGTCGTCAACGTAAAGTGCTGGCTATACGGGCCGGACCGCACAGCTCCGATTTTTACGTGGTCGGGAACAAACAGAAACGGCGCGCCCACCGCAGCGCAGTGCGCCTCGATCACGGCCCGGGCTTCCGGACGATCGACGGCGCTGAGCAGCGGCACACCCGGTTTTGCGATGCCGGCTTTATCGGCCGCGATGAGCTCGACCGTGTCGCCCAAGATCTCCGTGTGATCGAGGCCGACGTTGGTGATCAGGCTGACCAGCGGATGCAGCACGTTGGTTCCGTCGAGCGTGCCGCCGATGCCCACCTCGATAACGGCCGCATCCACACGCTCTAACGAAAAATACACAAACGTCAGAGCGAGCAGCGTTTCATAATACGATGGACGCGTGAATTCCATGGCGACACGGTCCATCGCGGGAATCAACATCTCCACGATCTCGGCGAACCGCTCTTCCGAAACCGGTATGCCGTCGATTTTGGTTCGCTCGGTCATGGAGCGCAAATGCGGTTTGGTGTGCAGCCCGGTGCGCTTACCAGCGGCCGTCAAACCGGCGGCGATCATCACCGACGTCGACCCTTTGCCGCTCGTTCCCCCGACGTGAACCGTCGGATAAGTGTCCTGCGGGTTGCCGAGTTCGTCCAAGAACCGGCGCATGCGATCCAGCCGGTAAGGCTCGCCGCGCGATCCGGTCTCGCTAACCAGCTCCAAGACGTAGGCCTGCGCTTGCGCAAATGTCATCGCTTAGGGACCGTGATCGGTTTCGCCGTTCAGTTGTTTGAGGGCGTGCGGAAGTACCGGCAGCAATACGCTCATGGTCTCCGCGACCGCTTTAGGATTTCCCGGCAAATTGACGATGAGCGTGCGGTGCCGGACGCCGGCGATTGCGCGCGAGAGCATCGCAGTCGGAACGATGCGGATCGAAGCCGCGCGGATCGCGTCGGCGATTCCGGGAACTTCGTAATCAACGATTGCGGCGGTGGCTTGCGGCGTGCGGTCGCGCGGGGAAATACCCGTGCCGCCGCTGGTCAACACGAGCGACGCAGCGCCGGAATCGCACAAGTCGATGAGTTCGGCCTGCAGCGCGCCGGCGTCGTCGGGCAAAACCGTTTCTCTGACGATTTGGTACTGCGTTCCGAGCAGTTCGCGCATTGCGGGTATGCAGCCGTCGGCGCGCTCCCCCGATGCCGCGCGATCGGAAAGCACGATCAGCGCCGCTTTCATTTGGTCTTTTCGAGCAAGCGCACCGACTCGATCGTTATGCCCTTCTCGATTCCCTTGGTCATGTCGTAAATGGTAAGCGCCGCAACCGCGGCTGCGACCATTGCTTCCATTTCTACGCCCGTTTGCGACGTGGTGCGCGCGGCCGCTTCGATATTGAGCACGTCGCCATCCCAAGAAAATTCGACGTTGACCGCGCCCAGCGGAATGGCGTGCGCGAGGGGAATCAGCGCAGGCGTTTGTTTGGCCGCCAGTATGCCCGCCAGCTGAGCCGCAACCAGCGCATCCCCTTTGGCCAGCGTGGCATCGCGTAGCGCCGTGGCAGCTTCGGCGCCGAGCCGGACGCGAGCTTGCGCGCGCGCGGTGCGCACGGTGCTCGCTTTATGCGAAACGTCCACCATCAGCAGATCGCCGCCCGGCCCGAAGTGCCGCATCTATCGCGCGGGCGCCATTCGCATCCAGAGTAGACTGAGCACCGCCAGAATCGCGTAGACGATTCCGTGCTTGACGTGATGCTGGCCGTCAAAACCGAGCGCGTGCGAGAAATGGGCCATGCCCGTAAACGCCAGTACAGCGGCGATAAGAAAGACGACAAAAAGAACGACGGCGAGAATTTTCAATGAATCACTCCTAAGCGTGCGAGCGAGAAACAGACTGCGCCGAAGACCAGGCAATACCACCCGAACGGGCGCAGATCGTTATTGCGAAAATAGCGGACCAAGAACGAAACGGCGGCATACGCCGCAATCCCGGCGACAACTCCGCCGAGAACCGCTTGGACGAGTACCACGTGACTTCCCGGTGCGGTCAGTTCGCCGATCTCAAAGAGGCCCGCCGCCAAGATCACCGGGGTCGCGAGCAAGAACGAATAGTTCGCGGCGTCTTCATGATTGAGATCGCAGATCAGACCGGCGACCATCGATGCGCCCGAACGCGAAATCCCCGGAAAAAGCGCCAGCGCCTGTCCGACGCCGATGCCCGCACTCTGCCCCCACGTCAGTGCCGGTAGCGGTTTATCCGCCCGGCCGGCACGCATCTTCTGCCGTTTGCGCAGCCACTCTCCCAAGAACATGACGCCTGCGTTGATCATGAGAAACACAGCCGCAATTTCTGCGCTTCCGAAGAATGCTTGAACCGAATCTTTGAGCAAGACGCCGAGGATACCAACCGGAACCGTACCGACGATCAGCAGCCACGCAAGCTTCTCGTCAGGATCGTGGCCCATCTTTCCGCGCCATATACTGGCGAAGAACGCGCGCACGATGCGCACCCACGTCGTGCGGTAATATACGACCAGCGCGAGCGCCGTTCCTAAATGCAACACCGTCACGAACGCCAAGAACGACGGATCCGACCGGTTGATCTTCCAATGCAGCAACGCCGGAATCAAGATCGTTTGTCCCAGGCTACTGACCGGAAACAGCTCCGTCACGCCTTGCAGCACCGCCAGAGCCATCGCTTGCGCGAACGTCACGCGTCGAAGTTACCGTCCGCGTTCATGCGCTCCTGTTATGACGGAAGGGCGGAGCGCCGGGGTACTCAGCCCCGAAACCGCTTCGCAAAATTACCTCCATGTAATTTTGCGGCTTCCTGAATTTTTTGAAAAACAAAGTTTTGAAGCTGCCATCCATGGCAGGTCAAAAAATATCAGAGATTTCGGAGCTGACTACCCCGGCGCTCCGCCCAAACCCTTACCAAGCCGCGAACCTCACTCGAAAAGTGTACGTGCTCGCGACGCCTTTGCAAGCGGAGTATTGCGGCGTGTACGTCGCGCTGCGCGCCATGTCGAGCGCGCTCGCGTCCAAACCGTCGTTGCCCGACGAGCGCGCCACCTTTGCATCGGTGACATTGCCGGATGGATCGAGCGAAACGTCGATCGCGGCGGTGCCGTTCACACGGCTCGCGCGCGCTTCGGCGGTGATGTTTGAAGGATCAGGGCTCGCGCTCAAGCCGGCCGGCGCATTCGGGCGAGCGCAGCCTACGGCGGGAACTTTCGCGGTTGCAACGGGCTGCGGAGTCGGTGTAGCGGCCGCAGCAACAGCGCCGGCTGCGTTCTTTCCGCCGGACGCGGTGAGATGCGGCGGTGCAACTTTAGCACGAGCTTTCGAAACAACCGGCGTTGATGTGCGAACAGGCGCAGGCGTTTGTCGCGGAGGCGGAGTTCGGCGCGCGATTTGTATCACGCGTACGTTGGCGAGCTGTTCGTCCGTCTGCGAATGCGTATACGGCCAATACCAATAGATGGCCAGGATCAGATGAAGCAGGAGAGAGACCGCGAGCGCGGCGAGGAGGATTCTGCGGTGTGTGATTACTGGTTCGGGTCGAACGTGACCTTAAACAGATAGTCGCCGGTTACCGATTCGCAGTTCACGACTTTCGGTGAATATGTCGACTGGCGCGCTGCCGACAAAGCGGCTTGGTCGAGCGACATGTTATTGCCGCTCTGGAAAATCGAAGCATTGATCAGGCTGCCGCTCGGGCTAACGGTGACCTTCACTTGCACCGTAACCTGACCCAGACCCAGTTCGCGCGCTGTCTCCGGATAATCGGGCGAGACTTGCTGCACGACGGTTGCGTCCTGGTACGGATTGCGGCACGCCGGCCTCGGTGTTCCGGCGGGCGCGGTGCTGGCGGGATGCGGCGGCGCGGTGCCTTGACCCGACGGCACGCCGTTCTCGGAGCCATTCTTAGGCGGGACATAGGCTTTGTTTGTGCTCGAATTCGTGTTGTTACTGGTCGTTTTAGGAACGTTGACTTTGATCTGCGGTTGCGGTTTCGTCTGCGGCGGGGCGGTCGCATTGGGCGGCGGAGTGGG
>JAAXCX010000009.1 GCA_013036105.1 Vulcanimicrobiota bacterium
AAGAAGAAGCGGCGAAGCTGATCGACATGGACGCGGTCAAACGCGAAGCACTGCGGCGGGCCGGCCAGAACGGCATCATCTTCATCGACGAAATCGACAAGGTAGCCGGGCGCGAAGGCGCGCGCGGACCCGACGTCTCGCGCGAGGGCGTGCAGCGCGACATTCTGCCGATCGTCGAAGGCAGCACGGTCAACACGAAGCACGGTCCGGTCAAGACCGACCATATTTTGTTCATCGCTGCGGGCGCATTTCACATGAGCAAGCCTTCCGATTTGATTCCCGAATTGCAAGGCCGCTTTCCGATCCGCGTCGAGCTCGACTCGCTGACGGCTGAAGACTTCAAGACGATTCTGACGCAGCCGAAGAACGCGCTAACCGAACAGTACAAGGCGTTGCTGGCAAGCGAAGGAGTGGACGTCGACTTTCAACCCGACGGCATCGAGCAGCTCGCGCAGTTCGCGATGCAGGTCAACGATCAGAGCGAAAACATCGGGGCGCGCCGCCTGCACACGGTGCTTGAGCGCCTACTCGAGGACGTGAGTTACGATGCGCCCGAAAAACACGATCCCGTCGTCGTGAATGCCGAATACGTGCGCGCGAAACTGCAAGATATCGTCAAGAACGCCGACCTGTCGAGTTACATTCTGTAAAGCGCCGGTGAGCGCTACGCTTGAGACGCCGAGGCTGCTCTTGCGCCAGTGGCGCGACGAAGATCTCGACATCTGGGCGGATATGGGCGCCGATCCGCGCGTTATGGAGTTTTTCCCCGCACTGCTGGACCGCGCGCATTCCGATGAGGCTGCTTCGAAAATGCGGGCGCGCATCGATCGCGACGGTTACGGCCTCTGGGCGGTGGAGATCAAACAGACGAGGAGCTTTGCCGGAATTATCGGCTTGAACGAAATGGCCGGCGACATTCCCGTCAATCCCAAACGTGAAGTCGGCTGGCGCTTGGCATTCGATGCCTGGGGCTACGGTTACGCGACCGAAGGTGCGCGAGCCGCGTTGCAGTTTGCGTTCGACGAGCTCGACTGGCCCGAAGTCGTGGCCGTTACCGCTGAAATCAACGAACGGTCGCAGCGCGTGATGCGGCGGCTTGGAATGGAACGCGACCCGGCTGCCGATTTCGATCACCCGCGCGTGCCCGAAGGCAGTCCGCTGCGGCGTCACGT
The DNA here is from genome assembly GCA_013036105.1 of Vulcanimicrobiota bacterium. Lineage (GTDB taxonomy): Bacteria > Vulcanimicrobiota > Vulcanimicrobiia > Vulcanimicrobiales > Vulcanimicrobiaceae > Rubrimentiphilum. Next base: position 1,173 of record JAAXCX010000009.1, read on the forward strand.
GCTGTATCGCGTGCGCAGGGAGCGCGCGGGCGCTGCTGTGAATACGCAGGCCTGATGGCCTACGTACGTCCGATCATGACAGAAGGCGAGCCGGTCTTACGCCGCGTCGCAAAAAAAGTCGATCCAAAAGAGATAAGCGACCCGCTTTTTCAACAGCTCATCGACGATATGTTCGAAACGATGTACGCTGCACCCGGAGTCGGCCTGGCGGCTCCGCAAGTCAACGTCTCGAAGCGGCTGTTCGTGATCGATACCGGCGAAGACGAAGAGCATCCGCAGGGCACCAAGCACGCGGTCATCAATCCCAAAATTGAATCCGCTCAGGAAGAAGTCGAATTGCACGAAGGGTGTCTCTCTGTTCCGGGTTTTATCGGCGACATCGTGCGTTACGAACGCGTAATGGTAACGGGACTCGACCGGGACGGGAAGAAGCTCAAACTCGAAGGCGGCGATCTTTTCGCGCAAGCTCTTCAGCACGAAATCGATCATCTCAACGGCGTGCTGTACATCGACAAGGCCAAGAACATTCGCAAGCCCGCGCCTAAGGAGGAACAGGAAGAGGAAGAGATGTGAAAACGCTCTTCTTTGGAACCAGCGCGTTCGCCGTGCCGAGTTTGGAGGCCGCCGCGCAGCGCAGCGAGCTGCAAGGCGTCGTAACGCAGCCGGATCGTCCCGCCGGACGCGGACAGAAGCTCACGGCGCCGCCGGTAAAGATGGCGGCGCAAAAGTTCGGCGTGCCGATCTACCAGCCGGCTTCGCTGCGCGATTTCGCGGCCGAACTTTCCGGGCAGCACTTCGATTTCTTCATTTTAGCTTCTTACGGAAAACTTGTACCGCAGTCGCTGCTCGACGTGCCGAAACTCGGATCGCTCAACGTCCACCCAAGCCTTTTGCCCCAGTACCGCGGCGCGACGCCGATTCAGGCCGCGCTGCGCGACGGAGCTTCCGAAACTGGCGTGACGATCATGCTGATGGACGCGGGGCTCGACACGGGCGACGTTGTGCTCCAGGAACGTACGCCGATTCTTCCCGGGGAAACCTACGGCGAGCTGCACGACCGCCTGGCTCGTTTCGGCGCGCAGGCGCTGATGCACGCAATTGACGCGGGAGGCGGCGGTTCGTTTCCGCGCGCGCCGCAGAACGGAAAGGCAACCGTAACGCGTCCGCTGCGCAAAGAGGACTTCGCGATTGACTGGAACTGGGAAGCGCAGCGCATCGTCAATCACGTGCGCTCGCTTTCGCCGAGTCCGGCGGCGCGCGCGGTGATTGCGAACACCCCAGTCAAGATTCTGCGCGCGGAAGTCACGCAGTGGGAGCGCCCGCTCGTCGAACCGGGCACGATCGCGAGCATGATCGGCGACGGGCTCGGCGTGCAGAGCGGAAACGGCGTGGTGAACGTGCTCGAAGTGATCGCTCCCAATCGCGGACCGCAGACGGGCGCGTCTTTCGGAGCGCAGTTCTTGCGCGGCGGCGCGTGACCGCGCGCGAGGTCGCGTTTCTGACCATACGCGACGTCTTCCCGTTCGACGGATCGCCCGGCCGCGGCGCGCAGGAAGCGCTCGAGTATCGTGCGAGCAAAGAAAAACTCGACGTGCGCGATCGCGCGTTCTGCACGCACCTCGTTTTCGGCGCGATCAAGATGCGCCGCACGCTGGACTGGTATTTGGCGCCGTACATCGGACAGCGCGGCAAAGCGCTGCCCCCGGCCATTGCCGAAATCCTGCGCCTGGGATTCTACGAATTGTTATTTAGCGCCGCCGCCGATCACGCGGTGGTCAGTCAATGGGTCAACGCCGCCAAGCGGCACGGGCATCGCGGCACCGCGGGCTTGGCGAACGCGGTCTTTCGCGGCTGTCTGCGCGATCGACCCGCTCCGCCGCAACCCGCGGATTTCGAAAACGAAGACGAGTATTTTGGGACGCTCTACTCGTATCCGACGTGGATCGTGCGCCAGTGGCGCGGCGTCTTCGGAACGCAACTCGAGGATCTGCTCAAAGCCTGCAACGAACCCGCGCACCCCGCGGTCACGGTGAACCGCAAACGGCAGAGCCGCGAAGAATTGCAAGCCCGTTTCGCCGGGCGCGGGATCGCGACGCAGCTCTCGGCGCTCTCCGAAGATTCGCTTTTGCTCGAAAGCGGCGCGGCCGTTGCCGCCGACCGCGAGGAGAACGGATGGTGGCTGCAGAGCGAGTCGTCGGCGATGGTCGTGGACGTGCTGAATCCGCAATCCGGTGAGAAGGTCGTCGATGCGTGCAGCGGGCGCGGAAACAAGGCGCTGCAGATCGCCGCGCGCTTGGACGACGCGAACTCGCTGCTCTGCGTCGACCGCGAGCGGCGCAAAATTGAAACGCTCGAGCGCCGCGCGAAAAACGAAGGCTTGAATCTGACCGCGATAGCCGGCGATGCGACCGTTCCGTTGCTGCCCCAGCGCGTCGATCGCGTCCTGATCGACGCTCCCTGTTCGGGCTTGGGCGTGCTCGGCCGACATCCCGAAGCGCGTTGGCGGAAGCATCCCGAAGACGGCGAACGGTTGGCGCTCACGCAGCGCGCGCTGCTAGACGCGCTGGTGCCGCAAGTCTTTGATGGAGGCGCGATCGTCTACGCTGTCTGTTCGACGGACCCGCGGGAAACCACCGAAGTGATCGACCGGTGCGTGCGCGCGCATAATGTCGAACGCGGCTTGATACCAGCGCATTTGGCGGAGCTGCAGACGGCGGAAGGCGACGTGCTCGTGCCGCCCGGTTTGCACGGACGCGACGGCTTTTACGTCGCGCGTCTGGAGCGCCGGTGAATTTTTTCGAACGCGTCGAGGAAGCGTGCGCCGCCTTTGTGGAACGCGCGTTCGCCAACATGTTTCCGAGCGATCTCGAGCCGGCGCAGATCGCGCGCAAGCTCGTCGCGACGATGGAAGCTCGCACCAAACAGTCGGCGGAAGGCGCCGTTGCACCGGGGCATTACGAAGTCTACGTGCATGCCGACGATTATCAGCGTCTTGAGGCGCACCGCGCATACCTCGAAGCCGAATGGTGCGCGCTGCTGGCCGACGTAGCCGAGCGCGTGGGCATCGTCTTCGAGACGCCGCCGCGCATAGAATTATTGGAAGGAGACGGCATGGTTGCAGGGGCGGTGGAGATCGCGACCGATGGCGCGCGTGGGCACGGCGGTTTTACGTTGCGTGTGCTGGGCGGCGTGACGTCGGAACCTCAATACCGGATTGGGGGCGCGGCGCGCGTCGGCCGCAGTCCCGAAAGTGACGTGCATCTTCCCGATCCCAGCGTCTCGCGCAATCATGCGCTCTTCGACGTGCAGAATGGCGCCCTGGTCGTGCACGACGCCGGATCGACCAACGGAACCTACGTGAACCAAGAGCGCATCGATACCGCCGTTTTGAAGCCGGGCGACGTCGTATCGTTCGGAAAAGCCGCGCTGCGCGTGGAAGAGGCGTGACGTTTCCGGCGCAGATGCGCATCGGTTCGCTCGAAATTTTGGCGGGGCTTGCGGTTTTTGGCGCGATCGTCGGCCGCCATCGTTTTGCGGCCGCGCCTTCGGGTCCGGAGAATATGATCGTTCAGCTGTCCGTGGACGGCCGCGCACTCGAGCTTGAAGTTTCCGAGGGCCGTGCGCCTCGGGTGATCGGACGATCGCCGGAAGCCGACGTTGCGTTGGACGATCCGGAGACGAGCCGGCGGCACGCGGCGCTGCAGGCCGCCGGCGGCGCCCTCTATGTCACCGACCTGGGAAGCCGCAACGGGACGTTTCTTAATGGAAAACGGCTCGCGGATGAAGGCATAGAACTCAAAGTTGGGGATCATGTAGACGTGGGGAACACGCGGATCGAAGTCTTGGAAGTTCAGGCTCTCCCTTGAACGTAGCGGTCAGCGGCGACCGGGGATGCTGCCTATCACAGCGCCTTTCGGATGAGAGCTACCTCTTCGCGGTTGCCACCGGATTCGGTTGTATCGACGGTGAGCCGGTCGCGTCGTTTGCACTAACGCATCTGCGCCAGCGTATTCAGCGCGCTCCCAAGCCGCGTTCCGTCGCGGCGATGCTCGGCAGCGTTGTCGCACGCGTGAACGACGAACTGCACGCGCGCAGCGCTTCGCACGAAGATTACGTGACGGCCGGCGCGTCGATGACGGCGGTTCTCTTGCTGCGCGAGCGCGCATATCTCGCGCACGTGGGATCGACCGCGGCCTATTTGGCGCGCGACGGCGCCGTGGTCGCGCTGACGAAGAACGATGCATTTGAGGATGGGTTCGGACGCCCGGTATTAATCCGCGCGCTGGGTCTGACGCGCACGCTCGACATGCCGGTATCGGCATTTGTGCTGACGCCGGGTGACGCGCTGGTTCTTGCCGAGCACGAGTTGCCGGCACGCGCGCAGCGGCTCGTCATTACGTTCACCGGCGTCCGTGAAGCGGAGGTTCCGGCACCCGCCGGGGCGCACTTGGGACCATCGATACTTACCGGAGTGCTGGCGACCGCGGTTTTCTACGCGATGCTCAGCATAAGATAAAGGCTCTCGTTCCTGTAGCGTTAGCGCTCGCCTTTGCGGCGCTTGCGCTCTCGTTTGCTCCGCCTAAAACGATCGGACCGCCGTGGCTGCTCGCGGTATTAGCGGTGTTGTGCATCGTATGGGTAGCGGCGCAGCCGCGCGGTTCGGCGCGCGACAACGCGCTGCCGGCCTTTGCCATCGTTCTTTCGACAGTCGGATTGCTCGCGGTCGCGCGGATCTCGCCCGAGCTGGCGCACCGTCAGCAGTACTGGCTGCTGGTCTCGCTGCTGCTGGCGGTCGGGTTCGGCCCGATCTTCACGAATTTCCGGCGCTTGGCGCGGATAAAATATCTTTGGGTGCTGCTCTCGCTCGTGCTCTTCGGGCTGCTGCTGGCTTTCGGTCAGGAAGTGAACGGCGCGCGTCTGTGGATCCGGATCGGCGCGATTCAATACGAACCCGTCGAGTTGATCAAACTGTTCATCGTGTTTTTCTTGGCCGCTTATTTGGCCGAGACCGCAGACGTGATCGCAACGGCGCGTCCGTGGTCGATTCGCGCTAACCTGAAGTACCTCGGTCCGTTGATTCTGGGCTGGGGTTTGTCGATGGCTATTCTCGTCTTGCAGCGCGACATCGGCATGGCGGCGCTGCTGCTGGCAACGTTTGCGGTCTTGCTCTACGCGGGAACGAGGCGCATCGACTTGCTCGTCGGCAGCTGCGCACTTTTCGTCGGTGTGGCGCTCTGGGCGATGCGTCATTACAGCTACGTCGGCACGCGCATCGCGGTTTGGCGCAATCCGTTTGCGGATCCGTTGGGCGCGGGCTATCAAGCTTCGCAGGGATACTATTCGCTGGCCGCCGGGGGTCTTTTCGGCACCGGATACCGCCTCGGCCATCCCGGTTTTATTCCGGCTGCGGCAACCGATTACGTCTACGCCGCGATCAGCGAAGAGTTCGGCCTGATCGGCGCGCTGATCGTGCTCGGCCTGTTTCTGCTGCTGGTTTACCGCATGCTGGCGATCGCAGCGGCCCAACCCGATCTGTACGCGGGCTTGCTCGCGGTCGGGTTATCGGCGACCCTGGCTTTCCAGGTCTTCATCATCGTCGGCGGCGTCATCGGCCTCTTCCCGTTAACCGGGATCACGCTGCCGTTCATCTCGTACGGCGGCAGTTCGCTGGTTGCCAACTTTTTGTTGGTTGCGCTGGCCTGGGCCATGAGCGCGCAGCGGCGCCTGGTAAGCTCGTGATTTGTTATGCTTTTGTGTGAATGGCAGGCGTAGCCGCAGAGCGCGCGTGAACTCCAGCCGGATGCCGTCGTTCCGGCGCAAGCGTCTCGCGGCACCGGCCCTCTGCATGGTGCTCTGGCTATTGTGCGCGCCGGCCGCTCATGCGGCGGTCACCGGCTTATTGTCGGACGGATCGCGCACGGTTGAGCTGACCCCGCAGCTGCTTTACGCGAGCGGATCGACTCCGGCTGCGTCGGTGCTTTCCGGCGCGGCCGCGTTTACGCGCGGTAATCCCGTAAAGGGTGGCGGACCTTCAACGGTCTGGATCCGCGTGCCGCTGGCTGCGCGCAAGGGCGCGAGCGGTCCTTGGGTTCTCTCGCTGCCGCGAACCGTGACCGGCGGCGAAGCCTATGTGCCCGAACCGGCCGGCTACCGCACGTTCTTGATCGGGTCCGCCGTGCCGTACAACCGTCACGCCGAGTCGTATATGACCATCGGCCTCACGCTCGATCGAACGTCGGCGCGTACTGCCAAGCCGGTCTATCTGCACGTCGTCTACTACGCGGACTCGCCGCTTTGGGTGCGGGCGAACACGCTGCGCGACCGCATGTGGCAAACGTTTCTCTATCGGCTGATAGACGGAATTTTCTTCGGGATTCTGGTGGCAATCGGCCTCTGCAATCTCTACGTTGCATTTGCGGTCGGAGACCGCAGCGCGGCATGGTTCGTCGGTTACGTCGGCGCGCTGATCGCCAACGAATTGGTCACGAGCGGATTGGGAAGCGCCTATATTTGGCCCGGAACCGGTTTCGACCCGCGCTGGCCCAGCGTCGTGACGGAGCTGCTGGCCTTCGGAACTTTCCTTGGGTTTACGCGTGCATTTTTGCAAACGCGGACCGCAGCGCCTAAATGGGACCGTCTGCTGATCGCGGCATTCGTGCTCGTCGCCGTCTCCGAAGTCGCCCGCCACGCTTTTCCAGGCGGAGAACGCTTTGAGGCGCTCGTGCTGTTTATACAGTTCGCCGCAATGATCGTAACGGTCTGCGCGGGTGCGGTTCGTGTGCGGGCGGGATATCATCCGGCGCGCTTCTTCGTGGCAGCCTTCGTGCCGGCGCTGGCGGGCATTATGACCCACCTCGCCTACAATATTTTTAGGCCCTCGGGCAGCTCGTTCTTAGCCGAGAACGGCGTTGAGTTCGGCGCGATGGCGGAGTGCGTCATTCTTTCTTTCAGTTTGCTCGATCGCATTCGCATTCTTGATGGCGAGCGCTCTAAAGCCGAAGCCGAACTGTTGCGGACAGCGCAGCGCAACCTCGAATTGAAAACGCTTGCGACGCGCGACGCGCTTACCGGCATCGACAACCGTCTGGCTTTCTTCGAAACGTTTGAAGACGAAATCGAGTACGCGCGCCGTTCGGGCCTGCTCTTGGGCGTGCTCTACATCGATCTCGACGACTTCAAAGCCGTCAACGACCGCTACGGGCACCGCGTCGGCGACATCTTACTGCAGATTTTTTCGCGCCGGCTCAAGAATGCGGTCCGCCCCGGCGACACGGTCGCGCGCATGGGCGGCGACGAATTCGCGGTGCTGGTCACCGGTCTGAGCGAACCCGCGGTGCTGGATTCGGTGCAGGCAAACGTCGTGCGTATTTTGGATTCGAACATCGTGGTGGAAGGTTCGCTGGTGACCGTAGGCATGAGCGTCGGCGCCGCGATTTTCCCGCGCGATGGTGAAGAAGCCGACGCACTGATGGAAGCTGCCGACCACCGCATGTATCATGCCAAACAAGGGGGCGCGGAGGCGCCCGCCGCCCGGGAGAGTACTAGCACATCCTCAAGCGAAGTCTAAAGGGGAAGGAAGAGGCATGCATCGATCGGCCGGCATTCTCTTTGGAGCGGCGCTCCTGTCGTCAAGTTTGGCAGCCTGTTCGAACTCGAACGGCAGTAGCACCGCGACCACGACAACCGCGGCAACGTCCGCGCCTGCCAAGGCGAAGACGACCAAAGTGATGGCGAGTTCCAACGGTCTGGCGGTCTACACGACGAACTGTTCGACGTGTCATCAGAGTGACGGTAAGGGGGCCATCGGTCCGCCGCTTGCCGGCAATCCCGTCGTCACCGGCGATGCGAATAAGGTTATTCACATCGTGAACGGCGGACTGACCGGCAAGATCAGCGTCAACGGTAAGAGCTTTAACGGCACGATGCCGGCATGGAAAGGGACGCTCAGTACGAGCGATATCGCCGCGGTGATCACCTACATTCGTTCGTCGTGGGGAAATAAAGCCGGTCCGGTAACCTCCGCGCAAGTCGCGTCGACGCCGTAGACCGACTCCGGCGAGGGCTTGCCCGTTCGCGTTTATCCGGCGCGCGGTGAGGGGAGCTATGCTTCAAAGGAGACGCTTTATGAAACGAATACTTCCGGCCGCCTTCCTGGCATGTGCCGTCGCGCTCACCGGAACCGGCGCGTTCGCAAGCCCTGATAAAGATCATGGCAACAACGGGCGCCATGACAACGGGCGCCACGACAACGGACGTCACGTCGGCCAACTGCGCAAACTGCAAGTCGCGACGCTCGGAGACTCGCAAATCGCCTATGCGCTCGGACACGAGCAGCAGAACATCGCCCGCCTGCGTTCCATGCGGACGATCGACGCGAGCCGCGTGCGGATCATTCGGTTAACCGCGGCGCAGAAGGCGCGCTTTCACGTCTCGATGGCGGGCGGCGCGCTCGCCTACGAGCCATTCACCGCAACGGATTCGGATGCGTACTCGCCTGTAGTCGCTCAGATCTTCAACACGAACAACCCGCTGATTCAGCAGCTCCAGCAACTGATTGCCGGAATGCTCGTGACGAACGCGATCAACAACACGTTGGGTGGCTCGACGGGCGGCGGCGGCGCGACCGCAACGCTGGCGCAGATTCTTCTGAGCAACGGCATTCCGCTCAGCAGTCTGCTCGGCGTCTTCTTCGATCCGTCCAATATCCTGAACGCGATCGTCGGCTAAGCGCAGATCAGTTCGGCGGTAAAAAGCCGCTCGACGTACTCGAACATGGCCCGGTCGATGCGCGCCAAACGCGCGCGCGTCGCCCGCGGCCAGAACGAGTGCGCGTCGTTGGCTTCGACGTATGCGCGCAGGCACTCGGCGAAGTACTCGTCGGCGCCGGTTGCCGCGTAAGGCGTGATAAATGCGCGCGCTTCGCTAAACAGCCGGCGTAAGACGGGATCTACGCCCGAGCGGTAGATGCCGCCGCCGAGCGCACAGTCTAGCGCGTGTCCGAATTCGTGCGCGACCGTCATGGCGCTGCGCGAACGCAAGTAGACCGTCCGCTCCTCGACCACAAAAAGACCCGCCGGCGGAGCGGGCCATGCATCAACGTCGATCGCCAAGCGCCTCAGAGCTGGGGAGCGCGCGCCGTAAGATTCGTGCCGGCCGAGCGGCACGATCACAATTCCATGGCGGCGGGCAAACCGCAGCGGCTCTAGGCCGAATTTCAAAAGCGTGCGCAACACGCAGGCATGTTCGTGCGGGCCGCCGTCCAGAAGCGCGAGCGCAGCCTCGCGAGCAGAGTGAAGCATCCGGACAACGATGCCCGGGCGGCATGTCCGGGTGATGACCGGAACGTTGCGCGCAAATGAACGTGCCGCCGGCCTCACGAAGGCGCACCTATGCCGCAATCGCATACCCCGTGGCCTTCGCTTCCGTATGACGAGTGGAAAGAAACGCTCGATACAATCCATATGTACTCGCAGATTCCCGGAAAGATCAGGCTCGCGCTTTCCCCGCACGAGCCCGAGTGGCAGCATACTGCCCTGTATGTGAACTCGCGCGGGCTGACGACGGGGCCCATTCTCTATCGCGGCCACACGTTTGAGATCCAGTTCGATTTTCTGCGCCATTACGTCGAGATCACAACGAGCCTGGGACCGGGCGCAGCGATTCATCTGGAGTCGCGCACCGTCGCCGATTTCTACGCCGCTATGATGGGGGCGCTCGCGCGGCTCGGCATCGACGTAGCGATCAATCCGAAGCCGCAGGAAGTTCCCAACCCGATTCCTTTGAACGAAGACACCCAGCACAGCTCGTACGAAGAAGCCGATGTCGCGCGGTTCTGGACCATTCTTTCCGGAGTGGACAGCGTGCTTCGAGAGTACCGCGCGCCGTTTCGCCAGCGGCATTCGCTCGTGCAATTCTATTGGGGCTCGTTTGACCTCGCGTATTTCCGCTTCACGGGTCGTCCGGCGAGCGCGCCTCCCGGCGCGAACCTGATCATGCGTGAAGGCCTGGATGCCGAAATGATCTGTGCGGGCTTTTGGTTTGGCGACGGCCGCTTAGCGGAGCCGGCTTTTTACAGCTATATGGCTCCTAAGCTCGATGGACTCGATCGCGCCGTGATTCGTCCGCCGAATGCCGGCTGGAACAAAGATATCGGTGAGTTCATTATGCGCTATGAGGATGCGCGTACCACGCCGTCACCACGCGAGACGATCCTGGAGTTTTTGCAGAGCACCTATGAAGCGTTGTCAGCGGCGGCTAAGGGGCGCACAGCTTAAGCGCGCCGCCGACGAGCTGTGCAGCGGCGCTTTCAGACGTCTGAGCCGCGAGGCGCTGCGCCCGGATCTGCGAGACGAGCGGAGCGAATGGATCGTAGGTCGGCCCGACGTTCGCCGCATCATAACGCGGATCTTTGGCTCCGACGGCGGCGCTCTGAACGCCGGCGGCAAAAATATTTTTTGCCGCGGGCGGCTGAGCGAGATCGGGTCCGGGCCGGGATGGAGTCTGCGGCTTCGCGCTAAAAACGCCCGCCCAATTATCCGGCGGCCCCCCAAGTTGGATTTCGCCCATCTGTTCGGTAGCGATGAAGCCGGATATGACGTTCAGCGATTCTTTCTGTTGCGCCAAAACCGCTTGCAGATGTTCGCGCATGGCTTGCAAATTTGGATCGTTGGGTTTGGCTGCGAGCAGCTCATCCACGCGTTTAACGTTGGTAACGATCGGCGTGATGAGACTTTCCAGGCGGTTCAGATCCAAATGCGCGCGCGCTTGCGATCGTGAAAGCACGTCGTCGCGATAGAGCGTTGCAAATGCCGGCGTGCTCGATGCGATCAGATCGTCGTTGGAAAGAACGGCTGCGATCGCCGGGCCGATCGTCTCATGGAGCGCGGTGCAAAACGGCGTGGACCGCACGCTGCCGATAACTTTTAGCGGCGTCAGCGGCGCCGGACTCGGTGGGGGCGATGCGGCCACGGTCACTCCGAGCAGCAGCGCAAGAAAGTGCATGAGGGGTTTTCTTCGACGCCGAACGGGAAGCGGCATGCAGGCAGCGGCCGAACGTTTTGCAAGCGCCGATCCGAACGCGCGGTTGGCGGCGGCGGTTTTGCGCATGCTGTTCGGGGAGGCCTACGCGCGCGATTTCAACGTCGCGCTGTGGGAAGGCACGTTCATTCCGGCAGCGCGCCAAGCGCGTTTCACCTTGCGCATCAACGCGCCCGGTGCGCTGCGCAGCGCGTTTAGTCCGCCCGTCGACCTGAATGCGGGGCGTACGTTTGCCGCGGGATTGCTCGACGTCGACGGCGACATCGAGGCGGCCGTCGACGAGCTGTACGACCTGGTAAATAGGCCGTCCAAACTCACGCTCCTGAAGCTCGCGCTCCTGCTGCGCAGGATGCCGCGCGCGAAATTACCCGAACTTCGTGAAGCTCGACTGCACGGAAAGCGCCATTCGCTTGCGCGCGACCGCGCGGCGATCGGATTTCATTACGATCAGCCGATCGAGTTTTACTCGTCATTCCTGGACCGCGATCTCGTCTATTCGTGCGCGTATTTCGACGACGGCGTGACCGGTTTGGACGAAGCCCAGCGTGCGAAGATCGACCACACGCTGCGCAAGCTGCGCCTGGCTCCGGGCGAACGGTTGCTCGACATTGGATGCGGCTGGGGCGCGCTCGTGATCCGGGCGGCCAAAGAGTTCGGCGCGCACGTTGTGGGCGTTACGCTCAGCGAGCGGCAAGCGCGCGAAGCGAACCGGCGCATCGCCCAGGCAGGCGTGCAGGACCGCGCCCGCGTCGAGCTCCTCGATTACCGCGAACTGCCGCGCGACACGTTCTTCGACAAGATCGTGAGCATCGGCATGTTCGAACACGTTGGGCGCGACAAGCTTCCCGAATATTTTGACACGGCGTATCGCTTATTGAAGCCGGGCAGCCTGTTTCTCAACCACGGCATTTCTATACGCGACGCCAATGCGCGCAGCGGAAAGTCCACGGGTTTCATGGGGCGTTTCATTTTTCCTGACGGCGAGCTCGAAACCGTCTCGGATAGTTTGCAGTTTGCCGAACGGGCGGGATTCGAAGTTCGTGACGTCGAGAATCTCCGCGAACATTACGCGCGCACGCTGAGGCATTGGGTGAAGAACCTGGAAAACAATCGCGCGCAGGCGGTTGCAGCCGCGGGTCAGCAGTCTTTCCGCGCTTGGCGCTTATATTTGGCGGGCAGTGCGCAAGGCTTTCGAACGGGACGGATCGGCGTCTACCAATCGCTGCTGGCGAAAGCGGCGGCCGGAGGCGCGGTCAGTGTACCGGCGACTCGGCGCGACCTGTACAGCGCCGGCACTTTCCATGAAGGCTGAGCGAGACGTCGCGTACGGCGATGGCATGTTTGCGCGCGATCTCGCTCAGGACGTTCGCATCGAGCGCGTAATCGATATCTTCGATGGCCCCGCAGTGTTCGCAACGGAAGTGCGCGTGCGCCGGTCCGGTCGTCTCGTAGTACGAGCTTTCCGCGCCGGGCACTGAAATTTCGGAGACGAGGCCGAGTTCGCGAAGGCGTGCCAGCGCGCGATAGACCGTCGTGAAGCCGATGGCTTGCCGTTTTTTCTTTGCGATCGTAAAAACGTCGGCCGGCGCCAAGTGCGACCCGCGCGCCTGTTCGCGCACGATATCGTAGACGAGCCGGTAGTTTTTCGTCATGCGCCGGAGATTGTATCATACGCCGCCAGGGCGACAGGAGGCCGCGGGCGGGCGGTATATATTAAAATTATCACATGGCACCCTACCAGGCCCCACTGCGGGATATGCAGTTCGTGCTTCGTGAGCTTGCCGGGCTCGACGAGATTTCCAAACTTCCCGGATTCGAAGAAGCCGCCGGCGTAGCCGATCCCGTACTCGAAGAGGCCGCCTCTTTTGCCTCGGGTGTGCTCGACCCGATCAATCAGAGCGGCGACAAAGAAGGCTGTACGTGGCGCGACGGCGCCGTCACGACGCCCAAAGGCTTTAAGGAAGCCTACGCGCAGTTCGCGCGCGCCGGCTGGATCGGTTTGGCGGTTCCACCCGAACACGGCGGCCAGGGTTTGCCCGCGCTCTTATCGGGCGCGACGCTCGAAATGTGGAACGGCGCCAATGTCGGATTCGCCAACGGTCCGCTGCTTAATCAGGGCGCGATCGAAGCGATCGAATTGATCGGCTCCGACGAACAGAAGAAGCTGTACATTCCGAAGCTGGTTTCGGGAGAATGGACCGGCACGATGTGTCTGACCGAACCGCAGGCCGGATCGGATTTGGCGCAAGTGCGCACGAAGGCCGTGCCCGACGGCGATCGTTACCGCATAACGGGCCAGAAAATTTTTATCACTTTCGGCGAACACGACATGGCGGCCAACATCATCCACTTGGTGCTCGCGCGGCTGCCGGATGCGCCGCAAGGCACCAAAGGCATCTCGATGTTCATCGTGCCGAAGTTCTTGATCGGGCCGGACGGCGAGATCGGCGAGCGCAACGACGTGCACTGCGCCGGCATCGAGCATAAACTCGGGCTAAACGCCAATCCGACGTGCACGCTGAATTACGGCGAGCAGGGCGGAGCGATCGGTTTCCTGATCGGCAAGCCCAACGAAGGCCTGAAGAACATGTTCATCATGATGAACGCCGCGCGTTTCAGCGTCGGCGTGCAAGGTCTCGCGATCGCCGACCGCGCGTATCAAAGTGCGCTGCGGTACGCCAAGGAGCGCGTTCAGTCGCGCGACATCGCCTCGCGCAGTCCCGAACCGCGCCCGATTATCGAACATCCCGACGTCCGGCGCATGCTGATGACGATGAAAGCGCAGCTCGAAGCGATGCGTGCGCTGGCCTATGTCACCGCTGCGTCGCTGGACCTTTCGGCCAAACATCCCGATGCGAAGGTACGCCAGGCCAACCGCGCGTTTCTCGAGCTGATGATTCCGGTCGTGAAGGGCTGGTGCACGGAAACGGCCGTGGAGATTTGCTCGACGGCCGTGCAAGTCTTCGGCGGGATCGGCTATGTGGAAGAAACCGGTATCGCGCAGCAGTACCGTGACGTGCGCATCACCACGATCTACGAAGGCACGACGGGCATTCAGGCACTGGATTTGGTCGGACGGAAGATCGCCCAAGATATGGGCGCGACGGCCAAGACGGTCATTTCGCAGATGCGCAAGGACGCCGGAGGCCCCATCGGACCTCAACTGGCGCAAGCGCTGGCGTCGCTTTCCGAGACGTCAGATTGGATTGGCATGACCGCGATGGGCGATCTGCGCGCCGCGGTCGCCTGCAGTGTGCCGTATCTGAAACTGTGGGGCATTACCGCGGGCGGCTGGCAGATGGCGCGCGCCGCCGCGATTGCGGAGCAAAAAATCGCGGCCGGAGATCCGGAGGCCGAGTTTTACAAAGCGAAACTCGCGACCGCGACGTTCTACGCCGAACACATTTTGGGCCAGTCCGCATCGCTTGCGCGCGAAGTGATCGACGGTTCGGCCGGCGTCATGGCGCTTTCGCAAGCGCAGTTCGACTTGGATCGTAGGGCTTCGGTCGCATGAACAAAGTTATCACGCTCCATAATCCGCCGGTCAACGCGCTCTCGTTCAAGTATTCCGAAAAGATCCTCAAAGAGATCCAGGACGCGGAGAATGACGCAACGGTAACCAGTGTCACGATCACCGGCGCCAACGGGTTCTTTAGCGCGGGCGTCGACGTCAACGACTTCCAGAAGGTTTGGGATCCCAGCGGCACGACCGTGCGCGACATCATCGAGGCGATCGAGCGCAGCGACAAGATATTCATCGCGGCAATCGACGGAATTGCGCTGGGCGGCGCGCTCGAGCTCGCGCTTGCGTGCGACCGGCGCGTCGCGACGCCGCGTTCAAAGCTTGGCTTGCCGGAGATTAAACTCGGGCTCATCCCCGGCGCGGGCGGAACGCAGCGCTTGCCGCGCTTGATCGCGCCGCAAGAGGCGCTGTCGATGATGCTCAAGGGTGAGACGGTGAGCGCCGACCGCGCGCTGGAGTTAGGGCTGATCGACGAAATTGTTGAGGACCTCAGTTCCTTTTTGGCCGAAGGCGCGGAGCGCCGGAGTCCTGAGCAATGTCGAAGGCGCCGCGTCTCGGAAATGAACGTGCAGCTGCCGGCGACGGCGCAGGCGTTTGCGCTTCCTTATATTATTGCTGAGGCGCACAAGACGGTGCCGCCCGAAGAGAGCGGCGGCCTTGCCGCGCACAAACTGATCGACGCCGTGCAAGCGGCCTTCGAACTGCCGTTTGCGCGCGGCTTGGCGCGCGAGTACCGCTTGTTCGACGAACTTGTCGCTTCTACGCCGTCGCTCGCATTGCGCCATCTCTTTTTCGCCGAGCGCGAGCTTTCTAAAATCCCTGGACTTCCGCCGGCCGAGCCGTTGGAGATAAAAACCGCGGGTGTGATCGGCGGCGGCACGATGGGAACGGGCATCGCGATCACCTTTGCCAATGCCGGCATTCCTGTGACGATCGTCGAGCCCAACGCCGATCAAATCGGTAAGTCGCGCCAAACGATTTTCGGGATGTTCATGCATCAGGTCAAGCGTGGACGCATGACGCAAGAAGAAGCGTGGAAGCGCGGGCAATCGATCGCCTTCAGCGACGACTATTCTGCAGTGGCGGATTGCGATTTGGTGATCGAAGCGGTCTTCGAAAACATGGCGGTCAAGAAAGAAGTTTTCGGGAAACTCGACCCGATCGTTAAGACGGGAGCGATCTTGGCTTCGAACACGTCGACGCTGGATATCGACGAAATGGCGGCCGTGACAAAGCGCCCCGGCCAATTCCTCGGTTTGCATTTCTTCGCGCCGGCCAACATCATGAAGTTGCTGGAGATCGTGCGCGGCAAGGAGACGTCGGCGCAGACGCTCGCGACGGCATTCAAACTCGCCAAGCAGCTGCGCAAAGTCGCCGTCCTTTCCGCGAACGCGTTCGGCTTCATCGGAAACCGGATGTTCTTTGAATACACGCGTGAAGCGGTCGCGCTCGCCGAAGAAGGCGTACCGCCCGCGCGAATCGACGCCGCGATGAAAAAATTCGGCATGGCTATGGGGCCGTTCGCGACGTTCGATCTCTCCGGCATCGACGTGTTCTGGCACGTCGCGCAAGGACGGCCCGACCTCGAACTCGCGCGGACGCCGATACTCGACCGCCTCTACGAACAAAAGCGTCTGGGCCAAAAGACCGGCAAAGGCTTTTACAAGTACGCTGAGGGCAGCCGCGAAGCGGTCCGCGATGAGGAAATTGAAGAGCTGTTTGCCGAGCTCGCCAAAGCAGCCGGCGTGAAGCAAAATCCCGACGTCAGCGATGACGAAATCGCAAGACGCATCGTCGGCGCGCTCATCAAATCAGGCGAGGAAATACTGCGCGACGGCGTCGCGCTGCGCCCGGGCGACATCGACATCGTTTGGATCTACGGTTACGGCTTTCCGCCGTACCGCGGCGGTCCGATGTTTTATTCGCAAGAAGAGCTCGCGCATGCGTGAAGCCGCGATCGTTGCGGTGGCGCGCACGCCGATCGGCAAAGCGTTTCGCGGCGCATTCAATCAAACGCACGGCGCCACGATGGCGGGTCACGTCGTACGTGCGGCTATCGATCGGGCCGAACTCGATCCGGCCGAGATCGAGGACGTCGTGCTTGGCGTGGGACTTCCCGAAGGCGCGACGGGAAATAATCTCGGGCGCGTTGCCGCGTTACGCGCCGGTCTTCCCGTTACGGTCCCGGGTACGACGATCAACCGGTATTGCGCGTCGGGCCTGCAAGCGATCTCGGTGGCCGCACAACGCGTTATCGTCGACGGTGCCGGGGCTGTCGTCGCGGGCGGCGTAGAGTCGATCAGCATGGTGCAGACCAATATGAACGTCGAGTTCTTTACTGAGGACTGGATGCTGCGCCACGATCCCGACGTCTACATGCCGATGCTGCAAACCGCCGATTTTGTCGCCAAAAAGTATGGCGTGTCGCGCGAGCGCCAGGACGAATACGCTTTGCAGAGCCAGCAGCGTACCGCCGCCGCGCAAAAAGCGGGCGCGTTCGAAAAAGAGATCGTGCCGCTCGAAACTTGGAAATACATCGAGGACAAAGAGACGGGCGAAGTCCACGAAGAGCGCGTAACGTTGGCCGCCGACGAAGGCAACCGGCCCGACACGACGCTGGAAGGTTTGTCGAAACTTAAGGGCGTGCTTCACCCGGAGTCGAGCGTGACCGCCGGCAATTCGTCGCAGCTCTCCGACGGCGCAGCGGCAGTCGTCGTCATGCACGCCAAACTTGCCGACAAGCGCGGGTTGAAACCGCTGGGCTTTTATCGCGGCATGGTCGTGGTCGGAAACGACCCCGGCGAAATGGGCATTGCTCCGGTCTACGCGATTCCAAAACTCTTGAAGCAGCACGGCCTGAAGATCGACGACATCGGGCTATGGGAGTTGAACGAAGCTTTCGCGGTGCAAACGGTGTACTGCCGCGACACGCTTGGCATCCCGAACGAACGCTTTAACGTGAGCGGAGGAGCGATTGCGATCGGTCACCCGTACGGCATGTCCGGCGCGCGCATGACGATGCATGCTTTGATCGAAGGAAAGAAACGCAAAGCCAAGTACGTCGTCGTAACGATGTGCATCGGCGGCGGAATGGGCGCAGCGGGACTTTTCGAGGTCGCTTAGCGCGTCGGCGCCGGCGACGGCGTAGCAGTCGCGCCCGGCGATGCTGATGCATTCGGAGACGGCCGAGCTGACGGTGACGGCGACGGCGTAGCGCGCATCTTGACGGCCCACAGCGGGTCGGGCTTCACGGCGATACCGCGCTGTAATTCGGCCGCGGCTTGTGTAGCGTAATGCGTGCTGCCAAAATGCGATCTGACGAACGTCAGCGCTTTCATTGCGGCGCCGCGAGCGGAAGCTCCGGGCAAATCTTCGTAGAGATGCGCGAGGTTGATGCCCGTCGACCCGAGCCATCCGTCTTTCGGGAACCTGCCGGCCCAATCGTAGTACGCCTCTCCGGTCAAGCCCGCGAGATGCGAGGCGCCTTCAGGCAGCAGTTTATGGTTGTCGTAGCGGCTCTTGAGCTGCGCGATCTCGTACCGGATACGCAGCGCGCTCATGCGCAGGCGCCCAAAATACTGGTCGGCCGGCGCATTGTCGGATGATGCGGCTGCTAAAGTCAGCGCCAGGAGAGCCAAGGAGGCAAATATCTTCACCGCCTTCCAGTATTCCTAACTCATCGCCGGTTCTAACGAACGCAGCCGAGCGATCTCTTCCCGCAGCGCTTGCGCTTCCAAATGATCGTACGTGACCGCCGCATTGTTGACGAGCGGAACGAGCGCGCGCTCGTCGTCGCCGTCAAGGTCCGCGCCGTCGTCGTGCGCGCCGTAGAGAACGAACCCGGCCAACTCTCTGCGAAAGACCAGCGGAATCGCCAACACCGGCGCGTCGTGGCGGTCCGGATGCTCCGTCTGCATCGGTACGTCGCCGACACGCACCGGAGCCAGCTCGGCGCTGATGAACGCCACGAGCGGATCCGATGACGAAAGCGTGCGCGCGGGCGTATGTTTCCAGCCGCAATCCTGCTCCAAAGTAAAGCCGTTGCCGCGTCGCATGTAGAGCGCGGCTCCGGTGAGATCGAGCACTTCCACGGGAAGGCGCGTCAGATAATCGGGAATCGCTGAAGCATCCTCCACGTGCACGACGGCCTTCGCCGCGCGAGCCAAGCGCATTTCAGCGACGTGCCGTTTCCGGAACACGACGCGGTCGACGCCGGCGTCGATGCGTCCTCGTAAAGCATGAAAGAAGAAGCCGAGCACGAGCGCGACGACGATATCGACCGGTAAACTGAAGCGCGCCTCCATCGTCCGCGACAAGAACAAGTCGAGCAAGGCGAAGACGCCGACGATCGCCGTCGTCAGCAAGCCGTATGCCAGCGTCCGGCTGACAACGAAATTGATGTCGATGACGCGCTCGCGGAAAATCGCGTAGGTAACGGTTAATGGGAAGATGATCTGAGACGCATCTATCATTGTGTGTAGCGCATACGACTCGTACGCCGGCCAGAGCAGCGCATCGGCGACGTCAACGATAATCCATAAGATAAACCCGGCCGCGATCCAGTGCAGCCGTTGCCGGAGCCGGACCGCGACGTGCATGTACGCGTATACAAGCCCGGCCAGCGCGATCGCCGCCGCGGCGATTTCGCAAAACGCGGCGAGCGCGGGCCAACTGCCGTTTCCGCTCAGCTCCGGGTGCGCGAATTGGGGCGTCACTTCGATCGCGCCGAGCAGAAGCGTGCCGCCGAGCGCGGCCCAGATCCACGGCGTGAACGCGCGCCGCGCCAGGCTGAACGCGAACAACACCAAACCGATTTTCGGGAGGATCACGTTGCAAAAGATGAAGCTGAGGAGCAGCACGAGCTGCAGGTTCCAGTCGCCGAAGAAACGTGAAGTGGAGACCGAGTTAGGCGGCGACCCGCCGGCTGTCAGCGAGAATAAGAAAAATCCCCACGTGATCGGACTCGGCCGCAGCAGTACCAAGAAGACGCCGATCAGCATCGGTATCAAAAACACAACCTCGCGAATGATGATGAAAGCGGAGCGGGTCGGCTCCGCAACCGCGATGAGCGTGGCGCGCCGGTATTTTCCGCCGTGCCAAAAGCCGATCTGCGCCGCATCTCCGGGGGACGGGAGATATCCGCCGATAACCGACGAGCGTTGCGGTAACGTCAGCCGCGAAAGATCGAGGCGATCGCCCGCCCGGACGCCCGCACGCCACGCGGGGAAATCGGGCGTCACTATTGTCGCGCTCGTTCCGTCGGTCCGGAAACCGATGTCGCCGTTCGGATAGCCCATGGTTCGCACGAGATCCGGCAAGTTCATGACGCAGAAGAACAGCGCCAGGCCTATGACTGTAAAGATGCGCAAAGCCGGATGCGAAGATTTCATAGATCCCTCCGAACGTTGCCCTTTTCTTAGCGAGCGAGCGATTGGCTCCCGTTCAACCGCCTGCTTGGGCGGGTAAGAAGCAGCATCAAGGCCTTTGTTTTGGGAGGAGTTACTACATGAGAGTTACCATCGGGAAAGTCGCCGCCGGCGCAATCTTTGCGGCGGCTCTTGCGATGACGCCGGGCGTCGCGTCCGCGCAGTACGCGCAAGCGACCACGGCCGCCAGTCCCGCTGCCAGTCCGGTAGCGAGCCCGGCCACCAGCACCACGACCACCGGCGCGACCACGACCACCTCGGCCGTCACCAACAATCCGCAAACCGGATGGTGGGGATTGCTCGGTCTGGTCGGTCTGCTCGGCTTGATGGGTCTGCGCCGCGACACGACGGTTGCGTCGACGACCTACGATACGCGTCCCTAACTAGTCCACAACCAAAATCACGGGCTCCGGCGTAAGCGATCCGATTTCGCTTGCGCCGAGGAGCCCGGTTTTTTTGAGCGCGTGCACGAGTTCGGTCGAACGTTCCGGCGGCACGGCCAGCAGCAATCCGCCGGACGTTTGCGCATCGCAGAGCGCTAACCGGCGCGCCATGCTCACGCTGTCGGAGAATTGGACACCGCTTTCCAAAGCGAGGCGGTAATTCGTTCGCGTTCCGCCCGGGACGCAATCGGCTTGCGCCAGGCGTTCGACCTCATCGAAGAACATGACGGCGTGCGCCGAGATCTCGGCGCCTGTTCCGCCCGACGTCATCTCGCAGAGATGGCCGATGAGCCCGAACCCCGTGACGTCGGTGGCGGCATGCACGTCAAATTGCGCCGCGATTTCCGCAGCCCCGCGATTGAGCGTGAGCATCGAATCGATGGCCGGCTGCAGTGCCCCGTCGTCGATCTGGTCGCTGCGGCGCGCGGTGGTGAGAATTCCGGTGCCGATCGGCTTCGTAAGTATAAGCGCGTCGCCGGGTTTTCCGGTGTTGTTGCGCCATATTTTGTTGGGGTGCACGACGCCGCTGACCGCAAGTCCATACTTTGGTTCGTCATCTTTGATCGTGTGGCCGCCGATGATCGCGATGCCGGCTTCCCGCGCTTTTTCGGCGCCGCCGCCCAGAACCGCGGCGATGACACTCGCGTCCATACTCTCCGGAAATGCGCCGATCGCGAGGGCCGCGATCGGACGCGCGCCCATGGCGTAGATATCCGAAAGCGCGTTGGCGGCGGCGATCTGTCCGTACCGGCGCGGATCGTCAACGATCGGCGTGAAGAAGTCGACGGTTTGCACGAGCGCGAGCTCGTCGTTCAGCCGGTACACGCCGGCATCATCTGCCGTTGCGCTGCCGACCAGCACGTTCGGATCGTCGAACTGAGGCAGCTCGCGCAGGACCTGCGCGAGGACGGCGGCGTCCATCTTGGACGCTCAACCCGCGCAGCTGGAAAGATGCGTTAGCCGCAAGATATCGGCTTTCGTCATGCATGGCTCTTCGCGCCGGCGCGCGAAGCGCCTCGCATGCAGGTCACATGCATCGGCGGCGCATGCGTCGATCGCAGCTATGTCGTGCAAGGCAAAGCCGTCGCCGGCTCGTCGAATCCGGCGGCGCGTGCGTTGCCGCTCTTCGGCGGCGTCGCGCGCAACGTGAGCGAAAACTTGGCGCGGCTGCGGATCCATTCCGCGCTTTTTACCGCCGTCGGGAACGATGCTTTGGGAACGGCACTGCTCGACGAGCTTCGCGCGGCCGGGGTGAACGTCGACCTCGTCAAGATTATTGACGGATCGTCCGACGAATATGCGGCGATCCTCGAGCGCGGCGAGCTCGCACTCGGCGCTGCCGATATGCGCGGGATTGAAAGCCTCACGATCGACGACCTCGACCGCAGGTGGGAAACGCTGGCCGCCTCTGACTGGCTGTTCGTTGATTGCAACGTGAGCGCCGGCATACTTCAGGCCTGCTTGGCGCGCGCCACGATCGCGCGGTACAAGCTCGCGGTCGATGCGGTCAGCGAACCCAAAGCGCGACGCCTTCCCGCGCGGCTCGACGCGGTCGACGTGCTCTTTATAAATGAAGGCGAAGCGTGCGCTTATCTGGGCGCGGATCGCGACGCACCGCCCGAAGAGCTGGCGACCGCGCTCCTCGCGCGCGGCCCGCAATCCGTCGTACTGACCCGCGGCGACCGCGGCGTGATGTGCGGCACCGCCACGACGATGATGGAAATTCCCGCGGCTGCGGTAACGCGCGTTTCCGCGACCGGAGCCGGCGACGCGCTCGCCGCCGGCACGCTGTGGAAACTGATCGCGGGCGACGGTTTGTTCGATGCCGCGCGGACCGGCGGCGAGCTTGCGGCGCTGACGCTGCAAACGGATCGCAGCGTCCGTGCCGACCTCTCGCCCGAGCTCTTCGATCGCCGGACCGCCGCGCGCTAACCATGAGCGTTACGCCGGAGTGTTTCGATATCGCTGCCGACGTCGCCGGCGCTCTTTCGAGCGGCGCTCCGGTTGTGGCGCTCGAGAGCACGATCATCTCACACGGCATGCCGTATCCGGAGAATTTGGAAACGGCGCTCGCGGTCGAGCGCGTCGTGCGCGAAGGCGGCGCCGTGCCGGCCACCATTGCCGTGATCGGCGGTCGCGTAAAAATCGGCTTGACCGAAGATGAATTCGAACGCATTGGCCGCGCGAGCGACGCCTTGAAGCTCAGCCGGGCCGACCTGCCGCATGCGATCGCCGCTCGCCGCGACGGCGCGACCACCGTTGCGGCGACCATGCTGCTTGCCAATCTTGCCGGATTACGCGTCTTTGCGACGGGCGGAGTCGGAGGCGTTCATCGCGGCGCGGAACGGACATTCGATGTCTCCGCCGATCTGTACGAGCTTGCGCGCACGCCCGTCACCGTCGTCTGCGCAGGCGCGAAAGCGCTGCTCGATTTGGCGGCTACGCTGGAAATGCTCGAAACGCTAGGCGTTCCGGTTATCGTTTACCGCAGCGACCAATTCCCTGCGTTCTGGAGCCGCGAGAGCGGTTTGCCGTCGCCGCTCCGATATGACTCGGCAACAGAGATTGCGGGATTCGTCCAAACGCAGCGCTCGCTTGGCCTAACCTCGGGCACACTCGTGGCCAACCCCATCGATCGGGCCGACGAAATACCGCGCGCGGAAATGGAGCCGTGGATAGCCGCCGCGGCCTCGGAGGCGCAAGAGGCGGGCATCCGGGGCAAAGCCGTTACCCCTTGGCTGCTCGAACGGATCGGGCGGCTTACATCCGGGCGCAGCCTGGCGTCTAACGTGGCGCTCGTGAAGAGCAACGCCGGATTGGCGGCTGAAATCGCGCGTGTGATGTCGAACCCAGCCTGACTTGCCACTCGTACGCTCGAAGATCCAGTCGCAGGCGATTCTTTTAAGCATCGTCCCGTTGGCGTTTTTGCTCGTTTTTCTGGGCGTCGTCGTGCTGTTGAACGTGCGCGCGACCGAGATGACGACCTGGACGCGGCACGCCACGGCCGTGCTCGACCAATCCGACTCGATCCTCACAGCGTTCAGCGGCACGAACCAGGCTGCCGTAGACTATACGCAGCATCCCAGCCCGAAGGCGCTGAAAAACTTCCAGTCGCGCTCGGCGGCGATAAGAATTCAGGCTCGCCGGCTGGTTGATATGGTCGACGCGCCGGTGCAAAAACGGAGCGCCGCGCAATACTCGGCGCTGACATTGCGGATTCTGGATTTGCTCGATCAATATATGACCGACGTCCGCGGCGGCCATACCGCCGCAGCTCGCGCGCTGGTGGCCCGGCCGTCGACGCGCGCGCTCGGCACGAGTTTTCAAGCGGCAAAAGCGAATTTCGACCGCTCCGAACGCCAACTGACGAGCTCGCGTTTCCGCGGGATGCGCGATCAGATCAATCTCTACGGTTACATTTTGCTCGCGTTGACGTTCTTCGGCATTCTGCTTACCCTGCTAACGACCGGGCGCTTCGGCTTGAACATAGCGCGGCGGTTGCGCACGCTCGCGCATAATGCCGAACTCTTGGGTGCCGGACAATCGACGACGCCGGTGAGCGGCGATGATGAGATCGCCGAACTCGATCGCATCTATCACGAAATGGCGCAGCGCATACACGACACGCTGTCGGCCTATCGCCGCGAGCATTACATCGCCTCGACGCTGCAGCGCGCGCTGCTTCCGCAAGAGCTGCCGAAAGTTTCCGGGCTTCGCATCGACACGGCGTACGCCGCCGCGGCGCATGCGGCCGAGATCGGCGGCGACTGGTACGACGTTTTCAAGCTCGACGATACCACCGTCGGAATCAGCGTCGGCGACGTGGCTGGTCACGGGTTGCGCGCCGCCGCGATCATGGGCTCCGTCCGACAAGCTATCCGCATCGCCGCCCGTGTGCGCAGCGATCCGGGGACCGTGCTCGATCGCGTGAATCGCGCGCTGTGCGCCGACGAAGCCGGCGTGATCGTTACGGCGTTCTTCGCGACCATCGATATGCGCACCGGTCACACCGACTTTGCCGTTGCCGGTCACCCGCTGCCGCTTGTGGTGCATTCCGGCACCGAGGTCGAACAGCTGCGCGGCGAGGGCTTGATCCTCGGGGTTGACCCGCGAGCCGAATACCGCAGTTTCGGTATAGAGCTGCGCGCGGGCGAAGCGCTCATCGGTTTTACCGACGGCCTTATCGAAGTAAGGCGCGATTATTTCCAAGGCATGGACGATCTGATCGCAGCCGTAAAGACGGAGTACGGCGCGATGTCGTCGGAAAATATCGCCGAGCAGATAAAAGATCGCATTTTGGCCAACGTTGAACCGGTCGACGATTCGGCCGTGCTCTTTGTGGGCATTACGAACCTTGGCGTGAACGGTTCTCCTGCGAAAAAAACTTGGACGCTCGATGTGCGCGAACGCGGTGCCGCGTACCGCGTCCGCCGCGCCGTTTTGTGGGACCTTTCCGCGCGCGTCAGCGCCGGCTCAGACCTCTCGGGCGTCGAGCTCATTCTGGGCGAGCTGCTCAGCAACGTCGCGCAGCACACACCGGGCCAAGCTGAAGTCGGTCTCGAGTTTCATGATGGCGAGGCTCGCCTGCTCGTGCGCGACCACGGAAAACCGTTCGCAAGTGAAGACGGAGAGATGCCCGATGCGCTCTCCCCCAACGGGCGTGGGCTGCATTTGGTCCGCAAGTTGGCGCGCTCGGTCGAGGTGCATCACAACGGCGGCAACAGCATCGCCGTCGTTCTTCCCGTGAACGCATCGGGCGCTGCTTGATCTAAGCTGCGGGCAATTGCCCGCGTAAAGTTTGAGCTAGGCGCAATGCCGCGCCAGGAAACTTTCGCGCCGCGCGCAATCGCCCGACTAAAGTCTCAGACGGATCCTTTCTTTTCCTTACTTCCTTCTAAGGAGTTCCCGTTGCACAAGAAAATCGCACTCGCTCTGGGAGCGGCGGCGGCGTTTGCGCTGGCTGCCTGTTCGGGTGTTTCCAACAACACGATTCCGGGCGGCGCGCAACTGGCGGCGCCGCAATCCAACATTTCCGCTTCGTGCGGCGCAGCGGCCGAAGGTTTCGCGCGCTGCTTTTCGCTGGTTCGCACCGACGTCGGCGGCGGTGATCCGAACGGATACCACGGACTTTACGGCGGGCCGCCGGTCCTCCAACCGCTCAGCGTCTCCCCCGACCGGCGCCCGACTCCGACCCCCAGGCCGACTTCGACGCCGGTTCAATCACCGACGCCGTCCCCGGCTCCGGGAAATCCGGCCGGCTACGGCCCAGCCGATCTGCAGGCGGCATATAGCTTGCCGTCATCTACCGCGGGCGCCGGACAAACCGTTGCGATCGTCGACGCGTATGACGACAAGACGGCTGAAAACGATCTCGGCGTCTATCGCGCGCAATTTGGATTGGCGCCTTGCACCACCGCGAACGGTTGTTTCAAGAAGGTCAATCAAACCGGCGGCAGCACGCCGCCGACGGCCAACGCAAGCTGGGGTCAGGAAATTTCGTTGGACATCGATATGGTGTCGGCGATCTGTCCGAATTGCCACATCCTGCTGGTTGAGGCCAACAGCGCAAGCTTCGCCGATTTAGGCACCGCGGTGAACACTGCCGCGTCGCTCGGCGCCAACGCGATCAGCAATAGCTACGGCGGCGGTGAGAGCTCGGCCGAAACGACGACCTACGACGCATACTACAACCACCCCGGACATGCCGTCACCGTGAGCTCCGGCGACAACGGCTACGGCGTCCAATATCCGGCGGCGTCGCAATACGTCACGGCGGTCGGCGGCACGTCGCTCTCGAAAGCGAGCAACACGCGCGGCTGGAATGAAACGGTCTGGAACGGCGCGGGCTCAGGCTGCAGCGCGTACGAGCCGAAACCTTCGTGGCAAACCGACACGGGTTGCGCGCGGCGCACCGTGGCCGACGTCTCGGCAGTGGCCGATCCCAACACCGGCGTTGCCGTTTACGACAGCACCGCATATTTGGGACAATCGGGCTGGATGGTCTTCGGCGGCACGAGCGTCGCATCACCGGTTATCGCGTCGGTGTACGCGCTCGCCGGCAACGGCGGTTCGGTGAACTACGGATCGTATCCGTACGGGCATCTGAGCTCGCTGTTCGACGTCACTTCGGGCAGCAACGGAAGCTGCGGAAGCAGCTACCTGTGCACCGGCAAGACCGGCTACGACGGTCCGACCGGAAACGGCACGCCGAACGGCGCCGCCGCTTTCTAAACCGCACCGGCGGGAGGGGCCGAAAGGCCCCTCCTGACGAAGATTTGAGCCCGTGAGAAACTCACGGGTTTTTTTTCTGCTGGCGCTCCTGATCGCGGTCGCCGCCATCGCCTGGTATATTTCGTCGCACCGCACCTCGGCGGGCGAAGTCACCGTTTACTACTCGAAGGTAGACGGCCAATCGGAGATTCCGTGGACGATCTCCGCGCGCGCGCAGCAGCCCGGTGAAAGCGCCGCGGCATACGCGCAGTATCTTGCGTTGTACGCCGCATCGCAAGCCGTCGCCGGGCCTCCGTCAGACGTCACGGCGATTCGTTTTCCGGCCGGAACCCAAGTGCTCTCCGTGACCGTTGACGGTACGACCGCAACCGTCAATCTTTCGCCTGAAGTTCATCATCCCGGCGACGGCGCCTTGAATGAAAGCGGCGAATTTAAAGCGCTGATCTGGACGATGACCGCACGACCGGGGATAGATGCTGTCGCGGTGCGTGTCGCGGGCAGCAAGGTCGCGACGCTGAACGGAGGGAGTTTCGAGCTCGATGAACCGTTACGCCGTTCGGATTGGTAGCGCACTCGCTCTTGCGCTGAGTTTTCAGCTCGGGCAGTTTGCGACCGCAAGCGCCGCTGAGAACCCTTACGGATACGACGGCAAACGCGTCGTTTTTGAAACGCTGGTGCAGCGAAGCGGCGGCCCGGCCGTTTCCGCCGACGATCCGGGCCTGCATCAACTCGTGAGAAACGCGGGCGGCTCCGTGACGTGGGATGCCGACAATCAGTACGTTCTTGTGACGTTTCCCGGCCCGACGGTTATCAGCTTCGCCATTGGCGATGCGCACTATCTGATCGGATCCGTTTCGCATCCGGCCGCGTTTGCTCCATTCGTGCGCGACGGACACGCGTTCATCCCGCTCAACGACGTTCTGCGCGCACTCAAGCTGCCGGCGTACTCAACGGCTGCAGCGGACGCGGCGCCCGCAACGTCAACGCCGCTTCCGGGCCCGGTTTCGACGGCGGATGTCGCGCCCGCGCCGACGACGCCGCCATTTGCAACGCCGATGCCGTCGCCGCAGCCCGATCAGCTCGCGCAAGTGACCGGCGTGGACGTGCAAGTCCAGCCCGGGTCAGTAACCATACGCATCGGCATCACCGGAAACGGCGCGTACGAATGGCACCGGTTGCGCGCTCCCGACAACCGCTGGTGGATCGACGTGCATACCGCCCGCCTGGCGACTGCGCCGATCGATCAGAACGGCGGCGCGCTCGTCTCCGCGGTCCGAGTTCGCCAACAGCCGGCCGACACAGTGCGCGTGGCGCTTTCGTTGCCCGCTTCCGAGCAAGTTGACGTGGCGCCCGGCAATGACGGCATCACCATCGTCGTCTCCAACCGGATTGTCGCTGCAGCGACGCGCGGTTCCGGCACGTTCGGCAGCATCGCGACCGCAAACGCATCGCCGCTCGCCAGTCCCGCAGCATCGCCCGGCGCGCGCTATGTGCCGTCCAATCCCAGACTCATCGTCCTCGATCCGGGACACGGCGGAAGCGATCCGGGCGCCGTGCGCGGCAGTCTCCAAGAGAAAATGGTTACGCTTGATATTGCCAAGCGCGTACGCGATCTTCTCGTCGACCGGGGCTGGCAGGTCGTCATGACACGCACGGACGACCGCGACGTATTCGCCGCCAACGATTCCGCGCACGACGAGCTGCAAGCGCGCGACGACGTCGCCAACTCGCGCGGAGCCCGGCTGCTCGTAAGCGTTCACGTGAACAGCTACGTCAACTCGGGGCCTCACGGCGTTGCGACCTACTATTATAAAGCCGGCGATCTGGCGCTCGCGCAGGCGCTCAGCCGCCGCATCGCCTCGGAACTGGGAATCAACAATAACGGCGTTATCAAAGATAAGCTCTACGTCGTCAATCATGCCGTCATGCCGGCCGCGCTGGTCGAAACCGCCTACATCTCGAATCCCGATGATTTCGCGCTCTTGCAGTCGGGAAGTTGGCGCCAGAGGATGGCACAAGCGATCGCCGACGGCATCGTCGACTTTACCGAAAGCAACTAGCCGGCTTCGTGTTAGGACTTTTCGATTCGGGGCTCGGCGGACTTACCGTGCTGCAGCGCTTGCGCGAGCGGCTGCCCCAGCAAGATATCATTTTCTTCGCGGATCAGCTGCACGTGCCGTACGGCGACCGCACGCCGGGCGAACTGGTCGAACTGCTGCGCGCAAACGTCGAGTTCTTGGATGCGCGAGCAGTCGACGCCATCGTTATGGCGTGCAACACATCGTGCGCGACGGCGGCCCGCGAAGGCTGGCCCGTAACGAAAGCGCCGATCCTGGACCTGATCGAGTCGGCCGCCATCGCGGTGGAAAGCGCCGGTTACCAGCGCATCGGCGTCGTGGCGACCGCCGCTACGACGGCCACGCGGGCGTACACGCAAAAAATTACCAGCCGCATATCGCGTGCGCACGTTTTTGAAGTTGCCGCGCCGGCGCTGGTGCCGCTGGTCGAAGCGGGAAAACTCGTTGGAGAAGAACCGCGCGCCGCCGTTGCCGCGGTCTGTGCGCAACTGCCGCCCGATCTCGATGCGGTGCTGTTGGCATGCACGCATTATCCGCTGTTGGATGCGCATTTCGCGGCCGCTCTGGGCGAAGGCGTCGCCAGAATCGATCCCGCGATCGTGCATGCCGAACGCGCGGCGGCCATTGCCGCGCACGAAGGTTTCGCGCCCGGAACGGGATCGATCACCTGCATCACGAGCGGCGATCCCGAACGTTTCCGCCTGGCGGTAACCAATGTGCTCGGAAAGCTGCCGGAGATAACGTTTGAACGTTAAGGTCGCGATCGCGGGCGGCGGCCCGGCCGGCATGGTACTGGGATTTTTGCTGGCGCGGGCGGGAATCGAAGTCGCCGTCCTTGAGAAGCACGCCGACTTTCTGCGCGATTTCCGCGGCGATACGATCCACCCGTCAACGCTGGACATCATCTGGGAACTCGGGCTACTTGACGCGTTCCTCGCGCTTCCTCACAGCGAAATCACGCAGTTCTCGGGCGTCGTCAACGACAGGGTCTATCCGTTCGTGGATTTGAGTCACGTTCCGACGCACTGCAAATTTCTCGCGTTCATGCCGCAGTGGGATTTCTTGAACTTCTTGGCCGAGCGCGGCCGGAGCTATTCGGCTTTTCATCTGCTCATGGAAACCGAAGCGGTTGAGACACTGAATGAAGGAGCGAAAGTCACAGGCGTACGCGCTAGGGGCGCGCAAGGCGAGATCGAGATCCGCGCGGATCTCACGGTCGGAGCTGATGGCCGCCACTCGACGCTGCGCAGTTCGGCGCGGCTGCCGGTGAAAGATTTCGGCGCGCCGATCGATGTGCTCTGGCTGCGGCTGCCGCGCGAGCCTTCGGATCCTGGCCAAGTCTTCGGCTACATCAAGCAGGGAAAAATTTTCGTCATGCTCATGCGCGATACGTACTGGCAGTGTGCGTATGTGATTCCAAAAGGTTCGTTCGCGGCAATCCAGGCGCGCGGAATAGAAGCGTTTCGATCCGGCGTCGCGCAGCAAGCGCCGTTTGTTGCCGATCGGGTAGGCGCGCTGCGAAGCTGGGATGACGTCAAGTTGCTGACGGTCCAAGTCGACCGTCTTGAAAAATGGTATCGCGAGGGTTTGCTGTTTATCGGCGACGCCGCCCACGCGATGTCGCCCATTGGCGGCGTCGGGATCAATCTCGCCGTGCAAGACGCGGTCGCGGCTGCCAATATTCTTTATCCCGCGCTGTCGGCCAGGCGCGCCCCCGATTTGGCGGCGGTGCAGCGGCGGCGAACGTTTCCGACCGTGATGACGCAGAATATGCAGCTGCTCATTCAAAACACGTTCATGTCGCGCATATTGCGCGCCGATACGCAGGAACAGGCGAAGCGGCCGCTTTTCTTGGAAGCATTCAAACACTTTCCGCTCCTGCGGCGCGTTCCGGCGCGGCTGATTGGCGTCGGCTTCCGACCCGAACATGTCCGAACGCCCGCCGTTTAAATATGAACTGCCGCGCTGGACTTTGCGTCCGGGACGTGGTAAAGTAACTTTGCGTGACAAAGTTATATGCATCCGCGTCCGTCGCATTCGTTTGTGCGTTGGTCGTTGCGGCGTATATGCTTTGGATCTTTGGCCGTCCGCCGATGCCCGTGTCGCTCGGCACCGTGCTTTGGGATGACGAGACGGGCTTTTCGGTGAGCAAAGTGGCGCGTCACCCGGTTTCAGCAGCGTATGGTGAGCGCTACGCGTGGACGCTTCACAGCGCGCACGTCTTCGATAATAATGGCCGCACGTATGCTGCGAACGCAGGCAGCGCCGCTCACCGGATACTCGGCGCTATGGACACCGAGCATCTCACCTTTCTGCTTCCCGCAAATGTCGAACAGCCGGCCATCGTCTTTGACGACACGCTTCGTTGGTCGTCAATCGCCGGTGCGCTAAGGGCAGGGCATCCCGAACTCTACGAGCCTCATCGCTTTAACCTGCGTTATGACTAGAGTGCGACGATGTGAAAGAGCCAGAAGAAAACGCCGACGCTGAACGTCGCGAGAACGGCTCCGGCGACGACCTGGGCGACGGTATGCGCGCGCAGGTAGACGCGCGCCCAGCAGACCATTGGAATCAAGACCAGAAACGGCAGCGGCTGGCGCCCGTAGAGCAGGCTCAGCGCGACCAGCGGCGCGGTGATCCCGACCGCGTGCGTGCTAATCTTCCAGTAGCGCGTGATGTATTGCACGACCGCGGTCGCCAGCGTATAGCCGGCCATCGATGCGACCAGCAGTTTTGGCGCGTGGGTCAGCCATAACGTGGCGGTACCGGCCAGATAGAACATGACGAAGATAAAAAAGACCTGCTCGCGCTCTTCGCGGATCGACATGTCGAGATCGGAAATGCGCTCGGTCGCATACAGCCAGAAGATGAAGAGCATGGGCCCGATCGACGTGAAGAACGTGCTCAGGAAAAGCAGGCGCCAAAAGTCGTCCGTGCTTCCGGCGCGCACGTGTGACAATATGACGAAGAGCGCCAGCGCCGTAAGGAATGGATTGAAGATGGTGGAGAGGATGCGTGCCAGGTCGCGCCACACGCGCCGGTTCTTGATGGGGATCGGAGTGAGCGACGGGTGCAGATGGACCACCAAACCTACTAGGCCCGCCTGCCTGCCTCGCTCCTGCCGCGGTGAGGGGCTCCGCCCAGGAGCCTGTCGAAACGGACGGCCTTCATGGTGCTAGAGCGGATCGACACCCCCGCCGACGTCAAAGCCCTGTCCCGACCGGAGATCGACCTGTTAGCTCGCGAGATCCGCGAGCAACTGGTGGATGTCTGCGCGCAAAACGGCGGCCATCTGGCGCCCAATTTAGGCGTGGTCGAACTGACCCTGGCGCTGCACCGCACGCTCGATCTGCCCAAAGATCGCATCGTGTGGGACGTCAGCCACCAAACCTACGTGCACAAGCTCTTGAGCGGACGGCGCGACCGGTTCCCCACGCTTCGCAAGGGCGGCGGCATCTCCGGCTTCGCGATGCGCAGTGAATCCGAATATGATTGTTTCGGCGCCGGCCACGCCAGCACGGGCGTTTCGGCGGCCCTCGGCATGGCGCAGGCGCGCGATCTCACCGGCGGCACCGAAACGATCGTTGCCGTTATCGGCGACGGAGCCCTGACCGGCGGCCTCGCCTACGAAGCGCTCAACAACGCCGGACAGCTGCGCACGAATTTCATCGTGATCCTCAACGACAACGAAATGTCGATCGCGCCCAACGTCGGCTCAATGGCGTCGTATCTCTCGGTGCTGCGCAGCAAGCCGTTCGCCAACCAGGTTCGCGCGACCGGAAAACACGTGCTCAATCATTTGCCGCTGGGCGGCATGGCCAAGAAAGCCTTCGAGTCGGCCGAACTGGGCGCGATGCGGTTTATCGCACCCTCGGAAAAAGCCGCGGTAATTTTCGAAGAACTGGGCTTTCGCTACATCGGCGCCATCGACGGCCACAACTACGATGCCCTGGTCGACGCGCTCGAAACGGCCAAGGCCATTCCGCGCGCCGTGCTGCTGCACGTTCGCACGGTTAAGGGCAAAGGCTACGAACCGGCCGAGCGCGACTCACGCACGTTCCACGGCATCGGAGCTAACGCGTTCGAACCGCGCGACGGCAGCAAGAAAGCGGCGGCGCCTTCGGCGCCCAAATTCCAAGATGCCTTCGCCGACGCCATGATCGCGCTGGCGGAAAAAGACTCCCGCATCATCGGCATAACGGCTGCTATGCCCGACGGAACGGGGCTCTCGAAGTTCGCCAAGGCGTTTCCCGACCGGTATTTTGACGTCGGCATCGCCGAAGCGCACGCCGTCTGTTTTGCGGCCGGCGCCGCGACCAACGGTCTCAAGCCGGTCTGCGCGATTTACTCGACGTTCTTGCAGCGCGCGTACGATCAGATCGTGCACGATGTCTGCGTTCAGAATTTGCCGGTCGTCTTTTGCATGGATCGCGCGGGCGTCGTGGGAGACGATGGACCGACGCACATGGGTCTGTACGACATCGCCTACATGCGCACGCTGCCGAACATGACGTGCATGGCGCCGCGCAACGAAGAAGAGCTCTATCCGATGCTCGAACACGCGCTCTCGCTCGACGGCCCCGCCGCGATCCGCTATCCGCGGGGCTCGACCAGCGGAAAACATCGCGATCCGGTTGCGCCCATCGTGCACGGCCGCGGCGAGGTGTTACGCAGGTCGTCGGTTGTAGCGATTCTCGCCTACGGTAACACGGTCGACATCGCGCTCGATGCCTACGATCTTTTTCCGGCGGCAACCGTGGTCAACATGCGTTTTGCCAAGCCGCTCGACGAAGCACTGCTGCTGGAGTTGGCGGCGAGTCACTCGCACTTCATTACGCTCGAAGAACATTCGCTCGCCGGCGGATTCGGTTCGGCGGTCGTGGAGTTCGTCGCCGACAACGCTTTGCGTACCACCGTCGAACGCATCGGCATTCCCAACGTGCTCGTGCAGCACGATTCACAGCCAAAACAGCGCGCACTGTTTGGGCTGACGGCAGAAGAAGTTGCGGCCCGCGTGCGGCGTGCCTTGCAATCCGCGCCACAGCGCACCCGCGAACTGATCGAGGAACCTGTATGATTTGGCTCTTGGCTGCAGCGGCGGCCGCAAAACCCGCCGCCCTGCCGACCGCGAATCCGCTGCAAGTTCAGCAGACGCAGCCGGCGCCGCAACCGATTCCCGCGCCGCCGGCGGAGACGTGGTTCCAACTGCACGCGGCTTGGCTGACGCATGGACTGGCCGGGCTCTTCATCATCGCGGCCGTCGGATTGGTGGTCATGCTCGCGATTCAAACGACAAAACAGGAAGGGCTCTCGGGAACGATCGGAGGCCGGGTCGAGTCGGCCTACAGCCGCATGGGTGCCGAAGAGCAGCTGAAACGCATCACCGGCGTCTTCGCGGTGATGTTTGTCGTCCTCGGCACCATTCTCTCGCTGACCGGAATCTAGCCGTCTTGCCGCTGCTCGAAGTCAAGAATCTCCGGACGACGTTCAACACCGAGGACGGTCTCGTCACGGCCGTCAACGGGCTGTCGTACTCGCTCGAAGCGGGATCGACGCTCGGCATCGTCGGCGAGTCGGGTTCGGGTAAGTCCGTCAACGCGCTTTCGATCATGCGCCTGATTCAGCGCCCGGGACAGATCGATCCGCACAGCGCGGTATTTTTTGAAGGCGCGAACCTGCTCGAAAAATCCGAGTCAGAGATGAGAAAAATTCGCGGACGCAAGATCGCGATGATCTTTCAAGACCCGATGACCTCGCTCAATCCCGTGCTCACGATCGGCGAACAGATCTCCGAGGCCGTTCAGCTGCATTTGGGCTTGAACAAGAAAGATGCGTTCGACAAGACGGTCGAGATGCTGAAGAAAGTGCGCATCCCGCTGCCCGAAAAACGTTTCTACGACTACCCGCACCAGTTTTCAGGGGGAATGCGCCAACGCGTCATGATCGCGATGGCGCTTTCATGCGACCCCAAGTTGCTGATTGCCGACGAGCCCACAACCGCGCTCGACGTCACCATCCAAGCGCAGATCCTCGAATTGATGAATGAAATGCAGCGCGAAACGGGCGCCGCCATTATTTTGATCACCCACGACCTGGGCGTGGTCGCCGAGGTCTGCGAAAACGTTTTGGTGATGTACGGCGGAAACATGGTCGAGTACGGCGATGCGCCGCAAATCTTCGATACGCCGAAAATGCCGTACACGCAAGGTCTGCTGGCATCGCTTCCACGGCTTGACGTGCGCGAGCGTCAGCGGCTCGAACCGATTCCCGGCCAGCCGCCCAACCTGCTGCGCTTGCCGCCGGGTTGCGCGTTTGCGCCCCGCTGCCGCTATCGCATGCCGATTTGCGCCGAACCGGTTCCGGTCTACGATTTCGGCGCCGGCCATGTGGCGCGCTGTTTCCTCTATGACGAACGCGCCAAAGATCAGCGCCCGATCGAGGTCGAGACGGCGCCTATCATCAGCGCTCCGCCCGAGGCCGCGCGCGCATGAGCGCTCAAGAAGTCAACACAAAAACTGCAACCGATAACCTGCTCGAGGTTACCGGGCTCTACAAGTACTTTCCGATCCATGCGGGGTTGATGTCGCGTCACGTCGGCGACGTGAAAGCGGTCGACGGAGTGGACTTCACGATCGCGCGCGGTGAAACGCTCGGGCTGGTGGGTGAGTCGGGCTCGGGAAAGACGACGGTCGGCCGCGTCATCTTGCGTCTGCTGCCGGCCTCCAAGGGCGAGGTCTGTTTCGACGGACGGCCGATTCTCGATCTTTCGCGCGGCGAGATCCGCCGGCTGCGCCGCGAGATGCAGATCATCTTCCAAGATCCGTTCGCTTCGCTCAATCCGCGCATGACCGTGGGCGATATCGTCGCCGAACCGCTGAAGATCCATCATTTAGCCGCGGGCAAAGAAGTGGACGAGCGCGTGCAAGAGCTGCTGCGCCTGGTCGGTTTGCAGCCGTATCACTCAAACCGCTACCCCCACGAGTTTTCCGGCGGACAGCGTCAGCGTATCGGCATCGCGCGCGCGCTCGCGGTCGATCCGAAGTTCATCGTCTGCGACGAACCGGTTTCGGCGCTCGACGTTTCGATTCAAGCGCAGGTGATTAACCTGCTCGAAGATCTTCAGGCGAAGCTCGGCCTGACCTATCTTTTCATCGCGCACGACCTCTCGGTCGTACGGCACATCTCGACGCGGGTCGCGGTGATGTATGTCGGAAAATTGATGGAGATGGCTCCGCGCGATGCACTGTACGAAGAGCCGCTTCACCCCTACACGATCTCGCTGCTCTCGGCGATTCCGATCCCCGATCCGCACGTCGAACAGCGGCGCAAGCGCATCGTCTTGACCGGCGATATTCCCTCGCCCGTCAATCCGCCGTCGGGCTGCCGCTTTCACACGCGCTGCCCGATCGCTTTCGAGCGCTGCAAAACCGAGGTGCCCGCATTTAATGAATACCGCCCAGGACACTTCGCTGCATGCCACTGGGTCGAAGAGCACGACGGGGCCCAGCCCGACATCACCGCGGCAATTGCGTCGAAGAGTTCGGGAAGCGGAGCGGTTGTGGTCGCGGCGGGGTCGCTTACGGACGCAGTCCCGCCGGCCTGACGCTGCAGCGCCTGCACGCTCGCTAGGCTAGGCGGCTAAGCGATCCACGATCACTTCTTGTAAAGCCAAGGGATTTCTCAGGCAGCCACTGTAGCGTTGCGGCATGCGTAATATTCTTTTCGCCCTTACTCTATTGCTCTGCGCGGCGCCCGTTGCGGCTGCGGCTCAAGGCTTCCCGGGCATGACGCCCGAGATGCAAGCCCAGCTCCAAACGCTTCGCGACACAGCCAAAACAACGAGTTTCAATGCACTGAGCGCGGATCACCGCACGAAAGTGCAAGCCATCGTCACCCAATTCAACGGCGGTTCGGTTTCAATGGCCGACGCCGTGACGCAAATCGATGCGGTGCTCACGCCCGCGGAATCGGCAGCCGTTCTCGCAGCCGGTCAAACGATGCGCGACGGAATGCGTAAAATGTATTCGGACGCTAACGGCGGTTCGCCGCCGCCGGCACGGCAAGGTCCGCCTCCGGGAGCCGGGGGAGGCCAAGGTCAGCGCCGGGCGCCGGATGCGGGTCGAATCCTGCTGCAACTCGCTGCCTCGCCGGACGCGCTGCGTGCGGCAATGCAGCAGCAGCCGTAGTAGCAAATAACACGTCAGGTGATGCAAACCGCGTCACCTGACGTATTCCCAGCCAAGTGAAGAGCGCTTCAATCCGCGGGCTCAGCGATTCAATAGCACGCGATTTTACCGATCCGTACATCCACACGCGTTCGAACGCGTACCAAAAGAGTATGCCCGCGGCAACTGCCGCGCAGTAGCCGCCCGCCAATCTCCATGCGCCCGGCCAGAGCACGTGTTCTTGAAAGAACGCGACGACCGGCTCGTGGATCAAGTAAATACTGTATGACGCCGTGCCGATCGCAACCAGCGGCCGGAATGAAAGCGCGCTGCGCAGCCACTGCAGGTTTCCCGCGATTACGACCAACGCGAACATTGCGATCTGCCAAGCCGGATTGGTTTGCACGAAGGCCGCGTTCTCCACGCCGTATGGACTTGGCATCCACACCAGCGGCTCGACAAAGACGCCGATGATGATGCAGGCCGGAACGAGCAGCCAGAAGCCGCGCTCCAAACGCCGCCCGCGCGCGTGGAAATCTGCCGCCACAATGCCGAGCAAAAACGGAAGCAGCACGCCCACGTCGGGCGCGCGCATGCGCGTGAAGCCGTAAGCGATCGACGACGCGGCGGCTAGGGCGAGAAACGCGCGCGGCGCGCGAATCCAGAGCGCGAGCGCCAGCGGAAAAAGAAGATACCAGCGCAACTCGACGGCCAGCGTCCAAAACGACGCGTTCAAAAAATTGGTATGCCAATCCAAGAAGAGCGCTTGTTTAAGCACATCCCAGCCCGTGAAAGGAAACATCGGCATGCCGCCGGGCAGCGGAATATGTGCGGCGCTCAATCCCAGCGCCGCGACCAGCAGCACGGCCAGCGCCGCGTAGTACGGCGGAACGATGCGCACGATGCGTTTGGCGAAGAAGCGGTGGATTTCGAACGTTGCGAGCCCGTCGTGCCGGAGTTTGTGCAGCAGCGGATACGATAAGCAAAACCCGGACAGCACGAAGAACAGATCGACGCCGTGCGCGCCTTCGCGCAGTGCGTGCGCGCCGGCCGCCCAGCCCGCGGTCGCGATCGTCGTGCGGCCGACGGCATGATCGGCCAGCACCAACAGCACGGCCACGGCACGCAATCCGTCTAGGTATGCCACACGGCCAAGCAGGCCCGACTGTTGTCGATCCATCTCTGTTAATGTCGGCAGAAAGCGCCGTTTGCTGAGGCGGTCGCCGGAGGGCGCTCCTGCCCCCGCGCGAATCTTGGGCCTCGATGCTCCATGTGTTGCTTGCCGCGTCGCTTTTTACGATGTCGCAGGCGCTCTCCGCCCCGTTTGTGGGCGATCTCACCGCGTCGCCCGATGGTAACGCGGTGGCGTTCACCGCGAACGAGCGTGGACTGCACAACATATATTTTGCGAACGGAACGGCCGGCGCCAAGCGCATCACGAATTACTCCAGCGATGACGGACAGG
Organism: Vulcanimicrobiota bacterium; assembly: GCA_013036105.1. GTDB lineage: Bacteria > Vulcanimicrobiota > Vulcanimicrobiia > Vulcanimicrobiales > Vulcanimicrobiaceae > Rubrimentiphilum. The sequence goes on from JAAXCX010000009.1 coordinate 39,541, forward strand.
TGGTCGGGTCGCCGGCGATCGTCCCGGGCGGCCGCGCCGTCGTGTACGTGCGCGGTGAAGGCACCAACCGGCGAAGCGAGTACCCGAATCCGCTCTCACTGCTGATACCGCCGAAGCAAACGATCTGGATCGTTTCGGCATCGGGTTCACAGCCGGTCCGCGTCGGCGAAGGAAACTCTCCCACTGTGTCGCCCAAAGGCGACCGGATCGTGTGGCTCTTGCACGGCCAGCCGTACTCGGCCGCGCTCGATACACGGGGCAGCCTTCCGCGCGTGGAAAAGCCGGCGCGGCTTTTTTCGATTCGCGGATCGCTCTCGGATCCGGTTTTTTCCCCTGACGGATCGCACTTGGCGTTTACCAACTCGCGCGGCGATCACGCGTTCATCGCGATCTACGCCTTGGCAACGCAGCGCCTATCGTACGCGGCACCATTTTTTGCGAGCGACTTTGCGCCGGCGTGGTCGGCCGACGGAAAGCAGATCGCGTTCGTGCGCACACCCGGTACGCTGGAAAACGAAGATCCGTACGTCCGTTACGTCAAGGAGCCGTGGTCGATCTGGACTGCCGATGCCGACGGCAATAACGGCCGCCAAATTTGGCAAGCCGATCGCGGAATGGGCAGCGAGTTCTACGGAACTGACAGCGGCGCTCAACTATTTTGGTCGCGCGACGGCAGAATTGCGTTCCCTTGGGAAAAGGACGGCTGGCGTCATCTCTATTCGGTTTCCGCGCAAGGGGGCACGGCTGAATTGCTCACGCCCGGTGCATTCGAAGTTGAGAACGTCACCGTTTCACCCGACCATTCGCAACTGGTTTTTTCGAGCAACCAAGGCGACATCGACCGGCGCCATATTTCGAGCTCGGGGTTTTCCGGCGGAACGCCGTCGCAATTAACGGCCGGGCCGGATAGTCAGTGGGCTCCGGTGGCGTTAGGTTCGGGCATTGTCGCCTACGTGGACGCGGGCTACAAGAATCCGCCGGCCGTGTACGCGCTGCACGGAGGCCGGGCGACGGCAGTTGGCGGACCGGCGGTTGCAGCGGAGTTTCCCGCCAACGAGTTCGTCGAACCGCAGCTCGTAACGTTCCACGCGCCCGACGGCCTGCTGATTCACGCGCAAGTCTTCGTTCCGCCGAACGACGCCGGCAAGCACTGCGCGATCATCTTTGATCACGGCGGATCGCGCCGGCAGATGCTCCCCGGTTTTCACTATCTCGAGTTTTATACCGACCTCTACGAATCGAATCAATATTACGCAAACCATGGCTGCGTGGTGCTTTCGATCAACTACCGCAGCGGGATCATGTACGGCCACGACTTCCGCGAAGCGAAAAATTACGGCGCTGAGGGCGGAAGCGAGTACCAGGACGTGCTCGCCGGTGCGAGCTACTTGCAGAGCCGCTCCGACGTCGACGCATCGCGCATAGGCATCTATGGTCTTTCGTACGGCGGCTATCTCACCGCGCTCGGTTTGGCGCGCAACTCCGATATTTTTAAAGCCGGCGTCGACATGGCGGGCGTGCACAACTGGGCGACGACGCGCGACGCGGATTACGGCCGCGCGGTCGGAACGCCGGCCGAGCGAAAGATCGCCGAAGACTCGTCGCCGGTTACCGCGGTGGATACGTGGCGCTCGCCGGTCTTCATGAGTCAAGGCGACGACGACCGCAACGTCGAGTTTTCACAAGGCGTGGATCTCGCGACGCGGCTGCGCGCCAAAGGCGTTGAAGTCGTCGAGATGGTCTTTCCAAACGAAACGCACGAAAACCTGAGATTCGCGCACGTGCTGCAACTCTACGACACGTCGGCGAACTGGCTGCTGCAGAAGCTGGGCGCGCCGTAAGGGCCGCCTTTTGGTTCGTGGCTGCCGCGTTCTGCGTGGCGATGCTCGGAACCACGCTGCCCACACCGCTTTATCCGATCTATCAGCACGAATTCGGATTTGCGCCGCTGCTGGTGACGGTGATCTTCGCGACGTACGCGTTTGGCGTTGTTGCCGGCTTGTTGCTCTTCGGCCATCTTTCGGATCGCGTCGGGCGCAAACGGATTTTGATTTCGGGTTTGTTTCTCTCGGCGCTGAGCGCCGCGGCGTTTTTGAGCGCGCACGGATTGCCCGCAATCTTGCTGGCAAGAGTGCTTTCCGGTTTTTCCGCCGGCATCTTCACGGGGACGGCGACGGCGACCCTCGTGGAATTGGCCGGCGAAGGCCGGCGTACGCTGGCGACGAGCCTTGCGGTTGCGGCGAACATCGGCGGACTGGGTGCGGGCACGCTGCTTTCGGGCATGCTCGCGGAGTACGCGCCCGATCCGCTGCGTCTGCCCTTTGCGATCGATCTCGCGCTGCTCGTTCCGGCCTTCGCGGGGGTAGCGTTCGCGCCGGAAACCGTTACACGCACCGCGACGCGTTTTCAGCTGAGCATGCAGCGGTTGCGCATCCCGCCCGAGATTCGCGGCATTTTTATCCGCGCCGCGATTGCGGGAATGTGCGGGTTCGCCGTCTCCGGCGTCTTTAGCGCGGTGGTGCCGTCATATCTCGCCGTTGTTTTAGATCAGCCCAACCATGCGGTGCCCGGATTGCTGGTGTTCGTCTTGTTTTTGCTCTCTGCGATCGGACAAATAGCCGTGAATCGCGCACCGAAACGCCATGCGCTGACGCTGGCGTGCGCCGCGCTGCTCGCGGGAATCCTCTTGCTTGCCGCGGCTATCTGGCTCCGCTCGATTTCCGGATTGTTCGCGGCTGCGATCGTAGCCGGTTTCGGGCAAGGACTCGGCATCGGCTTTGGCCTGGCCGAGATCAATGAAGAAGTCGACGTGCGGCGGGGCGAGGTTTCGTCAAGCTATTTCGTACTGCTCTACGCCGGTTTGGCGCTGCCGGTTATGGGCGTCGGACTGCTGAGTCAGATCGTAGGTCTGACGAACGCCGGTTTGATCTTCTGCGCGATCGTTGCCGCCGCGGCCGCCGCGGTCCTGATCTCGCTGCCGCGTATGCAGGCGCGATGATCGCGGCCTTGCTGCTCGCCGCGATGCCTTCGATCGTACCGTGGCCGCGATCGGTTCGCGTAGGAACCGGTACGTTCACATGGCAGCGTGCGCCGCGCCTTGCAGCGCACGTTTACGTGCACCGGGACCCTGCTCTGGGCGACGAAGGGTACGCGCTGACCGTAACCGCGCGCGGTGCCCAGGCGTGGGCCAACACACACGCCGGATTGTTTTATGCCGCGCAGACGTTCGCGCAGCTCGATCTGCGCGCCGGCGCTGCCGCGCATCCCATGCAAATCCGTGATCGTCCGCTCTACCGCTGGCGCGGGATACATCTCGACGCCGCGCGCCATTTTTTCGACGTGCGCACCGTCGAACGCTACGTTGATGTGGCGGCGCACTATAAACTGAACGTCTTCCACTGGCACCTCACGGACGACCAGGCGTGGCGCCTACCGGTTCCGGGGTATTCGGCTTTGACCGCGCGGGGATATTCATATACCGACGCGGAGGTGCGCGAAGTCGTCCGTTACGCAGCGCAGCGCTACGTCACCGTATTGCCCGAGATCGAGATGCCCGCGCATTCGGCCGCCGCGATAACGGCCTATCCGGAGTACGGCTGCGGAAGAAGCGATCTCTTGTGCGCGACCCCCGCAACATACGCATTCTTGGAAGCAGCTTTGAACCACGTCTTCACACTTTTTCCGGGCGAATACGTGCATGCCGGCGGCGACGAAGTTCCGGGAACGTTCGACGAGCCTGCCTTCTTTTCGCCCGTCGAGGCCTACGTCCGCGCGCACAACCGCAGGATGGCCGGTTGGAGCGAGATTCTGAGCTCGCGCCTCTCGACGAGCTCTGTGGTCATGGCGTGGAATTCGATGCGCCGGGCCGCCGAAGCTGCGCGGCGCGGAAACGACGCCGTCGTGACGGGGTGGCCGCTGTATTTCGATGCCGCGCAAGGCGATGCATCGCAAGAACCGCGCGCGACGGTGCATATGAGTACGCTCGCTGAAGTGTACTCCTGGAGCGTCATGCCGGACGGACTCACACCCGAACAGCAGGCGCACGTGCTTGGCGGCGAGGGCGCGTTGTGGACCGAGCGCATTCGCACGCCCCAGCATCTGTTTTACATGCTCTTGCCGCGCGAGCTCGCTTTGGCGGAGATTCTTTGGACGCCCCACGGAAACAAAAACTGGGCCGGATTCTTGCAGCGATTGTCTGCGCAGTTTTCGTGGCTCGACGCGCGCGGATACCCGTTCCGCATTCCGAATGCGGCGATTGACGTCACCGGAGGGCGCGTTGTTTTCACGCCCGTTGCCGGGCACGTGCAAAACGTGGATGCGTGGACGGACGCGAGCAGCGTCGTGGTACGCCTATCCGCGCCGATCGCGGGGCTCGTGCGCTACACGCGCGACGGCACGTCGCCAAGCTCGAGTGCGCCGGCCTACACCAAACCGCTCACGCTCGGTCTGTCACTGGGGGGAACCGCCATCGTGCGCGCCGCGGCGTTTTTTCACGGTCGCGGCGGCGCGACGACGGAATGCCGCATCCATCGCGTGCGCGCCGGGACGGTTCCCAATGCGGCGCACTCTTGGAGCAGGCTCGTTTCGCCTTAGCGCCGCTTGCGGTTGCGGCGGCCGCCGCCTGCGATCGAGTCGACGAAATCGGCGCTCTCATCGAGCATAGCGCTCGCCACCTTCATGCCGGTCGCAACCGTGCGCGCCGCAGTTTTAGCGGCAGGCCGGGCGCGTTTGGTGGCCTTGCCGGCCGTCTTTGCCGCCGAGCGCGTGGCTTTGCGCGCGCGGCGCACCGTCGTGCCGGCCGAGCGTTTTGCGGATTTCCGTGCGGGTTTCCGGGTAGCTTTGCGTTTGCGAGCCGCCATAATTCAGTGCTCCTTTTCGAAGCAAGGGTTCCCTCTTTGCACGAAGGCTAACCTCGCGGTGAAGCGAACCGAATGACGAAGCACATGACCGCTGAAAACGAAAATCTGCGTCAGCAAATCCTCGAAGGACGGACGGCGGTTTCCGACCTCGGGTCGGCGATCATCGAATACCTGGCGACGGTCGAACGCGTTACCGAGAGCGCATCGGTCGCCAGCAGTAAGTATCAAGACTTGATCGGTCTGGCCGACGTGCCGCTCTCTGAAGAACTCGGCGGGAAGCTTCGCGAATCGGTCGCGCAATTCGCGCGCGGTTCGATCGCGATGGCGACGACGTTCTCTCAAATCATGCGGACGATGCAAGAAGCTTACGAGAAACTCGAAGCCCAAACGAAAAACGGATAGCGTCACATGCATCTCATCCTCGCTCAACTTGCCCTCTGCTGCGTGGTAAGCGGACACGTGACAACGCCTGCGGGTACCCCTCTGTCTGCGGCGGTCGTGACGGCCGTTTCATCGAGCGGGACGACGGAACAAGCGGTTACCGGGCGGGACGGGTCGTTTTCGATTCATATGGAGCGCGGGCGTTACACGCTGCGCGTAACGGCGCCCGGGTATGTTACGACCGAAGTTGCCGCGTTTGCCGTCACGGCAAACACGGCGATCGAAGTTGAAGCCGAGCCTTTCGATAGCCCGAGCTTGCGCATCATCGGCAATGTGCGCGTCAATGGGACGACGGTGCTCTCGCGCGCGGTGGTTCCCAACGTTTTGGTGACGCGCGCTGAGATGGAGCGCGCGGGAAATAGCCGCATCGCCCAAGCGCTAGCCGTTATTCCGTCACTGACATTTGCGCGTCCGGATGGCGGGAGCGATGCTGCCGCTTCGCTCATCGCATTGCGCGGACCCGATCCGTCCGAAACGCTCGTCGCTCTGGACGGCCAAATTCTGAATGACGGCAATACCGGCGATCTCGATATCGCGCGTTTCCCGGTAGCGGCCTTCTCCAACATTTTGGTGACCGAAGGCCTTGGACCGGCCGACACCGAGGGCAGCAACACCATCGGCGGCGCAGTCAATATCATCTCGTTGCGCCCGACCCGCGACCCGCATAGCGCCTTGTCGTTTTCGCTCGGCTCTTTTGGTTCGAGCGAGGGTTGGCTCAACTCGACAGGCACGGCCGGCCGGCTCGGCTATGCGTTCGCATTTGACGATCAGCAGGAACGCGGATACGTGAATCAAGACAATCTGCTGTGCGTCGATCCGGCGCCTGACGATCCATGCGCGACGACGCAAGCCATCCACCTTGGCTCGGCGGTGAGCAGCCGCGCCGCCTTGGGAGCATTTACGTGGACGTTCTCACCCAACGCAGCGGCAAATCTCAGAATTTTTAGCCTCGGCAATACGCGTGATGAAAGCGCGTCGTTCAACACGCCGGTCGATCCGGCCGCGCAGAACGCCGGCGACCTCTTCATCGGACCGGGACCCGCTACATATGCGCAAACGATTCGCGCCTACGATTTGCGCGGACAAGCGCCGCTGGGCGCCGGATCGCTCGTCTACGAATTCAGCGCATCGAACAATGATGTCGGCCTGAATGGATCCGGGCCGTCCCCGTACGACATCTCACACCGCGACAAACGGCAAACGTACGCGCTTTCTTGGGAACGCAACTTCGCCAATGGAAGTCTCGCTTTCGGTGGCTACGTGCGGCCCGAATCGCTGACCGAAGACGGCGTTGATGGGCGCCAAGCGCAGATGATTCATTCCTATTTCGTGCGCACGACGATCGAGCCGTCGGCGAAGATTCGTCTGCAGGCCGGTCTCTTTGCTTCACGTTACTCGACGTTCGGCACAAATCTCGACGGACGGTTCGGTGCGTCGTTCGACATCACGCCCAGCAGCGTCATCCGCGCATCGATCGGCACCGGCTTCCGCGCTCCGTTATTGATCGAGCGCGTCGTCTTTCCGCCTGACGAGCTTCCACAAGACGCGAACTGCGTCGCCCTGGGTCAGGGTAACGCAGATTTGCACCCGGAGCACGCTACCGAATACGAACTAGGATACGCGCACCGCTTTAACGATAAAACGAACATCGACGTGGCCGCGTACCGTACGAACCTGCGCGACCCGATCGAGAATTTCTACCCGCTTGGCGCGAGCTGTCCGGCAACGGAACCGCCGGCGCAGTCGTTTCCCATCAACGTCGGTAACGTTGTCTACCAAGGCGCGGAGATTCGGCTCACGCACCGCACGGATCACCTCTTTATCGATGCCCGCTACGGATTGAACGTCGCGTACCCGTTACATTTCCCGGGAAGCGTTTCGAACCCGACGTCGGGCGGCAACTTGGTCGCGAATCAGCAATTCCTGAATATACCGCAGCAGCAAGCGGGGCTGGGTGTGGCATACGATAACCTTGGCTGGCATGCGGCCGTGCAAACGTACCTGCGCGGCAGAAACAATGAACTCAACCAGGGACCGTTCGCTGTCCTGAACGCCGCCGTCGGAAAGCGCAGCGGCCCGCTCGACATCACGCTGGCCGGAACCAACCTCACCGGCGCCGTCGCCGGAAAGTTCACGCTGCCGGGAATGGGCACTCCCTATCGCGGTCTTGTGCAGCAACCCGACGGGTCGACGGCATTCGGTAACCTGCCGACGGACGCGCTGTTTTTGCAGCCCGCAGGCGTTCGGATTATCGTGACCCTCCGCCGTTAAGCGGCCTAATCTCCCGTTCCGAACAGCCGGTAGCGCGCCTGAGCGAGCTCGCGTTTCTCAACGCGCGCGGCGATCGCTTCGACCAGATCGGTAAGAAAGTTCTCCAGTGTTTTGGCCGCGGCGTTACGCGCGACGGTCTTGTCGAAAAACGCGCCCAGTCCGCTGAGCGGTAGTTCGTACTCGCCCGCGAGCCAAACTTGAGAGCTCGAAGGCCCCGAGCTGTCCACTCCGAGCGCGCCGTGAAAAACCGGAAAGACTTCCGCGCTTGCGCGCGCGTGAATCGTGAATGCGATCTGATGGCGCGGCTCGGTCTCTTCACCGGCAAGCTCTAACCGAATGGGAATCGCGATGTATCCCACGTCGGGCAAAGCGAGGGCGCCGAGATTCAAATGTAAAGCGAAGCCCTGCCACGCATTCGCGTCCGCGGCGATCTCTTTGAGTATGTGCAAGGCGGCCTCGCGCGCGGGAACCGCGGGTTCGGCAAGCGCCCGTTCAAGATTGATTTTCGGCATTCCACCCTTTCACGAGTGTCTTGGCAGCAGTTCCATGCGTTCTCGGGCGTAATCCAGCAAGAGCAGGAAATTGGAAAGAAAACCGGCGCCCAAGTGGCCGTTGGCCGTGCCGCGGAGGGTTTTGGTCGTTCCAATCGCCTGCGGTCCCGTTGAGAGCGGCCCGATCTGCAGCGTCGGAATCGTGCCCATCATCTCGATGCTGTCGCCGCCGATTCCGCCGACGTTTTGCGTGCGTGTCGGCTTGAAAATCTGCGGATGCAGCGCGTAGAATTCATCGGCAAGATTGATCGTGGACTGATCGCCGGTATCGACGGCCAGACGCGCGGGCTCGCCCGCAAGCAGCACGTCGACGACCGGCACGAAATTATCAAACGCGAGCGCGATGGCCGGGCTCCCCTGGTTTTCGTCAGCACCGAGGGAAAGGACGTGATGCGCGTAGTCGACCGTTAGAGGCGCGGCCGCGGCAAAAACGTCGGCGCCGAGCACCAGATCGTATCCGTAGCGGTGGATGTCGCTGAGCACGACATATTCCGCGTCGCCGAAACGCGCGCCGCCAATCTGCAGCGGGCCGGCGCGCACGACTTCGGTTGCGTACGAGCCGAGCCCGCGCACGTTGAACACGCCGACGGGATTCAGATTCAGCTCCTCGGCCAATTCCAAGCTCATTGCGACGCCGGAGTTGCCGGTATCGAAAAGACAGTGAACGGTGATGCCGCCGAGCGTGCACATTGCGCCCGGTGTCGTGCTGTCCGGATCGAGCGCAACCGTGGCGGGTTTCGACGCGAACTGTACGATCAGCCCCTGCGGAGGCTGCAGCGTGGTGGCGACGACGCTGCGCGTCGTGTACTGCTCGACCGGTACGCGGTCGCGATCGATCCGGAACGGCAGCATGTATGTACCGACGCGGCGGTAATCGCGCATCGTGTAGATCGAACCCCCCGCACTTCGCGCGGCCGCAACCAGCCACGTGCGCGGATCGACGAAAACCTCCATCGGTACCGCATCGGGGTCGGTGACTAAGAACCGCCGGCACGTGCAATTGCCTACGGTCATCGTGCCGCCGTCGAGAACCCGTCCGCCCTGTTGCTGGAAATCGGAGGCCAAGAATTCGAGCGAACCCACGATCCGCAGCGCCCGCAAGTACGCGTCGGCCGGTTCGATACGCGGAAGCGCCGTGCTGTTGATCGTCACGCCAAAAAGACGGTGGCCGTCGAAATAGGTGCCCGGGCACACCGCGCCGCTGCACTGCCGCAAGAGAAAGCGAACGCCCTGGCTGTCGGTCTGCTGCGTTGCGGCTTGGCCCTCGACCGTGACCGCCGCCGTGCTGGCGAAGTGCGCCGAGTACACGTCGCCGTTGACTTGACGCATATGCGCTAAGACGGAGAAGAGCGCGATTGCGGCGGCGAACTTCATCCCGGTGGACTTCCCCCTGCTCGACCGCTACCTTCTCGAAGGCAAACCGCCGAAGGACGAGGTCGTGGCCGCACTGCTTCGGGAACGGCCGGACGCCCCCGGCGCCGCGCCTTTTTACGAAGGGCTCAAGCTCTTGGGATCGCGGACGCCGGATTTGTCGCTCATGGCGCTGCGGCTCGTGCTGGCCGGTAAGAAGGCCGACGACGCCTCGGTGAAAAGCTTCCGTGCGATCGTCGAGCGCGCCCGGAGCGGGGGCGAGGGCGCCGCCGGCGCGAGCGCCTCATATAAGGAAGCATTGGAGTGAGAAGGCAAGCGAGCTTTCGGCGGGGATGCCGGTCGTGCCGGCGTGTCGAAAGGGGAACGCCGACTTGGGCTCATCCGTTGACATAGCGACATGGCTTGGCTGCGAATTTTTGCAACGGCGACGCTGGCCGCGGTTCTTACAACCGCCGGTACCGGTTTTGCCGTTGCCGATCCGCCGCCGTGGGCGCACGCCTTGCCGCTCGCAGACGGATCGGCCCGCTCGCATGCCGTCGTATCCGGCCGCATCGTCGGCATCGATTTTGCCAGCGCCAGCATTTTGGTTGAAACGTCGCACGGACGCGTGCCGATTGCGGTCACCCCGAGCACGAGCATCTTTCGCGGCGAAGATTTTGCTTCGTTTGCCGAACTCTCACGCGGCTCGCGCGTTGACGTCGACGTCAGCGACATCGGCGGACGGCTCGTCGCACAAATCATTCGCATCCGCTAGGAAGCGCTAACGCGCGTGGCCGTTGCCGCGCGCGGTCTCACCAAACACTTTTACCGGAACGGACTTCGGCGCACCGCGCTCGACGGCGTCTCTTTTTCCGTGCGCGATCGCGAGCGGCTCGTTATCTTGGGGCCGAGCGGCGCCGGGAAAACGACGCTGTTGCGCGTTATCGCCGGGCTCGAACGCGCCGATGAAGGTTCTCTGTTCGTCGACGATCGCGACGCCGGCGCTTTGCCGGCCGAAGATCGCCGGGTCGCGATCGTCTTCGACCGCGACGGACTCTTCCCGCACTTGACGCTGCGCCAAAATCTCGCCTTCCCGCTGCGCGGAGACCGTCATAGGAACGATCGCATCGAAGCCGCGGCGCACGATCTCGGCATTGCAGCGCATCTCCACAAAAGGCCCGGCGAACTCTCGGCGGGCGAACGTCAGCGCGCTTCGCTCGCTCGCGCGATACTCAGCGATCCGAGCGTTCTCTTGCTGGATGAACCGCTTTCGCATTTGGAACCGTCGCTGCGCTCCCAAGTGCGGCGCGCATTTTTGGCATTCTCGGGCTCGTTCGGCGGAGCCGTTGTCCATGTGACGCACGATCACGCCGAAGCGCTGACGTCGGGCGATAGGCTCGCCGTCATGATCGGCGGGAGGATCTTGCAATGCGATGAGCCGCAGCGCGTCTACGATTATCCGGCGAACACGAGTGTGGCGAGGTTTTTCGGAACGCCGCCGATGAATCTGATCGACGACGGCATGGAAACGCTTGGCATTCGCCCCGAAAACGTCCGGCTGCACAATGGCGGTTCGCTTCGCGGACGCGTAACCGCCGTCGAATCGACGGGAGCCGACGCCTTCGTGCGTATGGATACCCCCAGGGGCGAGTTGATCGCGCGCATCCCGGCGGCGGCGGTTCCACGCGTCGGCGAAGAAATCTCCGCAACGCTGCCCCGGGAGCACGTGCGCCGCTTCGATCGAACGGCCGGGACGGCCATTGCATGAGCGAGGTGCGAAAGTTGGCGGCCGGCGTCGTTTGCGCCGGGTTTTACGGCACGGCCCTGACCCACGAGTTACACACATTTCTTCGCGACGTTCCACTGGCGGGCGTGGTCCTGTTCGGGGGTAATATCGGGACCGTAGCGCAGGTTCGCGCGCTTACCGATGCGTTGCGCGCAGTGCTTTCCCAACCGATCGTTGCGATCGATCAGGAAGGCGGACGCGTCGCGCGTATTCGCGACGGCGTCGAAGAGATTCCGTCCGCGCTTGCAATCGCCGCGGCTTGCGCGGGCGCCGGAAATGACGAGCTCGCGCGACAAGCAGGCGAACAGGTGGCGTTCGATCTGCGCCGCGCCGGAGCGAACGTTGATTTCGCTCCGGTTGCGGACTTGGCGCTCACGCGTATGAACACGGTGATCGGCACGCGTGCCTTCGGCGACGATCCCCGGCGCGTCGCGGAGCTCGCGGGGGCGTTCGCAGCGGGGTTGGAAGCCGGCGGCGTCGCGGCGACGTTTAAGCATTTCCCCGGACACGGCTCGACGTCTGCCGATTCGCACCTCGAGCTGCCCGTCATCGACGATGACGAAGTGACATTGCGTTCGCGCGATCTGATTCCGTTTGCGCAGTTGCTGCCGTCCGCGCGCGCCGTCATGACGGCGCATATCGTCGCGCGCGCCTTCGAGGCCGGACGGCCGGCGACGGTTTCGCGGCGCATCCTCACGGACTTGCTGCGCGGCGAGCTGCACTTCAAAGGCGTCTGTTTTACGGATTGCCTGCAAATGGACGCCATTGCCAAAGGTATCGGGACCGAACGCGCGGGCGTCGAAGCGCTCGCCGCCGGTGCCGACTGCGTCCTCGTGAGTCACGACCTCGAGCTGGCGGCGCGTACCGTTGACGGCATTGCGCGCGCGGCTGAAAGCGGCGAGCTTCCGCTGGATCGCCTTGAAGAAGCGGCCGCCCGGGTTCTGCGTCTGCGCCGCGAGCTGCAGCCCCCTCTTCCTTTAGAAGCTTCCGCGCCGTTCCCGGGAATCGGCGCGCGCATCGGCCTGAGCGCCGTCACGAGTATTCGCGGGGAAGTGCGGGCCGGCGCAAACGATGTTGCCGTCAGTTTCGAAAGTCCGACCACCGAAGGCGCGCAGGGCTTGCACGATCGGCACCCGGCGCTTTCCGGTTACGCCGGCGTGCGCGAAGTACGCGCGCCGCTGGATCCGGCGGCAGAAGAAACCGCCCGCGTAGTGGGCGAGATCGATGGACGCCGGCCGATCGTGTTGACGCGGCGCGCGCACGTCTACGCCGGCCAGAAAGCCGCCGTCGAGCGCATTCTTGATGCGCATCCGGACGCGCTGCTCGTTTCGTTGCGCGAACCGTTCGACGCGTTCGAGTTTCCGCAGGCGCGCAACGTCGCATGCACCTATGGCGACGATGCGCCCAGCATCTCCGGTTTGGCAGCCGTGCTGTTCGACGGTAAACCGGCGGCGGGCGTCTTTCCATTGAACGGCGCGGCGCTTGCTCGCGGTTGACCGGGCTTTCGCGCGCGCCGATGCCGTTCTGCGCGAAGCGTGCGGCAAGCAATTTACCGGAGCCGTTGCGCGAATCGAACAGGGCGGAAAAGTGCGGTTCGAGCGCGCGTACGGCGCGACGCGTTCGGATGCCCGCGGCCGGCCGGTTTGCGTGGATACGCTCTTCGATTTGGCTTCGATCACCAAGCCGTTCGTGACGACGCTTGCGCTGCGCGCCGTGGCCGAAGGCAAGATCGAGCTCGACGGAACGCTGACGCATATTTTTCCGGAATGGAACGGCGCGCACGCGGCGATCACGTTGCGCATGTTGCTTTCGCACACGTCGGGCATGAATTCAGGCGCGGATTACCGCGAGTTGCTCGATCGCAACGTCGTGGCGTTCGCACTGGATCGGGAACTCGCCGCGGACCCGGGCCAACGAGTTATCTACAGCGATCTCGGGTTTATCGCCGTGGGCGAACTCTTGCAGCGATCGGCGCAACGCAGCCTGCGGGCGCTGGCGCGCCCGGCGATGTACGCTCCGCCGGCCCGTTTGCGCGATTGGATTCCGGCCACCGAAGACGATGGCTGGCGTGGCCGCGTCCAAGGGTTCGTGCACGACGAGAAAGCCTATCTGATGGGCGGCACCGCCGGGCACGCCGGAATGTTCGGCCGCGCGTCGGATGTCGCGGCGCTGGCCGAAGAGTACTTGGCGCCGCCGGCCGGGCGCGCGGCCAACGTTTTGCCGCCCCGTCTCGCGCATGAAGCGATCTCGGAGCAGGCATTCGATCCGGTTCTCCGGCGCGGCTTAGGATGGGCGCTGAAAACGACCGATGAAAACTCTTGCGGACGTTACCTTTCGCGCGAAACCTTCGGCCACACCGGTTTCGTCGGCACCTGCATTTGGGCCGATCCCCAGCGCGACTGCAGCGGCGTTTTGCTGACGAACTCCGTCTATTTCGGCAGAAACGATACGCGCGATCTACGCGCGGCTTTTTACGAAGCGATGGTGGAAGATTTGGGGCTGCAATGATTGCGGTCGGATTGATGAGCGGCACGTCGCTCGACGGCGTGGATGCGGCTCTGGTCAGACTCGTGCCGCGCGGGCGCTCGTACGAAGTGGACGTGATCGATTTTCAAACGACGCCGTACGGCGACGACGAAGGCGCGGCGCTGCGCGATACGCTGCCGCCCAACGAAGGCTCGGCACGCGCCGTTGCGCGGCTGCACCGCATGCTCGGCCAAACCTTCGCCCGGGCTGCGCTCAACGTCGCGGGAAAAACGAGCGTGGACTTCGTGGCTTCGCACGGTCAAACGATCTTTCATGACGGCGACGCGCACACGACGCTGCAAGTGGGCGACCCGTTCGTTATCCGACAGGCCATCGGCAGCACCGTCTGCTACGATTTTCGCAGCGCCGATTGCGCGGCCGGCGGTCAAGGTGCGCCGCTCGTGCCGTACGTGGACGCACTCTTGTTGGCCAGCGATGCCGAAGATCGCGTTGCGGTCAACGTCGGCGGCATTGCCAACCTGACCGTTATACCGCGCCGGTCGGCGCCGCAGGACGTCGTCGCCTACGACAGCGGGCCGGGAAACATGCTGATCGACGCGTTTATCTTCCGTCGCACGAATGGACGCGAACGTTTCGATCGCGACGGTAAAACGGCTCTTGCGGGCTCCGCGGACAGGCCGGTTCTGGACGCGATGCTCGCGGATCCGTATTTTTCGCTCGCGCCGCCAAAAACGACGGGACGCGAACGGTTTGGCATGCAGTTTCTGGACGAGCATCAAGCCCGGCTCGACGCCCTGTCGCTCGAAGACGGCGCGGCGACGCTGGTAGCGCTCACGGCCGCATCGCTCGCCTCGGCGATAGAAGCTTCGGCCGCCCCGGCGGCGCGCGTGATCGTCAGCGGGGGCGGCGCGAAAAATCCCGCGGTTTTGCGCGAGCTGCGGCAGCGTCTGCCGGATCGGCGCGTCGAAACTTCCGACGTGATGAATCTCCGGGCCGACGCCAAAGAAGCGGTTGCGTTTGCGATTCTCGGATACGAGACGCTGCGCGGGCGCGCGGCCAACGTGCCGCGTGCGACCGGCGCGGACGGACCCGTCGTCCTAGGCGCGATCGCTCCGTATGATTTAGATGCATTGCTTGACAAGCTGCGGACCGAATGTCGCGCATAGCAGTCGGCGTTGACGCCGGCGGATCGAAAACCGCCGTCACCTACTCGATGGACGGAGAGTGTAAAGGCGTGTGGTATGGCGGTTCGGCAAATCCGACGGTGCACGGCGCCGAACGGGCGGGCGACAGCATCGCCAAAACCATCGAGCTCGCGCTCGACGGTGCGCTTCCGGGCGCGATCTTCGTCGGCGCTGCCGGCGCCGGACGCGAAGACGTCGCCCGCGAGTTGAGAAACGCGCTCGAATCGCGCTTTGCCGGCGCAACCGTGGAAGTGCGCGACGATGCGTACATCGCACTGCGCGCGGCGGTGCCGGAAGGCGACGGCACCGTCGTCATCGCCGGAACAGGCGCGATCGCATACGCCGAAAAGAACGGCATGGGGTTCCGTAGCGGCGGCTACGGGTATTTGTTCGGCGACGCGGGCTCGGGGTTCGGCATCGGCGCCGCCGCGATCGATCGCTTGTTGCGCGCCTACGACGGGCGCGCGCCGCGCGATACGTTCTCAGAAGAGCTCGAAGCTGCTCTGGAAGTGCGCTCCCTGAACGAAACGCTGCAAAAAGTCTATGCCGCGCCGGCGCCGGCACGCGCTCTTGCGGCGCTCGCTCCGATCGTCATTGAATCCGCCGGCCGGGGCGACCGCTCGGCTTCAAAAATCGTGCAGCAGGCGGCTGCCGAACTCAATAGTCTAGTGAAGGGCGCAATTTCCGCCGCCGGTTTAACCGGTTCCAATGCGCCGATCGCGTTTTCGGGCGGCCTGCTTTCGGCCAGCAGTTTGCTGACGTTTCTGCTCGAAACGCGATTGCTCAACGACTTTCCGGAGATGCCGATTCTCAAAGACAATCCCGCGCCCTCGGCCGGCGCACTCTGCGCCGCGGAACGTCTCTTATGAACGATATGCCGCAGACCGAAGCGCGCAATCCGCGCACGAGTTCGCTCGATCTTTTGCCGTCGATCGAACTCACCGGCCTGCTCGCCGGCGAACAGAGCGAAGCGGTCGCGGCGGTCGTCGCCGTATCCGTGCCCCTCGCGCAAGCGGTGGACGAAATCGCCATGCGCATGGCGTCGGGCGGAACGCTGCATTACGTGGGGGCGGGAAGCAGCGGACGTATCGCGTTTCTCGACGCTTCGGAGATGCCGCCGACTTTCGGTACCGATCCGTCGCTGGTCTGCGCGCACATCGCCGGGGGACGCGACGCGCTGACGCGCGCGATCGAAGGCGCCGAAGATGACGGCGACGCCGGCGAACGCGAAATCCGTGGACATGTGAAGACGGGCGATGCCGTGGTCGGGTTGAGCGCGAGCGGCGGCGCGGCATTCGTCGTGCGCGCGCTGCTCGCCGCGCGCGAGACGGGCGCCTGGACGCTCGGCGTAACCAGTAATGCCGGAACCGAGCTCGGCGCAGCGGCGGACGTGGCGATCGTTTTGAACACGGGGCCCGAACCCGTCGCGGGTTCGACACGGCTCAAAGCCGGCACGGCGCAGAAGGTGCTGCTCAACACGCTTTCGACCGCGACGATGATCAAACTCGATAAAGTTTACGACAATCTCATGGTCGACGTCGTCGCGACCAACAGCAAACTCCGTAAGCGCGCGCTGCGGTTGGTCATGCAGCTCGTCCCCAGCGATGAGCAAGCGGCGGCGAAACTGCTGGAATCTGCCGGGGGGCGCGTGAAGGTTGCGGTCGTCATGGGCCGCGGCGAGCTGACGGCCGCGGAGGCGCGCGCGCTGCTCGACTCGCACGGCGGCTCGCTGCGCCGCGCGCTGCACGGGCCATAATGTTCGCGGCGTTCGCGCTTGCGGCGATCGCGTTCGTTCCGCTGGACGATCGTCCGGTCACGCGACAGTTGCCCCAGCTCTTAGGACGCATCGCAGGCGTGCCGGTAGCCGAGCCGCCGCTGCCGCTGCTCGGGAATTATTTGGACTTTGGAAAACCCGACGCGATCGTCGCGTGGCTCCACGGTTCAGAGACCGCCCGCGCCAATCAGTTCGTGGTGAGCGCCGATATGCTGGCCTACGGCGGATTGATCGCATCGCGCGTTCCCGAAACGGCGTACGGCGACGCGTACTTTCGTTTACGTTCGCTTCAACAGCTGCGCCGGCAGCATCCCACAGCGTGGATCGGCGTGTTCGGCACCGTCATGCGGCTTGCGCCGACCGGCATTCCAGCCGTCGGACCGGCGCAGTCGTTTTTCGCGCCGTATCCGATTTGGTCGTACCTGCAAGAGTACGCCAACCTGCACGACCCGCCCTTACCGTCGGAAGAGGCTCGCGCGGCGCAACTGCGCGCTTTGATCGGCGATCAGGCGCTGCAAGGGTATTTGAACGCCCGCTACCGCGATTACGCGGCCGACGATTTCCTGATAAAATTGACGGCCGCCGGAACGATCGACCGTTTGGCGCTCGGACAGGACGACGCGGGGCCCGTTGGCCTTCACGTGAAGGACGTTCGCGCGCTGCAGGCGTCGGTCGCGCAAGCCGGGCTGGACGATCGCGTCGCGATCGAGCCGGGAGCCGACGAGCTGGGAATGGCGATGGTCTCTCAAGCGATCGCGCGCAATGCCGGCTGGACGCCGCGGATCGCGGTGGTCTACTCGATGCCGGGCGGCGCCGCGCTCAGCGATCCGCTGGAGTTCGCACCAATCGAAACCGCCATTAACGGGCTCATCGGTCTCTGCGGCGCGGTGCGCGACGATGCGCGGCCGGATATCACGTTGTTCGTCCGCGTTCCCGATACCGATCCCGCCCACGATGACGCGTTATTGGCGGCGGTGCAGGCGCAAGAGCAAGCCGGGCGTTCCGTTGCGTTCGCGGATTTGACGTTTCTGCGCAATACGTTCTCGGTTCAGGCCGCTTTCGCAGAGCGGCTGCTCGAGAGCGGAGCCGCAAGCAAACTGGATTCGTACGCATCCTGGAACACGAATGCCAATACCGTCGGCACGGCGGTTGCCGAAGCGGTCGCCGCCGGCGCCGGGCGCCGGGCGGGCACCTATGACGCGCTCGCACACGCCGAATTCACGTTCGATCGCATCGTCGACGATTACGCCTTTCACGATTTCGTCCGTCCGCAGATCAACGCCGCGCTTTCCGCCCAAGGGATCACCGATCATACATATCTGCTTGCCGCACAAGCCGGGCCGATCGCCGACCTCAATCGCGCCGCGCTGTGGAACCGGGCGGCCGCCATCCTCAAAGAGCTCTATCCGTCCTACCATATCGCCGCGATGCAGATCACGCTGCCGTGGAACCGGACGTTCGAAACCGGAATCGAAGTCGGGCTGGCGCCCAACCTGTAAACTAGAAGGGCGCAAGCAGGGCGAAACCGCCCTGCGCCGCAACGCGTTCACCGGCCCGCAAGCCGCGCGAAATAAACGCTTGCGTCGCATTACGTTGAGCCACCGCAACCGTGCGCTGCGCGAATTGCGGGGCGCCGTCTTTGCCGGTGATCTGCACGAAGACCAATGTTTTGCCCGTTTGCGGATCTTCGACGATCGCACTTTGTGGAATGATAATTCCACGATCGCGCGCCACGTCGATCGTCGCTTGTACCGCGCTTCCGCCGGGCGCTCCGCTCGGTAGACCGCTCACGACGACGGTCGCGGCTTGCGTCGCCGGATCGAGCGCCGGTGAGACTCCCGCAACGCGTCCCAGGCTCTGCAGCCCGGTACCGGGGACCACGACGCGCACGGGATCGCCGCGGCGCACGCGTGCCGCGTCGGCCGATGTGACGTCGAGGGTGACGTCGCCCGAACTGCCGGGCGCGATCGCGATGACCGGCGTCGCGGAATCGACGGACTCGCCGGGGCGTTTATAGATTGCCGTCACGACTCCGTCGATTGGCGAACGCAGCGTTCCGTTGGCGAGGTCGCGCTGCGCTAAGGCCGCGCGGGCTTGCGCGCTCTCCACTTGGGCTCCGGCGGAACGCACTTGCGCCGTCGCCGTCTGCGCCTCGGCGAGATCGGCAGCGAGCTGCGCGCGCGCCGTTTGCGCGTCTTTCAGCGGCGCGACGCCGGCCGCGTATAACGATTCGGCGCGCGCGACGGCGGCGCGATCGACCGCAATTTTCGCGCTCGTGCGATCCACGGCGGACTGTTGCGCGTTCGCGGCCGCGGCATTCGCATCGGCTTGCGCCTGTTCGGCAGAGAGCGACAACCCGCTGACGTCGAGTTGCGCAAGCGCCTGGCCGGCGCCGACGTGCTGGCCGATGGTGACATTCGTGCTCGTCAAAATACCGGGCTCGGCGAACGAGAGCTTCGTTACCGCGCCCGCAGGAGCGCCGATTCTGCCGGTCGCCGAAAGTGTTTCGACGAACGTGCCGATTCTCGCCGTTGCCAACGCGACAGCCGGCTGCGATTTCGGCGGCGCATTCGTGCTGCGGGCGCAAGCTGCTAGCGTGAGCGCAACACAGATCGCGGCCGTGAAGCGTTTCATGGTCCCAGCAACTCTTCCAGCTCGGCGGCGGCTTGTGACCGCGCATACTTGGCCGTGAGTTCGTCGAGCGCGGCTTGGACGTACGTGCGCCGCGCATCGGCTACGTCTAAGCTCGAACTGGCTCCGCTGCGGTATCCCGTTTGCGTCGCGGCCAACTCTTGCTGAGCGGCAATGCGCGCGCGCGTCGTAATGTGGGTTGCGCGAATAGTCTCGGCATAGGTGCGCGCGGCATTGCCGACTTCGACGCTGATCTGCTTGCGGATCGACAGCACCCGCGCTTGCGCTTGAGCCAAGCGCGCGCGTTCAGCGTCGCCCCGGTTTGCGGCTGCGCGTGAGAGCGGAAAGGTTAACTGGACGTTTGCCGACGGCCCGCGCACGAATATCCCCGTGTCGATTCCGGCCGTATAACCGGCGTTGACGACGATTGCCGGTAGGTTTCCGCGCTGCGCGACGCCGACCGCCGCAGTTTCGGCGTCGGCCGCCTTTTCGGCCGAGGCGAGATCGCTGCGCGCAGAGAGTGCGCGCAGGACGAATGTTTGCGGGGCGGCAGATGCCGGCGGTTGCGGGAACGTCGCGGAAAGGTCGGGCTTGACCGGCTCGTCGAGTTCGATCTCCAAAGCCGACTGCGCGTTCTGCAGACTCGTTGCCGCCGCATTCCGATCGCCTTGCGCGCGCGCCAGCGAGACCTGCGCCCGGACGATGTCGAGGCGCGGCGCGTCGCCCGCGCGGAAACGCAGCTGCGCGGCGCGGAAATCGCTCCGCGCTCCGGCGACCAACTGGTCGCGCAGCGTCAGCTCGGCGTCTGCTCTGAGCATCGAAAAATACAGTCCGGCCGTCTTGACCCGTTCGGCACGCTGCGTTTCAAGCAGATCGAACTGCGCTGCATCCACGTTGGCTTGCGCTTGGCGCACGAGCGGTGAATAGGCGAAATAATCGCCCAGTGTCACCTGGCCGCCGACCGTGACGAGCCGCTGCGTGATTGTGCCGTTGCTGTTTCCGGCTTGCGGCGATTGCGCGTAATTTGCAGTGATCGCGGGCGAAGCCGACGTGCGGGCCGCGGCTAAGAGCGCCGCTTGTTCGCGAACGCGCTCGCGCGCCTGCGTAACGTCAGGCGAAACGGAGACGGCGCGATCGAGCGCCGCGTTTAACGAAAGGACCGCCAGTACGACCGCTGCGATCATTGAACCACCGCACTTTTCCCCGCAAACCCCGCGTAGAGCACGGGAATGACGATCAGCGTGAATGCCGTTGCGGTGGAGAGGCCGCCGATCACGGCGATCGCCAGCGGCTGTTCCATCGCCGAACCCGATCCGATTCCGAATGCGAGCGGCAGCAAACCGCCGATGGCCGCACAGGTCGTCATGACGATCGGCCGCAGACGCGTGCGCCCCGCGGCCACGAGTGCGTCGTGCACGTGCGCGCCCTCCAGGCGGCGTTTGTTGGCGACGTCGATAAGCAGGATACCGTTTTTGACGACGATACCGACGAGCAGCAGGATACCCATGAAAGACGAGACGTTGAAGGGCGTCCCCGTGACAAACAATGCGCCCGCGACGCCGATGATTGCCAGCGGAATAGCGGTCAGGATAACGAGCGGCAGCCGGAACGACCGGAATGCCGCGAGCATCACAAAATAGACGAGCGCGACCGCAATCAGCACCACTTGCACGAATTCATGAAACGATTGCTGCTGAGCTTCGTACGCTCCGCCGATAGACGCCGAATAGCCGGGCGGTAAAGAAATATTTTGCAGCGTTCGCTGCACGTTTCCAATCACCGAAGACAGTGTGACGCCGGTATAATTTGCGGTGATCACCATGACGCGTGCGCCGTTGATTTCAGTGATATCGGTCGACAGGCGGCTCGGACTGATCTGCGCGACGGAATTCAGCGCGACGACGCCGGCCGGTGTGGAGATCAGGCCCGCGGCCGAATCGCCTTGCGGCGTGAGGACGCTGACGCGCACCGGAACGCGGTTGAGCGATCCGGCAACGTCGGTTGCAATGCCGCCTTGTGCTGACGCTGCAAGCGCGTTTCCCAAATCAGCCGCGGTCATGCTCAAGGCCGCCAGCCGCCCGCCATAGGGTGCGATGCGCAGCGTAGGATCGTCGTAGCTGACGCCGGAGAACGCATCGGCGAGTCCCGGCACACCGGATATCTTGTCGGTAATCCGGTTAGCCAGCGCGATCAGCGTATCTTGATCGGGGCCGCGCACCGTAATCTGGATCGGCGAGGGTGCGCCCGACATGTCGTTGATCATGTCTTCCAAGATTTGGTGAAAGTCGAACTGTGCCGCGGGTATCGCCGTCGTGTAGGCATTGCGCAGGCGCTCGCTGACGGCCTCATAGGAAGGGCGCGCGCCGCTGCGCAGGCGGATGCGGATCGTGCCTTGGCGCACCTGCGTCGGCGAGAAGCCGTTGGTGTCGATTCCGGTAAAGCGGCCCACCGATTCAACCGCAGGGTCGCGCAGTGCGATGCGCTCCATGGTCGTAGCTGCCGCATCGCTAGCTTCGATGGTCGTGCCCACCGGCATGGCGTAGCGAATTTCGAACTGGCCCTCGTCGAGGTGCGGAAGAAAGTCGCTGGGAAGCTTGGCGAGCAGCAGCACGGTGACGATCAGCACGACGACGGAGCCGCCGTACACGGCCGCGCGTTTGTGAAGCGCCCACCGCAGCAGCGGTTCGTATCGCGCAAGCAGACGCGCGATGAAGCCCGTATCTTCGCCATGCGTAGTCTCTTCAGGCAGCAGGGTCTGCGCCAGAATAGGTGCGACGAACAGCGCCAAGCAAAGCGAGACGATCAGTGAAGCGGCGAGCGTCAGCGCGAGCGCGCGGAAGAAGAAGCCGCTGACGCCCGAGAGCAACAGCAAGGGAACGAACACGACGACCGTGGTGAATGTCGATGCCGCCATCGGCGCGGCGAGCTCTCCCATCGAAATCGTAATGACGTCGGTTTTCCGCATGCCCGGATAGACGCGAAAATTGCGCGCGATGTTCTCGACGACGACGATCGCGTCGTCGATGATCAATCCTACAGCGACCGCGAGGCCGCCGACGCTCATGAGGTTGAGCGTCTGTCCGAGGCGGTTCATCACGAAGACGGCGATAGCCATCGCAATGGGAATCACGATTGCCGCGACCATCGTCATGCGAAGGTTCCGCAGGAAGACGAGGATCACGAGTATGGCGAGAAACGCGCCTGCCAGGATGGCGTCGCGCAGGCTGCGTTGAGACTCCACGACGAGATCCGTTTGATCCCAATAGCGCGAGATCGCGATGCCGGCCGGCAGTTGAGCCGACAAGACCGCCATTTTCGCTTTGATGGCGGAGGACATTTTCACCGCGTCGGTTCCGGGCAAGCCGAAAAAATTGAGGACGACGGCGTGTTGCGCATCGTAACTCACTTGCGTCGTTAGCGGTGCGACGCCGAGGGACACCGCGCCCAGCTGTCCGACCGACACGGGCAAACGCCCCGCTGCGGGCACGACAATCGACGCGATTGCTGCCGCGTTTTTCACGTTCGCGTCAAGGACGAGTACGTTGCGCCGGTAGTACTGCTGCGCGATGCCGAGCGAGCTGACCCCGTTTGCCTCCGATATCGCGTTTGCGACGTCTTGCGCGGCCACTCCCCGCGCCGCTAGCGCGGCCGGGTCGAGCGTAACGTGATATTCACGCTGCGGACCGCCGACCATAAGAATCCGGGCGAGTCCGGGCGTGCCGTAGAATTCGGGAAGAAGCGATTGCTGCGCCAGCTCGCGCAGCATCGTTTGCGACATCGAGTGCGCGACGAGCGCGTAGGAAACCACCGGTTCGCTGTTCGGATTGACGATGACGGCATCCACGCCCGTCAGCGCCGGAATCGAGGCGCGCACTTGCGCGACGGCTTGGTTGACGTATTGCACATCGAAGCGTGCGTCGGTCTTTGGATCGAAGGTCACGAGAAATTCGGCGCTGCCTTGCGCCGAGTTGGCCGTCACACGCGTGACCGATGGCAATCCAAGAAAGGCATTCTCTAACGGAAGGGTGACCGCCGTGCGCACCTGATCCGGCGGAAGGTCGCCGGCTTCCGCAACGACGTCGATCCGCGCGAACGACATATCCGGAAAAATGCTCGCGGGCGTAGCCGAGTAAGCCCACACGCCGGTCACGGCGAGCATGGCCACCAAGAACACGATCGTTTTTCGGTGCCCGAGCCCGAACGACGAGATCTGCAACGGCCCCAGGATACATCCCGAATGTTACTGCAGTATGAACGGCCTAGGCCGACGGAAATATCAGCCGCGTTTCCGCTTGCCCTCCTGTGTTTGACAGCCGGACTTTTCCGCCAAAAGCGCGCGCGACCGAATCGGCAACCGCCAACCCCAAACCGCTGCCGCTTCCCGATCCCTCTCCGCGCCAAAATCTTTCCAGGCCGTGCTCCAATGCTTCGGGAGAAAATCCCGGCCCGTCGTCGCGCACGCTCAGCTCGACCGTTGCGCCCGTGCCGCCGGCGCGCACTTCGATCCGCCCACCTGCGGGAGCGTGCTTTACGGCGTTGTGCAGAACGGCAAGCACGGCGCGCTCTAACTCTGCCGAGCTGCCGGCGACTCGCGTGAGGCCCGAGGCCGCAAAATCTATTTCGACCATTTTCGCGGCCGCCGCCCCGGCGATGCGCGTGCAGGCCTCGCGCGTAATCTCGCTCAGATCGACGCGCGCGACCTCGAGTGCGCCCGCATCGGCGCGCGCGACCGAAAGCAAATCGCCGATGAGCGCTTCCATGCGGTCCGCTTCTTGCGAGATCGTCGCCAGCGCCTGCCGGTAAGCGGCGGTGTCTCGCTCTTTCGTCAGCGCCAAATCGGATTCGGCGCGAATGACCGCGAGCGGCGCGCGCAAGTCGTGCGATGCGTCGGCGGTGAAACGGCGTTGTCGCGCGACGACTTCTTCGAGCGCGCGATGTGTCACCGCATTGCCGGCGAACCACGCGAGCGCCGCAATAACGACCGCAGCGAACAAGAATGCAACCGCGGCGCCGCGATCGGTCTCATCGATCCAGTCGCTCGGGCGCCAGACGACGACCTTGCCGTCGCGCGCACCGTTTCGCGTGATCGGCAGAGCAAATACGCGCAGTGCGGCTTCCCCGCGTCCGCTCGTCAGAAAAGAAGCGGTTCCCGCCGGAACGGCCAGCAAGCCGGGCGGTGGGACGGAGACGTTCGATAAGACGATCTTGCCCGAACCGTCGAGCACGACGCCGCTGGTTTGCGGGCCGAGCACCGTCACGAACTGATGGCGGTCGTCGCGGTCGACAGCGGGCTTTCCGCTGCGCAGATCCAAGAGCGATCTCACCGCCTGCCCCGCCGCGCTCAAGTGAGCGTCCAGAGCGCTGCGTTCACTGCGGTCGATTCCAAAAACGGCTGCCGCAGCGAAACAGAGCAGACCGGCAAAAAGCACGCCGACGTACACGGCAATCAAGCGCAAGCGCAGCGCGTGCGCGTACGTCATTGCGCTCCGAACCGGTAACCTGCGCCGCGAATGGTCTGCAGGACCGCCGGCTCGCCCGCCGCCGCGAGCTTCGACCGCAGCCGGCTGACGTAGACGTCCACGACGTTGGATGTCGCTTCGCTGGCGCGATCGAACATGGCGTCTTCAATCGCGCGTCGCGTGACGACGTTGCCGGCGTTGCGCAGAAAGTATTCCAAAAATGCAGTTTCCCGGGGCGTGAGGTCGATGCGGCGGTCGCCTCGCCGTGCAACGCGAGTTCGCAAATCGAGCGCTACGTCGCCCGACCGGAGCTCGGCGTTGGTTGTTTCCACCGCCGAACGGCGGCGTGTGATCGAACGCAGACGCGCTTGGAGTTCGCCGAAGACGAACGGTTTTCGCAAGTAGTCGTCGGCGCCCGCGTCGAGGCCTTCGATGATGTCTTCGGCCGTGTCGCGTGACGTCAGCACGAGGACCGGCGTCTGAAATTTTTGACGCCGCAGCGATCGCAGCACGTCGAGCCCGCTTCGTTTGGGGAGATTCACGTCGAGCACGATGGCGTCATACATAGGCGACGAAGCCACCTGCTCGGCGTCCTCTCCATCGGCGCTTTCGTCGACGATGTGTCCTTGCTCGGTGAG
The DNA here is from genome assembly GCA_013036105.1 of Vulcanimicrobiota bacterium. GTDB lineage: Bacteria > Vulcanimicrobiota > Vulcanimicrobiia > Vulcanimicrobiales > Vulcanimicrobiaceae > Rubrimentiphilum. The sequence goes on from JAAXCX010000009.1 coordinate 64,972, forward strand.
GCCGCGCCGCAACACGTCGCGCAGGCGTGGATCGTCCTCAACCACTAAGAGACGCACTGCAGCGCCGTTCTTTGGCGGGGCCGGCGAGCCCCGCAGCCGAAGGAGCCTACCGCCAATCGCACATCCCATGTAGGAGACGGTCTCATGATGTTTGTACGCCGTACCTTGATCGCCTCGGCCGCTTTTGTCATGCTGGCCGCGTCGCCGGCGCTCGCGGTAGATTACGGCAGATGGTTTTTCTCAACGGCCAACGACCCGAAGCCGCCGCCGTTCAGTGCGTGTGTGAGCCGCGTGCAAGCGGCGATGGCGACGCAGGGCTTCGGCGCGCATGTCGGCGGAACAAATCCGGCATACCTTGACGCGACGACGGGATTGGTTTCGGTCACGGCGTTTTGCATCGGACAGCCGAAGGGTTTTTACTACATCCTGGTCGTCTCGAGCGATGATGGCTCGAAGAGCGCGCTCAGTGTCGGCAACGCGATCAACGCGGCATTCTTCGGCTCGGATACAAGCGCAAGTAGCGGCGGACCGGCGGCGACGGGCGCGGGCGGGACGTGGCAGCTGACGTCGGACTGCAAGTTCGTCGGAAGCGGCTGGCAGAGTACGCTCGATTTAACGCAAGCCGCCGGCGGAGCGTTAACGGGCATGGTGCGCAACGATCCGCTCACTCCCGTTGTCGTGGGCGGCCAATTCACCGGCACGACCATGACGCTTACGCTGCGTCCTGCCGACTGGGCCGATAACATGCAGCTCACCGGAGATCTCAGCGGCGGAAAAATTGCCGGCAAGGTTCATCACTTGGGAGCCGACGACTGCACCTTCTCGATGGTGCGCACCGCGAGTTCGAACGCTTAGCTAACGCGCGAGGTCCGAGGCGAGCACGAAGCGCACGCCTTCGGACTGCATCCTTGGATACAACGCCGTGAGGGCGGCGAGCGTCGTCGGACGAGGATGCCCGATCGCGATCGCCGAGCCGTTTCGTTTTGCCATCTCAACGGTTTGCTCCAGCATCTGTTCGGTGTATGCCTCATCCGCCCGGTTGTCCAGAAACACGTCTCGCGACGCTTCGGGAACGCCGGCGTCGCGGGCCATTTGCGCCCCGACGCTTTGCGCACTCGTGCGCGAGTCGATGAAAAAGAGGCCGTGCTCTTTCGCCACCATGATCACACCGCTCATGACGCGGCTGTCGGCGCTGGCTTTGCTGCCTTCGTGATTGTTGACTCCCCTGGCCGCGGGAACTTGCGCGATATCGTCTTGCGTGGTGGAAATAATCTGCGCGCTGGTCATCGCCGTCGTTATCTCGCCCGGCCCCGCCGTGTCGCGTCCCAGCGGCTCCATCGGCAGATGCAGCATGACGCCTTTGCCGGCGGCGGCGGCGTCGCTTGCGATCTGCGCAGTGTAGCGAACATGGGGCAAAATCGAAAGCGTCAGCGGAACAGGCAGCGCCAGAAAACCTCGTTCGGTTACCGGCCACTGTCCGCAATCGTCGATGATGATCGCGACCGTTACCGTTCCGGAAGCGGCCGGGCTGGCTTGCGGGCTTGCGCTTGAGGGCGCGGCGGTTGATCGTGCACCCGTTGCCGGCGGCGATGTTTGAAGGGGCGCCGTTGTCGGGACGGCATTGCGCGCAACGACCGAACGGCGCGGCGTGCGGTACATGTGGCCGGACAGCGCCCACGCCACAAAAAGCGCCAGCAAAAAGGCGACGGCGAGAAGAAGAAAGCGGCGGCCCATCGCGGCGGGCATTCTTCGGCCATGCGTCGGATACCTGAGCGATGGCGCTGAAAGTACCCGTGCTGTTCGGATCTATGCGAACGGAACGTCAAGGCATAAAAGCCGCGCATTTTGTCGTCAACGAGTTGAAGAACTACGGCTGCGATTCGGTCCTCGTCGACGCCAAAACCTACGATCTTCCCATCCTCGACAAGATGTACAAAGAGTACGACGCCGGCGCCGCGCCGCCCAATCTCCAGGAACTTGCGAACCTTTATCGCTCCGCCGATGGCTTTGCGATCGTGACGGGCGAGTACAACCATGGCGTGCAGCCGGGATTGAAGAATTTACTGGATTATTTTTTGGAAGAGTATTTCTGGCGGCCGTCGGCCATCATCTCGTACTCCGGCGGATATTTCAGCGGCGCGCGCGCGGCGATCCAGCTGCGCGAGATCGTGGCGGAGCTCGGGATGCCGGCGATTCCCTCGGCGCTGCCGATCGCGCGCGTCGCGAGCGCGTTCGACGACGCCGGCGAACCCAGCGATCCGAAGTTCCGCCCCCGCAGCGTTGATTTTTTTAAAGAATTCGTCTGGTACATGGAAGCACTGCGCGCTCAGCGTGCAAAGGGCGTTCCATACTAGTGCGGGCTCTCACATTCGCTCTGATCGTACTCGTCGGGGCCTTATGCGTTTTTGATACGTACGTCGCGAGCGCTCTCCCCAACGGCGTTTGGGGTTTCAGCCTCACCCCGGCGTCGAGCGACCTTCGCGTCGAGCGCGTGGTGGCGATCGCTCCCAACTCAGTGGCGGCGCGAGCGGGCATCGTGCCCGGCGACATCGTTCGAGTAAACGTGCCGCACGCATTTTCCGTTAACTGGCCGGTTCCGGGGCAGCGCGTGGCCTTCGAGGTGACTCACGGATCCGAAAAGCGGACGGTCATCCTTACCGCTCAACCCTTCTTTTTGCATCGATACACGACGGAAAACATCCTGTTCGCGACAGAGATCGTGGCGCTTTTACTTACCGCACTGCTTGCGTGGCGGCGCTGGAACGATCCGGTTGCGCGGCCGCTGATGCTGTATCTTTTGCTGCAAGCGACGACCCTATCCATCGGAAATCTGCCGGGCTACACGTACGGTTACATTCGATCCGTTCAGACCATTTTGATCTTCTGCAGCTATGCTTCGCTGATCCGGTTTACGGCGATCTATCCTTCTTTGGATCGTCTGTCGCGCCTGCGCCGCGGGTTCGCCGTTTGGGCCCCCGGAGTCACATTGGCACTGGGCGCGATCTTCGCGATCGATCAGTTTGCCGTGGATTGGCTCAATCGCGCCGTGCAGGCATCGGTAGAGTATCGTTATGCTTCGCTGGTTTGCGCGAACGCCGTGCCGCTGCTGGGACTCGTCCTGGGTGCGCTTTCTTCGCCTCCCGCCGATAGGCGCAGGCTGATTTTTCTGATCGCGTTTTTTATAGCCGGAATCGGCGGCCCGATCGCCTACAATGTTATCTTAGCGACGTCGGCGATCTCACCGCCGTTAGCCCGGCCGCTGCTTTCGACGCTCATCGTGATGAACGCCGGCTTTGTGTACATGATCTTGCGCCACCGCATGTTCGATATCGGTTTTGTGCTGAACCGGGCGGCCGTCTATGCGGTGTTAACGACCGTTTTTGTTCCGCTCTTTGCGCTGCTCGAATGGTTGGCCGAGCGCTATCTCTCGAGCCAGAATCGCACCGAGAGCGCGCTGCTGCAAGTTGGGATCGCGCTGGTTCTCTTTATTTCCATCCGGCGCGTCCATGCATCCGCCGAAAAGGTCGTCGACGAGTGGCTCTTTCGCGAACGCCATGAAAATGAGACCGCACTGCGGGATTTCGCGCGGCACGTTCTCTTTATCACCGACGAGCGGACGATTGCAGATCGCACAGTCTCCCACATTTGCGCACGAACAGAGGCACTATGGTCCGCGATCTACCAGATCGAGCGCACCGGCGGAACATACGGACTTCTCTCACGCTGCGGCGATCTCGCGCCGCCGGCCACACTGTCGGAAAACGACGCGGCGGTGGTGGCCATGCGTGCCGATCGCGCCTGCGCCGAGCACGTCGCCGATTCCGCACTCGGAGAGGCGCTGGTGCTGCCGTTGTTCGCGCGCGCGATTTCGAGTGGATTTATCGTGTGCGGGCCAAAAAAGAGCGGCGAAGCCTATGCGCCGGACGAACGGGATGCGCTCGTGCAGATCGCTAACGCCGTTGCAAACGCATTCGACGGTGTGCGCTTAATGAAACTGGAAGAGAGACTCGCACTCTATGAAGGTACGGCGCGGCTGCAACCTGAGGTTTAGTCGCGCTGACAGAGTTCGATCAGTACGCCTTGCGCGCTGCCCGGATGTAAGAACGCGATGAGGTTCCCATGCGCGCCGCGGCGCGGCGTGTCGTTGATGAGCCGAACGCCCGCGGCTTTGAGCCGATCCAATTCGGCCTGCAAGTCGGCGACGCGATACGCGGTGTGGTGCAGCTTCGTTTCCGCATCGCCACGGTAGCGCGCCACCGGCGAACTCTCGTCGAGCGGGCGCAGCAGCTCGAGAATGCAGCCTCCGGCATCGAGCCCAACGGCTTCGATACCCTGTTCCGCGAGCGTTTCGCGGTAGACTTCCTTGAAGCCGAGCGTTCCCTTATAGAGTCCGAGCGTTGCGTTCAGATCCTTGACGACAATCGCGACGTGATCTATTTCCATCAGGCTACAACCTCTCGAGCGCGGTAGACGCCGAAGACATCGCGCAACACGTTACAAATCTCGCCGAGTGTTGCGCCCGCATCGACGGCGGCAATAAATGCCGGCATCAAGTTTTCCGTTCCTTGCGCCGCTTGGCGTACGGCGCCGAGCGCTTTCTCCACGCTCTTGGCATCGCGCTTCTCGCGCAGCTCCCGTAGCCGCCCGGCCTGTGCGCGTTCTATTCCGGGATCGTGGCGCTGCAGAGGGATCGTGGTCTGCCCCGTGCCTTCGGGGAACGTGTTCACGCCGACGACGACGGCTTCGCCCTTTTCGATCGCCTGCTGTGCCCGGTAAGCGGAGTCCGCGATACGGCCTTGCATCCAGCCGCTTTCGATGGCGGCTACGCTGCCGCCCAGTTCATCGATTTCGTGAATGAGTCTCTGCGCGCGCTCGATCAGCTCGTTGGTCAGCGACTCGACGTAATACGAACCGGCCAGCGGATCCACGACATTTGGAACGCCGCTTTCGAAGGCGATGATCTGCTGCGTGCGCAGCGCAACTTTAGCGGATTCTTCGGTCGGAAGCGCCAGCGCCTCGTCTTTTCCGTTGGTGTGAAGCGATTGCGTTCCGCCGAGCACAGCCGCCAGCGCTTGCAGCGCGACGCGTACGACGTTATTTTCCGGTTCTTGTGCCGTAAGCGTGGAGCCACCGGTCTGCGTGTGAAAGCGCAGCATCTGCGAACGCGGGTCCTTGCAGCCGAAATCGTCGCGTGTGATGTGCGCCCAGAGATAGCGCGCCGCTCGAAACTTGGCAACCTCTTCGAACAAGTCGTTGTGCGCGTTCCAGAAGAACGAGATGCGGGGCGCAATGTCGTCGAGGTCGAGGCCCGCGTCGCGCGCCGCCTGCAAATAGGCTTTGCCGTTGGCAAGCGTGAACGCGATTTCTTCGAGCGCGGTCGAACCGGCTTCGCGAATGTGGTAACCGGAGACGGAGATCGCATTCCAGCCCGGCACGTTGTTTGCGCAGTAACCCATCACGTCAGTCACGAGACGCATTGAGTGGGTGGGCGGATAGATGTAGGTCCCGCGCGCGACGTATTCTTTGAGGACGTCGTTTTGCACCGTGCCGCCGAGCTTCTCGAAGGCGACGCCGCGGCGCCGCGCGACCGCGAGCAGCATCGCGAAGATAATTGAAGCCGGCGCGTTAATCGTCATCGAAATCGTGACGCTCTCGAGCGGAATGCCGTCGAGCAGCGTTTCCATATCGGCCACGCTGTCGATTGCGACGCCGACTTTTCCGACTTCACCGCGCGCTTGCGGCGCGTCGGAGTCATAGCCGAGCTGCGTCGGCAGATCGAACGCCACCGAGAGCCCGGTCGTGCCGTGCGCGAGCAGGTAACGGTAGCGCGCGTTCGATTCGGCCGCGCTGCCAAAGCCCGCATACTGACGCATGGTCCACAGCCGCCCGCGATACATATCTTTGCGCACGCCGCGAGCGAACGGAAAATAGCCGGGCGCGCCGAGATCGTGCGGCGGCCCTTCAATGCGCGCGTACACGGGGTTCAACGGGATTCCGCTGTCGTTTTCATCGCGGGGCATGCTGGCGGTATTCTCTGCCCGCCGCGCGAACCCGCCGGGTATCATGCGCGTTTTGGCGGCTGGTCTGTTAGCGCTGCTGTTGACGGGCTGCGCTGCCCGTCTGGCTCGGGCGATAGCGGTCGTTCAAGAAGTCGCTGCATATAAGTCCGCCCATCCGGGCGCGCATGTGTTGGCTTTCGGCATACGTTTCCACGCCATGAGCCCAGCGCTGAACCCGGGTGACACGGTATTGGTAGACACGAATAGGTATGTAGGGCCCGCACCCAAACGCGGCGATGTCGTTCTATTCAGGGCTCCGGTCATGACTATACGGTACGTCATCAGCAGAGTCGTCGGGGTTCCCGGCGATCGCGTGGAGATGAAGGACGGCAACCTGTACCTCAACGGACGTCAACAATCTAGAACCAGTCTATTTGACGTGGCAAATTATGAATTGCGGATTACGGGGAAGCGGATCGAGTCGCGATATCCGGGTGTTAACAACTGGGCAGTCTTGAATCAATATGCGAACGCGTATCCACGACCCACGCGGTGGGAAAAGCCCGATCGGGTTCCCGATGGATTCTACGTCCTGCTCGGGGACGCCAGAAATGATTCCCCGGACTCACACGTCTTCGGGCTCGTGCCGGCGCAGGCGATCAAAGGGAAGGTGATCGAAAAGCTCTAGGCGGACTCGATTGTCACAAGCGGTGAATGCGATTCCACCGTTTCGCCCGGTTTCACGTAAACTTTCGAGACTGTGCCCGACTTGTGGGCGCGGATCTCGTTCATCATCTTCATTGCCTCGACCACTGCGACCACCTGGCCTTCGGTCACTGCTGCTCCCTCGGCCACAGGCATCTCAACGACGGCGCCGTGCATTGGGGAGACGACGTCGTTTCCGCTTCCAGCCGCCGCGCGTTCGTTGCGGGCCGCCCGCCGCGGTTTGCGTGCTCCGGATTTGCTCGAAGGCAGATCGAGGACACGAACGTGATACAGCTTGCCGTTGACTTCGACGGAGATCTGTTCTGATCGCTTCCCTTCGACAGGGCGCGCGTCCGCGCGCCGCTCAGAATGACAGGTTGCAGCGAATTTCTCGAGCGTCGACGTCGTATACGTTGCGTCCATCACCGGCGGATGATCGCAAAGTTGCCGCAGAAGATGGCGTGTGGTCGGGACGCCTTCGATGAGGTATTCGTCGAGGGCGCGGCGGAAGCGCGCGAGCGCCTGCGTGCGATCGGGCGCCCAGACGACGAGTTTGGCGATCAGCGAGTCGTATTCGGAACCGATCGTGAATCCCGGAAACGCGGCGGAATCGATGCGCACGCCCAAGCCGCCGGGCTCGCGGTACGTGCTGACGCTGCCGGGCGCGGGGCGAAAATCGTTGGCCGGATCTTCGGCGTTGATGCGGCCTTCGATCGAGTGTCCGCGGAAAGAGATTGCGTCTTGTTCGTAGCCGAGCAGCTCGCCCGATGCGGATCTGATTTGCTCGCGCACGAGATCGAGGCCGCTCACCATTTCGGTGACGGTATGCTCGACTTGGATGCGCGTGTTCATCTCGAGAAAAAAGAACTCTTCGCCGCTGACCAGCCATTCGATCGTCCCGGCGCTGTCGTAGCCGATCGCCTTGGCGGCGCGGATGCCGGCTTCGCGAATGCCTTCGCGCACGCGGGAGGAAATTGACGGCGGCGTCTCTTCCCAAAGCTTCTGATGGCGGCGCTGCAGCGAGCAGTCGCGCTCGCCGACATGAAGGACGGTGCCATGCTTATCGGCCAAAATCTGCAGCTCGATGTGCTTAGGGTTTTCCAGATAGCGCTCGGCGTAGATCGCGCCGTTCTTAAAATACGCCTCAGCTTCTCGTTTTGCGGTGGAAAGCGCGGCGCCGAGCTCGTCCACCGAATACGCGACCTTTAAGCCCTTGCCGCCTCCGCCGCCTGAAGCTTTGAGGGCGAGAGGCAGTCCGTATTTCTTTGCGGCTGCTTTCGCCGCTTCGGCGTCGCGTATTTCCTCGGTGCCGCCGGGCACGACCGGTACGCCGGCCGCGATCATCGCTTGTCGCGCGCGCATCTTGTCGCCCATCGCGTCGATGGCGTCGGGATGCGGGCCGACCCAGGTAAAACCCGCCTCCGACACCGCGCGCGCAAAGCCCGCATTCTCGGCGAGAAAACCGTAACCAGGATGGATGTATCGCGTGTCCGACTTTCCTGCGATCTCCAGAATGCGCTCAATGTTGAGATAGCTTTGCGACGGACTGGCCGGCCCCAGCAGATAGGCTTCGTCCGCCAACCGCACGTGCATCGCATCGCGATCGATCTCCGAATACACGGCGACGGTTTGCAAGCCCATCTCGCGGGCCGTGCGCATCACGCGCACCGCGATCTCGCTGCGGTTAGCGACTAAGAGTTTTTCCAAGTGCGTTTTCGTTCGGGCCTCGACAAGCTCGGCCATGGTTCGACCGGGGCGCCTTGTGGCGCCCGCTCACCATGACAAGGCGCTTCTTTCCAGCGCGATTTGGGGGCGGGCGTCTCGTCTCGCGATTCCAGAAACTCCAGCGCGGCGACGATAGCGAGGATGTCGTCCTCGTCGCTCATTGCGGCGGCGGGTACATTCCCATGGCGTGGAATCCGCCGTCCACGAAATGGACGTCGCCGGTGACGGCAGCCGAAAGATCCGACGCGAGGAAAACTGCCATCTTGCCGACGTCGTCGGTGGTCATGTTGCGCCGCAGTGGCGCGGTCGCGGCGACGACGTCGAGCATTTTCGAGAGGCCGGCGACCTGCCGGGCACTCGCGGTCTTTATCGGTCCGGCGGAGATCGCATTGACGCGAATTCCGCGGTCGCCCAAGTCGAACGCGAGATAACGCACGGCCGATTCGAGCGCGGCTTTCGCGATGCCCATCAGATTATAGTTCGGCACGATGGCGGTCGCGCCCAGATAGGTCAGCGCCATGATGGAAGCGCCGTCCGCGAGCTGTTCTTGCAGCGCCTGCACGAGTGCGATCAGCGAATAGGCCGAGACGTCGAGCGACAGGTTAAAGTCGGTGCGCGAGGTTGCGTGCACTTTTCCGGTGAGGACTTCTTTGTTGGCAAAGGCGATCGAATGAACGACCGCATCGAGTTTGCCGAATGGCTCAAGAGCCGGCCGCAAGCGCGCCAGCGATTCGTCGGAGGCGACGTCGCACTCGATGACGGGGCCGCCGCCCAATTCGGCGGCAAGTTTGGTGACCTCGTCCTTCACCCGCTCGCCCTGATAGGTGAAGGCCAGTTCGGCGCCGTGCTCGTGCATCTGGCGCGCAATGCCGGTTGCGATGGACCAGCGGTTGGCTACGCCCGTGATGAGCGCGCGCTTTCCTTTTAATAGGGCCAATCTCTCTCCCTCACTTACAGCGGAATGTTGCCGTGCTTGCGCTTGGGGCGTTCGACGCGCTTGTTTGCCAGCATCTCCAGCGATTTGGCGATGACGCGGCGCGTCATGCGGGCCTCGACGACGTCGTCCACGTAGCCGCGCTCGGCCGCGATGAACGGGTTGTCGAAACGCTCGCGATAATCTTCGACGAGTTCTTGCATTTTCGCGTCCTTGTCTTTGGCTGCCGCAAGTTCGCGCTTGAAGATGGTTTTGACGGCGCTTTCGGCGCCCATGACGGCGATTTCCGCCGTCGGCCACGCGACGTTGACGTCGGCGCGGATATGTTTGCTCGCCATGACGTCGTAAGCGCCACCGTAAGCTTTGCGCGTAATGACGGTGATTTTCGGAACGGTCGCTTCGGCAAAGGCGTAGAGCAGTTTCGCGCCATGCGTGATGATGCCGCCGTATTCCTGAGCGGTGCCCGGCAAAAATCCCGGAACGTCGACGAACGTGACGAGCGGAATATTGAACGCATCGCAAAAACGGACGAACCGTGCCGCCTTGATCGAACTCTTGATATCGAGTACGCCGGCCAGCACGTTGGGCTGGTTGGCGACGATGCCGGCGCTCTGTCCGTTGACGCGGCCAAAACCGGTGATGATGTTCGGCGCGTAGAGGCTCTGGATTTCGAAGAAGTCGCCGTCGTCGAGCACCGGGGCGATGACTTCGTGCATGTCGTACGGTTTGTTGGGCGATTCGGGAATGACGCCGTCGAGTTCGGTGACCAAGCGCTCGGGGTCGTCCTCGCATGCGTAGCGCGGCGGATCGTCCATGTTGTTCTGCGGCAGGTACGAAAGAAGCGTCTTGGTCAATTCGCTCATGTCGTCTTCGTCGGTTGCGACCAAATGCGCGACGCCGCTCTTGGTAGCGTGCGTCGTCGCGCCGCCCAGCTCTTCGAACGTCACTTCTTCGCCGGTGACCGTCTTGATGATCTCAGGACCGGTAATGAACATCTGACCGATGCCTTCGGTCATGATGATGAAATCCGTAATCGCCGGTGAATAGACCGCGCCGCCCGCGCATGGCCCCGCGACCAGGCTGATCTGTGGAATCACGCCGCTTGCCTGGACGTTGCGCCAGAATATTTCGGCGTAACCGCCCAAGCTGACGACGCCTTCCTGAATCCGCGCGCCGCCCGAGTCGTTGATACCTACGATTGGTGAGCCGGTCCGCAAAGCCAGGTCCATAACTTTACAAATCTTCTCGGCGAATACTTCACCCAGGGAACCGCCGAGAACCGTAAAATCTTGTGAGAAGAGGAAGACTTGTCGACCGTCGATGGTGGCGCGGCCCGTGACGACGCCATCGCCTAAGAATTCCCGCTCGCCCAGCCCAAACGCAGTCGTGCGGTGCACTGCGAAACGATCGAGTTCGATGAACGACTTCTCGTCAACCAGCGCTTCTACACGCTCGCGCGCCGTGCGCTTGCCGCGCGTGTGCTGCGCTTCGATGGCTTCGGCGCCGGCGGGCGCTTGCGAGAGCTCGCGTTTGCGCTGCAGCTCCGCGTACTTTGTTTGGTTGCTCCTCACCGCATCTGGGCTTGAACGAATGGGCATTTTCTCCTATAAGGCGGCTATCCGGAGATGATCGAGCTCGGAGCGCAAAGCCTCCTGCAACTGATTCTCACCATCGAGAGCGTGGCGATGGCAATCATCGCCGGCTTCTTTTTGCTGTTGATGGGCGCCACCAAGGACGAGCGCGGCCGCTGGTGGTTCCGCGGATGGACGCTGTTCGCGTTCGCGCTCGCCGCCGAAGCCATCGGGCAGCACAATGCCGGCGTGGAAAGCGCGATGGCATACGTCGGCACACTGCTCAGTATCGCTGCCGGTTACGGCGCGGTCGCCGGCTGTTACGAATTCGCTAGGGCCAAAGGCGTCTCGCTCTGGGCCAACGTCATGGTGGTTTGCGGCGCCGTTGCAGCCCTGCTGGTAACGGCGCGCACGGATCTTACCGCGGATCTGATCGGTCCCGAAGTAACGCTCTTTGTCTCGATGATCTGCGTCTGCGTTGCGATCGCTCCGTTTCTGCGCGAGCGGCGCCTCAGCGGCGTGCGTCCGATATTCATCTCCGCGCTGCTGCTCGCCATTATGATGGGGCGCACACTTTTCGCCTCGGCCGTTTTAGGTTTTCAGCACGCCGAACTCAACGCGCTGTACTGGTCGGCCGAAGTCGTCGGCGGCGGCATCTTGGCGACGATGCTCGCCATGGGGCAGCTGATTACGCTGCTCGACGAGTTGCGGATCGAAGTTGAAGACGGAAACGCGGCGCTCAGCCGCGCGCTCAGCAGTTTAGAAGTCGCCGCAAAAGTTGACGCGCTCACCGGCCTGCACAACCGCTATGCATTTTACACCTTAACCGATGGCTTGCGCACGCGCGCAGATCGCGGGAACGTCGTCATTCTGGATCTCAATAACCTCAAGCGCATCAACGACACGTACGGCCATCATAACGGCGACCGCGCGCTCTTGAGTGTCGCGCAGCGCTTACGCGAGGTTGTCGGTGCGCAGGACTACGTATTCCGCTGGGGCGGCGACGAATTCGTCTTGCTGCTCTTCGGGCTCACGGCGGAGGAAACGCGCGACCGCATCACGCGCATGGAGCCGCCCAAGTCGCTCGAGGTGATCGAAGCGCACGAACCCGTACCGCTCTCGGTCTCCTGGGGAATCGCTCCGTTTAATCCGCTCGACGTCGACGGATCGCTCCGGCAAGCCGACGCGCAGCTGTACGCGCAAAAACGGCTGCTCGGCAGCGCCGCGAAGTTTCCGCGATGATTCACGCGCTGACGTGTCTGCTGTTTCCGCTCTTTGGCGGCTGCGCGCCGTTTGTCGAGTATGCGGCCTTGCCTGAGGCTTTGCTCGCCAGCCCGGCCTACTACGCCGGGCGGCCGGTCATCGTGACAGGCAGCGTCGCGCGCGTGCGCCAGCTGCGCGGTGCGTCGTTCGGAACGCTTGCGGAAACGTTCTATTTATGCAACGGACGGTGCGTCCAGGTCTTCATGCGCGAGCACACGTCGATGTTCGAGGGCGAACGCGTCTCCGTCCGCGGATTTTTCTCGGCAAAACAGCGCGCCGGCAGACTCGTGCTGCACGACGATATCGACGCGGCCGAGATTTTTCCGCGCATCTAGTTAAGCCCGTCACGACTCCTTCGAGCGAGTCGTTACGGGTGCATGAGTCACGTCGTTCTCGCGGTTTTCCTCGCGTTTGGATCGGTCGACGGCCGCATCGTAGAGTTCGGAAGTCAACAGCCGATAGCCAATGTTGAGGTGCGGGCCATATCTCCCGATGCCGTGCGAACGGCGCACAGCGATGCACACGGAGATTTTGCGCTGCGGAATCTGCCGCCCGGCCGCTACGAGCTGTCCTTTTCGCACCCGCTGTACTTTGCGAACAGCCTTGCGGCTTTGACTGTTTCCGCCGGCCAAGCCGCACATCTTGAAGTTGCACTGAAGCGGGAATTCTACATTATCGACGGGTTCCGGGTGCATCCGTACGGATGGCTGGTACGGCCTGGCGTCACGGCGGATACGTATCTGCTCGGTGGCGGCATGCCGATCTTTGGGGGGCCGCCAAACGCTTTCGGGTCCGTCCGGTTTGTCCCGGGCGTGTTGTTTGGCGCCGGGCCGCGGATGATGCACTAGGACTCCTCCGGATGCGCCGGAAGGTCTGGAAGCTGTGGAACGCACGCTCTTTGTGCTCGCTATCAGCATCGTGCTGGCGTTGCCCATGATAGCTGCAATTGAGACCGGCTTTATGTTCACGCAGGCGGACGCAGCGCGCCGGACGCTCTATGCGATAGCTGCGGTTTGGTACGCCGTTTTTCTGTATCTATTCTGGCACGCGTCGCCCGCCGCGGGGTGGTTCTACGTTATCCCGCAACTGTCGGTGGGATTCGTTTACGCGATTACCAAATTCCGAGCAGCGCCTTCACGTCGTCGCTAGCCATCTCTTTCGGATCCCATGGCGGCGTGAACGTGATGTCCACGACGACGTCTTTGACGCCGTCAACGGCTCTGACGCGATCTTCGACCGACTGCTTGAACATCGGACCAACCGGACACATCGGCGACGTGAGGGTCATCGTCACGACGACATGCTCACCGTTATCGCCTGCGACGGCCACGTCGTAAACGAGTCCGAGCTCCAAAATACCGAGCTGCAGCTCCGGATCTTTGACTTCCGCTAGCGCTTCGCGAACCTGATCGACCGTCGGCATCGTGACCCTTTCTTGCAGTTCCGCGAGGCCCTCGCCTTCGAGTGGCAAAAACTCCGCTGCATGCGTCCTACACTGTTACTGGCTGCAACCCTCGCAGTGCTCGCGGCGTTGCCGGTTCGCGCGGCGGCCTCCGTTTCGATAGCGGCGGGCGGCTTCACGACAAACTCCCCGTCCTCAACCGGGGGAGCGGTCATCCTGAGTAGCGGCGCGTCGATTCCGGCCGTCCCTCTCGAAGTGCAAGCCTCGCTCCTGACGGCGATCGGCGGGACGGGAGGGTACGCCCTGACCGGCGAGATTCGCGGCTTTACGGGCGGCGGCTTCGGCGGGGCCTATATCGGGGCCGGGGGCGGCGTCGCGAACCTCTCGCTCAATCGTAAGGCGGGGACGGTTTTCACGGTCTTTGCCGGCAAATCGGTGGCCCCGTTTACGTCGGTCGAACTGCGGGTCTACCGGCAGACCGGCGACTTCGGGGCGACTTCGGGCTTCGTGGGGCTCCGGTTCAGCTTCTAAGCAGAGTGAGCGCAGCTGGTAACACCGCGCAGGTGTTGATAGTTCAACCTCTAGGAACCCGAACGGGTATAGGATAGTAGGAGAGATAGAACATGTCGATGTGGGAACCGTTCACCGAGCGCGCGCGGCGCAGCATTGTGCTGGCTCAGGAAGAGGCCCAGCGGCTTGGTAACAATTACATCGGCACCGAGCACATTCTGCTCGGCATCATCTCCGAGGGCGAAAGCCTGGCGGCCAAAGTCCTCGAAACGCTGGGGGTCAATCTTGCCAAAGTCCGCCAGGAAGTCGAGGCGATCGTCGGCCGCGGCGGACAGACCGTCCAGCAAGAAATGGTCTTCACACCGCGTGCCAAGCGCGTCATCGAACTGGCGTTTGAAGAGGCGCGGCAGCTCAATCACAACTATATCGGAACCGAGCATCTCCTTTTAGGATTGATCCGCGAAGGCGAAGGCGTCGCCGCGCGCGTGCTGACGAACCTCGGCGTCGATCCGGCGAAGGTTCGCGTGCAGACGACCTCGCTGCTCGGCGCCGAAGGCCAGCCGTCGCCGCCCAAGGGCAAGAGCAAGACGCCGACCCTCGACGCGTACGGACGCGACCTCACGCAACTCGCGCGCGACAATAAACTCGATCCGGTCATCGGTCGCGCCAGCGAAATCGAACGCGTGATCCAAATTCTCTCGCGGCGCACGAAAAATAATCCGGCGCTGATCGGTGAGCCCGGCGTCGGCAAAACGGCGATCGCCGAAGGCTTGGCGCAGCGCGTCATCAAGGGCGACATTCCCGAGCCGCTGCGCGACAAGCGCGTGATCACGCTCGACCTTGCCGGCTTGGTGGCCGGAACGAAATATCGCGGCGAGTTCGAGGAACGCATGAAGCGCGTCATGGATGAGATCCGCGGCGCCGCCGGCGAGATCATCCTGTTCATCGACGAGTTGCACACGCTGGTCGGCGCGGGCGCGGCCGAAGGGGCGATCGACGCCAGCAACATCATCAAGCCCGCGCTTGCGCGCGGTGAACTGCAATGCATCGGCGCAACCACGCTCAACGAATTTCGCAAGCACATCGAAAAAGACTCGGCGCTCGAACGCCGCTTTCAGCCGGTCATGGTCGGAGAGCCCAGCGTCGAGGAGACCGTCGAGATTCTCAAGGGCCTGCGCGATCGTTACGAAGCGCACCACAAGGTGCAGATCACAGACGAGGCGCTTGCAGCCGCCGCGCGCTTGGGCGATCGGTACATTACCGACCGCTTCTTGCCCGACAAAGCCGTCGATCTGATCGACGAAGCATCCTCGCGCGTGCGCCTGCAATCGACGCTCCCACCGCAAGAAGTTCGCGACGTGGACGCGCAGCTGCGTAAACTCATCGCCGAAAAAGAAGCTGTCGTCAAGGCGCAAGAGTTCGACAAAGCCGCCGAGCTGCGCGACCGCGAAGAAAAAATGCGTTTGGAAAAAGCGCGCCTCGAGCAAGAGTGGCAAGACAAACGCGCCCAAAGCGACAAAGTCTTTAAAGTTACCGAAGAAGATATCGCGCACATCGTCTCTTCGTGGACGAAGATTCCGGTCAGCCGCCTGGCGCAAGCCGAGACCGAGAAACTGCTCAACATGCAGGAGTCTCTGCACAAACGCGTGGTCGGCCAGAACGAATCGATCGAAGTCGTCACACGCGCCATCCGCCGCTCGCGTGCCGGTTTGAAGAATCCGAACCGCCCGATTGGTTCGTTCCTATTCTTGGGGCCGACCGGCGTCGGCAAGACCGAGGTCGCGCGCAGCGTCGCTGAGTTCTTATTCGACGATCAGGAATCGATGATCCGCATCGACATGTCGGAGTACATGGAGAAATACGCGGTCTCGCGGCTGGTCGGCGCACCGCCGGGATACGTCGGGTATGAAGAAGGCGGCCAATTAACCGAAGCGGTGCGCCGCCGCCCGTACGCGGTCGTGCTGCTCGACGAGATCGAGAAAGCCCACCCCGACGTTTTCAATCTATTGCTGCAGGTGCTCGACGACGGTCGCTTGACGGATTCACAAGGGCGCCAAGTGGACTTTAAGAACACGGTCATCGTGATGACGTCGAACATCGGCGCCACCGGCATGCAAACGACCACCGACATCGGTTTCCGCACGCAGAAAAATACGGAAGAAGACGAACTGCGCGCGTACGAACGTATGAAAAACAAAGTGCTGGAAGAAGTCAAGCACACGTTCCGGCCGGAGTTTCTCAATCGTCTCGATGAAACCGTCGTTTTCCATCAGCTGACGCGTCCGCAGATCGAGCAGATCGTGGGACTCGAACTCGAGAAAGTCATGCGCGAAGTCAAAGCGCAGGGCATGGAACTCGAGGTCGCCGAGGAAGCGAAGGGACTGCTCGCGCGCAAAGGCTGGGATCCGCAATTCGGCGCCCGTCCTCTGCGCCGCGCCATTCAGCGCGAAGTCGAAGACGAACTCGCCGAAGAGATGCTGCGCGGACGTTTCGGCGCCGGCGATCGGATTCTCGCCGAAGTCGACGCGGACAATCCGGAGAAGCTGCGCTTCAGCAAGATTCCGGGCATCGAGCCGCCGCCGCCGCGTGAGCCGGAGCACGCGACGACCTGACCGCACTTGCGCTTTTCTTCGCTGTAAATACTTCCACGCCGGCTGTCGACGCCTTAGCCGGCACTTGGCGCGCGAACCTTTCCGCGTCCCGCTTTGTCGCTGGATTTCCGGCGCTGCGTTCGCAGTCGATGCGCTGCGAGATCGCTCCGCACGGGGCGATCGCTTGTACTACGTCGCGCGTGCCGGTAAATGGCGGCGCGAGCGCGGCACATTTCACCGCCCGCTACGATGGACGAAAGTATCCCGTGACAGGGGTGCCCGAAATGGACAACGTCGCGCTCCGGCGTTCGGCCCATGCAGTGATCGCGGTCTTCAATAAAGGCGCGCAACCCATATACGGATACCGGATCGAACCCTCGGCGGACGGCAGGCATTTGACCATCCATTCAATCGATCCGGTCACCTATCGCACGCTTTACAGTATCGTGCGATACGATCGCGTGCCATAACGTTTCCAAGCTATGGTGCAAACGCTCGTAGCGAGCTTGCTTGCGGCGCTGCTGCAAGTGCCGCCGTCGCCGGCGCCGTTGCCCTCACCGACGCCCGCCGCTTCGCCGTCGCCAATCATTTCGCCGTCGCCGGTTGTATCGCCAACGCCCGCGGCGCAGCTGAGCGCGCAGCCGTTTGTCGCCGATCACTTGTATCCCGGTGGCGTATTACCAATCGCGATTGCCAATTCCACGGGGCCGATAACCGCTTCAATCGATAATCCGATCGTAACGTGGAACATCGACCAAAACGCGCATACCGTCACGTTGACCGCGGGGCAAACGCTCGGCCGCGCGGTGCTCACGATTTCCGACGGAAGCGGCCAGCGCGTTTTGATTCCGGTGCGCGTTGCCGTCGACGCCGCGAAGATACTTTCGCAAACGCTGACGCTGCAATACACGGGCAATCCCGTTGACCCCGCTTGGCTACAGGGAATCGTCCAGCGGGCGGTGTCGCGCAACGTGCAGGTGCAACAACCCGGTGTGCAAGCGCAGACGACCTTCAACCTGCCGGCGGCGCTGGCGCCCGGAAGTATCGGCGCGTTCGACGCTCAGGTGCAAGTGCCGGGCAGCGACAATTATTATCCCGTGAACGCGCTCGTCAACGTCAACCTTCAGAACGTGGTCGCGCAACCGTTCGCCCCTCCTTTGCTTTTCTACGACGACGATCCCGAGCACATCACCACCGAGGGCGTGCTTTATCGCGGGCATATCGATCCCGCGACGCCGGTGCGGCTGTACTACTACCACGACGACAACGCCCAGCCGCGCGATCTTGCGGTCGTCTTTTCGGCGCCTTCGGGTTCGTCTTCGGTGCAGCTGATCGATGCGTCGGCCGGCCCGAACATCGACGTGATGCAAGTCGGTCACGCCGTCACGCGTGACTTCCTCAGTCGCAAGCCGATCAACGAAGGGCTGGTCGTGACGGTCGCGCCCGGGAGTCCGTTCATTGCCGAGAGATTGAAGATGCAGTCGTTAAACGGCGTCGCGGGCAGCATCGACGTGCATATTCTTTCCGGCGGAGCACTCGACGTGACAGTTTTGGCGGTCGATCAGAAAACGCCGGACTCGGCGATTCCCGGGTTGCTGACGCAGCCCCAGCTTCCGGGGGACGGTCATCACCGAACGGGTGTCTTCAACATCAACGGATACGCGCAGGACACGCTCGCCTACCGGGTCGGCGGCGACGACGTCTCGCTCGACTACGGTTTGCACAGTCCGCCCACCGTGGAACCGGCCGACGGGCGCGACTTCGGCGAGTACGGCGTTTGGCGCACGCTGAATTTCGCCGTGACCAATCCAACCGGACAAGCGGTGACGCTGTATCTCTACGAGCAGCCCATGGGCGGTCCGGTGCGCAGCAATTTTTCGATCAACGGTGCGTTGCCGCCGGTGCAAATCTCGTGCGCCCGCGCATCGGAACGCTACCAGATCGGCGCCCCGGTTCCGGCGCCGCCCGGAGCGAGCACGATCCAACTGCAGACGATGACCGACGGGGGCTCGTTCTATCCGCTCGAGGTCGGCCTCACCGCGACGCCGCCTTCGCCCGCTCCGCCGCCCATCACCGCGCCGAACGGTTGTTTCCCAAAACCGCAGTCCTCGCCCCAAGCATCGCCTTTGCCCACGGCCTCGCCGTTTCCGGAGCCGAGCGGCCGCTGACAGAGGGCCAATAAAATGGCACAATGACAGCGTGGAACGGCCCAGTGAGCCGAAGACCGTCTTGCTCGTGCGGCTCCTCAACGCGATCGATGAGGGGCGCTTTTCTTTCGAGGATCTGAAAGATCGCATCGCCGAAGGCGAGCGGCGTCCCAGCACGCGCAGCCTGCGCCGCTACCTAGCGATCTTGGCCGAGGCCGGATTTCCGTGGTACTGCGACCGCGCGGCGAACGTGTACCGTTTTGCGGGCGGCTACAGCCTCAAGCGCCTCGAGCTGAACAGCAACGAGCTCTTCGGCTTGGTGGCGCTGCGTTCGATTGGCGCGACCTTAGGCGGCACGATCGGCTCTTACGTGGACGAAGTCACCGCCAAGGTCGTGGGCTCGACCGGTACCGGTGTAAAAGAGCGGCTTGAAACCCCATCGTCGATGGCATTCAGGCTGAGCGAGATCCGCCTCGACGAACAAGGCGAACGCGTTTTCGGACTGCTCTCGTCGGCTGAGCGCAGCTCGCGCAGCGTACGGTTTACGTACCACGATAAAGAGAGCGTCCGCACCAAACGGCACGCGGATCCTTACGGGTTCATCGTCAGCTCCGGTCGCGTCTATTGCGTGGCCTACGACCGGGCGCGCAAAGATAAGCGCACGTTTGCCGTGGACAGCATCTCCGACCTCAAGGTCACCACCCAGACGTTCGTCAAGCCGGCTTCGTTCAACGTTGAAGAGTTCGCCGCCAGCTCGATCAGCGGCGTGCTGCACAGCGACGAAACAACCGAGGTGCGCGTGCGCTTCGCTCCGCGCGTGGCGAAAGCGGCAATTGCGGCGCGGGTGGTGGCCGGCCGGGCGGTCGCGCAAGACGGCGACGGCCCCGTGGAGATAACCTACAACGTCGCCGACGTCGACGAACTCGCGCGCTGGGTGCTGAGTTGGGGGCCGCAAGCCGAAATCGTGGCTCCGCCGCGCGCACGCGAAAGGATTGCGGAATTGGCGGGCGAGATTTCCGGATTGTATGGCGGAAAATGACGAAGCCCCAGATTTCTCCGGGGCCCCGACGTATTCACTCACCGGTCTTCGCCTGTTTGACTCCCGTGAAGGAGCCCCACTGACGCCGTACCCGGCGGTTTGACTGATTCACTCAGATTGCCGGTCATCCCGGCATTCGTCAACATGTGCCAATCGCGACCGATACGTTCATCGCCCTCCGTTTTATCGAAGTGAATGGATGGTATCACGGCTCAAAAGTCGTATGCAATAGGCCGATCGATGTACTCACAACGTTTCCACAAAAAACTTTAGTTATGCACAGACGTTCCACGGTTGGCCTTGTACTTATGCTGGTATTACTATCAGTTCCGGGCCGCGCGCAGAACATGCTGGGCGGCCTTCCCATCGACGGCATTCGCTGCGATTACGGGGAAGGCGCCGCGCTGCACATTCACGCCAACCTCCAGATGTACGATCGCGGCCGGCGCAAGACGGTGCCGTCGAATATCGGCATTCCAATCGTCGCCGGCTGTCTCTACTGGCTGCACACGCATTCCAACAACGGCATGATTCACATCGAGTCGCCGGTAAATCAGGTTTTTACGTTGGGGCAATTTTTTGATATTTGGCAAGCGCCCTTGAGCCGCACGCAGGCCGATGGGATCAGTGCTGCCCGAGGCACGAGCTTGCGGTTCCTCGTAAACGGCCGGGTGTGGACACGCGATCCGAAGCTGATTCCGCTGCAGAATCACGAGGCGATCGTCATCGAAGCGGGTCCGCCATTCGGTGTCCCAGCCAAACCCAATTGGGGTCTTTTGTAAGCTACAAGGAGTAAACGTGAGAACACTACGTGCGATGGCGGCACTGGCCGCCGTTTCCGCACTCGCCGTAATACTGCCGGCGCTCGCCGCCGAGTCGGTTCAGGCGAAGATTGCGCGCGGGAAGACCGCTGCGCCGCCCGCGATTGGCGCGGCCGCGACGTTCATCGATATCAGCGATACGACCGGCAAAGTGACGGTGCTAAAAAAAGGCGGCAACGGCTTTACCTGTTTCGTCGGTCACCCGGGCGTCGTCGGAGACGATCCTTTTTGCGCCGATGCCGCAGGCATGCAGTGGGTCGGTTCATGGGCAGCGCACAAGAAACAGCCCGCCAACACGAAGCCCGGAATCATCTACATGCTCGCCGGCGGAAGCGATTGGAGCGCGAGCAATCCTTGGGCTACCAAAGGGAAGCCTATCCACGAACCGCCGCATTGGATGGTCATGTGGCCGGTGACATCGGCGAGCGGTCTGGCGACCACGCCGAAAAACTCCGGCACGTGGATCATGTGGGCGGGCACGCCGTACGCGCATCTCATGGTCAACCAAACACCGTAACGTCGTGGCCGCCGCTCTGCCGGCCGTCGAACTCGACGGCCGGCGTCTCAGCCTGGAAAATATTCGCGCTGTTGCCGTAGGCGGCGCGGAAGTGGCGATCTCTCGCGATGCGCGGCGCCGGGTTGCGGCTGCACGCGATCTGGTCGACGAGAAAATGGCGCAGGGCGAAGCGATCTACGGCGTGACGACCGGTTTCGGCCGGCTGGCCCAGGTTCCAATCGCGCGCGCCGACGCCGAACAATTGCAGCTCAATTTGGTGCGCAGCCACGCTGCCGGCACGGGACCACCGCTCGCCGGTCATTTCGTGCGCGCGGCGGGTGTGCTGCGCGCGAGTTCGCTTGCCGCCGGCCATTCGGGCATCCGTGAAGAGACGCTCGATCTCTTGGCGTCGCTGCTCAATCGCGGAGTTACACCCTACGTTCCCTCGCAAGGTTCCGTGGGCGCCAGCGGCGATCTGGCTCCCCTCGCGCACATGACCCTGACGCTCATCGGCGAGGGCGACGCCTACTTCGGCGGCGAGAAGATGCCGAGCGCGCGCGCTTTGCAGCTCGCCGGCTTGGCGCCGATCAAACTCGCGCCGAAAGAGGGACTCTCGCTCGTCAACGGCACCGAAGCGATGACGGGCATTGCCGCGCTCTCGCTCTTGCGCGCCGAATCCTTAATGGATGCCGCCGACGTCATCGGAGCGATGTCGCTGGAAGCCTTTCTGGGAACCGACCGCGTCTTCGACCGCCGCATCAACGCGCTGCGACCCCATCCCGGACAGGCGGCCGTGGCCGATCACTTGCGCGCGCTGCTCCACGGCTCGGAGATCATCGAATCGCACCGCGAGTGCGGACGCGTCCAAGACCCGTACTCCTACCGCTGCATCCCGGTCGTGCATGGCGCCGTGCGCGACGCCTCCGCCTATGCACGCACCGCGATCGAAACTGAAGCGATCTCCGTGACCGATAATCCGCTGGTCTTTCCCGACGACGGCGAATTTCTGAGCGGCGGAAACTTCCACGGCCAGCCCGTGGCGCTTGCCTGCGACGTGCTGAAGATCGCTCTGGCTGAATTGGCTTCGATTAGCGAACGCCGGCTCTACCTGTTATTGAATGCCGAAGAGCGCGGCTTGCCGCTCTTCTTGACGGGGCGCTCCGGATTGCAGTCAGGTTTGATGATCGTGCAATATACATCGGCCGCGCTCGTTTCTGAAAACAAGGGACTGGCGTGGCCGAACAGCGTCGATTCGATTCCCACGTCTGCCGGGCAAGAAGACCATGTCAGCATGGGTATGACCGCCGCGCTCAATCTCGACCGCGTGCTGGATAACGTCGAGGGCTCGCTGGCCTGCGAACTGCTTGCCGCACTTGCGGCCACGGATTTTCGCCGTCCGTTGCGGTCCGGCGTCGGAACGCAAGCGGCCTACGATGCAGCGCGTAAGAGCATTGCCGCATGGCGCGAGGACCGTTCCCCCGCTCCGGACATCGCGGCCGCCCGCGCGTCGATCGCGAGCGGCGAACTGGTGAGCGCCGCCGAAAAAGCGGTTTCATCATGAAGCGTATTGCCGGGATCGGCGGAATATTTTTTAAGGCCAAAGACCCCGAAGCGCTCAATGCATGGTACGTCAAACATCTGGGCCTGCCGCTCGGACCTCATGGAGCGATGTTCGAGGACGGCGGTCTGACGCTGTGGTCCACCTTCCCCGAAGACACGCCGTATTTCGGTGCGCAGAATCAGTCGTTCATGATCAACTATCGCGTTGACAATCTCGATGCGCTGCTCGAAACGTTACGAGCTGAAGGCGTTTGGATCGACGAGCATCGTGAAGATCACGAGTACGGACGCTTCGCATGGATCGCCGACCCCGAAGGCAACCGCATCGAGCTGTGGGAGCCGCGGTCACCGTGAATACGCTGGCGCGAACCGTGCGCGCGCCGCGCGGCTCGGAGCTTTCTTGCAAAGGTTGGCCGCAGGAAGCCGCGCTGCGCATGCTCATGAACAATCTCGATCCCGAGGTCGCCGAACGGCCCGAGGATCTGATCGTCTATGGCGGCAACGGGCGCGCCGCGCGCTCGTGGGAGGCTTTCGAGGGAATCGTTCGCGCGCTCAAACGCCTGGGAAATGACGAGACGCTGCTCGTGCAGAGCGGCAAGGCCGTCGCGATCTTCAAAACGCACGCGCGCGCGCCGCGCGTGTTAATTGCCAATGCGAATATCGTGCCGAAGTGGGCCGATCTCCAAACGTTCCGCGAGCTCGAGGCCCAAGGTTTGACGATGTACGGCCAAATGACCGCTGGATCGTGGATCTACATCGGCTCGCAAGGCATCGTGCAAGGCACGTACGAGACGTTTGCCGAGCTCGCGCGTCAGCATTTTGGCGGGAGCATGCGCGGACGCGTCTGCCTGACCGCCGGCGCGGGCGGGATGGGCGGCGCGCAGCCTTTGGCGATTACCATGAATGAAGGTATCGCGCTGATCGTGGACGTTGACCCGCAGCGGCTCGAACGCCGCCGCGCGTTAAAGTATCTCGATCGTGTCGTGGCGTCGCGCGCAGAAGCGTTGCGCGAAGTTGAAGAGGCGCGGCGCGAAGGGCGTGCCGTTTCCATCGGCTATGCCGGAAACGCCGGCACGGAATTTCCCGCACTGCTCGCGGAAGGCCTGAAGCCGGATGTTGTGACCGATCAGACCCCCGCGCACGACATGATCGGCGCCTATGTTCCGGCCGGCTTTTCGGTTGCAGAAGCGGCCGAACTGCGCGCGCGCGATCCAAAAGAGTATGAGAAGCGCGCGTTCTCGACGGTCGCCGGCCACGTGCGGGCCATGCTGGGTTTTCAGAAAGGCGGCGCCGTCGTTTTCGATTACGGCAACAACGTCCGCGCGATGGCTCAGCGTGCGGGAGTCGAACGCGCATTTGATTTTCCGGGCTTCGTGCCGGCGTTTATCCGTCCGCTGTTCTGCCGCGGAAGCGGGCCCTTCCGCTTTGCGGCGCTTTCCGGCGATCCCGCCGATATCGCGCGCTGTGATGAGGAGTTGCTCCGGCTCTTTCCGGGCGACGAAGCGCTCCGGCGGTGGATGACGCTTGCGCGCGATCGCGTGGCGTTTCAAGGTTTACCGGCGCGGATTTGCTGGCTGGCGTACGGAGAGCGCGCGATTGCCGGCGTGCGTTTCAACGAGCTCGTGCGCTCGGGGGAGATTCGTGCGCCGATCGTCATCGGCCGCGATCACCTGGATACGGGCAGCGTCGCTTCGCCGTATCGCGAAACCGAAGCGATGCGCGACGGCAGCGATGCGATCGCGGATTGGCCGATCCTCAACGCATTGCTCAATACGGCGGCGGGCGCGCATTGGGTGTCGTTCCATCACGGCGGCGGGGTCGGCATCGGTTACAGTTTGCATGCGGGTATGGTTGTTGTCGCGGATGGTACCGACGACGCGCGCGACCGGCTGCAATGCGTGCTGACGACCGATCCGGGGCTTGGCGTCGTGCGGCACGCCGACGCCGGTTATGAGTCCGCGATTGAAACGGCCGACGCAAAAGGAATCGATTGGCGCTTTTAGTCCGCGCCGGAGCGATCGTCACCTGCGATACGGATGTCCCGCAAAACGGAATTACTTTCGAACAACTCGGTCTGATCCGTAACGGCTTGATTGTCATCGAGGATGGCGTCATTACCGCTTGTCATGGTGAGCGGGCGCCACAGGGCGCCCCGGTCGAACCACTCCTGAGCGAAGTCGAAGGGCGGCCGAGCAACGTCGAGGCGATGGACTTCCCCGACTGCGTTATCGTGCCCGGATTTGTGGACGCGCACACGCATCCGTTTTTCGCCGGCATGCGCGCGCCCGGCGAAACGATGCTGCACACCGTGCAGAGAACGCGCGAGGCGCTGCTCGATCCCGCCGCGTTTTGGAGTACCGTCGAAAGCCGCTTGAAGTTGATGCTCGCGCACGGTACGACAACCGCCGAGATAAAAACCGGATACGCGCTGACCAAAGCCGGCGAGCTGCAGATGCTCGATCTGATCGCTGCGCACAAAGACGAGCGCGGTTTGCCCCGTCTCATCGCAACGTTTCTGGGCGCGCATGCCGTGCCGTCCGAATTCCCGGACGCCGACGCGTACACCGATTACCTTATCGCGGCAGTCTTGCCGGAGGCCCGAAAACACGGCGCGGTCTATGCCGACGTCTTCTGCGAGCCCGGATTCTTTTCGCCGGCCCAAACGCTGCGCTACCTCAACGCGGCGCGGTCGCACGATTTGGGGCTGCGCGCGCACTGCGACGAGATGTCTTACAGCGGCGCCGCGGCGACGGCCGTCCAGGCCGGCGTCGATACAGTCGACCATTGCAACTACATCGGGAAAGATGATATCGAAGCGCTCGTCGCGCGCGACGTCGTCACGGTCGCGTGTCCGGCAACCACCATGTATCTCGGACTTCCGCCGTGTCCGGTGCGCGAGATTCTGGAGCGCGGCGGGTTCGTAGCCCTGGCCAGCGATTACAATCCGGGAACATCGCCGTGCTTCAATTTGCAAACCGTCGCGAACTACGCCCGCAGACTGTATGGTTTGAGCGCGGCCGAAGCGCTGTATGGCGTGACGATTTCAGCGGCCAAGTCGCTGCGCGTTAAGGCAGGCCGCATTCGCGCCGGAGAGCCCGCGGACTTCGTCGTGCTGCAAGTCGGATCTCCCGAAGAGTTTGGCTTTCAATTCGGAGGTAATTTGGCCGCGGCAGTCTTTCGCGGCGGCCGGCGGTTCTCGTGATCGCGGTCATCGTGCGCGCGGAGCGCGCACTCGTCGATACGCAGGAGCGCACCGATTTTTGTTTCGCGATCCAGGACGAGCGCATCGCGGCGATCGCGCCGTTCGAGGAGCTGCGCGAACGCTTTCTGGATGCCTCCGTTCGTGATTACGGCGAGGGCGTCGCGCTTGTCCCCGGTTTCATAAACGGGCACAGCCATGCGTACCAGATCCTGCTGCGGGGCATCGGGGACGATTTGCCGTTCGCGCGCTGGCGCGACGAAGCGCTTTATACGATCATCCCGGGACTTTCTCCCGAAGATGTGCACCGGACGTTCGCGGCGGCGTTCCGCGAAATGCTGGCCGGCGGCGTTACGACCGTCGCGGAGTTTTTCTACCTCAACGGCAACGGCAACGCGCACGCTGAGGCGGTGATTGAAGCGGCGCGCGAGACGGGAATCCGCTTGGTCCTTGCGCGCTGCTGGATGGATGCGCCGGCGGCTCCGGAAGCTTTTCGCGAATCGATCGATACCGCAGCGAAGCGGACGCGAGAGCTGATGGCGAATTTCCCGGATGCGAACGTCTGCGTTGCTCCGCACTCCGTGCATGCGGCCTCGTTCGATATGATCCGGGCGGCCGGCGAGTTTGCGCGCGAGGCGGATTGCCGTTTGCATATCCACCTCGCCGAAGCTGCGTACGAAGGCGAACAAACGGCAAAACAATCGGGAATGACGCCGTTGCGGCTGCTGGAGAGTCTGGGCGTCGTCGACGAACGGTTGGTCGCGGTTCATGCAATTTACCTGGATGCGGACGAGAAAAAGGCGCTCGCGGATGCGCGTGCGTCCGTCATTCATAACCCCGTGACCAATCAGTACTTGGGCGATGGCATTTGCGACGTTACCGGCCTGCTCGATTTAGGCGTACCTGTCGGACTAGGAACCGACGCCAACGTTAATGCCTCGATTCTGGATGAAATGCGCGCTGCGGCACTGCTTCAAAAACTTGCGCGGCGCGATGCGGGGGCATTCGATGCGGTGCGCGCCTTCCGGCTCGCCACGTCGCTTGGGGCGAAAGCGTTAGGCGTGGACGCCGGCGATTTCCGCGTCGGTGCATATGCGGATTATGCGGTCGTGGATTTGAACCGCCTCTGCGCGCCTACGTCGCCGCTCGTCAACGCGCTCGTCTACCGCGCGCAAGCGGGCGTAGTCCGTGAGACATATGTCAACGGAGCCCGTGCGTTTAAAGCGGGCGAGCAGGGGGCCGCCGGAGCGCGATAAAAGGCTTCCGGCTCGGCTGGAGGTTCGCATGCTTCGTCATTTTGCGTTCCGGAGCTTGTGCGTTTTGCTGTGCGCGGCGCTGCTCGCTGCTGCGCTTCCGGCCGGGGCGCAAGAAGAAAAGCGCAGCAATTCAGATTGGATCTACGTCTTATTGGGAGCCGGCGGGATCATCTATCTGCTGACGCATCACGCTCGAACGCAGCCGCGCGAACCATCGCCATCGCCATCCGCTTCACCCGTTACGCTCGAGCCGCCCTCTCCCGCGCCGCACGAGACGCCGGACATGTATGGCCACGAGAATTACACGTGCAAAAAATCGCTCCGCGACGGTGCTTTCGAAGCCATTCAAGGCCCCTATCAGGACGATCCGGTCTTCCAAAATAAACCGGATCAGCTTCGCCGGGAAGACGGCTCGAAGATCAGCTATTACGGCGAACTCGACATGATTGCGAATCGTCCGAGTACTCTCACGGGGGTCGACGCGTATGTGAAAGATGGGCGGCTCACAAAAATCGGCAGCCGCAACGCGATCTTTATGACGGGTTCTACAAATTGCCGCGATGCGGAGCTCGTCCGCATGCGGTTCTGGCTATACGAAGGCGGTACGAAACGGCGGATCTACGACAGTCCGGCGCAGCTGCTTCAGCTCTTTGGGCCTACCAGTCACTCGGGTAAAACCGTTTCCTGGAAAATGATGGCGTCGACAATAGTCGGCCAACCCGAAGGCAAGCCCTTTGTTTTCACGCGTCCCGGGGACTTCTACGAGATCGAAGCGGAACTGATCGACGAGCACGATCACTCGCTTGGCTTCACGATGTGGCTCAACGGGCACGTGACGCAAACAGCCGGCCCGTTAACTCAGCTCCAGCCCGTCGTGCTTTCGGTGACGCGGGCGCCCTCAAGTTTCGAAGACAAAAGCAAAGTTCTTTCAGATTACGCCGGCGTGCTTCGCGCGGACATGTATGACAATATTTCCGACATCTTTCCGCTCGCACCCAAAGGTTTCCCGATGCCTCGCATCGGGGACCCACTGGATTTGACGAACGCAAACATCCTGGACTCGTCTTGGACGGATGCATTTAAAGCCGACGTTTTCGTCAATCGGCGTCATAACGACAATTTCAGCGCCGCACTTGCCGACCGCCTGGGCGCAACGGCGATGATGCAGGGGGTCGCTCGAACGATCGCGCTGCTCACCGAAAAAGATATGGACATGTTGAACGGAGCCGACATCGCGGGCCGCACGCTCACCACAAAAGTTATCGTCGTGCGCGGTGCTGAGCCGTGGACTACGCCCGCGCATGAACTCGCGCATTCACTGCCGCAATATATTTGGAGCTCGGCAAATATGCTGAGTGACTGCGAACTGGACTACCACAACCATAGCGGGCAAATATCTTACGGTCTGCAATTGACGCACAAGAATATTGTCACGGCTCCTGAACGGCATCAAGGGTATCCCGAAGATCTCATGGGTGACCCGGCGTCCTCTTCTTGGAACGGGCAATGTACCTACGCGCATCTTATCGACGGCTTGCGGAACACCGTCGATCCGGCCGTTTTGCTCGTGCGTTTCGGAATGGCTCGCGAACCACGCGGCGTTCGCGCGAAGCTGCTGCCTTCGTATGACGCGCATGGGGGGCTCACGCCGGACGACACATATGGCCGGTATAGCGTTGTCGCGCTGAATGCGGCAGGCCGGATGCTCTCGCGCAAGCGGTTCGATCCTCCGTGGATCGATGAAAACGGCAAACCGCACGCCGTCATCGCGATGCAGGAGCATCTGCCGGATTCGCGCGCGATTGCGTCGATCGAGGTGCTCGGGCCGGGAGGTGTGCTCGACGCGAGCAGCATGTCGAAAACGCCGCCGTCCGTAACGATAGACGCCGCCACGGTCGTGAAGAATCGTTTGGCCGTCCGCTGGCACGGCCGTGGCGAACGCGGGCGGACCTTGCTCTATTCCCTGCTGGTTTCGCCTGACGGCGGCCAGACGTACCGGGAACGCCTATTCGAACAACAGGGGAATACCGCCAACCTGAAGCTCTATGAAAAGCCGCCCTTGATCGTCAAAGTGATTGTTACGGACGGGTCTCACAGCGCGCAAGCGCAAGCGGCGGTGAAGTAGGGGCGTTACAACCGCGAACGGATCGCGCTCATAAAGGAGCCGAACTTCGCGTTGTTCGCATCGGTGGACTGCATGCCGGTATACACAACCACGACGTAAGACGCGCCTTCCTGCGTGTCCAAAATCCCGCCGTCATGCGTGACTTCACCGGTGTCGCCCGTCTTATGCGCGAATCTGTCGCCCGGATACAGGCCCGCAGGCAACTTATTGTTCCACTGCTGGCGGTCTAAGATACCGCGAAACAAACGTGCGAACGGAACCTCGTCGCGCGCGATGAGTTCGAAAACACGCGCGGCGTCGGAGGCGGGATGCGAATTGCGGTGCGTCTTGTCCCAGCCCGGGTCGACGATGAGCGGTTCGGTTCCGGAGAGCTTTCTATAGAAGGCGGTGTTCTCCAGGCCGTAGCGCTGCTGCACGATCTGTGTCGCACGCTCGCGTCCCAGCGCGTCGAACAGCACATTCGTCGCCACGTTGTCGGAGATCGTCAGCATCAGTTCGATCAGCTGATGCAACGGCGCGACATAGCCCGGGACGAGCGGCGAATCCTTATCGTTGGCCGTCATGTTCGCTTGCGTGACCGGGTAGGTCTCGTCGAAATTGACGACGCCGTCTTGGACGAGCGTGAAGGCCGCAAGCGCAAGCGGCGTCTTGATCATGCTGGCGGGATAATAGTAGTGATCGGCGTCGATGGCGATGCGTTCGCCCGCCCGGTCGAGCCGGGTTATGACGAAGGCCGCGGGCGCCAGCGTGACGTGCGCCGCGCTTTCCAGGACCGCCTCAGGGGTCAGCACCGGCGAGTCTTTTCCGTCCAGGGCGCCCGGACCGCTTGGACTGAAACCCGGCAGGGCAAAAGCGCGTTATGCAAGTAAGTACTTGCACTTAACCTTGAGAGAAAAGATGAGTATTCTGAAAATCAAGCGTCCGGCCGCTCTTTTGCTGGCCGCGCTTTTTGCGGCGGCTCCGGCGGTTGCGCAGGGCTCCGCACCGCGCACGGCCGCGGACGTCATCAAAGGCATCGAAGCCCGGAACGCATCGCTGAAGTCGTTTCAAGCGCGCATGCACGTCCAAGTGCGCATGCTCAGCTTTCCTTGGCTCTCGCCGCACCTTGACGGGACTGCGTACTACAAGCGTCCCGCCAACTATGAGGTCGTTTTCGATCATCCGCCGTCGTACATGCACGGAGTCGACAAACTGTTCGCCGACATCGACGACCCGCAGGGCTGGCTGAAAGATTCGAACGTCAAATTCAGCGGGCTGCAGACCGTCGGCGGTCATGCGTACCTCGTCCTGACGATGACCAAGAAAATCTACAGCGACCAAATCAAGGATACCGTTGCATATGTGGATCCGTCGACGTACGCGGTCGGGCGGATGGAGTGGCACTATTTCAAAGGCACGATCACGATGACGCAGAGCTTTCGCAACGAAGGCGGTTACAGCGTGATCGCAAGCCAGCACGTGGACGCCAACTACCGCGTTCGCGCTGTCGCCGATTCATCGTTCGATCCGTACAAGACCAACGTTCCTGTTCCCGACTCGGTCTTCGCGAACAAAAACTGATGGCCGTGCAGCAGCTTCATACCGCCGGCCGTTTACCGGGAGAGACCCGGCTGCGGCTCTTGTCGGCTACGCGGGCTCTGCTGGCCGCAAAAGGCCGGCGGGGGACGACGACGCGCGAAATTGCCGATCAAGCCGGCGTCAACGAAGCAACGCTCTTCCGGCACTTCGGCAGCAAAGATGCGCTCGTTGACGCGTGCGTCGAATACTATTGCCGGACGGTCGAACTCGAAGAGCTGCTGGCCAGCCTGGACGGCAACCTCGAACGCGACCTGCGGCGCATCGCTTCGGCGCTGATGCAGCGCATGGAAAGCGTTCGCGATCTGATCGTGATGTCGCTGGCGGAAGAAGACGGCAACGGTATCGTGGGTGAGGCGGCCTGGCGCGCGCCGACGGCTATCAAGAAGATCGTGGCCGACTACATGGCCAAGCGGATTGCCGCCGGCGAGCTCTCCGGGAACCCTCTGTTCTTGGCGCGGTTCTTTATGGGCATGGTATTCTCGTACGTCATGGGGCGCAAGCGTTTTCCGGAGGAGTACGCAGCCGAGCCCGACCAGGTCGTCGAATTTCAGGTAGACGTGTTCTTAAACGGGGCAAGGAAGGGTTAGTGGAGACTCGCGAGCAGGCGCCCGTGACGCGCGGCGACGTACCGGTGGAAGAAAACGTCGAAGTCACGACATCGAAAAGAAATCTTCGCCCATTCTTTATCGCGGCGGTCGTCGTCGTGGCGATTCTGATCGTCGTATTCGGATTGCGCTGGTATAGTTATGCGCGAGTGCATCAATCCACCGACGATGCGCGGGTTGACGCCAATACCGTGAGCATCACGAGCAAGATCAGCGAACGCGTGGACAAGATTCTGGTCGACACCGATCAGCGCACGCGCAAAGGCCAGCTCCTGGTCATACTGGACAGCGCGGCCGAACGCGCGGCGCTGGATCAAGCGCGGGCGAATCTCGAACTGGCGATGCAAAACCGGCTCGCGGGCGTGGAGCAAGGCTCGGGAGCCGTCAACCAAGCTCAAGCCGAAGTGCAGGGCGCCGCGGCTCAAATTCCGATGGCCCAAGCGGGCGTTTCGGCGGCTCAGGGTCAAGTGCAGGCGGCGCAGGCCGCATTGCCCGGTGCGGCCCAAGGGCTGGCGCGCGCGCGAGCCGACTATCAGCGCACGCTCTCGCTCGTCAACAGCGGCGATCTTCCGCGGCAGCAGCTGGACGCCGCTCGTGCCGCGCTGGCCGCGGCGCAATCGCAATACACAGCCGCGCAGGACAACGTCAACGTCGCCATCGCCAACATGAATGCCGCGCAGCAGCGCATCAGTTCGGCACAGGCCGGCGTGAGCGCGGCGCAGGGCGGCGTGCAGACGGCGCAAGGAAAACTTTCGGCGGTCCAGAGCCCCGCATCGGTTGCGGCCGCGCAGGCCGCGGTTTCGATCGCTCTGCAGAACCTCACGAATACGCGCATCTCATCGCCGATCGACGGATACGTCGGCGAGAAGAACGTCGAAGTTGGGCAGACCGTCAGTGCGGGAATGCCGCTGTTGACGCTCATCCCCAATGGCGTCTTCATCACGGCCAACTATAAAGAAACGCAGGTCGGAGACATGCACCCCGGGCAGCCCGTGGACTTACACGTGGATGCCTACAAAGGGGTGACATTCCACGGCCGCGTTATCGCCATTAATCCGGCCTCGCAGAATACGTACGCGCTGGTTCCGTCGCAAAACTCCACCGGCAACTTCGTAAAAGTGACGCAGCGTATTCCGGTCAAGATATCGATCGACGACGCCGACCCGCAAAAATATCCGATGCGCCCGGGCATGTCGGTCGAAGCAGCCGTCCAGGTTCATTAAATGCTGCTCGCTCTGCTGCTCGCCGCGGCCGCCGTGCCGACGCCCGCGCCGGCTCCGGTTCTTCCGCGCATTCCCAACGTCGCGCCGGGATACGCTGCTCCGCCGTTGCCGGCCTCTTCGCCCAACGTCATCGGCGTGACGCAGCAGGCGTTTGTCGGAATATCGCTTCCCGACGCCGTCGGAATGGCGCTTTCAAAAAATCCGGATCTGGAGATAGCGCAAGCGAACCGGCGTATCGCGCAGTATCAGATCGTCGCGGCGCAAGGCGCATACGATATCAAATTGACGTTGCAGCCGCAGTACCAATATGCGACCGCGGCGCCGCAGAACGCTTTTTTCGCAGGGCCGAATTTCGGACCGATCGTGCAGCGCACGACGTCGGTGAACGCAGGCGCGCAAGGCGTGACGCCCGCGGGCCAGCAGTATAGCGTCAATGCATCGGGGCGCCAAACCTACGACAACACGACCATCAACGCATTCGATCCTACTTATCCAACGGTGTTTTCCGTCAATTTTTCCCAGCCGCTGGCGCGCGGTCGCGGCATCAACGACTTCTCGCGCAATCTCCAGCTGGCGCAAATCAACGATCGCACCGTTGCGCAGCAGGCGTTAAGCACGACCGCCAATACCGTTGCGCAGGTCGAGAACGTCTATTGGGATCTGGTCGCCGCTTGGCGCAACGCCGCGATTCAAGAACAGGCGCTGCGAGACACAGTTACCCAGCAGCACAGCAACGTGAGGCTTGCGCAGCAGGGCGTTTCCGCCCCCATCGACGTCGTGCAGGCCAATACGCAGATTTCCGTCTTTCAAGAAAACATCTACGGCGCACTTCAACGTGTCGGCGCGTTGCAGAACCAGTTGAAGAGCTTGCTCAGCGACAATCCCGCCGATCCGATTTGGAACGCCAATCTCGTGCCGACCGGCCAAGTGTTACAACTGCCGCCCGAACCCTCGCTCACCGACTTGGTTTTGACCGCGCTCCGGAACCGTCCCGAGATCGAGCAGTTGCGTCAGCAGCGCGCGGCGGCGGACGTCAACCTCCGTTACGCGCAAAATCAAACCAAGCCGCAAGTGGATCTGCAGGCCGGGTATGCGAGCAACGGATTTGCCGGCATCCCGACCAATCCGGCCAACAGCCCGTTCACGGCGAGCAGCGCTCAGCAGTTCATGGCCATTAACGCGTTGATCGCCGCCGTCAATCCGACGCTGCCGGTCAATCAGCAAATTCAGCCGCTGCCCAGCTCGAATACGCCGGTTCCCTCGTATCTTTCGGGCGGGCTCTCTCAATCGATCCGCAACCTCTTGGGAAATAGGTTTCCCGTTTACACGGCAGGCGTACTCGTGTCGTTTCCTATCGGGGATCATACCGCAAAGGCGAATCTGGCGATCGCGCAAGAGCAGGAAACGATCGCGCAGGTCCAAGAGGCGTCGACCATCGAGCGCGTGACGGTTGAAGTGCGCGACGCGTTGCAAGCCTATCAGAGCGCCCTGGCCCGTTTGGGCGCGGCTCGCGCCGCGCGTCAAGCGGCCGAAGCCGTGCTCGCCAGCGAACAGCGCCGCTTTAGGGCCGGTGAATCCACGACGTACCTCGTACTGCAGCGAGAGATCGCGGTCGCCAATAACCGGGGCCTTGAATTACAGGCGCAGACCGACCTCAATAAAGCCGTGGTCGAAATCCAGCTCGCAACCGGAACGATTCTAACCCGCTAGGCCCGCAGCCGCTTTGTCCACGAGCCAGCTGAGCGTGCCGTCGTTCGGCGATACGATCTGCACGGGGTATTTGACCGGATCGTAGGGCCCTTCGCGCGCGGCGTGCAGCGCTGAAGCTTTACCTGCACCCTCAACCGCGATGGTAACGTGCCTCGAGGCATTGATGACCGGCGGCGTCAGCGTCAAGCGATCAACGCCGAGCTTTTCAACGAAGACCGCGCGAACGAGTTGCTCCTGGCCGGTGGTCGGATCTGTTCCCGGAAAGAGCGAGGCTGTGTGTCCGTCGTCGCCCATCCCCAGTAGCATCAGGTCGAAATGCGGCATCTCGCCCATCGTTTCGACAAGCACCTGCGCGTAAGCGCGCGCTGCCCGCCGGGGTTCGTCCTCGCCATGCATGCGGTGTACGTTTTTTGGCGGAATGGGGACTTTTGAAAGAAACGAATCGGAGGCCATCTTGTAGTTCGATTCGTCGCTCTCCGGCGGCACGCAGCGCTCGTCGCCGAAATAGATAAAGACGTGCGGCCAGTCGATTGCGCCGCGCCGCTGCGTTGCGGCCAACAAGGAATAGGCCGCGCGCGGCGTCTTCCCGCCGGCCAGCGCGACGAAGAACGAGCCGCGAGCCTCGATCGCAGAACGGGCCTCGGCGGCGAAGAGATCGGCAAGCGCGGCCGCTACGGCCTGGGGCGCTTCAAAAACTCGCAGTTCGCCGCGCGGCGCTGCGCTCACCGTTCCGAGTCGAGGATGGCGCGCGCCATTTGCAGCGTCTCGGCGAAGACCGCATCCTTGTGCGGAACAAACATGGCCTGCTCGACCAGGGAAACCAAATCGACGTCGTGAAGCGGCGCGCACCGCCGATCGCGCGCCGGTTTTCCGGTTACCGTCAGACAAACGAGGTCGGGCGAATCGGCGTCGAGTTCGGCCGAAAATGCGCACTGTTTGCTCCGCAACACGACGCTGAGAACGCGCCGCGGCTCCCCGCGACGTTCGATCTCAACTCTTATCACGTCGCCCGCGTCGTTGCAGAGTTCGTTCCGGCCGCAGGGCTTCCAATGCAGACGGCTGGCCAGCCAACCGGCGAAATAGTAGGCCTCGGGCTCCGAACCGCTGACGATTTGGACGCCCGCAATGCTCGGGAGCTCCTGTGCGAGCTCGGCGTCGTCAAAAAATTGCGCAACCATGTCTTGCCACGGCAGAAGACGGAGATAAGAGAGATCGCGCACGAAGCGATCCGTGGAAGCGCTCATCTCGGCGAGTTTTTGGAGTGAGGCTTTTCCGTCCGCCGCCCGCGAGCTGTCGATGACGACGGTCGTTCCAAGCGACGCGAGCGCTTCGAACCGGGGATCGTTCAGGTCGCGACCGGCCCAAAACAGCGCCGAACCGACGCCGCCTGCCAACAGGTCGTGGACCGCTGACCGCAGCTGATCCACCGGCATGCCGGCCACGGCGAGATCGGTCTCTGCGGGCGCCGCACCCGAACGCGTCGCGTCAAGAAAAATAGCACGGCACGAGTGCTTTTGCGCGAAGGTCGAAAAGCGGTCGCGTAGACGCCCAACCGTGGCCGGATCTTCGGCAAACGCGATCAGGTTGACGGTTGTGGTTGATGCCACTGCCGCCGTCATAGCGTCCGCCACCCGGGGTTCAAGGCGTGCGCAGCCTCGGGACCTTCGGAACCCGCCGCATAGTTCGGGAACGAGCGGTCTTTAATCGACTGCCAGACGTCGAGGATCGGCATGACGATTTCCCAGGCGCGCTGGACTGCATCCCACCGCGTGAAGAGCGTGGCGTCGCCGCGCATGGCGTCGGAGAGCAAGCGTTCGTACGCCGGCGCAGACTGAACGCCGAATCCCGTACCGTAGTTGAAGTCCATCGTCACGCCGCGGATATGATTTTTCGGTCCGGGGACTTTCGCGTTGAAACGAATCGAGACGCCTTCGTCGGGTTGAATTTTGATCACCAGCAAATTCTGTTCGATCGTATCGCTTTTTTCACCGAAGAGACGGTGCGGAATCGGATTGAACAAGATCGCGATCTCCGAAACTTTGCGCGCCAGCCGCTTGCCGCTGCGCAGAAAAAACGGAACGCCCGCCCAGCGCCAGCTATTGATATAGAGTCTCACGGCGGCATAGGTCTCGGTGTTTGACGTCCGGCTGACGTCGGACTCGGAGCGGTATCCCGCCACCTGCTCGCCGCCGATCATTCCCGGTCCGTACTGCCCGCGGACCGACATGTCGAAGACGTGTTCGTGAGCCGGCGGCTCGATCGCCGAAAACACTTTGTACTTTTCATTGCGGATTGCGTCGGCGTCGGAGCTGGCCGGCGGTTCCATTGCGACGAGCGCCAACAAATTGAGCACGTGGTTCTGAATCATGTCGCGCAAAGCACCGGCGTTGTCGTAGTAAGCCCCGCGAGCTTCTACGCCGAGCGTTTCCGCCGACGTGATCTGCACAGACTGAATATAGTTGCGGCTCCAAATCGGTTCGAAGATCGTATTGGCGAAACGCAGCGCCATGATGTCTTGTACGGTCTCTTTTCCCAGATAATGGTCGATGCGGTAAACCTGACTCTCGGAGAAAACTTTTTCAACTTCCGTTTGCAGTGCTCGCGCCGACGCGAGATCGGTCCCGAACGGCTTCTCGACGATGATGCGCGTCCAGCCGTTTGGATTGCCGGCCGGATCCAATCCGGCTTTTTTCAACTGGTCGATGATTTTCGGAAAGACCGAGGGCGGTGTGGCCAAATAGAAAAGGCGGTTGTTTCCCGCTCCGAACTGCTTCTCGTACTCTTCCAGCCGAGTTTTTAATGCTGTGAAGTGCGACGTGTCGTCAAAGTCGGCGGTGATATAACTGATGTGCTTCGCCAAATCGTCCCAGAGGGGTTGCTTGATAGCGTCTTGACCTACATCTTGCTGCGCTGCTGTTTTGCAGTAGTCGCGAAACTGCTCGTCTGTATAGGGCGTGCGCGCAAACCCGATCAGGCCGAAATGTGTGGGCAAGATATCGTCTGCGCGCAAACTGTAGACCGCGGGGATCAACATGCGCTTGAACAGATCGCCGCTGGCGCCAAAAAAGACGATCGTGCATGGTTCGGGAACGCGGTTGCTCTCGATGCCGTCGCGGAGCGGGTTGGCGGCGACGTGCGCCGCCCCATCGGGTTTGGATGCTATCGTCTTTGCCATCAGGGCTTTTCGGACTTGATCGCGTGGCCGCCGAACTGATTGCGCAAGGCGGCGATCACTTTGGCGCTATATGATTCGTCTTGCCGCGAGGCAAAGCGCGCGAGCAGTGACAGCGTGATCACCGGCGCCGGCACGTTTTCGTCAATGGCGGCCTGAACCGTCCAGCGGCCTTCACCCGTGTCGTCGACCCAGCCGCGAATATCTTTCAGCTCCGGATCGGCCTGGAACGCGAGCACCGCCAAATCCAGCAGCCACGACCGGATGACGCTGCCGTAACGCCAGATTTCAGCGAGCTGCTTCAAATCGAACGGGAACTGCGACTTCTTGAGGATCTCAAAACCCTCGCCATAGGCTTGCAGCAAACCGTACTCGATGCCGTTGTGAACCATCTTCGAGAAGTGTCCGGCGCCCGCCGGTCCGACATGCGCGTATCCACCCTTCGGGGCGAGCGTCAGGAAGATCGGCTCGCAGTACGTAACCGCCGCTGCATCGCCGCCGACCATCAGGCAGTAGCCTTCCTTCAAACCCCAGACGCCGCCGCTCGTACCCGCGTCGATTAACGACACGCCTTTGGCTTTGCAGCGTTCGTATGCGGCAAGTCCCATCTGGTAATTCGTATTGCCGCCGTCGATGATCACGTCGCCCGATGCGAGCAATCCTAATAGTTCGTCGATCGTGTCGTCGGTCGGCTTTCCCGAAGGCACCATGAGCCAGATGACCCGCGGCGTCTGCGTGAACTTTTGCACGAGATCGGCTAACGAATTTGCGCCCGTCGCGCCTCCGCTCGCGCTGGCTTTCACGGCGTCCGCGCTGCGGTCGAAGGCGATCACCGAATGGCCGCCCGCGATCAGACGCGTCGCCATGTTCGCGCCCATGCGCCCAAGTCCGACCATCCCTAATTGCATGAGATGCTATCCTTCAAGTTTCGGAAGCCGGTAAGTGCTGACCGGAATGTGTGACATTTTTCGACCGGCCAGGATGGCCGTTTCAAAACTTTGTTTTTCGAAAAATGCACTCAAGCGGCGAAAAAACATGGACGTTTTTTCGCCAGCGGTTCCGGGACAGCACTTACCGGCTTCGAAACTCACGCTTTCGCCGTAAGAGAGTCGTCGATCAGTGCGTTGAGCGCCGCGAGGCCGCGATCGAGATCGCCCTTTAGGTGGACGCGCATGCCGCGGCGGTCGCGCTTGTCGAGCGACTGCAGATCTCCGAGCGCTTGCGCGGCGATCAGCGTGCGGAAGGTAATGCCCATGCCGGGGATCGGCATATCGTCGGGCGAGTCGGCGGTGATCTGGACGAAGACGCCGGTGTCGGGACCGCCTTTGTGTTCTTGGCCGGTCGAGTGCAGGAAACGCGGGCCGAAGCCGACCGTCGTCGCGCACTTGCGCGCGTCGCGAACTTTGACGCGCATCTCTTCGAGCAAAGCGGCGTGCTTATCATTGCGCGCGATGTATGCGCAGAATGCTACGTAATCGCCGGCGCCGACTTGTCCGAAGACGCCGGCGAGCGCGGCGGTGGCATCGTGCGCGTGGACTTCGTCGCTCCCTGAAAGGAACGAAATGTCCATCACGTCATCGGAAACGGCCGGCGTGGGCTCGTCGAATTTTCCCGTGCTCGCAAACTGTTTCAGGAGTGCTTTGGTATTATCTTTGGATTCTTGTACGTTGGGCTGGTCGAACGCGTCGATCTGCAAGATCGAGCCTGCCGCGGCCGTCGCAACTTCCCACGTGTAGAAGAGCTCGCCGACGTCGTACGCATCGTTCATCGCCAGGCGAATCACGGGGTGGCCGGCAGCTTCGAGCTCGCGAAGATTGCTTTCGATATCTTTGGGTTGATCCGGCAAACCGGCGCCGACGTAAACGAAAACGCGGTCGTTGCCGTAATCCTGCGGCGCGCCCAGCGGCTCGCCTTCAACGGGCAGAATCCCCTTGCCCATCTTGCCGGTCGATTCGGCGATGAGCTGCTCCGCCCACGCACCAAAAGCGCGCACGGATGGGTGCGTGATGATGGTGAGTTTGTCGCGGCCCGCGGTGGCGAGGCCGCCAATCGCCGCGCCGAATCGCGCACCCGGCGCATCTTTCGCGGCGACCGTTTTGTCGTTTGCGTGCAGCGCGCCAAGGCTGCGGTCCAAGAGCAGGTTGATGTTGTAGCCGGCCAGCGCCGCAGGCAGCATGCCGAAGAAGGAGAGCGCCGAATAACGGCCGCCGATGTTCGGATCGTTGAGGAAGCACGATCTGAAGCCTTGCGCTTTCGCTTCGATCTCCAGTTGCGTCCCCTCGTCTGTTATCGCGACAAAATGCCGGCCGCACTTGCCCGACCCCGCAGCCTTGGTCACACGTTCGCAGAAAAAACGGTAGAAGGCGTCAGGTTCGGTCGTCGTGCCGCTCTTGCTGGCGACGATGAAGAGCGTCGAGTCGAGCGTAATCGCAGCTTCGAGCTCGCGAATCTGTTCGGGATCCGTGGAATCGAGCACGTGTAGAGCCGGATAGCCGCCGGTTTTTCCGAACGTTGCGCGCATGATGTCGGGCGCAAGCGAACTGCCGCCCATGCCGAGCACGACCACGTCGGTAAACTCCGCGGCGATCTCCTTGGAGAAGCTCTGCAAGTTGGAAACGCTCTCGATCATATGTTCGGGAACGTCGAGCCATCCTAGTGCGTGCTTGATGATCTCCGCGTGCTGCGGATCGTTCGACCAGAGCGTCGGATCTTTCGCCCAGAGTTTCTTGAGAAAGTCGCGGTCCGTGAGCGTTTGTATGGCCGTGTCGTACGCGCTCTGGTATGAGCCGAGCGCGAGCGCGACGCGCTCCGCCCCCGAACTCAACTGCTTTTGCTTATACACGATCGCGCCCAAGAGGCCGGCGAACGAATCGCTGAACGCGCTCACGCCCTCGACTTGCAGCTGATAGGTGACATCGAACAGCGAGATGCCGTTGGCGGCTAGACTCTTTAACGTTTCGCGCGCATCGTCGACCCCTTGCAGAATCGTGTCCGGCACGATCTTGGCGTGATCCAGCACCGCGTCGAGGGTTTGCGGCGGCATGGTATTCACCGTGTTTCGCGCGATCACGGGCTCGACATACATCAGGTCGGGGTACTTCGGATTTTTCGTCGAGGTTGAAGCCCAGAGCGGGCGCTGCTCCGCTCCGCCTTTGGCTTTGAGCGGCGCCCACTCTTCGGATTCGAAAATTTCCAAATATTTTTGATAGGTTAATTTCAGGTTCGCGATGCCGGTTTTGCCGAGCAGCGCCTCCAATTGCGTCTCGCCTTTATCGATGCGCGCCTGCAACATCTTGTCGACCAGCGTGTCTATGCGGCTCACGAAGACGCTGTTCACCGACCGCTGTTTATCTATCGGGAGACCCTTCTTGACGCGGCGCTGCAGTCCGCGCACGTACGCGCGGCCCGTCTTTTCGTACATCTCAATCGCGAAGATGAGCGTAACGTTGATGTTGATGCCTTCGGCGACGCACTCTTCAATCGCGGAGACGCCTTCGTTGGTTCCCGGTATCTTTACCATGAGATTCGGGCGATCGATGCGCTTCCAAAGTTCTTTGGCCATCGCAACGGTCGCTTTGGTGTCGTGCGCGATCAGCGGCGAAACTTCGATGCTGACGAAACCATCGTTTCCGTCCGAGCTGTCGTACACGGGGCGGAAAAGATCGCACGCACTGCAGATGTCCTTGACCGCGAGATCCCAGAATAAGGCGCTGGCGTCGCGCTCTTTGCCGATCAGCGAACGCAGTTGCTCGTCGTAGTCGTTGCCGCTGCCAATCGCTTTTTCAAAAATCGTCGGATTGGAAGTCATTCCGCGCAGGCCCTTGTCGATAAGGCCCTGCAGCTCGCCCGAGGCGAACATTCCGCGCCGCAAATTGTCGAGCCAGACGCTCTGTCCGGCTGCGAGCAGCTGTGCCAGTTGGTTGCTCATGTACTCTCTAACCCCTTACCGGTGCGAATTTCTGCGCCGCCACGTCGGCGATATTTTCGGGCGTAAAGCCATACTCTTTTGCGATGTCGCCAGCCGGCGCCGACGTACCGAAATGATCGATGCCGAACGCGAATCCCCGCGTTCCGGTCCAGCGCTCCCAGCCGAAGGTCGCAGCGGCTTCGATCGACATGCGGGCGGTGACGTCGGGCGGAAGCACTTGGTCGCGATAGGTTTGTGGCTGAGCTTCGAAGAGCTCCCAGCACGGCATTGAGACGACGCGGGTTGCCGTGCCGCGATCGTTGAGCAGTTTCGCGGCTTGTGCGGCGAGGGAAACCTCAGAACCGGTCGCGATCAAAATAAGATCGGGCGTACCTTCGGGGTCGCTGAGGATGTAGGCGCCGCGCGCGACGTCGGCGTTGCGGTCGCCCAGGTACGGAAGTTTTTGGCGGCTGAGCACGAGCGCCCATGGCCCTTCGCCTGCGCCGATCATCACTTTCCAGGCTTCGAGCGTCTCGAGCGCATCCGCCGGTCTGATCATTTTCAGGTTCGGAATGGCGCGCATGTGCGCGAAGTGTTCGATCGGCTGGTGCGTGGGGCCGTCTTCGCCCAAGAAGACCGAATCGTGCGTGAAGATATAGTAGCAGCGAATCGTGTTGAGCGAGGCTAAACGCACCGCGCCTTTCATGTAATCCAAGAAGTTCAGAAACGTCGCGCCGAAGGGCAGCAGGCCGCCATGGAGCGCGATGCCGTTGTTGATGGCGCCCATGGCATGTTCGCGCACGCCGTAATGAATGTTGCGGCCGCCATATTGTTCCGGCTGAAAATCGCCGCCGTCTTTGAGGTAGGTTTTTGTGGACGGATCCAAATCGGCGGAGCCGCCGACCAGTTCGGGCAGCGCCGCCGCGATCGCGTTCATCACCAGGCCGCCCGTGTCGCGGGTGGCGATGTTGTCGCCGTTTTCCTTGTCGATTTTAGGCCACGGGATCTGTTGCGGCGCCCGATTTTTTAGCGTACGCGCAAGCTGCGCCGCTAACCCGGCGTTGTCCGATTTCCATTCGTCAAACGTGCGTTGCCACTGCGTCTGCAGCTCGCCGCCGCGCGCGCCGGTTTCGCGGTAGAACTTCAAAACGTCGTCGGGAACGTAGAAATCCGGTTCCACCGGCCAGCCGAGGTTCTCTTTGGTGCGTTTGACGTCGTCGGCGCCGAGCGGCTCGCCGTGCGATTTGAACGAGTCCTGTTTCGGGGAGCCGTACCCGATGTGCGTGCGAACGACGATCATGGACGGCTTGTCCGTCACGCTCTTTGCTTCCGAGATTGCGCGATCGATAGTGGCGACGTCGTTGCCTTCGTCAAGGTTGATGTATTGCGTGTGCCAGCCGTACGCATCGAAGCGCTTGGCGACGTCTTCGGTAAAGCAGACGTTGGTGGCGGCCGCGAGCGAAACTTTGTTGTCGTCGTAGAGCGCGATCAGTTTTCCGAGCTGCAGATGTCCGGCCATCGAGGCGGCCTCCGAAGCGACGCCTTCCATCATGTCGCCGTCGCTGCACATCACGTAGGTGAAGTGATCGATGATGTGCTGATCGCGATTGTAGACCGCGCCCATATGCGCCTCGGCGATCGCAAAGCCGGCGGCATTTCCGAAACCCTGGCCCAGGGGCCCGGTGGTTACCTCAACGCCGGGCGTGTGATGCGCCTCGGGGTGACCCGGCGTTTTGCTCCCCAACTGCCGGAAGTGTTTGAGATCGTCGAGCGAGAGGTCGTAGCCCGTCAAATACAGCAGCGAGTAGAGCAGCATCGAACCGTGTCCGGCACTTAAAATGAAGCGGTCGCGATTGAGCCAGGCCGGATCCTTCGGATTGAAGCGCAGG
Organism: Vulcanimicrobiota bacterium; assembly: GCA_013036105.1. GTDB lineage: Bacteria > Vulcanimicrobiota > Vulcanimicrobiia > Vulcanimicrobiales > Vulcanimicrobiaceae > Rubrimentiphilum. Next base: position 108,399 of record JAAXCX010000009.1, read on the forward strand.
TGCTTCGTCCACAGCGTATAGGCCGTGGCCGCGGCGCCCAAAGGCATACCGGGGTGACCGGAGTTCGCCTTCTGTACGGCGTCGACCGATAGAAAACGGATCGCGTTGATGCGCTGCTCGTCTTGGGGCGTGTTGGGCACTTCGCTCCCTTTGTACCCCTGGGGGCCCCCACCTTCGCGGGAGCGGGCAAAGCGAGCGACGTAAGCGAGGCGCTGTGGATCCGGCGGAACTCCAGGGCGAAATCGAAGCGATCGCCGCCCAGCCCGAGCGCGCGCGGGGCCGCTCCGGGAAAGCGGTCGACGCCGTCATCAAGGCGCTCGATCGCGGCGAGCTCCGGGTCTGCGAACCCGTCGGGGGCGATTGGCTGACGCACGCGTGGATCAAGCGAGCGATTCTTTTGTATTTTCAGCGGCGCAAAAGCGAATGGATGGGTTCGGCGTTCGGCCCCATGTTCTACGACAAAGTGCCGCTCAAGAGTAACTTCAAGAAGATCGGCGTACGCTGCGTGCCGCCCGCTGTCGCGCGTTACGGAAGCTTTCTCGGGCGCGGAGTCATCCTGATGCCGAGCTTCGTCAACATCGGCGCGTACGTAGACGAAGGCACGATGGTCGACACGTGGGCGACCGTCGGGTCGTGCGCGCAGATCGGTAAGAGCGTGCATCTCTCCGGCGGCGTCGGCATCGGCGGCGTCTTGGAGCCGCCGCAAGCGCAACCCGTGATTGTCGAAGATGGCGCCTTCATCGGTTCGCGATGCATCATCGTTGAGGGAGTTCGCGTCGAACGCGAAGCGGTGCTTGGGGCGGGCGTCGTGATTACAGCGAGCACACCGATCCTAGATGTTCGCGGCAGTGCAGCGGTGACAACGAAAGGCCGCGTACCCGCACGCGCCGTCGTTATTCCGGGTTCGATCCCGAAAGAATTTCCCGCCGGCAATTTCGGTACGCCGTGCGCGCTCATTATCGGTACGCGCAGCGAAGCGACCGATCGCAAGACGTCGCTTGAGTCGGCCCTTCGCGAGTACGAGGTAGCCGTCTAACTCGCAGTTGTCATCCTGAGCTTGTCGAAGCACCCCAGCATGTCATCCTGGGCAGCGCATTTGTGATGCGCATGTCGAAGGGCGAGGGGCTAACATGAAAATAGGAATTCTCGGTAGCGGAGACGTCGGCAAGGCGCTGGCGCGTGGATTCGCATCGCGCAGTCACGAGGTCACGATCAGTTCGCGTGAGCCTGAAAAGCTTCAAGAATTTGTTGCCGGGCAAAACGGCCGCATCCGAGCTGGCTCATTTAAAGAAGCCGCGGAATCCGGCGAACTTGTCGTGCTAGCGACTTTGTTCGCCGGAACGAAACATGCCATCGAGCTTGCGGGGCCGTCGAACTTCGCCGGCAAGCCGGTGATCGATTGCACGAATCCGCTCAAGTTTGAAGAAGGCAAGATGCCCGAACTCTCGATCGGCTTCGATAACTCTGCCGGTGAAGAAGTGCAGCGTTGGCTTCCTGATGCGAAGGTTGTCAAAGCGTTCAATATCATCGGGAGTCAGTTCATGATCGATCCGAGGTTGCCGGGCGGGCCCCCAACGATGTTTATCGCCGGCAACGACGACGGCGCTAAAAAAACCGTGACGGAACTCATCGAGTCGCTAGGCTGGCAAGGCGCCGTTTCCGATCTGGGCGGAATTGAAGAGTCGCGGTATCTCGAGCCCATGTGCATCGTCTGGGTGCATTATGGTATCCGCACCGGCTCCTGGAGCCATGCGTTTAAAATGCTGCGCGCGTAGATACTATGAACGGTTTTGGATCGACGCTGCCTGCGTGCTTGCGAGCACAGGCCAATCCGCCAGCGCAAACATCCAAATAACGACAATATTTGCAATTGGAACGAACATGAGCAGCGAGACGGGTCCTGGATAACCGGCCTTTTGTGCGATCAGCCAATAAGGAATCGCGCTCACGACCAGAACGGTCAAGACGAAAAGCGGCAAGAAGATCGTGATGAGCTCGGGTGAGCCGACCACGGCGAGAATATTTAAAAGATGCATTTTTCCTCATTCTGTATGGCTGGTGTCCGAACCGTTGCGTTCCGGACCGGCCCATACCGTTTGGATATTGACGAATTCGTGAATGCCGAATTCGGATAACTCGCGTCCGTAGCCGCTGCGCTTGACGCCGCCGAACGGCAAGCGCGGATCGCTGGCGACCATGCCGTTGATGAAAACCATGCCCGAATCGATTTGCGCTGCCGTGCGCGTGGCGCGTGTGAGATCGCGCGTCCAAATGTTGGCACCCAGGCCGAAGCTCGAGTTGTTGGCAAGTTCGATGGCATGCGCTTCGTCGCGCGCACGCGTAACCGCGGCCGCCGGGCCGAACGTCTCTTCGTCGAACATCGCCATGCCGCTCGCGACGCCGGCCACGATGGTAGGCTCGAAGAAGAAGCCGTCGCGTTCGACCGGTTTTCCGCCGGTGACGAGGCGAGCTCCGCCGGCAAGAGTCTCTGCGATTTGGCGTTCGAGCGAATCGCGCAAGTCGCGGCGTGCACACGGGCCGAGCTGCGTTTGCGGATCCATCGGGTTGCCGATTCGCTGTACCGAGGCCGCTTCGGCGAAGTCGCGCACGAATCGATCGTAGAGTCCGTCCTCGACGATAAAACGTTTCGCCGCGATACAGCTTTGCCCGTTGTTTTGGAACCGCGCTTTCACCGCGAAGTCGACAGCCAACCCCATATCGGCATCATTCAAGACGATGAACGGATCGGAGCCGCCGAGTTCGAGCACGCATTTTTTCAGCGCCGCCCCCGCGGCCGATGCGACCGCGACGCCGGCGCGCTCGCTGCCGGTCAGCGTGACCGCCGCGATGCGTTCGTCGGAGATTCGCTCGTCGGCCGTGTGGTTCTCGATGAGCAGCGTGGAAAACAACCCTTTGGGCGCGCCCGCCTCGGTGAAGAGGCGCTCGATCTCGAGCGCGCAGCGCGTCGTGCTGTCGGCATGCTTTAATACGACGGCGTTTCCCGCCACCAGCGCGGGCGCGGCCGCGCGAAAGACCTGCCAGTACGGAAAATTCCAAGGCATGATCGCAAAAATCACGCCGAGCGGACGAAAGGCGATTGCACTGCGCGATGCATTGCTCTCGACCGGCCGGTCGGCGAGCAGCGCGCCGGCATGATCGGCAAAATAGTCGCACGCCCACGCGCACTTCTCGACTTCGGCTAACGCCTGCGTGATGGGCTTTCCCATTTCGCGCACTGCGGCTTCGGCCAGCGCCTGGCGCTCTGCGCGTAAACCTTTGGCTAGCGCACGGAGCAGCTGTGCCCGGTCATCGACCGGTTCGCCTCGCCATGCGCGGTATGCGGAAAGGCCCGCGTCCAAACGCGCGTCGATTTCGCCCGGAGTCATGTAAGGAAATCGTTCGAGCGTCTTTCCCGTAGAGGGATCGACCGTTACGATTTCAGATGGCATGCTCGGCCCACGGTCCCATGGGCCCGGCGTAGATTTGGATCAATTGACCCGGCTGGAGATACTTGCGCGCGACGCGCTGAATATCGGCAGGCGTGATGTTTGCGTAGCGCGTCTGCAGCGTCGCAAAATAGTTGCCGGGCAGATCGTTTTGCGCCAGGCTCAAAATCTGTGAGAGCTGGCCCCCTGCCGATGCTTCGGAAAGCAACGCCGACGAAATCAGCCGCAGTTTGGCGCTGGCGAGCTCCGATTCGGGGACCGGCTGCGTCCGCAGGCGGTCGAGCTGCTCGCGCACGAGCGCAATCGAAGGCGCAACGTTCGACGGCGACGCGCTGAGGTCGATCTCTAAGTCGCCGCGATCCTTATCGCTTTTCATCTCGCTGGAAACGCTGTAGACGAGCCCGCGTTTCTGGCGAAGCTCTTGCCACAAACGCGATTCGAAGTAGCCCGGACCGCCGATGATCTCCGTCATCAGCGCAAAGGCGTCATAGTCGGGGCTGGTGCGCGCGACCGCCGGCTGCCCCAGCTGAATGAAGACCTGGTTGGCGTCGGTGCCGATGTAATCGTGCCCGGAATGCGCGGGCGGAATAGCGGGCAGTGTGACCGCAGGCTTCGGGCCGGCGGTCGTCCACGAGCCGAAAGCCGCTTCCACGGCTCTGCGCGCGCGCGCTGGTGTGACGTCGCCGACGATGGCTATCGTCGTGAGGTCTGGCCGCCAGTACTTTTGCACGTATGCCGTTAAGTCGGCGCGCGTGATCCCCGCCACGGAGAGCGGAGTCGCGAAGCGCAGCGACGGATCGCCCGGCGCGAGCAGACTCTGCAGGTACGCGCGCGTTACCATGGTGCCGGAAACGTTGTCCTCCATCTGCACCGTGTTGGCGAGTTGTCCGCGCTCCAGGGAAAGCCAATGTTCGGGAAATGCCGGATGCTCTTCACCGTCGGCCAGGACGTTCAGGAGCGTCTCGAAATCTTGCGCGTAGCCTTGCGCGGAAAATGATTGTCCGAGATCGACCGACGCGCCGATGTCGTCGGTGACTTTCCGGAGTTGCGTGAAGTCGTAATGTTCGCTGCCGAAAGGCGCCATCACCGAGGCCAGGCGCGCGATGCCTTCCTGCCCCGAGGGAGCGAACCCAGGCGATGAAGCGATCTCGCCGCGGACGTAAATCGTGGGCCGGTCGTGCTTCTCTTGAACGATCACCGTCAAGCCGTTGTGGAGCGTAAACCGCACCGGCGCGAGCTTGCTGCGATTGGTGCTCGGCTGTGCGAGCGCTGTTCGAATGGCGGCCGGCTCGACGATCGGGCCGCTCGGGCTGCGGCCGCTGAAATTATCGGAATTGGCCGCGTCTGTTTTTTGCGACGTTCTCGCCGCCGGCTTTTCGTTGGGCGTAAGATGTCCGACGACGGTCGGTTTTGCCAAATACGTTTTCGCGGCGTTTAACACATCGGCCGGCGTGAGCGCGGCGAGGCGATTGTCTTCGTCGCGGTTGCGTTCGCCGATGATGCCGTATGTGTAGCCGGACAGATCGCCGTATCCGGCGATCGAGTCCGCCGAAAACGTGCGTTCGGCGATCGTGGCGCGCTTGGCCGCCCCGACGAGTTCGGGATCGAAACCGTTTTGCAAAACGCGATCCATCACGGTTTGGAAAACTTGCTCCGCTTCGGCGGCATTGTGTCCGCCGTTCATGATCACAAAGATGTGCATCAATCCGCCGTGCAGTTGTGTATCGGCGTTTGCGGAAAGATCGAGCGCGATGTTGGATTCGACGAGCGCCTGGTAAAAAGGACCGCGTTCGTTTGGGATCAGCGAAGCCAGCGTGCTGATCGCCGGTTCGCCGGGCTCCGTGTCGCCGGGAACTGCGTAGGCGAGATCGAGGACTTCAAACGGAAACGGAAACTCCGCCTCTACGCGCTGGCCCTGTGCCGCGTGCGGGCGAACGGCGGCGTGCGGCGGAACCGGCCGCGCCGGAATGCTTCCGAAATATTTGTTCGCCAGCGCGAAGATCGAGGCGTGTTGTACGTCGCCGGCAACGACCAGGGCGGCATTGCCCGGTGAATACCAGCCTTCGTAGTAGTGCCGGATATCGGCTGTGGTGGCTCCGGCGACATCGCTCCGTAGTCCCGCGGGCGTTCTGCCGGCCGGCGAGCCGGGATACGCTGCCGCACGAACCCGCGACAGAAGATTGTAGAACGGCGAGCTGTCGTCGCCGTCGATCTCGTTGAGCACGGCGCGCCGCTCGATGGCCCATTCTTGTGGCGCGATGGCAGCGTGCTGCATCCGGTCTGCTTCAATTTGCAGCGCAACGGCCACGCGGTCGGCCGGCATATCGAACAGATATTGGGTGTAATCATAGTCGGTCTGACCGTTCATCTCGGCGCCCAGGCGCGCGACGATATCGTCGAGCCCGCCCGCCGAAATCGAACCGGTTCCGCGGAACAACATGTGCTCGAGCGCATGGGCCAGTCCGGTCTTGCCCGGCGTCTCGTATAAAGAACCGAACCGGTACCACATCGACGTGTGCGCGACCGGCGCCGCGTGATCTTCGACGACGATAACCCTCAAGCCGTTGGCGAGTTTCGTTTGGTAGATACCGCCGTCGCCGATCCCGGCGCGGTTCGTTTGCGCTTGGGCTGCGCCAAAACCGGCTAGCGCTAGCGCCATCAACAGAAGGAGCGCGAATTTCATCAGGCGGTGGCCGGCGCGAGCAGTGTCTTCACGGTGGATTCCAGGTCGCTGACGTCAACTCCACTGCGTTCTGCTAAGCGCAAAAGTATTTGATCCTGCAGTTGCTGATGATAGAGCAGACGCGAGATTGAATCGTGGTCGGCCTCGGCGCGAATTTCGTCGTGCTGGCTTTGCTGGCGTTGCGCTACGGCGATAATGAAGATCAGAATGAGTTGGATGATGTTCGAGAACGTGAGCAAAAAGACGAACGGAAACGGATCCCAACGCCAAAATATTCCGGTAGCGACCCAAACGAGTTGAACGCCGATCGCCAGCAGCAACGCTGCGGGCGCACCAGTTGCGTCGGCGACTCGCTTACAGAAGCGCTCGATCGGCGTTAGCCGTTCCTGATGAAGAGCATTGACGTCGTCGACCAGCGGATGGTTTTCGACGAGCTCGGCAGTAAGCAGCGGATTTTGCGATTGGTTCACAGGCTTTCTCCGAAATCAGATGCTTCCAAATAATAGCGGGCGCTGTCTTCGACAGCTGCAACCGGCAGACAGCCGATCAGTTCAGAGCGCACGACCTGCGTCCCCGCTTGCCTTGCCATCGCGCGAATCGTTTCGACGATCCGGTAGAGCGGAGTAACGCGGTAGTTCGTGACGTTCAGGGAGATTTGCACCAGATCGTCGTGCAGCCGTAACCCTAATGCCTTGAGCGTGCGAAATCCGCCGTCGCGTTCCCTCAGCTGCTTGGCGATCCGTTTGGCTAAAGCGAGGTCCCCCGTCGCCAGCTCGACGTTGAACGCGATCAGCACGTCGCGGGCGCCGACCGCTATCGCTCCGGCGCTGGCATGCTTGGAAGCCTCGCCAAAGTCGGGACGCCACTCGGGCAGCTCGAACCGCGCGTCCAAGCCTTCGAACTCGCCCTCGCGAACCGCGGCCAGATTGCGGCGCAGCGGCGTGCTCGCCGCTTCGCCATATAAGAAGGAAGGGACGCGCAGGCGCTGCCAGATGGCCGCGGCGGTTTCGCGAGCGAGAGCGACGGCATCGTTCATCGTTGCGCCGCGCAGCGGGATGAAGGGCAGCACGTCGAGCGCGCCGATTCGCGGATGCACGCCGCTATGCGCGCGCAGGTCGATGCGTTCGACGCTCACCGCCGCCAGCGCGACCGCGGCGTCGCGAAGCGATTCGTACGTTCCGACGGCTGTGAGCACGCTACGGTTGTGCACGGGATCGCTGGTTTGGTGCACGACGTGCGCGCCGGCGCCTCGAACTGCTGCGACGCAAGCCGAAACCGTGGAAAGGTCGCGGCCCTCAGAGATGTTCGGGACGCACTCCAGCCATTTCACGCAAGCGCCGTTTCGATAGCCTGCGCGACGTCGCGGCAATTCTGCGGCGTGAAGAGCGTGCGGTATCCGAGTTTGTTGGCTTCGGCAATGCGGCGGGCGGATGCGGTGACCGCGCGCACTTCGCCCGATAATCCGAGTTCGCCGAAAGCAACGGCGTCGGCCGGAAGCGGACGGTTGCGGAACGACGACGCGATTGCCAGCGCGATACCCAGGTCGGCAGCCGGTTCATTCACGCGCAATCCGCCGGCGACCGACGCGTAGACGTCGTGAGAGCCGAGCTGCATACCGACGCGGCGTTCGAGGACGGCGATGATCATGGCGAGCCGCCCCTGGTCGACGTTGTTTGCGAGCCGTCGCGGCGTGCCGTAGCTCGTTTCGCCGACGAGCGCCTGAATTTCGATCAGCACCGGGCGTGAACCGACGATCCCTGCCACGACGCACGAACCGCTGGGGCGGCCATGGCGCCCGGAGAGAAAGAGCTCCGATGGGTTGCCGACCTCGTGAAGACCGTCGGCCTGCATGGTAAAGACACAGATCTCGTCGATGCTGCCGAACCGGTTTTTGTACGCGCGCAGGATCCGGTGATCGCTGCTGACGTCGCCTTCAAAATACAGCACGGTGTCGACCAAATGCTCGAGCAGCCGCGGTCCCGCAATTGCGCCGTCTTTGGTGACGTGGCCAACGACGAATGTGGCGCAGTTCGTGCGTTTTGAAAACTCCATCGCGGCCTGCGCGCAGTCGCGGACTTGCGTGACGCTGCCGGCGTAAGACTCCGCCTCGGGCAGCCAGACGGTTTGAATTGAGTCGATAATCAGCGCGCGCGGCGACAGCTTTTCCATTTCGTCCAGCACGACGCGCAGATTCGTTTCAGGATAGACCAGTATCTCGCGTTCGCCCAGCGCGAGCCGTTCTGCGCGCAGGCGCACTTGCGCAGCCGATTCTTCGCCGCAGACGTAGACGACCGGGCCGCTCTGGCCAGCCAGATTGGCCGCGATCTGCAGTAACAGCGTAGATTTGCCGGCTCCGGGCGGACCGCCGATCAGCGTGACGCTTCCGGGCACGATGCCGCCGCCGAGGACGGCGTCGAATTCACGCAAGCCGGTAGACGATCGGGTCGTCGCGGAACGATCGACCTCGCGCAGCGGAATCGGGCCGCCTGCCTCCGGCGCGCGGGAGGTTGAGCGCGAGCGGGCCGGCGTCACGCGCATCGGGCGCTCATCGAACGAATTCCACGCTTCGCACTGCGGGCAGCGTCCGAGCCAGCGCGGCGATTCGAACCCGCACGCCGAGCAGAAGTACACCGAGCGCGCCTTTGCCACGCTTGCGCAGTTAGGCGCGCGGCGCGCTCCGGCCTCGCGCAACAGATGGGTGACGTTCCCGCCGACCTGCCGATTGCCATCGACGGTCCCGCC
>JAAXCX010000010.1 GCA_013036105.1 Vulcanimicrobiota bacterium
ACACGGCGGCGCCCGTGACGCCTTCGTTTTCGGGTGCTATTCCGTACGAGAAGACTCCGCCGCTTTGCGCGAAGGTCACGACCGGATTTGCGACGCCCGGGTTGATGTTTTGCGGCGCTCCGCTGATATGGTTCGTACCCGCGTCGCCCGACGGCGAGGAGCACGCCGGCACGCTGGCAGCACATGACGGAACCGGCGAGACCGGCGGCACTAAGAATGCCGCCGGGCCCGTGATGGTCGGTGTGTTGACAAGCGTTGCCGTCAATCCATTGGGTTGCCGGAACGTCGCGACGGTGTTCAAACCGACCGTTCCGGTCTGCCCGATGTTCGCCGTGCCGACAGCGAACTGGAGCACGTCGGCTCCCAGGTTGCTGACGACACTCGTCGGCGGACTGGCGGTCCCGTTTGCGGAGCACCCTGCAAGGAGCGCCCCGACGACAACCGCCGCGAGGTATTTGTAGTTACTCAAGATCGCTCCTCACATTTTGACTTGGAAGTAGAATACGAAGCTCCGGATGCCGCTGGGCGTATCGATATAGGCGTTCCGCCCGTAGCGGAGCGCTCCATAATCGCCGATCATGCCGTATTGCGGGAAGGCCAGCCCCGTCGCATTTTGACCGGTCAGCGGGCCGCCGATACCATTGGCAAGCGGCTGCCACCGGCCGTTTAGGGACGGTCCGCCGTACAGGGCACCGAAGAGATTGAAGACCTCCACGCCCGCGGTCCACGTCTTCGGTGCGTTGTATTCGATCGTCAAGTTGGTGCTTGAAGACGGGTGCGAGAGTTTTCCACCGTTTGCCGCGGACATCGGGATGCCGCGGTTTACGGCGACGTTCGGTGAGAAGAACGTGCCGGGGTTCATCGGATCGACGTATTGTCCGGTGCCTGTCGTGGAGCAGCCGGGGCACGCGTTCGTGAACGGCAGATTGTAAGGCTGTCCATTGACGAACGCCGATGTGAGGAGACCGGGGCTAATCGGATAACCGACGTTCCATTTTACCTGTGGTGATATTCTCCAACCGTTATGAGTCTCGTACGAGAAGTCGAACGAGGCTAAGAACGGCGAGAGGAAACCTACCCGATAGATATTGCCGAGCAACACCGACTGGGCGGGGATTGAGGGAAAGAAGTCCTCGCTGCTCGAGGTCGGGATGACGCTCGAGAACTCGTTCTGATATGTGAAACTTACCTGGCCGGACAGACCGTATGGCTGTTCCTTTGTGAACTGCATCTCGACGCCGTCGGCTTGGTTTTTTCCGAGATTGTTGGCAACCGAGGGATTGAAGATGAGCGCGCCCGTGATCGGATTGGTCAGCTGAACTCCGCCCACGATCTTCGGAGTGGAGACCAGCGCCCATTCGTCCTGCGCCTTACGGTACCACGGCGTGACCTTGAACGAGACGCCGTTCATGAATCCGCGCGTGAACTGGTGTTCCCATGAGAAATCCGCGTTCACAAATACGGTGGGACGAATCGGCTGCAGGGGAACGCTGCCGGCGAAACCCTGCGCGTTGTCCCAATAGAGTTGCTCGGCGTAGTTTACGCAATGCTGGTCGGCGAGCGTTCCGCAATTGTTACCGTATCCTGGAATATTGAAGAAGGCTCCGTTGGGCCCGCCAAAATATCTGGGATTTGCCGTTGCGTCCACGATTGAGATGAACGGGAACTCGACTGACCGGCCCCACGAGGCCCGTATCGAATCATTCGAGCCCAGGCGATACGTAAACGACACAACGGGTTCGGGGATGAGCGGTCGATGTGACTGGTTGGTAAACTGCGGGAAGACTGCAGCCGGACATGTCCCGGCGGCCGTTGTCATAATCTGGCCGTTTACCGGATTCCGGTAGGTCGTGACCGTGTTCGGATTCGTGCTCGGCGTTGTTTGCAGCGTCCCATCAGGGTTTGTGAGATATTGCGGCAGATAGAGCGACGTGCACGTGGCCGGATCGATCGAGGGATTGGCCATTTGGTAGTTGGCGATGTCGAGGCGCAATCCAGCCTCGAGTTTCAGACGGTCGTTCGGCGACCACGTGTCGTCGATATACGCCGAATAATCGTTGCGCGTTACTGACGTGTTTTCGTAGGCGGTGGGAATCTTTTGCGGCGAGGTTACGCCGGGGAAGTTATAGATGTAACCGCAGTTGGTCACCGGTAAGTACGGACACTGCGACTGCGGAATGAAGTCCTGGAATTCCGCCGGAGCCGAAAAGAGCGCTGGCGAGCCGTTCGCACTACTCACCCTCGTGTTCTGGCCGCTCATTAGGTTAGCGATGACGCCGTAATAGTCCGGGTAAGGCGCATCGAAGACCGGAATCAGGTACTTGAACATGCCGCCGACTTTGACCAGATTCTTGTCGCCAATCTGCTTGGTTAAATCGACCTTCAATCCGCTGTTAAAACCGCCCTGAAGTGAATCGTGCGCGGTGTTCGTCGACGAGTAACCGCCATTCAGCGAACGATCAAAGACGACCACCGCATTGTCGCGGAATGCCATAGCCTGAAGGAATGTCGAGGAGTTGATGTTCCAGTTGTAGCCGATTTTGTATGCGATATTCGGCTGAAAGACCTGATCCGGGGCGCGGTTGACCGAGCCCAACGTCTGTATGGGAGTGGACTGCCCCGGCGTCAAGGTCAGCATGCTCTCTAGCAATGCGACGTTCGGTGACACGGCGGTGGTGTATCCCGGGCACTGCAACGCGGTGACGCAACCGCTCGCAGCGTTCAGCGCGGGCGACGCCAGACCGGCGTTTGCCAGGGCAAAGCTCAGGAAAAATGGATCGCACGATGCAAAACAGAGGTTGTTAAAGTTGTTGAAGCCGCCATAGCCGGAAAAAAAGTTTGACTGGGCGGTGTCTGCGAAAAATTGCAGCGCTTGATTGTTGTTGTTTCCGAATTTGTAAACGAAATTTGCCACAAACTCGCGAGTCGGCTGATAGTAACGCGAGAAACACGTTCCCAGCGTCAGGCAGTTGGTTGAAAGCGTATTGAACGCGCTGCCCGAATTTGCCGCGGATAGTGTCATGTAGCCGGAGATGCGGCCGTTGGGAGAGGCAAAGCCCCATTCAACATTCGCCTGATGGCGAAATGCGGGTGCACCCACCGCAAACTGGCCGGTTGCGAAACCCGGATAGGTTCCGCGTTTGGCGATGATGTTGAACGTGCCGGTGCCGTAGTTGTCTTGCGAGGCATTACCCAAGCCCGGTGTAAGCTGGGCGCTCTGCAGCCCCAGTCCCGGATTGGCGAGCGAGTTGGTAAACTGGTTGGTGAAGGCGTCGGTGTACGGAATGCCCTCGAATTCGAAGTTCTCTTCATTTTCACGGCCTCCGCGAATGACGGGATATCCGCCCGAATCGTTAGAGCCGCCTGGCAACGAGTTAATAAGGGTCGTCTCGCTAAGGTTAAGCGCTGTTCCCAGAATGCTTTGTATCTGATGCTGGTTGACGCTGTACGTGTCGACCGTTTGGTTTGGCTGGAACGCGCCCCCCATGCTACGCGAGGTCACGTGCGCAATCGTGCGTAGTGACTTCAGGAGAGCCGTGCTGACCGTCGTCGTCAGGTCGGCGAAAACGTTTTGACCGGGTACGGAGACCGGTTCGTACCCCGTGAGGTTGAACGAGACGGAGTAGGTGTCGGGCGAAACACCCGCGATGGAATAGAACCCGCCACTATTGGTTGTGGTGGCGTAGCGTCCGGTCGGCGCGAGAGCTACGACTTGGACACCAGCTAGCGGTGCATGCGTTGCGGAGTCGGTAGCGGTTCCGCTTAGGACCCCCGTCGTTCCCGCGAACGCAGGCGCGCACGTTTGGATTAACAAGAAACCTGAAACAAAGAGTGCCGCGATCAGCCTCGATGCCGATCGCACACCTTGCGTAACGTGAAAAGAGCTCATGAGCTTCCCTTTCAGTCGAATGCAAAAAAGCGCCGAGGAAAAATGTGGCCGTGCCACCCGAAAGGTGTGCGGCGCAGCGTACCTCCGGTTTTAATGGTGTATTAATGTTAAGCGCTAGCGCACGACAAAGTCATAAAACAATCTCAAATATGCGCCGCTTCGCTCACATTTGAGATAATTTGAGTCAGTCGATCAGCGCTCTATTAAGCCGATCCGCCTTATCAGGCTTTGAAACCGCGCGTCCCGGCGGAGACGGTTGAACCTCGGCTCAACGCCGAGAAAAACTAACCAGGAGGACCGCTCGGCACACCCCTTGTCGAGAAATGCCATTGCTTCGTCCAGCTTGCCCAGCGCCACCAATGGAATCGCGACGCTGTAGACCGGTACGTAGCGGCTCGGGTGCGCCTCGCGCAACCGCTCTACGATCGTAGCGGCCTCTTCGACGCGACCGGCGACTGCAAGCGCATAAGCTAGCGACGAATGCACCTGGGCGAAATTGTGATGCCGGCTGACGTCTTCCAGAATCTCGACGGCCTTTTCCACTGCGCCATCCTCCACCAAAGCCGAACCTAGATAATAGCTGGCTAGATAAAACTCGGGGTTCACATCCCGGATTGCTTCAAAGTCGTGAATCGCGCGTTTGATATCGCCTCTATATTGATGCACGAGCGCCAGCGTAGCGCGTGCATGCAACGACGACTTGTGCGCCTCGATAGTCCGCTCGGCCCGCTCGAGCGCTTCGTCGAGGCGGCGGCGCGCAACAGAGATCCACGCAAGGTTGTCCAGAACCGCGAGCTCATCGGAACCTTTCGAAGCAGCGTTCCCCAGCAGAGCTTCAGCTTTCGCGTAGTCCCACTCATAGAAAAGCGCGATCGCCCCCAGGACTGCGGTCGCCGTCGTGTCGTGGGGATCGAGCGCGAGCGCGTGTAGCGCGGCGCCCCTGGCTTTCACGAAACTGTCGGCCGGACTTAGAAACTGATAAGCGCCAAGAAGGTTGTAGGCGAGTGCGATACCGGAAAAAGCGCCGGCAAAGCTTGGGTCGAGCTCCGACGCTTCTGTAAAGCACTCCAGCGCACTGCTATATCCTTCGAAGTTGTCACGCTCGAAAAGATAGCAGCCTTTCAGGTACGCGTGGAATGCATCCGTATTCGCGGAGATTGTCTTGGGCTGCGATAGTCTCGGAGAAATTGTGCCGGCAAACTTATAGCCGTGTTTCGGTACGGTGACGATGAAGGAGTGGTCCTTCGAGTTTTCGTTGAGCACCTGGCGAAGCATAAATACATGCTGCGTGAGGCTTTGCTCGGTGTGCGTTTCCGACCACAGCATTTCCATGAGATGGTCTTTGGTCACAGTGCTGCCGCCGGCTTCTATCAAAATGCGTAGAAGGTCGAAGCATTTAGCGGTCAGTTGAACGCGCTCGTTGCCGCGCAGCAGCAGACGCCGCCGCACGTCGAGCTCGTAATTTTCAAAGAAATACGACAAGGGTTCCGGCGGATTAGACCGGCAAGCGAACCGAATAAAGCCGTAAACCGGCTAGGCGCGGATCGAAACGCGGAAAGATCGAGGTCTCGTCTGACTGTACCCGGTGTTCCCGGAGCCACGTGCGTCCTTCGTCGATCTTTCCCGCGCGGGCGAGCGCAATCGCCACGCTCATTGCGCTGACCGGCTCGGTTTTAGTTGACCTCAGTGCCGCGGAAATTTCTTTCAGCGCCGCGGCGGGGTGGTGCGTGGCCAGAACCGATGCACGAACCACATGAATGTTAGCCGAGTCGCGGCGCGCCCTTTGCAAAACGTCCAGCTCGCGTAAAGCGGCCGGCGCGTCGCCTTTTGCGTCGTACGCAAGTGCTAGGTGCAGCCCGATTTCGGGATCCGAGCCGCCGGCCGCCAGAGTTTCGCGAAAAGACGCTGCTGCATCGACAAAATGGCGGGCGTAATACTGCGCCACACCAAGCCAGAAGAGATCTTGCGGGACCGGCGGCTGCAGCGCATTCGATCGCGCGAGTTCCAGGTATGCCTCATTAAACTTTGCGTGCATCAGCCAATATTCGCCGAACCAGCGATGAGCCAGCGCATTCTTGGGATTGAGAGCGACGGCTCTTTCGAACTCCTGCTGTGCGTCGGGGTTGCGCTGGAATGCAAGGACTTGCGCTATCGATGCATGGGCTTCGCTGGAATTAGGATCTAACGCCAAGGCCTCCCTCGCGAGCGATTCCGCTTCATTCAAAAACCGTCTGCGGGTCTTACCCGATGATTGGCCCGCGAGCAGCAAATTGGCATCCGACAGACCGTCGTAACCGAGCGGGTTGCGTGGCGCGAGTTTAACGACTTGCTTAAACTGCACGATAGCGCGCGAAGCCGATGCGCTCGAGGGATTTATCCAGGCCGTGCGCCCCAACTCATAGGCTTTCAACGCCGCGGTGGGCAGGAGTGATTCGGCGCCGCCCGTCGGCGGCGCATAGGCGACGGAATAGAGCACGAAGATTCCGGCAGTAACCATGGCGGCAGACAAGGCTGCAGGCCAGCCGATGAAGCGGCGGCCCGGCGAAGCGGCCACCTCATTCACGGGCTCGACAAACTCGTAGCCCAATTTTGGAACGGTGCGAATCATCGTCTTGCCGGGCGTCCCGTTACCGAGGGTCTTGCGAAGCACGTAAATAGTTTGGGTTAAGTTGGCATCGTCGACGAAGCTGTCGCCCCAAAGGGCCTCGTGCATATCCTCTTTGGAAACCGGCTTACCCGCCTGGTTCAGGAGCAGCGACAGCGCTTCTAGGGCCTTGTTGGGAAGGCGAACCTTCGAACCGCGACGCAGCAGAACGCGGCGCCGGGCGTCAAATACAAAGTGGCCAAATTCGAATTTTTGCGCGCTCATGGGTGGCCCTCTAGCAATGGATATATTTTGATAACGTTTGAGGATGCCTTTACGTGATTACGCCTTCTAGGGGGCCGGCGTTCTGCGCCGGCTTCTTTGTTGAAGTGGTTCTGAATTGCGTAGTGCGTTTATTCAGGTTCGTTCAAGACTTGCTCTTAATACGTGATTAACATAAATTTGCAACTCGGCGACACGCAAAGGGCGAGCGCCGGGCATCGCACATCACGAACAATTACAAGGAGAGGTCAACATGAAACTGCGTGTGACCCTCCGCCGCGGTCTAGTCGCGTTCCTGATAACCGCTTCGATGCTCTGCCAGGGAACATGGGCACTGGCGAGCACCACGGGCGGCATAAGCGGAACGGTGCTGGACTCGACGACGGGCAGGGCTGTTGCCGATGCAACAGTGACAGCGAATTCTCCCTCTGAGTCCGTCACTGCGACCACCGACGGCGGAGGCAATTTCCATTTCCTAACGTTAGCGCCAGATACGTACACCGTCTCAGCAACGAAGAGCGGGTACAACAGTGGCTCTCAATCGGGAGTCACGGTGTTTGCGGACCAAACGCATACACTGACACTCACGATCCGACCGTCCCTCACAACCATTGCAAACGTCACGGCACGGGCAGCCGGAAATCTGGTCAAGCCCGGCACGACCGCCGATATTTATTCGGTCAATGCCGCGACGCAGCAAGTGGTCTCGGGAACGGGCGGCGGTTTCAACCTGAACCAAGCCTACTCGGGCATTTATTCACAACCGGGCGTGACGTCGTACATCGGCAGCGTGGGTTGGGGACAGGTGTTCTACATCCGCGGAAGCGCGTATAGCCAAATCGGCTACGAGTTCGACGGCGTTCCGGTCAACCGCGCGTTCGACAACTATCAGGCCAACTCGCTTGCGAGTCTGGGCCAACAGGAACTGCAAGTCTATACCGGCGGATCGCCTTCAGGCGCATCGTCGGCGACGCTGGGCGGTTTCATCAACCAAGTCATCAAGACGGGAACCTATCCGGGCTTCGGAACGCTCAAAGGCGGCATCGGTGCACCGGGTTTCTATCACGCCTTGACGGCTGAAGCCGGCGGATCCAATCCGAACCGGACCTTCTCGTATTATGTCGGCGTGCAAGGGTACAACCAGCACTTCCCCGCGGGCAGCTGGTCCAACCTGAGCAACATCAGTTCCAACGGTCTCAACCAGTACGGCATCACGGGCACTAACCAAATCGCCAACTGGCTCGGCGCGGTGGACTGCGACATCAACGTGGGATGCGCGGACAGCGGTGCTGCATCCGCATTCGAGGCATATCAGAATGGCCCGTTCGGGCCGTGCCAGGCAACGGGAGCCAATGCCGGTATTCCAGTGGGCTACACCGTCGCCAGTCCCGGCAAGTTCAACGGAGCCTGCTTCGGGTTCTATCCGTTCCAGACTCTGCTTTCGGACATCTTCGAACGCGATAACGTCATCAATCTGCACTTCGCGATCCCGCACAAATTCGACAGCGGCCGCGACGATTTGCAGTTGTTGTACGACAACTCGATGCAGCAGCAGCTCTACGGTGACTCCGGCGCCGACGCCGGCAGCCTGCAGAACATCAGCAACCTTCTGACTCCGTACGCGGGCTTCAGCACGGGCAACAGCCCGTTGCCGGGTCTGTGCGGATACGAGAACTTCTGGGGCACAGTCTTCGGCAGAATCGGTTGTGCGCAAGGGAACAATCCGCTGCCGTACATGGACTCCCTGATATGGGCGCCCGGAACCTCGTTTGGCCAATCTGCAAGCAGCGCAGTTGCGGTTCCGTACTACTTCCCTAATACGGCGACAAACCGCTCGCTCAATGCTCCGTGCTCAAGCGCAAATGCGGTTTCGGCGAATCCGGCAGCACCGAGTGCGTGCCAAGCCAACGGCAGCAAACAGAGCGGCATTCCGAACAACGTCAAGGACGGGTTCTGGAATGACGTCGGAATCGTCAAAGCGCAGTACACGAAGAACATCGGCAGCAATGCCTATGCACGACTCTTCGGGTATACGTTCTACTCCGACTGGCTCATCAACGGCCCGGTCGCGGCAGGCACCGCCTACCTTGATGGACTGATATCGGGGAACGCATACGGCGGTGAAGGAACGGCCGACTACGAACTCACCACGCATACGCGCGGCGCAGAGTTCCAGTTCGCCGACCAGCTAAACTCGCAGAACCTGTTGCGACTCACTGCCAACTATACGACGGCATCGGTCGCGCGGTGGAACAACGGCTCGTGGGAGTCGGGCTACTCGTCAAGCCGCACGACCGTCACCGACTGGACCAACGGCGATCCCAACAACCCGATCTGCTACTCGCGGCAGACCAACGCAGCTGCGGGTATCCAGGCGGGATTCCCGGTGAATTGCGATTACATTCCGGCTAACGCTGCAGCGGGCTTTGGAACAATTCGCCCCAACGGAACCTTCCCGTTCCCAGCAACGGCCGGTTTTGTTGGACCAACGCCCGTCAATCTGGCAACGGCCTGCGCACCCGGTGGAACTCTGGCGGGTACTCCGGGATGCAACAGCTTCAATGCCGGCACGTCGGACTGGAAAGTCACCGTTCCGGGGGGGCAAGGCACGTACAATACGGTGCGTCCGGTGTTCTCATCGGTCTCGTTGGAAGACGAATTCAAGCCGAACGACAAGGTAGATCTAAACCTCGGCGTTCGTTTCGAGTCGTATCAGTATCAGTTGAATAATCTGAACAATCCGGAGTTCAATTTCTGGTTCAACGCATATGCGCAAGTGCTGTGCTACGATCCGGGAACGGGGCTGCCCCAGTTTACTCCGTTGGCTCCGGGCCAGCCAGTACCGCCGGCTCTTGTGCAGACATCGACGCCGCTGGGAGGCTGCGGGACGGCGCCGTCGGGCCAGCAAGGCTTGCATCCGACAGGAGCGCTGCCCGGCTGCGTATCTTGCGGGCCGTTGAAATACACGGCGCAGAGCCCCAGTCAATTCACCCGCAATATGTTCTCGCCGCGTATCGGCGGAACGTACACGCTGTCTCCGGACGACGTACTTCGTTTCTCGGCCGGCAAATACACGCAGCCGACCGAAACGGCATTCGAGCAATACGCCGACCAGTCGGGTAAACGCGCTGCGAACTTCGACTTCAGCAGATTCTGGGGTCTTGGGTTCCACACGCCGGCACACGACAACCCGGTGCAGTACTCGAACAACTACGACTTCTCGTGGGAACACCGCTTCCACAACAGCGATGTGACCTTCAAGATGTCGCCGTTCTATCGCGATACGCACAACCAAATCGAGACCGTCGTTCTTGCCCCGGGATTCGTCTCGGGCACGAACACCGGACACCAGCACACCTATGGGCTCGAACTCCAAATCCAAAAAGGTGATCCGAGCCGCGACGGTTGGTCGGGAGCTCTTTCGTATACTTATACGAAGGCGCTCGTGCAGTATGGCAATCTTCCCAATGGAACCAACTCGATCGACTACCTAAACAACTACATCACGGCTTGGAACAAGTTGACCTCGGCCGGTGGTGGTGCGGCTTGCTATGATACGTCGACGACACCCGTCACGGCAATGGCATGTCCGGCGAGCTTCGCCGGGAACCGGACCATTATCCAGAATCCGTATTTCAGCATGTCGCCCCAGCCGTTGCTCGATCGGATGGGATGGTATCAGCCCTATCCGAATCAGGCGCCCAATGCACCATTCGACCAGGGCAGCTTTCCCGGAGCAAGCGAGATCTGGCCGCATGAGGTAACTGCCTGGGTGCAATACAAGAAAGGCCGGTTCGCGATCGCCCCTAACGTAACGATTCAATCGGGCGCCTACTACGGCTCTCCAACTGACGTTTACGCGATCGATCCGCGGGCCTGCGGCCAGAACGAGGCCGCTGCCACCGACGGCAACGGTGTCCCGATTGCTCCCCCTGCGGCAACCGCGGGTTACTGCGACTTCCTGACGGCTGGAAATACCTTTGCAACGGACAGCGGTTTCCTTGCGATACCGAATCCGTTCAGCGGTAAATTCGACCAAATGGGGCAGTACCAGGAACCGTGGCAGGCCAACGTTGGCGCGCTGATCAGATACGACATCTCACCGCGTGTGACGGCAAATCTGACGCTCACCAACATCCTGAACTATTGCTGGGGCGGCTCCAGCACGGCGTGGTCGACGGCATTCAAGCCGGGCAGCATCGTGTGCGGATACAGCCAAGGCAATACGTCGTATATCGGACCTGTCAGCGGACAGCCCGGCTTCGGCGGCGGTTTCTTCTACGGGAGCTCGCCGGCGTCGGCGACCAACGGCAGCCCGACGTATCCGGCCTCGTTCAACTATCCCTTCGCTCCGTTCTCGGGCGCGCTGCCCTTCCAAGCGTATTTGGAATTGCAGATCAAACTCTAGTTCGGAAGAAGGCTAGTAACGGCAAAGCGCCCCCGCTGAGGCGGGGGCGCTTTGCCGCAAAGATCCGTGTAAAAAAGCGCCGAGTCTTCATAATCTTAGCAGAAGTTTCCCCAAAATCCGCGAACGTTTTAGCGGTCCAAAAATGCGTGAGTCATCGCTGTTAGTTCGATTGTCGCCGAGCACAAAATACGTATTTATTGGGATGGTACGTCGCGGATAATCCACCGGGAATTCATTGTTCTGACTGACAAGCATAGTTGAGCGACCTGGCAGCTGTTCAATCACTCCCTGCCCGATGGCACCGACATCGGGCCCGACATCGGGAAAAAATTCAGAAGACAGGTGGTATTGAGCTGTGGCGCCGCTGACCCGCAGGACGTTGCGGACAATTGATATCGAGTCTCCAGGAACTGCCACTATTCGTTTTAACCCTAACTCACCAATTTTGTCGGGCACCCGGAAAAGAACCACATCATTTACGTGCAAAGGTACGGGGAAATCTAGTGATTTTCCCACAAGTACGTGCGTTCCAACGAATAGAAACGGCATCATGGACCGCGCCGCAACTCGATAAACGTTGGTCGTGTTAAGCAATATGGATGTAACAACGAAAAGGGCCGCAAGAATCAGCCATGCGCGGGTTCCCTTTGGTGAGTCTTTCAACGCGCTACCTCGCAACTACGGTCAGAGTCGTACCATCCGATCTCGACGCGCTGCACTTAAACGCCTACTTGGAAGGCAGATCAATCTCTAGTCCGGAATAAGACTAGGTCTTCTATTCAGAGCGGGTACTCGTCGTCGAAGTCATCCAGCCCGACGCTTGATTCGCGTAGAACG
Source organism: Vulcanimicrobiota bacterium (assembly GCA_013036105.1). Lineage (GTDB taxonomy): Bacteria > Vulcanimicrobiota > Vulcanimicrobiia > Vulcanimicrobiales > Vulcanimicrobiaceae > Rubrimentiphilum. Next base: position 12,001 of record JAAXCX010000010.1, read on the forward strand.
AACCCGCCAAGCGAGTCCCGCGATACGCGAACACGGATCTTTTGCGTGGACGGAGCCTTGTACGTAACATCACCGGTGCGCACACGAACCATCTGAAACTCTCCGGCCGGCACGACAACAACGTATCGCTCGGCAAACGATGAGTGAGGCCTAAGAAGAATGTGAACATTAGGCTCGCCGCCAAGGGCCCCCGCGCGCAGGCGATAGTAGGTGAATAAAAGGCTTCGGCTAGATCGCTCCAAATCCGCGCGAATCTCGCCCGAGCTGGCGAGTCTTGCGGGTGCGAACCGCTTTCGGGGAGCTAGGGTTTCGCCGTAAACAGACATCGCTTCAGCCGCTACATCGGCCGTCACGTCTCCGACATTGTCAAAGTGCCTTGTTAAGATAATGAACTGTTTTGTCCCGGCTACAGTGCTCCTTACGTTGACGTAAGTGTTAACGGCGGGCTGCTGTAGCGCAGGCTTAATGCGTTGTTCGTAAACGAAAATGTAAAGAGCCCACATGCCGGCTGCGACAATTGCGATGACCTCGGCGAGATCTCGCACCGCTCGCAAGCGCGAATGATGGCGCGGGTCGCTCATCGCTTCGGCAGTAAGACCGCCTGAACGAGATCTACAAATCGCTCCTGTTCGCGGATGTCGTCGAAAAGCGGATCAGTCAGAAGGAATGCCACCCATGGATCGCCTTGCGCTATTGCCCCGCCGAGCGCCTCGTAACAGTTGCCGCTGTTTCTAAGGCCGAGAAAGCACAGCGCTTGCGCATAGCTCGAGCGCTCCCTTAAGGACGAAGTTTCGCTTAGCCAGTTTGCTAGCTCTTGAGCTCGCTGGCGGTTTCCGCAGTACGACTCGAGCAGGCTCAGTGCTGCAACTGCCGGCTGCTGCACGGGCCACAGGGCGCGCGGCACGATCGTCAATTCCGGCTGCATGGCGCGAGCCAGCTGGATCCGTGCCTCGTCGAAGTCGCGAAGCATCAGGTGGCACAAGCCCAGATAGAAGCGCCCGAACATGAGGTTTGGATCGAGCGACAAGACGCCCTTGATGTGTTTGGCCGCAGTTTCATAATCCCGGGCAAAGTATAAGGCGACTCCCAGCTGTAAAGCGATTTCGGGACTACCCGGGTACCGGCGCATCGCTTCCATGGCCATGAGGGACGCGCGTTCGTGCTCCCCTCGAGCGCACGCGATTTGAATTTGCAGGAGCGGCAAGTGCAGCGAGGTCGCGCCAATGGCCGAGGCGGTTTCAAGCCACTTGAACGCGGCGACGCTGTCGTGTGAAAAGAAGAATCGAATGGCGCCTTGGATCACCAGCGCTTCCGGGCATTCAGAATTAATCTCGATGGCGCGATTGGCGAATTCGAGCGCACGAATGAAGCTTTCACGCGGATTGCCGTAGAACGAATGAGCTCGAAACCAATAAGCCTCCGCGAGACCGGCGTACGCCTCGGCTGTGTCGGGACGCGTTTCAATCGCGCGCTCAAAGAAGTCGATCGCCGAAGCGTTCCCGGACTCAATTCGAAGATCTAGGAAATGACGTCCGCTCCTATAAAGATGCTCAGCCGTATAGCGTTCGACTTCGCCAAAATCGTGCTTGAGGGCCGCGCGAACGTAGCCCGACGTGCTCTCAACCTCGGGCGCGAAACGAAAGCCTTCGCCGTGCACCGTGACGATATACTGGTGAGGGCGCTCCAGGTCGCCGAGCGCTTTGCGTGCCAGGAAAATGTGCTGGCTGATATTGTCGTCGCCGACCGCCGAATCTCCCCAGATGTGATGTGCGAGTTCGTCTTTTTTGACGATCGTTGAAGAATGTTCAACGAAATACTGAATAACATCGAAAACACGCGGAGCCAGGCGGACGATACTCTCACCCATGTACAGCCCGCGATTAATCGGATCGAGTCTGAACGCGCCAAAGCGGTAGGTTTCGTGACCGAGGGGGCGATTATCTTGAGTAGACGCAATCACGGAAGCCCTGCCTTCAGATTGTTGAATTCTGAAGCTATTAAACCGTAAAGCTACATCAAATTACCTAAATCAAATGTTCTCAAAACACTGGACCGCGCACAGACGCGGAGTTTGAGTTGAAGAGACTTATTCAAGACCCCGGGGACTTGACTTTGCTATGCTGTGGGGGCACACAAGCAGCCCTTCGGGGATGCAAATGCGCGCTAATAGCGAGAAGGCCGGCGACAAAGCCGGTCTTTTCGTTGGACACTGTCTACCTGATCGCGTATAGAGTCCCATTCGTGTCGCCGATAAAGAGGATGCCGTCGGCGATCGCCGGCGAGGCGACGATGGAGCCCAGAGTGTAGAGCCGACCCAAGCCCAGAATGGTTCCATCGAGTGTCCCCTCAGTGTAGATCGTACCGTAGTCGAGATTGCCGGCCGCATTGAGGTGCGCACCCAGATTTTGTCGAGATCCGTCGGTCGAAAACCGCGCCACGATCTGTCCAGTTCGAATGTTGACGCCATACAGCCGTCCATCGAACGATCCGTAGTACGCGATGTCGCCGGCGATCGATGGCGAGGAGTACGCAAAGGCGCCATATCCGATGCTAAACCGAACCGCGCCGGTTGCCGCCTCGAGCGAGAAAAACTTCCGCTCGTCCGACGTCGTGTAATAGACGCCGCCAGCGTAGACCGCCGGTGAGGCAATGACCCAACTTCCGTGTTCGTCGTGCCTCCAGCGCAGTTGACCGGTCTTCGCGTCGAGCGCGTAGAAGAAGCTGTCTCGACAGCCGAAGTACACCGTGCCGTTTGCGACCGCAGCCGAGCCCGCGATTCCCACCTGGTTGAAAATCTTCCGATCATCGCCGGTTGCGAACTTCCAAACAACGGCTCCGGTCCGCGAGTCCAAAGCATACAAATAGCGGTCCCAGCTTCCGATGTAGACAATGCCGTCCGCCACGGCGGGCGAAGCGTGCACGACGTTCCCGGTCGCAAACTTCCACCGCAGCGCGCCGCTTGTCGCGTCGAGGGCGTAGACGTTATGATCGCCACTTCCGATATAGACTGTCGAAGCGTAGATCGCCGGCGACGAAAGAAAGACATCGAACGGATCCGGCATGACCTCCTTCTGCGGAATAATGCCGTGGATGCCCGGCGCGGTAAAGCGCCGCTCGCCGCCGGTTTTGAAGTGCCACTTCTCGAGGCCGCTATGGGCGTCCACCGCGTACACGTTGCCGTCGAGACTCGCGAAGTAGACGAGATTGCCCCAAATCGCCGTAGATGAGTTCACCGCACCCTTAGTGGTAAACTTCCAAACCAGCGAACCGTCACCGGTGCGCACGGCATAGACGTTGCCGTTGCTGCTACCCACGTACACGACGCCGTCGCTCACCAGCGGTGAGGAAACGATCTTGCCCTTCGCGAGAAAGCGCCACTTTACGCTGGTAAGGGTCGGCGCCGCTGAGGCATAGACGCCGCTATGCGCCGCATCTTCACGAAACATCGCTGCGGCAGCGTAGGAGCCGGATGGCGTCGTCTGTGCCGCGGAAGCCGGCCAACCGATTGACGCAACAGCGATCAATCCCCAGAAAACGAGCATGCGCGAGAGTACGCCAGACGCCCGCCGCTATCCAGGCCCGATGCGCATTGCGTTCCAAGAATGAGCGAATCATTCAAGGCAGATGCAAAGAAAAAGTTGAAAACTAGCGTTTATAATCAGAGGCAGGTAGCTTGATGATTTCAAATGACCCTGTAACGAACGGTTACCCGATCCGCTTTCTACGATCTGGTGACTTCGTTCTAACCGAAGCTCGCTATGCAGACGGATCGCGTCTGCCCTGGCATGCCCACGGCCACCCGACCTTTCTCCTTACGCTCGCAGGAGGATTCCGACAGCGCCATCGAGGCGGAACACTGGAGTGTTCTCGCAATCAGGTCTTGTATGAGCCCGCCGATACCGCTCACTCTACGACAGTGACCGGGAAGGCCACGCGGATGTTCTTTTTCGAAGTGAGCAAGGAGACCCCGGATTTCTTGTTTCCTTTCGGACACAATCGAGAAATTCAATTAGAGTCCGGCGATGTGAGCCGACTGCTTTTCTTGCTGCGAAACGAATTGTATTATCCGGATGAAGTCTCAGATTTGGCGATACGAGGACTGGCGCTAGAACTTATGGCAGCCGTCGCGCGAACTGAAGCATCGAGCGAGCGCCGGGCGCCGCCCTGGTTCTTGGAAGTCAAAGATGCCATTTCCACCAACCTCAACCTCAGTTTGACGGAGATGTCGATAATTGCCGACCGCCACCCCTCCCACGTTGCTCGCGCGTTCCGGCGATGTTGCGGATGCAGCGCCGGCGAGTATGTCCGCAAGCTCAAGGTCGGGCGCGCAAAAACGCTCATGTTGACAACAAGAACTCCCCTTAAAGAGATCGCAAAACGGCTGGGGTTCTCCGATCAGAGTCACTTCACGCGCCTCTTTAGGCGATATACTGGAATGTCGCCGGCGCTATTTCGCCAGGCGCGCATTCCGTAGACCGATCGATTGAATAAGATGAACAAAATCATTCGGGTGCTAGCGTGCGTCATCGGCGCATGGCTATGCGCTGTCGCCGCCTCGGCAACCGGAAATGCCCGGCCTTTTTCCCTAATGGATGGCGTGTACCGTCTCACGCATGGCGTTGCCGTCATTGCTCCAATGTCAGTGCAACGGGTCCCGCGCCGGTTGTATTTGCGCACGGATTCCTACCAACTACGATTTCTTAGCGATACGAGCGCTCAAAGCTATACGTTTGGCAACACGCTAATCGATAGCACCGATGCCGGCCGGATCACTCTCACCGCTCCCGATCGCATTGCAATCGCTAGCGGCCACGTGACGCAAACCGGTCGACGTATCACACTACGCAGCGAACCGGTTCGCTTCAGCAACGGACCTGTAACGTTGTCGGGGACTCTGTTAAGTCCGATTGCATCGAGGCGCCTTCCCGCGATCGTTCTTATGCACGGATCGGGCCCCGAAACTCGCGACGCAGCCGGTGTAATCCCCTACCTCTTCGCGTCATTAGGTTACGCCGTATTGCTCTACGATCAGCGGGGCTCCGGCTTGTCAACCGGTGATTTGGACCGTGCCTCCTTCACGGATTTAATGAATGATGGTTTGGCCGGTCTCAAGTATCTTCGCGGGAGATCGGATGTTAAACAAAATCGGGTAGGCGTCTGGGGACCGAGCCAGGGAGGGATGCTGGCGATACTCATGGCGGCGACGGATCCGCACGTTGCCTTTGCGATCGATCAGTCCGGGTATTTTACTCCGACATGGCAAGCCGACACATACGAACTTCAAACAGAGTTGCATCTCGCGAAGTTCGCCGATGCCGATATCGCTCGCGCGACGGCGTTTCAATACCAAAAGTTCAAGGTTGCCCGAACTGGTTTGGGATGGCAAACTCTTGCTCAGAAAATCGCGAGTATCAAGAGCGCGCCCTGGGCTTCTCATGTATATCTCCCGGACAACCTTGAGAACCTCAGAAGTCGCTGGTTCGGTCACAGCGCGTTCAACCCGGTACCCTACGCGCGTAGAATTCGCTGCCCTATTTTGGCCCTGTACGGGTCCTTAGATCGCTCGTCTCCCCTTCCCGCCAGTACCGACAACCTGCGCGCCGGCCTCGCTATTGCAAAGAACAGGACGTCGACAATAAAAATATTTCCCGGCGTGAATCACGAGATGCTCGATGCGATCACGGGCTACGACGATGAAATCCCGCATCTCACACGCTACGATCCTGCCTACCTTAATTTGCTGCAGCAGTGGCTACTTCGACAAGCCACGCGGTAAAAAACTTCCCATGGATTGGTGGCACAATGGGAAGCGCGCTCTCGTTGCCCAACCCTACGATATGCAGCGGATAACGCGATTGTTCTCTGGCGGGGTTCTTGCATGTACGATGCTTACATCGGCCTGCCTCGCAGCATCTGATAACACACCCTCATTCTCGTACAAGGCGTGTGGATCAAATGGCGTTGTCTATGGACCGCGAGCGCAACCTAGACGTGGCGTGCGCTCTCGGGACGTTCACTTCGCTGGGCCCGGCGGCACGGTACACACGGGTGAATTGGTCGAGCCAACGCGCGGGGGCAGCCATGCCGCGATTCTCTTTGTACACTGGTTGGGCAATCCGGTAACGACCAACCACACTGAATTTGAGGCTGACGCACTCAGTCTAGCGACCCATGGCATCAGCTCGTTTCTCATCGACGCGATGTGGGCGCAGCCCGGCTGGTTCAAGCAAATGGGAAGAGATGCGGGTACGGATTATCAGCGCACAGTCACGCAGGTCGTGGCTCTTCGATGTGCGCTCGATGTTTTAATGTTGCAGCGGGATGTCGACGCATCTCGGATAGCCTACGTCGGCCACGATTTCGGCGCGATGCTCGGCGCGATTCTAGCAGGTGTCGATCAGCGTCCGAAGTGGTACGTGATGATGGCGGGAACCTCGTCGCTGCCCGAGTGGTACCTGCTCGGCAATCACCTGTCGAATACAACTGACTACATTCAAACGATGGCTCCGCTGGATATCCTGACGTATCTTCGCAAAAGTAAAGCGCGCGGCATTCTCTTCCAATTCAGCGAGAGCGATCCGTACATTCCGCTAAGCAACGCGCTTGCGTTCGCGATGGCGTCCAGGCCTCCGCGGACAATTTCGTTTTACGACTCCACGCATAGCATGATTAATCCAGAAGCGACGGCCGATCGCCTGGCATGGCTCCTATCGAGATTGCAACTTTGAAATCGGAATACAGTAAGGCCCGCTAAAAGAGCGGGCCTCCTGTCGTCGCGGTAAACAGTTGCCCGTTTACCCGGGTGTGGGCGACGTCTTCAGCTTCGATTCCGCCGGTGCCCACGTAACGCGAACGGAATAGTGACCTGATTCTAGCATCAAACAAAAAGAAGTTTCAAGAGGTCTCCTCGGGATTTTCTTGGTGCAAGGACGCTCTCTTAGTTTTCAACAGTCTCTTTGCATCTGCCTTGAATGATTCGCTCATTCTTAGAACACGGCGCGCATCGAACCTGGGTTACACTACGCAGCTATCGTATGTCTTCCGCCAGCGGTATTCGACCTTATTTCGTCGAAATGACGACGCATGAAATGCTTCGTGCTTACGTTGTCAACGTTCTTATGGCTCGTCGTGTCGTGCCCGGCGCCAGCTTGTAAGGCAGCGCTTGTTGACGTCAGCGTTGTTCCACAGCGCAGCTTGGTGGATCAGGTCGTGCAAACGACTGTGCGAGCTCCGGCTCAATCGCTAGTAGTGGTGCGATTTACCACGCAACGATTCGGATTGACGTTTGAATCCCAAGCGACATTCAAAGTCCCTGATTCGGGCGTGCTCCGCCTCTCCGAACAGGCTCCGGTTTCGGGTTCTTATCAAGGGAAGGATCCGATGGGTTTGTTCTGGTCGGCGCTTCCAAACGGCTCTCCGCCCAAGCCATTTCATTTTGGTCGAGGTAGTGATTTGGCGCCGCGTCCCTTCACCATCTCGGCCGCCGTTGGTTCCGATGTAGCTTCTACCGATGGCCTTCGCCTCGTATTGGCGCCCAGCACGAGTCGCCAGGTCGCGGATGCTCCCGGGTTCGTTGCGACATTATTTCGAAGCAACGGACCACGCTGTCATCCGGGCGTGATTGTACTTGGCGGAAGCGAAGGCGGAGTTCCCGAGGAACAAGCAGCTGTCTTAGCCTCGCATGGTCTTACCACTCTCGCGCTCGCATATTACGGCGTGCCTGGCCTGCCGAAATCGTTAACGAATGTCCCGGTCGAAACCGTCGGACAAGCGCTTACATTCATGCGAAAGCAGCCATCGGTGTGTCCCCGTCAGGTGGCGCTTCTGGGCGGCTCGAAAGGCGCAGAACTTGCACTACTGGCTGCTACCAAATTCGCGGGCGTGGCTGCCGTCGTCGCGCTGAAGCCATCTTCGGTTGTGTTCAGCGGTTTGTTCGGTGATCCCAGCGCGCCGCCGTCGTCGTCTTGGTCGTATCGCGGCCTTCCCTTACCGTTTGCAAACGGCGTCGTGCCGGGCGCCGTACAAGACGCGATTTCTTCGAAAGAGAATGCTCATCAGCGCGTGGCGTATGTGGATTCCTATTTGGCGCGCGTCCAGAATAACACCGACCCCGGCGCAATAATCCCAGTCGAGACGATAAAGGCACCCGTGCTGTTGGTTGCGGGCGCTTCCGATAACCTTTGGCCCTCAGAATACATGGCGCGGCAGATCATGCATCGCCGTAGTTTGGCGCCGCGGCGGTTCGCGGATCAACTCCTCGTCTATCCCCAAGCGGGTCACTTGATTGGAATACCCTTCGAGTTTGCCAAGGCAGAATTAGCACACAGTGGTTTGGACGTTGGCGGTTCGGCCGAGGGCGACGAGGCAGCCGACGAGCAAGCGTGGCCCATCATCGTGAAGTTTTTGCAGCGCCTGGGAGGGCAGCCGCCTTTGCCGTCGGCGCCACGCGCGGGATGATGAATTGTCCGTTCCAATTCATGCCCTTCGCGGCAGCGGCGCCGTCGGTTTGAAAGGTAACGTACACATAAAGCGGCCGGAAGAAGAACTTTCCCGGCGCAACCGAATCGAGCGGCAGCTGCATTCCGTCATTGGTGTTGCTGATGGCCAAGCCGTAACCGAGTTTTGATATCAGCAGCGGAAGCGATGGCAGTCCGTAATTGCCCACATAGGCATTGAGTTCGTCCGTAGCGGGAACGTAGGTGGGACGAAGAGGTGGCGGCGCCAATTTTTCGCCGGCTACTCCCTTGCGAATATCGCCGGCAATGTTCGATACGCAAGCGCACTGTATGTTGCTGAGGACGACGACTTTGAGTCCGGTTGTTTCATCGATCGAAATATCCGATGCGAAACCCGGAATGCGTCCGTCCTGTTCGAGCAGCGTAGCGCCGGCGGCAGTTCGCCTCGACCATCCGAGCGGATAGGGGAGGCTTTTGAAGTTCACTGCAGTGCCGTTCGCCGCGATGTCGAGCCAACGAGCGAGATCGCCCGCCGTTGAGCGGATGGAGCCGTTTCCAACCAACCATCCGGGCGCAATGACCGCGGCCGGCTGCAGTCCCGTAGGCGGCGGCCCGGGGTCGTAGCCGATGACGGGGTTATCCGGCTTGCCATACCCGCTTTCTATCGTGTGCCGCAACCCGAACGGTTGAAAGATATTCCGGGAAAGGAATGCGCCGTATGATTCACCGGACGCGCGCTCAATCACCAGAGCCAGCAGAGAATATCCCGAGTTGCTGTATTGTCCTTTGACGCCGGGTGTGAAATCCAATGGAAATGCGTTCAGCCAACTGACAATTTGGTTAAGCGAAAGACTCTTCGTTCGCACACCGGCAAAAGCCCGAATCGAATAGTAATCGGGGACCCCGGCGCTGTGCCTGAGAAGTTCATCGATCGTAATATTTTTCGCGTACCGGTATTCCGGGATGTACTTATCAAGGGTATCGCTATACTTCAGCCGGCCGCGAGTCGCAAGAATCTCAATTGCCGCCGCGGTGAACGTTTTCGTAATCGATCCTACGGCGAAAGTACCGCCGACGTTCGCGTCAAAGGCACGCGCATACGTCGTGAGTTTGGGGCCGGCGACCAGAACAACGCCAGAAAAATCGTGCTGCTGCACGTACGGTGCAATATACTGGGGCACACCGAGCGCGGCCGGCGGATAGAGCGCAAAAAGCAGAACCAATCCAGCTATCGGCATGCTTGGAATTATACGCGATCAAACCCGATTAGCCAAACAACCCGCGATTTCCGTACCGTTGTTGAGGAAACAATCTTATGGGCCGCTGCCGTCGACCAGCTTTTCCGTCGTTATGCGGTAATCAAAAATAATCAAATCGCATGAGCAATACTGTCCGGTGCGCGGATCAACTCCTCGTGTATCCCAAGCGAGTCATTTGATTGGAATACCCTTCGAGTTTGCCAAAGCAGAATTAGCGCACAGTAGCCTAGATGTTGGCGGTTCGGCCGCGGGAGACGAGGCCGCCGACGAGCAAGCGTGCCGATCATTGTGAAGTTTTTGCAGTCGCCGCAAAGGCTTTAGCGAGTGATTTAGCTTTTTTGATGGGGGTTCTTGGGATGCGTGTGGTAGGGTGCTGGGATGAGATTCATGGTGCTTCCCCGAGTTTATCTCGGTGTGATATTCCTTTACGCTGCTTATGCAAAGATGACTGTTCCGGTGGGATTTCCGACGGCGCTTCGCGGGTTTTTGAATGCGGTGGCGCTTCCGAATGCCTTTCCGTGGTACAAACCGATCCTTACCGGCCTCGTGCTGTCACATACCGATCTCTTTGGACCGCTGATCATTGTTGGGGAGACGCTTGCCGGGATAGGCTTGCTACTCGGGCTCGGAACGCGAGCAGCTGCAATTATTGCGATTTTCCTCAACCTTAACTACCTATTCGCAAAAGGTATGCCGCCGTGGGCGCCCGCGAGCAACGATGCGCCGGATATCATTATTGCGCTCACTCTCATCGCAACATCCGCCGGCCTTTACTACGGACTAGACGGCGTTTTCGCGCGCAATCGACCTAGACGCCGCGTTTAGCGCGGGCGGTTTTCGGCAAAATAATCCGGCGTGCCGGCAAGGGAAGAAGCGAAAAAGCCGCCGCTCTCCGCTAAACTGGCGGCGGAGTTCATCGGCACGTTCTTTGCGACTCTGGTACCGACGAGCGTCGATATTCTCTACTATACGGGACATCACGTCGACTGGGTTTCGCGTTGGCTGGCGCGCGGATTTATTACCGTCGCGTTGATTTACGTGTTCTCGGAGATCTCCGGCGCGCACATCAATCCGGCGATCTCACTCGGGTTTGCGTTGCGCCGCGCGATGGCGTGGCCGCTCATGTTGATGTATTGGCTGTTGCAATTTGCCGGCGCGTTCACCGCGGCGGGGCTCGCGTACGCGCTGTGGGGCGCGCAGGTCGCGCTCGGTGCGAGCCATCCGGGGCCGGGTTTCACGCCGCTCGAAGCGGTCATAGCGGAGATCATCGTCACGTTCCTTTTAATGACGGTCATCATCGGTTGCGCGGAACAAGAAGCGGTTGTCGGAAAGCAGTCGGCGCTTGCGGTGGGATTAACTGTTGCGACGTGCGGATTCTTTACCGGTGCGATTAGCGGAGCGTCGATGAATCCCGCGCGTTCGATCGCGCCGCAGATCTTAGGCGGGACTTATGACATTGTATGGATCTATGCGACGGGCCGGTAGTGGGTGCGGCGTTGGCGGCGTTGGTGGCGCTCTTTATTTTCGGCGGTCCAGATGGAGGGGAGCGAAAAGCTGCGCATGGGAAATAACGCACGGCTAACATCACTGGGTGCGCGCGTACATCTCTTTGTTCAACCCACTTACCGCGATCGTTTTATTGCAATGTTTAGAGACACACTCGGTTGTAACGTTGCTGAGCGAGATTTCGGGCTTCCGCTGCCGGTGCTTTTTGTTGGATTCGAGGACGGCAGTGCGTTCAGCGTGGAATTCAGCGATAACGCTCCGGATGAGTACGCCGGCGAAGTGATGAGCGACAAGCACGCCTTTCGCGGCGCATGGATTGAGTTCCGGGCCCTCGACGTACCCGCGCTGCAGAAGAAATTGCGCGATGCGGGCATTCGGGAATTCCAACACGCCGGCAGTCCGCACGCGTATTTTAGCGCGCCAGGCGGCCAAGTATTCCGGTTGCTCGACGTCGCGTACAAAGGGCCGTAATAAGGGAGGGCAAGGCGATCAGCGGGGAGTCACAAGAGTCTCCCGCGCGCCGTTAACGGGAATGTGCATTTTCTAGTTTCCGCCGTACTGGCGCTTTTGGCATTGTATCGCGTGATACCAATTGCGGACGCGCCTTCGCGCGCGGTGGCGATCAACCGCGCGGGCGTTGTCGCTGGGCAATCGCGCGACGGTGCATTCACTTGGGCAGATGGTCGGGTTACGCGGTATGCGCCGAAGAAGTTCTTCTATTTGGACGGCCGTTATACGAGCGTTGCGACGGCGATTAATTTGCCAGGAGTTGCCGTAGGAAGCGACGGCAGCTACGAGCCGCTGGTGATGAGCGGCCTTGAACTTGCGACGGCGGTTTTGTTTCAGAACGGTAAGATGACGTTTCTCGATAGTTCAAAAGAAGGTACTGGAACATTTGAGGCCGACGGCATAAACGATTCGGGCGTCATTGTTGGGGAAGATCAATATAGGGGTTTCGTGCGCTATCCCGATGGGAGAGAGATTATCGTGCGCCCGCTTTCCACGCGCACCGAGTGGAACGGAACACGAGCCTCGGCCATCGATAATGAAGGCAATGTCGTCGGCGCGACGACGATTGATGTGCCGTGGCGGTTAGATGTTTATGCGCAACGCGGTCCGCATAGCATTGGCGGCTTGCCGATTCACGCTTTTTGGCTGAGAATCGAGTCGGGGAAGCAGCATATGACCGACCTGGGCTCGATTCGCGGATTTCTGGATACGTACGCGACGGCGATCGCGGAAGATCAAACGATCGTTGGCTATTCGGGAACCAAGTCGGGGCCGAAATGGAGTCTGGTGCGGGGTGTCAGTCACGCTTGGGTTTGGCAACACGGCACGATGAGCGATTTGGGCATGTTGCTGCACGGGGATTCGAGCTGGGCCTACGGCGCGAACGATCGTGGTGAGGTAGTCGGCTGTTCGGGTGCCTCGGATGAGCACTGGCTGGGCATGCCATACACCGATCGCCCAACGCGCGCAGTTATTTGGCGTAACAAGCGAATCGCGGATTTAAACGATCTCATTCCGGCCGGCAGCGGCTGGCGTCTGCTCTGTGCCTACGCGATTAACCGCGACGGCTGGATTGTCGGCGACGGTAACTACAAGGGTAGTCACCAAGCGTTTCTATTGAAGCCGCTGCGTTGAGGTTTACCGTGCGAGCCGTCGCTTTCGCCCTATTAAGCGCGGCGGCGACGAGCGGGGTGGCTTCGGCCGACCGGTGGTCGCCTATTGAGAAAGCGCTCGTGCAAATTCCCGCGCCTTCGGCAGAGGATCTGCACGCCGCGCGTTTTGGAACGCGCGCTTGGCGCGTACGCTTCGAGGGCGATCGGCTACTCATTACACCGGCGGCCGAGAGAAGACCATCGTTGCCGTTTGCCCCCCTGATCGACACAGCCGGACTGGGGTATCGCGGGTCGCAGCCGACACAGGCCCTGCGGGTCGGAAACGATTGGTTCTTAGCGTATTATTACGGCGAGTTCGGCGGCGCGTTGTGGGAGTTTGACTCAAAGGGGACGGCCGGAAAAAGGCTCTTGAGCGAAGCTACTTACGGGCTCGTTCGCTACGGCGATGAGATATTAGCCGAGACTCAAGATAATAGTATGATGGTTCGCAATGTTCGAATTCATCGTTTTGCGCTTCGGCGTGGTATTTGGCAAGAAATCGGCGGCGCAAAGTTTCCACACAACGTTACGACGCTAACGCTCCTGGGTTCCGAGCTCTACGCGGCAATCAAAGGTTATCCGGTGGCTATATTCAGCAAAGTCGATCTCGCCGGGCGTGAACAACAGCTGTGGCGATTCGATCGCGACCTCGAAGTATCGAGTATTGCGCAATCTAAAAACGGACAGTTTGCGCTTGGTGCGACGGGTTACGTCGTAAGATTGCGTCGCACAAGCCATGGGCTGCGAGCAGCATGGTATGCCCCGCGCGATTGCGTAAGCTATTCGAACGTTGCGGAGATGGATGGCGGTTTTGCGCATTGCGTTGGCTTGCATGGGACGATGGATTACGAGAAACATTCATTTGTACCCGTTCGCAACCCGCTGGTTTCACGTAACGGGAACTGGATAGTCTCGCAATACTCGCTGCCGCAGCTTCTGCACTTTACCGGCGCGGCTTGGCTGCCGGCAGCCTTGCCGGCGCTTTCCAGCGGCGAGTTCCCGAATCAGATTGATGAAATCGGGTCGCAGCTGATTTTACGCACGACGAAGCATAGCTGGTTGCGCCGGAACGGTCAGTGGCGGAGCGTACGGAATGATAGCGGCTGTCCGCAATGGATGGCCCTCACGCTGTTTGGAGAATGGGGCCTCGAATGCGCGGATACGCCTCGCGTTTTGCGTATCGGTTTCGACGGAAAAGAATATTCATCGCGAGCACCGCACGGCGATCCTGAAATAATAGCAGCAGGTCTGTTCGACGATGCGTGGTTTTCGGAAAAAGGCGCTTCGTTTATCGGCCATGTTGACGCGGGGCAACCGCTTCGCGAGATACAGACCAGTTCGCCAATCACGTCGATTTCGCGTGGCGGCGACAAAGTATGGTTCACCGAAAGCGACAAGTCGCACTACGGGTACATCGACGCAAGCAACAGTATGCACGAACTAAAAGAACCCTCGCAGTACGTCGATGTGCTCGGCATCTCCGGCACGCCCGATGGGACTTGGATTCGCGATTCGCTCGCAGGCCGGATGATACTATATTATATCGATGGCGTGAGCCGGACCACAAATTACGTTGCCGATATCCGCTACGAAACCGTTTCTCCTGATGGCTCCGTGTGGGCGCTGAGCAGCAACTGGCTGACCGTGGTGCATGCCACGGAAAACGGCGAAATGACCCGGTATCGCTTGCCGTGTCTTGACGCGCACGCGCTCTTTTTTCCGGCACCGAATAATGGGATTTGGGTGCAAAGCTATGAGCCGCACTGCAATGCGCTCATCGACGCTACCGGCATTCACGTGCGCGATCTGCCGCTTATTGAGCGCATCGATTACCAGTAGCCTCGGTTGAACGTGGGCGTCGTCCTTCGATGACGCGTTCGCCAAAGGGCGAACGCTACTCAGGATGACATTGTTACTTAGGACAAATAAAGGTCTGACGCTTTCACTGCTGTGATAGAATCGGCGGGGATGAAAAAAATTGCGGTAACCGGTGCCGCGGGCGTCATCGGCCGCGCGCTCTGTACAGACCTCGAGAAAGATCACGAGGTCGTGGCGATCGACTTGCACGACGTGCAGACGGTTGTCGACGTGCGCGATTTGGAGTCGCTGACCAAAGCGTTTACCGGTTGTGAGGCCGTCGTGCACTTGGCCGGTTATTCGGATGTGCTTGCGTCGTGGGAAAACGTCCGCGACGTGAATATCGCCGGGACGTACAACGCTTTTGAAGCGGCGCGCCGGGCGGGTGTGAAGCACGTGATTTTTGCGAGCTCGAATCACGCGGTGGGAATGCACGAAATGGAGGGCGGACGCGCCCTGTATGAGCAAGGCGCGGGGGTGGTCGTGCGCGCGGACGATCCGCTTCGTCCCGACAGTTTATACGGTGTGGCGAAGGTTTTCGGCGAAGCGCTCGGCCGGTATTACAGCGAGGCATTCGGGTTACGCGTCGCGTGTGTACGGATTGGGACGATTCTCGAGGTGGATTCGCCGACGGATCCGTCGCTCAAAGTTCCGCCCTTTCTTCCAAAACTCAAGCCGGAAGATACGCAGCCGCGCTATGCGGCTACGTGGATGTCGAAACGTGACTTTGCACGCTTGGTGCGCGCGATTCTTTCCCGCGATGTTCCGTTCGCCGTTGTGTACGGTGTCGGAGATAACCTCACGAGGTTTTGGGATCTCGAACCGGGGCGCGCAATCTACGGGTTCTGGCCGGAAGACGGTGTGCGCTAATAGTGGCGAAGGTCTCTTCCCTCATCTCGCTAAAGAGCATCAAGACGATAGGAGCAGCCATGAGCTTAAGAGCTGGTGTTTTTTCCATAGCTGCCGCGATGTGTGCGGCGCTTCCGGTATTCGTGCACGCGCAGTCCGCAAGCCCAGCACCCGGAGCAGTGGCAGACCCCGCGATCACGGCGCGCGCTAAAGAGTGGCTGCACCGGGTCCAAACCGGAGATATCGATCGAGCGCAGCTCGATTCGCAAATGAACGCGCTGCTGACGCCCGCCCTGACAAAGCAAATCTCCAGCAAATTCGGGCCCTGGGGCGATCCGGTCACCTTCGCATACGTCGGCAAACAAACCGTACAGGGTGACAACACGGCCTACGTCTACCACGTGGTGTTTAAGGCGAACGCATGCAATGAAATTTTCGTCCTCGATAAAGACGGGAAGGTTAGCGGCTTTCAGCTACCCCCGACGCCGTAGCTTGGCGCGCGCGGCGGTTTTAGCCGCGCACGCGCTTTGCGGTGGCGCGAATACACTGCCGGTACCATCGACACTCGATGGCGCGGTTGCCGGCGCCGTCAGAGCGCAACTCGAGAAGAAGCAGACCGCGGCGGTCGCGGTCGGAGTTGTCGCCGGCGGCCAGCTCGTGTACGTGCCGGCGTTCGGAAATGCGAGGCTCGACTCAACGTTCGCGGTTGGCTCCGTAACGAAAATGTTTACAGCTGTTAGCGTGATGCAGCTCGTTTCGCGCGGAAAATTATCGCTCAACGATCCGGTCTCGAAATACTTTCCGAAACTTGCTTCGTTTGGTCCAGTCACCGTTCGGCAACTGCTGAATCACACCGGCGGTATACCAAATTACCTTGACGATGCCGTAGCGCTCGGCAAGAATGTTACGAAAACCACGCCGGCGGATATCCTCTCAAGCGTCTCCGCCCGGGCGCTCGATTTTGCGCCTGGGACGGATTGGAGCTACAGCAACACGGGCTACGTGTTGCTGGGCCAAATCGTCGAGCGCGTGGCCGGACTGCCGCTGGGTGAATACGAGAAGCGCAACATCTTCGATCCGCTTGAGATGTACCACACCACAATCGGGCCCGATCCAAAAAATAAGCCCGTAGCGGCTTTTAACGGTAATCCCGGAGACTGGAGCTGGTACTACGCGGACGGCGACGTCTTTTCCAATGTCGCGGACCTCGCGCGGTTTGACGCCGGACTCATGCAAGGGAAAATACTGCCGCCCGCATTTTTCGAAACGATGCAGCAGACCGTTCCTTTCGCTACGCTCACGCCTGGATTGCGTGACGGCGAGGGAGTGTTCGTAATCGAAGGGACGCAACTGCGCATTACGGGCCACCATGGCGGCATGGCCGGCTTTCGCGCCGACAATGAAATGGTGCCGGCTCACGGCCTTGCGATCGTCATTCTCGGAAACGGCGGCTACAACACAACGCCCATCTTGCGCGCAGCTCTTCGCGCGTTTTTTCCGAGCTATTCGATGGAACGCAACCTGGGATCGCAACTGCAGTACGACCCGGCGCCGGAAGTCACGAAACGCGCAACGGCGCTGCTTGCGGGGGCGCTGGCGGGCCACATCGATCGAACGCAGTTTCAGCCATTGGCGAGTATTGCACTGCCTTCGGACCAAGCGGTGGCCAAGAGCCTGGAAGGTTTCGGATCGCTCAAACAAGTGACGTTCTCTTACAAACTCTATACGAGCGCGGGGCCGTCTTATGTCTACCGGGCCGTCTTTTCAAAGCGCACGGTATCGCTGGTTATGGTCATCGCAAAGGACGGAAAGATCGCCGCGTTTCTGCTGATGTGACGAACTGGCAGGATGACACAATTCCGCCGTGCTCGAATGGCTCGTCGTGGACCTAACGCGCTCGGAGTTTTTACAAGCGACTGCCGCAACGGCCGCCGCGGCGGCTCTGCCCGAGGTTACGGGCGGGCGAACGCTGGTGTTGCCGTTCGCTTCGGCGCCGTATCCACACGCGAGCCGCGCACAGGGGCATACCTATCAGGGACGCGTGTATGATGCGGCAACGCATTATAGCAACTCGGATGTGGGGATCTTCATTCCGAATAGCTGGCAGCCTCGCGGCAATGCGATCGATTTCATCGTGCATTTCTACGGCTGGAATCACGACATCGCCGCCACGTTTTCGACGTATCGTCTGCGCGAGCAACTCGTAGCGAGCGGACGTAACGCGATCCTCGTTGTGCCCGAGGGGCCGACGAACGCGCCGGACTCCGGAGACGGCAAGCTCGAGCTGGATGCGGGCGGTTTTGAACGCTTCATGACCGACGTTGCGACACGGCTGAAGCAGCTGCAGCTCTCCGGAACGGACCGCATCGGACGGATCGTGCTGACGGCGCATAGCGGAGGTTACGGCGGCGCCGGCGGCGTGTTGACACTCGGCGGCATGAATGACGCGATCACCGACGTCATTTTGTTCGACGCCGCATACGGGTACTTCGACGCATTCGCGGATTGGGCGCGCACGCCGCAGCATCACTTGCTGAGCCTTTTCACGGGCGACACGAGTACGGGTAATGCGGCCTTAATGGGCAAGCTGCAAGCGCCGGCGCCAAATCTCTACGTGCGTTTGGCCGACTCGATGACCCTTGCGCAGTTGCAAACACGCGCGCCGACATTCGTGCTGACGAGCGTTGCGCACGACGAGTTACTGCAGAAATATTCTTGGTACTCGCTGTTTTTGCAGACGACGGCTCTGGAGAAAACATAATGCGCCGGGCGGGCGCGCTGCTGGCCGCCGTTTTCCTTTTGGCGGTCGCGGGCCGTTTCGATCTTTACGATGTTCCGTCGCCTTTGCCGGGGGGCGCACCGGGCAGCGTCATCTGGGCGCGACCGTTTACCGGCGGCGCGCTGCTCAAGTCTGCCGCTACGAATACACTCGTGCTCTATCACACGGTTTCCGCGGGCGGACACGACGTCGCCGTGTCCGGAACGATTGCCATTCCCAAAGGTTCGCCTCCGCCGGGAGGCTGGCCGGTCATTAGTTGGGCGCACGGCACGACGGGGAACGCGCCGCAATGCGCGCCGTCCAAATTCTCGCAGCCAAACATCGAGCAGCGCTTTTTGGAACGCTGGGTTTCCGATGGATTCGCCGTCGTGCAAACCGATTACGAGGGCGAAGGGACGCCGGGCGTACATCCGTATTTCGCCGGTGTTTCCGGAGCGCACGACGTGATCGATATCGTGCGCGCCGCTCGGCACCTCAATTCGAACCTGAGCGATCGCTGGATCGCGATGGGGCATTCGGAAGGCGGAAGTGTCGCGCTTTTTGTCGCGGCGAACGCGAACTCGTGGGCGCCCGAGCTGCACCTTTTAGGCGCGGTGGCGTACGCGCCGGGCTTCGATATTCCCGATTTTTTCGGCGAGACGTCGGTAAGCAAATTCCCGTCGACGACATTGCCGCTGCTTGCGATGATGGTCGAAGGGATCGCGTCGACGGATCCGCGCGTGGATTTGAAAACCGTGCTATCCGCTAAGGGAATGGCATTGCTGCCGTCGCTGCAAACCGATTGCGCCGGATTGCTGATGGGCTCGCGGGCCTGGAGCATTCCGGCCGCAGATTTCTTTGCGCCCAACGTCGGGTCGAGTCTGTTGATGCAAGACTTCATCGCCAATGAACCCTCGCGTCTGCGTCCGCAGGTTCCCGTACTCATCGAGCAGGGGACAAACGACGCGCTGGTTCCATACGACGGTATGGTGTCGCTGCGCTTGAGTCTTTGCGGCAACGGATCGCACCCTGAACTCCACGCCGTGATGGGCGGCACGCACGACTCGGCGATGGCGCTCAGTTACGATCATACCGGCGCGTGGATCGCGGACCGGTTAAAAGGAATGCCGGCTTCGGGCAACTGTCCGGCGTAATGTCGAAATGGTGGGCGGTATTGGGATTGAACCAATGACCCCTTCCGTGTCAGGGAAGTGCTCTCCCACTGAGCTAACCGCCCACGTTTCTGTTAAGAAACGAGCCCCAGATTATTCTGGGGCTCGCGTTATTTCCATCTTTGCCCCGCGCACGAGGCAAAGAAGCTTTTATTGGATGCTGGTCGCTATGAACGTGCTGCCGCTCCAGTTACCGTACGCGGTGATCGTGCGTCCGGGAATGAGCGTGCCGCTGATCGCGCCGCGCGATGCGGCCGTCGAGTCGTTAATCGTGACGAGGCTCAAGCCTTGCGCGATTTGAATCGAGTTGCCGTTGACAGAAACGATCAGTCCGCGCACCGACGCGCCCGAATACGGCCCGCCATAGTTGCTATAATTGCCATTGGTCGGAACGAAAACGCCGTTGCTTCCAAACGATCCGCGCAGCGTTATCTGCTGACCAACGCTGAGATTGTGCCCACGCGTGCTAACGGTGACTTGCTGGCCGTTAGAAAGCGTCACAAGCGCCGTGCCGCCATTGATGCTCGCGACCGTTCCGGTAATGAACGACCCGTTCATGTGCGACTTGCACCAGCCGCGCTGATTGCCGGCCGGATTCACGCAGCTGTGGGCTGACGAGCTGCCGCGCTCCTTATCGCCTTTGTCGTGGCCCTTGCCGTGGCCATCGCGATCTGCGAGCGCGAACGTACCCGATCCGAAGATCAAGGCAACGGCGAAAGCCGTCGCAAGCGCCCGGTTGATAACTTTGTTCATTCGCTGTCTCCTAGCTGTGGCTCCAATGAGTACTCCTCAAGAACGTTCCCAGCTCCGAAGTCGGTTCACAAGCCGGACGCTCGCCTGCTTCGATCAGGCCGCTTGTTTCTTGCGGCGCTTCAACGTTTGTTGCAAACCGCGCAGAGTTCGCTCCGAATCGCTCTCGTTTGCGCGCTCCGTTAGCACCGCGAGCACGAATGATTCTTCGGGCTCCAAACCTTCGCGCGTGCGTGGAGCGCGCGACGGTGCAAGCCTTCCCTGTTCGAGGAAGGTGTCGACGATCGCGGGATGCACGTAACACTTGCGGCAGATCGCGGGCGTATTTCCCAGCCGCCTCGCGACGTCCTTAATCACGCCGGCGACGCGCTGTTTTCGATCACCTTGCGTCTCTTCAGCAACTTCTTGCGCGAGTAAGTTTGCGCACGTTACGGTGCCGACCCACGTCCGGAAGTCTTTCGCGCTGAATTCGTCGCCGGAGATCTCGCGGATGTACTCGTTCACGTCGCTCGAGTCGATGGCGCGCGCCGTTCCGTCCTCTTCGAGATATTCGAACAACTGCTGACCGGGTAAGTCCTGACACTGCCGGATGATTTTCGCCAAGCGGCGGTCGCGCAGATCCAAAGCATGACGCACGCCGCTTTTTCCACGAAACGAAAAACGGACGTTCGAGCCTTCGATTTTCGCGTGTCTGTTCCGCAGCGTCGTCAAGCCGAAGGAGTTGTTGTCTTTGGCGTACTCGTCGTTACCGACACGAATAGCGGTCGTTTCCAACAGCTGCACGATCGTTGCGAGGACTTTCTCACGCGGAAGGCCGGGCAACGCAAGGTCAGCTTCAAGTCGCTTGCGCACCTTCGGTAAACTTTGCGCGAACGCGATCATGCGCTCGTACTTATTTTCGTCACGCGTTTCGCGCCAGCGTTTGTGGTAGCGGTACTGCTTGCGGCCGCGGGCGTCGCGGGCGGTCGCCTGAATATGGCCGTTGGCGATCGGGCAGATCCAGACATCGGTATAAGCCGGGGGCACGGCCAGCGCTCTTATGCGCGTAAGTTCCTTTTCATCGTCGATCTTCGAACCGTCCGGCGCATAATACGCGAAATGCTCGCCGTGCTTTTCCCGGCGGATACCCGGCATTTCATCGCTCACATAACGCAGATGCGCGGCCTTCGCGCTTTCCAGTGCATTCACGCGGCTTCACCGTCATACAACAAAAGGTCGCCTTCACGGCGCACGCCTTCGGTCAGCGGATGCTTCTGCAACGCGCCGTTCGGCATGAGATGCTGTACGTCAACGCCGTGCAGCAGCACAGCGGCATCGGCGATGAGCCTGCGATGACATCGCCACCATAACGTTTCGGAGCACAAGATCGCAACGCGCCGCTTCGGCAGCGAATTCACGAGGTTCGAAAGCGCGATCCGGAAACGCTCGGTTTCCATGTGGTCGGCATACCCGCGGAAAGCGGAGTTTCGCAGGGCTTTGTGTGGAGAGCCGGGCCTCGGCGTTCGAAAGCCGCCGAGATCGCGCTCCCAAACGTATTCCGCGCCAGCCTCATCAGGCACCCACAGCGCCATGCGATCGCCGCACACCCATGGGTGCGCGCGGCTTTTCGGCACAGTGCGGACGTCGACGATCCGGTCGATTTCCGCGCGTCCTATCACGCGCGCGAGGTCGGCTTGCACGAGCGTTCCGTGGCCGAGGGTCAGCAGGTCCATCCTGTGCCGTATACCCGCAAGGCGCTCGCTAGACAGCGGCGGCGCGACTAGGATACGATATGCCGGTTCGCAAACGCATGGGCGCGTAGCTCAGTGGGAGAGCATCCGCTTCACACGCGGGGGGTCGTTGGTTCAATCCCAACCGTGCCCACCATCATCTGGCGATGGCGCTGTAGCTCAGTTGGTTAGAGCGTCGCCCTGTCACGGCGAAGGTCGTGGGTTCGAGCCCCATCAGCGTCGCCAGAGTTTCCGGCCTCTCAACAATGGTCGGAATACGGAAAGCCTTGAGAACTCAGGGCTTTTCCATTTTTTGGCAACGGCGAAGGATTTTGGATCGATCATGGCGCTTTGGAGCCTATGAAGTATCTTGTGTTACCGATCGTAACGCTGATCGCATCGCCATTGGCGGCTCGGCGCGCTCCGCGTCCGCAATTTCAGAATTTGCGCTGCAAACGGGCGTGGCTCATGGTATCACGGCCGGGGCTTTTCCATTTATCGCTTACCGTCCGGTGAGCTGCCGCTTTGCGGCCAAGCGTACGACGCTGTCGCGGGAATGCGCCGCGAGAGCGAGCTCGCCTCGAGCCTTCGAGCTGCCGAGATGGCGGTAGGTCATGCCCAGCCAGAAATGCGCGCGCCCCGATTTTGGAGAGAGCGCCAGGGCCCGGGCAAAACGCAGCCGCGCATCGGCGTAGCGTTTCATTTTGTAGTAGCTCACACCGTCGTCGAGCCAGAGTTTGCCGACTTTGGGGTTCGACGCCAGCGCGGCATCGAAATTTTTCGCCGAATCGGCAAACCGGTGTGCCTGGAATTGAGCCGCAGCCAAATGCAAGCGCGCACTGATCCAGTCCGGTCGGTTAGTCACAACTGTCTGCAAATCGTCGATCGCGTTTCCGTCAGCGTGCAAGTTTTCTTCTGTGACGCCGCGATCGTAACGTGCATCCAAACTGCTCGGAATCAACGCCAGCGCGTTATTGAAGTGTGCCAGTGCAGTCTTGTATGCCCTGTGGCTGTAGGCGCGCACGCCCGTTTGGATCTCTGCACGGGCGCGCGCTTGCGTCTTGGCGTCCGCGGGCGCCGACGGACCGGCGTGCGCGCACGCGGAGAGCATCAGCGCCGCCGAAAACACGACCGCCGGGAGGGCTCTAATCGGAGCCGCCATGATCCCCGTGATCTCCATGCTCGCCGTGACGTTCCCCGTCACCGTGACGCACGTGGAAAACAGGCACGACCTGCACGGGAACGACAGACTGCACCTGCACCGGCACCTGTTGCACCTGAACGAACTGCTGCTGTTGCTGGTAGTACACAGGCTGCGAGTACTGCGCATATTGCTGGTACTGCTGGTATTGCGGCTGATATTGCTGCTGCATTTGCGATGCCACCAATGCGCCGAGAAGTGACTGAATCACCTGCCGGCCATCCACGCGGCCACCGCTGACGGCGGCGCTCAGCACCGT
Organism: Vulcanimicrobiota bacterium; assembly: GCA_013036105.1. Classification (GTDB taxonomy): domain Bacteria; phylum Vulcanimicrobiota; class Vulcanimicrobiia; order Vulcanimicrobiales; family Vulcanimicrobiaceae; genus Rubrimentiphilum. The sequence continues at coordinate 35,438 of JAAXCX010000010.1, forward strand.
ATTCACGACCGCCGCGCTGACCGGATCGCCGTTGCCGTACGCGGCTCCCATATAATACGGGTTATAGGCGGCGTAGCGCGGATCGTAAGCGTAGCCTTGATAGTAGCCGTTGTTATAATACGGCGTATAACCGTACGGGGTTACGATCGTATCGTTAGCCGGAACGTAGGCGGTTTGATAAGCGGGTTGGTACGCGGCTGTTTGATATACCGCTCCGTTCCCTAAGGTGGCATAGGTTACAGGTTCAGCTACGGAGACGACGTCGGCGTCGTTCTCGTCGTTTTCATTGTTCGCTCCGACGAGCATGCCGTTATCGCTCATGTATACGGATTGAAAATGGTGATGCTTGTGCGCGAGAGCAAGAGTCGTTGTGCCGGTAACGCCGAAGAGCCCGGCTGCGCTCGCGAGCAGTAGTGTGCGAAGCATTGTTCCCCCTGGTTGCCTTCCGGCTTTCATACAATCTAAAGCGTACCCGTCCGCGGCGTTTTTAGACGAAATAACCAGGCTGGCGCGCCCTCCCTGCGCAGCAAACCTTGCGAGGCGCGAGGGTTGACAATAAATAAGTAAACGCTTATGATTCTGGAATGAGCACGGCCGCGCTCGGCGTCGTTATGCAGGCCCTCGGCGATGCAACGCGCCGCGCAATCTTCGAACGTATATCGCGTTCGGGCGAAATGACCGTTGCCGCTTTGACGCGCGATGCCGGCGTTTCACAACCGGCCGTATCCCAGCATTTGAAAGCGTTAAAGCAGGCGCGCCTCGTGCTGGGAAGGCGCGAAGGACGCAACACCTACTATCGCGCCGAGCCGCGCGGGCTGGCGCCGCTGGCAACCTGGCTCCGCCAGTACGAGGCCCTGTGGACGCAGAGATTGGATCGCCTGGATACCTATTTGCAGAATATGCAAAGGAAAGAGAAGAACCGTGGCCGCTAAGGATAACGAACCTATTCTCACGCTTACGCGCGTCTACGATGCGCCGCCGGATGTAGTCTTTAAAGCTTGGTACGAACCCGAACAATTCAAGCAATGGTTCGCGCCGGACGGCTTTACAATTCCGCATTGCGAGATTGACTTGCGTCCCGGTGGAGTCGTGCTCTTTTCCATGCAGTCGCCGCAGTGGCTCGAAGGTCGCGAGATTTGGTCGAAGGGTGTTTTCCGCGAACTCGACGTGCCGCGACGCACGACTTCGGTCGCACATTTTTCCGACGAGAAGGGAAACCGCCTCAAACCTTCCGCTTACGGGCTGAGCGAAGATTTTCCCGAGGAAATGGTTATGACGGTGACCTTCGAACCGCAAGAAAGCGAAAAGAAAACAAAGCTAACGGTGACGCAGTCGATTCCGCTTTCGATCGCCGAGCGCAACGGCGCGCCGATCGGTTGGGGGCAGACGTTGGATCACCTCGCAGCTCACTTGAAGAAATATGCGCCGGAGGCCTACTGATGCAGAAGATCGTTCCGTTCTTGTGGTTTGACGGCAACGCCGAAGAGGCTGCCAACTTTTATGTCTCGATCTTTAAGAACTCGCGCGTTACCGACGTCAGCCGGTATGGAGAAGCCGGGCCCGGACCCGCGGGGACCGCCATGGTCGTGGAGTTCGAGCTCGACGGACAAGAGTTCATGGCGCTCAACGGCGGGCAGACGGAAAACGGTTCGCCTGGTCCTGCGCCCGGATCGATCGCTTTGTTCGTCAACTGTGAGACCCAAGCCGAAGTCGACCGGCTTTGGGAACAGCTCTCCGAAGGCGGAAAGAAAGTCCAGTGCGGCTGGCTGACCGACAAGTATGGATTTTCTTGGAACATCGTTCCCGCCGGTTTGAGCGATTACGTCGGCGGCCCCGATCCGGAAAAGGCGCAACGCGCGATGCAGGCGATGCTGCAAATGGAAAAGCTCGACATCGACGCTCTGAAGCGTGCGTATGAGGGAGAGTCTGCAGCGAAAGCCTGATGCTGCCAAAAGTTTCGGTTCGAAGCCGCGCCAAATGGCGCGCGTGGCTGCGCAAACATCATGCATCGAGCGAAGGCGTTTGGCTGGTCTACCACAAGCAGCACACCGGCGTGAAATCGGTCGACTACGATGACTCGGTTCGCGAGGCGCTCTGCTTCGGCTGGGTCGATAGTCTCATAAAACGTCTGGATAGCGACACATACGCGCGTAAATTTACGCCGCGACGGCCCGGCAGCAAATGGTCTGCCAGCAACCGTTTACGATGGAAAGAGCTCGCGGCCGCCGGATTGCTGAGCACGGCCGGTCTGGCGGCTTCGCCAAGCGCGCGCGACGGATCGGCTCCGGCAATCCCCAACCGTCTGCCCACGTATATCGCCGGCCCTTTCAAACGCAACGCGGCGGCATGGCGGTACTTTCAAGCGCTTCCAAAGAGCCGACGGCGTGATTTTGTGCTGTGGATATCGACTGCGAAGCGTCCGGAAACGCGAGCCAAGCGGGTCGCTGAATCGATTCGCTTGCTTGTGGCGGGAAAACCGCTCGGCTTAAAGTAGCGCTGTCACAAAATAGGGCGCGCGTCGGTTGAAGCGGTATGGACGCGCAGAACAACAGACGCATGCTGGGCATAGCCCTGGCGCTCTCGCTGCTCTTCCACTTGGTCCTGGCGCCGTTCGTCCATCCGCCCGCTGAAGCCGTGCCGTACTCCGTCCCACGGGTCATCATTCATATGTACGTCCGCCCGACGCCCGAGCCGCCAAAGCCTCGGCCGCGCGCGCACGTTATCGTTTCGCATCCGCACTTTCCAATCGTAAGCCCGCAGGTCGCGCGACCCCATGATTCGCGCAATCCCCAGGGCCACGTGGCTATCACGCCGCCGCAGCCTACCGGCCAGCCATATGCGCCGGGCAACACCGGAACAAATGGATCCGGCGGCGTGATCAGTCAACCGGCTGCGACGGATGCGCCCGGTCCCGCCTGCAGCGAACCGAACATCGAAGCGAAGACAATCGCCGCGGTTTCGCCCGATCAGTCGGCGAGCGGATTTGCGGCCGGCAACAGCGCGACCGCCATGATCAAGGTCGATCTCGACGCAACCGGCCGCGTGACCGGCGTTTCAGTCTATGCGTCGACGGGTTCACTCGAACTCGATCGCGCGGCGATGGACGCCGCTCGCCAAAGCACTTATGCGCCGGAAATGCGCGACTGCCAAGCGGTTCCGGGCTCGTATCTCTTCAAGGTCGAGTTCAGCAACTAATAAACGCGGACGCCGTTTTGCACGCCCGAGTCGGGCGCAAGAAGAACCGTCTCGCCGTTTTCGTCGGGCACACCGAGCACCAGAACTTCGCTAAGAAAACCTGCGATGCGCTTGGGCGGGAAATTTACCACCGCGACGATTTGCTTGCCGGCGAGTTCTTCTGCAGTATAGTGCGCCGTCAATTGCGCGCTCGAATGCTTCGCGCCAATTCCGGGACCAAAATCTATCGTGAGTTTGTAGGCGGGTTTTCGCGCCTCCGGAAACCGCTCGGCAGAAACGATGGTTCCGGTTCGAATGTCCAACACCGAGAACGCATCTAAAGACAAGGTGCTTTGCATGTCGGGCAATTGATGAACCATGTCGAGGTTCACCTTTCGTTGGCCGTCGGGTTGAATTGCCTTGTGCAGTCGTAGGTAAGCTTTGATGTGCGGAAGCCGGCCCTCATCCTCTTCGAGAAAGGCGATAGCGCAATTGCATTGGTTGCATAGAAGACCACGAATTTTCTCCGTCCGGTGGTCGTGGTCGACATACAAGTACTGAAGAAAGTTGTCGTCGTAGCGTGAGTTCTGAGCTTTCTTACAATTCTTCCAATAGCGCTGACATATAGCGCAGCGTCCTCCTTGGGCCTCGAAGATCTGCTCCATTTCCTCCAACGAAATGCCGTATTTTCGCCGAAGATAGCTCCGGCGTTGAGCGGCCCGGCGTTTGGTACTGCGATGATAGTAGGCGCGACTCCAGGCTCTCGTGCACGCTTGGCAGCGTCTAGTGCCGCAAGGTTGTGCGATCTTATGAGCACCACACTTCCCACAATAGTCGTTTCTCTTCATTGGATTACGTTATCGGGCGAGCGTGCCAACTGTATGGCACTCTAGAGCAATTGATAAGAAAAAGCCGCTAAAAAATGCTTTCAGCGGCTAGAATTTGCCGAGACCGTGAATCGAACACGGGACACTACGCTTTTCAGGCGTATGCTCTACCAACTGAGCTATCTCGGCTTGGCGACCGACCTCGATTCAACGCGCGCGCCGTGCTCCCTGTTTCGTCAGTTCGCGCCGATGATTGGGAATGTTCTGTTTGCGTCGCACTGCCCGGGCCCAGCATTACTAAAGCAGATCTGATGCGCGTAGGGGCCACCTGCGTCGAGGTCGGGAACGAACAGCCATACACGTCCGTTCGGCGACTCAAGGGTCGTTCCGGCGGTCCCAGCTACGCTCGTTCTTCCTACATTTGCATACATGCCATTACCGACGCGCCAACTTGCGGCGTTCATGCGTGTAACGAGAACGGTGATGCCGCTGGGCAATCGGTATCGCACCGACTCGGGTGTACGCGTCGCGGTCACCGGCTGGGTGGCCGGCGCGACCGTCGGCGGGACTGTATGGCGCGGCGCGGCGGTTGCAGTGCGTAGCTTCGGAGCGGAGGTGTTTTTCGGAACGTTCGGCACGACTGTAACCGGAACGGCCGGCCCTTGCTGCTGCGGAATGTAAACGATTCGTGCCGTCGGCTGCGGTGGCGGCGGAATCGAGTTGTTTGCGGAACGCTTCGCAAGCGCAGCGGCAGTGCGCTTAGGCTGCGGCGTCGCTTCTGCTGCCGTGTGAACGGTGGGCGGCGCGGAGCGTTTCATGAAATATAAGCCTGCGGCGATCGTAATTGTGGCCGCGATAACGATCAGCGCCACCATTGGCGGATAACTCCGGCGCGCGGTGGCCCCGCTTGTCGCGGCAGCTGCAACCGGCGTTACCGGAAGGTCCATTAGGCGCTGCATCAGCGCAACGAGCTCGCCCAGACGCGCTTCCATCGGCGGCGACATGGCGTCGAGCCAATGCACGCGCGTGATGTAATAGCGCAGATCGCCGCTGGGGACGACGTTTTCGATCCGGAAAGGCACGATGATCTTGCCCGAATCCGACGCGACCTCGAGCTCGCGCAAGACGTGCTCGGAGCGGTTGGCGTGGCCGGAGAAGATCAGCAGGACGATGCGGGCCGCGGTGATGGCGTCGACCAGCTGACGGCCGTACGGAATCCCCGCAATCGGATCGCGTGGAGCTATCCAACAGCGAATTCCCGCGCTTTCTAACTTCGCGCAGGCCGCATTCGCGATGGTCTTGTCCTCCGAAGAGTAACAGACGAAAACATCGTGGGCCATGAAGCTCCAAAAGGGTTACGCGCATGGCAGTCGGGCTCCCGCGCACGCCAAATAAAAAAGACGCCCCGCGTGAGCGAGGCGCCTAGAGGCCCGATTCTTTCGATTAGGTGCCGGGCTGGCGGCGAGCCGAGACGAGCTGCACTTGCACTCGCGATCCCGCGCTCACGACCATGTTGGCCTTGTTGTTTTTGGCAGCCAAATATCCGCCGGCCGCGCCGACCAATCCGCCGCCGCTGGCGCCGTGGAATATCCATTTGCCCAAGATGTTTCCGACGACCATACCGCCGACGGTCCCGACGACTTCCTTCACCGTGTTGTTTTTGGTGACCGCGTTCCAGCCCGTGACGACGCCGACGATTTGATAGGTCGTGCCGTTAGAGAGCCGCAACCGGTTCAGAGTAATGCGAAGCTGGGCCGGACGGCCTTGTCCGGCGCTGACGACCTTCGAGACGGTGCCGTACATCGTCGCATTATAGATGTTGGCGCCCGGGGCGCTAACATTCGAAATGGACACCATCTCGCCGACGTAGGCGTGGCCGGTGTCGATCGTCTGGTTTATCGTGCCGCTAAGATTGGTTCCCGGCGAAAGCGCCAGGGCCACTCCGCTTGCGAAGACCGCCAACACCAGGGCGGCCAAGGGTGAGATGACGCGCATGAAAGACCTCTTTCTGGACGATTCCGCCCGAGATTGTTCCCACTATCGGGTTGGTTGCTCGCTCGTTCCGGCGGCCGGGACGGGCAGGAGGTAGGCCTAGCAGGCGGTTGCTTAGCCCTAGGCGGGCACCCGGGAGCTCTCCGATGTCGTGGGGTCGATGCGGCCGGTCACTTGATGGATGGCGTTGGCGGGAAAGCCGCCACGCTCGGCGTGCTCGCGGATTTCTTTTTCGCTCGGGGCGTTATAGATGCAAAAAATTTTGTTTCCGGTGACGTAGCTCTCGACCCACTGTATGGAAGGGCCCATCTCGCGCAGGACGCTGCAGCTTTTCGCGGAGATCTGCTGCAGCTCGTCTGCGGAAAGCTTCCCGGCATTCGGGATTTCGCGTTCGATGACAAATTTGGGCATGACGTATTTCCTCCAGTCGTTATGTGAGCGTGTTTTTCCAGAAGCGCACGGCGCGCTCCCAAGACTCATGCGCGGCTGCGGCGTCGTAGTGGCCGAGGCCCGCACTTCCCACTGGGTTTGGGTTCGCGAATGCATGTTTGGCGTCGTACCAAAAAAGCTCGTATGGAACTTTGCCTTCCTTCAAACGTTCCTCGATTGTTTCGACGCCTGCGGGCGGAAAGAAATCGTCATGCTTGGCAAAGTGACATTGAATGGGAATTTCGATCGTAGCCGGATCGCCCGCTTCCGGCGGCGGATACCCATAGAAGATAACGGCGGCGTCGGCTTCTTCGGCGTGCATTGCGGTGAGAAGCGCGAGCGCGCCGCCCATGCAGTAACCGGTCACGCCCACTTTCGTTCCAGCTTTTTTCAAATGCGCGATCGCGCCGCGAACGTCTTGGGTTGCCGCATCGGCGAAATCCAAGCCCTGCATCAAGTGGTTGGCTTCGTCGCCGGTGGCGGCGGTGCGTCCGCGAAAGTGATCGGGTAGAAGCACGCGGTACCCGAGTTGCGCGTAGCGATCGGCAATTGCCATCATCTCCGCGGTTACGCCCCACCATTCTTCGATCAGAACAATTCCGGGCGCGCTCTCTTTGATGGGGGCAACATAATACGCTGGCGACGTCTTGCCGTCAGGGCGCGAGTACTCGATCCTTTCCCCCATGTGATCCTCCTTAGATCGTGACACCTTCCTCAGAGTCTTGCCGGTCGAGGTTGGCTTTCTTTTCGTCGAGCAGCCAGCGGTTTGCGCGGGCGATGCGTTCGGAAGTCGTGCGCGTCACGAGCCATTGCTGGATTGTCTCGTCAGTGGCGTGCGCCTTGACGGCTTCATCGAACTCGTCGGGGCTTATTCCCCAGCGCTTCATGACCCCTTTGTCCATCGGACATGGATAGATGTAGTCGAAAATCGTACCGGCCGCGGCCGCCCGCGCCTTGTCGAAGAGTCGCGCCAGCCAGAGCGCATCGCCCATTGCCTCGCGCCCGCGGCGCGGAAAGGTCTTGCCGTCTCTGAAATCGGTAGCCATGACGGCTGTAACCGGGGACGGCCATTCCGGGATGCAATCGGGCAGCCGCCTGCGAACTGCAGCTTCTTGGCCGTCGCATTTAAGGAAGAGCCCCGGTGGCACGCCGCCCTTGCGGTCGTTGCCATTCTGCTGCTCTACGTCACGCTGCCGCCGCGCATCGTAGTCGGGCCGCTCTGGCTCTTGCCGTTGCTCGTCTTGGGCATCCTCGTTCCTCTGCTGATTCTCTCTCCGCATCGCCATCGTGAGGCCGAATGGCAGCGCGCCGCGTCGATCGCGCACATCGCTATTCTGAGCGTCTTCAATGTCACGACGGTCGTACTATTTCTGGTGCATCAGCTCTCAGTGCATCACCACCGCGTGTTTACGGGAGAAGAACTGCTGCTTGCTGCCGTACAGATTTGGCTGACGAATATCTTGGTCTACTCCTTGTGGTTTTGGGAAGTGGATGGCGGAGGCCCGTCGGCGCGGTGCGCGTTGAACTTTGTCCAGAATCCGCAACTGGGCGATTTCATGTGGTCGCAGAGCTTGCTCGATCCAGCCCTTCGCGCCAAATCGACATGGCGTCCGCGATTTCTGGACTACTTGTTCCTCGCATTCACCAACGCGACCGCATTTAGCCCCACGGACACATTTCCGCTGACGGGCTTGGGAAAAGTGCTGATGATGGCCGAGGCGCTGACGTCGCTGGTGACGATTGCGATCGTCGCCGGCCGCGCGGTCAATTTGCTGGGAAGCTAGCTCGAAAAGCCAATGTGGTGCAAAGCGTTGTAGACGTGCACGTACGCGTCGGGGTGAATCGCGATGTCGCCTCGGAACGGGTAATCCAGCTCCGCGATGAGCACGAAGATGAGCGTGATGACCGCGGTTAACGCGGCCACCATGATGTGTTGCGCGGCCGGCCTCTCGACTTTGAAGTAGAACGAGAAGAAAATCGTGACGGCTCCTACGACGAGCATCGTCGACCATAGGACGTTGGGTATGCCCGTCGCGTTGTCGCGGACCCGCTGCCGGCGCGCATCTAAGAACTGCGATGCGTAAGTGATGGCTTCCGACTGCACGAGCGAGGCTTGTTGGTTAGGAGGTTTAAAATTCGTCACCAGATACTGAATCCGGTATGCGGCTTGTGAGGCCCGCCAACTCTCGCTGCCGCGCGCCAAGAGCGGCCACTCGTCGTGGAGCAGCAGGCTGATATAGCCACTGACGCCGGCTTGAATCTCTCCCCGCGCGGATTGGGGCAGCGCATCTGCGAGATGATAGAGGTCGGAAAGAGCGCTGGCTTCGATCTGCGTGTTCTGTCCGGCGGCGTCGTACTGTTGCCACACTCCCGCCACCATGAACGACATCATGACCGCCAACACCGTCCCGAGCATTTGCAGGATTGCGGAAGCGACGTCGTTGTGTGTTATCAGATCGTTGCGAGTCAAGCGGGTTCGCGTCCAGTAAAGGGCGACGCCCGTGACTATACACGCCAGCACCACCGTGAGCGGCATTAAGATCCACGCCGGCAAGGCGTAGACCCACGTCATCATCAGTAGCCGCCTTGCAAATGATGTAAGGAATTCCAGGCGTGCTGGAACGCGGCGGGCGAAACGGCAACGTCACCGCGGAACGGATAATCGAATTCGGCGATCAACAGCATGACGATGACGATGACCGACGCAAGCGCCGCAACCATCACGTGCTGTTCGAATGGATTTTCCACGCGAAAGTAGTAGGAGAAGACAACCACGGTGCATGCGACAAAAAAGAGCGCTGCCCAGAGGATCAGCGGTATGCCCTCGTCATTTGCATGGAGGCGCTGGCGCCGGTCGTCCAGGAAAGCGTTTGCCGCATCGAGTGCGTGTGACTGCACCATAATCTCCTCGGAAGACTTGGGTTTCAAGGAAGTAATAACGTTCAGGACATCGTAGGCCGCCGTGTAAGCGGCTTCGCTGTGGCCGCCCGCGCGCATCAGTGGCCATTCCTGTTTGATCACGAGCTCGATGTACTTGTCCACACCGTCTTGGATCTTCGCCCGCGTCGGCTGCGGAAAAGCGTCGGCCAAGTGGTGGAGGTCGGCGACCGCGCTAGCTTCGCGTTGGACGGTATCCGAGGCCAAAACGTACTGCGTCCAAACGTTGATGAACATAAAAGAAAGCCCGACCGCCAACACGGTGCCGATGATTCCGAAGATCGCGCCGGCGACGTCGTTATGCGAGATCAGCTGCTTGCGTTTGATGGCCGTGCGGACAAGGTGAAGGCCGCCCGTCGCCACGCCGCTGGCGGCGATCACCGCGAGCGGAGCCAACACCCAGATCGGCAACGCATATACCCACGTCACGCCGTCTCGTTTCTCCGTTGCAACCTCGCACTCCGGCGCCGTATTGTAGGACGGGACCGGAGGTGGGAAGAACCGTGGCCGACGCCCAACCGCGAGCGGGTGTGATGTAATGGTAGCCTGTGACCTTCCCAAGGTCGACGCGCGGGTTCGATTCCCGCCACCCGCTGTTTGGCGGCGACGTAGCCAAGTGGTAAGGCAGAGCTCTGCAAAAGCTCCATTCGGCAGTTCGAATCTGCCCGTCGCCTAATCTTTCATGATCGTCATATTTGGCGCAGGCGCAATCGGCGGGTTCATCGCCGGCGCGCTGGCGCGTTCGGGAGCCGAGGCCGGGGTCGTCGCGCGCGGCGCTCACTTGGCGGCAATCCGAAAGAACGGCCTGCAGATTGAAAGCGTCCTGGGAAATTTTGAGGCGCGAATTCCGGCTGCTGCCGACCTGCGCGAATTCGACGATCCGCGCTACGTCCTGTTGACGTTCAAGTCTCACCAGTGGGACGGTGCGCTGCCGCAATTCGATAAAGCTGTCCGGTCAGGCGCCATTTTCGTTACGCTCCAGAATGGCTTGCCTTTTTGGTATTCGCAAGACCGCGCGCTCGAAAGCGTCGATCCCGGTGGACGTATTCGCGCGGCGATTCCATACGAACAGGTCATCGGCGGCGTCGTGCACACGTCGGGCATGCTCCCCGCACCTGGTCACGTGAAGCAAAGCGGCAATACCCTCTATCCGATCGGCGAGCTCGACGGTTCGGAAACGCAGCGGATAATGCAACTCTCCAAGATTTTCGAGGATGCTGGATTGCACGCCCCGGTGGAGCGCGACATCCGGCGGCTAGTGTGGCGCAAGCTGCTCGGTAATTTGGCGCTCAATCCCGTAAGCGCGCTGACGCGCGCGACCGTCGGTGCGATGCTGCACGATCCGCCAACACGCGCGGTGCTGCGCGAGATCGTCGAAGAAGGACTCGCGGTGGCGCGCGCTGCCGGAGTCGAGATCGGCGTTACCGCCGAGGAACGTCTGGACACGGCGATGCACATCGCCGACGTCAAGACGTCCACGCTGCAAGACCTCGAAGCGGGCAAGCCGCTCGAGCTCGAACCGATCTGTGGCGCAACGATTGAGATTGCACGTCAATACGGCGTTCCCGTACCGCATATTGAAACGGTGTACGCGCTCACGCAGTTGCTCGCCCGATGAATCTCGAGGAGCTCGCCGGCGTCGGTAAATCCTCGGCCGAGCGGTTCGCCGAACTCGGCATTGACACGCCGCTGGATCTGCTCAACGATTTCCCGTTCCGGTACGACGATCTGAGAGAGGTGACGCCGGCCGCGCAGCTCGCGCGTGCGCAAGATGACAGCATTGAAGAGAACGCGGCCGGGACGATCGTTTGGGTGCGCGAGCGGCGCGCGCGCCGCTTGGCGATCGTGGAAGCCGAACTTGCCGACGAGTCGGGCTCTTTCATAGCGAAATGGTTTGGTCGCAGCTATTTGATGGGCGCACTGCGCAAGGGCATGCGATTGTTCGTGCGCGGGCGTACGCAGCGTACACTGACCGGCGCGGCGATGAACGTCGCGATCCACAAAGTGCTGGCGGAAGGCGAAACCCATCGCGGCGAGCTTGTGCCGGTTTATCCCGCGGGAAAGGATTTAACCTCGCGCAAGATCCGCCAAGTCGTTGCGCGCAACTTGCCGAAACTGCTGACGCTGGCCGGCGAGGATCCGCTGCCCAAAACCATCTTGCGCGCGCGGCGCTTTCCGGAACTACGGGAAGCTTACCGCAGCATGCACGCACCAGGCTCTCCCGAAGAGGCGAATAAAGCGCGTGAGCGCTTTATTTTTACCGAGTTTCTCGCGCTCGCGCTAGCGGCGCAGATGAAACGTCAGACGCGATCCGCCGCACGCAGCGCGAGAGCGCTGCGCGCTTCGCCGGCACTGCTCGGCGAACTCCAGCGCGAAGTGCCGTTTCCCCTGACGGCGGCGCAGCAACGTGTGATTGGCGAGATTTGGGACGACATGGCGCGGGATTCGGCGATGAACCGTTTGCTTCAAGGCGATGTCGGGAGTGGCAAGACGCTCGTGGCGGCGGCGGCGATTTTGCTCGCGGCTCGCAACGGCGTTCAATCGGCTCTGATGGCGCCGACGGAAATCTTGGCCGCGCAGCATGCAGCGAAGCTGTCGCCGCTGCTCATGCCGTTTGGAATCGCGGTCGAGGCCGTCTTCGGCAGTCAAGGTGCAAAGGCGCGGGCGACGGCGGTTGCGCGCCTGGGGTCGGGTGAGGCAGCCGTAGCCGTCGGGACGCACGCGCTGCTGACCGAAGGCGTGGAGTTCGAAAGCCTAGGGCTGGCGATCATCGACGAGCAGCACCGGTTCGGCGTCGAGCAGCGCGCGCGACTCCGATCTAAAGGAAGCGCGCCCCATACGCTACACATGACGGCCACGCCGATCCCGCGTACCCTCGCGCAGTCGATATACGCCGACCTGGACGTTTCAGTCATCGACGAACTGCCGCCGGGGCGATCGCCGATCGAAACATACGTGCTTCGGCAGAGCCGTTTGGAGCGAGCCTACGACTTCGTGCGAAAGAACGTTGCGTTGGGGCGGCAGGCGTACATCGTCGCGCCGGTGATCGACGAATCCGAACTGGAGCTGACCAGCGTCGTCGCCGAATCCGAACGGCTGCAGCGGATCGTCTTTCCTGACCTACGGCTTGGGCTGCTGCACGGGCGCATGCCCGCGCGCGACAAAGAAGACGCCATGCAGCGCTTCGCGCGTAACGAAGTTCAGGTGCTGGTGGCAACCACGGTAGTTGAAGTTGGCGTGGACGTTCCGAATGCAAGCGTCATGGTCGTGCTGGACGCGCAGCGGTACGGGCTCTCGCAGCTCCACCAGCTGCGCGGACGCGTCGGGCGCGGCGCGGCACAGTCCTACTGCCTGCTCATCGCCTCCGATGAAGCCGAGGAGCTCGAAAGGCTGCAGATTCTGGCGGGCTCCAACGACGGATTCGCGATCGCCGAAGAAGATTTGCGGCTGCGCGGCCCGGGGGAATTCGCCGGGACCGCGCAATCTGGGCTTGCAAACTTTCGCGTTGCGGACCTCGTGCGGGACATTGCCGTCTATCGCGATGCAAAGGCGGCAGCCGAGAGCATTGTGGCGGACGATCCCGAGCTTCGCGCGACGGCCCACGCCGGACTGCGCGCGCTTGTCGAAGGCGAACCGAGCGCTAGGGCCATGCTGCTCAGTTCTTGAACCCGCCCGCCATGAATAGTTTCCGTTACATGGTCATCCTCTGCGCCGCAGTCGCCTTCGTCTGTTTCGTGCCGGCCCGGGCGGCGTCGTTGAACGTCACTCGCACCACGCTCTCCAACGGTCTAAGAGTGGTGGTGGTGACCGACCGCCTCGCTCCTGTGGTCACGACGATGCTGAATTACCGCGCCGGCTCGAACGATCAAACGATCGCGGGTCTCGCGCACGCACTGGAACACATGATGTTTCGCGGAAGCCAAACCCTCTCGTCTTCGCAATTCATGGATACCGTCGACATTACCGGCGGAGCGTTCAACGCGATTACGCAGAGCGCGATCACGCAATACTTTTTCAGCGTCCCGGCTCAATATTTGGACATCGCCCTTCGTCTGGAGCGCTCCCGTGCCACCGGCGCGCTTCTTTCGCAGCAGCAGTGGAACGACGAGCGCAAAGCGATCACGCAAGAGGTCACCTCGGATAACGGCAACGCGTTCTACCGGCTACAAACGAAGATGGAGAATACTCTGCTTGCCGGAACGCCGTACGCCAACAATGGGCTGGGCACTGTTTACGACTTTGCTCATACCATCAACGCGCCGCAGCTTCGTGCTTTCTATGAAAAATGGTATCACCCCAATAACGCGGTCTACGTGATCGTCGGCGACGTCGACGGTCCCTCAACCATCGCGCGCGTCAAACAGATCTTCGGCGACTGGCCCGCCGCCAAACTGCCGCCGCGTCAACCTGTGAAAGCGCGTCCGCTGCGGACGCACCTCTATCACGATTTTTCGGATCAGCCGTTCACGGCGGTGCTCTTGGGCTACCGGCTTCCCGGTTTTCGCAGCAAAGATTTTGCTGCAGCCAACATTCTTGCCGATGTTCTGAGCAGCCAGCGTGGCGATCTTTTCGGTTTGACCGCTGCAGGCAAAGCATTGGGTAGCGGGTTCGCTCTTCAGCCGCCCTTTGCCGATCTCTCCATCGGACTCGCATATATCGTGGTTCCGGTAACGAGCAAGCCCGAAGATGCCGACAAGCTGCTTCGCGGCGTCATCGACAACTACCGCAAACGGGGCGTACCGGGGGACTTGGTGCAGGCGTCGATTCAGCGCGAGATCGCACAACTCGAGTACAACGCCACCTCTATCGAGGGTTTGGCGACGGAATGGAGCGACGCGGTGGCGGTGCAGGGATTGAACTCGCCGCAAGATACCATCGCGGCGTATACGCGGGTGACGACTGCCGACGTCAACCGCGTACTACGCGCGGATTTCGGAGCTGACAAAGTCGTGGCGGCGTATGCCGTTCCAAAGAATCTGGGCAAGGTCAGCGCGGCTGGCGGTGCTATGGCGAAAGAAAACAATTCGATTCCGCCGAGCAAGCACGAAGCGCTTCCTGTCTGGGCGCGGAGCATCTTAACGCATTTGAGCGTTCCGGCTCAGACGCTGAACCCGGTACAAACCGTCTTGCCGAATGGGTTGCGCATCATCGTCCAGCCCGACCACGCCACTCACACGGTTAGCGTAACGGGCGAGATCGAAAACGACGAGCAAGTGGAGGCCCCGCCGGGAAAAGAAGGCGTTGGCTCGGTTACGGGCGATCTCTTCAACTACGGTACGAGCTCGCTGGATCGGCTGGCTTACCAACAAGCGCTCGATGCGATCGCGGCTAACGAGTCGGGCGGCACTTCGTTCAGCATTCAAGCCTTGAGCCCAAACTTCGAACGCGCCGCGCAGCTGCTGGCGGACAACGAACTGCACCCGCGGTTCGTTCCGCAATACTTCGCGATCGTCAAGGGGCAAGAGCTTGGCGCGCTGACCGGGGACGCAACGTCGCCGGATCACTTGGCGGCGGTCGCCACGGCAAAAGCATTGTACCCGCCCGGTGATCCGGCGCAGCGTTTCGCATCGGTCGCATCGATGACCGGCGTAACGCTCGACGACGCCAAGCAGTATTACGCGAGCACTTTCCGCCCCGACCTGACGACGATCGTGGTGGTCGGCGACGTGACGCCGGCGCGCGCGAAGCAAGTGATCGCGAAGTATTTCGGCGGATGGAGCGCGAGCGGACCCAAACCGCAAACCGAGCCGCCGCCGGTTCCCCCGAATAAACCGAGCGCGGCCAACGTTCCGGCCACCGGCCGCGTCCAATCCACGGTGGAACTCATCGAAACGACAGCGGTGAAGCGTACGGGAGCAGATTGGCCTGCGCTAAAAGTCGCCAACACGATTCTGAGCGGCGGTTTCTATTCGTCGCTGCTTTACCATGATCTACGCGAAGTGCGGGGTTACGTGTACGATGTTTCGAGCACGCTCAGCACCGGCAAGACCCGGTCGACCTTCAGTGTCGGTTACGGTTCCGATCCCGACAAAATCGTGCCCGCGCAGCAGCTGGCCGTCGCGGATCTGCGGCGCATGCAAACCGAACCCGTGACGGCAGATCGGTTGCTCCGAGCGAAGGCGCAGCTGATGGGTGACATTCCGATCGCGCTGGAAAGCTACGACGGTGTCGCCTCAATCCTGCACCGGTACGCGTCTTTCGGATTGCCGCTGAACCAAAATCTGATCGACGCGCGCCGCGAGCTCGGCGTCACGCCGGCGCAGATCTCCGCGGCCATGCGCAGATGGATCCGGCCTGGTGATTTCGTTCGCATCGTCACCGGCCCCAGCCCGAAATAAGCGCGCGGTTTTCCCCAATGCCCATAAAGGCATTGGGGTTTGATATCGATCACACGCTGGGGATCGACAACAAATTGGAACGCGTCGCGTTCCTGCGCTTGCTCGAGACAATTTGCGCGGAGGGCGGAACGTGTTTACGTACCTTAGCGCAGGAGTCTAACCGCATCGACGATCTGCTGGAACGTCAGCGCTGCGGTGCTTTCTCGATCGACCAGGCAGTGGAACGTTTCGCATCCGAACGCGGCGCGCAGCCGCCCGCCGGGTACGTCGAGCGGTACAAACGGATGGCGCTTGAAAGCGTGCCCGAGTTTTTCGTCGCTCAGCCGGACGCGCGTGCGGTGCTTCGCGAACTGCGGCAGCGCGGCATCGCCTGCGCGATCTTGAGCAACGGCTGGTCGCCGCTGCAGCAAGAGAAGGCGCGGCAGCTGGATTTCGCCGGTCCGGTACTCGTGAGCGATGCAATCGGCGCGCAGAAACCGCAAGCAGAGGCGTTCGCTGCATTAGCGGTAGCGTTGAAAACCGATTCGCGTAACATAGCCTACGTGGGCGACAACCCGCGCGGCGATATCGCCGCCGCTCTTGCCGCCGGAATGCGCGGAATCTGGCTCGACGCCGAAGGCGTGACGTATGCGCCCGAGCTGCCCCAGCCCAGCGCAGTTATCCACAGGCTCGCGGAACTGCTTACGCTGCTGTAGAAAGACGCGAGCGTGCCGAAAATCACCGGCGGAAACTTGGGCAGCCGCAAACTGGGCTCGCCCAAAGGAGTCAACGTCAGGCCGACGCCGGGCCGCGTAAAAGAGTCGCTCTTTTCGATCTTGCAGTCGCGGATCGAAGGTGCGCGCTTTCTCGATCTGTTCGCCGGCACCGGCGCGATCGGGTTCGAAGCCGCCTCGCGCGGCGCCGCGTCGGTCGTTTGCGTCGAGGGCCATCGCGAAACCGCCGAAACGATTGCAGAAGCCGCGCGCGAAATGGGAGTGGAGGATGTCGTAACGGTCGTCGGCGCGCCGGTCGATCGCGCGCTGTACCGCCTCGACCCAGCCTTCGATCTGGTCTATGCCGATCCGCCGTACGCCGGCGAGATTCCCATGCAGATGTTCAAACTGCTGCTTGAACGCAACTTGCTCGCGCCCGAAGCGTTCGTTATTTACGAGCACAGCGCGCGCATGATTCTTCCCGACATACCGGGGTACCGCAGCGTCCGGGAAGAAGTCTACGGCGATGTCGCCCTGGCTTTCTTCACGCCGGTAGCATGAACGACGGGCGCGCGGTGCGAGCCGTCTATCCGGGGTCGTTCGATCCTCCGACCAACGGACATCTCGACGTCATCGAACGCGCGGCCCGTTGCTTCGAGGAGCTGATCGTTGCAGTCGTGGTCAACCCGCAAAAGCGGGAACCGATGTTCACGCTCGAAGAGCGCGAGGCGATGATTCGGGACTGCGTCAAAAACCTGGCCAATGTGCGTGTCGAGCACTTTCGCGGGTTGCTGGCCGATTACGTTCGCGAGCAACGGGCGGCCGTCATCATCAAGGGGCTGCGGGTGGTTTCCGACTTTGAGAGCGAGATGTCGACTGCGCTCATGAACCGCGCCCTTTCCGACGTGGATACGATGTTCCTCATGTCGGATCAGCGATATTCGTTCGTCAGCTCCAGCATCGTAAAAGAAGTTTTCTTTCTCGGCGGCGACGTTGCCGCGCTCGTGCCGGATCCGGTGATGCGGCTCATGGCGGCCAAACGCGCGACCTTGCGCACAACATAACGGAGGGAATCAATGTCGGTCTATCGCGTCTTGGACAAACTGGAAACTTTCGTGCACGATGGAACGTGGCTGCCTGCCGGCTATCGCATCCTCAGCGAAGAACGGCTGATGGAGTTCGTCGAAAAGATCCGCTCTTCGCTGCCTGAAGAGATGGGCCGCGCGAAGATCATCGCGAAGGATCAAGATCGGATGCTGCGCGCCGCACAAGAGAAAGCGCAAACGATCGTCACCGAGGCCGCGAGTAAACACGAAGAGCTGCTCGACGATCACGAGATTGTTCAGCGTGCCCGGACAACGGCCGACGTCATCCTTAAAGAAGCCGAGGAGCGCGCCCGAAAAGTTCGGGAAGGCGCGGACCAATACGCACTGCAAACGTTGGGCTCACTGGAAAACAGGCTGGCCGGTGCGCTCGGTTCGATCCGCAAAGGACGCGAGGCGCTTGCACCGCGTGCGCAGGCGGAGCCCGCTCAACCGATGGCGGATGCAGCGGCTAAGAGCAAACGTGCCGCGTTCGACGCTCAAGCCGCCGACGAGACAACCCAACTCGAATCGGTAGAAGTCGTCCAGTAGTTTCCGGCATGCGGGTGAAGCTGGCGCGCAACCGGGTGATGGTGTATGTTGCGCTCGCAGTACTCGCGCTGATCTGTGCGTTCGCGCCGACGCCCTATTCACTGATCCTTCCTGGACGCGCCCTCGATTTAGGCGACGTGGTTTCACTGGCTGGGCTCACGCCGCAGACGCACTTGTATTTAACGGACGTGCGATTTGCGACGCGCGTAACGCCGCTTGAGTTACTGAGCGCCTTCACGCCGGGTGCGCGCGTCATCCGAACCGACGATGTCTTGCCGCGCGGCATCACTCCGGCGCAATATGAAGACGTCGAGCGCGACGCGATGACTGAGAGTCAAACGATCGCGGCAGCGGTCGCCGAACGCGCCGCGGGATACCGCGTCCCAGCTCCGAGAAGTCGCGTGATGATTCTGTATTTTTCGCCGCATTCGGACGCAGCGCGAGTGTTGCGCCAAGGCGACGTTATTACAGCTATCGATGGAAAGAAGGTCTCGAGCGGATCGCAACTCGCCGGCGTGATGCGCGGCATCAAAGCCGGTACGGTCGTTAGCGTCGGCATGCAACGGCGCGGTTCTGCTCGCACGGTGCAGGTGAAAACCCGGTCGTTTCGCGGCCGCACTGTGCTCGGAACGTATTTGACCACAATTGTCGAGGCACCGCGTCTGCCGATCGCAGTCCGCTACAATCTGCCGCACGTCGCGGGAAGCTCGGGCGGCCTCATGTTTGCGCTTGAGATCTACCGTTCGCTCAAACGCGATCCGCTGCCGGAAACGCTGCGCATTGCCGGAACGGGCACGATTGCCTACGATGGCTCGGTGGGGCCGATTGAAGGCGCCACGCAAAAAATCGCCGCGGCGCGCATCGCCGACGCAACGCTCTTCCTCGTTCCGGTGGAAAACTACGCCGAAATCAAAGATACGCCCGGGATCCACGTTGTGCCGGTCGCGTCATTCGGTCAGGCGTTAAAGGCGATTGCGTCCGCGACGATTCCGCAATAAGAACTGCTAAACCGGCGGCGCTTGTACGTTTTGCGCGAAGGCTTCGAGCTTCGCGCGGTCGATCGCTTTCACGCGTCCGCGATCGAGTTCTACCGCGCCTGCATTTTTGAGGCGCAGGAGGGCGCGCGCGGCCATGTCGCGCACGGTCCCGGCTGCTGCCGCAATCTGGGCCTGGGAAAGATTTTCGACGCCGGGAAGTCCACGCGTCATGCCGACCGAAGCTCGCGCATAGCCGAGCAAGAATTTGGCAACACGTTGCAAGACGTGCGCGAACGCTAAGTCGGCAATGGTGTCGATCGAACGGCGGCGCGCTTGCGACGCTTCGGAGAGAAATCCCAGTGCCAGCTCGGCATCGTTGCGGCATGCGTGCAAAACGGCTTCGCTTGCGATCGTGAAGATCGTTGCGTCGGTGAGCGCCTCGGTGCGCGTTGTGGCTCCGCCTTGATCGAAGGTGCCGCTGTCGTTGAGCGTATCGTGCGTTAACCGCTCGCCGAGGGTATGCGTTTTTCCGTCGGGCGAAAGCAGCGTAAGGATGACCTTACCGGATTTCACGATGCCCAGATACGGCCACACCTCACCTTCGTCGAAGATCGTTTCGCCGGCCCGGTACGTGCGCTCGGTCATTTGCCGGGCCAAGTCGCGCAGCGTTGCGGCTTTGGCGCTTCCAAACGGCGCCACGTGCTGCAGCAGCGCTTCGGGTTCGGCGTTTTCGTCGATGCGCTCGACGCGGATCGTCCAGCGGTTCGAACCGAGGTTGCGCGCGTCCCACGAAAACTTTCCGGGGCGCAGCTGCGCGAGCTCGTTGCGCAGCGCGCGCGGATCGGTCTCCTCGTTCAGTTCAAGGATCGCGTTGAGAGCGAGCTTGTCGAACGCCTCGAGAATCTGTTCGGTGCGGGTTGCGGGCTGTAAGGAGCGGGCGTCCATCGTAATCGCCGCCGGCCTGTTCATTGGCATCGGGCCTACAGGTTTGGGGTTTTACGGCGGTCGCCTGCAAGGGCGCCGCTTCCCCACCGTTGTAGGCTGGCACGGTGACTGAAAACGATGTCGTGATTTTGGCCGGAGCGCGGACGCCTTTCGGCAACTTCGGCGGCGCATTAGCCGAACTCACCGCCACCGATCTTGCAGTAGCGGCAGCAGAAGGTGCCATCGCGCGCAGCGGCGTCCCAAAAGATGGGATTGACGACGTTGTCTTCGGCAACGTCATGCAAACCAGTGCGGACGCGATCTACCTCGCGCGCCATGCCGCTCTTCGCGCCGGTATTCCGATCGGTGTGCCGGCACTCACGCTCAACCGCTTGTGCGGCAGCGGGCTGCAGGCGATCCTTACCGCCGCGAATTCTTTGCGGCTCGGCCAGAGCACTTATGCGCTCGCCGGGGGCACCGAGTCGATGAGTCAGGCGCCGCACGTCGTGCGCGGCGCGCGCAAAGGCTTCCCGCTTGGCGCGGGCGCGAAGTTTGAAGATACCTTATGGGAGGCGCTCACCGATTCGTACAACGGACTGCCGATGGCGATAACCGCCGAAAATCTCGCCGAACTTTACGCGATCGCGCGTGAGGCCTGCGATGAATTCGCGCTGCGCTCGCAAGAACGCGCGCTAGGAGCCCAAAGCGACGGATATTTCGGCGAGGAGATCGTCGCGGTGCAGACGCGGGATCGGCAAGGCCAGCCGCTTTCTGTGGAAAAGGACGAAGGGCCGCGAGCGGGTCTTTCTATTGAAAAGCTGGCGAAGTTGCCCCCGCGATTTCGCAAAGACGGCGTGGTCACGCCGGGAAACGCCAGCGGTATTACCGACGGAGCTGCCGCGGTCGTGCTCACGACCGTGCGACAGGCGAGAGCTGACGGGCTGAGCTGGATCGGACGGCTCGCCGGATCTAGCGTCGTTGGCATCGATCCGGATATCATGGGAATCGGACCGGCGATCGCAATTCCCAAAGCGTTATCGGATGCCGGCATCAAGCGCGACGATGTATCCGCGATCGAAATCAATGAGGCGTTCGCGCCGCAAGTGCTCGCGTGTTTGAAGGAGATGGGTTACGAGCCGCAGTTCACCGATGCGCGGCTCAATACGCATGGCGGCGCAATCTCGCTCGGACATCCGCTCGGCGCGTCGGGCGCGCGGCTGGCATACACGGCGTTACACCATTTGCGGCTCCGAGGCGGCGGATATGCCGTGGCTTCGGCATGCATCGGCGGCGGTCAAGGCATCGCCGCAGTCTTCAGTTCGGAATGAACGTGGTGCGGCGTTTTGGAGGCGTGCGGCTGATCCTCGATGCGCTGGCGATCGCGCTGGTCGCATTTATCGCTTACCGTTTGCTCGTGGCGCCGCGCTCGCTGCCCGAAAGCGCGGCGTACCCGGCGCCCGCCACTCATTTTCAAACGCTCTCTGGCGCGCCGTTTGCGCTTGCAAAGCTGCGCGGTCGCGTCGTTTTCCTGGAGTTCTATGCTTCGTGGTGCACGCCGTGCCGGATTTCGCTTCCGCTGGTCGAGTTGTTCGCGCGCTCGCACCCGCAGGTGCGCGTCATTCCGGTCGACGTCGGCGAGCCGCGCGAATTGGCTGCGGCTTTTGCGCGTCAGAACTCGCTGAGTAACGTCGTCATCGACCCCCCGGCCCTTTCGCGTGGTCTTTTTCAGCTCCAAGGGTTTCCTACGATGGTTGTGATCGATACGCGTGGGCGTATTCGCGCCACGTGGGAGGGCCTCAATCCGGCCATTCAGCTGAACATGGCGCACGCCGCCAAGACGTTAGCGCTGCTTTAGCGCCGTAACTCGTCGTTCAAAGGCGTCGAAGCGCAGGTCGACGCAATCAAATCGCTTATTCAACCGGTACTCAAGCGAGTCGAACCGCCTGTCCAGGATCTCGAATGTCTTATCGATGCGCTCAAAACGCTGAGCCACTGCATCCCGAAAATCGATGAGGACGGTCATGATGTCGCCGCCTCTCTTATCAACGCTTTCAAGGCGCTGAGTTACGCCCAGCTTAAAATCGATAAGAGCGGCCATAATGTCGTCGCTAGTATATTTTCCCGGCATCGCTGAACCGTAGGGTGCGCGCGTTGCCGGAATATTTCCTGTTTGTTACGGCCAGTTGCCGTCGACCTCGGCCATCAGTGTTTGGCCCGGGACCGCGGTGAAGCCGGGCAGCTTGTAGTGCAGCACGTTATCGAACGGCTTGGCATAAACCGGACCGATTGGTTCGTTTGCGAATCCGATCGTTAAGTCGTAGCTGAGCGTGTCGTCGAGCACGAATGGAAACCAAATATCGATGGTTGTACCCGGGGCGAACGTCACAGGCTTCGAACCGTCAATTGTCAGATCGAAATAGAGAACCGACGTTGAAATGAACCGCCGCGTCGTGGGATAGGGAATGATTTCAGCTTGCGTCGGTGGCCGCGCGTATAGCTGAGCAAAATGATTGCGGCCATCAGAAGTGTTCGGCGCGTAGAGTATCGATACGTCGTATCCGCTTAGCACGCTTCGCGGCCGTGATTCGACGCCGCCGGCGCTCCGAATCACGGGCAGCGGCGGATCCGGATCGTATATCGCGCCCGACATACAATCCAAAAGACCGACGTATTTGCTGGAGCGTTCGGGACGGGACGGAGGAGGTGTTGGCGCAATGATAGCGCGCCGAAGACCCGGAACTTGTGCGGCGCGATTCACGAGATCGATGGGCAGCCCGTAAGAAAGTAATGCAGCCGGTGAGAGACCTCCAATCCGGTCGGGTGTTTTCAACGGATATGAAACGGCCGCGTCCCAACACAAATCGGTCTGATCCCAAGAAAATCCATCCAGAGCGTCCCACCAGCGTGCTTCTCGGCGGACTAAGCCCATGATTCCATGCGACCCATAGCGTGTGGATATCCCGTAATTCCATGAAAGTACCGCCGCGTCGGCGACCACCACGACATCGGCGATAGCGATCGATTTCGGATCGATTCCCACGGTTCGAGCCCGGTGCGCGAGAAGCCGTTGCGCGACGAAGCGCAATTCGCGTACGTCACCGCGCGGTCCGAAATCGTCAGCGCGCGCGAAACCCGTGGCTGACGCGATCAGCGCCAGCGATAGGAGAAGGCGGGCCCTAATTGCCGCTCCAGTCCGGTTTGCGCTTTTCGAGAAACGCACTCGTGCCTTCCTTAAAGTCCCTGGTCCCGACCAGCGTGCCGAACTCGATTGATTCAAGCTCCAACGCGTCGGCGATCGATAAATGCGCGCCGGCGTTGATGGCGCGCTTCGTCCCTTCGATAGCCAGCGGAGCTTTGGCCGCGATGACGTTGGCAATGCGCTTGGCTTCATCGAGCAGTTGAGCTTGCGGGACAACTTTTTGCACGAGGCCGATGCGCAGCGCTTCCTGCGCGTCGATCGTTTCGGCGGTCAGGCACATGTACATCGCCATGCCTTTTCCAACGAGTCGCGTCGTGCGTTGTGACCCGCCGAATCCCGGCATCAATCCGAGATTGACTTCGGGCTGGCCGAACCGCGCGTTGTCGCTCGCGATGAGAATGTCACCCGCCATCGCCAACTCGCATCCACCGCCGAGTGCGAATCCGTTTACGGCCATGATGACCGGTTTCTTCATGCGTTCGATTTGGAGCGTAACGGCTTGCCCGTTGCGCGCCTTGGTTGCGCCCTGAAAGGGACTGCGCAGTGCATTGAGCTCGCTGATATCCGCGCCGGCGGCAAATGCTTTACTGCCGGCACCCGTAATGATGACCGCGCGCACGGTTGCGTCGGCGTCCAGCGTCTTGAGCTCGCTCGAGAGTTTTGCGAGTAACTCGGCGTTGAGCGCGTTGAGGACTTGCGGCCGGTTGAGCGAGAGGACGGCGACCGCGCCGTCGCGTTCAACTGCAACGGGCGGGGCAGTTGGAGGATTCACGCCTGAAAATTGTACAATTGCGTGGCCGGAACCTTGCGGCTATACTGTAGAGATGCGTACCGCATATCACGAGGCGCTCGAATCAACTCGGCTCGACGTCGTCCGGCTCGGCGCTTTGGCAGGCGATGCTATCCGCATCGCAGTTGAAGCGTTGGAGAAGCGCGACACCTCGGCGGCCGCACGCGTCATCGCCGGAGATGACGCCATCGACGATCTGCGCCGGAAGATCGAAGCCTCGTGCATCGAGCTCATCTGGCGGCAGCAGCCCGTTGCGGGCGAACTGCGCGAGATTGCGGCTATGCTGGAGATAGCTACCGATCTCGAACGGATCGGCGATTACGGCGTCGATATCGCCAAGCACGCTATCAAACTTGCCGAAGTGACTCTGCGTCCGGTGCGCGTGGAAATCGATCGCATCGCCGAGCTGGCGATCGCGACACTCGTGGGCGCGATGCGCGCGTATACCGAGCGCGATGCCGAACTGGCCTCACGCGTGATCGACGAGGATGACGAAGTCGATCGGCAATACAAGCGCAGCGTTCGCGCGCTGGAACAAGAGATGCAGGCCGATCCCGAAATGGTGCCGGCGGGAGCGCGCATCCTATTCGTACTGGCGGAACTCGAACGTGTCGGGGATCGCGCAAACAACATCGCTTGGCACACAAAGGAAATGATCGGCGACGCTTGACGACCCCGCTGCCGCGCGAGCTCTTCGCCGTTACCCGTTCCACGAAATATTTCAATCACGCCGCAGTCGGCGTTCTTCCCGAGCCCACGAGGCGCGCGCTCCAAGAGTTCATCGGCGCGCACGCGCAGGCCGGCGTGCTCGGCGTCTTTCCTTACGAACGGAATATGCCGGCATACCGCGCGCGAATCGGGGCGTTCATCGGCGCGCGCCCGGGCGAGATCGCAATTTTGCGCAATACGGGCGACGGCGCCAACGCGCTGAGCGCCGGTTATCCGTGGGAAGAGGGCGACGAGCTGATCTTGCCCGACGACGAATTCCCCGCCAATGTTCAGCCCTGGCTGCCTCTGCGCAAGCGCGGCGTAGCTATTCGGTTCATCGAGACGAGCACAGGCCGCGTGACGCCGGACGTCTTGCGCGCGCACATCACGCCGCGCACCAAGATCGTCACCGTTTCGTGGGTTTCGTTCCAAGACGGGTACCGTCACGATTTGGCCGGACTGGCTGAAGTCGCGCACGCTGCCGGAGCGCTGCTCTGCGTCGACGCGATTCAAGGTCTCGGTGCATTTCCGCTAGACGTGCGAGCGTGCGGAGTGGACGCGCTCTATGCGGGCGGCGCGAAATGGCTGCTCGCCTTGCAGGGCGTGAGTTTCTTATATCTACGCGCGGATCTGCTCGGCCGCATCGCAACGGCCTCCCCGGGATGGCGCTCGACCGCCGACATGTGGGACTTCTTGGACTACGGGCAGCCCTACGTCGAGGACGTTACCCGTTTTGAAGGCGGCACGCCAAACTTCATCGGCGCGCTCTCGTTGGCAGAGTCGGTGGCGATCATCGATGGGGCCGGAACTTCACGCATCGCAGAACACGTTCTCGGGCTGACGGACCGGCTCGTCGAGCGGCTGCATCGTGCGGGCGCGCACGTTGCGAGCGTCCGCAGCGCAGCGGAGTCTTCCGGCATCGTGACCTTTTCATTTCCGGATAACGATCCGGTAGCGCTCGGAAAGCATTTGCAAAAGGAAGGCTTCGTGACGACGTACCGCCCCAAAGGGATTCGTGTTGCGCCACATGGTTACAACACCGCCGAAGAGATCGACGCGTTCGCCGATGCTATCGCGGCGTATCGAATGGAGACGAGATGATGCTGGCCCTGGTTTTTGTTCTTGCGGCAGCGACGGTGCCCGCTACACCGGCCGACGGTGCGTACACGTACTCGGTTTCCATTGGAGGCGCGTCCGCCGGAAAAACGACGATTCAGTTAACGCATACGCCGGCCGGCGTCCAGGTGACCGAAAGCGCCTCAGCGAGTTACGGCGGAGCCGATTTTGCCGGTAGCGCTACGCTGAATTTGGATGGAACTCTGGCACCCGCAAGCTACATGGCAGTATACCGTCCGCCGGGCCACACGGTTCACGCCGCGCTCGCCTTCAAAGGAAATACTGCGACCGAGACCGCGGACAACGGCAGCATGTCCTATACGCTCGGAGCGAACACGAAAAACTTCGCGGTACTCGACGGCACGATGTTTGCCGGATTTTTCATTTTGCCGGCGCAGCTCCGCGCCTGGAACACGCAATCGTTTACCGGGGTCTCACCGATGTTCGGACGCGGCGCGGCGATCGCGCTCGACGCCGCGCTGAAAGCGGACCGGCCCAAGGACGTGCCGGCTGCCGACGTCCCGCTCTCGGTTAGCGATCCGGTCGAGTTTACGCTTTGGTACGATCCGGCAACGCTCGTCGTTGACGAGCTGGTCGTTCCGCAGCAAGACGCGATTTATGCGCGGCTACGCGCGCGTTAGCAGCAGTTCAGAGTAGGGTTCGGTAAGCAGCGCCTCTGCGCTGCACCGCACGGGGCGTCTGCGGCGCGGGTCCAAGCGTTGCACGCCGAAACCCCATTCGCCGAAACGGCGCAGCTCGGCGACCGCATCGTAGCCCGCCTCGCGCAGAAAAGCGGGACAAAACTCAATCATGACCATGAGCGGCTGCTCCAGGTCGGCGAACAGTTTGGTGCCGCCGTTTAAGATCCACGTTTCGGCGCCCTCTGCGTCAATCTTCACGAAATCGAACGTCCGACCGAGCTGCTGAAGAAGCGCACCCACCGTCGTCACATCCACGGTCAGCGCTTCGCGCTCGGTTTCGCGCAGCTGCGGGATCTGCTGCAGGTCGGCGACGAGCGTTCCTCCTCCGCGGTGACGCTGCGCGCGGCGGAATTGCGCCGGGCCGGGGGTTTCGCCCACAGCCCGACGATCGACCGTAACGCGGGCGGCAAAACCGTTGATCTCCGCATTGTCTTCGGCGATTTGCGCGAGTTCGGGATCGCATTCGAACGCATAGACCGAGCCCGCGGGACCTATCAGGTGTGCCATCAACAGCGTGAAGTACCCGACGTTTGCGCCGATCTCGAGGACGCGCATGCCACGTTTGATGACGCGGCCCAGCGTCGCTTCCGTCCACTCTTCCCAAACGCCGTCAAGGATGATGTGCGGCGAAATGCAGATGTCGTTTGCGGCGACGTACATTTTTAATCCGCCGGCGGTGCGCGTCAACACGCGCCCGCCGCCGACATACGTGCCGGGTGTACGTGGCATGACCATCGCTTGCACGCGATTTTCAGCCCTTCCTGGCAGGAGCGGGCACGCGAGCTGCGCACCTACTAGCGCATCGGAGGTTGCCTATGAAGAAATGTGCGCTTTTCGTTGCAGTCCTTTTTGCGTTTAGCCTTGGCCTGTTGAGCTCCAGGCTGGCGTTGCGGCCGGCGGCGGCTTCGGCGCCGGCAATGCCCTCAGCCGGCTGGACGCTGCACATTGATGCGCTCAAGCATCTGGGATCCGGACATCCGGCCGAAGTTGCACACCACTGGTGCAAAGCGGTAGCCGGCGGTTTGTTTGAGTGCCAGATCTACGAATCGGATGCCGCCAACGCGCGCCTGATCGAGATCGAAACCATCGTCCCTACTGCTGTTTGGAAGACGTTTTCGAAATCCGAACAGGCGCTATGGCATTACCATCGCGTGGAGATTCCGAAGGTAAGCGCCACGCTCCCTGGGATGCCCGTCGCGCAGCAGAAGAAAGTGATCGCCTCGATGCTCGAAACGTACGGCAAGTTGTGGCTGCTGTGGAATCCGCTCGACACACCCAAGGGTTTGCCAACGGGGAAACCGTCGATCATCGTTCTGAAGTAGTGGTAAGGGAAGACGGCGCCGTTTAGGCGCCGTCTTCCTTGAGTATGGATGGCGCCATGACAGCGTCGGTCATACCGTGAATAAGACGTTTGTCCGCGGGAGCGACCGTCGCGAGGATGCCGCCCAAGCGTGTCTCGTTGCCGACGACGAAGAAATAAGGACAGAGCCGCACGCGGCCTTCAAACGTGCGGATTTCGTCGGCGGCGCGATCGAGATAGGTCTGACGAACCCGCTTTCCTTTATAAAAGCGCTGCAGAATGCGTGGCGTCGTTTCGAATTCGCGCACGGCTTCCTGAAGCGTCGCTGTCCATTCGTCTTTGGTCAGGTCATTGGCAACCCGTACTCCGCGCGAACCCCACGCGAGTTCCGAAAAACCTGACGGTTTGATCACGTAATCGCGCTCCGATTTCGTCAACTCCGCAAGCTGCATCCAGTCCGAGATGGGCGCCCCGTTCGCTTCTAGCCCGGCGATGACCGCCTGCGGCGGAAGCGGGCGCGGATCGATAACCCACGTTTCCGGAAAAAGCTGCTTGAGGTGATCGTAGACGGCGCTGCCGAGCTCGGCCTTCCACAATTTCGCGAGCCGCGGATGATGGAAGAGTGCGAACGCCAGTTTCTCTTCGAGCTGCGCTTTCGGAGGCGGCGTCATCGTCACGCGATTGTGGCGCGCCGAGTAAAGCATGAGCTCTTGCTTGGGGACGTTGAGCAGATCGAAGAGCTCGAAGTTGCGGTAGAGCGCGTCGATCTTTTCTTCGCGTCCGTCCGGGAGCCGCACGAACAGCGCCTCTTCGGTAAAGTAAATATCTTGCGGGCGGCACATGAACGCTTTCAAGTTCGCGACGCGCGTTAGCGCCTGGGCCATCCAGCTCATCTCCGGGCGATAGTCGCCCGATTCGTCCGAGAGTACGATGGCGGCCGCCGGCTGTTCTTTTCCCGTCGCCGCGGCGAGCATGGTAGCGAAAGAGCTCGCGATGCCGTCGGCACCGCCGATGCTTTCCATACCCAACTTGCAATACGCCTCGGACATTGCGCCGAGAAAACCCATGCCTCCGGGAACGCTGTCGAGTTCGCTCGCGATAAAGCCGTCGTCGGTCAGAATCAAATCGGGACGGATAACGCCGGGCAGATCTTGCCGGAAACGGTTTTGACGGGAGAGCCGCACGATGTGCTCCGGCTTTCCTTGGTCCAGGTACTCGGCGATGAATGCCGGAGCGGTTCCGCGGGCGCTGCGATTGTAGAGCGCATTGAGCGCGCGATAGAAGAGCAATAAGTTTGCGCCGATCGTCTCGATCCGCGCGAGGGCCCGCGGCGACAATGCGAACGGCTCGGGGCTGATGCGCCACGGGATCCGCTCGTCCGCTATCTCGACCTTGAAGAGTCCGGACGGGATCGCGTCATAGAGAAAGTGCGCTTGGTCGCGAGCCGTGAGGTTCGGGGCATACGCCGTGCAGGCCATCGAAATTAGCCTCGACAGCCGTCGGGAACCTTGGACATGCCGAACGCTATGTAAAGCCGCCGCATCACCACACTAAAATACCCCATTCCCCCGCTTCGGTTGCAGGGCCGGGCGAGCCTATTTTATCGTGATGGCGCCGGGGGTCAGGAGGGCGCTCTCAATTCGCACGAGCCCGCCGCGGTAGACGAGGGTCAGGTGGAGGGTACCTTCCAGCCCGAGCCGTGTCAGGGCGACGTCTTCGATGACGCGCGAAACGCTCTCGCCGGCGATGAATTGGAGCGTGCTCTGCGTTGAAAACGAACCGCGCGAGGTGCCGTAACTCTCCGTCACTTGCACCGACAGATCGTGTCCGGAGGCCGCGGACGTTTCGGCGGAGACGCAGTAGCTGACCGTCAGCGGCATGCCCTTGACCGCGAGAGTTTCGCGCGTGCAGCGGCTGCCTTGCGCCCATGCCGCGCCGGTGGCGGAAAGGGCGAGGGCCAGAGCCAAAAATGGGCGGCCGTAGACGTTGGTCATTCGTTATAAATCAACGTAGCGGCAACACTGAAGGTTGCATCGGGCGCCGGAGGCGCCGGTTTGACGAAGGGTATAGAATGGAGCCGATGCGGTTCGACCTGATCGCGCTTGATTTGGACGGCACGCTCTTGGACTCGCAAGAGCGCGTTTCGCC
Source organism: Vulcanimicrobiota bacterium (assembly GCA_013036105.1). Classification (GTDB taxonomy): domain Bacteria; phylum Vulcanimicrobiota; class Vulcanimicrobiia; order Vulcanimicrobiales; family Vulcanimicrobiaceae; genus Rubrimentiphilum. The sequence goes on from JAAXCX010000010.1 coordinate 65,324, forward strand.
ACGCAACCGGCGCGCGATCGAAAGCGCCCTGGCGGCAGGCATCCGGATCGTTCTGGTCACCGGCCGCGGCGTCGACATGCCGACACGCGTGAGCCGCGAGCTCGGCCTGAATCTGCCCGTCATTTGCTGTCACGGCGCGTTGACCAAGGACTTCGGCGCGAACCGCACGCTCGGCCACATTCCCGTTCCGCTTCAGTACGCCAAGCCGATGATCGAGTTTTCAGAACGCGAAGGTCTGTCGGTAGCAATCTACGCTGAAGAGTTTTTCTACCGGCTCGAGGGTTCGCAATTGCACATGGATGACATGCGCGGCCCCGCGTGGCGGCAAGTCAAGACGTTCGCCGAAGTCATGCACACGGCGCCGACGTTCATCCGCTTCATGGGCCGGGAATCGGTCGAAGCAATGGAAGGAGAGTTTCGCGATTTTCCGCTGCATTTTAAATACGAAACGTGGCTTGATTTCGTCGAGTGCGCGGTAACGAGCCGCGAGGCGACCAAACAGCGTGCACTCGCGCGGCTCTGCGCCGATTTCCAAGTCCCAGCCGAACGCGTGCTCGCAATCGGCGATTCGCGGAATGACGTGCCGATGCTGCGCTGGGCCGGAGTCGGCGTCGTGATGGCCAACGCGCTGCCCGAAGTGCGCGAGGCGGTTAAGCACGTCACCGCCAGCAACGAAGAAGACGGCGTCGCTCAAGCGATCGAAAAGTTCGCGCTCAAGCCGAGCCCGCAAAAACGATCGCGCATCGCGTGAAGGTGCGTGTGCTGGCGTTCGCGCGCGTGCGCGAGCTGCTTGGACCGCCGCGCGAAGTCGAGCTATCGTCCGGATCGACGGCCGGCTCGCTCTGGGACGATTTGGCTAAAACGTGTGAAGGATTGCCGCAGCTCGCGCAGTCGACGCGCATCGCTCGCAACGGGCGTGTCGTACCGCGGGGGGAAACCCTGGAAGACGGAGACGAGATCGCTTTGCTCCCGCCGGCCGGAGGCGGGTGATGTTTGCGATCGTGCGCGATCCGATCGATGTCGCGTCGATCGCGCGATCGGTCCGGACCAATGCGTGCGGCGCGGTCATCACATTCGTGGGCGTCGTGCGGGAGATGTCCGACGACGATCGCCCGGTTACGGGCCTGTCGTACGAAGCGCATGAGGCGATGGCCGCTGCCGAATTCGAACGTATTGCCGGGGAAGCCCGCGGACGTTTTGGGTCGTGCGAAATTGCGGTCGCGCACCGGATAGGTGACCTGCAAGTCGGCGAGGTTTCGGTAGCCGTGGCAGTTGGGGCCCCGCATCGTGGCGCCGCCTTCGATGCGTGCGAATTTACGATTGACCAACTGAAACGGCGCGCGCCCATTTGGAAGAAAGAGCATTACGCGCAAGGCGGAAGCGAGTGGCGGAGCAATCCGGACGCGCAGATCTAAATGAAGCTCGAACTGTTGCGAATTTCCGCCGGCAAGGCGAGCGTTGCCGCCCTGCGTTACGAACCGCGCCGTCCACGCGGCGTTTGGATTGTCGCCGGTCACGGCTACTCGAGCTCGAAGCAGAATCTCGACTTCCTCTGCTCCTTTCTGGCGAGTCATGGCTACGGCGTCATGAGCTTGGATTTCCAGGGGCATAAACTTGGCGCCAGCGGCGGGCGGCTCGAAAGCGTTGACGATTTGGTCGCGGCAATGGGCGGCGTCGCGGGATTTGTGCGCGAGTCTCACGCCGGCGCGCTTTACATGATGGGGCACAGCATGGGAGCGATGACGGCGCTTTTTACGGCGGCGCGCGACTCGAGCATCACGGGCACGATTGCAATCGCGACCGGATACGGAAGACCGTCGGCAATCGAGGCTTTGCGCGAGAAGGGCGTCTCCGATTTTCGCTCCGCTTACGTCGACGGCTTGGCTTTGCCGCAGTTGGTTCGGGGCATCGACGAAATGTTCGATCGCGCGCTGCCGCGACTCGCCGGGCGGCCGCAGCTCTACGTCTGCGCCGATCGAGACGCCATGGTCAGCCGCGCGAGCGTCGAAGAGTTGTTCGACCGTGCGTCCGAACCGAAGACCTTCATTACGATTTCCAGCGACCACACATATGCTGCCGAGAACGCGCGCGGCGAAGTGCTCGGATGGCTAAACCAAACGCACCCGCGATAGTTCAAGGCTTGCGGCGGTACAGCCGCCACTTGCTGATACCAGAAGTCGGCGTGGCCGGGCAAGAGCGGCTGGCGGCATCACGAGTGCTCTGCGTCGGAGCGGGCGGTCTCGGGTCGCCCGCGCTGCAGTATCTGGCTGCAGCGGGCGTCGGCCGCATCGGCATCGTGGACGACGACGTCGTTGACGAAAGCAATTTGCAGCGCCAAACCCTATTCGCAACAAGCGACATCGGAAAGCGAAAAGCCGAGGTGGCGGCGCAGCGTGTTATGGAACTCAACCCGCTCACGGCTGCCGACGTGATTCCGGTGCGGCTGGATTCGTCGAACGCGCGCGACCTGATCCGTTTGTATGACGTCGTACTGGACTGTACCGATCGGTTCGAAACGCGCTACACGGTGAACGACGCGTGCTGGCTGGAAAATAAGCCCGACGTGTACGCGTCGATCTTTCGTTTCGACGGACAGGTCAGCGTTTTCTGGCGCGATCACGGTCCGTGTTACCGCTGTTTGTTTTCGGCGGCACCTCCTGCCGGAAGCGTCCCGACCTGCGCCGAGGGCGGCGTACTCGGCGTGCTGGCCGGGATGACGGGGGCGTTTCAAGCCAACGAAGCGCTGAAAATTGTCCTGGGAATCGGTGAACCGCTCTTGGGGAGACTGCTGCTGATCGATGCGCTCGGGTCGCGCACACGCGAGGTTACCTTCGAACGCGAAGCCGATTGCGCATTATGTGGCCCCAACGCAACGATCGCCGATGTTATTCCGGAAACGCTCGAACCTCCAGCGCGCGATCTCGACGAGATCGACGCGTCGCAACTCGATGATGCCATGCGCGAGGCAGTGCTGCTCGATGTGCGCGAACCGCACGAAGTAGCGTTCGGCGTTTTGAAGGGCGCGCTGCACGTGCCGGCGTCGGACTTACCCGAACGTCTGCACGAACTCGACTCGGCGAAATCGTACGTCGTTGCCTGCCGCATCGGGCAGAAGTCGGCATGGGCAGCGCGATTCTTGCGCGATGCGGGGTTTCGCCGGGTCATCCACCTGCGGGATGGTCTGCTGGCCTATGCCGCGCAGCACCCGGACTTCGAGTTTTTCTAGGTCCGGAAACTGCCCTCGCCGACGAAGATCGTTTCACCGCCGACATCGAAATTGGGTGCGCCGCCCGCCTCCATGTCGATCCGTACGTGCAGAACGCTGCGCCGGCCGAGCTTCACGCCTTGTTCGCTGACGAACGATCGCTTCGCGTCGAGCGCGCCATATTTCGTCAGATAGGCAAAGAGCGGGCCCGTCGCGCTGCCGGTGGCAGGATCTTCGGCGATGCCGCTCATGGGGGCGAACATGCGCGCATACGTGCCGTTCTCCGTCAAGCAAAAGACAAAGATTCCCGAAACGTAGGTTTCGATCGTCTCGTCAAAGCCGCCGACCGCGTACCAGGCTCGATCGACGGCGTCGCGATCTTTCAGCGCTATGAAAAGAAATGGATTCCCCGCGCCTGCGATCTGTGGCGGCAGCGTTCCGTGAAGGTCGCTCTCTGCCAGGCCGAGCGATGCGGCCGAGCGCGGCCGGTCGAGGTCTGATTCGAATATTACGGGAGGCGTGCGCAGCCAGGCAAAGAGTTTGCCGTCCTTGCGCTCGAGACGGACCGCCACGTCGCCCACGCGTTCGCCCAGCGAAAAATTCTTGGTATCCGGCGGGACCCATTTGAGCACTTCGGCGATTGCAAAAGTGGCGCCGACGGTCGGGTGCCCCGCGAACGGCATCTCGTGCCGCGGCGTAAAAATTCGCAGCTCCGCGGGGCGGCTCGCATCGCCAGTGCGCCGCAAGAACACCGTCTCGGCGACATTGAGCTCGTTGGCGAGCGTTTGCATCGTGGCGTCGTCGAGATGCTGCGGAACGACGGCCAGCTGGTTGCCTTGGAACGGCCGTTCGGCGAAGACATCGAAGAGCAGATATGAAATCTGCGTCATAGAGAGAAGCCTCCTTCGTGATCCGCAAACCGTTTGGCCCGGCCGGCGTTGCGGTCCCGGCGATTGGGCAGGGCACGTGGGACGTTCCGGAAAGCGGCCACCGCCGCGCGGAGGCGATCCGCGCCCTGCGCCGCGGGATCGAACTCGGCATGACGCACATCGACACCGCGGAGATGTACGGCGCGGGGGCGGCCGAGGAAATTGTGGGCGAGGCCGTGGCGAACGTCCCGCGCGAATCGCTCTTCATCACGAGCAAAGTGCTGCCGGAGAACGCCTCTTATAAAGGAACGATAGAGGCATGCGAGCGTACGCTGCGGCGGCTGCGCACGGAGTACGTCGATCTCTATCTCTTACACTGGCCGGGGTCGCATCCGATCGGTGAGACCATGCGCGCGCTCGAGGAACTGGCCGCGCAAGGTAAGGCGCGGTATATCGGTGTCAGCAATTTCGACGTGGAAGAACTGCGCGAAGCGCAGGCTCAGCTTCGCAACGCTAAGATCGCTGCAAATGAAATCTATTACGCCCCTGCGGAGCGAGGCCCCGAAGCCCGGCTTATCCCGTATTGCCGGGAGCACCGCATTGCCGTCATCGGGTACACGCCCTTCGGACGCGGGCGCGTCTTGCGCAAAGGTTCACCCGGAATGGCCATGCTGCAGAGCATTGCCGAAAAGCATGGCAAGACTCCGCGGCAGGTCGTACTCAATTTTCTGACGCGCGACCCGGACGTGTTTGCGATCCCGAAAGCGTCGAGCGTCGCGCACGTCGAGGAGAATGCCGGCGCGGCCGGATGGATGCTGGATGAAGAAGACCTGGCGCAGATCGACGCCGAGTTTCCCACGGTGGAGGGACCGCTTGCCACCGTTTGACGGGGCCGCCATCAAACGGCTCGCGCGCGATAAGGCGATGCAGCTCGGCGCGAGTGACGTTCGCGTAACGCCGGCGTTTGACGGCGGCGGCGTGCAGCGCGATTTGAATGAATCCTTCGCGCGGGGCGATCTCGCAACGTGGCCGTACGACGAAGCGTATGCGGCCAAGGCTGCGGACCCCTCAAGCATTTTGGAAGGCGCGCGCAGCGTCATCTGTATTGCCGTTCCTTATGCCTCGAACGCGGCGGAGCCGTTGCCGCAACAGGGTCGTGTTTCGAATTACGTCGGCTCCGCCGATTATCACTCGCGTGTCAAACACCTCTTGCTCGAGGTCGCAGGCCAGATCGACGCAGCGGCCGGCTCCAGCGTGACCGCCATTGCGTGCGACACCAAGCCGATTGCCGAACGCGCATTCGCGGCTCGCGCCGGCTTAGGATGGATCGGCAAGCACACCAACTTAATCTCGCCGGTCTCCGGCTCGTTCGTATTTCTGGGCGAGATCGTCACGAATCTCGAACTGCCGCCGGACGAGCCGCTGCGCAAAACCTGCGGGAAGTGCACGCGCTGCATTCCGGCATGTCCGACGGGCGCGTTGCGCGGCGACTACACGATCGATGCAACGCGCTGTATCGCCGACCTCACGCAGCGCACCGACGCGATTCCGCGTGCCATGCGTCCGCTGATTGGCACCTGGGTCTGGGGCTGCGATCTTTGCCAACTCGCGTGCCCGCCCAACCTTAGTGTCATGGTGAGTCAGCCTGCCCTGAGCCGGGTCGAAGGGAACCACCCCGAGCAGCGCTTCACAGGAGCGCATGTCGAGGGCCGGGCGCCGAAGGAAACATCGACGCCGGAACTCGTCGAGCTCTTGCAACTGCGAAGCAGCGGTTTTAAGCGCAAGTACGCGCGCACCGCGATGGGCTGGCGCGGCGGCGCCGTTTTGCGGCGCAACGCGGCCGTAGCGCTGGGCAACTCGCTCGATCGTGCGGCGGTGCCGCCGCTTACCGAAGCATTGCGCGACGATCCGCATCCGCTCGTTCGCGGTCACAGCGCGTGGGCGCTCGGACGCATCGGCTCGCCGCAAGCCGTTTCGGCCTTGAAGCGGCGCTTAACGATCGAGCGTGACCGTGACGTTCGCGCCGAAATCGACGCGGCGCTGGAACCGTACGCAGCCGGCCGGCGTTAGAACCTGCATGCGCACTCAAAGATATTTTATCGGCGCCATCACGGCTGCCGCCCTCTTGCTGACGCTCAGCCCGACTGGGCAAGCGTCGACGAATTCGGACCAAGTGCTCGCGCGCCTGATCTCAGCCAACGCCGGTTTGCGCAGCTTTACTGCGAACGTAAGCGCCGACGTCCAGATGCATTCGTTTCCGTATCTTAGTGCAAATCTTAGCGGCGTTTACTATCACAAAGAACCGAGCAAAGATAAAGTCGTCTTCACGAGCGGACTGCCGCTGGTCGCCAAACAGTTCAGTAACGTCTATCCACACGTTGAAAGCCCGGCGCGCTGGCACGATGTCTACGACATCTCTGTCGAGCGCGATGATGGCACTTACACGACCTTTAAACTCGTCCCGCGCGCGCACGCGCGCATCGATCACATCGACGCGAAGGTCGGCGACAGGTCGGGCGAACTCGCGCAGCTCCGATGGAACTACGTCGACGGAAGTTACGCGACGCTGAATCAGACCTACAGTAAAGTTGGCGCGTACCGGCTGGTGACGCGGGAGACCGGCCACTTCCGGGATCCGAATTACGACGCCGATCTTACGTCGACGTTCAGCAAGTTTAGAGTCAACGTCGCGATTCCGGACTCGATCTTTAGCAACTGATTTTGCCAGCGGTTCCCAGGGACAGGTCAGCCGCGGGGGCGACCGGAATTCGGGAAACGTGGCCCTGACGACCATCGATCTGACTCGCGCGCCGCTGGCCGATCAATTCAACCGGCCGATTACGTATCTGCGTATTTCCGTGACCGACAAGTGCAATTTGCGCTGCGTGTACTGCATGCCTGAGCGCGGATTGGATTGGCTGCCCAAAGGCGAGATCCTCACGTACGAAGAGATCGCGAAGATCGTTCAGGCTGCGGCTTCGGTTGGCGTACGCAGCGTGCGCCTCTCGGGCGGCGAGCCGCTGATCCGTCGCGATCTCGGTCGCTTGGTCGCCGCAATACGTGCCGTCGAAGGTATCGAAGACATCTCGCTCTCCACCAATGGCCTCTTGCTGTCCGAGCAGATCGCGGAACTGAAAGCCGCCGGCTTGAACCGCGTCAACGTTTCGCTCGACACGCTGCGAGCGGGGCGTTTTGAAGCCATCGCGCGCCGCCCGGGCTTGGATCGCGTGCTCGCCGGAATCGATGCCGCGATCGAGGCGGGTATGGAACCGGTGAAGATCAACGTCGTCGTCATGCGCGGGCAAAACGACGATGAGATCGCGGACTTAGCGCAGTGGACGCGGCAGCAACCGGTCTTCGTGCGTTTCATCGAGGTGATGCCTGTTCATGAAAACGTCGGGCTTCAGCGCGACTCGTACGTCAGCTCCGACGAGATACTGGAACGCGTACGATCGATCGGCGACTTGCGTCCGTCGCTCGGCCCCGGGGGCAATGGCCCGGCTCGTTATTTCGCTTTTGATGGCGCGCCTGGCGCGGTCGGCGTGATCAGCCCGCTTTCGCACGATTACTGCGAGCGCTGCAATCGCGTGCGGCTGACTGCGGATGGACATTTGCGGCTTTGTCTCTTCGGCGATCAGGACGTCGATCTGCGGACCCCTCTCCGGGCCGGCGAGTCGATTGACGCGCTTGCAGAAATCTTGCGGTCGGCAATGCTGATCAAGCCCGAGCGCCACCACCTGCGCCTCGGAGAGACGTCCTCCAGGATGCGCGCCTTTTCAGAGATCGGCGGCTAGGCCCGCAAGCCAGAAGAGGCCCGGTCACAACGGGGCGAATCGGGACGTTACCAGCAAAAGGGGGCCCTGAGGCATGGAGCAGGTCTACCTCGTCACCGGCATGTCGGCCGCGCAGAGCAGGGTCGAAACGCTCGTTCGTGAGCATCAGACGAAACTCGCGCGGTACGTGCGCCGGATGGTCGGAGATGCCGACGTCGCGCTGGATATCACACAAGACGTATTCTTCAGTGCGTATCGCACGCTCCAACGTGAACCGGAACGTCCACTAACGGCGGGCTGGCTCTACAAGACCGCGACGAATACGGCCATCTCGTTCCTACGCAGAAAAAAAATCCTGCGCTTTATGTCCCTCGATCGGGAGCACGACGTGCGCTCACTGCGCATAGACGAACGTAGCGCGGCGTCGATCGATCTGCAAGCGGCCATGCGCCGCTTGCCGGCGGAGCAAGCCGCCGCGATTATGTTGACGAGTTATGCCGGGTATTCGTCGCAGGAAGCTGCGGCGATTCTCGGGACCAGCGCGGATGCGATCCGTCAACGCGTTTGCCGCGCGCTGCGAACGATGCGCGCGGTACTGATGGAGCCTATTTGAGGGAGAGTTTGCTACACAAGGAAATCGAATCTCTGGCGGGTGCGATAGCGCTCGGAGAGGCCACCGACGCGGATCGCCGCGCATATCGCGAACACATCGCGGGATGCACTGAATGTTTGACCGAGCTCGGCGGCGAGCACGAGCTGGCGCGAACCAACGCGATCGTGGCTGAAGCTCGCGACGGCGAAGTCTGGAATCCGCAGCTCGGTAGCGTGTTCCGCCGGAGATCGCGCGGACTGTCGCCGGTCGTGCGCTTTGCGGCCGCATTTGCGGTGACGTTCGGCTTGGCGGCGGCGGCGCTTCACTATTTTGCGGTTCCGGTGCGCAATACACAGGCATCGGTCGTCTCTTATGTCCCGGCGGCCGAAACGGTTAAGCACAGTGCGCTTCCGCTGGCTGGGCAAACGCAGCAGCGCCGGTTCATGGTCTATCACAACGTCGTGCAGATGGCGCGCGCTCCGGTCGCGCCGGCAGCGCAACCGCCCGCCAAGACCCCCGAGATTGCCGCAGTCACGGTTTATCCGCAAACTGCGCCGCGCAGCAAGACTCCCGCGAGCGTCCCGGTGTGGCGCGATCCGGTATGGCGGACTGTCGCGCGTATGACCACGACATCGCTCAGCGAAACTTCGCCGCAGCGTGTCAGCAGCGCCGAGATGCTGCAGCTGCGATCGGGCGGCCGTTCCTTAACGAACGATGCCACTCCGATAGGCGGCGAAACGGCGATCAATCCGCAGCCGCCGATGATTGCGTACGCCGAGGGCGCGGAGGGCACCACCGCTTTCGAAGTCTTAATCGACGAGCGCGGGATGCCCACCAAGTGCGTCATCACGAAGCCGGCGGGCTATCGATTCCTCGACGAAGCGGTCTGCAAAGCTGCGATGAAGGCGCGTTACTCGCCAAAAACGCTCGACGGACGGCCCGTCCCCGGCCTCTACCGCGATGCGTTTACGTTTCGTGTGAGCTCCAACGAGAGCGACGGACTGCCCCGACCCATTCACTAGACCGGGAGAACCGCCGCCCATAGCAAAACGCGTGCCATGCGGTTTCGCTTTGCGTCCGTCGCGCTCGCTCTCTTCACGGTCGTCACGCTGCCCGCGTGCAGCGGCGGTACGGCAAACTCGCACGCAACCGTCGCGCCGTCCGAAGTACCGCTCAATGCCGGCCGCGGCCGCTCGATCTACCTGGCGCAGTGCGCCGCGTGTCACGGGCGCGACGGAACCGGCGGCCAAATCGGACCGCAGCTTCGCAACGAGCGCTTGCGGCGCACGTTCGCGCAAGTGCGTGACATCGTGCTCAACCCCGAACCGCCGATGCCTAAGCTCTTTCCGGCGCGCCTCAGCGCCGGCGACGTGCGCGACGTTTCAGCCTTCGTAGAAACGCTCTGATGCCGGTTGCGATCTACCGCTTCGCGCGCGATCTTCGCTTGGACGATCATGCGGGACTCAGTGCAGCCTCGGCGCACGGGGATATCGCGCCGTTCTTGGTCATCGACCGCGAGCTCGATGAGCGGTTACGCTCGTCGCCACGGCGAGCCGCCTATTTCTGCAGAGCTGCCGCTGCTTTGGACGCGGCGCTGCGCGAACGCGGGTCGGCGTTAGTCGTGCGCCACGGCGAAGCCGCTGCCGAGGTCACGCGCCTGGCGCAAGAGTTGAAAGCGGTGGCGGTTTCGTGGAGCGCGAGCTACGACCGTTCGGGTATTGCAGCAGACGCGGAGCTGCAGGCAGCGATCGAAGAACGCGGCATGCGCGCGACTGCAGTCCACGATTCACCGGCAATTCCTCCCGAAGAGAGCACGGCTGGGCGTAGCTCCGCAGGTGAAGGGTACCGAGCTTTTGCGCCTTATTACGACGTCTGGCGCGAGCTTGAGCCCGGTTCGTACGAGGCACCGTTACTCTTGTCGTTCGTGCGCGCGGACGTGGGCAGCGAGCCGCTTCCGCAGCCCGCTGATTTTGGCAGCGAATCGATCCCCGCGTCGGGCGCTGCCAGCGCTCGCGAGAAGCTGGAAGCGTTTTTGCGGGGTCCGGCTCTTCAGTACTCGTTTGCGGTAAACGCTCCGGCGGATGACCTGACCTCGCACCTGAGCGCAGATTTGACGTTCGGAACGATTGCCGCGCGCACCATCGTGCGTGAAACGCGGAAACGAATGGACGATCCGTTCTTGCTCTCGGAAGAGCGCTCGTCGTTGCGGCTCTTTCTGCGCGCGATTGCGATGCGTGATTTTTTTCTGCAGCTCTCTTGGTACCATCCGCAGACGAGCGGTGCCGTGCTCCAGGAGAAGATGCGCGACTTTCCGTTTTTACAATCGCACCCGCATTTGGATGCGTGGCGCGAGGGCCGCACCGGATTTCCGCTCGTGGACGCCGGCATCCGCCAGCTACGCGCGACCGGCTGGATGCATCCACGGGTGCGCGCTATCGCCGCGTCGTTTCTCTGCTTCGATCTGGGGGTCGATTGGCGGACGGGCGTGGCCGAATGGGACCGCTATTTGATCGAAGACGATCCGGCGCTTTCAGTTGGAAACTGGCAGTGGATCGCTGGAGTCGGTGCCGATTTGGCGGCGTATCCGCGCATTTACAATCCGAATAAACAGGCGAAGCGCTTCGATCCGGATGGATCGTACGCGCGCAGATGGATCTCCGAGCTCGCGCACGGACCGGCAGGCGGGTTTAGCGGGCTGCACCAGGGTTCAGCGCAGATCGAACTGCCGCTCGGAGGAGCGGAAAGATACCCGCGGCCCGTGGTCGATCACGACCGCGCGGCACGCGAGTTCTTATTGCGGTATCAGGAGTTCGTTACGCCGGCAGGCGGTCGTCGATCCAGTCGGTGATGACGGGGACGCGAACGTCGTCGCCGTGCCATGCCTTAATCCCGTAGAAGACGCTCATCACGACGAAGATCGGGATGATGAAGGCGAGCACGATCGCGGCGCTGATTCCAAGGATCGGGATTCCGGCCATGAGGGTGAGGACGCCCCAGAGCCCGGCCATTCCAACATTGAAACCTAGCGCTTGATACGCGTGCTTGCGCAGACGGCGCGACTGCTTGCGGTCGAAGAGCGAAATGAGGGCCAGCGGCCACAACGGGTATCCCATCGCCACAAGCGCGCGCGATTCGCCGGGATCGGAAGGTTCGGCGACCGTGGCGCGAGCTTGCGGCGCGGGCTGCTGTTGGGCGGCCCTCCACCACTGCTGCGAGCGCGGCGGAACTTGTCCGGCGACCGATTTGTGCTGCGCGTTCGCCGAGTCGATCTTGGCGGCTAGGCGGCAACTCGGGCACGTGCCGGCTTGATCGCGGCACGTGGCGCAAACGGCCTTGCTGCAATCCGAGCATCGCGCGATCGACGGAACGTTGGCGTGAAAATAGCAATCCACTTTTTAGCCCTCAGACGAGTTCTTTCGTTTTCATCTACTCCTCATGGTGACGAGAGGTTTCGCCCCTCCGGGGCGGCAAGGCAATCGCGAATGACGCGCCAACGCACGCTCGCGCGCCTAGCGTCGGACGCTCGGCCCCACCTTCCCAGTATCGTCACCGCCATCGTCCTGGGGACGATTGGCGGCTTGCTGGCGGTCGTGCCGCCGATCGGCTTGGGCCGGCTCTTGACCGGCGCCTTCGCGCGCGCGCCGAATCTACGCGAGCTCTACCTCTTGCTCGCCGTCATCTGGACGTCGCTCATCCTCGGCGCGTTAACGAACTACGGTTCGAGTTACCTGCTGTCGTCCAGCGGGCAGTCGCTCATCGCGCGTTTGCGCGTGCGGACGTTTTCGCGCTTGCTGCATTTACCTTTGGGCGAATTCGACAAATGGCGGCCGGGAGAATTGATCTCCCGTTTCAACACGGACATGCAGATGATGACGGATGCGGTGACCATCTCGCTGCCGCAATTGATCACGACGTCGGTGACGTTCCTATCGTCCTTTGCGTACATGCTCTATCTGGATTGGCTTCTCACGTGTTCGCTGATCATCATCGCGCCGTTGGTCTCGCTCGCGGCTTCGCGCTTTCAACGGCTCATTTCGAGCGCAACCACGCGTTCTCAGCAGCGCATCGCCGATCTGTCGGCGACGCTGGCCGAGGTGCTTGGGGGGCAGCGCGTCATCAAAGCGTTCGGCCGAGAGGCGTACGAGACGCGGCGGTTTGCAGCTCGCAACGACGAGTACTTCGCCACGTACATGAAGCTGACGCAGTTCATTCAGACGCAGCCGGTCGTGATCTCGGCGCTCACGTCCACGGCCGCCGCCGTCCTGATCTGGCTCTCCATCCATGAAGTTGTACTCGGCCGGCTCGACAGCAAGAACTTACTCGTCTATTTGATGTTACTGGTGAATCTGGTCAATCCCGTGAACCGGTTCGCTTCGTTTGTAGGGGAGCTGAGCAAGGCCGTCGTCGGTTCCGGGCGCGTCTATGAATTGTTGGACTTGCCCGTCGAGCGTGCCGACAAGCCGGAGGCGGTTGCGCGGGCCGACGTGCGCGGCCGGATCCAATTCGAGAGCGTGGATTTCGCGTATGAACCCGGCGCACCGGTACTGCAGAACTTCAACGCCACCATTGAGAGGGGCGAAATCATCGCCCTGGTCGGTCCGTCGGGAGCCGGCAAGACGACCATCGTGAACCTGGTGCCGCGTTTCTACGAACCGCAGGCGGGCCGGATTACGCTCGACGACATCGACCTCGCGGAGATGAGGTTGCGCGATTTGCGCGATGCGATCGCGATCGTCCCGCAAGAGGCGCAACTTTTCCGCGGCAGCATCGCCGAGAACATCCGCTACGGGCGCTTGGACGCGACCGACGAGGAAGTGCTCGCAGCCGCGCGTGAGGCGAACGTGGATGAATTCGCGAACGGCTTTCCGGACGGGTACGCTACCGAGGTCGGCGAGCGCGGGGCGCGGCTCTCGGGCGGCCAGCGGCAGCGCGTCTCGATCGCGCGCGCCATACTGCGCGATCCGCGCATCCTTATATTAGATGAAGCGACGAGCGCGCTCGACAGCCATTCCGAGGCGCTCATCGAAAGCGCTCTCGATCAGTTGCTGGCCGGCCGGACGACGCTCATCATCGCGCACCGCCTCTCAACGATCCGCCGCGCGAGCACCATCCTCTACATCGAAGCGGGCCGCGTGATCGAAATGGGCTCGCATGAATCGCTGCTGGCTAGCGGCGGCGCCTACGCCCGTCTGCACGCCACGCAGTTCGCTTGAAGTTTTCCCGGACGGGACTCACCTGGGCCCTCGCGGCGGTCGCGGTTCACGTGCTAGGAAACGCCCATTATGGGTTCTTCCGCGACGAGCTCTACTTTATCGTCTGCGGCCGACACCCGGCATTCGGTTATGTGGACCAGCCGCCGCTGACGCCGCTCCTGGCGGCGCTTTCTCAATCGTTGGGATTGTCGCTGTTCGCGCTGCGCGTCGTGCCGGCCATCTGCGCCGCGATTGCGACGTACATAACATGCTTGCTGACCGAGGAGTTCGAGGGCGGTGTACTTGCGCAAAGCGTTGCCGGCCTCGTCATGATCGTGGCGCCGGAAATGATGTCGCTGGGATTCCGGCTCTCGCCGGATACGATCGAACTCTGCACGTGGCCCCTCATCGCGCTGTGGACGCTGCGGCTCACGCGGGGCGCGGATCCACGCTGGTGGCTTGCGGTCGGAGCCCTGACGGCTCTTGCAGGCTGGAGCAAATACACCGTCGGCTTTTTCATCGTGAGCTTGCTTGCCGGGATGCTCCTTACGCGGGAAAGGCGCGCGTTGAAAACGCCGTGGTTGGCCGCAGGCGCAATGCTGGCCGCGCTCTTGATTCTGCCGAATGTTCTGTGGCAAGCGCACCACGGGTATCCCATGCTGCAGTTGCTGGAAAACGACTATGGGAAATTCTTGCTCAAAGATCCGCCTTTTCCACTGCAGCAGATCGTGATCATGAGCCCGCTGCTTTCGGTCGTATGGCTAACGGGATTGGTATGGCTGCTCTACCGGCGCGGCACGCGGTTTCTGGGAATCGCGTACGTCGCGCTCATCGGAGTAATGTGGGCGTTCGATGCCAAGAATTACTACCCGGGTCCCGTCTATCCGTATTTGATCGCTGCCGGTGCCGTGCCGATCGAACAGTGGACTTCAGCGCACCGTTTTTGGCGCGCTGCAGCGGTGGCAGCGATCTTGGCCTTCGCGATACCGTCGACGCCGTTCGTTCTGCCGGTCTTGCCGCTCAAAACGTTCGTCGCCTATCAAAAAGCGCTCGGGCGTCTCTTTCATTTACGTTTTCACGTCGATCGCAGCGCCGGCAACGACGTTCCGATTCAGTACTACGCCGATATGACGGGCTGGCCGGAGCTGGCGGCGGCTGTCGGAGAAGTTTATGCACGCTTGCCGGCCGGTGAGCGTACGCAAGCCGCGATTTTCACAAGCAATGCGGGCGAAGCTGCCGCGTTAGATGTGTACGGAAAGCCTTATGGTTTGCCGACGGCTCTGAGCGGCAACAACAACTACTGGCTCTGGGGACCGCGCGGCTTTACGGGAAATGTGCTGATCGACGTGCACGGGAGTTTGCGGGAAGACCGCTCGCGTTTCGATTCAGTGACCCTCGCGACAGTCTTCCGCAACCCGTACGCGATGCCGTACGAAAATAACGTGCCAATTTATGTCTGCCGCGGAATCCACCGCCCGCTTGCGGGGCTCTGGCCGAAACTTCGGAACTACAGCTACGGTTTTGACCGGTTATGAACCAGGGAGGGTCTCATGCTCGTGCTCACTCGCAAACCTAACCAATCGATCGTGATCGGCGAAGACGTTCGCATCCTCGTCGTATCGATCGAGCGCGACCAGGTCAAGCTCGGTATCGACGCACCACGCAACCTCACCGTGCATCGTTCCGAAGTCAGCGACAAAATCAGGCAGAAGAATTATCCCGCGGGCTCATAGTCCGGAGGCTGCTCCGGGGGTCCGGGCTCGGGCTGGTCCGGTGAGGCCGGCGGGTCGGACGGCCCCCAGCTGGGGAACGGCTGCGCGGGCGGCGGCAGCTGCTCCGGCTGGTCCGGCGGCGGGACGCTCGGCTGGCCGGGCGGCTCTATAGGCGGGCGGTACTCTGCAGTCATCAGCGGTATTTATTCCCATCCGCGCGCTGCCCGTGCTATAATCGCGCGGCTGTGTTCGCACAGCACACTTCACCCGGCACGGAGGCTGGGTGCGATGGCCTCACAGCGACCGGCGCCAGGATGGCCGCGGGTCCGAGGTCAGAAAGGTTTCTTTTCCTTGTCCGTTATTTCGATGCGGGCGCTGCTCGAGGCTGGAGTCCACTTCGGCCATCAGACGCGGCGCTGGAATCCCAAGATGAAGCCGTACATCTTTCAAGAGCGCAACGGCATCTACATCATTAACCTCTCGCTCACCGTTCAAAAACTCCGCCAAACGTATGAAGCGGTGAAGCAGATGTCGCGCGACGGCAAAGTCGTGCTGTTCGTCGGCACCAAGAAGCAGGCGCAAGACGTCGTGCGTGAAGAGGCCGAACGCGCGGGTACGTATTACATCAATCAGCGATGGCTGGGCGGAACGCTGACGAACTTCGCGACGATACAAAAACGCATCTCGCGTTTGCGCGAGCTCGAGGGCATGAAGCAACAGGGCGATTTCGAGCGCCTTCCCAAAAAGGAAGTTGCAAAACTTCAGGACGAGATGTCGAAGCTCGAGCGCTTCCTGGGCGGCATCAAGGATATGCACCGCCTTCCGGACGCGATCTTCATCGTTGATCCAAAAAAAGAACGCATTGCCGTTCTCGAAGCGCGCAAACTCAAGATTCCGATTATCGCCGTGATCGACACCAACTGCGATCCCGACGAGATCGATTATCCGATCCCGGGCAACGACGACGCGATCCGTGCAGTCAAGCTCATGGTCTCCAAGATCGCCGACGCGATCATCGAGGGTAAGACCGAAACCGAGAGCTCGCTGGACGTCGCGGAAGACGGGGAAGCGAGCGTCGACTATACTGCGTACGAAGAGCCGGTGACGACACTGGCTGACGCCGAAGCTCGGGCGACAGCTTGAGCGTGGCTTATCAACCCAAAGCAGACGAGATCAAGAAGCTGCGCGAGTCGACCGACGCGCCGATGATGGACTGTAAACGGGCGCTCGAAGAGGCGTCCGGCGATTTCGACAAAGCGCGTGAGGTCTTACTGGCCCGCGGCGCGGCGCAAGCGCAGAAAAAAGCGGAGCGCGCTGCCAATGAAGGCTTGATTTCCAGTTACATTCATGCCGGCGGAAAGATCGGGGTGTTGGTCGAGGTCAATACCGAGACCGATTTCGTCGCGCGCAATCCGAAATTCAGCGAGTTGACGCGCGATATCGCGATGCACGTTGCTGCCATGTCGCCGCTCTACGTCGACCGCGAAAGCGTACCGCCCGAAGTCGTCGAACAAGTCCGTTCGGAGCTGGCCGGATCGGTGCCGGCGGGGAAGCCGGCCGAAATCGCCCAGAAGATTGTCGAGGGCAAGCTGAACAAATGGTTCGAAGAGCACTGCCTGCTCGATCAGCCGTTCGTCAGGGATGACACGATGAGCGTCGGTGATTTGATCAATCGCACCGTCGGCGTGCTCGGCGAAAAAATCAAAGTGCGGCGGTTCGTGAAGTACGCGCTCGGGGATCGGTGAAATTATGAGCGCTGTACAACCGAGATTCCGCCGCGTGCTGCTCAAGATCTCCGGCGAGGCCTTTGCGGGCAAAGAGACGGGCGTGGACGTTGCCACGACCGATGCGATGGCGAAGCAGATCGCCGATGTGAGCCGCGACGGCGTCTCGGTTGCGATCGTAGTCGGCGGCGGAAACATTTGGCGCGGAAAGATCCACGAGGAGGCTGGCATGGACCGCGCGACTGCCGACTACATGGGCATGCTCGCGACGGTCATCAATGCGCTTGCGCTGCAAGACTCGCTCGAGCGCATGGGCACGCCGTCGCGCGTGCAGACCGCCATTTCAATGCACCAGATTGCCGAACCGTATATCCGGCGCCGCGCGATCCGTCACTTGGAAAAAGGACGCGTCGTCATTTTTGCGGGTGGAACCGGAAATCCGTACTTTACGACCGACACGACCGCGGCGCTGCGGGCGGTTGAAGTCAACGCCGAGGCGCTGCTCAAGGCGACGCGCGTCGACGGCGTCTATAGCGCGGATCCAAAAAAGGATCCGACCGCGACTCGGTTCGACCAGTTGCCCTACCTCGAAGTGCTGCAGCGCGGCCTCGAAGTGATGGACAACACCGCGCTGACGCTGTGCATGGATAACAACCTTCCGATCATCGTCTTCGATATGGCCGTGCCGGGCAACATCCGCCGCGTCATTCTCGGCGAATCGATCGGCACCGTCGTCGGAAAACCCGGCCCTACACTGGCCGGAACGGCGGGTGCGTAATGGCCGACAGCTTTAAGGAAGCGGAAGGCAAGATGATCAAGTGCGTCGAGGCGACGCGCAGCGAATTCGCGGCGATCCGCACGGGCCGCGCGACCCCCGCCCTGCTGGACCGAATTCAGGTCGAGGCGTACGGCACGTCCGTGCCCCTCAAACAGGTCGCAACGGTGAGCGCGCCCGATCCGCGGTCGCTGATGATCGTCGCCTTCGATCGCAACACGGTCGGCGACATTCGCAAGGCGATCGAGAAGAGCGATCTCGGGCTGAGCCCCAACGTCGACGGCGGCTCCGTTCGCCTTTCCATTCCGTCGCTGAACGAAGAACGCCGTAAAGACCTCGTGAAAATCGTCAAGAAGAAGGGCGAGGAGGGCAAGATCGCCGTTCGCAACGTCCGCCATAAAGTACACGACGATTTACGCGCGCAGCTCAAAGATCATGACATCACCGAAGACGACAACAAGCGCATGCAGGACCAGCTGCAAAAAATGACCGATCGCTTCATCAAAGAGATCGATCAGCTGGTGACTGCCAAAGAAAAAGAAATCATGGAGGTATAGCTCTGCTTGACGAGCTGGTCCTGATGCCCGAAGTGCAGGTGCGGCGCCGGCTGGGCGTCCGCGTGGGCGCGCTTTCCGTCTTAGCCCCCGTCGGTTCGTTCGCCGGGAAAGGCACGCTGCGCGTTTTGCGCGTCTCCGTCAACGAGCGCAAGACAGGCTCAGATGACAATCTCGAACTTGTTTGCGGTTACGATGCCTACGAGAGGGTCAACTAGTGGCGCGCGTTTTGCCTGCGCCGCAGGACCAGCTCGATCTGGCAAAGCTTCCCAAACATGTCGCGATCATCATGGACGGCAACCGGCGCTGGGCGAAGCATCGCGGTCTGCCGGCGGTTGAAGGACACCGTCGTGGAATGCTCGCGCTGCGCGAGGTGACGCGCGCTTGCAGCGACTTCGGGATTCCGATCTTGACCGTCTACGGCTTCTCCACGGAAAATTGGCGCCGCGATTCGACCGAAATCTCGTTGCTCTTGGATCTGTGCGTGTACTTTGCACAAAACGAACTTGTCGAGCTCAGCCGCAACAACGTCCGCGTGAACGTCATCGGAGCCTACCGCGCGCTTCCACAAGCATCGCGCGATGCGCTGGATCGTTTAATGGAGCGGACCGCTTCGAACACAGGCCTGTTGTTGAATTTAGCCGTGAACTACAGTGCTCGAGCGGAACTGCAGCGCGCGGTGGCGCAGATCGCAGGCGACGTCGCAGCCGGCAAGCTGCGTCCCGACGAGATCGACGAAGCCAAGATCTCTTCGTATTTGTACACCGCCGACCAGCCCGATCCCGACATGCTCATCCGCCCGGGCGGCGAACACCGGCTTTCCAATTTTCTGCTCTACCAGGTCGCTTATACCGAGTTGGTGATGAGCGAAGTCTATTGGCCCGACTTCGGAAGGGACGAGTTCGTGCGGACGCTGCTTGAGTTTCAGAAGCGGCAACGCCGCTTCGGCGGAACGTGAACGCCGTCCGGCCGGTTACCGCTCCGCCGGCCAATCCCGTAACGGCCCGCCGCGTCCTGGTCGGAATCGCACTCGCCGTTGTCGGGCTTGGCTCAGTTTTTTTGCCCGTCGCGTTTTACGTCGTAGTTTTAGCCGTTGGAGCGATCAGCGTCTACGAGCTCGCGCGGCTCTGTGAGATTAAAGGCCAGCCGCTCGAATATCAAGTTGCGATTCCTGGCGTGCTGACCTATATTCTCCTGAGCATTTTCAAGCTGTTGCCGCATTGGGAAGGCGCGCTGCTCGCGTCGGTCGTCCTCGTCGCGTTTTGGCTCGGCATGTACGGCGAGCAAAAGGGCTACTTCGCGCGGACCGCTTACACGCTGCTCGCCGTGCTCTACATCGGCAAGCTGTTAACGTATTTTATCTTCATCAGGCAAGTGCCGCGGACAGGTTTGGATTGGACGCTCTTCGCGATCGTCCTGATCGCGCTGACCGACATTCTGGCAATGATCGTCGGCTCGCTCATCGGCCGTACGCCGCTCACGAAAATCTCTCCCAAGAAGACCGTCGAAGGCGCGGCCGGCGCGCTCGTGCTCGTAACGGCCATCGGCGCGCTCATTGGCGCCAGTCCGTATCTTGGAATGCTGTGGTGGCAGGGCGCTGCGCTCGGAGCCGTGACGTGCATTGCCGCTCAGGCCGGCGACTTGGTGGAGTCGGCGCTCAAACGCGACGCCGGCGTCAAGGACAGCGGAACGGTCATTCACGGGCACGGGGGCGTGCTGGACCGTTTCGATTCGTATCTGTTCGGCGGAATGGCGTTTTACGCGACGCTGCACGTTATCGGATTGCTTCCCCTTGCCTAAGCGCGTCGCAATTCTCGGAAGCACCGGGTCGATTGGGACGCAAGCGCTCGACGTCATCGCGCGCCATCCCGATCGTTTCACCGTAGCCGGGCTTGCAGCCGGAAAGCAGATCGAAAAACTGCGCGAGCAGGCGGAACGCTTCGGTGTAAAGGTCGCCGCGTCGGCGGATGAGGGTCCGGCCGGATTGTTGCGTGTGGCGGTCGAGTCGAAGCCCGACGTATTGCTGGCCGCCACCGACGGATTCGTTGCTTTCGATGCAGTCTTCGCCGCGGTCGAATGCGGGATCGACGTTGCCGTCGCCAACAAAGAGTTGATCGTCGCGGCCGGCGACCTGCTGATGGCCGCTGCGGCAAAATCCGGATCGCGGATCGTGCCGGTCGATTCGGAACACTCCGCAATCTTCCAGTGCCTGGTCGGTGAAAGCCGCGATCGCGTCCACTCGATCGTATTGACCGCGTCGGGCGGTCCGTTCTGGCGGAAAACGAAAGACGAGATCCAAAATGCGCAAGTGGAGGCGGCGTTAACGCATCCGACGTGGCAGATGGGTGTTAAGAATACGGTCGATTCCGCAAGCATGATGAATAAAGGTCTCGAGGTCATCGAAGCGAGCCGGCTCTTCGGATTTCCCGGCGAGAGGATCGGCATACTCGTTCATCCTCAATCGATCGCGCACGGCATCGTGATCTTCAGCGACGGCAACGTTAAAATTCAGGCCGCGGCCCCCGACATGAGGTTACCCATTGGATATGCTTTAGCGTTTCCAGACCGGTTAAGCGGCACTAACGGCAGTGATCCGCTGCAAGCCATCGGCGCGCATCCCCAGGCGTCCGCCCTGCGTTTCGATTTTGAGCGGCCCGACCCGGACCGGTTTCCATGCGTTGGCCTCGCGTACGAAGCACTGGAGCAGGGCGGGACCATGCCGGCGGTGCTCTCGGCCGCAAACGAAATCGCCGTGCATGCGTTTGTAGAGGGTAAGATCGGCTTCGGGCAGATTCCCATCGTTATCGCCGAGGCGCTCTCGTCGGCCATGGTACGCGAGGTGAACCTCGCGACGCTGCGGCAAGCCGACGCTCAAGCTCGCGACGACGCGCGTGCGGCGGTCAACGCGGCGCGCCGCGTAAAGGTGTAAATCGAAGTGGTGATGCTGGCAGTAATTACTCTCACGAGCGTCGCGAAAATCGCGTTGTTTTTGTTCGTGCTGTCCGTGTTGGTTGTGCTGCACGAGTACGGGCACTTCATTCTCGCGCGTTTGAGCAACGTCCGCGTGCTGGAATTTTCCGTCGGCTTCGGTCCGAAGCTCGCCGGCTGGACCAGCAACCGCAGCGGTACCGCATATTCGCTGCGGGCACTGCCGCTCGGCGGGTACTGCGCGATGCACGGCGAGGACAACAAAACGTCCGAAGCCGAGTTGCAGCGGGATTTCCGGCAGGAAGCGCCGGTCTACGACGACGATAATTTTCAGGCCAAGAAACCCTGGACGCGGTTGGCGATCATCGCGGCCGGGCCGGTCGCGAACTTCATTCTCTGCCTGGCAATCCTGTTCGTTAGCGCAATCGCGTTCGGCGTGCAAAGCGATAAAGTTCAGCCCCGCATCGGACCGCTGACTCCGAATTATCCGGCGCAGCGCGCGGGCATGCGCGCCGGCGATCGCATTATTTCCGTCAATGGCGCCGCGGTCTTGGGCGGTGACTCGCTCATCAAAACGATCCATGGATCGCTCGGAAAAACTCTGCGCGTGACGTTCGACCACAACGGCGAGCAGCGCACGGTGACGGTGACGCCGATCCGCTGTCCGGCTCCGCAAGAGAATCAGGGATGCCTGGGCTTTTCGCCGGTTGCGGTTTTTGAGCGCGTCGGACTCGGGCAAGCCACGCAATCGGCGCTCGAGAATTTCGTCTTCATCGGACGGCAAACATTCGGGAGCCTAGCGCTCCTGGTGAGTCACCCGCGGCAATACTTTCCTCAGCTGAGCGGGGCGGTGGGCATGGGCCGCGCGGCGATGTCGATTCAAGACTTCGGCTGGGGTCCGTACTTCTTTTTTGCGGCGCTCATCTCGTTTGCGCTCGGGCTATTCAACCTGCTGCCCCTTCCGGCGCTGGACGGCGGAAGAGCGGCTTTCATCGTTGCGGAGCTCATACGCGGAAAACCCGTCGATCCGGAGAAGGAAGCAATCGTGCACATCACGGGCTTCGCCGTGCTGATCGCACTCATGCTCGTCATCAATTTTTATAACGTCTTGCAGATCTATCAAGGAAAAGGTCCGTTTTGATTCGGATCCGCCGCAAAAGCCTACCGGTTTTCTTGCAAAACAAGACCGGGAAGGATGACGCCAAGTCCGTTTGGATTGGCGGCGACCATCCCATTGTCGTGCAAACCATGACGACGACCGATACGGGTGACGCGGACGCGACGCTGGCGCAGATCTACGGTTTAGCGATGGAAGGTGCAGAGGTTGTGCGCGTGACGGTCAAAGATGCGCCCGACGCCGCCGCCATGCCTGCGATCGTTCAGCGCTCGCCGGTCCCGATCGTCGCGGACATCCATTTCGATCACCGCATGGCATTGGCCGCAATCGAAGCCGGCGTTGCGAAGCTGCGCCTCAATCCGGGCAACATCCGCGATTACAACAAGACGAAGGAAGTCGTCGAGGCCGCCAAAGCCCGCGGAATTCCGATCCGCATCGGCGTGAACATGGGTTCGCTGGCGCCCGATCTTGAGAAGATGCTGGGGCACACGCCCGAAGCGATGGTCGAGTCGGCCATGCGGCACGTCCAAATTTTGGAAGATTTGGATCACAAGGAGATCGTGGTCTCGCTCAAGGCGCATGACGTGATATCCACGGTTGCTGCGTACCGCCTGATGGATAAACGTCTGCGGGAGCGCGATACACCCTACGCCCTGCATCTGGGGATCACCGAAGCCGGCCTGCTGCGGGACGGCACGATCAAGTCTTCGGTCGGTTTGGGAATTTTGCTGTTCGAAGGCATCGGCGACACAATCCGCATTTCGCTGGCAGCCGATCCGCTCGAAGAAGTGCCCGCGTGTTGGAGTTTACTCAAAGCGCTTGGCCTGCGCGAAAAAGGTTTTGAGATCACGGCTTGCCCGTCGTGCGGCCGCGCCGAGATCAGTGTCCTGGAACTGGGCGAAAGCGTCGAGGCGATCGCTAAGGAGTACACGGCGCCTGTGAAGGTCGCCGTGATGGGCTGCGTCGTCAACGGTCCCGGCGAATCGAAGATGGCCGACGTCGGCGTAGCCGGCGGAAAAGGCAAAGGCGCGATCTATCGCGCGGGCGAGTTGGTGGGAACGTTCCCCGAGGATCAACTCCTGGGTGCGTTGCGCGCAGAGATCGAGAAAGTCATCCGCGAAAAGTATCCGGAGCATGCAGTATAAAGCGCCGGGCCTCGCCGCCGTAGCCGTTACGGCGGGGGCTGCCATTGCCGTCTCGTTGGCAATTTCGGTTGCCAAGCCCGTTGAGGTTCGCATCGACGGCCAGCCGATGCTGACCGACGTCGCCCCGGTGCGGACCGACGCCGAGACCGTTTATGTGCCGTTGCGCCCTCTCAGTGATGCCCTCGGCGCCGAAACGCGTTACGACGCAAAATCCGGCGAGATCTTCATGACGCGCGGCGATCAGCTGTTGCACCTGACCATCGGTGACGTACACGCCACGCTCAACGGCATGCCGATGACCATGAAGCATGCGCCATTTCGCGTGCGCGGCCGCGCGATGATCGGATTGCGCACCGTGCAGAAAGCCTTCGGCGTGCGGGTAAAGTTCGACAAAGCGACCTCTCGAGTGGACGTCGACACGCCCGGAGAAGACGCCGCCGCTCCTTAAGTCACCTCTTGCAGACCCTCGGGTTCGATCACCGGTACGACGTTCTCGGGATCCGATTCGCGGAAGCCGTAGGCGAAGAAGAACAACAAGCCGACGATCAACGCGCCGCCAAACCAAACCCACGTTGCCCGAGATAATCCAAATATCGCTAGGAACAACGAGCTGACGATGCCCGCCAAGGGGAACCACGGGGAGAACGGTACGCGGAAACTGCGCGGCATATCGGGATTTCGTTTACGCAAATACAGCACACCCGCGCAAACAACGGAGAACGCGATCAGCGTTCCGATATTTACCAGGTTCAGGAGATTGACGAGCGGCACGATCAACGCTAGCAGGGCAACCGCGAAGCCAGTGCCGAGCGTCGTAACGATTGGAGTCTTAAAACGCGGATGCACTTTGGCGATCACGGGCGGCAACATTTTGTCGCGAGCCATAACGTAAAAAATCCGGGATTGTCCGAGCAGCGATGCTAGTGCGACGCTCGTCGTTCCCGCCAGCACACCGAGTGTGATAATCCAGCTCAGGAGCGGAATATGCAGGGGCGCGAGGGCGTGGACCAGCGGATTTTTAATTGGCACGTTCTGCCAAGGCCCCGATCCGACCAAGACCAAAGCCGTGGCGCAATATAATACCGTACCGATCGCAAGTGCGCCGATAACACCCAGCGGCACGTCGCGCTGAGGGTTTTTGCACTCCTCGGCGGTCGTCGTCGCAGCATCGAATCCGATGTAGGCGAAGAACACCCACGCCGAGATCGCGATGATACCGTACGGCTGAGACGATTCGGCGGCGCCGCCGAAAGGCTGCAGCGCGCCCCAGCCCTTCGGATTAAAGTTGTGAAAATTGAACGCATGTACGAGAAACATTCCCGCAACGATAAAGACCAGCAGCGCTCCAATTTTTAGGACCACGAAGATGTTGTTCGTCGTTGCCGTTTCACGAATACCGATGGAGAGTAAAACGCTCAAGAGCAAAATAAAGAGCGCGCTCACCACATCATATTGTGAGTGCAGTAAGTCCCATTGCCAAAACTGCCACCAGGCGCCATGCATGATAAAGTTTGACTGTTGCGCCCAACCCGGCAACACCATGCCAAGACTTTTTAGAATGTCTTGAATGGCGGCGGAGAACTGTTGCGCCACGGGGGCGGCACTGATGCCGTATTCAAAAATCAGCGCGAACCCGATAATCCAAGCAAAGAGTTTACCCATAGTCGCATAGGCGTACGTGTACGCGCTTCCGGCGACAGGAACCATGGCGCCAAGTTCAGCATAACAGAGCGCCGCAAAGAACGATGTCGCGCCCGCCAGTAAATACGAAATAATAACCGCCGGGCCGGCCCCTCGCACGGCGGTTCCCACGGTTGTGAAGATGCCGCCGCCGATCATCGTACCGAGGCCGATTGCGACGAGATCTTTTGCCGTGAGCGCGCGGCGCAAGATCCGCCGGGAGCCAAGCTCGCGCAGTTTGTCGGCGTTCGTTGTTTGGAACAAGCGGTAAACGAACGAGCTCATCGGGCATCCTCCGGCGGCTGTGAGGCGGCGCTCCATTGCGCTTCGGCGATGCCGGAGCGAGCATTGACCCATCGCGCCCACACGAAGAGCGCATCGGAAAGACGGTTCACGATTCGAATGGTCGCTTCCGAAATCTCCGGTTCCTTTTCGCGCAGCGTTACCAAGAGCCGTTCCGCGCGCCGGCAGACGGTGCGGGCGAAATGCAAAGCCGCCCCCGCTGGACTGCCTCCCGGAAGAATGAATGTATTCAGCGGCTCGAGATCGGCGTCGGCTTCGTCGATCGCGCGCTCCAAGGCGCGCACCTGATCGTCTCCGGCGAGCGCCATTCCGCTCCAGCGCCTTTCAGCCGGCGTTGCCAGTTCCGCGCCGAGGTCGAAGAGCAGGTTCTGCGTCCATGCCAGCCACGCGTCCAGCCGCGACGCGTTTGCGGTGCCGCTCGCAGTCGCCAGATGTGCGCGCGCGATCCCGATGGCGCTGGAAAGTTCGTCGAGCGTGCCGTAGGTTTCGATCCGACCGTTATTCTTGGAGACGCGCGCTCCGCCGACCAGCCCGGTACTACCCGTATCGCCGGACCGGGTGTAGATGCGCGTACGCTTGGGCATGGTGGTTCTTGCAACGCTCGCGCGCCCCAAGCCTTTCGGGAACGGAACCGGCCGCCGATGGCGAACGTAATGGCAGTATGAGCAACAGGATTGAACGCCGCGAGTTTCTGGCAGCTTGCGCAGCAGTTTCAGCGACGGCCTCCTTGGGCGGGATCGCATATGCGCAACAATCGGGCTTCGTGCCCGCCAACATCCAGCTCGATGCATCGCCCTCGGGCCGGCGCATGCTCGCTGAGTTCATGGGCTTAAGTTTCGAAGCGTCGCTCGTACCAGGCGGCGCGTTCTTTAGCAGCTCGAACCGAACGCTGATCGACTACGTCCGCGGTTTGGGCAGCCGCGGGATCTTACAGTTCGGCGGACCGAATCTCGATGCAACGACATACGCGCAGGCGGATCTCGCGAATCTTGCGCAATTCTTGGACGCGGTGGGCTGGCGCGCGATCCTCGGGCTGAGTTTGAGCGCGCCGGCATTCGGCGTGGCCGATCAAGCTTCGAAAGCCAGTCAAGCTTTGGGCGAAAGGCTGCTGGCATTCGAGCTGGGAAGCGCTCCCGACCGGCTCTTTAAAGATTACGGTGCGTTTTTGACGGCATTTCGCACCCGCGTCTCTTCGATAAGCGCGAACGACCCGGCCGCAATGTACTCAGGACCCGCGACCGCGACGCGCCCCGACTGGGCGTCCCGGTTCGGGCAAGACGAGCGTCCCCAACTGGTCATGATCACGCAGCAGTATCGCCACACCGGCGGTGAAGCGGCGCTGCGAAATGGCGTGCGCGATCTGCCGAAGTCGGCCAGCCTGACCGATTTGCCGTACCGGATCGAACAGATCATCTCCGATACGAACAACATGGCTAATGCGCTCTGGGCGCTCGACTTTGGATTGGAACTGGCGGCCAGCGGCGCCGACGGCGCCAATTTCCACGACGACGCCGACGCACAGCGCGGACCGCTCTATCAAGCGCTCCTCCTGCTCAAAGAATCGGTCGATGCGCGGTTCGTGACGCGACAGCTGCAGACCACGAACAACAACTTCACTGCATTCGCACTCGAACGCGATGACGGAACCCGCGTCGTTACGCTCATCAATCGCGATTCCAATATCGGCGCGACGGTTAACCTGAACGCCGCGCGGCCCGCGCGCAATCCGCGCGTTCGTCGCCTGACCGCCTTGAGCATGGATACGACGCAGGTCAACGTTGTGGATTGGCAGGAGGCGAACCCCGCAGCGCTCGACGTCCCACCCGCATCGGCGGCAGTGATCACGCTCTGATGGCCGAACCTCCCGCGCAGGAACCGCTGGTCAAAGAGATCCCGCCCAAAGGCGCGGATCTTTCTGCATGGTACACCGCAGTCTGCATAAAGGCGGAGCTCGTTTCATACGCGCCCGTGCGCGGCTGCGTCGTGCTCCGTCCTTACGGCTTCGGCATGTGGGAAAATCTGCAGCGCGAGCTGGACATGCGTTTCAAAGATACGGGGCATGAAAACGCGTATTTCCCGCTCCTCATTCCCGAAAGCTTGCTCGTTCGCGAAGCCGAGCATGTTGAAGGTTTCGCGCCCGAAGTTGCTTGGGTGACGCAAGGCGGCCAGGAGAAACTCGAAGAGCGGTTGGCGATTCGTCCCACCTCGGAAGTTATCATCGGCGTCATGTACGCTAAGTGGATCCAATCCCACCGCGACTTGCCGGTGCTGATCAATCAATGGTGCAACGTCGTCCGGTGGGAAAAAGCCACGCGCCCGTTTTTGCGTACCATGGAGTTTCTCTGGCAAGAGGGACACACCGCGCACGCAACGGCTGAAGAGGCGCGAGCGGAGACCGAGCAGATGCTCGAAGTTTACCGGGACTTCGCCGAGAACGTCGCCGCAATTCCCGTCTATGCCGGCCGCAAGAGCGCAAGTGAGCGGTTTCCGGGAGCGCTGGAAACCTTTTCGATCGAAGCGCTGATGCCCGACGGGAAGGCCCTACAGTCCGGCACCTCGCACGACCTCGGCCAGAATTTCAGCCGCGCGTACGAGATTACGTTTTCCGACGCCGACCAACAGCTCAAACACGTCTATACGACGTCGTGGGGAATCTCGTGGCGGATGCTGGGAGCGGTGATCATGGTGCACGGTGACGATCGCGGATTGCGCATTCCGCCGAAACTCGCTCCCCTCGAAGCCGTCATCGTGCCGATCGTTAAAGGCGAAGAGCGCGCTCCTTTGGAGAAAGCGCGCGAACTCGGCAAGACTCTGCGCGCAGCGGGCTTTCGCGTGCGGGTAGACGATCGCGATCGCTCGCCCGGATTCAAGTACAGCGACTGGGAGATGCGGGGTGTCCCGGTGCGAATCGAGATCGGCCCGCGCGATCTTGAGGCGGGCTCCGTCTCGCTCGTGCGGCGCGACAAGCAAAAAGGTGAAGAAGGCTCGCGAGTGCCGGTGACGTTCGAGGCGTTGAGCGCGACTTTGCGCGAGCAACTGACGTCGATTCAATCATCGCTTTTTGCGCAAGCAAAAACGTTTCTCCAAAGCCACACATTTGCGCCGACGGATCGCGCTACGTTCTTGGAAGAATGCAAGAATCGCGCCGGCATGGTCGACATTCCGTGGTGTAGCCGCCCGCAATGCGAAGCCGGCGTCAAGGACCAAACGTCGGCGACGACGCGCGTGATGCGGGAATTACAGCAGCCCGGCGCGCTCTGCGTCGCCTGCGGCGAGCCCGCCGTGGTTAACGCGTATTTTGCTCAAAGTTATTAGCGCGCTCGTTCTGCTCGCGCAGCTCTTTCCGACCGCGCCGCGCGGAGTCGATCGGCTGGACGCAAGCGCGCGCGCTTCCGGCAACCGCAAGGATTTGGCGGTAAGGATCGGCCGCGCGCTCTTTCACACGCAGTGGCCCGCGCAGGTTCTCAACGTTTATGCGGACGGCTTCGGCGGTCACGAGGTCGCCGGCTTGCGCGTCTCGGGCGAGCATTTCCATAGCGCGCTCTCGCGTGATCAGTTTGTCAACGAGATCGCCTCTCTCGTGCGCGTATCCTTTGCGGCCGCTCCGGTGGAGGAGGTGGACGTTTGGGCGAGCGTGCCGCTCCGGGTGGGGAAGGATGTCGTTGTGGCAGGCGACCTCGCAAAGCCCACCGCTCGCGCAGTTTTCACGGTGAGCGTTCGCCGCGGAGAACGCATGGACGCGTTCGTGCGGCGGATGCGCGCGGGTCGCGGCGTCTATTGGGACCAGGAGTGGGCCCGTACAACTTTAAAGTGAGGAGGCTCTAGTGTACCGTAAGAGCCTGCTCTCCAACGGCGTCCGGGTCATCAGCGAATCGATGCCGGGCTTTCGTTCCGCCTCGATCGGCATCTGGGCTGACGTCGGTTCCGCCGTCGAGCAGCCTCAGCTGCGCGGCGTTTCGCATTTGGTCGAGCATATGCTTTTTAAGGGAACGCAGCGCCGTACGGCGCGCGAGATCGCCGAAGAGATGGATGGCGTCGGCGGAAATCTGAACGCCTTCACCGATAAAGAAGCGACCTGCTACTATGCCAAGGTCATGGACGTCCACCTGCCGCTCGCGGTCGACGTGCTCTCCGATATGTTTTTGAATTCGCGCTTCGACCCGTCGGAGCTTGCCAAAGAGCAAAAGGTCGTTCTGGAAGAGATCAAGATGTACGACGACTCTCCGGACGAGCTCATCCACGATCTCTTCATTCAAACGATGTGGCGCGGAAGCAACCTTGGTTCGCCGACCATCGGCTTTGCGGACACGGTAACGAAACTGACGCAAGATGATTTACGGCAGCACATGAAGCGGCATTACGCACCGAATTCAGTGGTCGTGGCCGCGGCGGGCAACGTCGACCACGACGCGCTCGTCGATATGCTCGCGCGTGCGCTCGCGCCGTTCACGGGGACGTGTGCGCTGCCGGTGCCGGAAAATCCGCCGCCGACGCCGGCATCGTTATTCCGGCCCAAAGACAGTGAACAGGCTTACGTCGTGCTGGGCACGACCGGACTATCCGTGCGAGACGAGCGCCGTTACGTACTCTCGGTACTCGACACGATCCTCGGCGGCGGCATGTCGAGCCGCCTGTTTCAAGAGATTCGGGAGAAGCGCGGGCTCGTCTACACGGTGTACTCTTTCCAAGCCGCCTATCGCGGAGCCGGACTCTTCGCAGTCTATGCCGGAACGTCGCCGCAAACCGTCGGGGAATGCGTCGCGGTCATCGGCGACCAGTTCGCGCAGATAAAACAAACGCCGGTCGGCGCCGCCGAGCTGCAGCTGGCGAAAGAACATATTAAAGGAAGTCTCTCGCTTTCGCTCGAGAGCACGTCCGGCCGGATGATCCGGCTCGGCCGCAGCGAGTTTTCGCTAGGCCGCGATCTTCCGATCGACGAGATTGTGGCCAAGGTCGAGGCGGTCACCGCTCCCGAGATCCAAGAGCTGGCGCAAGAGCTGTTGCGCGAAGAAAATCTTGGCCTCTGCGTTCTAGGTCCGGTCGACGAATCGTCCGTCGCATGGAATCGCAGCGCTGCTTAGTCACGCCGCTCCGGCGCTGATACCGTTTTGGTCCTGGCAGCTCGTTATCGCGCTCCTCGTCAACATCGCCGTTCAGGCGATGACGATGGGAGCATATGCGGCCCGCCTAGCGGGTGTGCGAACCGGGCGAATCGCAACGTCGATCTCGCTCTTCAACCTGTTCATGACCGCAAGCCGGTTGGCAACGCTGGTCTATACGCTGATGCTCGGCCCGCTTTCAGATCGCGCCGGGAATGCCGTGCGTACGCTGCTCAGCCAGGCTCGCGGAGGCGCCTCGTTTGCCTGGCCGCGGATCTGGGAGATTCAGCATGTTTTCGAGCTGCAGCTGCGGCTGATCATCATCGCGGGCATGGTGGGCACGGTTGTGGGATCGCTCTTGTTGCCGATGTTCACGTTCATGTACGTCCGCGGCGTGCGTTCGTTCGAGCGGACGAAGTCGCTGCCGCATTCTTTAGCGCGGCTTTTTTACCCGCGCGTGATGCTGGAAGTTCTGCGGCAGATGCGCGTACCGCACTACCGCGAAATCTTCGGCTTCTCTACGCGCAACATTCCGGCGAGGCTCCTGATCTTCAACGTCGTGGTCACCGCGGTCTACGCCATCGGCGTGGTCGCCGCATATTATGCGAGCGTGCTCGACGTAAACGTAGCGCGCACGGCTATCGGCATCTCGGGGATCATCAACGGGATCGGGACGGTCGCCTTTACGTTCTTCGTGGATCCGACGTCTTCGATCATCGTCGACGAAGCGGTCAAAGGCGAGCGTCCGGAGTCAGAAGTCAAAGCGATGGTTTTTTACCTTGCTCTTACGGCCGTCGCCGGCTGGGTGCTCTCCCAAGTCTTGCTCGCGCCGGCAGCGTGGATCATCGCGGCTGTCGCGCATCTGGTCAATCACGGCCGCTAGCAGGGCGTGGGCTTTCATGAGTAATGTTCCGGTTCGCAGTGCGTTCTGCGCGTTGGCTCTCGCAATCGGCCTGACCGGCTGCGCCGGACCCGTCGAGCGATGGCTCGTCGATACGCGCGTACATCAAGGCGACACGGCGCTGGCGCGCGGCAGCCTGCACGAAGCGGCTACCGCGTACCGGCTCGCCCTGCACGTCAGCCCGACGAACGCGCGCGCGCGGGCGGGATTTTCCAATACCGCCGGCAGCATTGCCGACGCGGACTTTCGCACGGGAAACTATGACGATGCGCTGGCAACAATAAGCGCGGCACAGAAATACGACCCGACAAACGTGCGGCTGCAGGCGCTCAGGTCGCAGATCGACGACGCGAGGCTGAAGCGCGCGATCGTCCTGTCGAATTATCCGACGTATCGCTCCGCAGCGGCGGAGATTCAAGCGGCTTTCGACGCCCTCCGCGCGCAGAACAAGCTGGTCGTGCACAGTCTGCACCGGTTTGCCTACACGTATGACACGCAAGACCTGACGCGCGCGATCGAAGATTCGTACGAATTGCAGCGACAGATCGCCCGCAACACCAACCGGCTCATCATTTACCGGCAACTGGTGGAGTCGGGCGTGCCGGCGACGGAGAAGGCGGCGGCGACAGCCGTCTCGGGTTCGCTGCTGCCGTTACCGTAGACTCCGTGCGCAACGCGGCGCGGTGGCTTCCGGCTGCAGCTTTGGCGCTCGGCCTGGTTGTGATACTGCCCGCCGTTCACAGCGGGTGGATGGCGGATGACGCCTTTTACTCCGCGCTTCCCGGCATTCTCGCCGCCGATCGCGTCACGCTGTGGCAGGCGATGGCGCACTCGTTCCACGTGTGGTTCTTTGGAAACGGGCGTTTTTATCCGGGACTGATACTGGAAAAATACGTCGTCTTCGATCTTCTTACAAACCTGATCGCCTACAAAGTGTTCTTGGCGGCGGCGACGCTGGCCGCAATCGATATGTTCCGGCGCTGCGTGCAGGCGTACACCACACCGGCGTTCGCAGCGATCAGCGCCGTCTGCGCGGCGGCGCTCCTCCTCATACACGGCTATCAAGACGCGCTCATCGCTTACAACGCAATGCCGCAGCTGGTTGCCGTTGCGATATTTGGCTCGTTCATGATGTTCCGCGCTTCACTTGTCGGACGCAGCCGGCTTCCTGCGGCGATGTCCATAGGGCTCTATGCGCTGGCGGCGCTGACGTACGAAGATGCGTATTTCTTCTGCGCGCTCTATCCGTTTCTGGTGCGTCCATTGACCGGTACGTGGCGGGCGGCTATCCGGAAGGCGATCCCGTATCTGGCGATCGGCGCCGGCCTGGCGCTCTTCGAAATCGAGCTCCACGGGCGCTTGAAACTCCCGCCGGGCGCGCTCTATGCCGTGAACGCCGACGCGGTCTCATTTCTTAAAACGGCGTTCTATCAAATCACGGCAGCGCTGCCGCTGGCATACTGGCTCGCGGATCCGTTGCGATCTCTCCCTTTCGCTTCGATCGCTGTGTTCGCGGTCTTCGCAGCGGTAAGTTGGATCGCGCTGCGTGCGGTGGAACGTTCGAGTCCCAAGCGGCTGCCGCTTTGGACCGGCGTCTTATCGGCGATATTGCCGGCCATACCAGTCGCGCTGCTCGTGAAGTATCAGCACGAGCTGCGGCTGGGTGCCGGCTACCTGCCCGTGTTCCTGCAGACGTTCGGCGTCGCGTTACTGCTGGCTTCGGCAGCTACGGCTGCTTCGCGAAGCCGCTTAGGAGGCGGCGCTAAAATTGCGGCTGCGGTTTTATTTGGAATCTTAGGGATGAGCGCGTACGCGACCAACGTGCAGTTGGTTCGCGCGCAAGAACCGGCGAGTGCCGCGCGAGCCGCGCTCGAAAGAGCGCTCGCGAACGGGATCGTGAAGCGTGTGCCCGACGGGGCGACGATAGCACTGCCAAAAATATTCGACTGGATCGATTACGACGACAGCGGTCCCGACGGCATCTCCACGCGAGGGCTGCTCTACGAGTACGGCGGAAAGCGAGCCGATCTCGAAGCGCCGGGCGACGCGCGCGCGAGGTTTGCGCTCAACTATTCGCGTGTGTCGGGAGCGTGGTCGCTCACCTCGACGCCGAAGGTGCCCGTCACGAGGTGGCCGGCCGCGTGTAACACTGCCGGCATTACGAATGGAGACTTCACATTCGGGTTCAACTGCTGGGCGCAGATCGTCACCGCGCGCGGGCATTTGAGCGGATACCCGCAATTCCGGGTCGAGGCTGCCGGCGCGTGTTTTCCGTCTTCCGGCGCGGGTAATCCCTACGCGGCGATAGACGTCCCGGACGATGCCGCGGCCTATCTCGCACAAACATTTCGTTACCGCGGCACGCCAACGCGAATCAAGCTGCGGGCGTGGGGAATTGTCGATCCGGTGACCGTTCAGATTGGCATCGTCTTTCCCGTCGGCACCGGCATCGGTACCGAGCATATTCTCGATACGTTCGTGGCACCGGCGTTGCAGCTCAGTTCGGGAGCCTGTTCGCGGTCGCGCCCGGCCGAAAAGGAATACGCATTTTTAGGCTATCCCCGAGGCGCGCCGATCCAACTGCGTCTCCACGCGACCTCGGCGGGATCGAACGGAGCGATCGCCGCGTTCGACGACGTTACTTCGTCGCCTTAAACGTTGGCGCAGAGGTCGCGCGCCGTGAGCCAGTCGCGCGCGCGCCCACGTTTCTCAGCGTTGCGGAAAGAGCGCCATTGCTGGCCCGCGCGAGGTTTCACGAGCTTTGGGTCGGTCACGTAAACGGGCCACTGCGCGCCGGTACGCAGCAGCGGAAACCGCTGCATCCACGCGCACAGTTCGACGTTGCGGTTAAAACGGTTGCGCTCGATGGCGATGAAATACCGCGCGCCCTTGCTGATCGCGCTCTGCTCGTCAAAAGGTGTCCAAAGATAGGGGTCCTCTTCCCAGCCGTACCGCCCGATGTAATACAGCACCGATGGATCGTAATGCCCCATCACGACGAGTGCCGCGGTTGGAAGAGTCCGGTCGAGTGCAATCGCACTGCTGTAGACCGCTTGCGAGTACCGGTAGTACGGCTTAACGATTTCACGGTTTTGGAAGATCACCGTCGCAAACGCGATAACCGCGAGTGCCGCGCATGCGTAGTTGCCCGCGCGGGGAAGCGCGCCGCGTTCGACGGCCGCGATGAGGCGTTGCGTGAACCCGGCGGCGGCCAGCGCCGCTAGCGGCAGAAGCGGAAAAGTGTAGTAGTCCACGCGCTCGACCGTCACGACGACGAAGACGTAGGCAAGTCCGGCGGCGAGCCAAGTCCACGAGAGTGAGCGCGAACGAATCGTCGCCGGTGTAAAGAAGAGCCCGAGCAGCGCGGCGGCTGAGATCGCCGGTCCTATCATGCCGTGCGCGAGCACGCCGAGCATCACGCGGAACTGCGCCGCCTTGGCGGCGAACGCGCCCGTGCTTTGCAGTGACGCGTAAAACGCCGGGAGCACGTGCAATGCGAGAATGCCGCTGGCCCAGTGCCATTCGGCGTACGACCCGACGATGCGATCGTAGACCCAAAGAATGACGAGCGGTACCGCGATCAGCGCAAAGGCCGCCAGAGGTCGAAACGTTCTGCCGGAGTACGCCCGCTCTCCGATTAAAACGAGAACGGGAACGATCGCCACGACCGCGACAGGTTTCGCCAAGAGCGCTAACGTGAGCAGCGCCGAGCTCCACAGCACGTCGCGAGCGCGCCAGCGTTCGCGGTCGATCAATAGGCGCGCCGACGCGTAGAGCGCCGCGGTCATAAAGAAGACCATCGCCGCGTCCGGCATGAAGGTGCGGCCGTAGTAGATACTGCCAGGCATGACGGCATAAAAGAGCGCGGCGAGTATTCCGGCCTTTGCGCTTGCGAAGAGCCAGCGCCCGAAAAATGCGAGCACGGCCACCGTTCCCAGGCTGAAAAGTATCGTGACGATACGCCCGGCGATTTCGTGCACGCCGAAGATCTTGTAGAAGGTCGCGGCGAGGAACGGAACGATCTGTAGTTCGAGCTCCACGTAGTTGGGCGGCGGACCGTTGTAGTTCGTTTGCGGATAGAAGATGTTGTAACGGAGCGCCGCAAAGTTTCGCGCGATCGAGGCCTCATCGCCTTGCCGCCAGCCGGGATGATCGAGCAGCGGATTGTGGATGCCTTTGAGGCGCAAGGCCAATCCGAGGCATACGGCCACCAGTACTCCGAGCGTCCATAGTGCGCGCCGCGTTTGGTCGGCGGTTAGCTTACGTGCTTGAACGTCCAATATTTATTGAGGAAGAAGTTCACCACGATGCCGGCGAGCGTCGCGATGAACCACGTTTTGTGGCCGTGCCCCAAAAACGGCGAAACCAGCGCGGAGACGATGAGTCCGACGGTCAGCGCCAGCGCAGAGACCGTGAGGAACTTGCTTCCCTCCCGAAAAGCGTGCCCGGTCGAACGGAACGTCCAGACACGGTTGAGGTAGTAATTCGAAACGCCGCCCGACAAGAACGCGACCGAGTAGATCGCGTAGTATTGCTCCGGCTGGTCGTGATGCGGTATGACGCGCTGCAGGCCGGTGAAGACGATCAGGTTCACCACGAAACCGGAGGCGCCGACGATTCCGAATTTTACGAACTGGCGCACGCCGCGACGCTGCGTGACGTTATGCAACCCAGTACCAGTCGGCAAACAGAACAGTGAAGAGGCCTAAGAGCGGCAGCGAAAGCGCTACGATCGCGTTGTTGACTCTCGCACGTCCACCCCACAACGCCATGATCGCGAACATCGGGAAGAGCACCAGCGCGAAGCGCGGCATGCTCATCAAGCTCGACGTGCAAAGCGGCATGAGAATCGAGAGACCCATATAGGCCACATAGGAGGCCTTGAGCTTGCGCCAGCCGCCGCCGAGCACGCCGATCATCAGCGCGGTGAAGACGAGTTCGAGGATCTGCTGAGCGACAGTTTGCGGCCCGGCGGACGTCGCAATTTTATGGAACGAATTCCCAATCGAGGTCCACGGCGCTGCGAGCTGGCGGTTCCAATGCGATTGCACGTGCGAGAAATAGAGCGGATCGCCGTTGAGCACCCACAAATAGGCCATGAAGAGGACGAGCCCGAGCGGGATCAACACGATCGGCACGAGGTTCTTCGCGCCCGCGACCGCGTTTTCGCGGTATGCGCTCCACCATTCGATCGCAAACGGTACGGCGAGCAGCACGCCTTCGATGCGCGTTAGCGAAGCGAGCAGGCCGATGGCGCCCGCCAGCCACCAGCGCCGTTCCCGCATGTAGTAGAACGACGCGACGGTCAGCATCAGGAAGAGCGACTCAGTGTAGACGGCCGAGAAAAAGATCGCGGTGGGAAAAATCGAGATATAGAAAATCGCGCGGCGCGCGACAGTGCGGTCGAATTCGTGTTCGACCAGCTTATAAAGGAAGAGCAGCGCGAAAAAGAGCGCGACGTTGGAAATCACGAGGCCCGCGATCAAATGATTTCCCATCACCCGGCCAAGGATCCCGATCAGCAAAGGCAAGAGTGGGAAGAACGCCATGTCGGTTCCGTGGTAGCCGTTGGTCGCGATGTCCAGATAGTGAACCGCATCCCAACGGCCCCAGACGGCCAGCAGCAGCGTCCTGGACTCTTGCACGTGCGTGCCGGCGCGCTGCCCGATGATCACGGCTGCCAGTTCCGCGATAACGATGATCGCAAAACGGGTGACGACGAAGTCGATCGTGACGTCGCGCACGGTTTCGTTGAAGCGCGCCGCGACCGCCAGCTTTGCGATGCAGAAGACCGCTACGCAGTAGACGAAGAGCCGGGCGCCGCCGTGCGTCAGCCACAGCGGCATGACGAAAGAAAGCCAAAGCAGCACGAATACCGACCACGAGATAGCATCGTATTGCAGCGAGCGTTGAAATTTGATACCGGTCCGCGACGCGAAATAATCGCTGTACGCCTGCCACGCCCAAATAACGGCAACCAGCGCGATCACGAGCAAGAGCGGTAAACCTGCGGCGGTGAGCGCCGCGTCTTGTTTGGGGACAACGAAACCATACCAAAGGAAAAATCCTAGCGTTAGGCCGGCGGCGGCAACGGCGGCGAGCGGAACCCACCCGGCCGCGAGCAAGCCTTGCACCGCGTTAGAACGGATTGGAAAAGTGCGTTGCGATTCGTCCAGATGCACGGAACGATGCAACTTCTAAAGGAATCGCCCCGCTTCCCTTGTAGCCTCAAAGAGTATGGCAACAATGATTGCGCGTACGTCCACAAGCCCCGTCAATACGCTTGATTTCGTGAAAGTGACCGAAAGCGCCGCGCTGGCGGCGTCGCGTTGGATGGGACGCGGAGAACGCGACAAGGCCGATGGCGCCGCTGTGGAGCGCATGCGTGAAGCGCTCGGCGAGATGGAGATTTCGGGCCGCATCGTAATCGGCGAGGGTGAGCGCGACGAAGCGCCGATGCTCTACATCGGCGAGGAGCTCGGCCGCGGCGGATTCGAAGTCGACATCGCCGTCGATCCCGTCGAAGGCACCAATCTCGTTGCCAACGGACTTCCTAACTCGATCGCGGTAATGGCTATTGCCGAACGCGGATGTTTGCTGAACGCTCCCGACACGTATATGAAAAAACTTGCGGTCGGACCCAAAGCCGCGCCCTTTGTGCACCTCGACGCGCCGGTGCGCGATAACATCGAAGCGGTCGCCAACGCGATGG
This sequence comes from Vulcanimicrobiota bacterium, assembly GCA_013036105.1. Taxonomy (GTDB): domain Bacteria; phylum Vulcanimicrobiota; class Vulcanimicrobiia; order Vulcanimicrobiales; family Vulcanimicrobiaceae; genus Rubrimentiphilum. The sequence continues at coordinate 103,605 of JAAXCX010000010.1, forward strand.
AAAAACCGGTCAGCGACGTAACGGTCGTCATACTCGATCGTCCGCGCCATGCCGCTCTTATTGCGCAGGTCCGTGAAGCCGGCGCGCGGATCAAATTGATCTCTGACGGCGACGTGGACGCCTGCATCGCCACCGCGGTGCCCGGAACGGGGATACACGTTGCGCTCGGAACGGGCGGCGCGCCCGAAGGCGTGCTTGCGGCCGCGGCGCTCAAATGTTTGGGCGGCATGTTTATGGGGAGGCTCGAGCCGCGCAACGACGACGAAGCCAGGCGCGCGCACGAAATGGGCATCGCCGATCTTTCGGCCGTCCTGACGATGAACGATTTGGTCAAAGGCGAGCACTTGGTGTTTTGCGCGACAGGGATTACCGACGGCGATCTGACGCGCGGCGTCCGCTTCTTCGGCAACAACGCGCGCACGCATTCGATCGTGATGCATTCGGGAGGCACGCTGCGGTTCATCGAGTCGGTTCACCGGTTGGGAGCGCGGCCGCAGCACAACCCTTGAAAACTCGCGAGCGATACGATCTCGTTGTCGTCGGGGCGGGTTCCGGCGGATTCGCGGCAGCGCGCACCGCTCGCGATCTCGGAGCTTCCGTCGCGCTTATCGATTACGGACCGCTGGGTGGCCTCTGCATTCTTCGCGGCTGCATGCCCAGCAAAACGCTGCTGGCATCGAGCGATGCTATTACCGACATGCGCGAAGCGGTGGAACTGGGCATTCATGCCGGCGACATTACGTTCGACTTTGCGCACATCATGCGGCGCAAGGCGGAACTGATCCGCGGTTTCGCCGATTACCGGATCGACGGACTGCGGCAATTTCCGCTCTACGAAGGCCCCGCGCGGTTCATCTCTTCGCGCGAGGTGGAGATTACGGACACGGTGCTCGAGGCGGAAAAATTCGTCATCGCGACGGGCAGCGTGGTTGCCCCGGCGGCCGTGCCCGGACTTCCTGAAACGGGATTCATCGACAGTGACGCCGCGCTCGAATTGCAAGAGTTGCCGCGCTCGCTCGTTGTGTTGGGCGGCGGATACGTCGCATGCGAGCTGGGTCAATTCTTTTCGCGTATGGGCGTGAAGACATCGATCGTGCTGCGCAGCCCCCATCTGCTTTCGGGCGAAGATCACGACGTAGGCGAGGGTCTTACGGAGTATTTTCGCGCCGAGGGCATCGACGTGCATACCGATACGCAAATCGTGCGAGCGAGCAAACGCGGCGGCAAGAAGCTCGCCCACGTCGTTCACAAAGGCGTCGAAGGCGAGATCGAGGCGGACGAGCTCTTGTACTGTCTAGGCCGCGTCCCGAACTTTGAAGGCTTGAATCTCGATGCGGCGGGCGTTCCGTGCCACGCCATCACGGGAATCGAGACCGACGAAGGCATGCGTACCTGCAATCCGGACTTTTACGCTATCGGCGACGTTGCGGGAAAACATATGCTCGTGCATGTGGCCATTTACGAAGGCGAGATCGCGGCGCGGAACGCTCTGCGCAACCCGGCCGAGCCGCCCGAAAAAGCCGACTATACGATTACGGCCGCGCATACGGTCTTCAGCGATCCGCAAGTGGCCGTCGTCGGCGAGACCGAACGCGAACTGCAAGCAAAAGCTATCGCCTACGTCAAGGGCACCTACGATTTTGCAGAACACGGCAAAGCGCAATGTATCGGGAAGACCAAAGGGTTCGTGAAGATCCTTGCCGCTGCCGGGAGCGGGAAGATTCTGGGCGCCGCCATTCTCGGTCCGCACGGTTCGGATCTGATACACGAACTGATCGTCGCCATGCGTTACGAAGCGACGGCCGCGCAATTCATGACCATCCCGCACCTCCATCCAACGCTGGCGGAAATCTGGACCTATCCGGCCGAGGAGTGCGCGGCGAAGTTGAAGATGGCCGGACCCGGCCAACTCGATCCTGAGGTCGCGCTCTAGTGGACGTCGTGAACGTCGCGATCGTGCAAACCAAGCCGCGCAAAGGAAAGTATCGCGAAAATCTTCGCGATTTGCGCGATGTCTTTTCGCAGACCGGCGCCGATCCGGTCGATCTGATCGTTCTACCGGAAGCGGCGCTCACCGGCTATTTTTTGGAAGGCGCCGTCTACGAGCTCGCGCTAGATTCCGACAGGTTCGCCGCCGACCTCGCCGCGGCGTGGCTCGAAACCAACCCCGGCAAAGATGTGGACGTCGTCTGCGGTTTTTACGAAAACTGCGAGGGCACGTACTACAACTCGGCGGTGTATCTGGAAATCTCCGGTGGAAAGGCTAACGTCAAGCACGTTCACCGCAAGATGTTTCTGCCGACGTACGGCGTCTTTGACGAGGAACGCTTCCTTTCGCGCGGGCGGCACTTGGAGACGTTCGAGACGCGCTTCGGCCGCATGGCGATGCTCATCTGCGAAGATTGCTGGCACGCGATCGTGCCGACCCTCGCGGCCGTCAAAGGCGCGCGCATACTGATCGTTCCGAGTGCGGCGCCGGGCCGCGGAATCGACGACGGTGGCGAACTGACCAGCATTACGCGCTGGCGCGGAATTCTCGAGGCGATCGCCGCCGAGCACGGCGTCTATCTGCTCTATGCGGGCCTTGCCGGCTTCGAAGGCGGGAAGGGCATGACGGGATCGTCGCGGATCGTGGATCCGCATGGCCGCACGATTGTCGAGGCGCCCGCGCTCGGCGCGCAGATCATTCGCGCGCCGATCGACCTGCGCGAGATCGATCTCGCGCGAGCGACGCTGCCGCTGCTCGGCGACTTACACGCGGTGTTGCCGGACTTGCTGGCCGACGAGGAGTTGCCGAGGCGATGAAACTGCCCGTCATCGAGCCGCGGCGAGGCGATTTCACGCAAGCACCGGCGATCAATCCGGAGCTGACCGCGCAGTGGCTCGAAGCATTTCTGCGCGACGAACTCATCGCCGGACGCAGCATAGAACGCGCGGTTGTGGGACTTTCCGGCGGCGTTGATTCGGCCGTGACGGCGTACTTGTGCGCTCGCGCGCTCGGCGCAAAAAACGTCTATGGCGTGCGCATGCCTTTCAAACATTCGAGCCCGTCGAGTTTGAGCGACGCGCACCTCGTTACCGAAGCGCTGGGCATCAACGAGTCCACGATCGACATCACCGCTGCAGCTGACGGTTACCTCCAATTCGAACCCGATGCCGACGCACGCCGCCGCGGAAACGTGCTGGCTCGCTTGCGCATGCTCGTGCTCTTCGATCAATCCGCGAAACTGGGTGCGCTGCCCGTCGGCACCGGAAACAAAACCGAACGGCTGCTGGGATACTTCACGTGGCACGCCGACGATTCGCCGCCCGTCAACCCGATCGGCGATCTCTATAAGTCGCAAGTGTGGAAGCTGGCGGAGTATCTGGGCGTTCCTCAACCGCTTATCGAGAAAGCTCCGAGCGCCGATCTGGAAGCGAATCAAACCGACGAGGGTGACTTAGGCATTACCTACGTGAAGGCCGACGCCATCCTCTCGCGCATCCTCGAAGGCTACACCAACGACCAGCTCGCCGGGCGCGGTTTCGATCGCAGCGAAGTAGAGATCGTGCGCAAGCGCTTGGACAGCACGCATTGGAAGCGGCACTTGCCGACCACCGCGATGCTTTCGAATACAGCGATCAACGAGTTCTATCTGCGGCCGGTGGACTTTTAATCTTGCGCAATCCCTATTTTCCGGTCGGGCTGAATCTGGGCGGCCGCGACTGCGTCGTCATCGGAAACGATCGTGAGGCGCAAGAGAAGAGCGCGGCGCTGCGGGAATGCGATGCCGCCGTTCGCCGTATCGAAGATCCGGCCGTTCTTCGCGACGAGGATGTGACGGGTGCATTCCTCGTGATATCGACGCCGCAGGACGAGGCGCTTTCCGCGCGGCTGCGCGCACTAGCCGACCGCGAACGCTTTCTGCTCTGCTGTATCGATCAGCCCATGCATGGCTTCGTCGCGATGCTGGCGATTGCGAAGGCCGGCCCGGTACGGGTGGCGATCTCGACCGCCGGACTCGCGCCGCGAGTCGGCAAGCTTATAAAGGAAGGGCTGCAGCGCGCAATGGACGCCCGCTTCGCGCGGTTCGCCGAAGCGATTGCAGCTCGTCGTGAGGATGTGAGGCGGCAAAATCCCGCCGCCGAAGACTCCGCCGTTCGGCGGGAGGCGATGATAGAAGCGGCCCACGGTTTCGAGGCCGAGGTCTCGTTTCGTTATCCGGGCTGGTTCGAAGAGCGGTAATGCCCTCGGTCGAGATCGTCGCGGTCGGCACCGAAATGCTGCTCGGACAGCTCGTCGATACAAACACGCCGTTCATTGCCGGCAAGCTCGCCGAAAACGGCGTGGACGTCTTTGCCACGCACGCGGTCGGCGATAACCGGCAGCGCATCGCCGAAATGATTCGCGCAGCGCAAGCCGTTTCCTGGATTTCTCGGAACAGGAAGTACCAAGCGCTTTACCAGCGCGTCGCCGTAGATGTGCCAGGCATCCACGATATTGCCGAGTGGGCTCAAGGTACCGTCGGCAACGCG
>JAAXCX010000011.1 GCA_013036105.1 Vulcanimicrobiota bacterium
GGGGCGCTGCCTACTTTTGGGGGGGGTTGGGGTGACTGACGGGCTACGATCCCGCGACCTTCGGCTTCACAGGCCGACGCTCTAACCAGCTGAGCTACAGTCACCATGTGCGCCCGGAGGGAATCGAACCCCCATCTTCGAGTTTAGAAGACTCGTGCCTTATCCATTAGACCACGGGCGCCTACTCGAGCCTGAGATAGAATACCACGGCCCGCAAGGTTGCTTCCAAGCGGGCCGCTGATTTTGGTCGGGGCGACATGATTCGAACATGCGGCTTCTTCGTCCCAAACGAAGCGCTCTACCTGGCTGAGCTACGCCCCGAGGCCTGCTCTGAACCATTTTAGTTGATGTGCGGTTCGGCGTCGATGGCAATTCGCGCACCGCACGTCGCACTTCGCCAATTCGGCCAAAACCCGCTTCCAGGGGTGTCCGTTAGAGACCATTTCGCTTAGGTTGCCGACTTTTTCTCCACACACATGGTCGAACTCCAACACGACAGCGTCGGCAATTCCGCAGTCTACGCAAGCCTTACCGATAAGATACTCGCCTAGCCGCTCACGATTCCGCTGCCGGTATCGTTTTTGATTTACGTAGCGCCTCTCGTTATGCTTCGGCCGATGTTGCCGGTAATGGCTTCGAGAGTATTCGCGTTGACAGGGTTTGCAGTACGCAGATGGCTTCAAGGTTTGGTAAGAGCGGATCGGAAATTCTGAAACGGGTAGCACGTTCTTGCATAAGTTACAATGTTTCACAACAACACCTCGCTTTGTATCTATTATACTAAAAGCGAGTGTTTAAGTTGTTGCTAAAACATTAACGAACCGCCTCCGATGTAACGAGTTAGATCAGAAATGGTATTGTCACTTGCAAATACTTTCGTTCCCGTAATTCGCAATCGCGCCTTCATCGCTGCGCGCAGTATCTTCACATTAACTCCCGGCACCAGCAGCGTACACCACTCCGCATTGTAGCTCGCCCGCAATGCCGCCAGCGCATACGCGAGCATTTGCACGGAGTAATTATGCGACACCGACGCCATCGGTCCAATCCGCCCGCTCGGCCAAACATACGCATAGCCCGCAATCTCGGCTTCGCGCGTGAAGACAAACCCCTTAGCGTTATCAGCAAAGTACAAGTGGTCCGCCGGCCGCGCGGTGCCACGGACCTCGCGATCGAGTTGATTGAGCGCCGTCGCGTGCGACATCGGATCGATCGGGACGGCGCCGAACCGGTGCTCACCGGCCGCCATCTTCTCCAGCTCACTGGCCCTCGGCACTTCGCCGGCGATCTCGAGCAGCGGCATTTGCATCGGCACAGCGACACGTGAATAAAACGCGAGTCCCTCCAAGTGCGCCGGATCCAAAACGCCACTTCGCGTAACCGCTCCGGCTCCGTCTGCCGCTGCCTTCAGAAGTGACAACCCTAGCCCGCGACCGCGAAACGACGGCTCGACGTACAAATCGCTGAGAAACCACTCGTCCTCGAGCGCGTGCGGCATGGCAATCCCAATCGCCGTTCCCTCGTCCCGTGCCACAAACACGCCGTTCGGCGCTACGTGCGCGAGGTCGACGTAAAGCCGCGCGTCGTGCTCATTCGCCGTGCGCCGGCGCGAAAAGTACGCAACTTCATCGGCGGTCCCAGGCCCGATGGCCTGCTCGTCAGCCACGAACTCGCAACGCGCTCAAAAGCGCGCTCGCGGCGCGCCCGCGATGGCTGACGCGATTTTTGGCGTCATCGTCGAATTCGGCAAACGTCTTGCCGGCGGGCGGATAAAAGAAAACCGGATCGTATCCGAAGCCGAATTTCCCGTGCTCTTCACCGGCGATCGCGCCGCGAACCTCGCCGTACCCCTTTACTTCGCTGCCATCATCGAGAATGAGAAGCATCGCGCAACAAAATTTTGCCGCGCGTTTATCCGCGGGAATATCCCGCAGCTCTTCCAGCAACGCTTCGCGCCGCGCGGGCCAAGTCGCATCCGGCCCTTGGTAACGCGAGGAAAGAACGCCGGGGCGTCCGCCCAGCGCGGTTACCTCGAGCCCGGAATCATCGGACAGCACCGCGCCCTCCACGCCCGCCTGCTGAAGTTGCTCGCGCAACGCGTGCGCTTTGATGGCGGCGTTTTCGACGTAGCTCGTCTCACCCTCAGCGGGCTCAGCGTACAACGGATATGTATCGAGGTCGAGCTCCGTCCCGGCGAATATCGCGCGCAGCTCGCCAAGCTTGCCGAGATTCTTCGTCGCGACGAACGTCTTCACGCGAGCTAGTCGGAACCCAAACGCAGCACCGCCATAAACGCCTCCTGCGGCAGATCGACTTTGCCGACGCGCTTCATGCGCTCTTTGCCGATCTTCTGCTTCTCCAAGAGCTTGCGTTTACGCGTGATGTCGCCACCGTAGCACTTGGCCAGCACGTTCTTGCGCATCGCGCTCACCGTTTCGCGCGCGACGATCTTCCCGCCAATCGCCGCTTGAATCGGCACCTCGAACATCTGCCGCGGGATCAGTTCTTTGAGCTTCTCCGCCAGCGCGCGCCCGCGAGCGGCGGCCCGTTCGCGCGAAATAATGAACGAGAGCGCGTCCACCACGTCGCCGCCCAGCAAAATCTCCAGCTTGACAAGGTCGCCTTCACGGTAGCCTATGATGTCGTAATCCAGCGAAGCGTAGCCTTTCGTGCGTGACTTCAGCTGATCGAAGTAGTCGATGATCACCTCGATCAGCGGCATCTCATACGTCATTATGACGCGGCCGTCGTGGAGATATTCCATGTTGCCGAGCTCCCCGCGCCGCGCTTGCGTGATCTCCATAATCGCGCCGACGTACTCCGGCGGCGTAATGATCGTCGCCTTGACGTACGGCTCTTCGATGGTCGAAATCAGGGTCGTGGCCGGAAGTTTGCTCGGATTGTCGATCATCTCCACCGTGCCGTCCGTCCGCGTAACGCGGAAGACGACCGAAGGCGACGTGGCAATCAAGTCGAGCGCGTAATCCCGCTCCAGGCGCTCTTGCACGATCTCCATGTGCAGCAAGCCCAGGAAACCGCAACGGAAGCCAAATCCCAGCGCAACCGACGTTTCCGGCTCGTACGTGAATGCGGCGTCGTTGAGTTTGAGTTTCTCGAGCGCGTCGCGCAGCGCGCCATACTCGGCTCCTTCGTTCGGATACAGCCCGCAGTAAACCATTGGCACCGCTTTGCGGTATCCGGTCAAAGGAACGTGCGCGGGATCGCTCGCCCCGGTGATCGTATCGCCGACGTCGATCTCTCCCAGCGATTTGATATTGCCGATCACGTAACCCACGCCGCCCATGTCGAGCTTCGCGGTCGGCTGCATCTGCGGAGCGAAGATGCCGACCTCGGTGCACTCGAAAACGCGCTGGTGCGCCATCGACATGAACTTCGTGCCTGCGTGCAGCTCGCCGTCGGCGACGCGCACATACGCAACGACGCCACGATAGGAATCGAACTGTGCGTTAAATACTAAACCGCGCAAATGGTCGCGGTGGCCCTTCGGGGGCGGAATCCGGTGCACGATCGCTTCAAGAATCTCGTCGATGCCTACGCCATTTTTTGCGCTGGCCAAGATGCATTCGCTGCGTTCCATGATCAGAAGTTCTTCGACTTCGCCCATCACGCGCTCTGGGTCGGCAGCGGGCAGATCGATCTTATTGATGACCGGGATGATCGTCAGATCGTGTTCGAGCGCCAGGTGATAGTTCGCAAGCGTCTGCGCTTCAATGCCTTGGGCCGCGTCGATGATGAGAATCGCGCCTTCGCACGCGGCGAGCGATCGCGAGACCTCATACGAGAAGTCAACATGGCCGGGCGTGTCGATCAGATTCAGTTGATATGTCTTGCCGTCGCGCGCCGGATAGTTCAGCGTAACGGGATGCATCCTGATGGTGATCCCGCGTTCGCGCTCCAAGTCCATCGCGTCGAGCGCCTGATCTTCCATGTTTCGCAGCTCGATCGTACGCGTCATTTCGAGCAGCCGGTCGGAGAGCGTCGTTTTCCCGTGGTCGATGTGGGCGATGATGCAAAAGTTGCGGACGCCCTCCGCAATCTCGCTACGGTGAGCGGTCAATAGCAGGCAAACGCGTTAGGCCGGATCAAAAGATTGTCCAGCAGCCACAACAGGAAGATGACGATCATGAACGACCAGTCGATGCCCGCAGTCGGCGGGACTAGACGCCGAACGGGAGCCAGCACTGGTTCGACGAGCATATCGACCCAGCGGCTCCAAGCACCGCGAAGGTCCGGCACGAACGAAAGCACGGCGTAGACGAGCATGACGATCGTATAGAGCCAGATCACTTTGTCCAGCACAAAAAAGACCTGGCAAGATAGTGCGCTCATGAAGGGGCGGTTCTAGGGAAGAGAGGCTAAAACTTTTGGCGGGACTCCGCTCAGGTAAGGCGCCGGATCCACCGCGGTGCCGTTGAGCATCACCTGATAGTGCAGATGCGGGCCGGTCGAAAAGCCGGTGTCGCCCACGAGGCCGATCAGCTCGCCCTTGTGGACGTACTGCCCGGCGGAAACGTCGAAGTGCGAGAGATGCGCGTACCACGTGTGGTAGCCGTTGCCGTGATCGATATCGATCTTCATCCCGTAGCCGCCGTCCCAACCCGCGCTGGCGATGGTCCCGGCGGCCGCAGCGTGGATGGCGTCCCCATAATTCGCGCCGAGGTCGATGCCCGGGTGAAATTCAACGTCGGGAGCCGAGCGATAACAGAAGCACCCCACGACCGGCGCGCCTTCCACCGGATCGATCGATGGAATGGCGGCGAGCAGCCGCGCGCGGGCCAATTCCGCGAGATGATGCATGTTCAGGACGTGCAGCGTCAGCCGGCGCAAATCGTCGGCCTGGCGGAACGTTTCATTTGAAGCTTGCGCGAGCTGGTCGACGTGGCGTGCTAACTGCACGACGCCGGGCTTGGCCGCGGACGGCACCCACGATGTCTTCTGTACGGCGCTGCCGTGCGGCCGCGGTTTCGATCCGACGCCAATCAGTTGCTGAATCTCTTGATTCTGGCGCTGAACTTGCTGGAGCTGCGAGCGGATGGCGCTGGCCTTTTTGTCCAGGCTCTGCAACTGTTCGTGCTGGGACTGGAGCGCCGCCTGTTGAGCGTGTACGCGGAAGACCTGGAATCCCGCCGCCGCCAATACCAACAGCAAGGCTGCCGCTAGTGCAGCGGAGCCCGAAACGATGTGTTTGCGCGTCACTTCAAAGCGATGAACGACATCGCCCCGTTGCGGCACGATCTTAATGAAGTAGCGTTCTTTTATGCTCAAAAAAAGCTCATCCGGCGTACGGTTAGCCGGGACGAGGCAGGTTCGCGCCTGGGCTATCCCGCCCTCCCCGGATACGAGTTCTTAACCACAACGGGAGTCAGGTGGCTCGCGGCACCCGTAAGGGCTCGCTTACCGTTGCTCCCTTCCGGTCCTGGCGGGGTTCACGAGGTTACGCTGCGCGAGGCCCGGCCCCCGTTATGGCGACAAGCATCATAGCACAAAGGGGCGATTTCCAACGTTTCCAAAAACGACATCTCTCCGGAGGTACACCTTGAAGCGCATTGCCCTCTACGCCGTCCTGTTGCTCGCTTGCCCGCTCCCAGCCGCCGCCGCCGACGGCGCGACAGTCCCCGTCGCCTGGAATCTGACCAAAGATCAAATCGCCTCGTCTTGTAAGACGGCAATCGCCCAAGCCCAAGAGCAGCTAAAATCTATCTTGGCGCAGCGCGGCACGCGAACGTTCGCCAACACCGTTCTGCGTTTGGAAAACCTGTCGTCGGATCTGAACGACTCAACGATCGCCGACCAATTCCTTTTCAACGTGACCACCGACCCGGCGGTGCAGCAGGCCTCGCTGAACTGCAACAACGACGAATCGTCCTTCTTCACCGACTTAACCGCGAGCCCGCAACTCTACGCGGCTCTCGCCGCGGCCGTGCGCGGGAACACTGCAAAAGACGTCTATCAGCGCAAGCTCGCGTCGAGCTGGCTCGACACGCTCAAGCGCAGCGGTGCGGGTTTATCTTCGGCGCGCCGTTTGGAATTCGTCCGGCTCAGCAAAGAACTGACGGACTTGCAAAACACATTCGCGCAAAATCTCGGGAACGACGCAACATCGATTACCATAACGGCGGCTCAAGCGGCAGTGCTGCCGGCGAGTTTAACCGCGGGCCTCAAGGCTGCGCCGGGCGGGGGCTACATCGTCCCGGTGAACGAAAGCACCGTTACGCCCTTCATGCAGGATCAATCCGACGAATCGGCGCGCCAAGCATATTATCTCGCATACAATAATCGCGAAGCCGCCGCCAACACGCCGTTGCTCGAACGCGCCATCGCGGTTCGCGATCGTCTCGCTCACTTGCTCGGATACGAAACCTGGGCCGCCTATCAAGTCTCCAACCGCACCGCAAAAACACCCCAGCGGATCGAAACGTTCTTGGGCGGCTTGGATAAAACGCTGCTGCCCAAGGCGCGCGCCGAAGTCGCAGCTTTGGCGTCACTCAAGGCTTCCGATACGCACGATCCGGCCGCGGTGCTGCACCCGTGGGACTTTACCTACTACGACAACATGCTGCACAAGACGCAATATGCAGTCGATTCAAACGAGATAAAGCAGTACTTCCCCGTCCAGCACACGATCGACGCGGTGCTCGACATCTACCACCGGCTGCTGGGTGTGAATTTCAAACAAATCACGCCGACCGACGCGTGGAATCCGGACGTGCTCGAGTATGCGGTCAACGACTCGGCTACCGGACGCTTCATCGGAACGACGTATTTCGATCTCTATCCGCGGCCGCACAAATACGGCCACTTTGCGAACTTTCCGATCTTGCCGGTGCGCAGGCTCTCCAACGGAACGTACCGCCCGCCGTTTGCGGCGGTCGTTGGAAACTGGCCGCGGCCCGCTCCGGGACAACCGGCGCTTCTCAGCCACGACGACGTCGTCACTTTCTTTCACGAGTTCGGTCATAACATGGCTGCGCTGCTCGCCACCGCGCCGTACGAATCACTCTCCACCGGTTTCGTCTGGGACTTCGTCGAGGCGCCTTCACAGATGCTCGAAAACTTCGTCTGGCAGCCTTCGGTCGTCAAGCAGATCAGTTCGAACTGGCAGACGGGGCAGCCGATGCCCGACGATCTGATTAGCAGTTTGATCAAGACGCGGTACGTTGACTATGCCTACGCGACGACACGCCAGATTATGTACGCGCAGATCGACATGGCCTATCACACCAGCGGCCCGCACGTCGATACGACGGCGGTATGGGATCACCTCGCAGCGGAGCTCACGCCGATGCCCGCGGCGCCCGATACGCACCCGCAAGCATCGTTCGGCCATTTAATGGGCGGATATGACGCCGGATACTACGGCTACCTGTGGTCTAAAGTCTACGCCCAAGATATGTTCACGGCGTTCCTGAACGGGGGCCTCGAAAGTCCGGCCGTCGGCATGCGCTACCGGCGCGACATCTTGCAACCTGCGCGCACATACGATCCGGACGTTGAAGTGAAGAACTTCCTCGGACGCCCGATGAACCCGAACGCCTTTTACGCCGAGTTCAACAATCCGCAGCCGCCCGGGGTCACGAAACCATGATGCTTGCGGCTGCGGCATTCGCGCTAGCGTCGTATACCTTCAAGCCGAATACCTCACTTCCGTTCACCGCGGTTTACGACAAGTGCGGCGGCGGCAACGTCTCGCCGGAGCTGCATTGGTCAAACGCGCCGCGCGGAACGCGCAGTTTCGCGCTGATTCTCTACGATCCGGATGCGACAGGCGGCTGGTACCATTGGGTTGCCTATAACATCCCCGGGTCGATCAGCGAGCTCCGCGCCGGCATCAGCTTACAGCTCGCCGAGGTAGGCGCAACATCGTTCGGTCAATTGCGCTATGGCGGCCCATGCCCGCCACCGGGCAAAGTCCATCACTATATCTTCACGCTGTATGCGCTGGATGCAAAGCGAATCGGTCCGACGGGAATGACCGGGCCGCGCGCGGAGGCCGCGATGCGCAATCATGTGCTCGGGCGCGCAACCATAACGGGTCTGTACAAGCGCTGATGCCCTCTTACTTACGCGCGGGCGAACTTCCGCCGAAGCGCCACATCCAATTCCGGCGTCCCGATGGCCAGCTTTACGCCGAAGAGCTTTTTTCGACGAAGGGGTTTGAGAGCGCGTACTCGCTGCTCTATCATCTCCGGCCGCCGACCGCCACGCTCGAAGTGCGGCCCTGGAAGCGCGCCGGCGTCGAGCTGCTGCCGAACGAGCCGTTGCGCAACCGCCATTTTAGAACGAACGAGATTCCCGCAGGCAAAGACGCGATCGAAGCGCGCACGCCGGTTTTAGGAAACTCCGACGTACTGGTCGGTGTTTCGGAGACCTCGGAGCCGATGGACTACTTTTACCGCAACGTCGGCGGCGACGAGTTGCTGTTCGTTCACCGCGGACAGGGTACGATCCAAACGCCGTTTGGGAATCTCGATTATCACGCAAGGGATTACCTGCTGATCCCGACCGGTACCACATATAAGGTTTTGCCGGAATCGCCGACCCGCATGCTCGTTTATGAAAGCAGCGGCATGATCACGATTCCGCGCAAATTTCGCAACGATTTCGGACAACTCGAGGAACACGCGCCTTACTACGAACGCGACTTTCGCGGTCCGGAGCTCCGCGCTCCGATCGAGGAAACCGGCGAATTCGAAGTGCGCGTCACCAATGCGGGGCGAAACGCGGTCTACACCGTACAAAACCATCCGTGCGACGTCGTCGGATGGGACGGCTACTGCTATCCGTACGCTTTCAATCTCGATGAATATGCGCCGGTTACCGGAAAGCTCCATCAGCCGCCGCCGTCACACGCGACGTTCGAAGCGCCGGGCGCCGCGTTTTGCGCATTCGTTCCGCGCATGTTCGATTATCATCCGCTCGCGATCCCGATTCCGTACAACCACTCGAGCGTGGATTGCGACGAAGTGCTCTACTACGTCAGCGGAAATTTCATGAGCCGCCGCGGCGTCGAGGAGGGCTCGATCACGCTGCACGCCGCCGGCGCTCCGCACGGACCACAACCGGGAGCGGTTGAAGCGAGCCTCGGAAAAACATCGACCGACGAGATCGCGGTCATGGTCGACACCTTCGCGCCGCTCCAGATCGCGAAGCCGGCACTCAAAGTCGAGGACGATGGATACTATCGTTCGTGGGTGAGTACGCCGTAAAATCTAGCGCGGCGGCAAAATCTTTCCGCTGACGCTGCCAAAGCCGATTCTGGGTTTCCCGGGCGCTTCGCAGTATCCGGTCATTGTTACCTCGTCGCCATCTTCCAGAAAGGCGCGCTCTTCGCCCGAGGCAAGCTTCAACGGCTTGGTACCGCGCCACGTGAGCTCGATCAAACTTCCGTAAGATGCAGGTTCGGGACCCGAGATCGTTCCCGACGCAAATAAATCGCCCGGCGATATCGTCGCGCCGTTGGATGTCGCGTGCGCGAGCTGCTGCGCCATGCTCCAGTAGAGATATCTGAAGTTCGAGCGCGCTACGATCTCGGCTGAAGCACGTTGGCCGCGCATCTTCTCCGTTTGCAGCGCGACTTCTAACGCAATATCGTAGGTCCAGTCCCGCGCGGCGCGCAGATGTGGCAGCGGCGCCGGATCTTGTGTGGGAGGCGCCGTGCGGTAGGGCTCGAGCGCGTCGAGCGTCACAACCCATGGGGAAACGGACGTCGCAAACGATTTTCCCAGAAACGGGCCGAGCGGCTGATATTCCCAAGCTTGGATATCGCGCGCGCTCCAATCATTTACCAGCACCATACCGAAAATGTGTTCTCGCGACCGCTCGATTGGAATCGGGTCACCGAGTGCGTTACCGCTACCCGTGACGAATCCGGCTTCGAGCTCTATATCCAGCATTTTCGTTGGCGCAAACTCCGGCTCACCGCCCTCCTGTTTGATCTGGCCGCGCGGCCTGACGATCGGCGTTCCGTCGATAACCACCGTGCCCGCGCGCCCATGATATCCCACGGGCAGCCGCCGCCAATTCGGCAGCAGCGGCTCGGTGCCGGGCCGCATGATCTTCCCCAGGTTGGTCGCGTGTTCGAGCGACGAATAGAAATCGACGTAGTCGCGCACTTCAAAAGGCATGATCATACGCGCCGAAGCGCGGGAAACGACGAAGTTCGCGCGATCCTGGGATGCGATCGGAGACGAGATCGCAAGCAGCTCCTGCACGCGTCTGCGCAAAGAGGTCCACGCCTCGCGTCCGAGTGCAAGCAACCCGTTCAACGAACCGGTGCGCAGTGCAGTGCTTAAGGAAGGATCGCTGAACAGGCCCGCGCGCGCCGCACCGTCGAGGTCAAAGATCGCGTCGCCGATCGCCACGCCGACGTGCGGTCGATCAGAACCCTCAAAAACTCCGTAAGGCAAATTCTCGAGCGGAAATCCCGAGCCCGGCGGAACGGGCACCCAAGATTCAGCCACCGGCAATCAATCCTAACGCGGTGAGATCGTCAACGGGTTCGCTGAAACTGCAGCTTCCGTAGGAATGAAAGCTGTTTGTGCGCGTATCACGCAATGTATCCGTGCCGATCAAAGTACCCCGCCAGCGTAGGCCCTCCTGATCCACGGCGAAGTGATCGGCGTCTTCATCTTCGAGCGAAGCAATAACGCTATCTTCTTCCGCTCCCTGGCGCACGAGCGCAGCTGCGGTTAGCACGTTGAGGAATCCGTGCATGATGAAGCCGCTCTCTTCATTGTAACCGCGCACGGGGTGATGCAGCCCCGCCGTTGCTTTGAACGCAACCTCTTCTTCAGCCGCAGCTCGCAGAAACGTTGCGATATCATACACCGGCGGTGTCGACGCTGCGGTCACCCCACCGCACCGGAGCTTGGCGCGAAGACGGTGCCGCTTCATGGACGCCAAAGCGAAGGGCAGCAAGGCGCTTCGCCGTTCGTCCTGCGGCAATTCTATATATGAAGGAAGATCGCTCAAGCCCGTTTGCGCGGCGGCGGCCGAATATTGTCCGATCGCGGCGTCATACGTTTCGCGCTGCGAAAGCGGACGCGGCAGCACCATCTCCAACGCTTCGATCGTTAGGCCCGAAGCTCTTTGCGCCGCAATCCGCTGCAGTGAAGCCTGTACCGCGCCAAACCACGCCCGTGAATCGTGCGCCGTACCGACGATAACGCTCAGCGAAACCCGCTCCGGCGCGCACTGCAAAAGTTCATCGATGCGCGCTTCCGGTACGATGAATCGCGCCAGCATCCACGCGTGCGGTCCGCGACGAGCGCCTGCGTACTCGGCGAGCGCCGCCTCCATTTCGAGCTGCGCGGGCGGGAAGAGCCCTGCGTAGTCGATCAGCCCGGCGAACGCCGTGCGGACTGCAGCCGAAGACGTCGCAGAGGTCGCCATATACAGGGCCGCTTCGGTCGGCTCGCTAAGTGCCCTTCTGCGATGTCCGCGCTCACATCCCCGAAAACGCATCCGCTCGCGAAGATCGACTGGGATTATGTCGAGTTGTATACCGGCAATGCCAAACAGTCGGCGCATTATTATTGCTCCGCGTTCGGATTCGAGCAAATTGCATACGCCGGCCCCGAAACCGGCGTTCGCGGTCGCGCGTCATACTTGCTCGCGCAGAACAACCTCCGGTTCGTGCTGACTTCGAGCTTGCTGCCGGACGACGAAATCACTCGTCACGTTGCGCTGCACGGCGACGGCGTCAAAGACATCGCGATTCTCGTTGAAGACTGCCGCGCCGCCTTCGATGCGGCCCTAGCCGGCGGCGCCCGCGTCGTTTCCGAACCCGCCGAGCTTTCTGATAAAGACGGCCGGGTCGTGAAAGCGACGATCGCTACCTACGGCGACACGGTGCACAGTTTCATCGAGCGCAAAAACTACCGCGGCATATTCATGCCGGGCTTCGTTCCCTTGGCGAAGTCGCTGCCGCATGCCGGCAAACCGGGTTTGCTGGCCATCGATCACTGTGTCGGCAACGTCGGCTGGGGCGAGATGGATACGTGGGGCGAGTTTTATGCGCGCGTCTTCGGATTCTCGCAGCTGGTCTCGTTCGACGACAAAGATATTTCGACCGAGTACACGGCGCTGCGATCCAAAGTGATGACCGATGCCGAACACCGCGTCAAGTTTCCTATTAACGAACCGGCGCAGGGAAAGAAGAAATCGCAGATCGAGGAATACCTCGAATTCTACCGAGGGGCCGGCGTTCAGCACATCGCGATCCGCACCGACGACATCATCGCAACGATCCGCGCGCTCAAGGAAAACGGCGTCGAATTCCTGGATACACCGGACACCTATTATGACGACCTAGAGGCGCGCGTCGGAAGGATCGACGAAGCGACGCAAATCTTAAGAGATCTGCGCATTCTGGTCGATCGCGACGACCGTGGATACATGCTGCAGATCTTCACCAAGCCACTGCAAGATAGGCCGACGGTTTTCTTCGAAATCATTCAGCGCAAAGGCAGCCTGAGCTTCGGCAAAGGAAACTTCAAAGCGCTTTTCGTTTCGATCGAAAAAGAGCAGGAACGCCGGGGAACGCTGTGAGCGTCACCGTTGACGCTGTCATGCTCGAAGCGCGCGCGGGTTCGCTGGCGAAGCGCTCGATCAAAACGACCGCCAAGGTGGCCGGAATTCGCTTGGCGATTGGGTGCATGGATCTCACGACGCTCGAAGGCAAAGACTCCGAAGGCCGCATCCGCTCGCTCTGCGCCAAAGCACTTCACCCCGCGCCGCATTTGCCGGACGTTCCCAGCGTGGCCGCCGTGTGCGTCTATCCGAATCTCGTGCTGGCCGCTAAGGAAGCGCTGCGCGGAACCAGCGTCAAGGTCGCGTCGGTCGCGACGGCTTTTCCGAGCGGTCAATCCTCTATGGAGGTGAAGCTCGCGGACACGGCGGCCGCGATAGCCGCCGGCGCGGATGAAATAGATATGGTGATCGATCGAGGCGCCTTCCTCGCCGGTCACTATCGCGCGGTCTACGACGAGATTGTGGCCATAAAGGCCGCCTGCGGCTCTGTGCACCTGAAAGTCATCCTCGAAACCGGCGAGCTTGGGAGTTACGACGCGGTGCGCCGCGCGAGCGATCTTGCGCTCGAAGCCGGCGCCGATTTCATCAAGACGTCGACCGGCAAGGTGGGGACGAACGCCACCTTCCCTGTCGCAGTGACGATGTGCGAGGCGATTCGCGATTACGCCCGGCGTACGGGCCGGCGCGCCGGCTTGAAAGTCGCCGGTGGCGTGCGCAACACGAAACAGGCGATGACGTATCTTGTCATCATAAAGGAGACGCTTGGCGAATCGTGGCTGACGCCGGATCTCTTCCGGATCGGCGCAAGCTCGCTGCTCGACGATCTCCTCATGCAGTACGAAAAGCAGTTGACCGGCCACTATGCCGGGCGCGACTACTTTCCGATGGATTAATCGATGGCAATCTTTGAATACGCGCCCGCACCCGAAACCGTCAAGGCTCCGATCCGCGAGCAGTACGGTCTCTTTATCGACGGCAAGTGGATCGCGCCGCGCGACGGGCGTTACTTCGACACCGTCAACCCCGCCACCGAAGAAACGCTCGCGCGGGTAGCTTACGCGGGCGACGAAGACGTCGACCGTGCGGTCCGCGCCGCGCGCAAAGCCTACGACAAATATTGGCGCAGGATGCGCCCCGCCGACCGGGCCAAGTACGTCTACCGGATCGCGCGCGCGATTACGGAACGGTCGCGCGAACTCGCGGTGCTCGAAACGATCGACGGCGGCAAGCCGATCAAAGAGTCGCGCGATTTCGACATCCCGCTCTCGGCCGCGCACTTCTTCTATTATGCGGGCTGGGCGGACAAACTCGAGTGGGCCATGCGCGCGGGCGAAGAGCCCAACCCCATCGGCGTCGCCGGACAGATCGTGCCGTGGAATTTCCCGCTCCTCATGGCGGCATGGAAAGTGGCGCCGGCGTTGGCCTGCGGCAATACGATTGTACTAAAGCCCGCCGAAACGACGCCGCTCACCGCGCTCGCGCTCGCGCAGATAGCTGCCGAAGCCGATCTTCCGCCGGGTGTTCTGAACGTTATTACCGGCGACGGGGCGACCGGAGCGGCGCTCGTAGGGCACCCGGACGTCGACAAGATTGCGTTCACCGGATCGACCGAGGTCGGCAAGGCCATCCAGCGATCGACCGCCGGTAGCGGGAAACGGCTCACGCTCGAGCTCGGCGGAAAAGCCGCCCACATCGTCTTCGCCGACGCGCCGATGGATCAAGCCATCGAAGGCATCGTCAATGGCATCTACTTCAATCAAGGTCACGTCTGTTGCGCCGGTTCGCGCCTCTTGGTGGAGGAAAGCGTCCACGAACAGATCGTCGTGCGGCTCACCGATCGCATTCAAACGCTTCGTCTAGGAGATCCGCTGGACAAGAACACCGACGTCGGCGCGATCAACTCCAAGATGCAACTCGATAAAATCAAAGAACTGGTCGGCAGCGGCATCGACGAAGGCGCGATCCTCGTGCAACAGTCGTGCGCGTTGCCGGAAAGGGGGTATTTCTTTCCCGCCTCCTTCTTCACGAACGTCCAGCAATCGCACCGGATCGCCCGTGAAGAAATTTTCGGCCCCGTTCTCTCCATTCTCACTTTTAGAACACCCGAAGAAGCCGTCGAGAAGGCGAACAACACGCCGTACGGCCTTTCCGCGGGCATCTGGACCGACAAAGGAAGCAAGAACATGTACATCGCGCAGTATTTGCGCGCAGGCGTCGTGTGGTGCAACACGTTCAACCAATTCGATCCGAGCTCGCCGTTCGGCGGGTTCCGCGAGTCCGGATTTGGGCGCGAGGGTGGCGTCCACGGCTTACGTGAGTACCTGGCCCACTGATCCCCGCGCCTTCGAATCACTCTTCGAGGCCACGCCAAGCGCGATCTTCGCGCTGGATCGCGCGGGGCGCATCGTGGGAGCAAATGCGGCCGCCTCGCAGCTGACCGGCTATTCCCGCGACGAGCTCATCGAGCTCGACATCTCGCAGCTCGCGCAAGATTCCATTCAATTCGTCAGCGACGCGCTGACCGCGGCTGAAAAGCGCGAGGCCAGCGCGGTTGAAATGGATTTTCGGCGCAAAGACGCTTCGCTGGTGCCGGTGCAAGTGACGACCATCCCGATCCTCGACGGGAAACATGCCGGCGGCGTTTTCTTTCGGGTCGAGGAGGCGCATTATCTCACCGAGATGAGGCGCACGCGCGCGCACATGCGCACACTCGCGTACTACGATTCGCTAACCGGTCTACCGAACCGGATCTTTTTCCAAGAGCGCCTGCGCGACGCTTTGGAGCACGCTCCGGGACAACTGCCGTGCGTGGCTCTGCTCTTTCTCGACGTCGACCGATTCAAAGACATCAACGACACGCTCGGACACGCGCTCGGCGACCGTTTCTTGCAATTGGTTGGAGAGCGGCTCGTCCTGCTCGTCAAGAATCGCGGCATCGTTGCGCGTTTGGGCGGCGACGAATTTGTCGTGCTCGCTCCCTGCCGCGGGGATGCCGACGTGCGCGAGCTGGCCGAAGAGCTGCTGGCAACCGCCGATCAGCCGTACCGCATCGAAGGATACGAGCAATTTATCACGACCAGCATCGGTATTTCGGTCTATCCCGACCACGGCCGCAACGATCAAGCGCTGATCAAGAATGCCGATATCGCAATGTATCATGCAAAAGAACAAGGACGGAATGCCTACTTCTTTTACGACGAATCGCTCGAAGCGCCCATCCGCAGCCGGCTAGCGCAAGAAAAACAGCTGCGCCGGGCGCTCAAACATGACGAGTTCAGACTGCAGTATCAGCCGATTATGCGGATCGCCGACGGCAACCCGCTCGTCGCCGTCGAGGCCCTCGTCCGCTGGAACCACCCGTCGGAAGGCATGCTCGGGCCGGACGCGTTCATTCCGGCGGCCGAAGCGAGCGGCCTCATCGTCCCGCTCGGAGAGTGGGTTCAAAAAACCGGTGCGGCGCAGATGCGCCAATGGCAGGAACGGTTCGGATTTCTCGTGCTGGCCATTAACATCTCGGCGCGCCAATTTCACCAGCGTGATCTCTGCGAGCGTTTGGTCGAAATCGTGACCGGCGCCGGCTTGCTTCCCCAAGCCATCGAAGTAGAGATTACCGAGAGCATGGCGCTTTTCGACGCGGAGCATGCGGTCGAAACGATTCGCGGGCTGAAACGGATCGGAGCGCAGATCGCGATCGACGATTTCGGCACAGGCCATTCGTCGCTTAATTACCTCCGCAGATTCGACGCCGACCACATCAAGATCGATCGCTCGTTCGTGGCCGGGTTGGGCGGACCAGGCAGTGACGATACGATCGTGAAGGCGATCATCGCGATGGGCCACAGTCTAGGATTGAAGATCATCGCCGAAGGCGTGGAGACGCCCGAGCAATACGAGTTCCTGCGCGCACAGGGGTGCGATCTGGTCCAGGGGAACCTCTTTGCTCCGCCCATGGATCCCTCACAACTCGAGAAACTGCTGGCCGCAAGAGTGTGATCTCGTGCTGACACAAACCGCGCAAGTGAACCGCCCGGCGTTGGCCGATTGGTACCGGCGCAACCGGCAGCGCTCGGCCCAGCTATTCGCGTTGATTTTACCGGAGGCATACTATGATCGCCCCATTCCGTTGCGCCACCCGTTCGCGTTCTATGAGGGACATTTGCCGGCATTCAGTTTCCTCGTTCTCAACGAGCGCGCTTTGGGAGAACAGCCGGTCGACGCGCGCCTTGAGAAGCTTTTCGAACGCGGAATAGATCCCGCAACGGCGCGCGATGCGGACGCGCGCGCGCGTTCAGATTGGCCTTCCAAGACTGAGATCGAGGCGTTCGGGCGAGCGTGCGATGAGCGCGTCTTGGCAGCGATCGCGCAGGCCAAACTCGACGATCCGGCCGTTCCAAGGCTCGTTCGTGCGCAGTCGGTATATACAATTTTGGAACACGAGCCTATGCATCACGAAACGCTCGTCTATCTTCTTCACCAACTCTCCGACGATAAGAAACGGCCGGTCAAACAGACGCACCGCGATACGTCACCGCCAAAGAATGATTTTGTCGAGATCGCGGCCGGAACTGCGGCGCTCGGCGCGCGCCCCGATGCCGTGCCCTTCGGCTGGGACAACGAGTTCGACGAACATACGGTGGCCGTCGTCGCATTTGCGATACAGCGCTTTCCGGTAACCAATGCGGATTACCGCGAGTTCGTGAAAGCGGGCGGACCCGTACCGCCGTTCTGGATCGAACGCGACGGCGAGTTCCGTCTGCGCGGCGTTTTCGAGGAGCTGCCGCTTCCGCTCTCATGGCCCGTATACGCGCGGCACGATGACGCACAAGCTTACGCCGATTGGAAAGGCGCACGGCTTCCGACCGAACCGGAGTACCACCGCGCGGCGTTTGGCACGCCGGCCGGCGGTGAACAACCTTACCCGTGGGGCGCGCGGCCGCCGAGTAGCAAGTTCGGAAATTTCGGTTTCGCGCGTTACGATCCCGAACCGGTCGATGCGCATCCGGCAGGCGTCAGTGCATGGGGTGTTCAGGATTTGATCGGAAACGGCTGGGAGTGGACGAGCACCGTCTTCGCGCCGTTTCCCGGCTTCGAACCGATGGCTAGCTATCCGCAGTACAGTGCGGATTTCTTCGACGCGAAGCACTATGTGATGAAAGGGGCCTCGCCCGTGACTGGAATCGAGCTCATCCGGCGGAGTTTTCGGAACTGGTTCTACGGAGACTATCCTTATATGTACGCGAAGTTCAGGCTCGTAGGCGGCCGGTGAGGCGCTTCATTGTTCTGGCGCTTG
Source organism: Vulcanimicrobiota bacterium (assembly GCA_013036105.1). Taxonomy (GTDB): domain Bacteria; phylum Vulcanimicrobiota; class Vulcanimicrobiia; order Vulcanimicrobiales; family Vulcanimicrobiaceae; genus Rubrimentiphilum. Next base: position 17,843 of record JAAXCX010000011.1, read on the forward strand.
CCGTTACCGTCGCCGCAAGCGGCTGCGCGAAGCAAGGTGCCGGCCCGTCTTCAAGCGGCGGTATTCTTCGTGCCGCGATTTTCGCGGAGCCCTCCTCGCTCAATCCGCTGCTCGGCACGAACACTGCGGAAAACTTTCTCTCGAGTTTGGCCTTCGATTTGCTGGTCACGCGCGACGATCGCGGTAACGACATCCCCGATCTCGCAGCGGCGGTGCCGACGCTTGAAAACGGCGGCATTAGCCGCGACGGCCGAACGATCGCCTACAAGCTGCGCCATGGTGTCAAGTGGCAAGACGGAAAGCCGTTCACCAGCGCGGACGTGAAGTTCAGCTGGCAAGCGGTGATGAATCCGAACAACAACGTCGTCGAGCGAGTCGGTTACGATAAGGTTGCCTCGGTAGAGACGCCCGATCCGTATACGGTTATCTTCCACCTGGAAGAGCCGTTTGCGCCGTTCGTCGATACGGTCTTCGGCGAAAGCGACCAGCCGTTCCGCGTCATTCCAAAGCACTTGCTCGGGGGGTATGCCAATATCAACCGCGTCGGGTTCAATCAGCAGCCGATCGGAACGGGTCCATTCCGTGTCGTGCGCTGGTACCACGGCGACCACGTCGAGTTAGCCGCGAATCCGGCCTATTTCCGCGGGGCGCCGAAACTGCGAAAGGTCCTCGTCTACACCGTGCCCGATGGAAACACTTCGGCTGCCGAGCTGCGGTCGCACGGAGTGGATCTCGTCTTGGCCGTGACCGCATCGAACTTTCATAATCTGCAAGCAGAGCCGGGCGTACGGACGATGCTCGTCAAGCAGCCGTCTTACGCGGCCGCTGTCTTTAACACGACACATCCCCCGCTCGACGACGTCCGCGTACGCCAAGCCATCGCGTACGCTATCAACGAAAAGCGTATTGTCGACAATCTCACCTACGGCAGCGCGACGATTGCCGCCGCAGATCTCTCGGATTATTACTGGACGTACGATCCCAAACTGACCGGATATCCGTACGATGTCGCGGCGGCGGCCAGATTACTCGACCAGGCCGGCTGGCGGCGCGCCGCATCCGGTGTGCGAGTGAAGAACGGCAAGCGGCTTGCGCTGCAGCTTACGATTGGCGCCGGAAGTCAAACCGCCAGCCAGATCGCGGTCGAATTGCAGTCGGATCTGCGGCAAGTTGGAATCGATCTGGCAATCAAGACTTACGCGTACTCGCTGTTGTATGCAACCGCAGCCATGGGCGGAATCCAGCAGACTGGCAAGTTCGATCTCGCACTGCAAGTTTGGGTTTCCGGGGCCGACCCCGACGATTCTTCGCAGTGGACCTGTAAGGCCGCTCCGCCCGGCGGCAACAATATTTCCCGTTTCTGCAATGTTGCGTTCGACAACGCCGAGACCGCGGCCCTAACGCACTTCGACCGCGCCACGCGCAAGCGCGCTTATGCGCTGACGCAGCGAATGCTGGTGAAGGATGCGCCCGCAGCTTTCGAATATTACCCGCGGGCCCGTTATGCCATGACTCCCGGCCTGCAAAACTTTTCACCCAACGGCATCAGCGAAGGATGGAACGCTTACCTGTGGTCACTCTGACAGCCAAGAAAACGCCCATTACCGTCGCCTACGGCGACGGCATCGGTCCGGAGATCATGGATGCAACGTTGCGCATCATCACCGAGGCCGGCGCCCAGCTCGACATGGAGCGGATCGAGATCGGCGAGAGCATCTACTCTCGCGGAATTACCAACGGGATCGAGGAGAGCTCCTGGGATTCGCTGCGCCGCACCAAGGTGTTCCTGAAGGCGCCGATTACGACCCCGCAAGGCGGCGGTTTCAAATCGCTCAATGTCACGGTGAGAAAAACACTCGGCATGTACGCCAACGTGCGGCCATGCGCTTCTCTTCATCCCTACGTTTCGACCAAGCATCCGAAGATGAACCTGGTGATCGTGCGTGAAAACGAAGAGGACGTCTACGGCGGCATCGAGCATCGCCAGACGCAGCAGGTCACGCAATGCCTGAAACTGATTTCGCGCCCGGGCAGCGAGCGCATCGTGCGCTACGCATTCGAATATGCGCGCGCGAACAAGCGCAAGAAAGTCACCTGCTTCACCAAAGACAACATCATGAAGCTGACCGACGGACTCTTCCATAAAGTCTTCGATGAGATCGCCCAAGAGTACCCCGGCATTGAAAACGAGCATTGGATCGTCGACATCGGCGCGGCCAAGATGGCCGACACACCGGAATCTTTTGATGTGCTCGTGATGCCGAATCTGTACGGCGATGTGCTCTCCGATGTGGCCGCCCAAATCACGGGCTCCGTCGGCCTGGCGGGCTCGGCGAACATCGGCGATCACTGCTCGATGTTCGAAGCGATTCACGGATCCGCGCCAAGGCGCGCCGGACAAAATCTCGCCAACCCCTCCGGCCTCTTCCACGGCGCACTCCTCATGCTCTCGCATATCGGTCAGGGTGAGGTCGCGGAGCGCGCGCACAACGCGTGGCTGCGCACGATCGAAGACGGCATTCACACCTACGATATTTATAAGGAAGGCGTCAGCAAGGAAAAGGTCGGCACGAAAGAATTCGCGTCGGCCGTCGCCGAGCGGCTCGGACAAGTGCCGCAACATCTCACGCCGGTGGAATACGCAAAGGACGCGCAGATGAACGTCACCGCTCGCGCCGCTGGACCGTCAGCCGAAAAGAAACACGTCGGCGTCGACGTCTTCATCGATCTTCCCAATGGCGATCCGGATGCTATCGCTAAGCGCATCAGTGCGCTCCCGCTCGAAGGCGCCAGCCTCACCGTCATCAGCAACCGCGGGACGAAAGTCTGGCCCAAAGGCAATCCGGATACGTTCTGGAGCGATCACTGGTCATGCCGCCTGGAAGCGAAAAACGGCGACTTCTCCGGAAAGACTGTCGTGCAGATTCTGGCCGCATTTTGCATGGGCGGTTTCGACGTCGTGAAAACTGAAGGGCTGTATACGTTTGACGGCGCGCGCGCGTATTCGCTCGCGCAGGGTGAGTAGCTAGCGCACCTTTCGTTTCTTGAAAGCGACCCACACGGTACGCAAACTGAAGAGGAACACGATCGCGACGACCGTCCAAAACGCGTAGCCAATCCACCGTCCCCAGCCCGTGGGATGGTACATGAGCATGACAATCGCCAGACCGACGATGCTGGCCGACGCGAGGAGCGTCGAATTTGTGGTTTCGACGGTGCGCTCGAATCGCGCCATAACGCGTTCGAGATCCTCGACGCGCGTCCAGACACGCAGATTGCCTCGCTCGATCTCCGACAGCACACGATCCGCCCGTCTGGGCAGATCGATGCTCAGTTCCGCGGCGTCCAAGGCCGCATTCCGAATGTTGCCGGGCAGATCTTGACCGGCGATGCGCTGATAGAGAATCTTTTCCGAAAGCGACGAGATGAACTCGTTCAGGTTTGATTCGGGACTGATCTGTTCGATGAGGCCTTCGCACATGACCAACGCTTTGAAGAGCAGCGCGATCGGCCCCGGAAGCCGCAGCTTGTAACGGCGGATCGTGTCCAGCATGTCGGTCAGCGCGAGACCGAACTGGACGCCCTTGAGATCCGGCGCGAGATGGCGCTCCATGAGGCGCGATATTTCTCCACCGAGCAAGGCGCGATCGATCGGATGTTTCGGCGCCGCAATCTGCATGAGGCGATCGGTGACGCGTTCCGGATCGCGGCGGTCGAACGCCATGAAGATATCGGCGACGCGCCTGCGCGCCTGAGGCGCCAGCCTGCCGGTCATTCCGAAATCGAGAACGCCCACTGCGCCGCCCGCTTGCACGATAAAATTGCCGTCGTGCGGGTCCGCATAAAAGAGACCTTCGCCGAAGGCCGGTTCTAGGACGAATCGCGCGATGCGCTCGGCCGTCTTTTCCCGTTTGCGCTTCGCGCGATCGGTCAGGTCGGACGGCTTCTGCCCGTCTATCCGTTCGAGCGTAATCACGTGCTTTGTCGACCGCTCGTAAATCACGACGGGAATCTTGATCCCGCGTTCCTCTTCAAAGAACTCGCGGAAAAACTCGACATTGCCAGCTTCCCGCGTGTAGTCAAGCTCGGCGCGCAGCGTGTCACCGAACTCTTCGACCAGGTCGACTGCACCGTACTCGTCCAGGATGGGCCAGCGATCCGAAGCCTGCTGCGCGAGCTCTTCCATGATCTGCAGATCGATCTCGACGAGATCTTCGACACCCGGCTTGACGATTTTTACGACGACTTCCCGCCCATCGTGCAGTTTGGCCGCGTGCACTTGGCCGATCGATGCCGAACCCAGCGGCCTACGATCGAAACTCGCGAAGAGTGTGTCGGGCGACGCTCCCAACTCGTCGCGGATGATGCTCGCGATCGCCTCGTACGGGACGGCCGGGACGTCGTCGGTCAGCTTCCGCAATTCCACCCGGTACGATTCGGGCAGCACGTCGGCACGCGTCGACAAGGTCTGCCCGAGCTTGATGAACGTCGTGCCGAGCTCCTCACACGCCAATCGTAGCTGCTCGGCGGCCGGATGGCCGGTGGCCGCGCTTAAACCATGCTTGGCTAACGTGGCGATGATCTCTCGGGAGCGCTCCCCCTTCGAGGGAACGTGGGTGGGGACGGTTGCCTGCTGCGCCATCGCGCAGGTTATTCCCACAAGGCGATGGATTTCTCAGCAGGAGGCAGCATGATCGTACCGTTGCTCTTGGCCGTGGACTTTATGAACTTCACATACGCGACCAATCCGTGTTACAAGAACGTCCCCGTCCCCGCCGTGATGGTCAAAGGCTCGTTCTCTTACTTTGACAAGAACATGGGAGCGGGTTTCGACCTGCGCGTCGATTCGGTCAAGAAAGGAAGTCTTGCCCCCGGTACACGGCAAGCCGTCGTCGTACTCGTTTGCGATTTTCCGGTCGGCGGGACGGCTGAAGCCTATGTCTTTAGCGATGGCGGAAACTCCGCCGCAATGCTGGGTGATGTCGCTAGCGCAAACTGGGGCGTCGACTGGGGAGCCGGACCAGACTCGATCCACGTCACTTTCCGGAACCGGTATCTTTACGTCGACGCATACAAAGAAAACGACAGCACGATGAAGCTGGTAACCACTTATGCCTTACGCGGCGGCAAGCTTGTGAAAGTCTACCAGCAGACGCACAAAGCGCGATAACTAGTTCTTGCCGTGTTGCTCGAGTAAGTCCACCATGTCGTTCGCGTGCTCTTCTTCAACGGCCAGGATCTCTTCGAGCATGCGGCGTGTCGTGGGATCGTTCTCGCCAAAAAAGCGAACCATTTCGCGGTAAGACTCGATGGCGACCCGTTCGGCGACGAGATTTTCCTTGATCATGTCGACGAGGTCGCTGCCTTCTTTATACTCCGAATGGCTGCGGGTCGCCAAACCTTCCGGATTAAAATCGGGATCGCCGCCGAGCTGCGTGATGCGTTCGGCGATCATGTCGGCGTGCTGCTGCTCTTCGTTGGCGTGCTGCAAGAACTCGCCGGCGACGGAATCTTTTGCAATACCCTTCGCCGTATAGTAATGCCGCTTGTAACGCAGGATGCAAACGATCTCGGTGGCGAGCGCCGCGTTCAATACGTCCACGGCTTGGCCGATGTCGCCCTTGTAGTCGCTGGTGACCGAGCCTCGCATCATGTTCTCGCGGGCCCGGCGGCGCAGCTCTTTTATATCCGACAAAAATGGTTTCGCACTGCTCATCTCCATGCCGTACCTCATAGGGTCCCGGCTCCCCTGCGTCGTAGCTCGCCCTATGGCCAAATACGATCAGCCGCGGCTCGCCGTTCGAAAAATGTACAAACTGTTTATCAACGGTGCGTTCGTGCGTTCCGAATCGGGCCGCAGCGACCCGTTGTGGGACGGTTCTGAGTTCGGCGCCAACATCGCGCGCGGATCGCGTAAAGACGTCCGCGACGCGGTCGTCGCTGCTCGCGCAGCGCAGCCGAAATGGCTAGCTACGAGTCCGGGCACGCGCGGTTTGATCCTGTACCGTTTAGCGGAGATGATGGAAGCTCGTCATGAGGAATTGGTCGACCGCGTACGCGAGGCCAGCGACCTTTCCGGGGCCGCAGCGGAAGCGGAGGTCGTCGCCGCGATCGATCGCGTCATTTGGTACGTCGGCTGGTGCGACAAATATAACGCGCTGCTCTCGACTCGTAACCCGGTCGCAGGTCCGCATTTCAACTTTTCCACGGCGGAGCCGACCGGCGTCGTCGGTATTCTCGCTCCCGACGAACCGGCGCTGCTCGGTTTGGTTTCCGTCCTTATGCCGGCGCTCGTTTCGGCAAACGCAGTGGTGCTGGTCGCATCCGAAAAAGATCCGCGCACCGCGATTGTTTTCGCTGAAGCGCTGGCGACGAGCGATCTTCCGGCGGGCGTCGCCAATATCTTAACAGGTTTCCGCGCCGAACTGGGGCCCGTCCTTGCAAAACACATGGACGTCAACGCCATCGCTTTCCCCGACGGCCCGCTCACCGAAGAGCTGCAGCGTCACGCCGCGGAAAACGTCAAGCGCACACATCCGTATAAGCGCAAGGGCCGCGACGAGTGGTTTGAGCCGGCCGCGCAGAGCCTTGACGCCGTCGCCGCTTACAGCGAGATCAAAACGATCTGGCACCCGGCGGGAATATAACGCGTAGTAAGCAATTGCAAACGGGCCGAAGGCCGGGTCCCGTAAGACCTACGGTCTTACGGAGAGGTGGCAGAGTGGTCGAATGCACTCGCTTGGAAAGCGAGCAGACGTGAAAGCGTCTCGGGAGTTCGAATCTCCCCCTCTCCGTTCCGTCTTATAAAATATCTTCGGCCTGCTCTTGTGCGTGTGCGAGCCAAAAGTCGAATGATGCGCGCGCCTGCGCTTCGAGCATAAGATCACCCGTCACGACTTCGCGCAAGAGCAACCGCCCGATGTTCGATCGCGCTCCGTAGTTGCAATCCATGACGACGTCGGCTTTTCGCACGTGCTCGAGGACGTGTTTCGGAAGCTCCGTACTCGGCGGCAGCGCCGCGATGACGATTTCCGGCGGACTCTCGGGCCATTGCTGCGCCTCAAAGCGATCGCAGAGTGCCAGCACCTTGTCGTGATCGCGTCCCCAGACATATGTATACGCATCCGTTTCATGTAGCTGCGCCAAAATCGCTCGGGCAGTTGCGCCCGTCCCTAAAACGCCGATGCGTTCAAGCGCGACGGGTTGCCCCAATATACTCTCCAGCGCCGTCCGCGCACCGACGCCATCGGTGTTACTTGCCATCACCTTTGCGCCGAAGAACATCGTATTCACCGCTTCGGACATGCGCGCGTCTTCATCGAGCCACTCGCAGGCCGCGAACACTTCTTCTTTTAGTGGCGACGTAACGTTGAGTCCGGTGTAGCCCTCTTCGCGCAGGCGCCGCACGGCGTCGAGGCCACCGCCTTTGGCCACGCGGATCGCGGTGTACGTCCCTTCGATACCGGCCTCTTCCAAAAACTGCGCGTGCAGCTCGGGACTGCGGCTGTGCGCGACGGGGTCGCCGATCAGCGCGAGTTTCACCGGCGCCGGCCCGGAAGAACGATGCGCTCGAGAAACCGGAACATGCGCGTGATGGCAAAGTCGTGGGTTTCGATCGGTTCGGTCAGAATCGTGTAGAGGTTCCCGCAAAGCTTCGCGCCCAGCACGTCGGTAAAGAGTTGATCGCCGACGACGGCCACCTGGCTGCGGGGCAATCCCAAATGTTTGAGGGCGCGCATAAACCCGAACGGCAAAGGCTTGAGCGCGTTTGGAACGCAGCCGATCTTCAGCCGGGCGGCGATCGTCCGCGCGCGCGGCTCGAAATTATTGGAAACTAAGCACATCAAAAAGCCGCGGTCGTGCGCCTCGGCGATCCAAGCGAGATGCTCGGCGGCCAGCTCGGTTTCCCGGAAGCCCAGAAGCGTGTTGTCGAGGTCAATAATGAGGCCCCGAATTCCGGCCTCGGAGAGCTCGGCCAATGAAACGTCGTGCAGCCTCGGGGCGAACCGGTTGGGACCGAGCATTCGCGAGCGCTTTGGGCCATTTGTCCTCGCTATCCTCGGAAGTTTCCACAGCCCCCCCACCGACCCGGTACGTTGTCCACCAGTTCAGCCGGGCAACTACACAGATTTTTGACGTTCTGGACAGCTTGCGCACAAGGACCCTAAGCACAATATCTTGTATCCGGGTTGTCTCGGTAGTACAATTTATGGGCACGCCTGTGCGGTTCTGTCCGTTGTGACCGAACAGGTGTTCGATTTAGAAACACAGTATTGAACGGGTCCTCCCCTTGGGAGGAAGGAGCCTCGATGAAGTTCCGCCGCGTCTATTCGGCCCCCGGCGACCCCTACGCCGGCCTCACATTCGAACCCAGAACTTCGCGCATCGTCAATCCCGACGGCTCGGTGATTTTCGAGGCGAAAGACGTCATGGTGCCGACCGGCTGGAGCCAGGTCGCGACCGACGTGCTTTCCCAGAAGTATTGCCGTAAGGCGGGGGTTCCCAAAGCGCTCAAGCGCATCCCCGAGGAGGGTGTGCCGGAATGGCTGTGGCGCTCGGAGCCGGCCGACAACTCGGATTTCGGATCGGAGCGGGACTCGCGCGAGGTCTTCAATAGACTGGCAGGCTGCTGGACGTACTGGGGTTTCAAGCACGGCTACTTCAACACTGAGGACGACGCGCAGATCTACTACGACGAGATGTGCGCCATGCTCGCGCGGCAGATTGGCGCCCCTAATTCGCCGCAGTGGTTTAATACCGGATTGCACTGGGCGTACGGCATCTCGGGACCGTCGCAAGGCCATTACTTTGTCGATCCCATCGACCAGCAAGTAAAGCGCTCGACGAGCACGTACGAGCATCCGCAGGTCTCGGCGTGCTACATTCTTTCGATCGAGGACGACCTCGTAAACGAAGGCGGCATCTTCGACGGCGTCGTGCGCGAAGCGCGCATCTTTAAGGGCGGCAGCGGTTCGGGCGCTAACTTTTCCAAGCTCCGCGCTGCCGGTGAGAAACTGACGGGCGGCGGAACGAGCTCGGGTTTAATGTCCTTCCTGAAAGTTTTCGATCGCGCGGCCGGCGCGATTAAATCGGGCGGCACCACCCGCCGCGCAGCCAAGATGGTCGTGCTGAACGCCGACCATCCCGATATCGAACAATTCGTGAATTGGAAAGTCCGGGAAGAGCAGAAAGTCTCCGATCTCGTCGCCGGTTCGATCGCGTGCGAGAAACACCTCAACGCGATCATGAAAGCTGCCCACGACGAAACGCTGCCCGATAATGCGCGCCTCGATCCGGCGCTCAATCCTACGCTCAAGCTCGCCATGAAATCGGCGCTGGCCGCGGGCATTCCGCAAGCCAACATCCAGTACGCCTTGGACTTTGCCAAGCAAGGTTACAAGTATCTCGACGTCGCGACCTACGACACGGGCTGGGATTCGGAAGCCTACAATACCGTCTCCGGACAGAATTCGAATAACTCCGTTCGACTGACGAACGCATTTTTCGAGACGCTCGATCGCGACGAGGATTGGCATCTGACCGCACGCACGACCGGCGCGGTGCTCAAAACTATTAAAGCTTCGTCGCTCTGGGAACAGATCGCACTTGCCGCTTGGCAGTGCGCCGATCCCGGCATTCAATACGACGATACACTCCAAGAATGGCACACCTGCGCGAACGACGATCGGATCAATGCCACTAATCCCTGCAGTGAGTACTGTTTTATCGACGACACGGCGTGCAATCTTGCCAGCTTGAATCTGGTCAAGTTCTTAAAAGACGACGGCACTTTCGATGCACCGATCTTTGCCGAAGCGTCGCGCACGTGGACGACGACGCTTGAGATCTCGGTGACGATGGGCCAGATGCCCTCAAAGGCGATCGCCGAAAAGAATCATGGCTACCGCACACTGGGGCTCGGATACGCCAACCTCGGCACGCTGCTCATGCGCATGGGCCTGCCCTATGATTCCGAAGAGGCCTTCGGCTGGTGCGCTGCGATTAGCGCGCTGATGACCGGCAGCGCGTACCGCGCATCAGCTGAGATGGCGCGCGAATTAGGGCCGTTCGCCCGATTCGAAGCCAACGCCGAATCGATGCTGCGCGTGATCCGCAACCACCGTCGCGCTGCGTACGACGAACCCGATGCAGCCTACGAAGCGCTCACCGTGAAGCCCGTCACGCACTCGCCCACACTCTTCACCCAAGAGACGTGGGTCCTCGCGCGCAAAATGTGGGACGACGCGCTCACGATGGGCGAGGTCACCGGCTTCCGCAACGCGCAGACGGTCGTGATCGCTCCTACAGGTACTATAGCTTTAGAAATGGATTGCGACACGACCGGCATCGAGCCCGACTTCGCGCTTGTGAAGTTCAAGAAGCTCGCGGGCGGCGGCTACTTCAAGATCGTCAACCAGTCGGTTGAGGCCGCGCTTCGCAAGCTTGGCTACAGCGAACAGCAGATTCACGAGATCGAACTCTTCGCCAAGGGCACGGGATCGCTCGAGGGTACGCCGCATATTAACGCTGCGACCCTGCACGCGAAGGGCTTCGACGATGCCATGATCGCGCGCATCGAAGCGGCACTGCCGTCAGCCTTCGAGCTGGAGTTTGCATTCAACAAATTCGTCCTTGGCGAAGAGTTCTGCACGCAAGCCTTGGGACTGCCGGCCGAGAAACTCGATCTGTGGAACTATTCCATCTTGCGCGACGGGCTTGGATTCACGCAACGGCAAATCGACGAAGCGTCCGATGTTATCTGCGGCCGCATGACCCTCGAAGGTGCGCCACATTTAAAGGATGAGCACCTGTTTGTTTTCGATTGTGCCAACCCGTGCGGCAAACACGGCCAGCGCTTCATTCGTCCGCTCGCGCACATCGACATGATGGCCGCGGCGCAGCCGTTCGTCAGCGGCGCTATTAGCAAGTGTGTCATCGGCGACACGCTGCTAACGACTGCGGAAGGTCTCATACGCATCAAGTCTCTTCATCATGCCGAAACGCCGGATACATTCCGCTCGCACGAAATGAACGTTGCGTCACTGGCTGGAAATCAAAAGACTGACGCGTTCTATTACGGCGGGAAGAGGTCGGTCCGAGAGCTGCGATTGCGCAGTGGCCATCGCGTCGTAGGTACGCCCAATCATCGCGTGCTCATCTGCAATGACGCCGGCCTTCAATGGCGCTACCTCGCCGATATCCGTCCTGGCGAGTATGTGGCAACTCAATATGGCGACGACATGTGGGCTTCGGCGCCTGCGCCTTTTGCCGATTTCGCGCCCACTCCGGCGTATGGCTGTCAAAAACGAGTAAAGATACCCGCCGAAATGACCGAAGATCTCGCGTTTTTTCTTGGCTCCTACGCCGCGGAAGGGCACACGACACGCGCGAACTACACGGTTTGGCTAACCAATTCAGATGAGGCAGTACTCACAAGACTGCAAGGGAATGTCGCCGAGACCTTCGGCCTCGCCGGTCGCATCGTTCGACAAGACGGAAAATGCCCACAACTAGCGGTTAGTTCCAAGACGCTCGTCGAGTTCATGGACTATCTGGGTTGCGGGTCAAGGGCGTCAAACAAACGTATCCCGGACGCGGTTCTCCGATGCCCGAAATCCATGGTTCTGCAATTCCTCAGTGGGCTGTCATTGGACGCTTATACGACTAGCAACCAAATGATGAAATGGGCGATCTGCCTTGATTCGCCCGGCCTTTTGGACGATCTCCAGGCCGTTCTGACGAACCTCGGCATCGTTCATAGCCGAATTGAAAAATTCAATCCTCAGTACGGTAAAAGTTATGGCGAGGTTTACGCATGCGGCCGCTACGCGCAGAAACTCGTCGAACTTGTACCCTTCCCCGAATCTCACAAGCAAGCCCGGGCGGCCATTCTTGGAACAATCACTACGGCTCAAAGCACGGCAGACATTATCCCCGGGCTCTCGGGACGAGAGCTGTATGAGTTGGTGCCGGTGGGCCGCTCGGGTCGTAACGGACGGGGCACAAGTCTACGTCCGACGTACAGACATCTGGTCGATCCACGCACGAAGAACGTCTCGTGGGAGACCGTTGCGCGCTTGTCCGACGAGACGAACGTCGAGCTGCCCGAGTGGCTCGAGACAATTGTATCCAAGAAACTACATTTCAGCCCTGTTGACTTGGTCGAAGATGCGGGCGAACGCGAAGTCTACGACATCTCCGTGCCGGCTACGCAAGCTTTCATCGGAAATGGGATCGTTAACCACAACACAATCAACTTTCCGCAAACGGCGACGGTCGGCGATGTTAAGGAAGCGTACCGCTACGCTTGGGAGCGCATGATTAAAGCGGTCGCGCTCTATCGCGACGGTTCTAAGCTTTCGCAGCCATTGGCTTCCACGTCCGATCTCGGCGGCGAGATAACCGAGGAAGTCCAACCGCCCGTCGCATTTCAACATCCCTTACAGATCGCCGAGCGCATCGTTTACCGGTACATCGCAAAACGCCGCCGCATGCCGGAGCGGCGCAGCGGCTACACGCAAAAAGCAATCGTCGGAGGGCACAAAGTCTACCTGCGCACGGGCGAATATGAAGGCGGCCAACTCGGCGAGATCTTCATCGACATGCACAAAGAAGGCGCTGCTTTCCGTTCGCTGATGAATAATTTCGCGATTGCGGTCTCGCTGGGCTTACAGCACGGCGTGCCGCTCGAGGAGTTCGTCGATGCGTTCACATTCACGCGCTTCGAGCCTAACGGACCGGTTGTCGGCCACGATCACATCAAGATGGCGACGTCCATTCTCGACTACATCTTCCGCGAGCTGGCGGTAAGCTATCTCGGCCGCTACGAACTCGCACACGTGCAGCCCGATATGGAGATGGACTCGATGGGACCGGTTCGCGAGGAAGATTACTTCGGCGAAGAGGCCGGCGAAGTGCAGTACGTCACCGCGGGCGTCAGCGAGAAAATGCATCCGACCAGCTCGCATCTTCGGATGAATGGATCGGCGCCGCACGCCCAAACCCTCGACGTCGTCGATCGCGTGATCGAAAGCGCCGGCAACGCTCCGGCGATGGCGACGGCGGGTACGGCGACCGCCGTAGCCGTTAAGACGGCGCAAATCTCGGCGGCTAAGGCCAAGGGCTACACTGGAAACGCGTGTTCGGACTGCGGGCAACTGACGATGGTCCGTAACGGCTCGTGCGAAAAGTGCGACTCTTGTGGAGCGACGAGCGGCTGTAGCTAGAATACCTCGAACGCGCAATTCAGGACTTCAAGCAAGTCATCAAAGTCGCGCCAGATTATGCAATGCCGCGCTCTCTGATTCCCAGGCAGCGCTGAAGATTCAGCCAAAGTGCGCCCCCTGCCTATACGGGCGCGGTATCGCAAAAGACATACTGGGCGACAGCGCCGGCATCGCTAAGGCTAAGGCAATGAGCCGGACCGCGAAAATGTTCCGAGAAGATGGAGTATCCACGCCGTAGCCGGTTGCGCTACGCGCAGGCGGTGGCTCTATCGCTTCTTTTTTGCTGTTGAGTTCAGCTTTACCGCCGCGCGAATGAGATTCTTAAAAGCTGATTCATCGATTTTATCGCCTTCATGAATATCGATGGCGCGTCTGACATTTCCGTCTAGACTAGCGTTGAAGAGGCGCCCGGCAGCCGTTAACGAGGCGCCTTTGTAAAATGTCAGCTTGACATGATTCTTGTATGATTCGCCGGTGCAGATACCGCCGTTATGAGACCAAACCGGAACCCCTCGCCATTTCCATTCCTCGACGACTTCCGGATCCGCCTCGCGAATGAGCTTGCGCATAGGAGCAAGTGTTTTCCCGCGCCAGTCGCCGAGTTCTGCGATTCTCCCACTGATGAGCTGAGACGGCGTTTTTGCCGGCTTCTTTTCTGACTTCATCTCTATCGCTTCGAGTTGCTCATCTCCAAATCCGGCGCTTATAAATAGCTTCGGCGGCCGCCGCGCAACGTGAGCCGCACGTCCGCGAGCGCGCCGATGTTCGCCGCGGGGTCGCCGCGCAACACGGTGAGGTCCGCTTCGTACCCCGGCGCTATCCGCCCGAGGCGATCGGCGTCTCCAAAGAACTGCGCCGGCGTCCGCGTCACCGAAGCCAATATCTGCGCGAAACTCATTCCGGCAGCTTCCATGAGCGCATACTCGTCGGACGGGTCGGGATCTATCGCGCCGAGATCCGTTCCGAAAAGCACGGTGCCACCGGCAGCGATCCAAGCGCGCAGTTGCCCTAAAGCCGCGTTTGTTATCTGGTCCTGCTCGGATACCCGATCGTGGCGCGCAAAATACTTCCACAGCGTCAACGTCGGAGTCAACGCGACGTTTCGCTCGCGCGCGGCTTCAAAGATCGCCTCGCTCCAAGGTCCGGAGTGCGGAGTCGTGTGCGCGATCACGTCCACTCCACCGCGAAGGGCCGCCAGTACGTCGTCACCCGTTGCCGGGTGCGCGAACACGGGCTTTCCGGCACGATGTGCTTCTTCCACAACCGCGGAGATGATCTCCACGGAAAACGCGGACGCCTCCGAAGCCGCGCGCTGCACGAACAATTTGATGGCGTCAACGCCAGCCCCCAAAAGCGCTTTTGTCGCTTCAGCCGCTTGCGCAGCATCTGCCACTTCGGGCATGGTCGTCGGCATAACGCTCATCATCCGCATCACGGTCTCTGAAGGCAGCGCGCCCGGCGATACCAGGCCCGCTCCGGTGGACCGGATTCTGGGACCGGCGACCTCGCCCGATTCGATTCGCCGCCGGAGAGCGCGCGTATTCTCCCATGGCGACGAGAGGTCGAAAACGCTCGTAAAACCGTAGCGCGAAAACGTGTCTTGTAACTGGCGTGTAAGTTCCGGCGCAGGGATCTCAGTTGCAGCCGACCATTTTCGTTCAAAGAAATGCACGTGGCTGTTCGAAAGGCCGGGAAGGACGGTACATCCTGAACAGTCGAGGATTTCACAACCGTGAGGCACGGCGACGCTGCGCGGCCCCGCCGCCACGATCTTTCCATCTTTCAGCAGAACGACGCCGTCACGAAGCGGCGCGTCGTGCGCACTCATGTAGACGGTTCCGCCGACGAGCGCGAGCGGCGAGGCGCGCATCGTACTATTCCGATTCCGTTTCAGGCTCGGGTTCCGGGTCGGGAATGTCCCGAATGCTGAGTCCCAACGAACGGTGAAATTCGATGCTCTCGGTAAGCGCAGCGGCAATATCGTCGCGTTCGCCGTGATCTTCGCGGAGTTTGCGAAGGCGCTCGCGGCTCTCGCGGAGTTTTCGAGCGTAGCCTTCCAGTACGGCGCCCGGAACCTCAAGTGCGTCGGGCGGTGCACTGACCCAGGCTTCCATCGCGTCGAATGCCTCGCGGCCTTGGCGCCGCGCGGCAGCTAGTTCATCGCTATAGATTGCCATGCGCTACATCGCCGTGCCGTTAAACGACTCGCGATCGAGCGCGTCGAGAAACTGACGCAGCTCCGTAACTCTCACCGCTCCCATCGCGCGCGCGGTGCGCGTCACAAGCTTCGGTGGAATGTCGTTCAAGAACGATCGCAGCGATTTCACGGCCCCGGCGAAATCCGGCTTCGCGCTTCCCGTCAGCGAGAGCATGCGAGCAGCTCCAATGGCCCCCAGGAAATCGAGCGAGTCGGCATCGTGCAGCACGATCGCTTCGGGCTGCGTTCCGGGATCGCGGTAGTACATGTGACCGCGCTCCGCAGCTGCGACCGCGGCGTACTTCTGCATAGGAAATCCCGCCGATCGCAGGATCGCTGCGCTCGAAAGCGCTGCGCAGTCACCGTGCTCCATCTTCGGATCGGCGCACGGCTGGAAGGCACCCAGATCATGCAAAAACGCAGCCGCGAACAACACATCGTCGTCTAACTTGAGGCCGTCGCCTTGCGCCAGCGCAAGCGCGACACGGTAGTTCCGTTCCGAATGCTGCCACCCCCAGGCCGGGTGTTTAAATGTCGAGCGGGCCAGTTGATAAACGGCTACCTTCCATGGCGCGTTCAACGCAATTCCGGTCGCGGTCGCGCTCGCAGCTCCCGAACTCTGGCCGCCGATTGTCCCGGTCAATGCTATGAGGAGCGCCGTCGTCGTGTAAAATCTCATGCGGGCGGCTTGATTGCCGCATCCAAGACAACCTGCCGCGCGTTATATCGAATATGAAACGTGCGCTCGCCCTGATTTTCGGCCTCTCCTTGCTGCTGCCGGCAACGGTCTCCGCCGCGCCGTTACAACATGTCGTTCTCGCGGGCGGATGTTTTTGGGGCATGCAGGCTGTCTTTGAACCTCTCAAGGGCGTCGCCAAAGTTGTCGCCGGCTACTCGGGCGGGAACGCTCTTACGGCGCATTACGACATCGTCAGCACCGGGCTGACCGGGCACGCGGAATCGGTTGAAGTCACTTACGACCCGACGCGCATCTCGTTCAAGCAATTGCTCGACGTCTATTTCTTGGTCGCACACGATCCGACCGAACTCAACCGCCAAGGTCCCGACGACGGAACGCAGTACCGCTCCGAGATCTTTTACGCGACGCCGGCCCAACGCGACGAAGCGCAAACCTACATCAGGCATCTGACCAGCGCCAAAGTCTACGCCGGTCCTATCGTCACCAAAATCGAGCCGTTACGCGCGTTCTATCCCGCCGAAGCCTACCATCAGGACTTCATGGCGCATAATCCGGATAATCCATATATCGTTTATAACGACAAGCCGAAACTCGCGGCTTTACGCCATCGCTTTCCGCACCTGATCCGTAACTAAACAGGCGCACAAATAACGCGCGCGGAAAGCGCGCCTCGTGACGACTTTCGTCAGAGCACCCGTGGCGCCCGGAGCGCGCACGCTCGCCGCCGAGTGGTATCTCTCCGCCGAGATTCGCGCACGCGAAGACGACCGTATCTTCTCCCGCTCGTGGATCTATGCGGCGCGCGAGGAGGATCTCGCGCAAGCCGGATCCTTCGTCACCTGTGAGATAGCGGGCGAAAGCCTCATCGTCACGCGCGATCGAGCCGGCACGCTGCGCGCATTTTACAACGTCTGCCGTCACCGCGGCACGCGGCTGTGCACGAAGGAGCGCGGCACGTTCAAGGGTACAATTCAATGTCCGTATCACGCGTGGACGTACGGCCTCGACGGAAAACTCCGCGCCGCGCGTAACATGGACGGCATTGAAGGCTTCGATCCGGCGGAGTATCCGCTGCGCGAAGCGCGGGTCGCGTCGTTCGAAGGCTTCGTCTTCGCGGCGGTCGATCCGCGGAAATCACTCGACGACGCATTTTCACCGCTTGCCGGCCGCTTTTCCGCGTGGCGCCTGCCGGAGCTGCGGCGTGCTGCCTCGATCGCCTACGACGCCGCGTGTAATTGGAAGCTCGTCTTTCAGAATTACTCCGAATGCTACCATTGCCCGGTCATCCATCCTCAGTTGGAGCGCCTTTCGTCATCCGACAGCGGGCACAACGATCTGCTTGAAGGGCCGTTCTTAGGCGGGTATTCCGAATTGCGCGATTCCGCGACAACGCTCAGTGCGAACGGGAAAACGCGCCGCCCGCTTCTGGCCGGCGAAGAGAACCGATCGCGTGTCTATTATTACACGATCTTTCCGTCGATGCTGCTGAGCCTGCACCCGGATTATGTCATGGTCCACTCGGTCCAGCCGCTGGACGCCGGACACACGCGCATTACTTGCGATTGGCTCTTCGATCCGCAGACCATGCGAATGCCTGACTTTGACTGTTCGGACGCCGTCGAATTTTGGGATCTCACCAACCGGCAAGACTGGGCCGTCAACGAACTCACGCAGCGCGGCGTCGCTTCGCGCGCGTACGCGCCCGGCCCGTACTCGCAGCAAGAGGGCTTGCTCGACGCGTTCGACCGCCACTACAAACAGGTCATGCAGTAAGTGCCGGCCGGCGGCGTCAAACTCGCTCGAAAGCTCACCACGTTCGACGCGACGCTCATCGTTATGGGCGGGATGGTCGGGTCCGGAATTTTCCTGACGCCGCCGCTCATCGCACAGCTCGCAAGAACCGCGCCCCTCATCGTAACTGCTTGGGTTTTTGGCGGAATCATTGCCCTTGCCGGTGCGTTCATTTTCGCCGAGCTTGCATGGCGGCGCCCGGCCGTCGCCGGCGTCTACGGCTATTTGCGCGACGGATTGCATCCGGCGATCGCTTTCACGGCCGGATGGACGGCACTCTTGATTAGTTACACGGGCGCAATGGCAGCTTCTGCCGTCGCGTTTGCGGCCTACTTTCAGCCCGCGCTCGGACTGCGAACTCCGCTTTGGATGGTGGCTGCCGCCGTTCTCTTGCTTTTGACGTTCGTCAATTGTCTGGGAGTTCGCTCGGGCAGTCTCACGCAGAACGTGCTCATGATTTTGAAAATCGGAGCCATCGCAGCAATCATCGTTGCGGGTTTCTTCGGCCCGGTGCGCGCAACCGCGCCACTGCTCCAACTGCCCGCCAATGGAAATTGGCTCTGGCTGGTCGGAGCGGCGATGGTCCCCGTGCTCTTTGCGTACGACGGATGGCAAACCGCCCCATTCATCGATGAAGAGATGCGCGACGCGCGACGCGGAATGCCGCGCGCGCTCTTATGGGGCGTGCTCGCCGTCATGGTTCTCTACATCGCGATTACACTGGCTGCGCTGCGCATGCTGGGGCCGGCCGGCTTGGCGCAGTCAACGGCACCGGCCGCCGACATGATGCGCAACGTCTTAGGGTCAGCGGGCGCTCGCGCGGTCGCGGCTGCAGTCGCGCTTTCCACGCTCGGATATTTGAGCAACGCGATTCTGGTCTCGCCTCGGTTTTACTATGCGATGGCCGCGGACGGTCTATTTTTCAACCAGCTGGCTTGGGTTCACCCGAAAACGCAAGCGCCCGTGGTAGCGATTGCCGTGCAAGGTATGATTGCCGCACTCATTACCATCTTTAACGGATTCCCGCAGATCCTCGCGTACGTCGTATCGATAGATTTCATCTATTTTGCGCTCGTCGCATATACGCTCTTCGTCTTCCGGCGCAGGGATGGGCTAGGAAGTCGCGGAGGTTTCCTCGTGCCGGGCCATCCATTCACTACGCTCTTCTTCATTGCCGCAAGCGTTGCGGTCGTCGTGCGGACGTTCATCAGTCAGCCGCTCCAAACATCGATCGGCGTCGGCATACTGCTCGCCGGCATCGCGATGTATTTTATCTGGCAAGCCCTAACTAGGAAAGAGGCGCCGGCTTAACCTGCAGGCTCTCCGCGGCTGCCAGCGTCTCGGTAATGAACGTTGCTTGGAACGCTACGATGTCTTCAACCATCGGGTAGTTCGGATGCTTTCGCTTCGCGCTAAGCACGTAACGGCCGTCCACTTGCATCGCAATTTCTGAGCGCCCTAAGGCTGCCAGCGCCCGTTTCGTCACGTCCTCCGGCGAGCGCGCCAGCTCGGGATCGACAAACACGTTTCGCGGCAAGCGCTGCAGACTCTCGGCCACGGCGCGCACTGCTTCGGATTCCGTAAAGGGGCCGCCTAGCCCCAGCATCCAAGCCGACAGCAAGGCGCTGACGGTCACCGGGCGTGCCGCACACAATTCCGCAGGTGCATCTTCGCGACGCTCGAGCGGCAGCACTCGATACAATTGGGAGAACTTGGGCGCGAACGGATCGTAACTGATAGCAGCGATATAGATGTCTTGCGCGAGCGGTTCAAGCCGCTCCCAAATGCCGCGAAACGGCAGCGCCGCTCCTGTAACCGTATATCCTCCCTCCGGCGTAACATACAGCGTCGCACCCCGCCGCACAGCTTCCTCAAAACCGTCCAGATCTTGCGCCACACCGCGCCGCATGAGATCGATCTGCTCTTTGCCCAGGGCCGGCTGGAGTTCGGTAATCCGGACGTACGCTTCTTGCGCAGTTTGAAAGTACTTCGGCCGGAACAGATCGCTCGTCTCGAGTCCGCGAAGCGCATACCGCTCCACCACCGGCTCCTTAAACATCTGCTCGAGCGGAATCCGTCCGTGGATCCGCTCCACGCTCCAGGCCCAGCGCGCGATCGATCGCGATTGCAGCTCGTTTTCTATAGGCAGCAAGCCGATCGCCAGAAAAAAACGGTTCATGTTGAGCGCGCGCAGCACGCGCCAAAACCGCGGAAAACGCACGCCCATAAAGCCAGGCTCAAAGAGGAGTTTCGCGGTGGCCGCCATGAGCGGTGAACTTGGGCCTGTCGTCAGAAACCCCAAGGCCGTGAACGGCATCAGGTCGAGTTCGTTCTGATGATTGGAGATGACGAGTGCCGATCCGGCGCGCCGCGGCAACCGCCCCCACATGCGAACGCGATAAACCAAATGCGCGTGAATCCACACCGATAGACCTATCACAAACCGAAGCGGATATCCCCACCATGGCAGCAGGGGACGCCGCCCGACGGCTAGGGCCGACATGGAACCGATGGCGAAAGTTCCCGCCGCCGTAAGAAAGAGCAAACGATAACCGGGGAGCGGCGTGCTGTAAAGCGAGAGCAACCACCAGCCGAACAACGGCGCGATGACTGCCGGAAGGTTCTGCGCGATTCCCCACACGCCCAAGTCGCGTGCGACGTCGCGCATTTTCGGAATGCTGTCGATGGCAAGAGCCCAGCCGGTGGAGAGCACGCCGCCGAAACCGATCCCGAACAGTACCGCAAACGCATACATCCAGCGTTCTTGCGGCAGCAGCGCAAACCCGGCCGCCGCAAGGGTCATCGGTATTCCGCACGCGGCCACGACCAGTTTTCGCGGAACGCGATCCGATAGCCACCCCAAATAGATCGCCGATGCTATCGACCCCACGAGCGATGCCGCCGCGACGAGCGCCGTCCCCACCTTCGGGTCGCCCGAATGTAAAACGTCGCGGAAAAAATAGAGAATGAACGTCATGAGTAGCGAGAGTCCGAACGCAAGAAATAGGCGCGCGGCAAAGACGACGCCGAAATCGTGCCAATCGCTAACGTGCGCGGGGTTTTCCCGCTCGGCGGACGCATCACGTTCGGGTACCGCAAAGAGCGTGAGCGCGCCCAGCCCGATCGCGATCGCGATTCCAACGAACGTCGTCTGAGGGTACGTTCCGGCGGCAAGAGCGATGCCGCCCACGACACCGATCACCATCGCGACGCCGCGTACACCCGAGACTGTTCCCCACAGTGTTTTCGGGACCACGTCGGGCAGCAGCGCTTGATACGCCGCCAATGCTACGTTTGCGCCGAACGTTGCCAGCAGCAGAAAGACTGCGAAAAGGCCGAGGCTCCCAACCTCGGCCATCATCACCAGGCAAACGACGTCAACCGCCGCGCCGCCCAAGATAAAGGCGCGTCTTGGTACGCCTTGCCGCCGGAGGCGATCGGAAAATGCGCCGGCCAACGGCGGAATGACCATCGAAACGAGCGAGACAAGTGCGGCGAGCACCGCGAAGACTTTGACATGTTCTTGCGGCGCAAATCGAACGATCGCTGCCGGAACAGAAATCGCTATCAACGCCGTGTCTTGGAAATGTAGCGGAATCCAGAAGGCGTTGAGCAGCGCGGATTTGCGGATGCCGTACGCTGCAGTCAGCGGTGCAGCTCCGGTAAACGGGCGGCGCGGAGGAGCTCGTTCAGCGCGGCGAGCTTTTCACCGAAGAGCCTCGCCAACTCCGTCTGGACGCCCGCGATCTCGGTGGCGTACCGCGCGGCCAAAGCTTGTTGCGGCACGGTCGGCGGTCCGTCGTACTGCTCGATCGTGTAGCGAAGATAGGCTAACTGCTCGCTCAGTCGAGCCGGCCGCCGGTATCCGCTGGACTCGGGATTACGCAGCCGTTCTTGCTCCCCCATCAGGCTCGCGTCATACGCGTCCAGTTCGCGCGCCGGTGCTCCGGGATGAACGCGCAGCGAAGTGATCTGGCGGCGCAAGCTGTCCAACTGTGATAACGCGACCTCGACGCGCTCCTGCGTCACGGCGAGACCCTGCAGCGCATCGTACTGCCGCTGCAGATCGAGCGCGCTGACCGGATGATGCGGATCCATTCCCACGCTGAGCGGTGCGGCCAAGGACTTTCCGTTTACCTCGATGCGCAACGCGTACATGCCGGGCAAGACCTGCGGTCCGCGAATCTTCATCGGGAAGAACACGTAATACGATCGCATATCCTGCAGCGTGCCGGTTCCCGACGGAGGCAGAACGTGGAGATCCCAGGTGAACCGGTTCAAGCCCGCGTGCACGGGCACGGAGAATTGGTCGATCGCGCGTTTTTCGGCGTCGAGCACTTGCACGGTGACCGACGGCTTTTGCTTCGCAAGGGCGGGCGGCGCCTTCGCGAGATAGAGCGAAATCAGGGCGCCGTAGGGCTTGTTCGCTGAAACGTAGGCCCCTCGCCCGTGCTGCCGATATGCCGAGCTTGAGTAGCGCAACGCCGGCATCGGCTCGAATAGATACGCATCCGATCCGGTAGCGCGCGCCCAGTTTTGCAACGGGGTGAGGTCGTCGAGAACGTAAAAGCCCCGCCCGTGGGATCCAAGTATGAGGTCATTGTCGCGCGGATGGACCTGAAGATCGAAGATCGGCACGCGCGGAATCCCCAAACGCAGATCGCTCCAGTGGCTGCCGTTGTCAAACGAAACAAAGGCGCCCGCTTCCGTGCCAGCATAGAGCACCGACCGGTTGCGAGGATCCTCGCGAACCACGTGCACGTAACCCGTGAGCCCTCGCGCGATCGGCGACCACGTCGCGCCGTAGTCGGTCGTCACGAACGCATATGGGGCGTAATCATTCCATTGGTGCCGGTCGAAGGTCGCGTATGCAACGCCGCCCACGGACGGCGACGGCGCTATCGCGCTAACGCGCGCCGGGAGCTCCAATCCCCGGACGTTAGCGAGCGTGTCGTGCCAAGTCTTGCCGCCGTCGCGAGTAATCTCGAGATGCCCGTTGTCCGTTCCGTACCAGATCGTTTTCGGACTTTTCGCGTCTTCCCCAATTGAATACAGCGTGCAGTACGTCTCGGCATTGGTGTCGTCGAACGTGATCGGACCGCCGCTGGCCGCGAGCTGCGCCGGTTCGCACCGCGTCAGATCGGGGCTCAGCTCCGCCCATGAGTTTCCGCGATCCGCCGAACGGAACAGCACGTTTCCACCGAAGTAGATGACGTCCGGATCGAAGCGCGAGATGAGCAGAGGAGCGCTCCAGTTGAAACGATACTTGTACGTCGCCGCCCCGGTTCCGAACCCGATAATGGGCTGCGGCGAGATGTAGCGGCGCTCCCCGGTCTTAAGATCTATGCGGGCCAAGTCGCCAAAGTGCGTATCTTCGTAGACGACGTCCGGATCGCGCGGGTCTGCCATTGCGTATTGCCCGTCGCCCCAGTCCGAAATGTTGAGCCAATCCGCGCCCGACACGCCATCGCTGCGGCTGGGCAATTCGTTTGGGCCGCGCCAGACTTCGTGGTCCTGCAGTCCGCCCATGACGTGGTACGGCACGTCCATGTCGTAGCCGACGCGATAGATCTGATCGAACGGAACGACGTTGTCGAAGCTCCACGTTTTCCCGCCGTCCACTGAATATTCAAATCCAAGGTCGCTGGCGTTGAGCAGCCGGCGCGGATTCTTTGGATCGATCCAAAGATCGTGGTTATCGCCCCCGCCGCCGGCATTACGGAACGTCTTTCCGCCGTCGATCGAAACGCGCAAACCGCCCGCAACGGCAAAGACCTTTTGCGGATTGGCCGGGTCGCAACGCACCTGCGAAAAATAGAACGGCCGGAAGTTGATCTCTTGACTGGCGTTGCGCAATTGCCAGTGCGCGCCGCCGTCGGTACTGCGATAGAGCATGCCGTTCTTGACCGGGACGAACGCGTAAATAACGCGCGGGTCGCTGTAACATACGCTGACGCCGACGCGATTGATGGGACCTGGCGGTAAGCCGTTTTGTAGTTCCGGATCGGTCAGCCTCTTCCACGTTTTGCCGGCGTCGGCCGACCGGTAGAGCCCGCTTCCCATTCCGCCGCTGCGCATCGTCCATGGGCGACGCAAATATTCGAACGTGCCCGCGAAGACGATGTTGCCGTTCTTTGGATCGAAAGCGACGTCGCTTCCCCCAGTCAGGCCGTTGACGTACAACACGCGCTGCCAATGCAGCCCCCCGTCGTTGCTGCGATAAATCCCACGATCGCCGCCCGGAGCAAACTCGCGGCCCATCGCCGCCGCCAACACGATGTTGCTGTTCTGCGGATCGATCGCGATCTTTGCAATGCTTCCGCTTTGAGTCAGTCCCGCGTTGCGCCAATGGCGCGCGCCGTCGGTTGAAAGCCAGATGCCGTCACCGTAGACCGCTGTGTTGCGCGGAAAGCCTTCACCCGTGCCGATCAGCACGCGGCGAGGATCGCGCGGGTCAATCGCGACGGCGCCTACCGCCGCGGTTTGTCCCGCTTCGAAAGCCGATGCGAACGAAAGTCCGCCGTTCTGCGACTTCCACAAACCACCGGACGAATGCGCGAGATAAACGATCGCCGGATCGCCGGGAACGCCCGCGACGGCATCCAGGCGGCCGCCCATGACGGCGGGGCCGAGCCAACGGTAGGTGAGGTCCCCGAACTGCGGCTCTCCGGCCCACGACGTGACGCCGGCGCATGCAAAGAACAGCGCTGCTAAAAGTCCGGCTTTCACGCTCTCTAACGCGCCGGCGGGACGTCGATCCAGCGTTCGGCCCAGCGGGCAATCTCATCGAGCGCGGGGCCGAGATCCCGGCCCCGGTCCGTTAATTCGTAGACCACGCGCACCGGCGCTTCGGGCTTTACCTCGCGGCGAACGACCTTCTCGGCCTCCAACTCTCGCAGCCGTTCCGTGAGCAACCGGTCGGAGATGCCTGGAATCGAGGTCAGGAGCTCGTTGAACCGCCGCGGGCCCCCCATCAGGGTCCGAACCACGGCACCCGTCCAGCGCTTACCGACGAGCTCGACCGCCCGGTGGTAACGTGGACATAAGCTATGCTCTGAGGCTATTGACATCTTTCAGCGACTCCCTTACTATTTTAGCACATGGCTATAAATAGTAAGTATACTGAGGATAGGTAGGTTAAAATATGAGTATCGCTCTTCTGATCGCGCGTTTGATTTTCGGCCTGGGATTGGCTGCGCACGGTGCCCAGAAGCTTTTCGGCTCCTTCGGCGGCCCTGGCCCCAAAGGTATGGAAGGCTTTATGGCCAGCATGAACATGCGCCCGCCCATGCTGATGGGGCTGGCGGCGGGCCTGGGCGAGTTCGGCGGGGGCTTACTAATCGCGCTGGGCTTCCTCGGAGGCGTCGGCCCCGGGTTGCTGGCCGTGGTGATGCTGACTGCCATCTTTACAGTGCACTGGGGCAAAGGCTTCTTCGTTACGGGAAACGGCTGGGAGTTGCCCGGGACGTACATTGCAGGAGCGCTCGCCATCGACTTTGCCGGATTTGGCGTCTACTCGATCGACAAAGCGCTGGGGTGGAGCATATTGGGCTCGGATACCGATCGCTGGATCATCCTCGGAATTGCGGTCGTAATCGCGATCATCAATTCGAGCCTGCGGTTTCTCCCGCGTTCAGCTAGTGCGAGCGTAGCCAAGTAACGATTCCACCGGCAGCGGCCGGATCTAACTCGTGCCGCTGCTGGTAGTGCGGCGTCCCTCGAAGTTCTTCATCCGAGAGTTGCAGCAAGAAATGATCGTCGCCGGGAAAACGCCTCACCGTGACATCGCGATGTGCGGTCTCCGCTGCATGCACTAAACCATCAAAATCCAGCGCCGGAGTCTGCGTGTCGGAGAACCCGCGCACGAGCAGCAACGGCTGCCGCACAAGTGCGATCTCTTTGCGCGGATCCACGTTGGCGTAACTTTGAAAGTACGGCATCGCCAGCAAGAGCGCGTCGCGCTGCTTGACCAGCGGCGAAGCGGTAGCATCTTGTTCGCTCATAGCCTGCGCGTACGGTACGCTGAGCGGCCCGACTAACACTAAACCGCGCACGCGGGCGCCTTGCAACGCCGCAGCAATTGCCGTTTCGCCTCCCTCACTCAGCCCGAGAAAGTAGATCCGCGACGGATCGATCGCCGGATCGTTTGCCGCCGCGCGCACGGCAGCTACGGCATCGTCGATGAAATTCTGTCGCCGCACGCGTTCGGGCTGGGTTTTGGTCGTACTCTGCCCGACTCCGCGGTTGTCGTAACGCAGCACTGCGAAACCCGCTGCATTAAGCGCACCCGCATACAGATCAAAAACGGGAGTTGCTCCTACCGCTTGGGTTCGATCCGACGGACCGTTGCTTCCCACCAGAACGATTGCCGGCGCTTTTGCTTTCGGTGTTTGCGGATACGAGACGGTACCGGCGATCGAACTGCCGTCGCCGGAGACAAACGTCAAGCCGAGCAGCAACGCTAGCGCGTACAGCATTGAACCGGAAGCGGCGTGCGCCGCGGTGCGGGCTTACCAATGACTTGCGGTTTGGGCGTAGACATTGGCGACGGCGTAAATACCATCGAAGCGGGCGCCGCAGGTACGGCCGGGTTGAATGGCGTCGGCGCAACGAGGACGGCGCCGGCCGTATCGATCTCGACGCGCCGTAATTGCGGATCGTAAGCAACGCGAACCCCCAAACTTCGCATAAGGGGCGCGATCTCGACATAGGTTTGCGCCCATTGCGCGGGCGCAATATTGGGCGCTACCGTCAGCTGCGCAAAACGATCTCCGCGCGTCACGATCAGCTGCGAACCGGTGTATCCGATGCTGGCGGCGACCGCCGTCACGTAAGGTTCGAGCGGCGCGACCACGTGCCCGCGCACCACGTAGGCCGGTGAGTACGAGTGCATGATCGTCCCGTTGAGTACGACGACCAGTACGGGCGCGATAAGTGGGAATATCATCGATCGACCGCGATATTATCGCAGGACGCTATGCGACTCATTTTGGCATTCCGCGAGGCCGGTATGCGGTTCTCCCGCGACGGCTGCGCTTTCTTGTCACAAGCCATTGCGTTCAATGCGCTCTTCGCGATCTTCCCGCTTTTCGTCCTGATTTTGACGGGAGCGTCGCTGATTTACCCCAACGCGAACCAGCAGATCCTGGCTTTTGTCGACGAATTCGCCCCCGCGCTCCATCAGACGGTGGCGAACAATCTCCAGACCTATGTCTACGGCCGGCAGCTTTCGAGCCTCATCGCCTTCGCCGTGGTCATCTGGGCCGGGAAAAATCTCTTTATGGGACTTGCGTACGCGCTCAACCGCGCGCTCGCCGTTCCCAAGAGCCGGCCGCTCATTCACGACATCGCGCTTTCGCTCATCATGCTGCCGCTGATCGGCATCGTCATGGTCGTCGCCATGGGGTTGCCGATTCTCGTATCGATTTTCGTGGTGTACGCGCATTTCTCCAATCCGCAAAACGTTTCCGAAGTGTTAGCATACGCGCTCTCGATGCTGCTGATCTTCGTCGTTGTCGTGATCCTGTATACGTTCTTGCCCAATCGCCCGGTGCGATGGTATTTCGGCATACCGGGCGCGATTTTCGTCGCACTGATGTGGCCCGCGGCGCAATACGCTTTCGCATTTTATACCGTGCACGTCGACTTCACGCATATTTATGGCGCTCTCTCCGCGCCGCTCGTGCTCCTCTTGTGGTTTTATCTGCTGGGCGCCATTTTTTTCTACGGCGCCGAGCTCAGTGCTGCTTGGGCGCACGAAAAGGGAAGCGAGACCGTGGCGCCCCTGGTCGACCCCGTCCGCCCCGCCGAGCAGGACGTGGTGGAAACGGAATGCGAGGGCGCTACGTGACCGGTGAGGAAACGAATGACGCAGCCCCGCCGTTTCTAGCGGGGTTGCTGCATCAGTTCTCCCCGGAAAGGGTTTCGTGCGACGAGTTTTCACTGCTCTGCTTCTTGCATCGTCGTTCGCGTTGATCGCCGCGGCGCGGCCGCCGGCGCCGAAAGCAACTGCGACGCCGCTGCCGGCTGCTCTACCCTCAGCGCGGCCCAAGCTCCCGCTCGTCGTTGTCTATCCATTCGATTTCAGCACCGACATGCGTTCCGATACAGGCACGAGGACCGCGCAACTCTACATCAGCCAAATGAACGCCGCGGGCGGTGTGGATGCGCTGCAGGGACCGGCCACCGTCAAGCGCGCAAATTATTTGGATTACGCGAAGTCACTAACCGCAGCGTACTACGTCGCCGGCTATATGACGCCGCTGGGTGGCGGAGTTTCGCTCGTCGAGCAAGTCGTGGACACTTCGACGGGAACGATCATCTTAGCAGCCACCGCGCAGATACAGTCGTTTGAAGATGCGACTTCACAGGCGATCACTATCCGCGACGGCATCGTCGCGCGCGAACAGAGCAAAGCGCAAGCTTTTGCCGAAGCTTCCGCGCAGGCTACGCCGGCGCCGCTCGCAAGCAATGAAGCCAACATCGGCGGAGGGATTGCTGGTCTGTTCAAACATCGTGGACGGCAAACGCCCGATCCGCAAGCCACCGCGATTGTCAAGCCGGCCAAGGGTATCTTCGTCGTCCGCGTTGGCGGCAGCTCAAGTTCGGTGCTCTTGAACGACGCGACGAGCGCGCTGTACGCCGCGCTCAATCAGCATTACGCCGCGCGCAAGACCCATTCGGGCGGCGACGCCGCGAAGTTGGCCAACACGATCTGCGGCGCCGATCGCAACAATACCGTAGCCACCGGCACGCTATCGTCCAAATCGGTGCGCCGTGGATTCTTCAGCCGCACGCAGTACGGTTTTGTCCTCGACGTCTACACGTGCTTCGGAGCGAGACTCGCCGAGACGTCGGGTGACGGAGATTCCGTGCAGAGTGCCGTTTCCGCGGCGGTCGCCGCATACGTGGCGGACCACCCGCAAAACGGCTAGCGCTACTCTAGTAATCCTTCGGGAAGGTCCGCATCGATGCGTTTGTTCGCGACGTCGATCTTTTTCACGAACTCTTCGATCAGCGGAATCATCCTTCCGTGCACCACGAGCATGTCCGACGCGGGATAGTGCTCGACGCGCTCGACCGTTCCGATGAGGCTGCTCCGGTCGTAGAGTTCGCACCCGGTCAGATCGGCGTCGAGAAACTCACCGGGCTGCATCGCGATCCGGTCACGCGGGGCGAAAAGCGTGGCGCCCTTGAGCGTTTCGGCTTCGCCGATCGAATCAAAATGATCGAATCGCACGAGCAGCCGTCCCTGATGTACTCTGACCGATTGCAGGGACAGGGTTTGGCTGTCGCCATCCGCCAAGGCGGCGCGCAGCGTTTCGCCCGGTGAAAAAAGCATGCGACCCGCGTTGGTCGGGTCGCATTTGAGTTCGCCTCGAACGCCGAAGACGCCCGCGATGCGGCCTACCGGAAGCTCTTCATTCATCCTCGGGCGTATCGTCGTAGAATTCGTCCGTATCCAGAATTTCGACTTGGATGCGCCCTTCCGCGGTCGCCCGCACGATCGTGCGAAGAGCTTGTGCGACGCGCCCGCCTCGTCCGATGACTTTGCCTATATCTTCGGGATCGACGGCCAGCTCGATCAGCGCCTGCTCGCCGTTTTCCGCCGGATAGCTTTCGATCTTTACCACATCAGTTTTTTCGACCAGCTTCTTGGCGAGGAATTCCAATAACTCGCCCGCACGCTTCTGCGCCGCCGCCGGATCCTCGGGAGCTCCGCGACGTGGGGGAGGACGCCGGAACGTTCGCGCACCGGTGCCCGTGCCGGCAGACGATCGGCGCCGCGGCGGACCTTCGTCTTCAGGCTCGACGTCGTCGATGATCGTTTCGTTTGAAGCGATGCGGCGGCCGCCCAGTGTAGAACGCCGTTCCGCCTCTTGTTCGTCGCTGAATAAACCGAATTCGTCGTCGAATGCGCTCATCGGCCTTCGCTGATAGCCTTTTCGATGATGCCCTTTTCAGTGAAGAGGCGCCGCACCGTATCCGAGGGCTGGGCGCCCTTGGCAAGCCACGCCTTCGCCTTCTCTTCGTTGACGACGATCGTGCGCGGTTCGGTTCGCGGATTGTAGTGTCCGAGAATCTCGATGAACCGGCCGTCTCGCGGCGCGCGCTGATCCGCCACAACGAAGCGGTACGTCGGTTGTTTTTTGGCGCCCATGCGCCTCAGTCGAATCTTAACCACTAAAGTTACTCCGTAGCTTCTTAAGTTTGTTCCCGAAACCCATCTGCTTCATCATTTTCCGCGATTCGTCAAAGCGCTTGACCAAGCGGTTAACGTCGGCGACCTGCGTCCCGCTGCCAGCTGCGATTCGCTTGCGGCGCGAACCGTTGAGCAGCGCGGGGTCCCGCCGCTCGCGCGTGGTCATCGAACAGATTATCGCCTCGATTTGCTTGAGGTCCCGTTCGGGGATCTCGAAATCTTTCGGAAGCGCGCGCGACAGACCGGGAATCATTTTGAGGATCTCCCCCATCGATCCCATCCGGCGGATCTGCCGCATCTGTTCGAGGAAATCGTCGAGCGTGAACTGCTGCTTGAACAGCTTCTGCTCGATCGCCTTGGCCTGATCTTCGCTGTAGACGCTCTGCGTCCGCTCGATGAGCGTGAGCACGTCGCCCATGCCGAGAATCCGCGATGCGAGCCGGTCCGGGTGGAAGGGCTCAAGGGCCGAGAGTTTCTCGCCGATTCCGGCAAACTTGATCGGCGCGCCCGTAACATTATACATCGAAAGTGCGGCGCCGCCGCGAGCGTCGCCATCCAGTTTCGTAAGAATGACGCCCGTAATGCCGAGGCGTTCGTGAA
Organism: Vulcanimicrobiota bacterium; assembly: GCA_013036105.1. Taxonomy (GTDB): domain Bacteria; phylum Vulcanimicrobiota; class Vulcanimicrobiia; order Vulcanimicrobiales; family Vulcanimicrobiaceae; genus Rubrimentiphilum. The sequence continues at coordinate 48,559 of JAAXCX010000011.1, forward strand.
AGCCCTTGGCTACGTTGGTCGCTTCCTGGCCGGTCATCGCGTCGGCGACCAGCAAGATCTCAGTGGGAGCGGTCGCGGATTTTATGGCGGCCAACTCGTCCATCAGGCTTTCGTCGATTTGCAGCCGTCCAGCCGTGTCCAGAATGACGGTCGAGAGTCCGAGCCGCCGCGCCTCCGCAACGGATTCGCGCGCGATGTCGACCGGATTCGCCGTGCCCTTTTCGAAAACGGGCAGATCGATCTGCTTGCCGATTATTTGCAGCTGCGCAATGGCAGCCGGGCGGTAGACATCGGCGGCCACGAGCAGCGAACGGCGTCCCTGATCTTTCAAACGCAGCGCAAGTTTACCGGCCTGCGTCGTCTTGCCCGAGCCTTGTAACCCGACGAGCATGATGACCGATGGCGGTGCGTCTGAGAAACGCAATCGCGCTTCTGCTGAACCCGCCGGCGGTCCGAGCAACTCGATCAGTTCGGCGTGCACGATCTTGACGATGGTTTGCGCCGGCGAGAGAGACGCGAGCACGTCGGCGCCGACGGCTTTCTCTTTTACGCGTGTGACGAATGATTTGGCGACGGCAAGCGAAACGTCGGCCTCAAGCAAAGCGATGCGCACTTCGCGCATCACTTCGTTCACGTCGGCTTCGCCGAGCCGGCCTCGGCCGCTCAGCTTGGAAAAAATCGCGCCTAGGCGATCGGAGAGGGTCTCAAACAAGGGTCACTCTTTGGTGCTGGTCTCCTCGATGCGTTTGACGGCGTCACCGACGGTTTTGATCTTTTCAGCTTCTTCGTCGGGAATGTCGATGTTGAACTCCGTCTCGAAGGCCATCACCAGTTCAACTTGATCGAGTGAATCCGCACCGAGGTCGTCGGTGATCGAAGCTTCGGGCGTTACTTCCGATTCGTCAACGCCGAGCTGCTCGACGATGATCTTCTTGACTTTATCGAACGTGGACATATGTCTCCTACATTACAACTCCGCCGTCGACCACGAGCGTCTGGCCCGTTACGTAGGCGGCGGCATCCGAGCAAAGAAAGCGCACTACTCCGCTGACATCTTCCGGTCGTCCGGCGCGCCCGAGCGCCGTTTGTTTGAGCAAATATTCCCTAGCGGCGTCCGGCATTTTTTCGGTCATCGCCGTTTCGATGAGGCCGGGCGCGACGGCGTTGACTCTTATGTTCCTCGAACCCAATTCCTTTGCTAGGGACTTGGTGAGCCCGAGCAAACCCGCCTTCGAGGCGGCGTAGACGGCTTGGCCCGGGTTGCCCGTCAATCCGACGATGCTTGAAACGAGGACGATCGAGCCCGCGTGCTGCTTCATCATCGGCTTTGCTGCCGCCGCGCACAAGAAGAATGCCGACTTCAGGTTGACGGAAAGCAGCTGATCGAGGACGTCGTTCTTGAGCCGCAAGATCAGTCCGTCCTGGGACTGACCCGCGTTGCCGATCGCGAAATCGAGCCGGCCGAACTTTTCAACGGTCTGCGCGACAAATGAATCGACGGCCGCGCGATCCGCGACGTCGCCCGTCATGACGATGCTCTCCTGACCGGCCCGGACCTCGCGGCATGCCGCGGCGGTTGCCTCCAGGGCCGAATGATCTCTGCCTGCGAGCGCGACCGACGCGCCATTTTTGGCGAGGTCGACGGCTATCGCGCGGCCGATGCCGCGGCTCGCGCCGGTGATCAGCGCCGACTTTCCTTCGAACATCATGCGTGCACGCTCAATTTTTCCCGGAACTTTTCGACGCCTGCGAAATCGGTGACGTTCAGTCCTTCGGCTGCGTTGGGCAGCCGCCGCATCAACGGTCCCAAAACAGGCGACGCGCCGAACTCTGCGACAAGGTCGAGCCCGTACGTCAGCAGCGCTTCCGCTGTTTCGTGCCAGCGCACTTCTTCGGTCACCGAGCGTATCAAATTGTCCTTGATCGTTTGCACGTCGCGATAAGGTTTTGCGTCGACGTTCGACACGACGTCGAACGCGGGCAGCGTGAATTGCGCGGCATTGACGGCTGTGGCAAATCTTTGCGCGGCCGGTTCCATGAGGCGGCTATGCCAAGCGCCGGAGACGTTGAGAGGAACGACCCGTTTCGCACCTTTCTGCATCATAGCGTCCGCGGCGGTCTGCACGGCGGCCGCGTCGCCGCTGATCACGATTTGCGAAGGCGAATTGAAGTTGGCGAGTTGCACGCGTCCGCCCGTCACGGCTTCAACGCGCGACGCAACTTCGCGAATCTGCGCGGCGTCTAACCCCAACACGGCGGTCATCCCGCCCGGAGCGAGCTCGGCAGCATGCTGCATCGCTTTTCCGCGCTCGTCGACGAGACGCAGCGCTTCTTCGAACTCGAGCGACCCGGATATCGTTAGGCTGCAAAATTCGCCGAACGAGTGGCCGGCGCTCACCGCGGGTGCGACCGTTTCGCCGGCGGCGTAATAGAGCGCAAGGTTCGTCACAAAGATCGCGGGCTGGCTGAACTGCGTTTCCCGCAATCTCGTTTCGGGGCCATGCATCTGCAGTTCGAGCAAGTCGTAACCGAGCGTCGCGGCGGCGCGGTCGAAAAGATCGCGTGCGGCCGCAGATTTTGCGGCAACGTCGGCACCCATGCCGACGACCTGCGAACCCTGACCGGGAAAGACCACTCCGAACTTCACGCCCATCTCCAGGTCACGGCTCCCCATGACAAGCCGCCGCCAAAACCGACGAAGACGATGATATCTCCCGTTTTGATTCTTCCCGCATTGAGCGCCTCGGAAAGCGCTATGGGAATCGAGGCGGCGGATGTGTTGCCGTACTCTTCAATGTTTACGATCACTTTGTCTTCGGGCATCTCCAAGTATTTTGCGGCGGCGTCGATGATGCGCCTATTCGCTTGATGGGGAATCAGCCAGTTCACGTCGCTCTTTTGCAAGTCCGCATTTCGCAGCGCGATGCCGGTCGACTCGATCATCTTGGTCACCGCAAACTTGAAAATCTCGCGGCCTTCCATACGAAGGTATTGCTCGCCGGCTTCCAAGGATGCCGCGGTGAACGGCCGGCGCGAACCGCCGCCGAGCAAACAGAGCATCTCAGGGCGCCGCCCGTCCGCCCCCAATTCGCTAGAAAGAAACGAGTTCTCGGCGGCCGCCTCCAGCACGACTGCGCCCGCGCCGTCGCCGAAAAGGATCGCCGTGCTGCGGTCGGTGCGGTCGACGATCTTGCTCAGTGTTTCGGCGCCGATCAGCATGACCCGCGAGTAGACACCCGCCCGAATCAACCCCGACGCCATCGTCAATCCGTAGATAAAACCGCTGCACGCGATCTCCATATCGAACGCCGGTTTACCCGTCGCTCCGAGCTCTGCCGCCACAATGCATGCCGTCGCCGGAAATGCGTAGTCGGGAGTCGACGTGGCGACGATGAAACAATCGATACCGGTGGGTGCGATCTTTCCTTTGCGCAATGCGTCGCGCGCGGCGGCGATGCAGAGGTCGCTGGTGGCTTCATCCGGCGCGGCGATGTGCCGGCGTTTCATGCCCGTACGTGTGGTGATCCACTCGTCGGACGTGTCCAGCGTCTTTTCGAGGTCTTCGTTCGTCAGAATAGCGGCAGGCGCGTAATGACCGACCGCGCTGATCTTGACGCCGTTCAATGCTAGCGCCTAGGTCTGCTTCTGCCGGCGATCATCCTTTATCTCGACCACTTGACGCCCCGCGTACGTGCCGCACTTTTCGCAAACGAAGTGGGGGCGCTTGGGGGCATGGCACTGCGGACACTCTTCGGTTGTGACCCGGTTGAGCTTCCAATTTGCGGCGCGACGGCTGCGCGTCTTGCTGCGGGGAGTCTTCCATTTTAAGTTAGCCACTTGTCTCTCCGTTACACTCGCACTCTTTACTGTTTCTGTTCTCTCCGCAACGCGGACAGATGCCTTTGCAATCCTCTTTGCACAGTAGCCCAATCGGTATCGCGCTGCAAATCAGTTGCGCGGCGAGATCGGCGACGTCGAGGCGGCCTCCCGTCAGAACGTTGCTTTCCTCGAACGGACCGTCTTGCAGGCTAGCTCCGGCTTCGACCTGCTCGTCGACCTTCACGTGCATGCTATCGGCCACCGTGCCCAAGCACCGGGCGCACTCCGTAAGGAGCCGCACGTCGATGGTGCCGTTGATGTCAAGCAGCTCGCCGGATGCTTGAAGTTCGAGATGGACGGCGGCGGCCTCCGGAAATCGTACCCCCTCGAACGGGGCTACCGGAACCCGGTCGTCCACCACGAGACCGCGGAGGTTGGCCGCCAGCAATCCAGTGACATCGATTTTGTGCGCAGAACCCATAACATAGAGGAAGGCCCCGCCGGGGGCCTCCAAACTCGACCCATTGTAGACCCGCCTCAAGGCCTTGTCAAACGCGTTGGTCGGCGGTATAGACCTTCGCAATGATCGAATCGAGCAACCCCGCCATTCGCGACCTGACCAGGCATGGCGTGGCGTACGCGCCCCAAATCGTCCGGGCGGCTGAAAAGCATGGCGTCAGCGCCCAGCTGCTAGCGGCTGTCGCCGCTCAAGAGACGGGCGGTCCCGGCTCGAATGCCGGCAGCAACATCGTCGGCGACGGTGGTCACGGCCGCGGCCTCTTTCAGATCGACGATCGCTGGCACGCCTTCGCGCGCGACCCTGCCGCAATGGATCCGCAGGCCAACGCCGACTACGCTGCCGGCATGATCGCCGGGCTGCTTCAGCGTTACGGCGGCAACGTTCGCAAAGCGCTTTCCGCATACAATGCGGGCGATCCGAATGCGACCGGAACGGTTACGCCATGGCAAGACGGCCGGAGGCTCGGGTACGCAGATTCGGTTCTTCGCCACTACGCGCAAATCGCCGGAGCGCCGCCAGAGCTCGCCGCGGAAAGCACGTCCGAGCAGCAAAATGTGAACCAGCTGGCGACGTTCGCATCGTTGATGCCGCCACCGGCGCTACCCTCCGGAAACGCACACTCATACCGGCAGCTCGGCGGCGGCGACAATGCCCATCCGGAATCCATCGTCGACGACGGCGATGACGATTCATCTAGAAACGAAGGTGTATTATGAGCTTCAATGTCATCGGCGGACTGCTCAACGCTGGCCTTGGCCTGCTGGAAAGCGGCGGTAATCCGCTCGCCGCGATCGGCATGGGATTGGCCGGCGCAACCACCGGAGGCACGACGGCCGGGAACATTGCGGGCGCCGCCGGAAACGCCGGTCTGGGCGCGCTCAATGCGCAAGACGAAGCGTTTCAGCTCGCCATGTACGGCGAACAGATTCGCCATCAAGAGCAGATGCAAACGCAGTCCCAAGCGTTCGACGAAATCATGGACGAAAAATCAGAACAGATGCGCGAAGTGAATACGCTGCGCGACGTGCAGATGACGCAACGTAAAGCGGATAACCAAATCACCAAGAAATTTATCGAGTCGATTACCGAGTGACCGAACCGGTTCGCCAACAAGCGCCTCGACACGTTATAGCCCGCGGCTCTGCCAAGGCGGCCGCGGGACCGCAATCCGATGAGGCCGTCGATGCCGAACGCGAGGCGTTCGATTTTCGCTTGGCCGAGCGCGCCGAATTGCTGCGTGAATCCAATGCACTGCGCGACATGATGCTCGCCCAACTCAAAGCCGATGACGAGGCATTGAAAAAGTACATCGCGATGATATAATGGCCCGTGCCCCGGGCCATTAGCTCAGTTGGTTAGAGCGCATGCTTGATAAGCATGAGGTCCCTGGTTCGAGACCAGGATGGCCCACCAACGCCTCTATGTCGGTTCCGTGTCCTTTGCGCTTTCCGGCGCAGAGCTCGGCCGACCAGGCGCCGACACGATCGTGAGCACGCGCGACAAGCCGGCGATTTCAAAGATGCGCCGCAGCGACGGCTCGACGACAACCACGATGTTTACCGGATCGCCGCCGGCCGACGCAAAGCTCCGGCGGTAACGCATCAGCATCGTGAGAATAGTGGAATCGATCGACGTGGCGGCGGAGCAATCGATGATCACACGGTCGACGCTTCCCGGTTCGGGCAACTGACCGTAGAGCTCGTCGCGCCGGTAGATATCGAGATCGCCTTCCAAGCGCAGAGTCGCCGTTCGTTCGTCTTCGCGCACCCGAAAGCGTAGCGCGAGCGCGCTCTTCTCTCCTCTTGCCTGGTTGCTTTCGGTTTAGCGCCCTGCGCCGGCTCCGAAATAGCTGGCTGGCAGTTTGTTCGGGAACGTAAAGTCCGACAGGGTGTACTCGCCGAAATAATTCGCGTACTGCGAATATTCGCGCCGCCGCAACTGCCACACGACATGATTGACAACCAGAAATGGACCGGCGTATCCAAGTTCCACTTGGAAATCCGCAAGTGGCGGCGACTGGTTCGAATCGACGAACATCACATAGCCGCTGACGATCAATTTCCATACGTCTTGCGAAGCCGCGTCAATCCAGATCGCCTTAATCGCGGGCTTGTTTTGCGCAAAGTTGCCGAAGACCAGATGATAACTCCGGTGCCCCTTATATTCCTCGATACCCTCGACGCCGCACGTCACGTTGCCCAAGACGTGGACGCTCGAGATGATCGGGAGATCGCGGGCGCCTTCCAGCGGAAGCCATTCGGAACGAGCTTTCCCGTATGGTCCAAGCTCCGGCGGCCCGGGCTCGGCGTGGTTGGTATAGATCGGAAGATAGTTGAACCGCTCGTCGAGTACCCGCGCCGTGCCGTCGTCGCGGTAGTCGACATGCGCCAGACTCTCCAGAATCGGGAGATCGTCGCCGATGACCGAAATCCGCTCGTCGTAGCTGATGTATGCGGGGTGCGCCCCCAGCGCATTATGCCGCAGGGCGCCGTCAAAGATATCCCAGCACTGTTGGCTAGAAAATGCGGCTGCGAGCATGATTGCCGGAAACATCGATTAAGACTCCTACGTTTGATTATCGCACCGCGGGCAAGACCTGTTAAGGGCCGGGCCGAAATTCGCGCCGCCTGGGGATGTAGCTCAGCTGGTAGAGCGCCTGCTTTGCAAGCAGGATGTCAGGGGTTCGAGTCCCCTCATCTCCAAAGTTTCGGGTCTGGGGGCATAGCTCAGTTGGTAGAGCACTTGCATGGCATGCAAGGGGTCAGGAGTTCAAGTCTCCTTGCCTCCACCAGATTTTAGGCACTTTTCGGCGCGCTCCACTCTCTCGCAAGACGTTTAGCGCTTTGACGGGCCAGTGAACCGCAATCCTAACTTGAGTTTAGCTCGCCCAGCCGGCAAACGGATCGCGGTTAAACCAAACTACATCCTCTAGAGAATTAACGTAGGCATATGTTCCCAGGCGAATTCCGTAGCCAACGATAATCTGACTTTTGGGTTCCCGCGTAACAATGCATGGCCACTGGTATCCGAAATCGTGAGGGCCCTCATTGAACCAACGCTGCGGATGTACCGTAACACCGTTTCGTTGTGGCTCAATTTGAAGCAGAATACTATCGCCTCCCGAGCGACGTGGCCCTAGCGCCGTCGACCGGCTATAAGTCAATAGCTCCGGCACAACCTTAAATGCCTCGTCCATCAGAATGCAGTGACCCCCTGCTGCAAGGTCGCACGGTACGTCGAATGATGCAAGTGGCTCGCCGTCGATCGCAATCCTTTCTTTGCGGACCCGCATCTGGGTTGCGACTTGTAGCGGGTTTTTTATTGCCGCAATTTGCGTCGGATCGAACATACTCACACGTAGAGTGTTCGGCATATCCTCGGAGCCGGTTCGATACCAGATAAGCCAACGTTCATCAGAGAAAGCCTGAAGATAGCACTGAAAATCGCATACCGCGAACGTTTTGCCGCCATCTTCGAGCATCGCAATGCCGGCTAGAGCATCCTTGTTAAAGTGGCGCCATTGTAGCGTCTCGGTTCCTCGTGGGACCGGATGAGTGAACCATGGGGTTGGCCCAGGGGCCGATTCGATCGCCGTTTTGGCGTCAGCTAGCAAGACTCGCGTCAACTATGCTTCCTTCCGCCAAATTTGCGGAGTCCAAGGATTTTCTCGCCTTCACTCGCGGCTCGGCCGGCGATGATCCGGTCCGCCCACTCGCGTTCCGGGGCTGACCGGGCACGAGCGAGCAACTGCGCCATCGCCCACGCATTTCGTCGCGCGCGCCTGAAACCGAATGCCATTCGCGCCTCAGCAATTCGGCCTAGCCAACCTCGGCTCAGAGGAAGCTCGGCGCCATACGTACCGGCGATGCGCTGCCGCACTACGGGAATGTTCAGCTGCAAGACGTCGTCGATTCGAGCATAGTCTTTATAACAGCCACCACAATGTACGTCGATCCCCGACTCAATCACCGCGTAGGGCAAGTCGTGATTGATATGCGCGTTGATGCCGAGCATCAGGAGTTGGTACACGCTGCCGCGGCGCGAATCGCACGTCGTGAACGATTGCTGCCAGGCGATCGGCACGCGGAAGTGATCCCCGGCTTCGAAGTGCGAAAGAGCCCGCCGGTAAGCGTTCCCGAACGCGACGACGTATCGAGCCATGGCCTGGTTATCCAAAAAGGCGCCGCGCGTAATCCATTGCGCGATCGTGCCCGTCGTCGCAACGTAAGCCATCGCGAAAAATCCGCGCGGATCCCGCGCGGTCTGGAACTGACTGTCGAGGCCCGCAAGCCCGTGGATAACGTCGTCAACCGTACGGAAGGGCGGCGGGAGCGCGAGGCGCGGCTGGAGCGCGATCATTTCAGTCCGCGCCCGGAAATGAAAAAATCAGCCGCAGTATGACGGATCATTTCCAGCGCCATCTTTTGAGAATCGCGGCCCTCAACCCTCCGGGGAGCGGCGCGACAAGGGGTAGCTCCGACAGTCTTGCTAACACCCTGGAATGTCCGATGCCCTACTTAAGACGCTCGGCGGCTTTTCTATAGACCTGAACGGCCGGAGCATTCCCGTGCCACCGACCAAGAAGGCACGTGGGCTTCTTTGCTACTTGGCCATGCACCCTGACGCGGAGATCGCGCGCGACGCTCTGCTCGAAGCATTTTGGCCTGATGCGGATCCGGAACGCGCCCGTGAAAGTCTTCGCACCGCGTTACATTCCATTCGCCGGATATTTCGAGATGCCGAACTCGATCCGTCGCACTTCCTTTTCACCAACCGTTCGGTCGTGAAGTTGACCAGCGCCATCGATTGTGACGCGCGGCATTTTGCCGAGCTTGCGCGGACTCAAGATGGCGAAGACCAGGAAAAAGCGTTGAGCCTTTACCGGGGTGATTTCCTGGAAGGCGACTACGACAATTGGGCAAGCTTTGAGCGCGAGCGCCTTTCGCACATCTATGAAACCTTGCTCGATCGTTTGTTAAACGAGTCGCCGTCGGCCGCGACCGCGCAGCGATTATTAGAACGCAATCCCTATCACGAACATGCCTACGCCGTCTTGATCGACTCGGATCTCGCAGCAGGCCGGTTCGAGAGCGCGGCAAAATTGCTCGAACGCTTTCGCGCCGCCCTGGCGGAAATTGGGCGAGTCGTACCGCCGGCGCTCGCCGAGAAATGGGTCGCCCTTCGGTTTTCGCCGGAACTCGCTCCCACCGATGTGGATGCCCTTCTGCGGCGCGGCAGCGATCTCGCGGGGGCCGGCGAGGCGGTCGCGGCAGCCGAGGTTTTCGATCGCGCGGTCGCCGAGGCCATTCGGCTGAACCAATCCGGCAAAGCACTTGCGCATCTCGAGAGCGCTATCGCCACACTTGAATCTACCGCTCCGGTGCAATCGCGCGAACCCGTTCTCGCCAGCCTTAAGAAACTCGCTGCCGAGCTGTTGCGAATCACCGGCGACTTCCCGGCCGCAATCGCGCTTTGCACGGAAGCGCTTGCGAGGGCGCAAAGCTTCGGCCGTCCGAAGTTCGTCGCGGAAGTGCTTCTTCTTCGCGCAAGACTCTACGGTGACGCTTCATCCTTTGAGCGCCAGCGCTACGACGCACTAAGTATTCTCGAGCTTGAACAATCCCGCGACGACAAAACGATCGTGAGGGCGCGCCTCGAGCTCGTTTCCGCCTATGCGAACCTCGGCTCGGTTTCGGACGCCGTAGCGCAGGCGGTCCTAGCCGAAAGTCTGGCCCAGCGAACCGGCGATCCCGAGGCGACCGCTAATGCTGCGTTGGAACTCGCCCAGGCACACGCATCCCTTTGGCATTTTTCCGCATCCGCCGAAAGCCTAAAGCGGGCTGCCGGCACCCGTCCCGCGGGACCTGGCGGACGCGCGCGAATGCTGCTCGCCTACGCACAGCTTCATTCTTTCACGGGGCGCGTCGAAGACGCGGAGGCTGCTGCACGAGACGCTGTGCATGTGCTAGAGCCTGCGCAGCTTGGTGGACCGACGAGCCGCACATGGTCGTCGGTCACTTATCTGCGTTGCGTTCTTGCAGCAGAGAGAGGCGCGTGGAACGATGTGCTGGCGTCAGCCGATCTCTTAGCGGCCGCACCTGCATGTTTGAATTCGCCCTTGGCGCGATCCGCCGTGCTATTGCTTCGCATCGACGCGCTGCTCGGAAGGTCCCTGCCTCGCGATGCAGCGATGGCGTCGGAGCTTCAATCGGAGCTCGACCGCCTGCCCGGCTTTGCCCCGGCACCCTATGGTCGAGGTGACTGTCCGGCCTTGTCTCGCGCCCGTTTGGCCGTCAGCGCGCAAAGTGGCAACGCTCATCGCTTATTACTCGACGCGCTAGACACGCTCGAAGAACGCGCGCGCCAAGTCCCCCTAGACGCCGATAGGCTATTCGCAAAGCTCGCCTCGACCGCGAAGATAGCAGGGGCGTTCTCGATTGCGGACCGCTCGGAGGCGCGCCGCGCGCATTATTATGCGAGGCGTGTCGGGGCGGCGGACGCCGCAGCTTCGTTCTTTTCGAGCAATTCGTAAGCGAACGCGGCTTCCGAAACGATGTCGCGCAGATCGCGCAATTCGTCCGGGTCAATTGCTGTGCCCGGCGAATGATCGCCGTAAAGCACGACAGCCAAGCGCGTGCGCCCGCGAATCATCGGCACGGCCACCACGGGGCCGGCCCCGCTTCGCCAAGGAAAGTCACGCATGCGGATTCCATCGGAGCCGCACCCTTGAATCGCCGGATGCTCCGGCAACAAGTGCCACGCCTCACCGGGAGGCCACCCAAAACTGAGTTCGCGCTGATAACCGCCGTCGGCGCAGCGCGCGAAGAACGCGGCGGACGTCAAACGCAGGTTCTGCGGCACGTCGACAACCAGGAGCTGGCGCAGCTCGGCTGCAGATTTCGCTTCATAGATTTTTTCGCGGATCGCCGCTGTTGCGTTATGGATCTCGTGGCGGCGGCGGAAAAGAAGCGCGTCGATCCAGTAGATCGTTTTCTGCCGGACCGAACTCAACCAAAACCCGATAAGCAGAGCAACGGCTAAGACAAAGGTGATTTGCGGGCCCGTATTCGCTAGCACCCTCGTAAACAACCAGTCAACGCCGGCCAGCAACAACCCCAGAGCCAAGAGCAGCACGGCATAGACGGTGGTGCGGTTGAGCACAAACCGGACATCGATCACTCGATGTCTGAGGATCGCGTACGTCACGCATAGCGGCGTTGCAATATTTAGGGTTATGGCGGCGTCGCTGATCAATTGCGCGTTCGATTCAACGACGAATTGACTCAAGATAGCGTTCAACAGCAGAGCACCGGCGCCGATCGCAAATCCAAGCATCACCCATTCGATGCGCTTACGGTCGGCGCTTGTCGTTCGCCGGTACGTCATAACAAATGCCGCTAGTCCGGCGATATAGATGGCCCCAAAGATAATCTGGCCCAGCGAATCGGCCCAGCCCGTATGATACCCCAAAAAGTTTCCCAGGGCGCTCCAGAACGCGTCGGCCACGAGCAGACCAAAAATAAGAGGCGCGAACTTCTCTACAGTTTTTGAAATGCCGTGCGCTTGATCGCGCGGAAAACGCAGCGCGAAAAACAAAAAGCAGGCCCATCCGACCGCCGCCGACGTTGCCGCTACGGCTGCAACCGCGATGTCGGCTTGAAGCGGCAGCAGCTGCTGAAGCCTGCCCCAGCTGACATTTGGGCCGACACTATAGAGATAAAACGCCCAAGTCATAATCGAAGGCCGTAGCAATACCAGGCCGGTGCCGACGAGAATAAAAAGCACTTGCGAAAACATCCGGATAGCATTGGCGCCGAGTTCGGCTGCAGTAAAAGGCCGTGCGTGCGACCGCAGGTTTACCATGTGAATTTTGCCGGCGTGCTCGACCGCAATCGTCATCGGCGTTCCGGGCTCGCGAATGGCCGGATCGAGCGCGATGTAGCGCCGGAACTCCCAAGGCGTTTTTTGGAAGTCGATCCGATCGCCGGGAACAACTCCCGCCGCAGATGCTCTGCGGCCAACGCCATAGATTTGGCCATTATCGTCGGCCACCAGGCCTGGGACGGAGATCGGATGATGCAGGGGCACGAACCAGGCCAGCGCTCCAGCCAGCGCCCACAATGTAATCGTTCCCACGAGAAACAGCTGCAGCGACCTGTTGATGCTCACGCCTCCATTAACGCTCCCGTTCGTGAACGGAGCATAAAAACGTGCCTCCGGGACAGGCTCTTCACGGTCGGTTCACGGTGAACTGGGATTCTGTTCTTGCACACCCTCCATAAGGACTTGCAAGATGAGACTTTTCCGAACCATGACGACCGCGGCACTCTGCCTCTTGTTCGCTGCGTGCGGCAGCAGCACGCCGTCCACGACAACAGGCACGACCGTAGCCGACATCACTCAGGCGTTGAGCGCAACTGTTACGACATTGTCAACCGGAAGTATTACCGCGGCGCAGCGAACATACTGCGCGGGCATTGCCAGTATCCCGTTCAGTCCGGGCCAAACGGTCACACATGCGCACGCCGGCGGATTTTTGTACGCGACAGCCGGCGTAGCAACGACACAGGTCGGAGCGGCTGTTGCGACATCAGGGCCTGGCCAGGCGAATTTCATTCCCGAACAAGTCACGCATACGGAGACGAATTTTGGGTCGGTCCCGTTCTCGATTGATTTTTTCAGACTGGGAGCGGCTGGAAAGTGCACCGTCCCGCCGGCGTTCGCCGGAGCCGCCGTCATTTTCGCCGGTCCCGATCAGCCGTCCACGCTGCCTTCGTACACCGAGACCCTCTCACAAGTTACTCTCGGTAACGGCGGCAGGACGGCTCGCCATACTGGCAGCATGCAGATGTACCTGGTATTAAGCGGCTCGATCGTCTTCTTGACCAACGCGACGCTAACGACAGTCGGCCCGAATCAGGGTTACTTCATCGCTTCGACCGACACGAGCCAGGAATACGACGCCTCCGGCGGCAGCAGCTTTCTCGCGTTCGTCGTCCAGTAGCCGCCTGTTCTTGCCGGGAGCGGCAACTCTGCTATACTGATGCATCGCGGAGTACGCTGGATGGTCGCTCCCTTACGGGAGAGGAAAGTCCGGGCTTCACTAGGGCAAGGTGCAGGATAACGTCCTGTCGGGGCAACTCGAAGGAAAGTGCCACAGAAACACACCGCCCTAAAATGTTTTGGCTATGGGGGACCCCATACGGTTTCCGTATGGGGGCGCGCAGGTGCGAAGCACCGGAGTGCTTTTCAACTGATTGGGTCCCCAAAATGCTATGCATTTTGGGGTAAGGTTGAAATCGTGAGGTAAGAGCTCACGGAGCTGCGCGGAGACGCGCACTCGGGTAAACCCCACCTGAAGCAAGACGCTCATCCCCGGTGACGGGGCGGATGCCCTCCGATGAGCACGAGTCGCACGAGGCGCGCGGTAACGCGCGTCCCAGAGAGATGGCCGTCATCTACAGAATCCGGCTTATAGGCGTGCTCCGCGCACCTTATCCCGTGCAACTAAACGGGGCTTCGGAGGCGTTGTAGAAAAAGAATATGGCAATGACTCAACAACAATTTACTCCGGAAATGACCGTTGACGACGCCTTCAAGATGCACGCCGGCGCGCGCCGCGTCTTTGCGAAGTTCCATTTAGGCGGCTGCTCGAATTGCGCGATCAGCGAAACGCACACGATCGGCGCGATCAGCGAAGACTACGGCATTCCGCTGCCGATGCTGCTGGAGAGCCTGAACGCGCTCTGGGATCAGAGCGGCCTCTCGGTCGGCGACAAGGTTCGCATTCCCGGCGAAATTCGCTCGAAAATCCCACAGCTTGCCGACGTTCCCGAGATTGGTGAAATCAAGAGCGTCGAGAGCGGCGCTTACACTGCCGAGTTCGGCGAAGTCCGCCTCCAAGGTCTGGCCGAAGATTTTCTGCCCGTAACCGCCGCAGCGACGGCATAACCGGCGGCTCTTAACTCAGCGGCCGCCGCGACGAGTAGCCCTCGTCCATCGGGTGCCAATAGCCGATCTCCCGTTCGCCTGCCTTCCAGCACAGATAGACCGCCCGCCCCTCGCGCATAGACGGGAAGTCGAGCAATCCCAGATCCACGTCTTTAAGCAGACAGCCGTACGCCTCGATGCGGTTGATGATGCGCACTATCTCGGCCTTCTGTTCGCTGAAGCGGCTCGGCACGAAAGGTGAGCGGGGAATCGCCATCCGGATTGGCGGAGAAGGCTCGACGCCGTGAAGCGCCGTTTCCGACTCCAGCAATTTGATCGCCAGGTCGCGCCGCTTCTGCCATAACTCTTCTACCAAAGGGGCGACCTTAGGGATGAGGGCGTTGGCCCTTTCGGGCGAAAACAGTTTCATGCAGATCAAACGCTCCGGAGAATCCGTATGGTTCTTCCCCAGGAAAGTGGCGTGAGCATCCTCGAGCGGCCGCTGGCAATAGAGATAATCGCGTTTGGTTTCAAGCACGGCGTCCCCGGCGGCCTCGAGCTACTCTTTGACGTACGGTTCTTGCGCAATCCCAACTATGAGCCCCACCTAGAAGCCCTCACCGGCTTCGATCCGGCGGTGGCCGCTCACATTGAGGCAGACCCGTCCACCGCGCCGTTCCTGGAGCGCCTCTTCGCGTTGCTAGACTTTTTGGTGCCGCGGTATGCGCAAGAGCGCGCCGGCCTAAAAATCGGCGTCGGGTGCACGGGCGGAAAGCACCGCTCCGTCTATGTCGCGCGACGGCTCTGCGCGCACCTGGAATCCGCCGATAACGCGCGCGTCCGGCTGGTCACGCGGGACATCGCGAAATGAAATCACGCCGCCTGCAGTCCCTTCCGCCGGTCCTTCGCTGGGCTTATCCGGGCTTAGGTGTGAAGCGCTGGCTTGTCGTCGTGGTCGTCGGAATTCTCTTGCTCGTAAACGGCGTGGACCGGTACTTGGTGGCCGAGGGCGCCGGTGTGAACGCCAATGAGTGGGTCGACAGTTTCGTTTCGGATTATTTTTCGCCGTCGAACTTGGCATGGATCTTCGCTTTGCTGGGGATCGCACTCATCTTCTTTGGCATCCGGCAGTGGCTTATTGCCATTCTGCGCGCGAGCACGACCGGCGGCGGTCGCGACAACATCATCGATACGCTTATGGAGATGCGGCTGCAGCAAGGATACAAGGTGGTCGCTGTTGGCGGCGGCACCGGACTTTCCACGCTGCTGCGAGGATTGAAACGTAAGACGAGTAATCTCACCGCCGTTGTTACGGTAAGCGACGACGGCGGTAGCTCGGGACGGCTCCAAAAGGAGCTCGGCGTACTGCCTCCCGGGGACGTGCGTAACTGTTTGGTCGCGCTCGCCGACGACGAAGCAATGGTCACCGATCTTTTTAAGTACCGTTTCAGCGAAGGCGAGGGCTTGAGCGGCCACTCCTTCGGAAATTTATTTCTGGCCGCGATGAGCGGCATTACCGGAAACTTCGACAAAGCGATTAAAGAGTCGAGCCGCGTTCTCAACATCAAGGGACGCGTTTTGCCTTCGACGCTCGGCATCGTGCGGCTCTGCGCGCGTCTGGAAGACGGAACGGTCGTCGAAGGCGAGTCCAACATCTCGATGTCCGGCCAGCGCATCAAACAAGTCTTCTTCGATCCGCCTTACGCTGCGCCGCTGGCGGAAGTCCTCACGGCGATCGCCGAAGCCGACGCGATCGTCCTAGGGCCGGGAAGTTTATTCACGTCGATCGTCCCCAACGTCCTCGTCGATCGCATCGCGCACGAAATAGCTGCATCGCCGGCGGTCAAGATTTACGTTTGCAACGTCATGACGCAGCCCGGTGAAACCGACGGGATGACCGCCAGCGATCATGTCGAGGCGCTGATCGAAAACGCCGGCGCAAAAATCTGCGACTATGCGATCGTCAACGACGAACCCCCTTCGAAGCTGCGCGAGGTCTATGCCAAAGAAGGCCAGATACCGGTAACGGCCGACGTCGATCGCATTCGCGGGCTCGGCGTTACGCCCGTACGCGCGCAGATGATCAGTGAAACCGTGAATGTGCGGCACGATCCGGAAAAGCTTGGAGAACAGGTGCTGGGCGTGATCGATCGCGCGGTCGCGCACCGCGCTTCCTACGTCAAACCTTCGCGCGTTTACGGGCGCTCGAACTCCCCGGCGTAGGCTGCGCCTTCGTCAGGCTCACCGATAAGCTGAGCGGTTTGTCCGGCTCGAGCCGCGCCGGCGCACTGTAATCCTTGTAGCCGGGAGCCGTGATCACGACGTCGACGTCGCCGGCGGGGACTTGCGCGAAAGCAAACTTTCCCTGCGCGTCGGTGCTCGCTGTGAGAACGGTATCGATGGTGACGGTGGCGCCCGCAATGGGCTGATTGGTTACCGCGTCCAGCACGACGCCCTGCACAGCGTTGTAGGTTCCACCGGGCGGCAACGCGCTGTCGTTACAAGCCGCGAGTGCGAGTACTGAGAAAACGGCGCCCAAGAGGCGAACACGCGTCATAGTGGCTCCCTTCTTCTTTTATTATACGGCCGGCACCCCGGTCGAAAATAATCAAGCGGAGGGCCACGCCCGGGGTGCGCGGAAGCCGATTTCTTCTCAACCAGCTCTGGAGGTTTCGCTTGGCGACCATAGCCACTGACCGGCGCGCGGGCATGCGTTATTACGACGATGCCCTGCAAGCCATTGGCAGAACGCCGCTCATTCGACTGAACAAGGTTACCGGCGGCGCGCAGTGTTTGGTGCTGGCCAAGGTCGAGTATATGAACCCGGGCGGGAGCGTCAAAGATCGCCCCGCGCTGACGATGCTCGAGGCTGCCGAAAAGGCCGGCCACCTCAAGCCCGGTGGAACCATCGTCGAGCCGACCAGCGGGAATACCGGCTCCGGGCTTGCGATGGCGGCTGCCATCCGCGGCTACCGCTGCATTCTTGTCATGCCGGACAAGATGTCGAAAGAAAAAGTCGATCTTTTACGCGCGTACGGCGCCGAGGTCGTCGTGACGCCGACCAACGTCCCGAACGAATCTCCCGAGTCGTACTACGGCGTCGCGAACCGCTTAGCGTCCGAGATCGCCGGCGCGTTCCAGCCGAATCAATTTCACAATCTGCATAACCCCGAGGCCCACTACCGGACGACCGGGCCGGAGATTTGGGAAGCAACGGCCGGGCAAATGACGCACCTGGTCGCCGGCATCGGCACAGGTGGAACGATATCGGGCACGGCGCGCTACCTCAAAGAACAAAATCCGAAGATTCACGTCGTCGGAGCCGATCCCGAGGGATCGATCTATTCCGGGGACACGCCAAAATCGTTCGCCGTCGAAGGCATCGGCATGAATTACCTGCCGGACACGGTCGATTTAAAAGTCATCGACGAGATCGTGCGGGTCTCCGATCGCGAGTCGTTCCTCATGGCGCGGCGTATTACGCGCGAGGAAGGCTTGCTCGTCGGCGGATCCTCCGGAACGGCTGCTGCCGCCGCCGTCAAACTCGCGGTCACGCTACCAAAAGATGCCGTGCTGGTGGTGATTTTTCCGGATTCAGGGCGCGGCTACATGTCGAAGATTTTTAACGACGAGTGGATGATCGCCAACGGTTTCTTAGCCGAGGGCAAGCGCCGGGCGACCGTCGGCGACGTGCTGCGAAGCAAACGTCCGCTGCCGCCGATGATTACGGTCAAAGACACCGATGTGGTGAAAGACGCGCTCGACCTGCTCCGTCAGTACGAAATATCACAGATTCCGGTGATGCGCGATCACGAGCAGATCGGCAGCATCAACGACGTCGCAGTGATGCAGGCCGTCTTTGACCGCTCGGACATCATCCATAAACCGGTGAGCGAAGTGATGGGCAGTCCGTTCCCCGTTCTCGATCAAGGCGAAGCCATCGAACTAGCCTACAAACTCTTGACGCTCGCTAACCACGCGGTCGTCGTCACCGACGATGGCGATCCCGTCGGCGTGCTCACCCGGCAAGACATCATTAGCTACCTTTCGACGTCCTCCGAGCCGGTGAAGCGCTAAAGTGAAATTCAGTACGAAGGCTATCCACGCCGGCCAAGGCGCCGACCCGACCACGGGCGCGACGATCGTGCCTATTTACCAAACGTCGACCTACACGCAAGAAGCGGTCGGCGTTCACAAGGGATTCGACTACAGCCGTACGGCCAATCCGACCCGTCGCGCACTCGAAACGCAACTTGCCGCCCTTGAAAACGCGCGCTTCGGCTGCGCCTTCTCCAGCGGCGTAGCCGCCACAGCGGCCGTTGTCGGACTACTCGCGTCGGGCGACCACGTCATCGTGTCGGATGATCTGTACGGCGGCACGTACCGGCTGTTTTCCAACGTCTTCGGACGCTACGGACTGCAGTTCACCTACATGGATATGACCGATCCGCAAGCAGTCCGCAAAGCGCTTCGTCCCAGCACCAAGATGGCCTGGATCGAAACACCCACGAATCCGATGTTAACGCTCGTCGACATTCGCGCGATTGCAGACGCGGCGCCGGATCTGATCATTGCGGTCGATAACACGTTTGCGACGCCTTACTTTCAACAGCCGCTCGGACTCGGAGCCGACGTGGTCGTGCATTCGACCACCAAATACATCGGCGGCCACAGCGACGTCGTCGGCGGCGCCGCAATCACCGACGACAAAGACCTCTACGAAGCGATCAAATTTCAACAAAACTCGGCGGGAGGAGTTCCCGGTCCGCACGACGCTTGGCTGACCATGCGCGGCGCGAAGACCTTGGCGCTTCGCATGCGCGAACACGAGAAAAACGCGATGGCCGTGGCGGAGTTCTTGGAAGCGCGCTCCGACGTCGATCGCGTTTACTATCCGGGGCTCGCTTCCCATCCGCAGCACGAACTTGCAAAGCGCCAGATGACCGGCTTCGGGGGCATGGTCTCGTTCACGCTCAAGGGCGACGATGCGCGCGCGCTGGCGTTTGCGAATACGCTGAAATATTTCAGCCTCGCGGAAAGCTTGGGCGGCGTCGAGTCGCTGATCTGTCACCCCGCGCGCATGACGCACGGCTCAATTCCAAAGCAAGAGCGGGAGCGGCGCGGTCTCACCGATCGGCTGTTAAGGCTTTCGGTGGGGATCGAAGACGTCGAGGATCTGGTCGGCGACTTGCAGAGCGCGCTAGAGGCGCAGCAGCCGCAGCCTACGCCGGCTTAGATCCGGTTCTTCGGGTAAAGAACTCCGGCGGCGACAGCGAGAGCCTTTTTCGCCATCGGTTCGTCCAGCTGCCCGTAACGCCCGACGATCGCGAGGGTCACGCCCCGCACGCCGTCGATCCAGACGTAATCGAAGCGCTTGAGCGTGTCGAAGCCCGATCCCATGCTGAGCTCTTGCCAGTATGCCGGCATTCCGTTGGTCAGCTTCGTCTGCTCGCGCTTCTTGAAGAACACGCTGTCCACTTTGTCGCGCACTTCGTTTTCGGAGACCATCTCGTATCCGTCCAGGCTTCCGTCATGATTTTCCATCGTGATCGTGATGGTGAGCTGTTCGCGCTTGCCCGGATTGGCAACCCACGCGGCGATCACCGTAGGCTGATCGAAATGAGCGGGGTCGTGCTGGCCCAGCGGCACGCGATAGAATTCGGCCGGAGCCGTAAACGACATCCCGGGATCGTCGTACCGGTTTGGAACAGGCGTCGGCGACGCAGCGGGCGTCGCTTGCGCGTACTGCGCAAATGTCTGCACCGGTGCTGCTATAACGCATGTCAAGCATAACGCGAAGACGAAAGCGAGGCGGTTCACTGCGACTCCAAAACTCCGGCTAGCGCCGGCATTGAGATTTCGTAACGGTATCCCACGTTTCGATGATCGTCATCGAACTCTTCGTGGCGCACTTCCAGACCGAGTCCGCGCATGCGTGACGCCATAACGCGCGCGCCGATGTCCAGCCCGTACTCGTCCTTGCGGCCGCAATCGATGTAACGCAAGCGCAGCCTCGCCAGTTCCGCTTTCTTCTCCAGGCACATCCGGGCCGGGTCGAATTGCAGCCAGCGATCGAAGACTGCGCGATTCGCTTCACCGGTTTCGCGCTGCACGGGCAAGTCGAGATCGAACGCTTTCGCGCTCCTGGGCGAGTAAGCGCCGGCATACCCGAGCATCTCCATCGTTGCGTATTCCGCTGGCTGGCGCTTGTTTAGCGTTTCAAAATGGCGCACGAACGCTTCGATATCCCAGTCGTGCTTTTCAAGGGTCCGGTGGACATCCGGAAAAGCCCTGGGATGCGCATATTCGAAATACGAGTCACCGCTGTGCGACGCAAACGCCGCGAACGTCCCGGGATATTGCATGCAGAGGTAGAGCGCGCCGAAACCGCCTGACGACTTTCCAAAGACCGCCCTCCCGCCTTCGGCTGCGATCGTTCTGTAGGTTGCATCGACATGTCCGATCACATCGCGTATCGTATACGTCGCGTAGTCGCCGTTGTGGATCGAGTTGACGTATTGCGATCCGCCAAGCCGCGTAAACCCATCGACGACGACGAGAATCGCAGGGGGCATTCGCTGTGCGGTAACGAGCCGGTCGATCCATTGTACGACATTCGTCTCCCACGGACGCGAGCTCACGAGTGCAGCCGCGTCGCCTGTATATCCGTGGAGGCAATAGAGCGCCGGATACCGTCGCGAACCATGCGGATCGTATCCGGGCGGCAGATATGCAACGACGGGACGCTCGCAGGGGTCGCCGAGCGGATTTCCCTGGAGCGCCGGACTCGCGATGAATTCGATGCGGACGTCGCCTTGCAGGCGCAATAAGCGCGCGAGGGGCGATTTCAATTCGCTCATTCGCGCGATTTCGCCGCCAGGTCCGTTACCCACTACCACGAAGGTCGGCGCATGATACGCGGGATCAACTTGCGGAGCGCGATCGCCATCAATGTGATTACGATGGTCGGGATCGGTCCGCTCATCACGATTCCGCTCGTGCTCGCGCAGCTGGCGGGCCCGCTAGCGTTAGTGGGCTGGATTGCGGGAGCGATCGTCGCGCTCTGCGACGGATTGGTCTGGGCGGAGCTCTCTTCACGCTACCCCGGGAGCGGCGGCTCCTACGTCTATCTTCGTGAAGTCTTCGGGCGCGACCGCTGGGGACGGCTCCTTGCCTTCCTTTTCAATTGGCAGTTTTTACTCTACGCGCCATGTTTGCTCGCAACCGGTTATATCGGCTTTGCGAGTTACTTCGGATACCTCGATCCGGCAGCTGCGTCCCGGCCTTTTCAGATCGGGACGGCTGCGGCCGTCGGAATTCTTACCGTCATCTTCCTTTACCGCCGGATAACGGCGGTCGCATCGATCGGATCTGCGCTCGCCGTCGCCGCCGTCCTGACGTTGATCACCGTTGCGGCTGCGGCGTTTACGCACGCCGACATCCATCGCGCCTTCACGCTTCCGCCACATGAGACGTTCGGGATCGGGTTCTTGGCCGGATTGGGAGGCGCACTCTATATCACGCTCTACGATTATGTCGGTTACAGCGATGCGGCGTTGCTCGGCGACGAGGTGCGCCAGCCCCAGCGAACCATTCCGTTGGCGATCGTCTCGTCGATTGCGATCGTCGCTGTCCTGTACATTGCCCTGCAGGTTGGCGTACTGGCGCACGGCGTTCCGGCCGGCAATTCGCAGTTTATCGCTTCGACAATCGTCGAGCAATCGTGGGGAACAACTGCGGCGAAGATCGTCACCGTTCTCATCCTTGTAACGGCATTTGCGTCCGTCTATGGCAATCTCGTCGGCTTCGCGCGAATTCCGTATGCAGCCGCGCGTGACGGCGAATTCTTTAAGCCGTTCGCTCATCTGAACGAGCGCGGACAATTCCCCGACATCGCGCTTTTGGTGATCGGTGCGGCTGCCCTGGCAGCCTGTTTTCTCCCTCTCGATCAGGTGCTTGCCGTGCTCACCGCCGGGATCGTCCTCATTCAGGGAGTGGCGCAAGTCGTCGCAGTGTTCGTCGCGCGCGCGCGAGGCGCGGCGCCTTTCAGAATGTGGCTCTTCCCCATCCCCGCCATCGTCGCGCTCGCCGGTTGGCTTTACGCGTTTGCTTACACCGGACCGTTCGCCATCGCGGTCGGCATCGGATGGCTGCTCGTGGGCACCTTCGCGTACCTGCTTACGGCGCGGGTGCAGCGCCGCTGGCCTTTTGTTCTCGCGCTTCTGTTTGTATTCTTCGCTCTGCACGCTCCGCCGGCGCGCGCGTCGGTGTGGCCCGGAAGCGCCGTCGTCCAGCGGAACGGTTATCCCGTCTATACTGTCGACGGCAAACCGTTTTTCATTTATGGAGCGGCCTTCTTCTACGAGCGCATTCCGCGATCGCAATGGGAAGCTTCGCTCGCGCAGTACCGCGCGATCGGGATCAACACGATCGATCTCTACGTCATGTGGAATTGGCACGAGGTTCGCGACGGAACGTTCGACTTTACCGGCCGCTCGAACGCGCGGCGCGATCTTGCAGGCCTCTTAAAGACTGTGGATCGTTTGGGTTTCAAGATCATCCTGCGGCCGGGGCCGGTCATTCGCAACGAGTGGCGTAACGGCGGCTACCCGGCTTGGTTGTTAAAGCGGCCGGAATACGGCATGCCCCTGCGCGACGTCTTGGAAGGGCGGTATCCCGCGACCGCGACCATGCAGAATCAGCACTCCGACGATGCGGCCGCTGAATGGATGCACAACGCGACGCACATGCGGTACGCCACCCGCTGGCTCGCGCGCGTCTTACAAGCTGTAGCGCCGTGGCGGCGGGACGTCATCGCGATCGCGCTCGACGACGATCAGGGAGCGTACCTCGATAATCAAACGTGGCCCGCTCCACACTTTCAAAAGTATTTGGGCTATCTTGCGTCCATCGTTCGCGCCGGCGTCGGACCGCGCGTGCCCTTGTTCATCAATACGTACCAGATGAAAGTCACCGCCTCGGCTCCGGTCTGGGCTTGGGGGAATTGGTATCAGAGCGACGCCTACAGCATCGGCGAGCACGATCGCGCACAGTTGGAATTCTCTACCGGCCTGATCGCAACGCAGCCGCATCTTCCCGTGATGATGAGCGAGTTCCAAGCCGGCTGGCTTCAGGGCGCGGACGAAGCTTTTCCGCGCGCGGCGGATCCCTCAAACACGACGCTCGCGCTCAGCACGCTGCTGCAGCAGGGAATGCACGGCGTCGTCAACTTTCCGGTACAAGACACGTTGAATCCGGCCGGGTGGGAAGCGCCGTGGGCCAATGCCTTTTACTCTTGGGACGCCGCGCTTTCGGTACAATTGACGCAGCAAGGGCGCTGGCTGCCGACGCGGCGCTTTGGGGAGTGGATTCACTCGGCGGGACCGTTGCTCGCGCAGATGCACGTCAAAGCGGATGCCGCCATCGCGTACACCGCGAGCGCCTACACTCCGGCGAGCCTCACCAAAGACGATTTCTTTTCCATCGCGCAGAGCACGATGGATGCGCAGCGGGGTTGCCGCGACGCGCGAGTGACCTGCGCCCTGATCGATTTGCGCTTCGCATCGCAAGGCGACCTGCAGCGCTATTGGGCAATCATTGTGCCGCCGGGACTCCGCAATCTCGCGTTCATAGCCACCGTCAACCAAAAACTTGCGGCCTACCGCGCGCGCGGCGGTCAGATCGTAGCAAGTGCGTCCGCCGCTGCGATCGCGCACCCGGCAGCGGGCGGGATTCCGAACGCCGTGCTGCTGGTCGACCCGGACGAACGTTATGGGATGCTCAGTGTCGTCAATTATTCGAACACCCCACAACACGTTTCACAGGCCCGGCTCTCCGCGGAAAATCTCAATGCCGCCGCGCCCGCATTCACCGTACCTCCGCGGAATGCGTCGCTGATTCCAATCGCGGTTCCCGGCCATCTGTTTCCGCATGTTGCGCGCCTGCAACGAAGCGCGCAACCGCAGGCTGCAGGCGAACGCGTGCCGCTACGAACCGCCAGTTGGCTGACGGGACACGGACAAGACGTTTATCAAGACGGCTATCCGGCCGTGATTCTGGAGAACGCATCGTTGCGGCTGATCGTTTCAGCGTGCGCGGGCGCGCGCGCATTCATCTTCGAAGACAAACGGTCAAAGGAAAATCTCTTTACGACCGCCGGCGCGTTTCGCGATGCATGGTCGCCGCAGCTGCCGCCCTCCGAACGGGATTACATCGGCCGCTACACCCATCCCATTGCAGCCGGCACGTTCAACCGGTGTTACGCGCAATACGACGTCTCGAGACTCCAGGCACGCTTCACCTATGCCGCGCCGGATGCTCCGGCGGGCGGAGCGCTTTTCCAAAAGACCGTGTCGGTGGACCCCTTTGCTCCTGAGATCGTCGTGAAGTACCACGTCCGCTTTGGCCCGGCCGCGAGCGAGTGGCCGGAACAAATTACGTCGTTTGCGGCGACTGCCGCGACTAAAGTCGAGGAACGCAACAATGCCTACGGCCTCTACGAACCGGATCGAATGCGTATTGTCTTAGTAGCATGGCCCGCCGCCGACGTAAAAACGCATACGCTCGCGCTTCGGCCTGCGGATGCGCTGCTGACCCTGACCTTCTTCCAAAACGGAACGAACGATCTGCGTTACGGCGTTAGGACGGTGCGATCGGAGATGCAAGCGCAGGCAGCACTTGCGGAGTTCGCGAAATTGTCGAGCCTGCCGGCAGGGGGAAGTGGCGGAACGGTAGACGCAGCCGCCTCAAAAGCGGCCGGGCAACCCCCGTGAGGGTTCGAGTCCCTCCTTCCCTACCACCCAAGGATCGGAGATCTATGCGCACCTTTTTGATAGCCGGCGCTTTTGTCGTCGCTCTATCGTTCATTCCTAAACCGGCGGCAGCTGCAATGTGCGGCCCGTCTCGTGATGTGGCCACGGTCGCCACCAGAACCGTCTACAACTACAACGCTAAGTTGGGTAAGGGCGGGACAAAGATCGACAAGACCTACATCATGTCGATCGCGATTCTCGGCACGTACGCGGAAGTGAACCTTGATTTTCCCCAAGGACCGATCTTCCAATATTGGATCAAAAAAAGCGGCAACTGGACCCTAGCCGGATCTCAAGCCCCAAAAGGCTGGCCTGCCTCCATCGCCACCAAACTCGATAAGATGAGCGGCGAAACCTCCAGCGGCAGCAAGCAGTGCATCAACCCCAACTGGAAAAACCGGTCAAGCTCGGGTTGATCTTCGCGCCGGGAGCGCTGGGCGGCACCGTCCGCGTTCCCGGCGACAAATCCATCTCACACCGCGCGCTCATGCTTGCCGCGAGCAGCTCGCGGGCCGTTCCGATAAGGAATCTTAATCCCGGGCGCGACCTGGCAGCCACGTGTAATGCGCTGCGCGCACTCGGCGCGACGATTCAGTGGAACGGCGACGATGCGACGGTCACCGGCGGAAACCTGCGCGACGCCGGCGATACGATCGACTGCATGAACTCCGGGTCCACGGCGCGCATGATCTCCGGACTCTGCGCCGGCGCAAACTTGCGCGCCCGGCTCGACGGTGACGCGTCGCTGCGCCGGCGGCCGATGGAGCCGGTCGCCGCGCAGTTACGCGCATTCGGCGCACGCATCGAAACAACGGACGGACGGCTCCCCGCGCAGATTGAGGGGACTGCTGAACCGCAAACGCGCAGCTTCATTCTCCTCTCGCCGTCGGCACAGGTAAAGACCGCGCTTCTTCTGGCGGGAGTCTTTAGCCGTGCATCGATCACCGTCACGGGCGACAAAGGTTCGCGCGACCATACCGAAAGGCTGTTGCGCTACTGGGGCGCCGCAATAACCTTCGACCGCGGCCGCGTGGTTCTCGAATCGCCTCCGCTCTCGTACGCCCCGGTCCACATCGCCGGAGATTTCTCCGCCGCCGCATTCTTTATCGTTGCCGCGACGGTTACGCCCGGAAGCGCCATACGCATCGAAGGCGCCGGCGTTAATCCGTCACGCACCGGTTTGCTCGATGCGTTAAAAGAAATGGGCGCGCACATCCGGCTCGAAAACGAGCGCGAAGAGTCCGGCGAGCGCGTCGCGGAGATCATCGTCGAGCACGCGCCGCTGCGCGGCGTTAATGTCGGGGAGCAGACTGCGCTTCGCGCGATCGATGAAATTCCCGTATTGGCGGTTGCCGCCGCGTTCGCAAGCGGCGAAACGCATATAACCGGCGCCGGCGATCTACGCAATAAGGAGTCGGACCGCATCGCAGCAATCGCGCGTTTGCTCGCCGCCGCCGGCATTGAGGCGGGCGCATCGGAGGACGGCCTCACTATCCGAGGGGGCGCGCCCCGCACGCAAGGAGCGGTCATTGAAACGCAGGGTGATCATCGCACCGCGATGGCCGCGGCTGCCCTCGCTTCAGGTGCCGGTGCACTGGAAATCGACGATCCCGCTAGTATCGCCGTGAGTTTTCCCGGGTTTATCGAAACGTGGCAAGCGGCGCAGGCCGCCGCCTAGGACAATTCTTGAACGATCGCGCGAATCTGCGCGGCGCATTGGAGCCACGAGTTGCGGATCTCCGGTACGCCCGCCGTTTCCGGCGTCTTACGGAGCGACTCAACCGCGGCGCCGGTCCGCTTTCGAAGATCCTCAGCGTCGCTCGAAATGCGCGTTAATCGCGCCATCTGAATTTGCAGCGACTCGATCTTCGTAACGAATGGTGACTCGCGCAGCGCTGCGAGCCTGCGCCGCAAGCGCACGACGCCCGTCAGCGCGATCGCCGCACCGGCAATCGCCGTCAACAGACCCGCCGCCGCCAAGACGGCGAGCACCCATGACCAAAAACTCATTCGCTACGCTGCCGGATCCTTCGCCGGAGTCTCCTTCGCGGGAGAATCTTTTGCCGGAGACTCCTTTGACGGAGACTCCTTTGACGGAGAATCCTTTGACGGAGAATCTTTCATGGTTTTTGACTCGTCTTTTGCCGGCGCGTCTTTGGCGGCTGCTTCCTTGGCCGGCCCTTGTGATTTTCCGCGCGAATCGTTGATGTAGAACCCGGAGCCTTTAAAGACGATCGGCGCGGGATTGAAGACGCGGCTCAGCGCGCCGCCACATTGAGGACA
The DNA here is from genome assembly GCA_013036105.1 of Vulcanimicrobiota bacterium. Lineage (GTDB taxonomy): Bacteria > Vulcanimicrobiota > Vulcanimicrobiia > Vulcanimicrobiales > Vulcanimicrobiaceae > Rubrimentiphilum. The sequence continues at coordinate 75,922 of JAAXCX010000011.1, forward strand.
CGGATCGGCGAAACTCTCTCCGAAGCCGTGCCGCACTTCGGTGACCTTTTGACATTTCGAACACTTGTAGTCGTACAGCGGCATGACCGGAGTATACCTCAAAAATCCGCTAGCAGTGCGTCTTTCTCAGCTTCGTACTCGGCGAGGTGTTTAAAATGGACGACGGCTTCTTGAAACTGCGCCGCGAGCTTTCGCGCGCTGCGAAACCGATCGTACATCGCGCCTAAGCGTCCGCCGTACGACGGATATTCGAGTCTCGCGTGCAGGCGCGAGCGCTTGCTCTGACCTTCAAGCCGGAAGTCGAGTCTACGCCGGGTGGAGTACGCGCCTACGAGCGACACATGATGGTTTTGAATGAAGCGATCGACTTCGAAAAGTTGGTCGAGCTCGCCCGGGATGGCAGAGCGCATGGAGATTTCGCTGCCGAGCCTGAGCGTCTCGCCGTGCTCGCCAAGTTTCGCGGTTCGCAGAAAAGGCAGCCACAGCGGCCACTTCTCAACTGCGCAGAGCAGCGAAAAAGCGCTCTCGGCGGGCTTTTGAACGTCGATGGATGCACGAATTTCCATGTCTTGAAGTCTTCGTTTCCCCTATATATAGTGCCTTCAGAGACTCGCCCTCTACTAGGCCTAGCGGTCGGAGGCAACCTCCCCCGAGCCGACCCCTCGCGCGAAATTCACCAGCGTTTCGACCCCTACCGGAAGCGCGCGCTCGTCGATGCGAAAGAGCGGGCTATGGCCCGAATGCGTTGATCCCGCATCTTCGTTGCGAATTCCCAGACGCACTTGAACGCCCGGAATCCGCTGCGCGTAGTACGCGAAATCTTCGGCTCCCATGGTTGGGGGCGGCCGGTCGACCGACAGCCGCGAGTGCGCTTTCATGTATTGCGAGAACTCTTCGGCCAAAGCGATATCGTTAACAACCGGCGGATACCCGTAAAATACGTCCAACTGAACGCGCACGCCGTACGCGCTCGCCACGCCGTCCAAGATCCGGCGCAGCCGCGCCTCCAAGCCGTTACGGATCTCGGGATCGTGCGCGCGAAGCGTTCCGGTCATCTTGACTTCATCGGCGATCACATTGCTGCGGTAACCGCCGGAGATCGTGCCAACCGTAACCACAACGCTCTTTAACGGATCCGTTTCACGTGACGCGATGTGCTGGAGCGCCGAGATCATCGCGGCCGCCGCGGGAATCGCATCCGCGGCAGTGTGCGGGTAGGCGCCATGACCGCCGCGGCCCTTCACGTGAATGACGATCTCGTCGGCCGATGCGTTCACGGGACCGGGCGTAATGCCGATATGTCCCGTTTCCAAACGGTGGTCGACGTGCAGCATCGCAATTGCGTCCACTTTCGGATCGTCGAGCGCGCCCTCCGCGATCATCGGTTCGGCACCGCCGAGCGACGGCGTGCCCGCACCTTCTTCCGCCGGCTGAAAGAGCAGCACCGCGGCTCCGCGCAGATCGGCGCGCATTCCCTGCAAAACATGCGCAGCTCCCAGCAGCATGGCCGTGTGCGCGTCGTGCCCGCACGCGTGCATCTTTCCTTCGGATTCGGAGCTGAACGATTCACCGGAGCGTTCGGTTATCGGCAGCGCATCCATATCCGCCCGAAGGCCCGCGACTCGTCCAGGGTGCGCTCCCCGAATGACCGCGACGACGCCGGTTCGCGCGCAACGCCTATGCGCGACGCCGATGCTGTCGAGCTCGCGTTCGATAACGCTTTGCGTTCGCGTTTCCTCAAACCCGAGCTCGGGATGGCGGTGAATGTCGCGCCTCAGTTCGACGACGCGCGAGAGGACCTCGTCTTGCAGGCTCACGGTCATGCAACGCAGTTCCGCGGCGGTGAACGCGGCCCTCCGAGCGAACTAACCGCCGATGCTCTCGGCAGACGTGGCCTTGGCGACGATGATGAACCGGACCGCAAACGCGTACGTGCAAAACGCTCCGGCCTTTATCGTGTATCGCGAGCACACGCACGTTACGGCTTCGATCGGCCGGGCTCAGGACATCGACCGGTCGGTGAAGGTACGCCAAGCAGATAACTATGCGGTGATGCAAGATTTACCGAACGGAGCTGAACGAACAGGGCAAGCCTTTCCGATTATTCCGTATTTCGATCCGTTCAGCAATTTTACGTATAGCTGGTTCGCAAACCTGAAGCGCGTGGATATCACGCTCAACCGCGTTGCCCCGTCGTTGTGGCCGCTTCCGGCAAGTGACCCCGGCGCCGACGTCGTCGTGCCATACATCAGCTTTTGGGCACCGTCCTACACTGACGATTCGACGCCGTCGCATCTGCATTTCCGCATACTTCCAACTCCGGCTCTGACGCCGGGACAGTTTTTCCCATACGACGTTGCGGTCGCTTCGCGTAGCGGCTTGCCGTCGCACATCGAGTTGCGATTCGTGGGAGATGCGACCATCATCAGCCTCGACTACCAAACCATCAGCGGGTATTGGGTCATCACACATGCCCGGTATACCGCGCCGCAGCATTTCGGACCGTTGAACTTCACCGTCATCTCGGACACGACATACGATCAGTTCGAGTTTCCCAAAACCGCGCCGGATCCACGACTCGCCGCTGCTTCCCCGTAGCCGGACTTGCGCCGACCACTTACTTTGTGATACAAAGTAACGGTGACTCCGAAGGTCTGGTCCGTCCTTGCCATAACCGCCGCAATCGCCGTTCTTCTGGTTGCCGCATTCACGCTCTTCGCCGTTACGCACACGCCCTACGTTGTCGCGGTTGGCACGCCAATCCGTCATGACGATTTTCTTTTCACCGTCGCTGCGGCCAACCGCCGCCGCCTAGCGGATGGCACGGCGCAGTATCGCGTTTCCGTGCTCGTTCAGAATCAGGCGAAGGTTGTCAATTATCAATGGCGCGACACGATCGCATACGTCAGAGCCTTTGACACGGGTGGATTCGGCCGGGATTTCTTTCCCGTAACGCACGGATCGTTTACGCTGCACGCCGGTGAAGAGCGAACGGCGCAGCTCACATTTAACATTCCGCCGGGGTATTCGAGCGCAAACTTGCGTTTTTGGGACGGCATCTTCATGGGGGACGCATTCAACGGCGGCGCCTACGGAAAAGCCATCGTTCCGCTCGAATCTTATCACCCGCCGTTCGGAACGTAAAAAGAAGCCCGGCGTTAGCCGGGCTTCTTACGCTTCGGAGAGGGAGAGATTCGAACTCTCGGAACGCTCATCACGTTCGCCCGCTTTCGAGGCGGGTGCCTTCAACCACTCGACCACCTCTCCGTAAGAACCGAAGGTTCTTACGGAGTAGTTTAACCGGCGTATCCGCGCTGCGCGCTCCACGCCCCCCGTGCGCGAAGCGCACGGGGCCCCCGGCCTTCGGCCCATCTGCCGCCTACTTACCTTCGCTTTTGGAAGAACGCCTGCAGTTGCGCGGCCGTTTCTTCTTCTAATACACCGGCGGTCACGTCGATCCGGTGATTCAATTCCGGATTCTGCACGATGTCGATCACGCTGCCGGCGGCTCCCCCCTTAGGATCTTTGCAGCCATAGACCAGTCGCTTGATTCTCGCGGCGACCATCGCACCAGCGCACATAACGCACGGCTCCTTGGTCACATACATCGTCGCATCGGGAAGCCGCCAAGCTTTCAGTTCCGAGGCCGCCCCTTGCAGCGCGAGCATCTCGGCATGGGCGGTAGCGTCACCGCGCAGTTCCTTTTCGTTTTTCCCCTCAAAGAACTTGTCATCGCACACCAGGACGGCCCCAACTGGCACGTCGCCGTTAGCCTCGGCGGACGCCGCCAACACCATGGCGCGCTCTATGCCGCTTTTGTCGCCGGAGTCCACTGATATATCAGGGCAGAAGCGCCGGCAAGGCGCAACCGCAGCCATCCCGCTCGCTGCGCCGTAACTTTACGGTGGCAATTCGCGCACCGGACCTCACAGTTTGCGATCTCTTTCATGACCCGTTCCCACGATCGGCGCTGGATTAGGTATGCGACGTCTGCCTCTTTCGCTCCGACGTGATCAAATTCAAGCACTACTGGGTCTGATTCTCCGCAGTCCACGCACGGATGGGAGGCTAAATATTCATTCAGCATTTGATAGCTTTTTAGCTTAGCCCTAAGCTTATTTTTACTGGCCTTTGCAACGTACGCCTCTTTGTTGTCGAGGTAATGCTGCCGCCCGTAAGCGCGTTTACACGGCTTACATTTACCTGACTTGTCAGCGGAAACAACAAACGCTTCTCCGCAGTTGACGCAAACGCCCATGTAGCAATTATAACATATGGTTTGCGTGAACGCCGGTTTCGCGATGAGTCAAAGTGGTGCGCTCGGCGGGACTTGAACTCGCGGCCTCTTCCTTCGGAGGGAAGCGCTCTATCCAACTGAGCTACGAGCGCGCATCGTTAGCGGAGGGTTTCCGGGGGACTCCCCGCGCTGGGAATATGTTTGAACAGATCGAGTTTGTGATCGATCAGCGAGCGGTAGAACTTCCGCACACAATCGGGGTGTCCGAAAAAATACGTCCGCGCGTAGGCTAAGTCGTCGCCGGCACTATCGGGAACGTAATGCGAAATCTCGATCTCTTCCATCTGGTTGCGATCGACGGCGTGCGGACAGAAGTCGCACGGAATGGTTGACATACGGCATCATTTCAGAGCGCTTTTTGGAAGCACCTGCGGCCAATGCGCCATGGGAAACTGGTGACTCGGGTAGGATTTGAACCTACGACCTAGGGCTTATGAGTCCCCCGCTCTACCACTGAGCTACCGAGCCGCAATCGTCTGACGCTCTACTTTATCAAATCCCGGTGCGTGTCATCAAGGATGATTTCACGCTCCCCCAAGCTAAGGGACCAATTCGCTCGCCCATGGGAGGTCCGGATGACTCTATTGGCTGCATTGTTCGGAGCCGCGCTCATTTCCGTTTCGGGAAACGACGCTTCCGCGTTGCTCGCAAAACATACCCAGTACGTCGGATGGCAAGCAGGCGACTCCGGCATGCAGGGCTGGAACGCTTCCGGGACGCGCACCAACGGTCGCGCGCTGGATACCTTCGCGGAAAAACGGGGCGGAATCGCTTACCGCGACACGCTGACGGCGGCGGGCGGGCGCGTCACCATGCAGACGGGATTCACCGGAACCATGGTTTGGGAAAGCGATCCCAACGGCTTCGTCGTCAAGCAGGCCGGCACGCCGGCGCAAGTGGCATATGACCTGAACCTTATTCGAGCGGAGATGCTGGCCTCGATTTCGGATATCAGCGTTGCCGGTTCCGCGCAAGTCCGGGGAACGGCAACGACAATCCTGAGAGTGAAGCCGACGGGCGCGCCGCCTATGGATATTTACGAAGACCCGAATTCCGGCACGTTCTTGCAGGCCATCGTCGATCCGGACGGTCCAGCTCGCACCGTCGTTTCCATTGATGCGTACGCAGACGTCGGGCCCGGCAAGAAAGCTGTCAGTCAATGGACGATTGGCACGATGCAATACGCTTTGACGTCGATATCTGCGGCACGCGTAAGCGATGCCGAATTGATCGCGCCGCCGCCGACTGCTACGTGGACGTTCGGCGATCAAAGCGTTCCGGTTGACCTCTTCGATCTCTCCATCGGCTCACACCGCTACCAGCCACGCGTAAACTTGACGGTCAACGGCATCAGCGGCGTCTTCGTACTCGATACGGGCACGCAGTCGATCGTATTGTTCGGCGGTTTTGCCGGCCGCGCCGGCGTGACGGCCATTGACGGCGCGGATTTCTCGCCGTTCGCAGGTAATCCGCGATACTTAGGCTATGGGCTTGTGAAGACGCTCACCGCCGGCAACAGCACGCTGCACAACGTTTTGATCGAGCGGATCGCCGACCCGAATAACCGTATTGCCGGGCTCCTCGGCTATGACTATTATGCCGGCGTCATCGCAGAAATCGATCTATCGAGCCAACGTATGCAGCTCTATAACCCCGCGAACATTCAGCCGGCCGTGGTTCCCGGAGCTTTTGCATTTCCGATCGATCTAACGACGCGCCGTCCCGTCATCGGCATGCGGCTCTCCGGCAAGGCGTACGGCTTCCCGTACTTCTCGACCGGCGAACCTTACTTCATGCTCCTCTCGCAGCGCTTGCGCGAATCGGGTGCCGTTTCGGCCAGCGATCTCTCGACCGAATACTTTAATCCGCGCGCAGGGACTCGCGGCTTCTTCGGCACGATGATCGAATCGGATCCCGTGCAGTTGGGATATTCCGACTACACCGGTGCAGTCGGCGTTGGCAATTGCGTGCTGCTGCACGAGGCACTGATCGGGCCCTACCATTATCAAAGCCCGCCGCTCTGCTTTATCGGTTCCGGGGTTTTCGGTGAAGACGGCGGCGCTATCGGAAACGACTTCCTGCGCCATTTCGATTGGACGATCGATTATCCGGACGGCAAATTCGTGTTAACGCCCAACAACCTGCCGTAGCCTTGGAGTTTGCAGCGATGAAGAAACTCGCGTTCGCACTGTGCTTGCTCTTCATCTACCAGGCCGCCTGGACCGCGCCCGCACCTGCGCAGCAAAATGCTTTTTTTGCGCATGTCACGGTCTACGTCAACAATAAGACTGACGGGTGACCCGTTCCGTCGCGGACCGTGTACCTCACCGAAATAGCCGGCAGCGCCAGTAACGAGCTGGCCCGCGGTCAGCGGCCGCTTTCGGGCGGCACATCACAAGCGACCGATCTGTCGGGGGTGGCATCGTTCACATTCCTTACGTTTCCGGGAACTTGGGAAGTCAAGATCTTCGGCGGCTCGCTGTTTACCACGTTCACCGATACTTTCGAAATAACGGCGGGCCAAGCCAACTATGAAATCTACGCCGACCTCGAACCCAAAGGGCAGCGTTCGTCACTTCCATCCAATAAATACTTGAACCAACAAGGCCGCCTCGTTCATATCCGGGTTGTTGGATCGAAGCGTGGTAAAGAAGTGCCGGTGCCCAATGCCGCGATATTCGACAACAGCGGCAGCAAGATCGCTACCACCGGAGCCAACGGAGCGGCCGTCGTCAAGCACAAAGAAGCCATTGGAGAGACCGTAACGCTGCGTGCCGAACCTCCGGCGACTCCCGGAAGCGAGCCGGAATGGCAGCCCGGCAGCGCTTCGTTCATCGTCGGTGCGGTCGAAAAGGGCTTGCGCACGACGCGCAGCGAGGATTATGTCACTATCGTGCTCGGCAGCAGTGGCCAGACGAGTGAGAAGCATCCGCTCGACGTGACCGTTCGAGGAATGAAAAACGGCAAGCGCATGCGGATTGCCAACGCGTCGATTTTAGACGCAGAGGGTCACAAGCTGGGTACGACGGACTCGCTCGGGCAAGCCACGGTCATCGTGGAAGTGCCGCTGGGCGAAACCTATTCCGTGAAAGCCGAAGCTAAACACTGGAAGCCGGCTTCGGAGACGCTGCAATCCGGAATGATGCAAAGCGGCGTTACGCCGACGTACGCGCATGAGACCGTCGAGTTTATGCTCCAGCCGGCGCAAGAAACCTGCACGCTGACCGTTGAGGTTCTCGACCGCACTACCGATAAGCCGCTTTCGGGCGCGACGGTGACGCTGTACAAGCCCAACAAGTTTCCCGGAACCGAAATTGACCGCACCAGCACGAACGATGCCGGCGAAGCGACGTTTGACGCTGAGTCGCTCGATCGCGCGATGCTTAACGGTGCAGCCCGCATCGAAGCGACCTACACGGGACACAAACCGTCCGTGGAGACGGTTTCAGAAAACCTGACGACCGGTGAATCTCCCCGCTACGTCGTGTATCTCACCGAGATACAGAGCATATGGAGCGGCACTTGGAGGAGCCTCGACTACACCATGGGCGTGTACGGCGGTGGCGGTTCTATCGGCTACAAGTATCGCAAAGACAACGGCCAAGACGAAGGTCAGGGCAACTGCTCCGTTAAGGGTAACGTCGCAACATGCAAGTGGGCCGGCCACTGGCATGACGCCGATAAGGATATCAACCGGCAAGGCACTGCGACGATGAAGATATCCGGTGACGCGATCGAAATCGAACAGATAGAGGGAAACGATTCGTACGATTTCCATCCGCCTTCGCTGTGTCAATCCGATCCGGCGCCTTGCACCGAGATGCACAAGGGGAAAATATTCACCGGGACCTACATCCGAAAGAAATAGCTCGTCTTGGAGCGCGCCGGCAGCCGCGGCTTCTTCGGCACGATGATCGAATCGGATCCGCTGCGCTAGCGGCGCGGCGCGTCTCAAGCCGTAGCAGGGTGAAGCGAACCCAACGCTAAGATTTCACCGTGGCACGACAAACGAATGGTTCTTTAGAACCATTCACTCCGCCATCATTCGGGATTTGGAGTTTGCAATGAAACGACTACTTTTCGTTCTTTTCGCAGCACTGCTGGTCGCATGGGGCTTCCCCGCAAGCGCGCAGGTGTTGCCGGGAATGGGGGTTCAGGTCGACATCAAGGTCTACGTCAGCAATGTGAATGATGGTTCGGCCATACCGGACGTCAGCGTTTTTTATGAGGAGCTTACCGGCGGGTGCTACAAAGCTGACCGAAACGCCCGATTTACTGCCTCCGAGCCGACCAATTCCGAAGGTATAGCCGAGTTCCGATTTGTGACGTGCAAAGGGCCGTCCGCAGTTCACGTGCTCTACGCGTCAGACTTCCGGTCAGGAATGCGAGAGTTTGAGATCGTTCCCGGCCGTTCTTCTTATCTGGTCGCGTTGCCGCTAGAACCAAAAAGGTCGGCGAAACAAATAACGCGGACGCTGCATGTGCAAGTGCGCGGCCGCCTTGCCAACGGCTCTCTGGTTCCCGTCCATTTTGCCGGCGTCTACGATAGACAAGGCAGACACATTATCACAACCGATTACAACGGCGACGCAAACGTTCAAGTACTGGAAGCCATGGGAGAGACTGTAACGCTCCATGCTGACGGGTCACATTGGCGTGAAGGCTCCGGTTCGTTTATTGTCGGAGCGTCGGAAGGCACGCGCATTACGCGCAACGACGACTACGTCCGCATCGTGCTCAACGGTGAAGGCGACAACCTCACCGAGGAAGCCACGCTCAATTTTTTGGTGCACGGCAAAACCGCCAAAGGTTGGACGGCGGTCCATTTCGCCACGATCTACGACGAATCCGGGCATCACCTCGTGACGACCGACTACGCCGGCCGCGCAACGGCGCGCGTCAAGGCGAAGCTCGGCGAACCCTACATCGTTAAAGTTGATGGCGGACGCCGCTGGAAGGGCGCTAGCAAAGAGATCCTCATCGGCGCGGCGGCCGGAGCCGGCTCGACACTGGCCTACAATCATGTCGATTTCTTGCTCGATCCCGCGCAAGCGGCCAAAGAACTCACAGTTGAAGTTCTCAATCGCGACACCGACAAGCCCGTTCCGGCCGCCACGGTTACCATCTATAAACCCGATCGTTTTCCCGGCACCGCCGTAGCGCACGCGACGACAAACTCGCAGGGGCTGGCCACGTTCGATGCCGAGGAAGTCGGCAGCGCTCTTCTTAACGGCGAAGCACGGGTCGGCGCAACGCACGGGGGCTCGAAGTCCGCCGTGCAAACGCTGACGGGTTCGCTCCTGCAAGGTGAATCTCCAAAGTACGTATTGTACCTCAATGAAAAGCAAGAAAATACAAAGTGGAGCGGCACTTGGTACAATGGGCCGTACACAATGCAGGTCTCCGGCGGCTCGGGCTCACTGGGCTACCAGTTCCTGCGATCGCAGGGTGAGGGCACGTGTTGTCCGCTGATCGATCGGGGCAGCGGGAGCTGTACGGTCCATGGAAATGTAGCGACTTGCACTGAAAGCGCACACTACCATGACAGCGGCAAAGACGTTGAACGCTCGAGCGAAGTGAAGCTCACTCTGTCCGGTGCCTCTATCTCGGTCACGACAAAGATCAAGACGGCCAGCATAACGTTGTCGAGCGGACAACCCTGCCCCGACATTGCGCAATGTACCGCCTTGCATCCGGGAGCGGAATTCAGCGCCAGCTGGACGCGCACGAAACCATGAGACGAATACGAGGCACTTTTTTATAACGCGCGGTCGGAGGGACTCGAACCCCCAACCTACAAGTTCGTAGCCTGTTGCTCTATCCAATTGAGCTACGACCGCACAGCCCCGAGTGATACCTCGGGGTTTATTTTTTCCCTGTCATCGCGCAAAAAATCGGAGAGGGAGGGATTCGAACCCTCGGACAGTTTTTAGCCGTCGGTCATTTAGCAAACGACTGGTTTCAGCCACTCACCCACCTCTCCCAAAATGCTTCCCATTTTGGGAACCCATTCTATTTTAACAGGCGCTACGCGACACGGTCGCTGCGCGCCCCCGTCGGCACAGCCGCCGGGGCCCCCAAGGCCACCCGCACTATACCATAACGGGCGCGGGGCTACCTAGTCCCGCGGCGCGCGAGGCGCGGCGATCGGTTCATCGACAAACTCCGCTTGTACCGCACGCGTGTTGGGCCGGCGCACGAGCAGCGAGTCGATGCCCGCAAACCGGCCGGCCGGCAGGACCATGCAAAAGAACGATAGCGCAAAAGCCACGCCATTTATCGTCCCGATTCCCGACCAGTGGAACTCACCGGCTGCGGCGAGATAGTTCAGCGCTAAGAAGCAGCCGGCCAGTCCGCCGAGCGGCGTGAGAAATCCGAGTAGGAGGCTGATGCCGGTAAGGACTTCTCCCAAACGCACCAGCTCGGCAAATAGGCCGATGTTCGGTGTGACGGTGTGAAGCAAAAAGTCGTGATAGAATCCGGTGCTCGTCTGTGTCGCGCGCGCGATCATTTGGCCCATGTAACCGTTTGGCGGCATGAACATTGACGGATTCAAGAACTTTGGAATGCCGTGAACGAGCCAAAAGGCACCCGCGTACAGCCGGAATAGGAGCAGCCAGCCTGAAATTGCCGGACGCGTCACCGTCATGCGATCGCCTCCTGTGAACCTTCTGCGGCCAGCAGCCGAATGAGGCCTGCCACTTCGAGGGCTGCGTTGGGTTTGGCCAGTGCGCGCATAGCCGATCGCATTTCGCCGCGCACCGCCTCGGAGGACAAAAGTCCGGAAACGGCTCGCGGAAGATCGTGCGCGCGTTTCACGCGGATCGCGGCATGGCGGTCGACGAGGTACCGGGTGTTGCGCTCCTCTTGCCCCGGCAAAGGTTTGAAGAGCACCATAGGAACCTCGGCGGCTAGGGCTTCGGCCGACGTCAGCCCACCCGGCTTCGTGATCAACACGTCGGCGGCGTGCATATACTGGTCGACGTTGCCGACGAATCCCATAACGCGCATCGGATACCGAACATCGTGCGCGGCGTCGAGCACGCGTTCCGCGGAGCGGCTGCTGCGCCCGACGATCGCGACGGCGCAAATCGGCAGATTCAGCGTATCGAGCGCCCGCATCATCGTCGAGAGGGGCCCAATCCCGAGGCCGCCGCCCATCATCAATACGATCGAATGGTCGCGCGGCAGGTCCAGCTTCGCGCGCAGCGCAGGCACGTCGTGCGCCAGATTTCCAAAAGACGGGCTGACCGGAATACCGGAAACGACCACGCGTTCGGGACGTATTCCACGGGCGATCATCGCGGTACGCATCTCCGGCGTGGCGACGGCATACCGTTCGATGTTCTCATGCATCCAAAAGCTGTGCACCGCAAAATCCGTCACAACGCCGACCACCGGCGGCGCGCCGGCAAACTGCTTCTTATATTCGGCCATCACGCCGCACGGAAACGCGTGCGTGCAGATGACGACGTCGGGTTTCATCTCCTGGAGCATGCCGCGCAAGTTACCGGCGGTGAATTGGTGGATCCAGGTGCGGAAGGGACCGACCTCAGTTGCCTGCTCGGCGCGATTGTATAAAAACCGGTACATCTGCGGGAGCGTTTTGACCATGCCGAGGTAGCCATCCGAGACGACCCGCGACACGACGGATGCCGCGTACTTGTACGAGTCCACGACGGTCGACTCGAATGCAGGATCCTCGCGTTCGAGTTCGGCGCGGAGCGCCGAAGCCGCCGCCATGTGACCAACGCCGACGTTGGCCGAAAGAAAGAGCGCGCGAATTACTCGGCTCCTTGTGCGCCCGACTCTTCGGCGAGCACGAAAAAGTCGTCCAGTATCTCTTGCGCCAACGCTTCGTCTTTTAGCAACTCGCCCTGCGCATCCGTAACGACGAACTCGTCTTGCGGTTCGCAGTACAGCACGGCGAACGCGTTATGGTCTTCATCTTCAACCAGGCCTACAACTTCGAACTCCAGTTCCTCGTCCTCGCCGGTGGTCTTGATGACGAGAACGTCTTTCAATTCGAGATTGCGCAGCGTTTGGCCGGATTCGCCGTCGGTCGACATAGCAGTCTCCTATTTTAGGTATTTGGCGACGTTCGCATTTTGCTCCGCCAGCGTCTTCGCAAACGCGTGATGTCCGTGACCTTTGTACACGTAGTAGAGATACTCCGAGGGTCGCGGATTGAGCGCTGCGACGAGTGAGGGGCGCCCCGGATTGGCGATCGGCGTCGGCGGCAGCCCTTGGTGCAGGTACGTATTATACGGCGAATCGAGCCGTAAATCACTATAGGTGATGACGGTTTGGTGCGCGGGCAGCGCGTATTCGATGGTCGCGTCAACTTCGAGCAGCATACCCAGCCGCAGACGGTTGTAATAGACTCCGGCCATGAGCGGGCGCTCGTCGTCGGCCTTGGCTTCTCGCTCTATCAGCGAAGCCAGTGTCACGATCTGCGGCACGGTGAGTCCCCGCACGCGCGCTTTGCGGGCCGCGTCCCCCGGCAGCTCCTTGAGGAACTGCGAGCTCATGATCGCCTCGACCGTGGATGGCGACGCTCCGAGCGGCATCAGGTACGTGTCCGGAAAGAGATAGCCTTCCATGTTTGCGCTGCGGAAACCGTCGACAACGATCGTATCGCGTAAGAACGCGGTGGCGTAAGCTTGCGCATCGCCGAAACCTTCGCTCTCCAACTGCGCAGCGATCTGTTTGGCCGTATACCCTTCGGGGATCGTTATCCATTTGGCGATCTGCGCTCCGCCGGTTTGCAGCCGGTGCAAGATTTCCGCTTCGGTTTGGTGGGGCGCGAAGCGGAACTCTCCCGCGCGAGCCTGCGTGTCGGCGTGGAGCGCTTTGGCATATAAACGAAAGATTTGCGTATTCCCGATGACGCCGGCCGCGTGCAGCTGCGCCGCGATACCGGAAAATGACGAACCCTGCGGAATGACCACGCCCGTGGTAGTCGCGGGCCGCGAGCGGTCGCCGAAGATTCCGTAGGCGATCCAAACTCCTGTTACAACAACCGCCACCGCGACCAGCAAAACGATGAACCGGATTGTGCGCATCACGGGCGAGGATCGGCCGTTCCACGCCGGCGCGCGAGAAACGTCTCCAAGATCAGGGCCGCGGCCATCTTGTCGACGACCGTTTTTCTTTTCGCGCGGCTCACGTCCGCAGCGATAAGCGCCTTCTGTGCCTGCGCGGTCGTCAAGCGTTCGTCCACGCGGTGAACCGGGCCGCTGAAACTCTTGCGCAACTGCTCCACGAATCGATCGATCTGCTCCGCGGCCGGACCCCGCTCCCCGGAGAGCCGCAGCGGATCGCCGACGACGATCTCGCCGGCTTCATATTCCCGCACCAGATTCGCAATCCGTTCCAAATCCGCACGCACATTCGTGCGCTCCAGAACGGTAACCGGCAGCGCAAAACTTCCGCTCGGATCGGCCACGGCCACGCCGATGCGTTTCGTTCCAACGTCGAGTGCCATTACCGCCATGTTAGCTCTTCGCAAATTCGGCGGCGTGAACGCCGGCTTTGGGTCTTCGTCCTAAGTGATGGCTGACGAGCGTTTCGATCGCGCGCGTCACGGCGGGCGTTGCGTGCAAGACTGCCGATGACGTTCCCCGCGGAGCTGCCAGCGCGCGCAGATTCTCCATATCGGCTTGGCTGAGCGCGAGCGGATCGCGCCAAGCCGGCCGGCATTCTTCACCCGCAAAACCGCCCTGCTCCGAATCGAGCCAGGCGTTTCTTCCCACGAGGGACGCGCCGCAGAGCACGCAGCTCTCTAACGGCGGAGCGAGTCCGAGTGCACCGAGCAGCAAGAGCGAAAAACGCGGAACGAGCCCCAATGATTCTTCGCTGCGGCCGACCGCGCGCAATGCCCCGGTCAGGAGCGCATAGACGTCCGGCATGGCAAGGTCGGGCTCGCAGAATGCATCGACCAGCTCGATGATCAGATTGGCAGCGGCGTACCGTTCCGGCGCGACCAGATGTTGCCAGTAAGCGTTTTCTATGTCGGCTGAAACAACGACGTCGAGATTTCTGCCGCGATGCATCGTTAAGACCACTTCGTTGCCCATTTCCAGCCGGCCGGCGAGGTGACTCTTCGTGCGCCGCGACCCTTTTGCGATCGCGTCCATCTTTCCGCGCTCGGTAGAAAAGAGCGTGAGAATGCGATCCGCTTCTCCGTACATCCGTCCGCGCAAGACGACGGCGGTCGTCTTGTAGGCGCGGTTCATCGTTCGGCGCTAAATGAGGCCGGTCCGAACGCGTCAGGCAGCAGCCGGTCGACGGCTGTGACCGTGTAACCTTCACCGGTTGCGTATACCACCGGCAGCTGGGCGTTGAACTCGCTCAAGAACTGACGGCACGTGCCGCAGGGAGCGGTCCCGACTCCGTCGGCGCCGACGATTGCGATCGCTTTGAAGCCGCGGCTGCCGCGCGAGACGGCGGCTGTAGCCGCGCTGCGCTCGGCGCAGATCGCAAGCCCGTAGCTGGCGTTCTCGACGTTTGCGCCGCAAAAGATTTGCCCGTCCTCGACGAGCAGCGCGGCGCCGACGCGAAAGCCGGAATAGGGCGCGTAGGCCTCGTCGCGAACCTCGCGCGCTTTAGGCAGCGCCAATTCCAAGAACTCGGAAACGTCCATTCCGGCGCGGTTGCGAAACTCTTCGGCTGAAATCCCTTCGAAATGGATCCGGTCCTTAGACTGCATCTTCCTCCGCGCGCGCGCGCTCTTGGGCGGCTTGAGTTAAACCGTTGGAATAGATCCGCAGCGCCAAGATCCGGCGGCCGCGCATGCGATCGATCTTCAACTTCGTGTGATCGTCGGCCTGGATTTCCTCGCCCTCACCCGGCAGGCGTCCGAAAAGGCCGACCGCGTACCCGCCGATCGTTTCGAACTCTTCGTGCGGAAGATTTGTTCCGAGCTTCGCGTTGACGTCTTCGATGTTCATGCCGGCGTCTACAACGGCTTCCCGATCGTTGAGGATCCGCACCGGCTCTTGCTCGTCTTCGTCGTGTTCGTCGCGAATTTCGCCGACGATTTCCTCGAGCAGATCCTCCATGGTCACCAGGCCGGCGGTGCCGCCGTATTCGTCGACCACGATCGCCATCGAGAATTTGTCGCGCTGCATCTCGCGCAGCAGCTCGGCCAACTTCTTGTTTTCGGGGACGTGCGCGATCGGCCGCATCAGCGAGCGGATAGGAACAGAGCTGATCGTTCCGTTCGCGAGACTGATCAACAGTTCGCGATCGTGTACCACGCCGATGATGTCGTCTTTCGACTCTTCGTAAACGGGCAGCTTCGAGTAACCCTCGGATATCACGATGTCGAGCGCGCGGCGCGGCGAATCTTCGACCGAGACCGCAACGATTTCGGGGCGTGGCGTCATCACCTCGCGCACAATGGTGTCGCCGAACTCGATCACGGAATGGATCATCTCGCGCTCTTGCTCTTCGAGGACGTTCTGTTCGGCCGCAACCGTTGCGATCGTGCGGATGTCTTCGTCGGTAACGAAAATCTGATGAGTCGGCTTGATGCCGAACGGACGGACGAATACGCTCGAAAGCGCCTGGAACGTGTAGACGAGCGGATTGAGCAGGCCGGCGATGCGGCGCATGGCCGGAGCGAGACGCAGCGCCCAGCGTTCGCTGTCGGAAACCGCAATCGTTTTTGGGATGATTTCACCGAAGAGCAGTAGGATGAACGCCATCACGATCGTGGAGATAACGGCAGCGTCGGGAATGCCCATGCGTATAAAGATGTAGGTCGCGAGCGAATCGGCGGCCAGCAGCACGCAGGTATTGGCGATCAGAATCGACGTCAGGAACCGGTTGCGGTCCTCCGTCAAGGCCAGGACGGCCCGGGCGCGTTTGAGACCGCGCTCCACCATCGTGCGGGCGCGGAGCCGGGAAACGGCCACCAGGGCCGCTTCCGATGCGGCGAAAAAGGCGGCCAGCAAAACCAGGATGACGAGCGCCGAAATCTCGTACGCCGAGATGTGAGGGGCGCTTACGGGGGCCATTTACAATCCGGGCCTATCGAGGGCCCGGGCGGCTTCGTCGAGGGGAGTCCAATGCGCGGCCATTATAGCACACCCCCGGGGCGCGCCAGGAGGAAGACCGCCAGCGCCAGCAGGCTTCCCAAAACGGCGCCCCACGAGACTTCAAAGACGTTGTGAATCCGCGCCTCGACCCGGCTCTGTGCGACCAAAAAGGCGACAAAATACGCGAGCACCGCGACGAGCGGATAGCGGAAGTAAAGCGCCAGCCCCGTCGCCGCCGCGAATGCGAGCGCCGTATGGCCAGAAACGGCGCCGCCCTGAAACGGCGTGCCCCGCCCCGTAAATGCCTTGGCGAGGATCGCTCCGATCAAGACCACTGCGAACATCACCAGCACGACGTTGGCGGGCACCGCAGCGACGGCTGAATAGACGCGCGGGCCGCCGCGCTGAATGCCCTGATAGAACACGAGGTAGCCTACGAGCACCGCGCCGACGCTCGCAATAAAGACCGCGCCCGCGGCCGCATCTTTGGCCGTTTTGGCGAGCGGATGGTGCGCGACGGTCAAGAGATCGACGACGGCCTCGATTGCCGTATTGAAGAGCTCGAGCGAAAGTACGATCACGATCATGATGATAATCGCGATCACGTAGAGGCGATCCAGCCGCAGCAGCATCGTCGCGATCAAGACCAGTGCGGCGATGATCAGATGGACGCGCATGTTTGGCTGCGTGCGGGTCGCGTACACGATACCCGAAAACGCGTAGTGAAAGGAACCCCAAAATTTCGATTCGGTGATCCGCGCGTATTCCGGCTGCGGATGTTCGCGCGAAGGTGGCGGCAGATTCTCAGTCATACGGCCACGGCATGGCGATGACGCCCGCGAGCCGGCGCTCTTCGGCCTCCATCACCGCGCGTTCGCCGGGGTCGTGATGATCGTGGCCGAGCAGATGGAGCATCCCGTGAATGAGCAGGCGGTTGACCTCGTTCTGCAGCGGCGCATCATACCGCGCGGCTTGCCGGCGTGCGGTGTCGACACTGATGGCGATATCCCCCAAGAATTCTTCCTTCTCAGCCTGCCTTGAGCCGGGTCGAAGGGCAGGAAAGCTCAAAACGTCGGTCGCCTTATTTTTTCCCCGATGTGCCCTGTTGAGCGCGCGCACTTGGGCGTCCCCGGTTAAAAGCAGAGAGAGCTCTCCCGCGGGCCTGCCGGCCGAGCGCAGCAGCTTCTGCGCCGTGCTCTTCAGGCGCCGTAAATTTATTTCAGGCTCGCGGACATCGGCGCGCAGTTCGATCACCGTTGTCCGCGATCGGCTGCATAGGCGCGAATGATCTCCACGACCAGCGGATGCCGGACGACGTCCGATTCGCCCAGCTCGATGATCCCGATATCGCGCACGCCGCCGAAGCGCCGAGGGGCTTCGAGCAATCCGCTCTGCGCGCCGCCGGGCAAATCCACTTGCGTCACGTCTCCGTTCACGATCATCTTCGAACCGGAGCCGAGCCGCGTCAAGAACATCTTCAGCTGGTCGCGCGTGGCATTCTGCGCTTCATCGAGAATGACGAATGCGTCGGAGAGCGTGCGGCCGCGCATGTACGCAAGCGGCGCTACTTCGATGACGCCGCGCTCGATATAGCGGGAGACCAGAGGGTCGTCCATCAATTCCGCGAGCGAATCGTAGAGCGGCCGCAGGTATGGGTCCACTTTTTCTTTCAAATCGCCCGGAAGAAATCCGAGCTTTTCGCCGGCTTCTACCGCGGGCCGGGAAAGAATCACGCGCGCGACTTGGCGAGCGCGCAGCGCGCGCACGGCCATCACGACCGCCAAAAATGTTTTCCCCGTTCCCGCCGGACCGATGCCGAACGTCAGCGTATTGCATTCGATCGAATCGACGAACGCTCGCTGCCCCGCGGTCTTCGGCCTGATCTCGCGCCCGCGATGCGAGCGGAACAACGTTTCGGGAAGCGCCGACGCTTCGCCGCCGCGTCGCACGTCGGACGTCGCTAACGCGACGTCATCGGGAGTAAGGTGAACGCCGCGAACAGCTGCATCGAGCATGCGCTTCACAACGTCGTAAGCTTGCTCGACAGCGTCCTTTTCACCGTGGACAACCAGGCTATGGCCGTCGACCCGCAGTGAAACCGCGAGCGCGTCTTCCAACGCCGAGAGATTCTGATCGAATTTTCCGAACAGCCGGAATTGATCCGTGAGTTCGCTTAGGTCGACAGTTCGTTCGGTCGTTGACTCCAGAGTTCGTACTCCCTCAATGCCCGGGGTGGTCCGAGTACTTCCGCGGCAATAACTGCCCGCAGGAGACTCTTCCCATCTTCGAACATCGCTCGAACCGTCCCGCCCTCGCTTTTTTCGAGCACTCGCTGGGGCGAAGGCGCGCTCCCTCTACGAGGCATTTACTTCGCGGGAGGCGGCGGCGGAGCGGTCGGGGGCGGACCTTGATCGCTCTGAGAAACGCTGCCCGAAATCGCGCCGCGCATCTCCGAGTCGGCCTGGATGTTCTTCATCCGGTAATAGTCCATGATTCCGAGGTTGCCGCTGCGAAACGACTCCGCAATCGCTTGCGGGACCGACGCTTCGGCGTCAACCACTTTGGCCCGCATGCGCTGCGTTTCGGCTTTCATTTCTTGTTCGGCAGCCTGCGCCGCGTATTGCCGTTCGGAAGCTTTCGCTTGCGCGATCCGCCGGTCGGCCTCGGCTTGCGACATCTGCAGCTCTGCGCCGATATTCTTGCCGACGTCGACATCGGCAATATCGATGGAAACGATTTCGAACGCGGTGCCCGCGTCCAGACCTTTCGCGAGCACGGCTTTGCTGATGCGATCCGGATACTCCAATACCTGTTTATGGTCGAGCGCTGCACCGACCGCGGAAACGACGCCTTCGCCGACGCGCGCCACGATCGTCGGTTCTCCGGCGCCGCCGACGTAGCGATCCAGGTTGCTTCTGACCGTAATACGCGCCTTGACGTTCAACTGAATGCCGTTCTGCGCGACGCCTTGGAAGATCGGCGTTTCAATGACCTTGGGGTTGACCGATGTTTGCAGCGCCTCCAAAACGTTCCGGCCGGCGAGATCGATTGCCGCCGCGCGCTGCCACTCCAACGGGATCTGAGCGCGCTGCGCCGCGATCATCGCAAGCACGCAATTTTCGATGTTGCCGCCGGCCAGGTAGTGCGACTGCAGCTGGTCCACATTCAGAGGAAGTCCCGCTTTACGCGCGCGCACGAGGTTCGTGACGATGACGCTCGGCGGAATGCCGATGATGCGCATGCGAATGAGCGAGCCGATCGACAGGGGTACGCCCGCCGCAACCGTTCTGAACCACATGCCGATGGGAAAATAATAGAGAAACGTAAAGAACAAAATGATCGCGACGAAAAAGATAATGGTCGCGCCGATTGTAACGCCCAAGATTTACTCCTTGTAACTCGGCATGTCGATGGGTTCGACGAAGACGCGCGCGCCCTCGACACGGGTCACGCGAATAGGTGTACCTGCCGGAATGAATTCACCTTGCGTCAGGACGTCGATCCGGCGTCCGTCCACCGTCGCGACGCCCGCCGGCCGCAGATACGAGCTGGCCGTACCGCTTTGCCCGCGCAGGTGCGAGAGATCGCGGCTGGTGACGTAATCCGGCCCTTGCGCGCTCGCAAAGGTGAGCCGCGCCATCCAAGCGTTCTGCGGAAAAGCCCGCGTTGCGAGATAGAACAGAATCACCGTCATGACGATCGCCGTAGCGATCGTTTGCATCGCGATGAAAAACAGCGGGATGCCGAAGGCCAGCAGTATTGCCGAAAGCAGCGCAATTCCGCCGAGTATGCCCGGCGCACCGTGCCCTGGAACGATGTGCAATTCGTAAAGGATGCCCACGACGCCGGCGACTGCCAGCACGACTACCCATCCGTTGCTGAATCCCGCGTAAATGTGCGAACCGAAAAACAGTGCGAGCGATGCGACGCCGATCACGCCTGCGATCCCGTGCAGCGTTTGCATCTCGATGAGCAAGCCCAAGAAGCCGAGCGTCAACAGCAGTCCGCTCACAGCCGGGTTAGTCGCGAAGCGCGCCAGCTGCTCGGCAAACGTGTACTGCGGCGTTTCTTGCGGTCCGCTCAAATGGTTCGCTGCGAGCATCGCTCCCAGAGACGCCGCTTCACCATCGGCGATCTTGGTTTTGAGCGCGGCTTGCGTGTCGAGCGTCAAATTTTGCCCGGGCTGCTTGTACGCAGGAAGATCGATCGTCTTATCGACCATCGCGGCGGCGATGAGCGGGTCGCGATGGTTTCGCTCGGCCGTCGATTTGAATTCAGCCTTGACCGCCGAAATGAGTTTGGAAGTAACCGGATACGGCTCGGCTTCGCCGATCGACGCGCCGGGCGACATGTAGATATGCCGCGCAGCCAGCGTGATGAGCGCGGCCGACGAGTAAGCGCGGCCGTCGACGAATGCATACGTCGGGATGGTGGTGTTCAGGATGGCGTCCCGGATGTCGAAGGCCGCTTCGAGCACGCCGCCCGGCGAGTTCACGTCGAGCACGATCGCCGATGCGCCTTCGCTCTGGGCCTTTTCGATAGAGCGCACGACCAAGTGATCCATGCCGTCGTCGACGGTTCCGGTAATCGGAATAACGACGACCGTGCCGGTTCTTGCCGTCTGCTGCGCGGCGGACGCCGAAAAGAACCCGGCTGCAATAAGCCCGGCTGCAGCCAGTAGTCCCATCTTGAACCCAAGCATGCTTTTAGCTACCTAGGCCCTTCGCGAAGGTTACAGGGCTCTCTTCGTTTTAGCCGATCTCTTCGGTGACGATCCTGCGCACGAGGTTGCCGTCGGCTTCCCCTTTGAGCTGCGGCATCGCGACCTTCATGACCGCACCCTGATTGCGGCTGCCCTGGGGCAGTTCCGCGATAATCGCGCGCACGATTGACCGGATCTCGTCCTCGGATTTTTGCGCCGGTAAATACGCGGTCAGAATCTCTCGCTCGCGGAGCTCTTTTTCGGCGAGTTCTTTGCGCCCGGCTTTTTCGAATTCGGAGGCGGCGTCGCTGCGCTGTTTGACTTGCTTACGAACGACATCGGATTCGTCGGCTTCGGTCAAGTCGACCCCGGCCTCGGTCCGCTTGTACGTGAACCCGGAAAGGACCGAGCGCAGCGTGTCGAGCCGGAGCTGGTCGCGAGCCCTCATCGCCTCCTTGAGATCGGCGGCGATGCGGTCTTTCAAACTGGCCATGCGGGACTAGGCACGGCGCTTGCGCGCGGCCGCGGATTTCTTCTTGCGGCGGACGCTCGGCTTCTCGTAGTGTTCGTGCTTGCGCGCCTCGGCCAAGACTCCGGCTTTCTGGGTGGCTTTTTTGAAACGGCGCAGCGCGCTCTCGATAGACTCCCCCGGAGCTACGCGTACTTCCATTAAATTACAACCCCCCTTTCAATCGAAATCTCGTGGGCCAGCGGGCCCAATAGGTGACTTTATCATAGGGCCGCATTACAGTCAAAGCACGGGAAATAGCAAGGCCCGTTGCCGTGAGGCCTCGGGCCTTGTTGTATCTCCGGCGCGGTTCGCGCGTTTGAGTCCGTTTCCGAACCCCTACTCACGCCCGCCTCCGGTTCGACCTTCGCACTCCGGCACCGCACTTGCAACGCCCTCAGCATGCTCGATCGCGGTTTATTACGTTCCGCACTTCGTCGTTACTCGAAGTGATTGCATGGTATCAAGGAAGAAAGTCGATTGCAATAGGGTTTTGGCGTCACTCACAGCCATTGCACAAGAAAGATCGTTTATACACACCTTATTAACGTTTTACTCGCACGACTCCTTAACCGGGCGGCCAGTTCATCTGCCTTCCAGCGAGCACATGAACGTGCAGATGATCCACCGTTTGGCCGCCGTCCGTTCCGGTATTCACGACCAGGCGAAAGCCGCCGGCGTTCTGCGCGCCTAGCGCAGCGGCAGTTTCCATCAGCGAGGTGATTTCGTCGGCAGAGCCTTTAAATGTATGCTCCGCGATATTGGCGACGTGGCGTTCCGGCAGAACGAGCAGATGAACCGGAGCCTGCGGGTTAACATCTTCGATCGCGATAATCCCATTATCGCGATGCACGATTTTTGCCGGGATCTCACCGGAGACGATCTTACAGAAAAGGCAATTGGTGCTCATGAGCGTCCCTTCGACAAGCTCAGGATGACACACTTATACGACCTTGCAAACGTAGCCACGCGCCCAGATTACTTTGGATGCAGGTATTCAAATGCGATGTGCGTGTCCGGGCTCGGCACGAATCCGGCGATCGACGATTTCACGATGACGGGGACCGTCGTATGAACTATCGGCAAAGCCGGCACCTGATCGTGAATCATGTCGTTGGCCTGGCGGTAGACGACGGCGCGTCCGGCATCGTCAAGCGTCGTTTGCCCCCTGACGATGAGGCGGTGGAACGCTTCGTCTTCCCAAAAGGAGTAGTTCTGGCCATTGGGTTTTGCAAGCGCGCTGTCTTTGTCGAGGAGCGGATAGAAGAAATTGTCCGGATCGCCGTTGTCGCCGCTCCATCCGATCAGGCACATCTGGTGTTCGCCGTTGCGGACTTTTTCAAGAAAGACGCCAAACTCGTACGGCTCGAGCGTGACCCCGATGCCGACCTTTTGCAGATCGGCTTGGATCGCTTCGGCAATTCGCTGCGGCTCGGGCATGTATGGCCGCGGCGTCGTCGGATAGTAGAGGTCGGTAGTGAAGCCGCCGGAAAGTCCGGCCTGCGCCAGCAGCTGCTTGGCTTTTGACGGATCGTAAGGATAGGACTGCAGCGACTTGTCCTCACCCAGCATCCCGGGAGGCGTCCAGTTCGTCGCGACGACTGCGCCCGTCGCGTAAAACGCTTTGACGATCGCGCGCACGTCGATCGCATAGGCGACCGCCTGTCGAACGGCCAGGGTGCCAAAGGGCGTTTTCTGAACGTTGAGCGCGAGATACGAATTATTGTTCGACGGCTGCTCGTAAACGGTCACGCCGGACTGCTTTGCCAGTTGCGCGGCGTCGTCGGGCCGCGGGTCGGTCAGAAAATCGATCCCGCCGCGCTGCATCTCGAGCACGCTCGTGGCTTGATCGGGAATGTCGCGCACGATGACGGTCGCATAGGCCGGCTTCGTGCCTTGCCAGGCCGGGTTTGCGATCAGCGTGATATGGTCGTCCTTCACCCACTCCTTGAGCATGTACGGCCCGTAGCCGACCGGGTGGGTTCCGAATCCGGCGAGATCCTTCCGAACGGCGGCGGGAGAGGCGATCGCAAACGACGGCATCGCGAGGTCGCGTAAGAACGGACCGAGCGGACGCGAGAGCGTGAACGTTACGGTCTGCGGATTGGGCGCTTCCACGCCGGTAATCAATCCCGGAAAACCTCCGAACATATCCGCATAGTATCCGTACGGATAGTTCTGATGGTACGGATTCTTCGTCAGGCGCCAGCGATCGAAATTGAACTTGACGGCGGCCGCATCGATCGGCGTGCCGTCGGAAAACTTCAAACCCTTCTTCAATTGAAACGTCCAGCGCAAACCGTCCGCGCTCATTTTCCAGCTCTGCGCGATGGACGGCCGAACGTCGAACGTTCCGAGCTTGAACTCGACCAGCCCTTTCATCATTTCCTGGGTGAGATTGAGCGACATCCCGTCGGTGGCTTGAGCCGGATCGAGAATGACAGCGTCCTTGACGCGCGCGATCACCAGTGGCGCGCCGGCTCCTCCGGCGGCGTTCTGGTTCCCGGCGCACGACGCCAGCATCAGCGCCAGCGCGGCGCACGCAGTCAATCTTTTCATACGCTTACCTCGATTTGATGTAGAACGTCCAGCTCTTCGTAGACGTATTCCCAGCTTCGTCCGAAACCCGCACGATGACGCGTACCGGGCCGCTGCGGTAATCGACCTGCGGCATGTAATCGATGAAGCGGTCGCTGCGCGTCGCCGACGAGGTGACGTCGTGGCCGTTGACCTCGATCTTTGCGCTCGAAGCGTTGACCGGAACGACGCCGCTTGCGAAGGTGGCGTAAATGCTGGGGCGGCTGTTGTTGACCGTGACGCCGTTTCCGGGCGCGAAATCGTTGATGCCCGGCGGTTCGGTCGAAATCGAAACGAGCGCAGACGATTCCCAAGTCGTGGGCGCTCCGCCATGAACGCTCAAATGGCCAAATACCGGAACGTTGGCAAAATTCACGCCCGCGCCGACTCTATAACTGCCCGAATAAACGCCGGGAGCAGTTTCGCGCAGCGGCAAGTTTGTGACGTAAGGCCCCAAATCGTAGCTCGCGACGCCGCCCGGCGTAGCGTGCATAACGATGGAGAGCGTGTCGTTTTTTCGCAGCGGACGCTCCGGCGAAACGCCAATTGCTGCGATCGCCACCGGGCCGGCCGTCGGTGAGACCGCACCCTTGCGTGTAGCAATGATTTGCCGCGGTTCCGATGTGTCGATATTGTAGCGCACGCTCACCGCATCGCCGACTTGCAGGCGATCGATGGTGACGGCATCGCCGTTGAGCGTGATCGCGGTGGCCCGGCTCGGGCTGATGACGCGCCCGTCGCCCAGCACGATAACGCCGGAAGCGGCCGCGGCGATCGTGCCGGTATGCGAACCGTAGGCATCGACGACGTGTTTGACGCGCCCCCCTCGCTCGAGCATGACTTCAGCCCAGTCGCCGGCGTGAATGTCGCTTAATTCGCCCGAATTGGACGTTCCGGTGTTGACGTCTTGAACGACGACCTGTGCGGCGGGGTCGATGGGAAGAGTACGGATCGAAGCATTGTAGGTCAGCGTGATCGTAGCGGGAGAGGAATCCAGGTCGACTGCAGTGACCGTTCCGCGCGTTTTCGTTCCCGCCCCGGTCGTCCCGGGCGCGCTGCGGCCGATCAAACTCGATACGATCTCGACACTGTTGGTTTGGCGGTCGAAATTCGCTTGCGCGTCGAGCGCCGCCGTAAAGAATCGAAGCGGCGCATAGAGCGTGTTACCGATTTCGACGGGTGCGGCATCCAAGTAGACGGGGTCGCCGTCGACCGAAGCGCGCGTGCTTCCAATTGTGAGCGTGATCTGCTTCGCGCCGACGTACGTCGTCACGTTCCGGCCCACCCGTTGGAATTGGAGGCCGAGCGCTTCGATAATCCGGCGTACCGGAACGAGCAGATGATCGCGGTAGAATTGCGGTCCCGGATTGACTGAAAGGTGCATCCCGTTGAGGATCACCGCGATGGGCCGGATCGTTTTGCCCGGACGGTTGTGCCCGTGGACGGCAGCCGTGAGCATCACGGCAACAAGCACGCAGGCCAGCTTCTTCACCGGGTCGATCCCTCCACTATTTCTCTATAGACGTTCGCAGTTTCACGCGCGCAGCGATCCCATGTAAATTCCGCCGCACGAGCCCGCCCTTCATTAACGAGTTTCATGCGCAGCCCCTGGTCGGCGAGCACCCGCTGCATCGCGCGCGACGCTCCGGCCGCATCGCGCGCGGGAAACGTCAGAGCCGCGCCTCGCAACACGGATGGGAGCGCATCGGCGCATGCTATCACAGGAGAGCCGGCCGCCATCGCCTCAAGCATCGGCAGCCCGAAACCTTCACGCAGCGCCGGATGCACCAGCGCAACGGCACCGGCGTAGTATCCGGCCAGCTCGTTTGCCGGAACGTCTCCGAGCACGATCACTTTGCGGTTCTGCATGGCAAATTGGGACGCGCCGATGTCGTCCGCTCCCGTCATTAGCAGATCCACCGCATCGCTTTCAGGCAGCGCCTTCCATGCATCGAGCAGCGTGGCGAGATCCTTATGCTCGCGATGATTGCCGGAGTAGAAAAAATAAGGACGCGCGCCGCGGTGCGGAACAGCGGGCTGCAGATAGACCTCCTTTACGCCGAGTGGAACGACCCGCACGCGTTCGGGCGCTATTCCCAGGAAACGCCGGAGGTCGGCTACCGTGCGCGCATCATCGGTAATTACGCGGGCGGCTCGCCCGGCGACGTGACGCACGACGCTGCGGTAGTACGGTCCGACTTTACGTTTGAAGTTTTCCGGAAAAAGCAGATGGATCAGATCGTGGATCGTTACGACGTACGGACGCGGCATCAGCAGCGGCGTGTACTGCGACAAGTAATGAGTCAACGCCGGCTTGGCCGCGCGAATCGCCAAAGGCAGCCGCACGAGCTCGGCCCATCCGAAATTTCCGCCGCCGGCAAAGGTCGAGAACTCCAAGTCCGGCGCCGCCGCCGGCAGCCGTGCGGTAAGCTCACGCACGTAGGTTTGCATGCCGGCAGAAAGCTGCCGCGTGACGCGCGCGTCGAGCGCTATGCGCGCTCTCACCTGCGGAGAGCTTTGAGGCGCACCGCAGCCGGATAGAACGCCGAGCTCCAGGCGACGCGCGCGCCGTCGATCCCATCGGCCACCGCGCCGCGTCCAACCAGATACCACAAGAACCGCGGAACCGCGCGCGCGACTTCGATCGCGGCGCGCGCTCGCGACGGCTTTATCCCCTGTGCTTCGATCGAGGTGTAAAAATCGTATTTCGCGCCGTACGCCTCGTGCGTAGGATACGAGTAGTGCAGCAAGGTTCCGTCGAGTGTGCCCAGCGGCGGATCGCACGTGCAGCGCTCGTGCAGCTGCGCGCTTCCGCCCGCCGAGGGAAACGGGTCGATGCGCACGTCCTTTGTGCGGAACAGTCGCAGCAGGAGCTCGTTGCGCCACATGCGCAGCGCGCGGCCGCGATAAAACGTCGTGCGCCGCACGTGGTAGCCGTTATAGTCTCCCGCCGCTTCCGAGATCGCTTGGCGCAGCTGCGCGTCGATCGCTTCGTCAGCGTCGATCATGAGCGTCCATTCCGTCCGCACTTCGGAGAGCGCGAATCGCCGCGCGTCGACGAAACCGTGAAAGTCGCGCTCCCGGACGGCCGCGCCATGCGTGCGCGCGATCTCGAGCGTTCGATCCGTTGAGCGGTGGTCCACAACGAGCACGGACATGCCCGCGGGGAGCGAGCCCAGCGCACGCGGCAGATTCCGCTCTTCGTTGCGGGTTAGGACGACCGCAGTGACGTCGCTTGAACGAATGAAGGTTCTTCCCGCAGCCGCTGCTCGTGCACGAGCGCCGCGCCGACGAAATCGCGATAGAGCGGCGCCGGCCGCGTCGGGCGAGACTTGAATTCGGGGTGCGCTTGCGTTCCGACGAACCACGGGTGCATGTCGGCAGGCAGCTCGATGAGCTCGACCAGCGTGGCCTTTCCAACGACGTGGTGGCCAGTGAACCGCATGCCGTGTTCTTCGAACAGCGCGCGGTAACGATTGTTGAACTCGTAGCGGTGACGATGGCGCTCAGTGATCTGCAATTCGCCGTACGCTTCGGCCGCATGCGACTGCGGCTCCAGCTCGCAGGCGTACGAGCCCAAGCGCATCGTGCCGCCGTAGACTTCCAGGTTGCGCTGGTCGGGCATGAAGTCGATGACCGGGTCGATCGTCGTCTCGTCCACTTCGCGGGTCATGGACTCGGGCAAGCCGCAGACGTTGCGCGCGAATTCCACGCACGCCAACTGCATGCCGTAACAGATCCCCAAGAACGGAACACGGTTTTCGCGCGCGTATTTAATGGCGCGCAGTTTGCCTTTCACGCCGCGCGCCCCAAAGCCCGGAGCGACCAAGATTCCATGCGCCGCGCGCAGCACGGCTACGCCGTCGTTTTCGACCGTCTCGGAATCGATGCGCCGGATGTCCACTGCCGCATTGTAATGGATCCCGGCGTGATGGAGCGCTTCATTGATCGAGATGTACGCATCCTTGAGTTCTACATACTTCCCGACGATCGCGATCGTAACGCGCCGTTCCGGATTCAGCACGCGCTCCACGACCGAAGCCCATTCTTCTAATTGCGGCGGCGCCTGAGGAAGGCGCAGCTTGCGAATTGCCGCTTCCGCCAAGCCCTCCGCTTCCAGATTCAGCGGAACCTGATAGATCGTCGGAGCGTCGGCGTTCTGCACGACGGCGCTCGGCGGAACGTCGCAAAACAGCGCGATCTTCTCTTTGATTTCGATGGCCATCGGGCTCGAAGTTGCGGTGCGGCAAACGATTGCGTCGGGGCTGATTCCGATTCCGCGCAATTCGCGCACGGAATGCTGGGTGGGCTTGGTCTTGAGTTCGTCGGGCGCTCCCAAGTGCGGCATGAGCGTTAAGTGCACGAACATGACGTTTTCGTCGCCGACGTCGTAGCGAATCTGCCGGATCGCTTCGAGGAACGGCAGCGATTCGATGTCGCCGACCGTGCCGCCGACTTCGACGATGCATACGTCGGCGTGGCTTTCCTCGGCGACGCGCTTGATATGCGACTTGATCTCGTTGGTGATGTGTGGGATCACTTGCACGGTCGCGCCCAAGTAATCGCCGCGGCGTTCCTTGTCGATGACGGAGTTGTAGATTTGGCCCGCCGTCACGTTGTTGGCGCGCGACAAGTTCTCGTCGATGAAACGTTCGTAGTGACCGAGGTCGAGATCGGTTTCAGCGCCGTCTTCGGTAACGAAGACCTCCCCGTGCTGATACGGGTTCATGGTGCCGGCGTCGACGTTGATATACGGATCGAGTTTCTGAACCGAAACGCTGATCCCGCGCGCCTTCAGCAGCCGCCCGAGCGATGCCGCCGTGATGCCCTTACCGAGCGAGCTGACGACGCCGCCGGTAAAGAAAATGTACTTGGCCA
>JAAXCX010000012.1 GCA_013036105.1 Vulcanimicrobiota bacterium
CCCGGCCGCGCGCGCGAACGTCGAGCGGCAAATCCGCCGGCGCCTGCACCGCATCCGTATGGAAGAGCGCGCCGCGCTCGTGCGCGAGCGCCGCCAGCTGCGCGACCGGCGCGATCGTTCCGATCTCATTGTTCGCATAGGCGACCGATGCAAGCACTGTATCGTCGCGCAGTGCCGCGGCAAACTCTTGCGGGTCTACTCGGCCTTCGGAATCGACGGGCAGGAGCGTCACTTCCCAACCTTCGTCGCCAAGCGCCTCGAGCGAATGCAAAACCGCGTGATGCTCGGTGACGAGCGACAACAAGTGGCGGCCCCGGCCCTGCGCCGCCTTCGCGACGCCGGCGATCGCGAGGTTGTCCGCTTCGGAGCCGCTCCCGGTGAAGACGATCTCCTTGGCTTTGGCTCCCAGAATGCGCGCGATCCGTTCCCTAGCGTCGTCCAGCGCCGCCCGTGCCGCCCGGCCCTCCGCGTGCGCTGAGCTCGGATTATAGCCGGCCGCCCCGTAAAACGGCAGCATGGCTTCGACCACTTCCGGCCTCACCGGCGTGGTCGCGGCATGGTCCAAATAAATTCGCGGCATTTCAGGATATTCTCAGAACTCGGATGTAGCCTTTATTCGTGCGAAGCTCCATTGCACACTCCGAGAAGTAGCAACGGGAAGTTGTTAAGGGGGATCGGGTAAAGCCCGACCCCCTTAACATTTCCCGTTAAATTGAACAGGCGCATCCGCGCTGCGCGCTCCGCGCCCCCCGGTCGGCAAAGCCGCCGGGGCCCCCGGCCTTCGGCCCATCTGCAAAAGCCTACGCCATCTCCCTCCGTAAGCGGGGGGTGCGAATACGCGCCGGAGCCATGGATGGCGGGAGGCGCCTTTGAGCCCAGGAGCGCTCCAACACGATGTTGGATCGCGACCGTCCCCGCGGCGGAGTGAGGTGGCGCGGGCTTATTTTGGTTTTGATTTGCGGCGTTTTTTTATCCACTCGACAAAGCGAAACTCTTCGCCCTGCGTTCCCGGGTTGAAGTAAGATCGATCGGCGATGTTCTCCGGAAGATAACTCTGTAATCTTTCCGCCGGTGGGAGATCGCCTTTCTGTGATTGATATTCGTCAGTAGAGTGCGCGTACTCGTACTCTTTTCCGTAGCCGAGTTCGCGCATAAGTCCCGTCGGCGCGTTGCGCAAGTGGAGCGGCACCGGATCGTTGCGCGTGCCTTCAACGTCGGCTAGCGCCGCGCTGTACGCGCGGCCGACGCTGTTGCTCTTCGGCGCCGTTGCGAGATAGAGCGTGCAGTGTGCGAGCGGATAAAAGCCTTCGGGCATGCCGACGAAATGCACGGCTTGCTGCGCGGCCATCGCAACGGAAAGTCCGCGCGAGTCGGCAAGTCCGACGTCTTCCGATGCAAGTATGACGAGACGGCGCGCGATGAAGAGCGGGTCTTCGCCCGCGTCGAGCATACGCGCGAGCCAGTAGACCGCCCCGTCGGGATCGCTTCCGCGAATGCTTTTGATGAAGGCGCTGATGACGTCGTAATGGTTCTCGCCGCCCTTATCGTAGCTGATCGAGCGGCGCTGCATCGCATCTGCGATGAGCTGGGCGTTAATCGTAAGCGCTCCGTTTTCCGGAGCCGGCGCCGCGTTTACCGCAAACTCGAGCGTGCTGAGCGCGACGCGCGCATCGCCGTTGGAAAGTGAGACGAGCGCCGCGCGCGCGTTTGGCTCGAGATGAACGGATTGCGCGCCGAGGCCGTTTTCTTTGTCGCTCAGCGCGCGATCGACGATCGCCCCGACCTGCTCGTCGGTCAGCGCTTTGAGCACGAAAACGCGCGAGCGCGAAAGCAGCGCCGAGATCACTTCGAACGACGGATTTTCGGTTGTCGCGCCGATCAGCGTGATCGTGCCGTCCTCAACGTAAGGAAGAACGGCGTCTTGTTGCGCTTTATTGAAGCGATGAATTTCGTCTACGAAAAGCACCGTTCGCTTTCCGAGCGCGCGGCGGTGCTGCGCTTCGGCGACGACGCGGCGCAGATCCGCGACGCCCGCGCTCACCGCAGAGAGCGAGCTGAAGTGCGCGCCGGTCATGTGGGCGATGATCTCCGCGAGCGTCGTCTTTCCGGTGCCCGGCGGCCCCCATAAAATGAGCGACGGAACCGTATCGTTTTCGATCGCGCGCCGGAGCGCGCGGCCTTCGCCGACGATCTGTTCTTGCCCGACAAACTCGTCGAGCGAGCGCGGCCGCATCCGCGCGGCAAGCGGCGCTGGGCCGGCCGCGGAGCCGAACAGACTGGGATCCATGCTTACGGAATTTTGGGGCCGTGCAGAATGATCGGTTTCGGCGTCGCGATCGAAGGCGTAACGCCGGGGAAGACCATCATGGCGTTGCCGTCAGCTTCGCCGTCGCCGGTTAGCGTGTTGTACGTCGCAGTGTCCGCGTCCAGCGTGCGTTCGCCTTGCACGACGTGAACTTTTCCGGAGAGGTCGAGCCGGTGCGTGATATCGTTGAGGTGCGCTTTCTGCGCGTCGACGGTCGTTTGGCCTTGCGCGTAATGAACGCTCCCCGCGGCATCGTAGAGATGCGTGACGTCATCCACGGTTACCGTGTCGGCCGTGAGCGTGGCGGGATCGCGCCTGACAGCTGAAGCGCTTTTCAATCCGAACGTTCCACTCGCATCGTGAACGCTGACACTTCCTGAAAGCACGACTTGTTTTTTCCGGTAATTGCCGGTTGCGCTATCCGCTTGCACGATCGAACCGTCGGCGCGCGTCATCGTGAGGTGCTTGGGAGCCTTAAAAGCTCCGGTGCCCATATTGGCTTCGAGCTCGTCGGTCGTGAGCGTCCATCCGCCGATCGCGACGGAACCTTTCGCCGCCGGTGAAGATTTTTTTGTAGCGGCGCTCGCGAGCGAGCCGCTGACCGCCGCGAGCAGCATGAGCGAAGCGGCAGCCGCACGACTTCCGATCATTGGTGAAGCGACACGTGGCCGTAGAGATGCAAATCGTGAGTCAGGCCGTTCATGACTGCGCGGTCCGCGTTCCCCCAGCTTGCACCTTGACTAAAATGCACGCGGCCGGTCGCAACATATATCTTGCTGGTGCCGTCGATTTGTAGCGTATCGCAAGTCAGCGAAGACGGACTCCTGTTTCCGGCAAAATTCGTGAGCGAACCGGTTTGATCGTGCAGCTGGACGTTCCCCGAAAGCACCGCTTGGTGCGTCCTGAAATTGCCGGTGGCCCGATCTGCCTGAATACTCGCTCCCGGCCGCACCAGCCTCACGGTTGTGGGAGTTGAAAAGGCGCCGGTTTGAAAATTCGAATCAACCTCGCCGGTGTTTACTTGCCAGCCGCTCAAGCCGAAAGTCGGCTGAGGGAGCGCAGCAGCAGCGCGCCCGGCCTCAATGACCAGCACGCAAGAAACGGCGGCCAGCGCCGCCAGCAAGATATTCTTCTTGTTCGTCATGTTGCGACCCGATAACGTACGAGAGGTCCTATCAGCTCGCTTAGGCGCTCGTACGGAACAACCCCTTCGCGCAGCAGCACCGGCTGGGGGGTCGTAAAATCGATGACGCTCGACTCGCGCCCG
Source organism: Vulcanimicrobiota bacterium (assembly GCA_013036105.1). Taxonomy (GTDB): domain Bacteria; phylum Vulcanimicrobiota; class Vulcanimicrobiia; order Vulcanimicrobiales; family Vulcanimicrobiaceae; genus Rubrimentiphilum. The sequence goes on from JAAXCX010000012.1 coordinate 3,573, forward strand.
TATTTGGTTGGGCCGTTTTCGACGACGAGATCCGCCGCCGGCAGCGCGCCGGCATCGCCGCCGCCGAAGTACGGCTGCTCGCCGCTGACGTTCGCGCTGGTCGCGGCCAGCGGCCCGCAGCGGTCGAGAATAGCGCTGCACAAAGCATCGTCGGGCACCCTGAATCCCAAGGTCGGCAAACCCGCGCTCATTTCACGATCGATGAAACCCGGGCGGCGCATGATGATCGTCACCGGGCCCGGCAGCAGCTTCCGCACCGCAGCACCGACCTCACGTTGATCGCGCACGTATTCCAAAAACTCGCCGACCGTGGCCAGATGCAGCGAAAGCGGCTTATGCGCCGGCCGGCTTTTCGCTCCGTAGATGCGGGCGATCGCGTCCAGATCGAACGGGTCGCAGCCAATGCCGTAGACCGTGTCGGTGGGAAAGATGACGATGCCTCCGCGCGACACGACGCGCGCTACTTCCTCGGCGACCAGCTCCAGCGGCTCCGTTCGCGCGTCGATCCTCTCCGGCGTGTGAATCTCCGCTCGCCTAGAGCCGGACCCACATGCCGGTGCCGTGCGCGACGCACGACAGCGGATCGTCGGCGACAATCACCGGAATGCCGCAGACTTCGGCGAGCAGTTTGTCCAGGCCGCGCAGCAGCGCACCGCCGCCGGTCAGAATCACGCCGCGATCGATGATATCGGAAGAAAGTTCGGGCGGCGTCTTTTCCAACACCGCTTTCACCGCTTCCACGATGGCGCCGACGGGTTCGGAAAGCGCTTCGCGGATCTCCTCGCTCGTCACCTTGACCGTGTTGGGTAAACCGTTGATCAAATCGCGTCCGCGAATTTCCATCGCGAGTTCCGATTCGAGTTTGTAAGCCGATCCGATCTTGATCTTGATCTCTTCGGCCATGCGCTCGCCGATCATTAAATTGTAAACGCGGCGAACGTAACGGATGATCGCTTCGTCGAGTTTGTTGCCGGCGACGCGCAGCGACTGAGAGACGACGATGCCGCCCAGTGAAATGACCGCAACATCGGTCGTGCCGCCGCCGATGTCGACGACCATGCTGCCCGACGGTCCGTCGATGGGCAAGCCGGCACCAATCGCGGCGGCCATCGGTTCGGCGATGATCTCGACGTGTCGCGCGCCAGCGAGCTTCGCGGCATCTTTGACGGCGCGCTCTTCCACGCTGGTGATCTCCGCCGGCACGCAAATAACGACGTTGGGTTTGGGCCGGAAGAGCGTCATGTACCAGGAGCGGTCGCGCATAACTTTCTTGATGAAGTAACTGAGCATCGACTCGGTTACTTCGAAATCGGCGATCACGCCATCGCGCAACGGTCGTATAGCTTGAATGTGGCCGGGCGTGCGCCCGAGCATTTGGCGCGCCTCTTCGCCCACGGCAAGCGTCTTGCCGGTATTCATGTCTTTGGCGACGACCGAAGGCTCGCGCAAAACGATGCCCTTGCCCTTGACGTGCACGAGCACGTTGGCCGTACCTAAATCGATCCCGATGTCCAAGAAAGCCCCTTTACGAGTAAATGATTATTGCGCTTTGGCTCGTGTCTTAGGATACGCGCTCGTTTCGAAAAGTCCGGTCGGTTCGACCAGCGGCGTGATACCGCTCGATCGCTGAACTTGCCCGCCTAAGGCGGAAAGCATCTCTTCGAGGCGTTCGTATCCGCGGTCGATATATTCCAGCCCGATGATCTCCGTTTCGCCCTGCGCGGCCAGTCCGGCCACGACGAGCGCGGCGCCGGCACGGATATCGGGAGCTTCCACCGGTGCGCCCGAGAGCGGCACGCCGCCTTTGACGACGGCGGTGTTGCTTTCCATCGACACGCGAACTTCCGCGCCCATACGCGCGAGTTCGTTGACGTAAGAAAAGCGCGCATTGAAAATGGATTCTTCGACGATGCTGTTTCCCGGCGCCGTGCAGAGAAAGGAAACCATTTGCGGCTGCAGGTCCGTCGGAAAACCGGGGTACGGCGCCGTCAAAATATCCGTGCCGCCGGTCACGCGGGTCGCGTTGACGCGCAGCCAGTCATCGCCGCTGGTCACTTCGGCGCCGCACTCTTGCAGTTTCAAGCTGAGCGCGTGCAGATGATCGGGCTGACAGCGTTTGACCGTCACGTCGCCGCGCGTGCTCGCGCCGCAGAGCAGCAGCGTGCCGGTCACGATACGATCGGGAATGATCTCGTACTCCACGCCGTGCAGTTCGTTGACACCTTCGATCACGATCGTGTCGGAAGCTGCGCCGCGAATCTTCGCGCCCATGGCGATCAGAAAGTTAGCGAGATCGACGACCTCGGGTTCCATAGCCGCGTTTCGAACGGTCGTCGTTCCTTCAGCCACGACTGCGGCCAGCAGCGCGTTCTTCGTCGCGCCGACGCTAGGCGTACGGAACTCGATGTCGGCGCCTTGCAGACGGCGCTGCTTAGCCGTGGCGATGAAGTAGCCGCCTTTGTTTTTGACGTCGCAGCCGAGCGCCAAGAACGCCTGCTCGTGCATGTCCGTCGCACGCGTTCCCAACACGCATCCGCCAGGAAGCGGGACTTCCGCGCGGCCGAACCGGCCGATCAAAGGACCGACGAGGTCGAACGATGCCGCAAGTTTGCGCACGAGCGTGTATGGCGCTCGAATAAGCGCGACGTTGGAGGCGTCGATCGTCACGCTGCCTTCGCCTTCGTAACGCAAACGCGCGCCCAGCGCTTCGAGCAGCGACCACATGACGGAGACGTCGGTGATGCGCGGCACGCGGTGCAGCGTCACTTTGCCTTTCGCCAGCAGCGCGGCGGCCATGATCGGAAGCGCCGCATTCTTCGCGCCGTGCGTGGCGATCGACCCTTCGAGCTGAGAGCCCCCGCGCACGCGCAGCGTCGTCTCGAGCCGATCGAGCGTGTTCATTGAGAGAGGGGCTCGCAGGTGAGCACGTGCGCGTCGTACGGTCCGCCGCGCAGCTCGAGCTGCATGCGCCCCGTCGGCGTCACGCGTAAGAAAACTTCGCTCCATTCGTTGCGCTGCAGTTCCAGCAGATCCGCGTGTCCGCCGATGAGCGCACCGGCGAAACGGCGGCCGCCGGAGTCCGCCAACCTGATCCGCCCGTCCGAATACAAACCGGCGACCACTTCCGCGGTCGCGTCCGACGCGCGGTAATAGTTCGCGCCTTCGTCGGCGATTTCAAAAAGAAACTCTTGCGGGTTGCCCTCACGCTTGGACCATACGGGTTTCGCCGGCGCCGCTGCCGCCGGCGTAGGCGCGGATGGCGCTACCGGCTTCGGCGGCGCTTTCGGCTTGGGTGGAGATCCGTTTGCCAATTCCATGGCAAACGAGCCGAACGCCAGAGCCGCGAGCTCCAGCGCAGGTCCGGCTAACTTCGTCCAGCCCGGAGTATGCGCCACAAAGTGTGATTTCGCCGGAAGGCTAGTGGTGTCCGGTCAGCTGCAGCTTGGCGCGCGCGAAGTCCGCCGCCGCGGAATCCGGCGCGTCAGCAAGCTCAGCGCGTGTCTGCGCGACGTCCACGTCCTCAAACGTGACCGCCTTATCGACCAAAACCGTGATGCGATCAGGCAGCGCTTGCATGAAGCCTTCGCCGGTGGCAAGTTCCAGGCGCCGCGACGCGCCGTTCTCAATGATGTTGGCGCGCAGCACGCCCGGCTTGAGCGCCGCGAGAAACGGTGCGTGCCGTGGCAAGATGCCCTCTTCGCCTTCGGTCGTCACCGCGATCACGAGCTCGGCATCGCCTTCGAAGATCAGCTTCGCCGGCGAGACGAGCTTGAACGGAACGGTCATGAGACCGCTGCGCCCAATTTCTCGGCGGCGGCGCGCACATCGTCAATGCCGCCGGCATAGAAGAACGCCTGCTCCGGAACGTCGTCAACTTTGCCGTCGAGGATCTCCTTGAATGCAGCAATCGTGTCGGAGAGCTTCACGTACTTGCCGGCCGTACCCGTGAACTGTTCGGCGACGAAGAACGGCTGGGAGAACATGCGCTGAATGCGGCGCGCGCGTCCGACGGCAATCTTGTCGTCTTCGGAGAGCTCTTCGACGCCGAGAATCGCGATGATGTCTTGCAAGTCGCGATACCGCTGCAGCGTTTCTTGAACGCCGCGCGCCACGCGGTAATGCTCTTCGCCGACGATCTGGGGATCCAAAATCCGCGAGCTCGACGCCAGCGGATCGACCGCCGGATAAATTCCGAGCTCGGAGATGGGACGCGAGAGCGCCGTCGTTGCGTCCAAATGCGCGAACGTCACCGCAACGGCGGGATCGGTGTAGTCGTCGGCCGGCACGTATACCGCTTGCACAGACGTAATCGATCCGCGATGCGTTGACGTAATGCGTTCTTCGAGCGATCCCATGTCGGTCGAAAGCGTCGGCTGGTAGCCTACGGCCGACGGCATGCGCCCCATCAGCGCGGAAACTTCGGAGCCGGCTTGCAGATAGCGGAAGATGTTGTCCATGAACAGCAGCACGTCGGCGCCCATCTCGTCGCGGAAATATTCCGCCATCGTCACGCCGGTTTGCGCGACGCGGAAACGTACGCCCGGCGGTTCGTCCATCTGTCCGAAGACGAGCGTCGTCTGTTTCAAAACGCCCGACTCTTTCATTTCGAGCCACAAGTCGTTGCCTTCGCGCGTGCGCTCGCCGACGCCGGTGAAGACCGAGAAGCCTTTGTGCACGCTCGCGATGTTGCGAATCAGCTCTTGAATGAGCACCGTCTTGCCGACGCCGGCGCCGCCGAAGAGTCCGACTTTGCCGCCGCGCGTGTACGGCGCCATCAAGTCGATGACTTTGATGCCCGTTTCAAAAATTTTCGGCGTCGGATCTTGTGCCTGAAAATCCGGCGGCGGACGGTGAATCGGCCACTGCGCCGCGGCCTTGACCGGTTCGTCGCTGTCGATCGCTTTGCCGAGCACGTTGAAGATTCGCCCGAGCGTGCCTTCGCCGACCGGGACCATAATCGGTCCGCCCGTAGCCGTCACCGGCGCGCCGCGCATCAACCCGTCGGTCGATCCGAGCGCGAGACAACGCACCTGATTGTTTCCAAGCTCGTCCTGCACTTCGAGCACGATGTCGCGCATCTGCATCGCGGTGCCGCCGAGCTCGGCTCCATCGCTTTGCGATTTGCCGTTCGCCTTTGCATGATCTTCATTCACGCGAACGGTGAGCGCGTCGTTGATGTTCGGCAGCGTCTCCGCGCTGAACTCAACGTCCACGACGTTTCCGAGAACTTGTACGACTTTACCGGTTGCTGGCATCAGTGTTCCTTACTCTTTGGCTTCTGTATGTTGCGTTCGGTTGGTATCTCATTCCGTTGCGCGGACGCGTGATTTCGGCGCCTCCCGCCATCCATGGCTCCGGCGCGAAATCACAGCCCGCCCAACGAAACGAGACACCAACCGAACGAAAATAATTATTAAGTATCATGTACCCGTCAATGCCTCGGCGCCGGATACAATTTCGAGAAGTTCCTTCGTGATCGCCGCTTGACGCGCGTTGTTCATTGCAATCGTCAGTTCGTCGATCAGTTTGCCGGCGTTTTCCGTCGCGTTGTTCATCGCAAGCAACTGCGCCGCGTAGAACGACGCGTCGGTTTCGAGCATCGCGGAAAACAGCGTGAACTCGAGATACTTCGGAAGCAGCTTTGAGAGCACGAACTCGGGTGAAGGCTCGATTTCGACCGCGCCGCGCGGGCCGGATGAAGGAGCCGGCACAGCAGCGGCCGTTTCACGCTCAATCGGAACAAGCTGTCGGAGCTCGGGACGCTGCACCATCATCGAAACGTGTTTGGAAGAGACGAGGATGATTTCTCCGATCTCGCCGGCCGTAAAATCGGCCGTGACAGCTTGCGCGAGCTCGTCAGCGGTTTGCAACTTAGAAGGCGCGTTCAGCGGCCAACCCGGCCGATCTCCTAGACCCCAGCGGCGCACCGCGTTGCGAGCTTTTATGCCCACGGTGTAAAAGCGCGTGTCGCTGTGCTGACGCCAATAGCGTTCCGCCTCGCGAACCACGTTGGAATTGAATGCGCCGGCCAACCCCTTGTCGGCGGTCATGAGAATGACGCCCGGAGGCGCGCCCGCCTTGCCGGAATTCATGAACGGATGATCGATGCGCGAAGAGGTCGCGATCAGATCTTGCAGCATCTCGCCCAGCGCGTCCGCGTACGGGCGCGCCTGCTTCTGCGCGGCCTCGGCGCGCCGGATCTTCGCGGCCGCGACCTGCTTCATCGCTTTGGTGATCTGCTGCGTGTTCTTCAGGGATCGTATCCGCCCCCGAAGATCCTTCACACTGGCCATTACCGAGCGTCACCTATTGCGATGCAAAGGGGCCGAAGGCCGGGGGCCCCGACGGCTCTGCCGGCGGGGGGCGTGGAGCGCGCAGCGCGGATACGCCTTTTCATTAGAAGCTCTTATTGAACTCCGTGAGCGCCGAGTCGAGTTTCTGTTTGGTTTCGTCGGCAAGCTGCCCGCTCTGCGCGATCGCCGACGTGATGTCGGAATGTTTGTCGTGCAGAAACGCCACAAAACCGCGCAGCCAATCTTGCAGCCGCGGCGTCGGGATGTCGTTGACGAAGCCTTTGGTCGCGCCGTAGAAGATCGCAACTTGATCTTCGACCGCCATCGGCTGGTATTGCGGCTGCTTGAGCAGCTCGGTGAGCTTCTCGCCGCGCAGCAACTGCATCTGCGTGGCTTTGTCGAGATCGCTCGCCAGCTTCGCGAACGCCGCGAGATCGCGGTACTGCGCAAGCTCGAGCTTTAACTGACCCGCGACGCTCTTCATCGCTTTGGTGAGCGCCGAGCTGCCGACGCGCGAGACCGAGAGTCCGATGTCGACGGCCGGCCGAATGCCTTGGAAGAAGAGTTCCGGCGTCAGGTAGATCTGACCGTCGGTGATCGAGATGACGTTGGTCGGAATGTACGCCGAAAAATCTCCCGCTTGCGTTTCGATGATCGGCAGCGCCGTCAGCGATCCGCCGCCCATTTCGTCGGAGAGTTTCGCCGCGCGTTCGAGCAAACGCGAATGGAGAAAGAACACGTCGCCCGGATAGGCTTCGCGGCCCGGCGGACGGCGGAGCAGCAGCGACATCTCGCGATACGACTGCGCGTGCTTGGTGAGATCGTCGTAAACGATCAGCACGTCTTTGTTCTGATACATCAGCTCTTCGCCCATCGCGCAGCCCGCGAACGGAGCGATCCAGCGCAGCGCGGCCGCGTCGGACGGTCCGACGGTGACTATGGTCGTGTACTCCATCGCGCCCTTTTGCTCGAGCAACTGTGCGAGCGCGGCGACGGTCGAGTTCTTCTGGCCGATCGCGACGTAGATGCAGAAGACGCCTTTGCCCTTTTGATTGATGATCGTGTCGACGACGATCGCCGTTTTTCCGGTGCTGCGGTCGCCGATGATCAGCTCGCGCTGCCCGCGGCCGATGGGAATGAGCGCGTCAATCGCGCGCACGCCGGTTTGCAGCGGCTGTTTCACCGGCTGACGCTGCACGACGCTGGGCGCGACGTTTTCGATCGTGCGGAACTTGTTCGTTTCGATCGGGCCTTTGCCGTCGACGGGCTTGCCGAGCGGATCGACGACTCTTCCGAGCAGCGCCTCGCCGACCGGAACCGATGCGATGCGCCCCGTGCGCCGGACCTTGTCGCCTTCCTTAATCCCTTCGTCGGATCCCATGATGACGACGCCGACGTTGTCCTCTTCTAAATTCAGCGCGACGCCTTGCAGGCCGTTGGCGAATTCCACCAGTTCGGACGCGCGCACGCTGCGCAATCCGTAGACGCGCGCCAAGTTCGCGCCGACCTCGATGACGGTGCCGACCTCGTCTTCTTGCACGCCCGCGGTGAACGTGGCGATCTGCTGTTTTAAAATACCGGCAATTTCGTCTGCGTTGATCATTCCTAATTCCTAGCCAAGAGAGTGCGAGCTAATTCTTGAAAGCGGCCTTCGACCGAACCGTCGACGCGCCGGTCGCCCATGAGGATGCGCAGCCCCCCGATTAGGCCGGGCTGAACGATCTGCGTGACTTCGAATTTTTTTCCATAAATTTTTTCGAGCTGCGATACGATATTGCGCAGTTCGCCGGCTTCCAGCGGCTTCGCCGACGTAATCGTCAGCGCGTCTTCGCCGCGCGACGCCAGCTCCAGAGCAGCGTACTCGGCGACGATCTCGCGCAGCAAGCCTTCGCGCCGTTTCCGGACGAGCAGCAGCATAGCATGCAGTGCGACCGGATGCGCCTTGCCGTCGAAGGCGGCTACCAGCGTGCGCTCTTTTTCTTTGCGGTCGACGACCGGCGAGAGAAAGAAATTCAGCGCACTGGCGTTGTCGTCGATCGCGTCGCTCAGGACGCGCAGTTCTTTGCCGACTTGTTCGACCGCGTTGGATTCGGAGGCAAGTTGGAAGATCGCCGTGGCGTAGCGCCGCGCGAGCTTTTGATTGGCCATTAGCCGCCGCTCCGTTCCAGCGACTGCACGAACGAACTGGAAAGCTTCTTATCGGCGGCGTCATCCATGCGGCGGGCCGCGGTTTCACGCGCCAGCCCGAGCGCCTTCTCGACGAGTTCGTCGCGCAATTGGACGCGCGCCGCGGCGCGCGCGCGCGCGAGCTCGCCCTCGGCGTCACGCAAAGCGCGTTCGCCCGCTTCGCGAGCTTCCCGCAAAATCGCTTCGCGTTCCGCTGCAGCGAAAGCCGCGATACGATCCTTGATCGCCAGCGCATCTTGCTGCGCCAGTCCAATCTCGCCGTGCAATCCTTCGAGCGCAGCTTTGGCTTCGTCGCGGTGGCGTTCGGCTTCGTTCACGCGCGCATTCTGCGCGGCTTGCGCGGCCAGAACGGCCGGCTGAATGAACTTAAACCACATCCAGACGAGAACCGCCAAAAACAGCACCGCCGATGCAACTTGGCTCCATTCCGCAATCGCCTCGTAGTTCACCGGGCGATCTCCGGGACCGCGCGCGCGAACATCTCGTCTGCCAACTCTCGCACCGTTCGCTGCTCGTTCGAACGCGCGGCCTGCACTTCGGAGTCCACGGTCTCGTGGGCCGCGCGAACTTTTTCCGATGCTTGTTGCGCAAACTCGGTCGAGAGTCTCGCGCTTTCGTTCGACGCCTCGGCACGCGCCTGCGCCGCCAATTGTTCGGCTTCGCGCCGGGCGGCCGCGCGAATCGCTTCGGCTTGCGTACGCAGCGCGTTTCCTTCGGCTTGATAGCGGTCGTAATCGCCCGTTACGCTGTTGATGTATTCGCGGCGTTTGGCGATAGCGCGCCCTACCGGGCGCGTAAAGACCACGTTCAAGATCGTGAAGAAAATCACGAAATTGAGCAGCTGCACGAGAGCGGTCCCGTGCCAGTCGATCGAGAGAAAGCCCATCCGCTTACGTTACTTCGCGAAAGCCCCGACGAGCGCCGGTACTTTTGCGACGACTAAGAGGATGTAGAATGCGAGCGCGATCGCGATGAACGGCACCGCCTCAAGCACGCCGACGCCCAAGAACAGGAACGTAAAGATGTTCGAGCGGGCTTCCGGCTGACGCGCGATTGACTCGACGGCTTTGCTGGCGACGATGCCGTCGCCCACAGCGGAGCCGAACGCGACGCCGGAAATAATGATTCCGAACGCAATCAGCGTCGTTCCGATGATAAAAGCTTGCGGATTCAAGGAGTTTCCTTTCTCAGTGCTCTGGCGCTATTGCCAGCGAAAGATAGACGATTGCGAGCAGGGTGAATACGAACGCCTGCACCGTGCCGACGAAAAAATTGAAGAACTGAATGAAAAACGGCACGACCGCGATGGCGAGCGAGAGATTGACTGGACCAAGCATGATCTTGGCGGTGATGATCGATGCGATGATAATGAAGAGTAATTCGCCGACGAAGATGTTGAAAAACAAACGCGCGGCCAGCGTGACCGGACGCAGAATTTCGTCGATGATGTTGATGGGCAGCAGCACCGGGAACGGCTGGAGCAAGTGCTTGAGATACCCGACGCCTTTTCTCCGGAACGCGACAGTTTGGATGATCAGGAAGACCATGAGCGCGTATGGCGCCACCGTATTGAGATCGGCTGTCGGCGATCCGCCGAAGGGCAAGCCCAATACTTTGAAGGGCAGCACGCCGAACTGATTGAGCATGAAAATGAAGATGAAGAGGGCGATGAAAAATGGTACGAACGGTTCGCCGGCTTCGCCCAGCACGCCGTGGGCGAGATCCGCGATGTAGTTGATGATGCCTTCGATCACCGTTTGGCGGCGCGTCACGCGCGCCGATCGGTAACTCGTTCCGACCCACGCGAAGAAGAGCAACGCCAGGACCATGACGAGCCACGTCGTCATAATCGTGTCGGCGTGAACGGAGCCGAGAACCGGCCACGTCCACGTGATGTGCTCTCCTATATGTTCGTGCAACTATTCGATCTTTCGTGCGTATGCGCGTTTGAGCAAGACTGCGTATATTCCGAACGGCGTGAAGAACCCGATGAAGTACCACGCCAACGTCCACAGGGAGGGAATCCGAAGCGCCAGGGCCACCGGAACTATACCGAATAGGCACAGGCGCAGAAAACTACTTAAGACGAACGCCGGGATGCTGCGCCGGTCGAGCAACCTTTCGTTGCCGAGCATCGATAGGAACGCATTGGCGATCCCGGCGGCGCCCCCGGCCAGCAGCACGAGTGCAAAGTTGACGTTCCAGACGGCCAACACTGCCGCGGCGACGACGACCACGAAGAGCGTGCCCAGCGCCATCGACCGCTTGAGCCCGCGGTACAATTCCATAGCAGGGCTTTCCTTCAAGACATGTTCGTTTGCACCAGCAGGCGGAACGCGGCGTATCCGCCCAGCGCGACGCCGGCGAAAAGACCGGCGGCCGCAAGATATTCCGTGTGCCGGGCGTGGTCGGCCACAATGCCGATCAGCAGCCCGCCGACTGCCGCGCCCGCGAAGGCCGAACCCGCCGCGATGATGCCCGCGGCGCCCTTCACTCCGTAAGACCGCCCTCGAAGGGCGCTGGGTAGCCGCCGTCGCGCAACCGCGCGAGCAGCCAAGCCGAGATGCGTTCGGATGCGTGCCCGTCACCGTACGGATTGTGCGCGTGCGACATCTTTTCGTACGCTTCGCCGCCGGAAAGCAAGCGCGCGGCCGCGGCAGTGATCTTCGCGCGATCGTGTCCCACCAGTTCCAGCGTTCCCGCGAGCACGCCCTCGGGCCGTTCGGTTTCCTCGCGCATCACGAGCACGGGTTTGCCCAGGCACGGCGCTTCTTCTTGCAGTCCGCCGCTATCGGTCAGCACGAACGTGCAGTCGCGCACGGCTGCAACCATGCGCGCGTAATCCATCGGCTCGACGAGCACGACACCCGGTTCGTTTCCAAGAACCTCATAAGCTATCGGCTTGACTCGCGGCGACGGGTGGACCGGCCAAAAAATCTGCGGACGCTGCGGCATGCGCGCAATCTCGAGCATCGCCTCGCACATTTCGCGCATGTGCGCGTGGTTCTCGCGCCGGTGCGCGGTCACGACGATGAGCGGGCGCTGCGGGTCGATGCGATCCCAACCGGGCGGCTGCGGCAAATCCTCGCGCGCGGCCGTGAGCATAAATGCGTCGATAACCGTGTTGCCCGTGACGATCACGTTTTCTTTCGGAACGTTTTCGCCGAGCAGATGTTCGCGCGAGAGCTGCGTCGGAGCAAAGTGGAATGAAGAAATCGTCCCCGTTATGCGCCGGTTCATCTCTTCGGGAAACGGCAGCGAGGGATCGCTGGTGCGAAGTCCGGCCTCGACGTGGCCGACGGGCACTTGCTGATAGAAGGCGGCCAGCGCGGCCGCCGTGCTCGTCGTCGTATCGCCGTGAACGAGCGCGACGTCCGGCCGCACTTTCTCGAAGACTTTTTCCATGCCGATCAGGACCCGCGTCGTGATCTCGGTCAGCGTTTGATCCTCGGTCATGATGTCGAGATCGTAATCGGGGCGGATCGCGAAGAGCGCCAGCAGGTCGTCGAGCATCTCGCGGTGCTGCGCGCTGACGCAGACGATGCACTCGACGTGCGGGTGGCGCTGGAGCTCGGCGACGACCGGCGCCATCTTAATGGTGTCGGGGCGCGTACCGAAGATCGTCATAACGCGCAGGGGCGCCGCCGGATTCATGCGAGGTAAAGCGCGACGACGCCGAGCACGATGCAAAAGGCATAGATCAGCAATACCGCTTGCCGCGTGTTCAATCCGAATCGAAAGATGAGCTGATGGTGGAAGTGGCCGCGGTCGCCTTCGGTGATGCGCCGCCCCGAGCGAGCGCGGCGGAAGATCGCGGCGGCCGTATCCACGATCGGGAGCGCAAGTACGATCAGCGGTGCGATTAATCCGACGGCGATAGCCGTCTTGCTCGTGCCGATGATCGAAACGGTCGCGAAGACGTAGCCGATGAAGTGAGAGCCGCTGTCCCCCAAAATGATGCGCGCCGGCGCGAAATTATACGGCAGAAATCCGAGCGCGCCGCCCGCAAGCGCGACGACGATTAGCGCCACGATCGGGTCGCCCTTGGTAAAAGCGATCGCGAACAAAAAGATCGACGAGATTCCGGTAAAACCGGAGAGCAAGCCGTCCAGTCCGTCGATGAAGTTGATCGCGTTGATCATGCCGGTATACCAGATCAACGTCAGCGGGTAGCTGATCCACCACGGGAAGTAGATGAAGTCGTTCGGATCGTGCGAGAGCGGCCGGTGGACGTAGTCGATATGGAAACCGTAGGCCATGGAGATCAACGCGACGATGATCTGCGCGACGAATTTATATTTGGGGCGCAGCCCCATGATGTCGTCCCAGAGGCCGACGCAAAGAATCAGCATGCTGCCGAAGAGCAGCCCGATCAGGTTGTGCGCCGCGGCCAACTGGTCGCTCACGGGGAGAATCCCGCGCGCACTGGAGAGCGCGAACCCGAGCACGACGAAAAGCGCGAACGCAAAACCGAAAAAGACGGCAACGCCGCCGATGCGCGGCTTGGGCTCCTCGTGCATGCGGCGGTCGTCGCTGACGTCGAACATGCCGACGCGATGCGCCAACCGCAGGATGAGCGGCGTGGTGAAGAGCGCCGCGGCCAGCGCGATCGCAAAAGCTGCTATATAAAGGTAGTTCGCCGTCACGGGCGCGCCTGTTCGATCACGACTTCGGCTTCGCGCAGCAGCGCCTCCGCGACCCGATCGGCGTACGGCGTCAAATAGACCAGCCGGCGCACGCCCGCGCTAATGAAGAGTTTGGTGCAGTTCACGCACGGCTGATGCGTGCAATATGCGGTCGATTTGGAAAGGGTCACGCCGTGCAGCGCACCCTGAACGACGGCATTGGCTTCGGCATGCGTCGCACGCTGACAGTGGTCGTTCACGACAATGCAGCCCGCGTCGGTGCAGTGCGCCACGCCGGGCGGTGAACCGTTATAGCCGGTCGTGAGGATCCGGTGATCGCGCACGAGCACGCAGCCCACGGAAGCGCGCGGGCACGTCGCCCGCGTCGCGACGGTTTGGGCGATCTGCATGAAGTACTCATCCCACCCGGGACGCACGTTATTTTCGAGACCGGTGCGAGACCGGAACGGAGCTCGTGCTGCCGAACATGCGGTCGCCGGCGTCGCCCAATCCCGGAACGATGTAAGCATGTTCGTTCAACCGCTCGTCGAGCGCCGCCGTGACGATGCGCACGCTCGGATGCGCGTCTTGAATCATTTTGACGCCTTCGGGCGCGGCGATCAAACTGATGAACGTCATGTCCCGCGCGCCGCGCGACGCGAGCGCTTCGAGGGCGGCCGCGCCGGAGTTACCCGTGGCCAGCATCGGATCCAAAAGAAAGACGCGGCGTTCGGCCAGGTCGTCGGGGACGTTCGCATAATACGCGACCGGCTGAAGCGAGTCCGGATCGCGATAGAACCCCAGGTGCGCGACGACGGCATCATCAATGACGTCGAGAAATCCGGGCAGCAAACCCAAGCCGGCGCGCAGGATCGGCGCGACGACGGGACGCGTTGCGATACGTTTCGCGGTCATTTCGGTCAGCGGCGTCGTCACGCGTTGGTCGCGGAGCGGCAGCGTTCGCGTCGCTTCGTAAGCCAGAAAAGCGCCGAGCTCTTCCATGAGCTTGCGAAAGACGGGCGTCGCCGTTTCGCGATCGCGCAACCGTGCCAGGCGGTCCGCGACGGCAGGGTGATCGACGACATGCAGATGAGGAAATGCTTCCGCCATAGAGTCCATAATCAGTTAGCGAAGGGAACATTTGAACTCCTTCGAGCCTCTTTCTTCATAGAGCGTCGAAAAAGGAGTCCTATGAGCGACTGGGCGTCCGAAGCTACCGTCGGCCTGGCAATACGCGGCGATCGCGCCGCGGTGGATCGCCTGATCGAAGAGATTTGGCCGGCATGTTATCGCCTTGCCGCGGCAATGCTCGGAGATCGCATGCTGGCGCAAGATGCGGCTCAAGACACGTGCGTGATCGTGCACCGCAAAGTTCGTTCGGTAAGGTCGCCCGCAGCTTTCAACGCGTGGATATACCGGACCGCGATGCGCGAAATTAGGCGCATTCGCCGCAAGCGTCCCTTGTGCGCTGAAAGTATCGAACGTTTTACCGATCCATCGGACACGATCTCGCTAGACGTGTGGAACGCGCTCGATCGGCTACCGCCGGAGATGCGCGAAGTCGTCGTCCTGTTTTACTTCGATGACTTGAAAACGTCGGACATCGCTGCCGCCCTGAAAATTCCCGACACAACGGTGCGCACGCGCCTGAATCGTGCGCGCGAGCGTCTGCGCGGCGTCCTTCAAGAATACCAACCTTTTGAGACAACGGAGGCCACTCATGCCTAAGAATTTTTCGCATGCGGCGCACTGGACAAAAGAGCACATCGCCGTGCCGCAGCTCGAGATGCAAAGCATCGCCGAACGCTCACGGCTTGCGGGCACAAACGAACGCCTTCGATACGCCGCCGTAACGCTGCTTGCGGCACTCATCGTCGCTGGGACGGGAGCCGGGCTGGCAGAAAAAATCTTTCCCGGATTTCGCGTTTGGCTCTCGGGCGAAAACGCGGCGATCCGCGTTCAGTCCGTCGCAATCGTGAGGTACCCCACTCCGGCCGAGCTTCGCTCGTTTGCGGCGCGCACCGCCATACCGTTCATCTATCCGGTGGGCCTGCCCAGTGGCATGAAGCTGGATATGATCGCGTTTTGGCCGTTGGACCGGCCGAACACCATCTTCATGCAATACCGTAACCTGACCGGCGGCAGCCAATCCTTCACACTCGTTGCGAATTCCGCGGTCGAACGCGGTGCACCACCGATGTACGTTCCGCACGCCGCCGTCACGCACTGGAGCGTCGGAAACGAACAAGTGATCGCGCGGTCGTCCAGCGTACCGGCTGCGATGCAGCGCTCGACGCCGGCAGCAAGCCTATCCGAGAATGTCGCGCGCTCGCACAACATTATCGTTCTGGGCGGTTCGGAAAAGGTCGCGGCCGAAGCTGAAGCGATGGCGCGAGGCCGGAGCGCCGTGTTCATCGATCGCGGACATCTGGGACAAATCCCGCGGCTGGCAGCGCAGAATCGTCCGTTACTGGACTCGAGAATGGTCGAGCTGGCGAATATTCCGCAGCGGAACGGGGGAGCCGACTTTTTTCACGCGACGTATATCTGGAAAAGAAGCGTTGCGATTGGAGCGTCGGGCGTACGCCTCGTGAACTCGACGCTCACGGCGCATGGCGGCGCAGGTAAATGCGCGTGCGAGATCCTCTACGAAAAGCAGGCTAATGGGCGAGAGAACGTGACTGTGCTGCCGCTTCGCTAAACTAAGGGACGCTGAAACGGCCGGTGAGTTCGCGCACGCGTCCGCGCAGCACGTCGACCTTCGCGCGTGCGGCGATATCGTCGAGCCCTTCGCAGATGATGCGCGCGACTTCGCGGCATTCATCTTCCCCGAAACCGCGCGTCGTGATGGCAGGCGTGCCGATGCGGATGCCGCTAGCCACGAACGGTTTTTGCTGATCGTAGGGAATCGCGTTTTTGTTGACGGTGATGCTGATCCCGTCCAGGTACTCCTCGGCAGCTTTGCCGGTCAACCCGCGCACCGAAACGTCGACGAGCATCAGGTGCGTGTCGGTTCCACCGCCCACTAAGCGCAAACCGTTGCGCGCGAATTCATCGGCCATCGCGCGCGCGTTGCGTACGACGTTTTGCTGATAGTTCTTGAACTCGGGTTTAAGCGCCTCGCCGAACGCGACCGCTTTTGCGGCGATCATATGCATGAACGGTCCGCCTTGAATGCCGGGGAAAACTGATTTGTCGAGGGGCACGGCCCACTGCTCTTTGCAGAGAATCAATCCGCCGCGCGGACCGCGCAGCGTTTTGTGGGTGGTTGACGTCACGAAATCCGCAACCGGCACCGGCGACGGATGCAATCCGGCCGCAACCAAACCCGCGATGTGCGCCATGTCGACCATGAACGGAGCACCAATCTCGTCGGCGATCTCGCGGAACTGATCGTATTCCATCGTCCGCGGATAGGCGCTCGCGCCGGCGATGATCATTTTGGGTTTGTGCTCGCGCGCGAGTTTGCGCACTTCGTCGAAATCGATTAGCTCGGTGTCTTTGCGCACGCCGTACGCGAACGCATTGTAGAGCTTGCCGCTGAAACTGACTTTCGTGCCGTGCGTCAAGTGGCCGCCGTGCGCGAGCGACATGCCCAGAACCGGATCGCCCGGTTTCAGCACCGCCATGAACACGGCCATATTGGCTTGCGCACCGGCGTGGGCTTGCACGTTGGCGTGATCGGCTCCGAAGAGTTTTTTTAAGCGATCGATCGCGAGATTTTCCGCGATATCCACGAATTCGCAGCCGCCGTAATAACGTTTGCCCGGATACCCTTCTGCGTACTTGTCGGTCATGACCGAGCCCATCGCCTCGCGCACGGCCTTGCTCGAATAATTTTCCGACGCGATCAGCTCGAGATTCTGACGCTGCCGCCGTTCCTCGCCGGCGATGGCCGCGAAGAGCTCCGGATCTTGCGCTTCGATGAGGCTGCCCGAGCTGGCGATCAAAGCGTTGCGTCTCCGCGCATCAATTTGATGAGCACCCAAACCGCGAACGCCGCCATCATCGCGCCCAGCGCCCATGCGACGATGTTATTGCCTTGGCCGCGCAGCGCGGCGAAGACGTCCCAGGCGCAGATAATAACCGCAACCGCGAAGAGAACCCACATCCAGGTGCGCGGCGTCATGACGTCGCTCCAAGCAGTTCGCGCGGCGTCTGCGCATCGGTAACTTTTCCGGCCTCGATCGCCTTGAGCGTGCGCGCGCGCTGCGCATCGCCGTACTCGAAGAGCTGCTCGACCCGGTGCGCGTGGCGCCCGCCGTCGAACATCGTCGTTAAGAAGATCAAGACGCACCGCTCGATCATCTCCCAGCCGGTGAGGCGCTCGGACAGCGCGAGCACGTTGGCGTCGTTATGCCGGCGCGCGAGCTCGGTCGCCAGCGGTTCGAAAACGGCCGCGCATCGTATGCCCGGAACCTTGTTGGCCGCCATCGAGATTCCGATGCTCGAGCCGCAGACCAAAATTCCGCGCTCGGCTTGTCCCGAAGCGACGGCTTCGCCCACGGCGTAACCGTACTGCGGGTAATCGACCGGCGTGTCGTCGTTCGTTCCGAAATCTAAAACGGTGTGCCCGGCGTCGCGCAACGCGAGCGCGATGCGATCTTTATATTCGAAACCGGCGTGATCGGCTGCAACGGCGATATTCACAAGGGTACCTTCCAATATGCGGTCGAAACGCGCGCCTATGAAGCTGGCTTGCTCGAGCACGGCTTTCGACGAACAGTTGCGCAGCGGTGATCTCACCCAACTGGAATGGATCGATGCATGCGCGCGGGAGCTCTCAGCCGACGGCGTCGTTTTTGACGTGCGGCATTTTCCGCGCACCGATACGGACTACCTCGCCCAAGTCAAAAAGATGTCCGCTGACCTGGGATTGACCGTGGCCGCGCTGCGTCACGACGGCTTTTTCACGGCCGATTCCGCGCATATCGAGCAAGCGCTCGAAATGGCGCTCGCGCTCGGATCGCCGCTTCTGGCCGCACCGCTTCCCCCCGCGACCGCGGCCGCGTGGGATTCCGTACTGCAAACGCTCGGCGAAGCGGCTTCGCAGGCCAAGCGCCACAACGTGACGATCGCGCTGCGAAATCAACCGCATTCGTTTGCGGCCGGCGCGCACGACATGAAGCGCGTTGTAAAGGAAACCGACTCCGCGTGGCTGCGTTACGGTCCGGAGTTCGAAACGCTGGAAGAAGGAAGCGATCCGCGCGAGCTCTTGCCGAAGACCGTTTTGGTTTGGCACGACGTGAGCGCCGGCGAAGACGCGCTGCGCGATCTGCTGAAAGATTACCGCGGGTTCGTGACGCTGGATGCGCACGAGGGCGACGCGCGCGTGGATGCGGTAAAAAAAGCGGTCGACCGCATATGGCGTCTGTCGTACGAGGTCTGAACCTGCTTTCTCACAGGTGGGTGCGGCCCGGGCGCCCGTGCGGCAGCCATTTCGGCCAGCTACACCGTCGTATCCGGAGCTGATGCTCCCTAGGTTCTATCGTTGGTCCAGGACCTACAATACGTTGCGCGCCATGCGCAGTCGACGGCCTTCACTGTACCACAAGGCCTTGCTAAAAGCATCCAAGCGCGTGAACGAGAGGCATGGCAATCGTGGTCCCCTCACGGGCGCGCTCGGATTACGAGCTCGCCAAGGCGTACCTGATCCGTGACGCCGCGGAACGCCGTCTCTTCGGACGCTTGGAATCATCCCCGCGAACGTTCCATTTGACGATCGATCGCCGCGCTGACGATCACTTCGATCCGTCAACCGACACGATCGCGTGGGATCCATATAGCGCGCTGCGCACGACACGCGGCGGAAGGCAATCGCCCGCTCTCGGACTCGCGCATGAAATGGCGCACGCGATCGAATCGCCGCGCCGGGAAGCCGAGCTGAGCGCGCTCACGCGTGCGGGTTACGATAACGACGAAGAAGCTCGCGTCATTCGCGGCAGCGAGCGGCATGCCGCGCGCGTGTTAGGCGAAGGCGTCCGCTTCGATCATCGCGGTAACCTGTACCGCGTTCGTACGCCGGTTTCGCGGTAACCCGGAGCGGGCACAGTCACCTCGAGGTTCCATATGAACGAAACGAAAAACGACGACATCGAGAAAACCGCCGACGGCGACCCGCTGGTTGATCGCGGTATCGCGGGTTCGGCCAGCGATACCGTCACCGATCCCGACGAGGACGGCGACGACGAGCAGGACGACGACGACGACGGCGACGACGAAGAGGACGAGGAAGACTTAGGCCTCTAGGGGCTGGCACAGCCTGCGAGAAGGAAGCAGTGCGACATGTCCGCGCTCTTCCTCTCCACCTCGATCCTGGAACTCCCGCTGGTCCATCCGTTTACGATCGCACGCGGCAGCGCGCAATCGGCGCGCACGGTCTTGTTTCGCTTGTCGTGGAACGGTCTTGAAGGGCTGGGCGAAACCGCACCAATCGCGCGTTACGATGAGTCGGCCGAATCCGTTACCGCGTACTTTTCGGAGCATCCGCCGCGCGGCGGCGATCCCTATCTGCTCGATGATGTACTTTCCCAGGAGATTCCGGCGGCCGCCCGCTGCGGCCTCGACGTCGCGTTGCATGATCTGATCGGCAAAGACTGCGGCAAGCCGCTCTACCGTCTGCTTGGCCTCAATCCGGCAGAAACTCCGCTGACGTCATTTACCATCGGCATAAGCGATCCGGAAACGACGCGGCGCAAGGTCGCTGAGCTCGGCGCGCATCCGGTCATGAAAGTGAAACTCGGCGCCGGTTCTCGCGCGAGCCAAATCGAAACGATCGAATCGATCCGCTCGGCGTACTCCGGGACGATCCGCATCGATGCGAACGAAGGCTGGGACGCGCAAGAAGCCGCCGCGATTCTGCGCGAACTCGAACGTTTCGATATTGAATTCTGCGAGCAGCCGATTCCGGCCGGTCATCCGGAGCAGTTGCGCTACATTCGCGAGCGCTCACCGATTCCAATCGTAACCGATGAGGATTCGCGGACGGCTGAAGATCTGCCGGCGCTCATAGGCTGCGTCGACGGCATCAACGTGAAGCTCGTAAAGACCGGCGGCATTCGCGGCGCGCTCAAAATGATCCACACCGCGCGCGCGCTCAAGTTCAAGATCATGATTGGCTGCATGGTCGAAAGCCAGATCCTGGCGACTGCGGCAGCGCAGCTTTCGCCGCTGGCGGACTGGGCCGATATCGACGGCCCGTTTCTCACCAAAGACGATCCGTTTACCGGCATCACCTACGAACGCGGAAAGATCGTATTGCCGGATGGTCCCGGGTTAGGCGTGCGCGAGAAGGCCGTTGCGTAGATACGCAATACTCGCGCCGGGACAGTTCGCGGAGAATGCGAAAACCGCGCATGGCGTCATCAGGTATTCGAGCGACGAAACCGTAGCTGTAGTCGATCCGTCGTGCGCCGGGCGGACGGTGCGCGACGTCGTGCCGTATCTAGAAAGCTCGGCACCGGTTGTCGCAAGCGTTGCCGATGCGTTACGGTTCGCGCCAACAGCGCTCTTGATCGGCACCGCTCCAAAGGGCGGAAAGCTTCCGCCGGAATGGCGCGCGGGAATTCTTACCGCGATCGCGAGCGGAGTGGAGATTGTCAGCGGTCTCCATGACATGCTCGGCGAGGATCCGGAGTTCGCGGCGGCCGCGCTTCAGCATGGCGTTACGATCTGGGACGTGCGCAAACCGCCGGACGTTCCGCTCTTTTGCGGATCGGCTTACGACGTGAAAGCGCCGGTTCTGCTCGCGGTCGGTAACGACTGCGCGGTCGGGAAGATGACGGTGATGCTCGAGCTCGCGCGCGCTGCGCGCGAAATGGGATCGAACGCGGAATTCGTTCCGACCGGACAGACCGGGATCATGATCGCCGGTTGGGGCATCGCGGTCGATCGCGTCATCTCCGACTTTGCAACGGGCGCGAGCGAACAACTCGTCCTGCAGGCGGCAGATCGCAACCCCGAATACATTTTGGTTGAAGGTCAGGGGGCGATCAATCACCCGGCGTACGCGCCGGTCACGCTCGCGCTGCTTTTCGGCTGCGCTCCCGACGCATTGCTGCTCGTTGCCGACGTCAAGCGAACGAGCATGGAAACCTACGAAACGCCGACGCTGTCGTACGCGCGGCTCGTCGAACTGCACGAGGAGCTCTGCGCGACGGTCAAGCCCGCCGGCGTTGTGGGCATCGCCCTGAACACGTTCGGTTTGGAGGAAGCGTCGGCGGCAGAAGAAATCGCGCGGGCGCGCGCAGAAACGTCGCTTCCCGCAGATGACGTCGTCCGCAACGGGGCGGCGCGCCTGTGGAAAGCCATCGCGCCGAAGCTCGTTAAACGCCACCCACTCTCCTCAAAGGCCGTCGCATGAACGTGAAGCTCGTCGCAGCACTCCTGACAGTCGCGCTCCTACTGAGCGCGTGCACCAAAACCGGTACGACGAAGATAGGCGGCCGCAACCCGTGGACGATTCCGGGCGAAGTCCGCGTCGGAAACTCCGACGAGCCCGATAGCCTCAACCCGATGTTCGCGCACACCGACGCGAGCAATCAAGTCGACGGCCTGATCCTCGCGTCGCTCCTGAAGTACGACGATAACGGCAACTTCATTCCGGATTTGGCAACCGAAGTGCCCAGTTACGCCAACGGCGGATTTAGCAAGGACGGAAAAACGATCACGCTTCACATGCGCAAAGGATTGCGCTGGTCCGACGGTGCGCCGTTGACGTCGAAAGATTGGATGTTCACCTACTCGGCGGTGCGCAATCCGCGCAACAACGTGAAGGCGCTGTTCGGTTGGGACAATATCGCTTCGGCCAACGCTCCCGACGACACGACCATCGTCGTTCATTTGAAGCAGCCCAACTCGACGATTCTGGGGTTGTTCGCGAATGACGGCGCCGCGTATCCGCCGCTGCCGGCACACATTCTCGCGAGCCTGCCGGATATCAACCGCGCACCGTTCAACGGCAAGCCGGTCTCGAGCGGGCCGTTCATTTTGCAGCAATGGAATCACGGATCGTCGCTGGTCTTCGTGCCCAATCCCAATTACTACCTCGGGGCGCCGCACCTAAAGAAGATCGTCTGGAAAGTCATTCCAAACACCAGCACGCTTTTTAACGAACTGCAAACGCACGACGTCGATGTACTCATCGGCGTGAACGAGAACGACATCGCGCGCCTTTCGCAGCTTTCCGGCATCAACGTCATTACGAAATTGATCGCCAACTGGCGTCATATGGAATTTAACCTGAAAAATCCCATCTTAGCCGATCAGCGCGTGCGCTTGGCGATCGCCGAAGGCGTAGACTGGAAGCAGATCAACGACAAAACCTATCACGGCTACAATCAACTCGCCGTCAGCGATATTTTTCCGCTCTCGTGGGCAGCGCCCAACATTCCGCGCTACCCCTACGATCCGAATGCCGCGAAGGCGTTGCTTGCGAAGGCCGGCTGGACGATGGGCAGCGATGGATGGCTGCATAAAGGCGCGCAACCGCTGCAACTCACGATTTCAACGGGAACGAACAAACAAGAAAACATCCAAGCCGAAGTGCAGGTGCAGAGTCAGCTCAAGCCGTTCGGCATCAGCTTGCAGATTCGCAATTATCCGGTAAACGTTTTATTCGCGCCAACCGGTCCGCTCTATACCGGAAAGTACGATATCTCTTGGACGGTATCGATTAACGCGCCCGATCCGGAAAACTCCGGGCTTTGGAACAGCAAGTACATGCCGCCGCATGGCGGCAACACGTCGCATCTTAACGATCCGATTGTCGACCGGACCTCAATCCAGGCTTCGCTCACCTACGACCACGCGGTTCGCAAGAAACTCTATCAACAAGAAGAGGAGCGCATTCACCAACTGGTGCCGAGCGTTTTCTTCTATTGGGAGAACGAGTACACGGCCGTCAACAGCGACATGAAAAACCTCAAGCCCGCTGCGTTCGTGCAAGATACTTGGAACGCTTGGGACTGGCAGATATAGCGCTCGCAGTCATATACGCCGCGGACGAGCACGCGCGGCTAACGTTTGAACCCGCGCGCGAAAGCGTGCTGAGTTGGAACACGTTCGCGGATCGCGGCACGATCGAGTTTCGCCTGCTGCGCGCGCACGCGCCGGCCACCGAGTGGCTGCCGCACACCGAATGGACGACCGATGGGCGCAAATCTTTTAGCGCCAAGCATGCCGATGTGACGGTTGACGTCGACGTGATTCGCAGTGCGCAGCCGTTTGACGGAATCGAAGTTCGCGCGGCGGGCGTGGACTTCGATGCAGTGTACTTTGCGACGCCCGAGCGCAACGAACCGTCGTTACCATATGCGGCGCCGGCGTGTATTCTCGAAGTTCCGGCGCGATCGCAATATGGCGACCATGGTGAGCGCGGCTGGTGCAGCCCGACGGCGCTTTCGATGCTCAACGCCTTTTACGGTTTGGATTTCGACGCCGCCACAACCGCCCGCGCCGTTTTCGACCGCGCGTACAACGGCACGGGCAACTGGGCGTTCAACGTCGCATTCAGCGGAAGTTTGGGACTGCGCGCCGCAGTGGTGTACTTGCGTAATCTCGATCACGCCGCGCGTTTTATCGACGCCGGCATTCCCATCGCCATTTCCTATAGTTGGACAGGCGACGAACTGCCGGGCGCGCCGCTCGAACACTCCGAAGGACATCTTTCCGTGCTCTGCGGCTTTACCGCGAGCGGCGACTGCGCCATGAACGATCCGGCCGCGCCCAACGTACGCATCGTCTATCCGCGCGGCGCGATTGAAAAGATTTGGCAGCGCAATAATGGCGTCGCATATGCCGTCGCGCCCGCCGGGCTCGACTTCGTCTCCATCGCCAATTCGTAATGCAGCCGCAGGATCGTCTCTCGCAGCGCTCGGCTCATGACGCGCCGCTGCAGATCGCGCTGATCGAACCGGAGATTCCGCCGAATACGGGCAACGTCGCGCGGCTGTGCGCGGCCACCGGCTGTGCGCTGCATCTGGTCGAACCGCTCGGCTTCAGCATCGACGACCGCGAGCTCAAACGCGCAGGGCTCGATTACTGGGAGCACGTGAGCATAAAGCTGCACCCGAGCCTCGACGCGTTCTTGGCCGCGACGTCGCAATCGCAGTGCTGGTATTTTTCGACGCGCGCTTCGCTGCCATACACGCAGGCTGGATTCAAACGCGGCGACATTCTCGTCTTCGGAAAAGAAACCAAAGGGCTGCCGGACGAACTGCTGGCGCGCGATCCCGAGCATTGCCTGCGCATACCGATGCGGCCGGGAAGCGTCCGCAGCATCAATTTGTCTACGGCCGTGGGCATCGTGACGTACGCCGCTTTAGAACGCATCGGTTTTCCCAATCTGCAATGAGCGCGAAAACCTTGAACGCCATTCACTCCGAGGTGATCGCGTGCACGAAGTGCCGCGAGCTGCGGCGATACTGCGCGCAAGTCGCCACCGAAAAAAAGCGCGCGTACCGCGATCTCACGTACTGGGGCAAACCCGTTCCGGGATTTGGCGATCCGGAGGCGCGCGTTTTGCTCGTGGGCCTCGCGCCAGGCGCGCACGGCAGCAATCGCACCGGGCGGCCATTCACGGGCGATGCGTCAGGCGACTTTCTTTATCCGGCGCTGCATCGCGCCGGCTTCGCGAACCAAGCATCGGCTTTGCATGTGGACGACGGCTTACAGCTGCACGACGCTTACATCACCGCGGCGCTGCGCTGTGCTCCGCCGCAAAACAAACCGACGCCCGCGCAACTGCGCAAGTGCTTTCCCTATCTCGTGCGTGAAGTCGAAGCGCTCGATCGGCTGCGCGTCGTCGTCGGCTTGGGCGCGATCGGAACGAAGGCCGCGATCGAAGCGCTGGAGGCCGCCGGCTATTCGCTCTCGACCAAAGGCTGGCGGTTCGGCCACGGCGCCGAGCTTGTCGCAACCAAAGGTCAGCGCACCGTCATGCTGATCTCGTCATTCCATCCGAGCCGTCAAAATACGAACACGGGCAAACTCACGCGCCCAATGTTCGACGCAGTCTTCGCTCGCACAAAGAACATCCTGCGCCCGCTACCATCGCGAACCAGTTTTTGATGCCCCAGTTGGAATTTGCCGCGGGATAATACGATACCGTAACGTCCGGTCGCCGATGCGCGAACGTCCCGATGCCGATGCGCAATGTACCGATCCGCAATGCATGGTGCCGCTACGCTATGCGTGATGCGCCGCTTGGGCTTCTTTTGCTGATTTTTTGCAGAATGGCGCTGGGAATTGAAAAGCGGGTGCATATCCCGGTTCGGCAAAATCTTTTACATCCTCATTTGCGTTCCGTAAGACCTCAGGGCACTTCATTTCTTTTGTGATACTATAAACCGCCCCTTCAATGGCATTCCACATTTGAGAATCATCTGGTGGTATAATGGGAACAACAACACTACCACTAATCGCTTGCGCTAGAAGATTCTGTGAAAGCGCGGCGACGCCAGTATTTGTCGACGAGCCGGCTGTCGATGTGGTAGTCGAAATCCAACCGGACGCCGGAAGTGGCGAGGGACTCGGAAACAACCTCGTTGTTGAAGTGCTTGAGCTTTTAGAGGGAGCTAAAGCTTCGTAGATGGAGGCTAAGCCACCGAGCACCGTTATCATATCGAGATAACGAGGCATAATAAAAGCTTTCTTTGTCTGGTAACCGTATTGAATGTGCGACGACCACACGTATGCCAAAGGCATGGGCGAAGGTGGCGCGCTGGCCTTCGACTTGCCAATCGGTCTAGATGCGCTGGTGAGCGCGATTTCCGCACTTAGCTCTGATGCGCTCATCGGAACGGTCGGTACGCAGTCGGCATACAGTACGTTTAGCGCCGCTTCGGACGTCGAACGCATATACGAGAACGTGTCCTTCACACCTGAGGCCATTGCGACTGCTGCGATTACGAGTGCGCTGTCGTGTTCGGCTTTCTGGTGTTGTGGTAGATGGTCTGCCTTGCATTGTGCAACGAAATCAGAAATCTCCCAATTCGGCTCTGGTATTACGCGAGCTCCGTCGTCCAATATGAAGTTCTGTAGCTGGTCGGTAAGTGTCGCAACCAATTTTCCCTTGGTCGCTGCGTCTGACGCTAACCCTATTACGAATATTGTGTTTCTTGGTCTACCGCATGCGTCTTGCAGGCCCAAATATTCATATTCGTCAGTAATGCAATAAGGAATTAAATTTGGTTTTGGCGTCGGTTTTGGAGATGCCGTTACGGTCATCATACCCGGTAGAGGCGTTGCAGCAGGACGCGAAGATTGTCCAAAAGCGATTGGTGACTTAATCAGAGCTGCCGCAAGAAAAGCGATAAACGAAAGCGCTATGAAAACGCGAGATGTCACTGCACCCTCCATCTAGTGCGCTGTACGCTAAGCGCGTCGCCCCCTGTAGCAGCCAAGGGGTAGCTTATTGTACCGCAATCCTGGCTAAGAGCTCTAGGAGAGCTAGGCGGAGCCGGCGTCTGGCCTTACCGGATAGACTGTCGCTAACACATTTTAAGAAAGGACTTTTTGGGTCGCTCCAGCCTCGAGTTTGCGCGAACGAACAAGCGTTCGTAAGGCATTTCGTATGAGCTTTATCAGTAAAGGATCGATGCCTTCGAAGCCTAGTTTGCATCGCTCACTCAGCCCGCGTTGGCGATTGCTAAATATTCTGTTCCGATGGCGGTAAGTTAAAGTGTTCCGGTTAAACAAAATCAGTTGCAGCCAGGCGCGCAGTTAGCGCTAAAAGGTAGGTCGGCGGCCGTGAAGGAACCGGAGCAGGCGCCTAGCGTTTCGTGCCCGCCGCCGGTTCGCACGCCGGGTGAAGTTTTAATGGGAAGGGCAGGAAAATTATGAAGAAGATTCTCGGGTTGCTCGTTGCCGCAGCGTTTCTTTTGACCGGTACTGCATTCGCACACGTGCACCCCAAACTCGCGGCACCGGCAGCAGCATCGATGGCATTGCCGATGCCCGCTCCCAAGACGACCGTTCAGTCCAACCGGTTAATTTCGTTCAACGATCTGCATTTGCTTGTCGCGGCCGGGAAGTTGTCGTGGGAGCACTGCAAGCCGGGACCATCTGGTAATAAAATTGTATCGGGCGCAGACTTTCAAAAATATATTCAGCACCGCGATATGCGCAGTTTTCCGGCAAGAATGATGGTGTCCTATTCGGTCGCCCTAAAATATGCTGCTACAAAGCAGAAATGTTGATAACGAACGCCCGTAAGAACCATGTGCCTAACGATTCTATTTGGCTCATCAATACGATACGCAATGCTGCCAAGCCGAGGCAGTTTGGTGCGTTGCGAACCGCCGTCATCGATGCGATAATACCGGCGTCTCGTCGCTCAGCGTACTAAGGTTTAGGCGGCAGAGTCCGCAGCGAAAGATCACTTACAAGCTGCTCCGGCACCGGGGACGGTGCGTCCATCATGACGTCGCGCATAAGCTGGTTCTTCGGAAACGCGATGACGTCGCGGATGTTCGATTCGCCGGCCGCGATCATGACGATGCGATCGATGCCGAGCGCCATGCCTCCGTGAGGCGGCGCGCCGTAGTCGAGCGCGCGTAAAAAGAAACCGAAGCGATCGTTGACTTGATCTTCCGTCAGGCCGAGCATCGCGAAGATCTTGCGCTGGAATTCGGCTTTGTGAATACGGATCGAGCCGCTTCCCAGCTCGAAGCCGTTGAGGACCATGTCGTAGTGCTGCGCGCGCATGCGCAGCGGATCCGATTCGAGCAGTTCCCACTGATCGTCGTTGGGCGCGGTGAACGGATGGTGCGCGGGACCGGGTTTGCCCGTGGCTTCGTCGGCTTCGAAGAGCGGGAAATCGGTGATCCACGCAAACGCGAACGTCTTCGGATCGCGCATGCCGGCGCGCTCGGCTACGACATTGCGCATCTTGCCGGCCGCGCCAAGCGCGGCTTCAGTCGCGTCTGCGAACAGTAAGATCGCATCGCCGGTTTCCGATTTCGTGCGCTCGCGCAGTTGCGCGGCCACGTTTTCGTGGATGAACTTTGCGGCCGAGCTCTTCACGCCGTCGGCGCCGAGCGCGACCCAGACCATGCCCTTCGCCCCGTTTTGCTTGGCGGTTTCGACCAGAGCGTCGAAGTCGCGGCGCGAAAGCGTGCCGCCGCCGGGATAGCGCAGCGCGACGATCGCGCCGTCCGAGTCGATGACGGATTTGAAGATCGCAAACTCCGTTTGCGCGAAAACGTCGTTCACGCGCTGCAATTCCAGCCCGAAGCGCAGGTCGGGTTTGTCGCTCCCGTAGGTTTCCATGGCTTGCACGTGCGAAAGGCGGGGAAACGGCGCCAACTCCATGCCCAGCGCCTCTCTCCAGGTGTGGCGCATGCACGACTCCATGATCTCGAGCACTTCTTCTTGCGTGCAAAACGACAACTCGACGTCGAGCTGCGTGAACTCCGTCTGCCGGTCGGCGCGCGAATCTTCGTCGCGCATGCAGCGCGCGATCTGCATGTAGCGTCCGAAGCCCGCGATCATCAACAACTGCTTGAGCAGTTGCGGCGACTGCGGCAGGGCGTAGAACGATCCCGGATGCAACCGGCTCGGTACTAAGAAGTCGCGCGCACCTTCGGGCGTCGACTTGATCAGAATCGGCGTTTCGATCTCAAGGAATCCGCGCTCGTCGAAGAAGTCGCGCATGGCCTTGACGATCTTGTGACGCAATGCGATGTTGCGCTGGAGCGGCGCGCGCCGAAGGTCGAGGTAACGGTACTGCATGCGCAGGTTCTCGTCGACGTCGTCGTCTTTGTTGATTTGAAACGGCGGCACCGCCGAACGGTTGATGACCTCGAGCTCGTCAACCGCGACTTCGACCTCGCCCGTAGGCAGTTTCGCGTTCTCCGTGCCGGCCGGCCGGCGGCGGACGGTCCCGCGCACGCGGATGACGTCCTCGTGGCGCAGGCGCTCGGCTTCGCTGAAGTTGGCCCGCTGCGGATCGAAGACGATCTGCGTGATGCCGTCGCGGTCGCGCAGGTCGGCAAAAATCAAGCCGCCGTGATCGCGCCGGACGTTCACCCAGCCCGCCAGCTCGACGGATGCCTTTTCATCGCTCGCGCGCAGTGCGCCGCAAGAATACTTCATAATGCGCTCTTGATTCCGGAAACGTAATAGTACTGCTGGATGAGGCTGCGCGCAAACTTCGATTGCCCGGCGCGCTTGTCGAAGTACCCGAGCAGCCAGGGCATCTTGGTCAGCGCCGAGTGCAGCCCCAAGGAAACCGGGGTCATGCCGAGGTTGGCCATCACCTTGAAATCGGGATGCTTGCGGTAAAAGCGCACGGTCGAACGCCCGGCCAGCTTCATTTTCTCGACCTGGTCCTCGTGCCCGACGTCTTGCCAGTGATAGTTCACCGCGCGCGGCTCGTAGAGAATCGTGATGCCGGCTTTTTGCAGGCGGTACCCGAGCTCCAAATCTTCGTGTCCGTATCCGGTAAACGATTCGTCGAAGCACCCCACGCGTAACAGATCCTCGCGCCGCACGGAAGCGTTGCCCGTCAAAAAATAGAGCCAGCTCAGACGTTTGCGCCCGGGCGGATGTAAGGCGCCGCGTTTTTCGGGATGATCGCGCTTCTCTTCGTAATCTTCAAACGAACTGACTTGCACTTCCAAGCCGACGACCGCAATGTTGCGCTCCTTGCGGTGATGTTCGAGATGGCGGGCGAGCAAGTCGGGCGACGCGACGATATCCGAATCGTTGAACAGCACGACCGGCCCGCGCGCGCGTTCGATGCCGGCGTTGCGCGCCATCGCGCGGCCGGAGTAGGCGCCAGGAACGTGCACGACGTTTGGATGGCGTTCGTGGATGCCGGCCAGATATTCCCTGGTGCCGTCGTTGGAATTCGAGTCACAGACGAGCACTTCGAAACTTTCGGCCGGAAGATCTTGCGCGAGCAGCGACGGGACGACGTGGCGAAGCGTTTCGATCCGGTTGTACGTCGGCACGACCACGGAAATCTCAGGCACGCGCACCAAGTAGCTTCTCGACGCCTTGAAGCACGTCGCTTCGCAGCTGCGCGAGGAATTCAGGATTTTCGTTGCGGGGCTTGCGCACGAGTACGCTCGGCACTTTGTACGGCGCCCATTCTTGTGAGTTCAAGTGAAAGTAACGGTGTTCGAAAACAACCAGCGTCGGCCTGCGCACCGCGCTTGCGACGTGAGTCGCGCCCGTATCCACCGTCACCACGGCGCGAGCCCGTTCGAACACCGCGGCCCAGCGGTGAAACGGCAGCCCGCCGAGCACGATGTCGGCCGCACGAGTCTCCGCAATCGCCGCAACGTACCGGTCGCAGTCCGGCGCGTACGTCACCACGATCGGCAGATCGAAGCGGTGCAGGTCGGCGAGCAGCTGCAGTGTGGATTCGAGCGTGCTTCCGTCGTGAAACCAGCGTTTTCCCAAATGAAAGACAATCGGATCCTCCGGGATAAACGCGACAGCGGCGCGATCGTCGTCGCTGATGTCCAAGCGCAAACGTTCGATGCGCTGCTTCGCGCCGCCCAGCGCGACCAAATCGAGCAGCTGATCGACTTCGTGGCGAACGCGCCGGTCCGGATCCCGTTCGCTTAACCGTGGGTCGGCCTCGGACGTCATCAATACGTTGACGAACCGTCGTAAGGTCCAACGCAGCAGATAGCGCCGTTCGTAGGTATATCCCACGCGCGTGCGGGCGTGCGTCGCGCCGGCGATCGCCAAGTCGGAGGCACGGGGCGCGAGCGCGATCGCCAGATCGGCGCGGCCGCGAAAACTTGCGCCGAAGAGCGCGGGTTGCATGCGGCTGGGAAAGTCCACGAGTTCGTCAACATCGGTATTTCTTTCCATCACGACGCGATTGTATGAACTGCAGACCATCGTCACGCGGGCATCGGGAAAGGAAGCGCGTACCGTTGCAATCGCGGGCGTGGATAAGATCAAATCGCCGATCCGGTCGGTGCGGATAAGCACGATCTGCGTCATGAAGCGGCCTGCCGCGCACGCTCCAGCTCTTCGAAGTATGCTTCAGCGGCCAACCTGCGCGCGGCGCGCAGTTCGCGTCCACTCAAGGGGCGATCGTCGCTCAGCGAGCCCAAACTCGACCGCAGACGCCGCGCGGCCCCGCCTGCGCGCATCCATCCGTGCAGCAAGCGCTGCACCGGATTATCACCGGTCGCCAAATACGTGCGCCAGTGCGGGTGCAGCCTCGCCAATTGTACGGCGGTACGCGCTTGCGCGCGAGCTTGGCGCAGCATTTTTTCCACGTCCGCCGCGCGCGGGCGCGGCTTATAGTGATAGACGAGCGCGCGCGGGTTGAAGACCGCCTTCACACCGGCGAAGCGCAGACGCAATCCGACGTCAATATCTTCCCAGCCGTACTCGGCAAACTCTTCATTGAAGCCGCCGACGGCTTTCAGCGCTTCGAGCGGCACCGAGACGTTGGTCGTCCAAAAATAATTCCCGCTGTAGTTGCGCAAGCTCCACACCGGCAGCGGCAACTCGTCGAAGTTCTCAACGTTGATGGCGCCGCCGCGAACGATCGCCCGCGAATGACGCTCGTGGCTGCGTAAATGCTCTTGCACGAAGTTTGGCAGCGGCAGCACATCGTCGTCGATGAGAATGACGCGTTCGCCCGTCGAACGCGCGAGCCCGGAATTTCGCGCTTTCGCCAAGCCGCCGTTGGGTCTGCTCACGACGGTGAACGGGCAGGTCGCCCGCGCTTGGGCCGCGGCGATAACCGCCGGCGTGTCGTCGGTCGAGCCGTCGTTCACGAGCACGACTTCGTAATCCGCGGGCGATACGGTTTGTTCGAAGCATGCGTCGAGCACGCGGCCCAGCAAACGCGCGCGGTTGTACGTGCAGAGTTGGATCGTCGCCTTCATGCAGCTGCGGGCGCGCCGGTCAGTGATTCGATCGCCGCAATGATGCGCGGCACGTCGAGATTGGCGATGCACGCGTAGTCGGGACACGTTTCTTTGCGTTCACCCGGACGGCACGGATAGGTCGCACGGACGATTGCGGTGCGGTCCCCGAGCGGCGCCCAGCGATCCGGCGTATCGGTTTGGAACGGGTAGATGCCGACGGTGGGCGCGCCGCACGCCGCAGCGACGTGCATGGCGCCGGTCGTCACACCCGCGAAAAACGCGGCGCGGCGCGCGATCGCACCGAAAGACCCGATCGTCGTTTTTCCTGCGATG
This sequence comes from Vulcanimicrobiota bacterium, assembly GCA_013036105.1. Taxonomy (GTDB): domain Bacteria; phylum Vulcanimicrobiota; class Vulcanimicrobiia; order Vulcanimicrobiales; family Vulcanimicrobiaceae; genus Rubrimentiphilum. The sequence continues at coordinate 35,856 of JAAXCX010000012.1, forward strand.
GAAAAACCGCCACCTCGTGCCACGACGCCTTCGACGATGTCGCGATCGTCCTCGCTGCCGCTCACCAGAACCGGGAGATTGAAGCGCGCGGCGATCTCGCGCACGAGACTGGCCCAACCTTCGAGCGGCCAAATACCGCGCTCGCTCGCGATGGCGTTGGCAGGATGCACGAGCGCGAATCCATTACGCGTCAGTCCCAGCTCCGCGCAGAGCGCTTCCGCTTCACGTTCGTCTTCCGCCGACGGCTCGAAACGCAGCACCGGTTTGCCGGGGGGCACGACGTCGAGCGCACGGGCGTAATCGAGCAAAATCTGCGACCAGTGCGTCGTGACGTCGCCCTGCTCGCTGCGAACCGCAACCCGTTGCGTGAAACGCCACGAATAGAGCCGGTTCGCCTGCCCGACGCGCACGGGAATCTTGGCGAGCTGCAGAACGCGCGCCGTGTGCGGCGTCGCCCAGGTCACAATCGCGGCGTCGTACTCGCGTTGCGCCAGCGATTCGGCCAACGCGCGTTCGTCGCGGGCGTCGTCAGTGAGCACGGCATCCAACACGGGCACGCGTTCGAGCGCGGGACGATGCGCCGGCAGCGTCAGCGCGTCGACAGTTTCGTAGCGCGCCCTCAGAGCATCCGCCACGATCGCTGCCATCAGCGAATCGCCGATTCCGCCGCCCGCGCAATACACCAGCGCTCGCATCGGCTATGCCTTCGATTTCAACGCGCGCGCGAGTTCGACGGTATAGATGCCGTCGAGCAGCTGCAAACGCGCGAGTGCGCGCAGCGGGGCGGGCTTGCGATCGTCGGTCGCGATGCCCGCATAGAGCGGCAACATCCGCTCAAGCACGCGCGCGCGCAGCAAGTTCGCAGGATGGGCGCCCGTTGCCGAGCGCACGCGAAAACTCGAATCCTTCTGCACGAAACGCACCGCCATGCGCGCCTTCTCCAGCGCTTTGCGCATCTCCGACTCGAGCGATGCTTCGCCCGGCGGCTTGATGTGCCAGATGTACGCGCCCCACGCGAACTTCGATCTCAACCCGGCGCGGCTCAAGCGCACGCCGAGTTCGGTATCCTCCCAGCCGTACAGATGGAACTGCTCGTCAAAGCCTTGGGCCGCGCGCAACGCAGCCCGGGGAATGGAAACGTTACACGTACAGAGCGCGGCACGCGAATAATTCGCGAGCACGGGTTTGGGGCGCTCGTGATACGACGGCACGTTCACGATCGGTCCGTTGACGATCAGATTGGGCGTTTCGTGCGCCGCATCGTGGGCCGCCAGCCAGCCCGGCGGCGCGTAGACGTCGTCGTCGCAAAACGCGACCAAGTGGCCCTTGGCAACATTGATGCCGCGGTTGCGCGCGGCGCCACGATTGGGCCGCTCTTCGAACACGTAGACGACCTCAAATGCCTGCTGTGCGCGCGCGCGCTCGACGATCTGCGTCGTCGCATCGGTCGAGCCGTTGTCGACGACGATCACTTCGAACGAGGGCGCGCCGATCTGCTTGCCGAGCGATTCCAGCGCGCGATCCAAATACTCCGCGCGGTCTTTGGTGGCGATGATGACCGACATGCGCATGCTAAGCCTGCATCTCCAGAAGAGCGCGCGCCATCCGCCCGGCGGCGCCGGCATGGTCTGCGTACAATTCGCGCAGCGCTTGCGCCGTCTTGGCTAGGAGCGGCTTATCACCCCACAGCTCGAGCGCCTCGCGCGCGACGCGTCCGGGCGTCAGCGTGCCGTGCAATTCGCGCACGATCTCGCGATCGGCGTCGATATTCGGCTGCGTGTGAAAGCGAAAACGCCGCGAGACTGCGGTGACCGCGATCTGTTTTAAGCGCCGTCCGGCAAACGGAATGCGATCGAGATAGGTGAGCGGGCCGTTTATAGCGATGATCTCCGCTGCGTTGATCGGCGTGCACGACAGCACCGGCGCTCCGATCGCGGCCAGCTCGATCACTTTCGTGCCGGGAATTGTCACGGTCAGGCGCGCGCGCGCGGCCGCCGCCAGCGCATGGCGCAAGACGGGAAACCTTTGCGCACCGTCGAGCGATGCCAACGCCGGGCCGTCCGGCGTTTCAATCATTCGCCCGCGTTGGGAAAACATGCGGGGGTCGCCGCCGGCTTCAACCGCCGAGCGGACAGCGGCAATCGTGGTGAACGGCGAAATCCCGAACGCGATCGGCATGGCCGGATCCTCGCGGCGGATCGCGAGCGCCGCCGTAAAGAAAAACGGAATCATCTGCGCAACTTCATAGGGGCGCGATCCCGGCATAAACAACAGTCCATCCGCGGGCGCGCCCGGTTCCGCTTCCGCCGAAGCTTCGGCAAAGGCGCCGTCGATCGCGAGATTTCCGCTCACGGTAATGCGCCGGGGATCCAGTCCATCGGCTATCAGCACGGCCGCATTCTTGGCATCGACGGCAAAGGCTCGCTCGGTGAAACGCGCATATCTGCGGCGCGTGAAACGATAGGTCGCGAATTTTCCGCCGGCCTTGCGGTGCAGGCGCGCCGCGTGCATCAAGTCCCCTCCGAGATAAAGCGTTACGTCGACCCGTTCGGGCAACCCGGCGATTGGCCGGCCCAGGATCGCCTTCAGATACGTTTTCGCATCGTAGACGTGGGCCTGCGGAAAGAGGGCGCGTACGAACTCCGGCTCCGCGCCCGTTGCGAAATCATCGGGCACGTAGCAGACGTGCACGCCGGCGGCCGGCTCCAAAGCATAGAGCTCGCGAAGCAGCGGCCGCAGCCAGCCGGCGGTTTCGCCCGGGCCGTTACAGGTGATGGCGATTTTCACTCGCCGTAAGACTTCAATATGCGCGCGATGAGATCTGTCGTGCTCACGCCGTCAACGTGAGGAGCGAGTTTGATGACGCCGCCGTGCGCAAGCACGACGTCACGCTCGGGCAGTTCCTCTTCCCGGTACTGAGCGCTTTTCACGTGCACGTCGGGACCAAGCTTGTCGAGCAGCACTTCAGGTGCTCGTTCGCCGAAGCCGACGACCGCGTCCACGCTGCGCAGCGCGCTCAGCATTTTCGCACGGTCCGCAAACGGCACGATCGGACGCGCCGGCCCTTTGATACGCCTCACCGAATCGTCTTCGTTCAATCCCACGATCAGCGCGTCGCCCTGGTCGCGCGCCCACGCCAAATACTCCACGTGACCGGCGTGTAAAACGTCGAAACATCCGTTCGTAAACACGACGCGCTTCCCGGCGGCGCGCTGTTCCTCACGCCATGCAAGCGCTTCATCGAGGGTCACGCGGTCCGCTCCATCAGCGCGACGATCTCCGCAGCCGAAGCCGTCGCCGTTCCTAATTTCTCGACAACGGCGCCCGCTGCGAAATTCGCGAGCTGCAGCGCGAGCTCGATCGGCGCGCCCGCGGCGAGTCCCAGCGAAAGTACCGCGGTCACCGTATCGCCCGCGCCGCTGACGTCGTAAACGGTGCGCGCGACGGACGGAATATGCAACTTCTCGCCGTCGCGCCCGAGCAGCGACATACCGTGTTCGCCGCGCGTGATCACGACGTAGCGGCAGCCCAGCTCGCGCAGCAGCGATTCGCCCGCGCGCTCGAGCGAGGCGTCCGAACGGATCGCGATGCCCGTTGATTGTTCGGCTTCGTGCGCGTTGGGCGCAACGCACGTGACGCCGGCAAAGAGTTCCAGGTTTTGCGGTTTGGGATCGGCCACGACGATCGGACAGACGAGCGCCGCTTCAACGAGTTCGCGCGAAAAGAGTCCCTTTGCGTAATCGCTCAGTACAACGGCGTCGGCCGCGGCCGCCTCGCGCGCGACGACCTTTGCAAGTTTCACACGGTCCGCAGCGTCGAGCGGAGAGGTCGCCTCCCAATCCGCGCGCACGACCTGCTGGTTGTGCGCAACGACGCGCGTTTTACGCGTCGTCGGACGATCTGAAATCGTCACCAGCCCTTCGCTGCCGATGCCTTCGTCGGCCAGCAAATCGGTGACGAAGTGCGCGAAACCGTCGGCGCCTATCGCCGCCACGAACGACACCTGGGCGCCGAGCGCGCGCAAGTTGTTGGCGACGTTGCCCGCACCGCCCAGCGTAAACGAATGGTCGCTGACTGCAACGACGGGTACCGGCGCTTCGGGCGAAATCCGCGACACGCTGCCCCAAATCCATTCGTCGACCATCACGTCGCCGACTACGAGCACGCGCCGGTCGCGCATGCGTTCGAAGAGTGTGCGCGCGTCGGGAGGCGCCAGATTGTGCACTAGAACTCGAAAATCATGCGCTGTTCGACGAGATCGCACACGATGTGCGCCATCGTTTGATGGACCTCTTGCACGATCGCGGAGTATCCGTCGGGGCCGAGCAGCACGAGATCGGCGGCGCGGCCGGCATCGCCGCCGCCGTTTCCGGTAAATGCGACCGTCACCGCTTCGCGGCGCTTGGCTTCTTCCAGCGCGAGCACGATGTTTTTTGAACTGCCGCTGGTGGTCAGGGCGATGACCACGTCGCCGGCCTGCACGAACGCTTCCACTTGGCGCGCGAAGACGTAATCGTAACCGAAGTCGTTGCCGATCGCGGTCAGCGCCGACGTATTCACGCTCAACGCTTCGCTATGAAGTCCGGGGCGCTCGCGCAAAAAGCGTCCGCTCAACTCGGCCGCCATATGCTGCGCCTCCGCGGCGCTGCCGCCGTTTCCCATCCACAAAACTTTGTTGCCGCGGCGCAGCGCTTTTACGATCGCGTCGGCAATCGCTTCGACTTGCTCGCGATAGTGCGGAGCATCCAGCATTCCGCGGCGGTCGGCGATCAATTCGCCGTAACCGCGGCGCGCGGATACGTCTATGGTTCGATCCAAAAGAGTTCCTGGCCGAGCGAAACGAGCTCGCCGTTCTCCGGAACGATGCGGGTCACGATGCCCGAATAGTCGCTGGTGATCTCGTTAAAGAGTTTCATGGCTTCGAGAATGCAGAGGACCTGGCCGGCTTCGACGCGGTCGCCTTCCTTCACGAAAGACTCCGCATCGGGTGCGGCCGAACGGTAAAAGACGCCCACCAAAGGCGCGGTCACTTTCTTGACGTTGGCTGACGCCGCTGGAGCCGTGGACGCGGCCGGCGCCGCGCCTGGGGCCGGTGCGGCCATGGGAATCGCCGCGATCGGGGCTCCCGGCTCGCGCCGGACCAGTTCGAAAATCGCGTCGCCCACCTTGACCTTGAGCGCGTCGAGATCGTTTTCGTGCATGATCTCGAGCAATTCTTTGAGGGTCTGCTGCTCGTCCATTACTCCCTCATTTCACCGAGGGCCTCAAGAGTATCTTTTCCGAAGGGCAGGGGCCGGTCGGTCCGCGTCACCAAGTCGCGTAAAACGATCCGTCCTTCGGCCAATTCTTGCTCGCCCAGAATGAGCGCGTAACGCGCGTTGTTGCGGTCGGCCATCTTTAACTGAGCGAGCAGTTTGCGATCGCCGTAGTCGATGAAGATCGGCCAGCCGCTCGTGTGCCGGAGCGCGGCTACCAGCGGCAGCAGCTCTTGCAGCGCTTGTGCGCCTATCGCGATCGCCTGCACGCCTTCGCGGCGCGCTTCCTCGCTCGCGCCGGCCGATTCGATCGCCCACAAGAAACGCTCCAGTCCGAGCGCGAAACCGACCGCGGGAACATCTGGCCCGCCAAGCGATCCGACCAATCCGTCGTAGCGGCCGCCCGCACAGATCGTGTTCTGCGCGCCGAGCGCGCCGGAGCGGAACTCGAAAACGGTGCGCGTGTAGTAATCCAAACCTCGCACGATCTGTGAATCGACTTCGTACGCGATGCCGCCAGCGTCGAGCGCGCGTTTGACCGCGTCGAAATGCGCGCGGCATTCCGCGCATAAGAAATCCTCGAACGCGGGAGCGCTTGCAACGAGTTCGCGATCTTCGGCCGCCTTACTGTCCAAAACGCGCAGCGGATTGCGTTCGAGTCGCCGCTGCGAATCGGCGCTGAGCGAATCGCGGTGCGGCAAGAAGTGCGCGCGCAAAGCCTCGCGGTATTTCGGGCGGCACGTCTCGTCACCGATGGAGTTGATCTTCAGCGTAACGCCCGCGATCTTGTAGGCTTGCAGCAGATCCCAAGCCAGCGAAATCACTTCTGCGTCTGCTTCGGGCTGTTCGTATCCGGCGCACTCGATGCCGAACTGATGCGACTGACGGTAGCGTCCGGCTTGCGGACGTTCGTAACGAAAGATGGGACCCAAATAATACAGCCGCTGGGGGCCTTGCGTGAAGAGACCATGCTGCAGCGCGGCGCGCACCACGGGCGCCGTCCATTCCGGACGCAGCGTCATGCTGCGGTCGCCTTTATCTTGGAACGTGTACATTTCTTTTTCGACGATATCGCTCGTCTCGCCGACGCCGCGCACGAAGAGCTCCGTCGATTCGAAGACCGGCGTGCGAATCTCGCCGTAGCCGTATCTGCGCGCCAAGGCGTGAATGCGCGCTTCGAGCTCTTGCCAGCGGCCGGACTGCGGCGGAAAAATATCTTGCGTGCCGCGCGGCGCCGCGAGCTTCGAAGGCATGGCGCAGTCTTTAAAAGGCGCTCGGGCCGGACCTGCCCCTAGCGTTGGGCGCGACAGAACGTGATTGAGGGATCGTGGTCAGCGCGATTATCGTCAACGCCGCCGCGATTTTGCTCGAAAGCGTGCCGTTCGTTCTCGCCGGAGCGATCTGCGCGCAAATTCCGCTGCGCATAGGGCGGCGGCTGATTCCCTATCTGGGCTGCGGATGCGGTCCCGGGCCTTCGGCGCGCTCGCTCCCCGCGTTTGCCGCCGCCTGGATCGTCTTCGGCCCGGCGGTGGCAGCCGCACGATTAGCCGCGGCGATCGCGATCGACAAGCTCGCCGGCCGAAAGGGATGCAACGGGCATGACGATTCGATGCTCGGTGAGCTTCGCGTCATCGTTCCGTTCGCGCTGAGCGGAGCTGCGCTGCTTCCGCTGCTGCCGGCGATTGCGGGATCCCGCTTTCCGGCCGCCGCTATGGGAGTTGCCGCAGCACTCACGGCTTTCGTCACGTCGCCATGCGCCATCGGAACGATCGGCGTCGCCGCGATCGCGCGCGGCAGTGCACCTGCCGCCGCTGCCGGATTTCTTTGCGTCGCGGGCATCTTCGATCTCCGCGCTTGGTCGCGCGGATCGGAACGACGCGCGGGTCACGACTGCGTCGCGTACGTACTCGCGTTCGCGTCGTGCGCGCTCACGGCGGTTCGCGGCGGCGGTGCGCTGCTCAATCCGCGATTTACGCCGGCGCTTTGGATCTGCGCCATCGTATGCGCGTACCTCGCGCACCGTTACCGGACGCACGCACGGCCGGCGTTGCGAATCGGGCCGGCGATCATGCTCGCAGGCTGCGTCCTCGGTTCGCCCGCGCCGGTCTATTACGCAACGCAAACAACGCTCGCCGGCGGCTTTCCCGGCGAACGGATCGATTTCACCGGCGCGATGGTTCGATCCGGAAATGAGACCGCGCTCGTGCGCTATGCGATATCGTGCTGCCGGGCCGACGCAGCGCCGGTCTCGATTCTATTAGATTCGCCGGCCGCCGTTGGGTCGGGCTGGGCACGCGCACGCGGGACGCTCGTACTGCGCGACGGAGATTTGCGTTTGCACACGGCGGAAATCGAAGCGGTACCGACTCCGGCCGATCCGTTCGTCTACCGCTAAGTGCGAACGCGGGCTTCCAAGAGCTCGACGGGAATGCCGTTGGGATCTTCCACGAACGCGAGCGCGCCCGCGCCGCTCGGTGACTTCTTCACGTCTTTGATGATCTTCACGCCCTGTTTTCGCAGCTGCGCGATGAACGGTTCGAGTTTTCCGTCGATCTCGAGCGCCAAATGTTCGTACCGGTTTCCGACTTCATACGGCGGATGATCTTCGAGATCGTACACGAGCTCGATGTACGCATTCCAATCGTTTCCGACAAACGCCATGTCCGCATTGCCTGGATAATGCAGCGGACCTTCGAGCAGCTTCAGTCCGAGGTTCTTGGTGTAGAAGTCGATCGACTCTTGCATGTCGTTGACGAAGATCGATGTGTGCAGATAGCGTGCCATTCCGGTTCTCCTAATGCAAAAAGTAGCGGTGGCTGGAAAAGACGAGCGAGACGCCGAGGCGATCGGCGGCCGCGATCACTTCGGAGTCGCGCATCGAACCGCCCGGCGCGATGACCGCCGTACAGCCGGCTTCCGCGGCGGCTTCGAGCCCATCGGCGAACGGAAAGAACCCGTCGCTGGCGCAGGCCGCGCCGCGCGCGCGCTCGCTCGCGCGCATCCCCGCGATCTCCACAGCGCTCACGCGATTGGTTTGACCCGCGCAGATGCCGCGCGTAACGCCGTCCTTGACGATCGCGACGCCGTTGCTTTTGACGTGGCGCACGACATCCCAGGCCAGCGCCAAATCGTGCCATTCCTGTTCGAGCGGGCGGCGCGCGCTGACCACTTTCCACGACTCGGGCGCGAACGCGGGGTCTTCCTCTTCGGCGAGCACGCCGCCGAGCGCGCTGCGCAGCTGCAGTCCGCGCTGCAACGCGTCGGGCAGATCCGGCGCATAGCGCATAATGCGCAAGTTCTTCTTTTTTTTCAGCAGATCCAGTGCATCGGGATCGAAATCCGGGGCCGCGACGATCTCCAGAAAGAACGGCGCGATCGTTCTTGCGGCAGCGGCGTCGATCGTGCGATCCGCCGCCAGGATTCCGCCGTAGGCGGAAACGGGATCCGCGGCCAGCGCTTCGCCAGCGGCCTTATCGACGGTCGAACGCTGCGCTACGCCGCACGGCACGGTATGTTTCACGATCGCTACGCGCGCGAAGCGTTCGCGCTCCGAACCGAATTCGGCGCCGAGCGGCGCGCGCGAGAGCAGCCGCAGCGTCGCGTCGAGGTCGAGCAAATTGTTGTAGCTCAGCGCTTTGCCGTGCAGTTGCTCCGGCACGCGCGAGGACTCCAGATAAAACGCTGCGCGCAGCTGCGGGTTTTCGCCGTAGCGAAGCTGCTGCGCGAGCGGCATCGCCACGGTTAGCGCCCCCGGAAGTTCCGCATGCTGCGGCGCGGACTGCGACCCCAGTTGGCGCGCAATCGCGGCGTCGTAGGCTGCGGTGATCTCGAACGCACGCATCGCCCAGCGCTTGCGCACGGCTTCATCGGGGCCGCCATTTTGCAGCGCGGTTAGAAACTCGGGATACTGTGAAGGATCGCTGAGCACGGTGACGTGCGGATAGTTCTTCGCCGCCGCGCGCAACAGCGCGACCCCGCCGATGTCGATCTCCGGAAGCGGATAGAGGTTCACGACGACCGTTGAAAAGGCGTGAATCGCGTAGGTGCGAGCTTGCGCGCGATGCGCATCGTTGTTGCGGTCGAAAAGAATCGCGCCGAGGATTTTCGGATGCAGCGTTTTGACGCGGCCGCTGAAGAGCGGCGGAAAGCCCGTGATCTCCTCGACGTCGCGCGTCGCGATTCCATCAGCGCTCAGCGCGTCGCGCGTGCCGCCGGTCGCGTAGATTTCGTCGCCGCGCTCCGCAAGAGCGCGCGCTACTTCGGCTGCGCCGGTGCGGTCGGAAAGCGAGAAGAGCGCAGACTCAGGCAATGGCGGCCTCCGCCGGCCGCTCCTCTTCGCGCAGTTCCGCGGAAACGATCGAGCTGATCCCCGCTTCGCGCATCGTCACGCCATAGAGGCGGTCCGCAAGTTCCATCGTCTGTTTGTTGTGCGTCACGATGACCATCTGCGACTCCGACGCGAGTTCGCGCACCATCTTCGAGAAGCGTTCGACGTTAGCGTCGTCGAGCGCGGCGTCGACTTCGTCGAGCAGATAGAACGGCGACGGACGCACTTTGATCAGCGCGAAGATGAGCGCGGCGGCGGTAAGCGCGCGTTCGCCGCCTGAAAGCGCCGCAAGCGGCATCAGTTTTTTGCCCGGCGGCTGCACCGAGATTTCGATGCCCGTCTCCGAAAGATTCTCCGGATTGGTCTGCCACATGCGCGCTTCGCCGCCGCCGATGAGGCGCGCGTACATCTCCGTGAACGCGGCCGAGACCAGGTCGAAGGTTTCGTTGAACTGCGCCTGCGTCAGCTGTTCGATCTCGGCAATGGATTGCAGCAGCGTCTCGCGCGCTTTGGCCAGGTCGTCCATCTGCGCGCGCAAGAACTGCTCGCGCTGCGCGATCTCGTCGCGGTCGGCCTCCGCATTGAGGTTGACGTTGGAGAGACGCGCCAAGTCTTCGCGGAGCCGTGGAAGGTCTACCGCAATCTCATCGGGCTCTTCCTTATAACGTTCTTCGACTTCGCGGCACTCTTCATCGGTCGCGGGATTTTGCGCGAACTGAGAGACGAGCATGCCCAGCTCCGCCTCGATCTCCGCCAGGCGCATGCGGTGCTGCTCGCCGCCCGCGGCGATGTCGCGTTCCTCGAGCTCCGCCGTGCGCAGGTCTGATTCCAACTGCGTCACGCGATCCGACATCGTCTCGCGCTCGTGCCGCGCCGCTTCAAAGGCCGCATCGGTTTCGCCGACGGCCAAGCGCAGTGTTTCCAGCTGCGTTGCGGCGTTGTCAACTTGATCGTTCAGGCTGGCGATATCGGCATGCATTTGATCGCGCGCGGTGCGCGACCGCTCGACGTTCGCATCGATGATGCCGAGCCGCGCTTTCGCGGCGTCACGCTCCGCGCCCAGCGCGGCGTGACGTTCGCGCAAATCGCCGGCCGCGCTCGCGGCGCTCGCTTGCGCTTCCTCGGCTTTCGAAATCCGCTCACGCGCTTCGCGCAGACGGCCTTCCAAACGCGCGCGTTCGGCGTCGTCGCTTTCTTCGGGCGTCTTCTCGAACTCGCGCTCGCGCGTTCGCGCGCTATCGGCCGCCGCCTGCATCTGCGCGATCCGCGCCTGCGCCGCTTCGAATTCTTTTTGCATGCGCTCGACTTCGGCCGCCGCCGACGCCATTTCGCCACGCACTTCGGCCAGCGACAATTCGGTGCGCGTGAAGAACTCGCGCGCGCTATCGCGTGCCTCGATCGCCTTGAGCGACTGATTCGCGGTCCGTTCGAGCTGCGACTCGAGTTCGAGCAAGTGCGCGCGCATCTCGTTCAGGCGTTCGCGCAGCGTCTGCGCCTGCGCGCGCCGCGAGAGAATCGAACGCTCGCGTTTGTAGCGGCCGCCGGTAATCGCGCCGCCGCCGGCAATCTGTTCGCCTGAAAGCGTGACGATGGTATCGCGGAAGCCGCGGTTGCGCACCAGATCGATTCCGGTCTTGAGCGTATCCACCACGAGCACGCTTCCTACCAGGAAGCGCACGATGCTTTCGTATTTCGGCTGCGTGCGCACGAGCGTGTGCGCGTAACCGATGATACCGGAAGCACCGCGAAGATTCGCCTCCACGTCACGTCCGGCGCGGTCCTTTAATGTATCCAACGGAAGAAACGTTGCGCGGCCGACCTCCTTGACGTTGAGGAAATCAATCGCGCGTTCGGCGTCTTCGGAGGTTTGCGTGATGATGTTGGAGAGCCGCGCTCCGAACGCCACGTCCATCGCGCGCGCATAGCGCTCGTCGATCTCGATGACGTTGCTGACGACCCCTTCGATGCCGCGCAGTTCGCCGCGCTGCCACGCCTCGACGACGGCGCGCGTGCCGGGCACGTGTCCTTCCATCGCATTTTCGAGCTCTTCAATAGTATGCAGCCGCGACTGCGCGGCTGCGACCTCGCTCGAGTACTCGCGATGCTCGGTCTGGGCGCGCGTCAGGTCGGTTTGCGCCGCAACCGCGAGCTTCTCGGCGTCTTCGATTCGGCCGCGCGCATCGACGAGTTGCGTTTCGAGCGCGCTGAGCTGCGCTTCGCGCTCCCCATACCGGTGTGTGGCTCCGCCCGCGGCAATCTGTAGATTCTCCGACGCGTCGTGCGCCGCGCGCAGTTCGTTTTCGAGCCGCTCGCTTTCGGCGCGCGCGCTTTGGTACTGTGCGCGCCGTTCGGCCTTTCGTTCGGCGCTCGCGGACGCCGCCGCTTCGACTTCGCGCAGTTTCGTGAAAATCTCGTCGAGCTCGCCGCGCGCTTGCGAAAGCGACGTTTGCGCCGCGAGTTCGCTTTCGCGCGCGCTTTCGAGTTCTGTCTGCAGCGGTCCGATGCGCGCATCCAAACTCGCAAGCGCCGCTTCCAACCCTTCGCGTTCTTCGCGCACGCGCGCCGCATCTTCCGACGTCTGCGTATCTTGCGCTTGCAGCGCTTCGCGGCGCGCCTGCGCAGCCGCGTATTCCGCTTCCAAACGCGAAAGATCGGCGCGGACGGTTTGCGTTTTGGTGCGGAGATCTTCCAGCGCTAACTCTTGCCGGTACGCGGCGGTGCGCGCTTCGGCGAGCTGGGCTCCGAGCGACGCCGCCTTGGCCGCACCGGCTCCGCGCAGCTCTTCATTGCGCTGCAATTCGCCTTTGAGATTCTCGCGTTCCGCGCGGCGCGAGACGCTCGCGCGAATGTACGACAGAATTTCGAGATCGCGCACGCGTGCACTGAGCTTGCGGTACCGCTTGGCGCGACGCACCTGCGTGTCGAGTTCGGGAATGCGCCGTTCGAGCTCGACGATGAGATCGTTGATGCGGATCGCGTTCGCTTCGGTTTGTTCCAGCCTGCGCAGCGACTCGTTCTTGCGCGCCAGAAACTTCGCGATGCCGGCCGTTTCCTCGAAGAGCGCACGCCGGTCGCTGGGTTTGCTCGTGAGAATCGCGTCGATCTGCCCTTGCGAAACGATCGAGTAGCTGCCCGGACCCAGCCCGGTGCCCATGAGCAGATCGTGGACGTCGCGCAGGCGCACCTGATTGCGGTTGATGTAGTATTCGATCTCGCCGGCGCGGTAGGCGCGGCGCGCGATCTCGACTTCGGTAAAGTCGATCGGCAGGCGGCCGTCGCTGTTGTCGAAGGTGATCGTCACTTCGGCCAGGCCGAGCGGTTTGCGCTTCTCGTTGCCGGCGAAGATCACGTCTTCCATCTTGCCGGAGCGCAAACTCTTGCTGCTCTGTTCGCCGAGCCCCCAGCGGAAGGCGTCGATCAGATTGGATTTTCCGGAGCCGTTGGGGCCGACGACGGCGGTAATGCCGCCGCCGAATTCGAGCGTAGTCGGATCGGCGAATGTTTTAAAGCCGAACGTTTTTATGCTCTTGAGTTTTATTTCTTCTTGCCTCTACGAGCCCGCGCGAGCAGTAGCTGCAGAGCTTCTCCAGCGGCCTGCAGCTGCGCTATTTTTTTCGACTTTCCGGCCCCGGAACCCAGCACCCTATCGTCGAGAACGACTTCGGAGGTGAAATGAGGCGCTTGCGGCGTGCCCGTCGATCGGTCGCGATAGACCGGCAGCTTGCGGTAGCGCTGCTGAGCGAGCGACTGCAGGAGCGATTTCGGGTCGGTCACACCTTCGTCGGAGAGATCGACCAGCGCCATGTGCTGCTCTAAAACGAAACGGCGCGCTTTGACTTCACCGTAACGCCGGTAGAGCGCGCCCACGAATGCCTCGAATGCGTCGGCCAGGATCGTTGTGTTCTCCGATCCGCCCGAGCGCGCCAATCCCGATCCCAGCTCGACCAAGTCCGAAAAACCTAGGCGCAGCGCGGTCACCGATAAAGCGCTGTCGCGCACGATCGCGGCCTTGCGCGCCGTCAGCCAGCCTTCGCTCGCGCCCGGGTGCTCCTCAAAAAGCCAGCCGGCGGCGGCGAGACCAACGACCGCGTCGCCCAGAAACTCCAGACGCTCGTTGGAATGCTTGCGGCGTTCGCGCGCGGCGCTTTCGTGGACGAAGGCTTGTTCGAACTCGGCGAGATCGGTGGGGGCGAGGTGGGCTTTCCGGAGCAGCGCGCGCAGCCGGCGCCGCCGCGCTTCGCCCGCCATTAGCTGATTTTGCCGAACACCAAGACGCTGTTGTGGCCGCCGAAACCGAAGGAGTTGGAAAGCGCCACGCGCACGGGCGCCTTGCGCGCCACGTTCGGTACGTAATCGAGCGTGCAGTCCGGATCGGGCACTTCGTAGTTGATCGTGGGCGGCATAATGTCGTGCTCCACCGCCAGCGCGCAAGCGACGCCCTCGATGCCGCCGGCCGCGCCAAGCGCATGACCGTGCATAGATTTGGTCGAGCTGACCGCGACCTTCGTATCCGCTCCGAAAACCCGTTCGATCGCTTGCGACTCGGCCACGTCGCCTTGCGGAGTCGAGGTGCCGTGCGCGTTGATATAATCGACGTCGCCCGGTCCGATACCCGAATGTTCGAGGCAGCGTTTGAGCGCGAGCTCGACCCCCTGGCTTTCCGGATCGGGAGCGACCAAGTTGTAAGCGTCGGCCGATTGTCCATAGCCGAGCATTTCGCAGTAGATCTTTGCGCCGCGCGCTTTAGCGTGTTCGTATTCCTCAAGCACCAAAATGCCGGCGCCTTCGGCGAGCACGAAACCGTCGCGTTCCTTATCGAACGGGCGGCTCGCGCGGGTCGGATCGTCGTTACGCGTCGAGAGCGCTTTCATCGAACAGAACCCGCCCACGGCGAGCGGCGAGATCGTGGCTTCGGTGCCGCCCGCGATCATCGCATCGCAGTCGCCGAGCACCACGTAGTTGTAGGCCGTTACGATTGCGTCGTTGGCGCTGGCGCAGGCGCTCGCCGCCGAAAAGAACGGCCCGCGGAATCCGAACTGCATCGAAATGTGCGCGGCCGATGCGTTCGCCATCAGCATCGGAATGAAGAACGGCGTGACCTTCGACCACGTGCCGTTTTTGGCGGCGATATCGGAGTTGTGCCAGAACGTCAGGATGCCGCCGATGCCGGTGCCGAGCACCGACCCCACTCGGTTCTTGAAGGCCTGGTCTTCGGGCAGCTTCGCATCGGCGATCGCCTCGCGTGCGGCCACGAGCGCGTACTGCGAGAAGCGGTCCATCCGGCGGGCTTCGCGCTTTCCGAGCAAGCCGTCGGCATCGAAGTCCTTGACCTCGGCGGCGAAGCGCGTCGCAAAGTCGCTCGCGTCAAACGCGGTGATAGGCCCGACGCCGCTTTCGCCTGCGACAAGCCGCCGCCAAAACTCTGGGGCGCTGTTGCCCAGGGGCGTCACGGCCCCAAGCCCGGTGACCACGACGCGGCGCTTTGTCAAAACGGACTCCTGTTAGGGCGCGCCGAGCCGGGTACCTTTTGGGGGCGCTTGGCAGGCGGAAGTCTTGCAGCGGCGGCCCCCGCTGTGCTATAGTGCTGCGGCCATGTTCCTCTTCGACCTACAACTTTTCGCTTCCAAAAAAGGCGCCGGCTCGACCCGGAACGGCCGCGATTCGAACGCGCAGCGGCTGGGGGTCAAACGCTTCGGCGGCCAGCAAGTCACTGCGGGCAACATCTTGATCCGCCAGCGCGGCACGCGCGTCTGCCCCGGCGAGAACGTCGGCATGGGCAAAGACCACACGCTCTTCGCACTCGCCGACGGCGTCGTCGAGTTTGCGATGCACCGCAATCGCAAGCACATCCACGTGCGCGCGGTCGCCTGAAACCGCGGCGCGTCTCACCTGAAGAGGGCCTGCGGGTCCTTTTTTGTTTCGCACCATGCAATTCATAGACGAAGCGTCGATCGTGGTGGCTGCCGGTAACGGCGGCGACGGCAAGGTCGCGTGGCGGCGCGAGAAGTTCATTCCCAAAGGCGGACCCGCGGGCGGCGACGGCGGACACGGCGGCAGCATCTATATGGAAGCGTCGCCCGAACTTTCCACGCTCGTGGAGTTTCGCTTCAAGCGGCAGTTTTCGGCCGACTCCGGCAAACCCGGCGGCACGTCAAACAAGTCGGGGCGCAGCGGCGACGATCTCATCATCAGAGTACCGCCGGGAACGTTGCTCTACCGCGGAGCCGAGGACGAGCCCGAGCATTTTTTTGCCGACCTCAACACGCCCGGAGAGCGGATGCTCGTCGCCAAAGGCGGCCGCGGCGGCTTGGGCAACCAGCATTTCGCAACGAGCACGCGGCAAGCTCCGCGCTTCGCGGAAAAGGGCGAACCGGGCGAACGCTTCCGTTTTCGGATGGAATTACGGCTGCTCGCCGATTGCGGAATCATCGGCGTGCCCAACGCCGGCAAGTCGACCCTGCTGGCTTCGGTCTCGGCGGCGCGCCCGAAAATTGCCGACTACCCGTTCACGACCCTAGAACCGCAGCTCGGCGTCGTGCGGATTTCGGATGAGGAATCGTTCGTGCTGGTCGACGTCCCCGGCCTCATCGAGGGCGCGCATACCGGAGCCGGGCTGGGCGACCAGTTTTTGCGGCACGTCGAACGCACGCGCGTATTGATTCATCTGCTCGATGGCGGCAAAGAACTCGGCGAGATCTTGGCCGATAAATCGACGATCGAAAACGAGCTGCGCGCCTGGAATCCGCGTCTGATTGAAAAGCCGGTGCTGCTGGCGGTTTCGAAACTCGACCTTCCGCCGGCGCGCGAACGTCTGCGCGAACTGCGCGATCAGTTTCCGCATGTCTACGGCATTAGCGCCGCAACGCGCGAAGGCGTGCAAGAGTTAATGTACGCTGCCGCGCGCGCGATTGCCGAAGCTCCGCCCGTCGAAGTCGCACCAGAGAGCGCCGCGGTTATCAACCTCAAACCGTCCGAGCCGTACTCCGTTACAAAGGAAGACGACGTCTTCGTGATCGCGGGCGAGCGCGTGGAGCGCCTGGCCGCTATGACCGACTTCGATTCAGATGAAGGACTCGCGCGCTTCGAGCAGATTCTCGCCAAGATGGGCGTCGAGAAAAAACTGCGCGAACTGGGCGCGGCCGAAGGAGACACCGTGCGCATCGGCCCATACGAGTTTCTGTACTCGTAATGCGTGTAGGCATATTCGGTGGAACTTTTGATCCGGTGCACAACCTGCATCTTTTCATCGCGGAGTCCGCGCGGCGCCTCGAAGGACTAGACCGCGTGATCTTCGTTCCGACCAACAACGTGCACTACCGTGAAAAACCCGCCGCTACGGCCGAACAGCGTTACGAGATGTTGAAGCTCGCGATTGCAAGCAACGATCGTTTTGAGCTGGACCGCAGCGACTTGGAACCGGACGCGACCGGATACACGGCCGACTTGCTGCCGCGCCTGCACGCGCAGTATCCCGGCGACAGCCTCATTTTCGTAACGGGCGCCGACTCGCTGGCCGAAAGTTCGTGGGTAAGATTCGAGGAAGTGCTGGAATCGCTCGAAGCCTTCGTGATCGCGCCGCGCGCGGGAATCGCCGCCGACACGCTTTCCCGCGTGGTTTCAGCCGTTCCGGCGGCTTTGCGTTCGCGCATAAAAACGCTCAATCTGCCCGAAATGCCCGAAAGCGCAACGCTGATACGCACGATGCTCGCGCAAGGCCGTTCGGCGCGCTACCTGGTCCCCGAACCCGTGTGGGAGTACATCACCGTGAACAACGTATACGCACCCAATGAAACGTAGTTTCGTTTTCGCAGTTGTTGCCGCGGCGTTGACCGGCTGCGCGGGCGGCCCGGTGACCGTCGAAAAAGCGATGGGACTCTGCGCGCGCGGCGCGTCGGCTGTTGAAGTGACGGCGAACGGATCGATTGCGCGACTTCTGGGTAACTCTTCATCGGGCACCGGAACACATGAAGGTTTCGTGCTGCACAGCAACACCTTCATGATTCACGTCGAAGACAACACGACGATCACCGGACAGATTCCGCTTTCGAAAGGCGAAACGGTTTCGCTGCAGGGACAGTACGAATGCAACGACGGCGTGATTCATTGGACGCACCACGATCCGCGCGGACGTCACATGAGCGGCTTCATCGAAGCCGGAGGAAAAATCTACCGTTAAGATCATTTTGGCGAGCGCATCGCCGCGCCGCTTGGAGCTGCTGCGGTCGCTCGGCCTCGACGTGCGCGTGGTACCGAGCGGGTATCACGAACCCGCTCGCCCAGATCTCTCGCCTCTCGATCTTGCGCGCGACCATGCGCGCGCGAAGTGTGAAGCTGTCGCGATCCGCTTTCCCAACGACGTCGTCGTCGCGGCCGACACCGTCGTTGACCTTGACGGTACTGCCTACAACAAACCGCTCGATGCGGACGACGCGCGCCGCATGCTGCGCGGTCTGAGCGGCCGCACGCACACCGTTCATACGGCACTGGCGATCTCCGCTGCGGGCACGCTTTCGCTCGAAAGCGAGAGCACGCGTGTGACGTTCTTCGACCTCGAACCCGCCGAAATCGATCGCTATATCGAAAGCGGCGAACCGTTCGACAAGGCCGGCGCCTACGGAATTCAGGCACACGGCGCCTCGCTTGTCGAGCGGATCGACGGCGATTTCTATACGGTCATGGGCTTCCCGCTGGCCCGTTTCGTGCGAACGCTTCGCCGGTTGGGATTTGTCTTGCCGATAACGAATTAGCAGAGTCCCTACTGGAGCAGGGGAGTTTTTAGCTATCTTTACTTATCGGGACGAACGTAGGCTTTTCGCGGTACTCGGGGTGATTATCGCGGCGGCGCTTGTCGCGCTGCTGCAGGTGACCGCGGCCCGCACCGGCACGCCTAGCCCGCTGACGACCATCGCCACGACGCTCGGAATCGGCATCGAAGCCGGCGCTTCCAATGCCGTCGGCGCCGTGCGTTCGGGCGGCCGGACCGCGCTCAGCCTTCCGGCTCTGCGAGCGCAGAACGCCGCGCTCAAATCCGAAAACGTCCAGCTTCAGCGGGAGAACGCACGCCTGCAAGAAGCGTTGGCCGCTTCAAACAGCCAGCTTGCCGTTCAGCCGCAGCTCCAGAGTTATGCCGGCGCAATCGAGGCCCGCGTGATCGGCTATCCGCCCGAAGGCGGCATTCAGACCGTGACGATCGACAAAGGCACGCGCAGCGGCGTGGCGCGCGACGACGGCGTGCTCGCCGGCCCCGGCGTCGTCGGTCGCGTCATCGAAGCGTCGCCGTTTACCAGTCAAGTCGCGCTGCTCACCGATTTCACGAGCACGATTCCGGCACTCGTGCAGCGCGGGCGCTACTGGGGCATCGCGCGCGGCAATGCCGACTCGGTGCGGCTCGAATACGTTTCGCAGGACGCGCAGTTGCGCGCCGGCGACCAAGTCGTCACAGCGGAAGCGCGCTCGTTCCATTCCGGCGCACTGCTCGGAACGATCATGAAGATCGAACGCGACTCGGCACTCTATCAAACTGCGATCGTGAAACCGGCGGTCGACTTCTCGACGCTCGACCGCGTTGTCGTCCTTCCGCGCTAAACCTCAAGAAACACCGTTCGCGGGTCCCTATTGGTGGCAAGCCGGTATTTTTTTGGCGATCGCGCTGGCCGCGCAGATCGAGCTCATGCATTTCCTTACCTGGCATCGTGCCGAGCCAAGTTTGGTTTTGGTCGCCGTCGTGTGGTACGCCCTGCGCACCGACATCCGGCGCGCCCTTATTTTCGGACTGATCGCCGGCGCGTGCGAAGATATTTTCGGCGGAGCGCTGACCGGCGCCGCGACGGGCGGCGGGTGGACGATCGCGACCACCGGAACCGCGCTGCTCGCCGGTTCGCTGTCGCAGGGTTTCTTTGCCGATTCCATCGTGGTGCTGACCGCGGCGGTCGCGATCGGAACGCTGGTGCGCCGCCTGATTTTTTGGAGCGTGCTCTCGCTGGAGGGATATCCGCGCGGCTACGCCGGCGTTCACGCCCACCAAGCCATTTGGGAAGCGCTCATGAACGCCGCAATCGCCGCCGCGCTGATGCTGATCGTGCGTCTCGCGGAGCGGCGTAGAGCGTAATGTACCGGCGCAAACCCGCGTGGGAACGATCGACGTGGCGGATTGCGATCTTCGCACTCCTCGTTGCGCTCGCGCTCATCGGCTTGTTTGCGCGGCTCATTCAAGTCCAGCTGATCCAAGGCGATGCGTTCCGCGCGGCCGCTCAAGAAAATCAGATCAGATTGATTCCGGTGGCGGCGCCGCGCGGTTCTATCGTCGACCGAAATGGCAACCTCATCGTGCGCAGCCGGCCGTCGTTCGTCGTCGCCGTCATTCCGTCGGAGCTGACCGACCTGACAAGCGAGCTCAAGAGCGTCTCGCAAGCCATCGCCGTTCCGGTTGAAAAATTGCGCTATCAACTCTTCAACCATCATGGCGTCAGTTACAAAACGTTCGATGAACTGGATGCCGACGAGCCGTACGGTCCGGTCATCATAGCCAGCGATCTCTCCGTGCAGCAGGTCGTCAAACTCACGGAATTGCTCGTTGACCTTCCGGGCTTCGACGTCGAAGCGCAAGCCGTGCGCGACTATCCGTACGGTCCGCAAGGATCGGCGTTCGTCGGTTACGTCGGACAGATTAGCCAAGACGAATATAAAGCGCTGCGCAATTTGGGATACACGCCCAACGACGTGGTCGGAAAAGATGGCCTCGAGTACACCTACGACCGCTATTTGCGCGGCGAACCCGGAGGACAGCGCGTCGTCGTTGACGCGCAGAGCCAAGTGGTACCTGGAATTAAGCTTCCCGCCAAACAGCCGGTCGCAGGCGACACGCTTGTACTGAACATCGATTGGCGGCTGCAGCGGATCGTCGAACGGGCCTTGGCCAACGGGATCCATTCGTGGGGGGGCGGCCGCTCCGGAATCGGCGGCGCCGTGGTGATCGAGGACCCGTGGAGCGGAGCGATCCGCGCGATTGCAAGTTATCCAAGCTTCGATCCAAACGCGTTCGCATCGGATGACTCCAAGAAAATCGCGCATTACCTGACCGCTGTTCCGCCCGCGCTCTTCAACCGCGCGATAGGCGCGGGCACGCCAACCGGCTCGACGTTCAAAATGGTAACGGGATCGGCCGCGCTTACCACGGGCGTCGTCAAGGTGAACGAAGTCGTCTACGACAGCGGCGCGTGGAATTGCGGCGGCGCGATCTTTCGCGACCTGGCGGCCGGAGGCTTAGGCCCGACGGGGTTTGTACGCGCGCTCGCGGCTTCTTCCGACGGATATTTCTTTCAAATGGGCTGGCGGCTGGGCAACGCGCGCCTGCGCAAATACGCGCTGTTGTTCGGCCTGGGAGCGAAAGCCGGGATCGATCTGCCCGGCGAATTCGAAGGCAATTGGCCGACGAACGCGTCGATGCTCAAGAGTTCCGGACTACCGTTAGAACCGTCCGACGTCTGCAGCTTGGCAATCGGACAGGGCGCGATGCAAGCGACCCCGCTGCAAATGGCCGACGTCGAATCAGCCGTCGTTAACGGCGGAACGCTTTACCATCCGCGTGTCGTCGCGGAGATCCGCGATCCGCACGGACACGTCGTGAAGCGCTTCGATCCTCAGATCATCCGGCACGTTCCGGTAACGCAAGACGCGCTCAAAGCTGTGCGTCAAGGCATGGATGAAGTGACCGACCCCGGCGGCACCGCTTACGGCCTTGCTATCCCGGGCCTACCGTTCGGGGGAAAGACCGGCACCGCCGAAACGGCCGGCGGCTCGGGACCGAACACGACGTGGTTTGTCGCGTACGCACCCGCCAAACACGCGACGATCGCGATGGCCGTCTTCGTCGATCGCTCCGGCGGTTACGGCGCGCAAGTCGCAGCGCCGATCGCGCGCGCGATCATGGTGCAGTACTTCCATAAAAAACCCTAAGTCCTCAATAAGACCCGCCTACATGCCGGTTCTCACGGACACTTGCCGGGCACATCCATGTGCCCGGCCGCGCTCCTGAATTCAGACCGCTCTCGCCATCCATGGCTTCGCGGTGAATTCAGAGCCGTGCGAACCGGCACGTAGGCGGCCCTTATTGTAGGAGGCTGAGCGTTTCTTCGATACGTTCCGCACGCGCGCCGGGATGGCGCTTGACGTGCGCGCGAACACGTTCGGACGCGCCGCGCTTTTCGAGCACGTGCGCGGCTGCGAGCGCGACCGCTTCGGACGGATCGTCGAGTGCGTGTACGAGCAATCCGTCGGCACGTTCGTCGTGCAGGTCGGCAACGGCAAAGACGAGATCGCAACGCGCCGCTTCCGAGAGCGTCGCGAACTCTTCGCCCGCCTGCGCGGTCCAAGCGGTGTCGGGTTTCCAGGGTTCGTTCGGTGGAGGCTCCGGCAGTTCGATCTCTTTGCGCTCGGGAGAAAGCCAAGCGTATAAACCGACGCAAATCGCGATCGCGATGATGATCAGCAGAACGATGACGAGCGCGTTCACGCGCGAGTGGAGATCTGTGCGCAGACCACGTTGAGCGCCGCATCGAGTACTGGATACGGACGCCGCTGCAGCGCGTCGATGAACGCCGTCTCGTCAACGTTTGCCAGATCATCGAGCGACGTGATCAGCATGCGCCGGTAATTTACTTCAGCATCCGATTCGCTCGGCATGAGCCGTGCGAGCGCCGCCCACGGCAGTGCGGTTGCCAATGGCGCGTCTTCCAAACGCGCGGCCAGTGCGCGCAACTCGCCCGCGTCGCATGCGCCGCGCAACATCGTAGCGCCGCTTGAAAGCGCGGGCTGTCCGGGCTGCAGTGAGTTCAGCAGCGTGACGATCCCGGCGCGCGTTCCGGCGTTTTCCAGATCGCGCGGCGCAATCACGTAATTAGGCAAGCGCAGCTTGATGAAGAGCCGGTCGAGCGTCTCGCGCAGCGCATCGCGCACTTCTTCCAGCGCGGCTTCATTTGAAGAACCGGCTTCGTCGGGGTAAAAGGCGCGCAGCGCAAACATGTGGCTGGTCAACCCGCCGAAGCGCGCTTCGGAGAGAAACTTCAGCGTTCGATCCAACCGATCGCGATCGAAAACCGCAACCGTTTCGACGACGTGCGCTTCGTCATCGTCACCGGCGTGCCCGTTACCGCTTGACCCCAGCGAAAGCACCGATGTGACCGACGTTTCCCCGCGCGCGACGGGCATCGCCGGCGGCAGCTGCACGAAACGATCGTTGACGTCGGGCAGCGCGCGCTGTCCGCCCGCAAATGCCGGACCCAACATGCCGTCCAGGCCAAAGGGCAGCCCCGCGATGGCGTTTGCGAAAACGGGCGAGCAGCGGACTTTCAGTTCGGGGGCGGCGATTTCGTCCAGACGTTCGCCGTCGTAGGAGACACGCGCCGTGCGAACGAGCGTTTCGCCCGAAGCCAATCCGTTGTGCACGACCTCGCGCCACGCAATCGCCGCTTCAACGCCGGGATCGACGTCGCTCAGCATAATACCCTGTTCGCTCGTGAGCGGAGACTGTGCGCCGATGTCGCGTACCGGCAGTTCGTTCACGGTCGTGCTGTTCGGAACATAGATCAGCTCGTCGAGCGAGTCGACGGAGATTTTGACGCGGCGCGCCGGTCCGTCGCCGCCGTTTCGAACGTGCAACACGAACTCGACCTCATCGCCGGCATCGGCTACGTCGGCGGGCTCGCTGTGCAGGGTGCCGACCGAGAAATTCGGTTCGGCGGTCGTCACGATCGTCAGCCGCGTCAGCTGCACCGGCAGCATTGCGTCGGCGGTGAGGACGGTTTCTATCGTCACCGGATAAGCTTTGGCCAAGCTGCGCAAGAGCCGGATGCCAAGCTTTGCTTCGACCGTTCCGCCTGGACGCACCTCACCGAAGAGCAGCGCCGAACGCTCGCGCGTAGCGCCTTCCACGCTTTCCAGCCGCGCTTCGGGCGATACGTACAAGCGCAGGCGCACGTTGTTGGCGATGTCCGTGCCCTCGTTGCGCAAGCGCACATGGACCTCGACGAGTTGATTGGGCCGGAAGACATCGTCTTGCACGAGCTGCAGTTGCGACGTTTCGGCCGAAAACGCCGGATGCGACTCGACGCGCCAATTCGCTTCACCCAAAACCACTTCGCCAGCTTCACGCGCGTGCATCGATCCGCCTAAACGGATATCGCTGCGGTTGGCATAGGGCGTGCGCACGCGCGCGCGCACGGTCAGGCGGCGCGACGTGTACGGATCGATTTTCCCTAAGTCCACTTCGTCGCGATCCATCTGCAAACGTACGGTCTTATCGAAGACGCGAACTTCGTCGAGCGCCGGGTCGAGCAGCAAATGCAGGCGCGCATCGGTCGCCGGCGCGCTGCCGTCGTTGCTCAAAAGAATAGTGGCTTCACATTCGTCGGACGGCTGAACGGAGCTGCCGCCGACACGAACGATGCGATTGTGGCGCGCTGAGAAGCGCGGCTGCGAACGCACCACAGCCGAACACTCGAAGTTGCGCTCGCCTTCGGGCGCCCAGGTCAATTTCGCGCGAACCGGCAGCGATGTTCCGTCGGCAATCGGCGAAAGCACCGCGCCTTCGGCCACGAACTCGACGCCTTCACGCGCGCCGATCGCTCCGAGATCGAAGGTCAGGCTCTCTTTCTTGCGCTCGCGCAGCGGCTGTCCGTCGATGCGGAAGCTTCCGCGCACCGGCATGACGTGATCCGGAAACTCGAGGGTGAGCGAGACGCTTTCCGCGGTCGTCGTGCCCGCGTTAAATGCAACTGCCCGCACGACGATGTGTGAGCCCGGCGTAACGTCGTATTCCGGCTCGACCGTCACCGACGTGCGGTCGTCTTCAAAATCGGCTTGCGCGCGGACCGTTAAGCTCGCCGCGTCAATCGCGAAGGCCGCGGTTTCCTGCGATGCGATCTGCGCGCGCGCAACGATGGATGTTCCGTCAGCGAGCGGATCGTCCACGCGCACGCGATACTGCAGCGTTACCGTCGCGCTTGCCGGCAGCGACGGTGCAACGATCGGCGCGTGCACGCGATCAAACGACGCCAGCAACTCGCGTTCGAACTCGCGGCCGTTGACGCGCGCGGAGTTCGGAACGTAACTCGTATGCTCGGGAATTGGCGCGACCACGACGACGTCGTGCGCACTCGATTCGCCCGCGTTGTGAACGCGAACCGTAACGTTTGCTTCGCCTCCGGGCGCAGCGCCGCCGGAAGCGCCGTGCCGCGTTTCGATCGCGACGTTGGTGAGCGCGTTTTCCAATGCCGGGCGGCTGTGAGCGACCAAGCGGACGACGTTTGATCCAACCGGAGCAAGCTCGAATGCGGCGACCGCGGCCTGCAGCTCGACGGTGGATCCATTTTCGATTGCGCCCGCGACGCTGTACGCGATATCGATGCGCCGCTCTTCACCGGGGGCGACGTCGCCGATCTGCGCTCCGGCTCGCGCGAGGAGCGGCGAGCTGCCTTGTTCGTCATCGAGCGCCTCTTCGTCGAGCTTGCCGCTTCCGACGAGGTAGACCAATCCTTCGGGGAGATTAAAACGTACGCGCACGCCGGTTGCCGGCGCGCCGCCCTGGTTGCGGAACGTGAACGTTGCGCGCACGGTCATTCCAGGTTCCAACTCGCGCTCAGGCGAAACGACGAGGGTTCGTAGACCCTCGGGAAGCGTCGGTGTACCCGGCGCAAACACGTCCGTCAGGGTGCGCATGACCGTCCGCGAGTCTTCGCCGCAGGCACAACGGCCCCTTGACGCATTTCTGACTTCTTAGCGAAAGGTTTGCACTGTAAAAATGCTCGCAACGAAAGCCGATCGTTTCGCCGAAGCCGTGTCGCGGCTCGGTTCCGAAAGCGCCTTCGAAGTTCTGGCACGCGCCCGGGCGCTTGAAGCGCAAGGCAAGCGTGTCGTGCATATGGAAATCGGCGAACCCGATTTCGATACGCCCGATCATATTAAGGAAGCGGGCATTCGCGCGATCCGCGAAAACCATAGCCACTACACGCCGTCGCAAGGGATACTCGAATTGCGCGACGTCGTTGCAGCCTACGCATCGAAGTTTCGCCACATCGAGCCGTGGACGGCGGAAAACGTCGTGCTGTCACCCGGCGCCAAGCCGATCATCTGGAATATCCTCAGCGCGTTGCTGAGCCGTGGCGACGAATTCGTCTACTTCGATCCCGCCTACCCGGCGTACGCATCGTGCGCCAACTACCTGGGCGCGAAGACGGTACCGATTCCGCTGCTGGAAGAGAAAAATTGGCGCATGGACCTGGACGAGCTCGAGCGCCGCGTCTCAGACCGCACCAAAGCCGTGATGATCAACTCGCCGCACAACCCGACGGGAGGCGTGCTGACCAAAGAAGATCTCGAACGGATCGCGCAGATGGCCGAACGCCACGATTTCCTGGTCATTTCCGACGAAATTTACAGCCGCAATTTTTACGACCGCGAATTTCACTCGATCGTGACGGTTCCGGGCATGCGCGACCGCACGATCGTGATCGACGGTTTTTCGAAAGCGTACGCTATGACGGGCTGGCGCCTAGGGTATGCGATCATGGCGCCCGAGATCGCCAAAGCCGTCACGCTCTTCAATAATAATACGTTCTCGTGCGTCGCGAGCTTCGTGCAGCAAGCCGGCATCGCAGCGCTGACCGGCGACGACGAGCCCGTTATGCGAATGAACAACATCTTCCGCGAACGACGCGACGCGCTGGTCAACGGCATCAACAAGATCGATGGCATGTCGTGCACGATGCCTGAAGGCGCGTTCTACGCCTTTCCAAACATCACGAAAATCACGTCCGACGACAAGGCGCTGGCGGCTTATCTCTTGCAAGAGTCGGGCGTTGCGTGTCTGGGTGGCTCCGCCTTCGGTGCGGCCGGCAAAGGCTATCTGCGCTTCTCGTACGCCGCTTCGCTCGACGACATCCATTATGCGCTCGAACAAATGGCGCTGAAAATTCCGCAATTTAAGGGCTAGTATGATTCTTCCCGAGCCGCCGGAGCCAAAGTACTGGAAAGCTCTGGTGCCCGCGCTGCTCGTCGCGATTCCGACCGCTCTCTTTTTTCACGCCATTATTCGCGGCTCACCACTTTGGCTTTGGTTAGGTTTGGCTATCGCGTTCGCAATGATGGGCGCTTACAGCATGCATCGAAAAGCACGCTACGATGCGGCAGCTCAATGGGAAATGAATTTTTCTCGCATCGACCGCGCAACATATATGCCCCCTAACGTGCGCATCCGCGATAAATAAGGTGGATGAGTGCCGGTAATTCTAACCCAGCACTACTCGCCTTCAGACCGCATTTATCAGGACGCTGAATATTCTCTATACCACTATCCCAAGCAATATTTTAGCCGAGTCAGGCCGGGCGACCGCTTCATTTACTACCGTCCGCTGGGGAAAACAGCACCGCGAATTGATTCGAAAATGTATTTTGGTCACGGCATCCTTGGGCAATGCACACCTGACTCCGTTCGCTCCGACCACAGATTTGTCGACCTCAAGCAGGCGGAGCCGTTTCCGCGATTGGTGCCGATGCTAGACCCGCTCGGCCGTTATTACGAAACCGAGGAAAAGCGCGCGCCTCCGTTTCAGTCCGCAGTCCGCGACATCTCGGAAACGGCCTATTGGAAAATCCTCGCGGCAGCCGATGTCGCCGCCGCCGGCATTTCTCTGCTGCCTGATACCGAGCTCGTGGCAATGCAACCTTACGCATACGCGATGAGTGCGCCGCTCGACGAACTTCGACAAGTTTCCAGCATCCCGCCGGGGGCGGGCTACAAACCGAAGGGCGACAATCGCGTCAACGTATATGAATCGGCCGCGCTCCAAGAGCGTGCCCGCGCAGACCATCAACGCGTTCTGCAACTGGTGCAGCGCGAAGTCCTCAAGCGTGGCGGTTCAACTTGGTACAACAATAATATCGATCTTTATGCGCGCGTTGGCGACCGGCGAATGTTAATAGAAGCAAAAAGCCTAGTGGATCTTCGCGCGGCCGTCGATCGCATGCGCTACGGCATCGGCCAGTTGGCCGACTACGATTACAATTACAGGCAAGTTCTCGAGGCGCCGCAGAAAGTGCTCGCCTTCGGTGCACCCCCGGACCGCGCGACCGGATGGATCAGATCGGTATTGGAAGATCAGAAAATCGCCTTTATCGCCAACGTCGAAGAGCGGCTGCTGCCGCTTAACGAGTCGGCGCGATCGCTCCCGCTTTTTGAGGAATAGCACAAATGAAACATCTGGCTCTCGCTTTTACCGCTTTGCTTGCAGTGTTCGCGATCGGCGCTCCCTCCAGCGCCGCGACGTTTCCAACGCCCGTCGAGGGGAATTACACGATTCCGAGCTTTAAGTTCGACGACGGCGAGACACTGCCGGAGCTGCGCATTCACTATTATACGCTTGGCACGTTACGCACCGATGCAAGTGGACATTCGAACGCAGTGCTCATCATGCACGGCACGGGCGGCTCTGGAAAGCAGTTTCTCACTCCGCCTGAGCGTTTTGCCGGCGTCCTTTTTTCATCGGGCGGATTGCTCGACGCGAACAAGTACTTCATCATTCTTCCCGACGATATCGGGCACGGTCAGTCGAGCAAGCCGAGCGACGGGCTGCGGGCGAAATTCCCGCATTACGATTATCGCGACATGGTGATCGCGGAACATGCACTGGTCAACGACGGACTGCACGTCAACCATTTGCGGCTGGTCATGGGCACGTCGATGGGATGTATGCACAGTTGGATGTGGGGCGAGGCGTATCCGACGATGATGGACGCCCTCATGCCCTTAGCGTGCCTGCCGATCGAAATATCCGGGCGGAACCGCGTGTGGCGCGATATGGAAACAAATCTCATAACGAGTTCCCCGGACTACAACAACGGCGACTACACGACTCAACCGTTCGGCTTGAAAGCAGCCAACGATATTACTTGGTTCGTCGGCAGCGCGCCGCTCTACGATCAATCGATCATGCCGACTCGCGACACTGCCGACGCTTATTTCAAATCGCGCCTGGCGGAAATGCCGGCGGGCCTTGATGCAAACGACGAGCTCTACCAAGTCGCATCGTCGCGCGACTACAATCCGGAAGCCCTACTCGGGACGATTCAAGCCACGGTCATGGCGGTCAACAGCGCGGACGATCAGATCAACCCCCCAGAGCTCCACATCGTCGAACGCGAGATCGGCAAGGTCAAGCATGCGAAGTTCGTTCTGTTGCCGATCACGTCGCAGACGCGCGGCCACGGCACCCACACGTTACCGCTCGTTTGGCAACAATACTTAGCGCAGTTACTCTCGGCGACGGCGCACTGACGGGGCCAATTTTATTCCGACCGTGACCCCCAGGACGAAGAGCAACGCGATGCCGATCCCAGCGATAACGTACAAGAGCCAATCAAAGCGCCAATGAGAGATAACCGCTGCCATGACTGCGAGCAGTAATAGCGCTTGCAAGACCCGCAAAAAGACTTCGGCGGCATTCTCCGGTTCAGTGGACATACAAATACACGGCTGTTGCTAGTGCGCCGTTGATCTGACCGGCCACGCGGCTCGCATCTTGACCGTGTGGAACCGCGAGATTGTTTATGTAAAAGCAAAAAGCGATATGTCGCCCGGACGCGGTCGTCATATAGCCGGCAAGACCTTTACCAGAAACGAGCGTTCGCTGGTTGAGCGCATCACCGCCGCTCCACGTACCGGTTTTCGCGTGAACCTTGCCGCGCGCCGGCGAGTTGTTCGCAATATTGAAGAGCGTGCCGTCAACACCGAGGATGGGCAGCGACGCGTACACCGTCTGAAAGTACGGCTGCGTGCGCAGATAGGCGAGATAATGCACCATGTACTGGGGTTCAATGAAAGCAAAGCCGCCGAGGCCGTCGTTTTGCACGATTTGACTCGTATCGAGTCCTGCGCGCTGCATAAACCCCCGCTCCACACCGAAGCCGGCGCGCAGTGTATGTTTGGGTGACCAGAGGTACGGCATGATCGACGCGTGCAAGTTGTCGCTGACCTTGAGCGTGACTTTGACGTCTTGGCTCAACGGTGGCGAGACGTGCGCCGCGATAACATTTGGACCGGTTTCCGACGCGGTCAGCGGCGTTGTATCCGCGCTTGTGTGCTGGACAGTAATGCCGCGTGTTTGCAGTGCTGCCGTAAGCGCGACCTCTGCGAAGCGGGCCGGTGACGGAACGTCATACGCGTAAAGGATCGAGGGAGATCCGGCCGGCATCGACCCGGTAATTGTAACGGTGCGCATACCCGTTGCGTCTGCCTGATCGGCGGGAATCGAGATCGTACGATCACTGTGCGCCGCACCGGTTATCGCTTTGTTGATGAACGTCACGTACGGAGTTTGCGGCGAGACGGCGAGCGTGACGGGATCGCCCGGATGGGCGCCGGGAAACGCGGTTACATCGACAATATTGTCGTTTACCACAATCGGGGATACGACAACGCCTGTTCCCGATTCGGGATAGCCGCCTTCAAAGAGCGAGTCGTCGACAATTACGCGGCCCGTTATGGTTTTCACGCCATGCGCGGCGATCTGCGCAGCCAGCTCGTCGATGACTGCCAACGGATTCCCGGGCACGGCTTTCGTATCGGGCGATCCGTCGTATGAGTGGTCCTCGTTCTCGAACGTCATCGTACCGTCGGGTTGTATGCGACCCGAAAGATTCGGGTCTCCCGACGCTTGCAAAATGACGTCGCCATCCAACGTTCCGTTTGCATCGATCGGTCCGGTGCGGTAGACGTTGGTCGTGAAGCGATAGTCCGGACCTAATAGCGCAAGGGTTGTGCCCTCGGTGAGCAGTTTCGTCGTGGACGCAGCTAAGAAAAACCGCTGCGCGTTCAATCCGTAAATCATTTTGCGCGCATCGAGGTCGTAGATGGAGATCCCAAACTGCGCGTGCGGATGACGCTGAACGATCGCTTGCAGCTCGGCGGGCAGCGCCGGTTTCGCAAGCACCGGAAGAACCGAAGCCGCGGACATAAAGCAAACCGTTGCCGCAAAAATAAGCGAGCGCTTCATTCACGGGTCTTGGTCCGCTCGCGGACGAAGCCCTGCGCGTTATGCGCACGCTGGTGGTCGTCCTTATCTCCGTCGCAGCGGCCGTGGGCGTCGCGGCGCTTGTCTGGACCGCGTCGCAAGGGCACGTCGTTTTCTTCCCGCTCTTCTTGCTCTTCGGCGTGCCCTTCATTCCGCTGCTCGGGCGGCGGAATTCCGGGTAAGAACGGCGCAAGAACCGCAGAGCATGAACGATCGCGCGCTTTGGCCTATCTTGCGCCAAGCCGGCGGGAAAGATCCGCTGGCGCTGGGTTCTGCCGCCCAGTCGCAAAAAACCGCGGACTGGAAGGCGCGCATAAACGATGCGAAGGTCGTCAAATCGATCTGTCCCTACTGCGCAGTCGGCTGCGGACAAAAGGTGTTCGTCAAAGACGAAAAGATCGTGCAGATCGAAGGCGACCCCGACAGCCCGATCTCGCGCGGACGGCTCTGCCCCAAAGGTTCGGCCACCCTTTCGCTCGTCGAGAGCCCGCTGCGCGAATATACCGTAAAGTACCGCCGGCCATACGGAACGCGCTGGGAAGAGCTTCCGCTCGAACGCGCGATGGAGATGATCGCCGATCGCGTTCTGAAGACACGGCGCGAAACGTGGGAAGCCAAAGACGATGAAGGCAACACGCTCAACCGCTGCTACGGGATCGCGCACCTCGGCGGCGCGACGCTCGACAACGAAGAGAACTACCTGATGAAAAAACTCTACACGGCGCTGGGCGTCGTGCAGGTTGAAAATCAGGCCCGATTATGACATAGCTCGACGGTTCCCAGTTTGGGAACCTCGTTCGGACGCGGCGGCG
>JAAXCX010000013.1 GCA_013036105.1 Vulcanimicrobiota bacterium
CGGATGTACCTTGTCGTTGACGATGACGCGCGGGACGCCGAGCGTCAGGACGACTCGGGCGCCCGCCTTCGTGATGATGATCGTTTTGCTCGACGCATCGTAAGCAACTTGCGCGCCGCCCATCTGCGCGAGCATCGCGCGCAGCGGGACGAGAATAGCGCTGCCGCGCACGAGCGCGGCCAGTACGCGGTCGCGGCTCAAAATGTCGTCGGTATGCACCAAGTGGTCGTTGAAGAGGATGGGAACTTGTCCCAGCGGCGCGTTTCCGAACGGCGGCGTCGTCGCGACCGGTCCGGCCGGCGGCGAATAGGTGCGCGGGGGCCCGGAATAGGCCCGCGGCCCGGTCGAGTAGATTCGTGGAGGCGTCGTGGCTGGACCCGGCAACGGCGCCGCGGCAGCAGGTGGCGTGGCCGCCGCGATCGCGCTCGAAGCCGAGCGCTTTGCGCCGTGCAGGTTTGCGCCCTGGAGTCGAGCGCCGGTGAGGTTGGCTCCGATAAGACTGGTGTTTTGCAGATCGGCTTGCTGCAGGTTGGCGCCGGTCAGCGCTGCGTTGTGCAGGTTCGCACTGTGCAAGTTTGCCGTTCGCAGATCGGCGTTTTGCAGATTAGCGCCGAAAAGATTCGCGCGCGTGAGGTTCGCACCGTACAAATCGGCGCCCGTCAGCACTGCGTTCTGGAGGTCGGCGCCCTGCAGATTGGCTTGCTGCAGGTTTGCGTTTTGATAATTCGCGCCTTCAGAATCGGCGTGCTGCAAGTTCGTACCTTGCAAGATCGCGCCGGTTAAGGTTGCTGCCCCGAGATGGGCGCCGAGAAGGTTCGCTCCGCGCAGATTCGCACCGGCCAAATTTGCGCCGCGCAGATTTGCGCCTTGCAGATCGGCGTTTTGAAGATTGGCGTTGTGCAGGTCCGCATTCTGCAGATTCTTGCCCTGCATGTTTGATCCGACAAGGTTGGCCGTCTGCGCCATCGCCGGCGCGCAAAGCAGCGCGGCCAGTAGTACGACTGCCGCGAACAGATTGCGCCTCACGCGGCGCGGCCTATCTGGGTGGGCGCGTATGCGCCGGTGGGTGGCTCGGCGCCGGGGTTGGCACAGTGTGAGGCGACGGTGCGGGTGCCGGCATCGGGCTGAGGTTGTAGAGATTAGCGCTCTGCATCTTCGCGCCTTGCAGATTTGCGCCCTGAAGGTCGGCGCCTTGAAGGTCTGCATGCTGAAGAATAGCGTTAAGCAAACTCGCCCCGCGTAAGTTTGCGTTTTGAAGATTTGCGTTTGCTAGATTGGCGCCTTGTAAATTAGCCGTTGCAAGAATGGCGGTTTGCAAGTTGGCGCCCTGTAGATTCGTTAGGTACATATTGGCGCCGGTCAGATCGGTTCCGTATAGCGTTGCGCCGCTAAAATTTGCGCCTTGCAGATGCGCGCCTTGCATCCTTGCGTTTTGCAGGTTGGCGTCTTGGAAGATCGCGTGCTGTAAGTTGGCGCCGTTCAAACCGGCACCGTAAAGATTTGCCTTTTGCAAATTCGCGCCCTGAAGGTTCACGAGCCCGAGATCCGCATTTTGCAGATTGGCTCCGCGGACGTCGGCGCGCGTCATGTCGGCGCTGTAAAGTGTCGCGCCGTAGATGGTGGCGGATTGCAAGTTGGCGCCTTGCAGATGCGCGCCTTGCAAATTGGCGCCTTGCAGGTTCGCGCTCTGAAGTTTCGCTCCGCGGAGATTCGCGGTCTGAAGATTCGCGCTCTGGAGCTTACCGCTTTGCAGCGAGGCTCCGCTCAGGTTCGCGCCCTGCAAGTCCGCGCGTTGAAGATTGACGTCGTAGAGATGCGCGCCCGCAAGATTTCCGCCGCGCAGGTGGGCGCCGTACAGATTGGCGCTTCTAAAGTTGACGCTCTGCAATTTGGCGCCGCGAAAGTTCGCGCCGCGTGAGTCGGATGAGGTGAGATCGGTGCCTTGCAGATCCGCTCCCATTAGCGTGGCCCCGCGGAGGTTTGCTCCGCGCAGGTTCGCACCGCGCAGATTTGCGCCGGTCATGTGCGCGCCTTGCAAGTTCGCGCCTTCTAAGTCGGCGTTCTTTAAATTTGTGGATTGCAAATTCGCGTTCTGTAAGTTCGCATTCTGCATGTTGGCATTTTGCAAATTCGCGCCCTGAAAATTCGAGGCGCGTTGTGCGAGAGCCGGGGCAACCAATAGTAGGGCGGCAGCACAAACTGCGCCCAACATAAACCAAGCGCGTGCGCGCGCTGCGTGCCGCTTCAACCAAGCCACCTGGCCGACCGATTGAACCCTCTCTTGGGCAGGTCCTCTTAAGAGCCCCTGTACGTGGAGTAACCGAAGGGCGCCAGCAGAAGCGGAATGTGATATTTTGACAAACCTCGTTCGATGACAAAGCGGACGGGGATTTCGTCGAAAAACGTCGCGACGCCGCCGCCGCGAAAATATGCTCCGGCCGAGAACAGCAAGACGTACGTCGCCGCTTCGAGCTCGCCGGCGAAGATCGGCGCGATGCGGCCGTCGGCGTCGGTTTCTCCCGTGGCGAGTAATTTGCGCGCGTCGCCGTCAATGCGAAAGAGCTGCACGGTTACGCCGCGGGCCGGCTCTCCACGCGACGTGTCGAGCACGTGGGTTGAGATCATTTGAGCGGCGCTCCCGAGGCTATCCAGCCTGCGATTTGCACGCGTTCGGCTTTCGTCATCCCCGTTACGTTTCCAAGCGGCATCGCTTGAGAAGCCACGGCTTGCTGGTAGATTCGCTGCGCATTGCTCGCGATGTGCTGCGGCGTGTCGAGCAAAACCCCTGCGGGCGCGGCCGCAAAGCCGGGCTGCGTGGGATGGGCCGAATGGCACACCGCGCAGCGTTGCGCGAAGATCGGTTGAACTTGCTCGAATGCCACGGTTCGGCTCGTGCCGGCTCCCCGTGGCATGATCGCAATGGCAATCACAGCAAGGATCACAAACGCCGCAATGGGCAGAGCCGGTACCAGTTTTCCTTTGTGCGAGAGAATGAACGCGTAACGCACGAGTACGCCGGAAAGGCTGATGCCGGCCAAGATCAGCCAGCCGTACGGATTTTCGTACGTCATCGGGTAATGGCTGCTGATCATTATGAAGAGTACGGGTAACGTAAAGTAGGTATTATGGACCGATCGAATCTTACCGAGCTGCCCCGGCAGCGGATCGGGGGCTTGTCCGGCGCGGATCGCGTCGACCATTTTCTTTTGTCCGGGAATAATAACATGCGCGACGTTGGCAACCATGATCGTTCCGACGATCGCTCCGATGTGAATGTATGCGGCGCGCGCACCGAAAACGTGGAAGAGTCCCCAAGCGGCGACCACGAGAAAACCGTAGACGGCGACGCCGAGCGCCAGCGGCCGGCGTCCTAAGAGTTTGCACAGCGCGTCGTACACCAGCCAGCCCGCAAAGATCGAACCGACGCTGATCCCGATCGCTTCGAGCGGCGTAAGGTTCATCACCGAACGATCGATGAGGTAGTTGCTCGCGCCGATCCAGTACATGATCGCGAGCATGCCCATGCCGCTGATCCACGTCCAGTACGCTTCCCATTTAAACCAATGCAGTGTTTGCGGCAGCGGCTGACCGACCGGTCCGGTCAAGTATTTCTGGTTGTGATAGAATCCGCCGCCATGCACCGACCACAGCTCGCCGCTTACGCCGTGCGTTTTATCCGCGTCGCTTTCGGGCGGCGTCAAGTGGTTGTCGAGCCACACAAAATACAGCGACGTTCCAATCCACGAAATCCCCGCGACGAAATGAAACCAGCGGAAGAGCAAGCTCAGCCATTCGAGCGCGTACGCGGTCATGTGCGTTTCACGCGTGGTTCGACTACGCGCATCGAAGATGCGCTGCTCACCATGACACCGGTATGTGCGCTGCTCACCATGACACTACTGGGGAGTGCGCCTGCTGTCATGGTTCCACCGTGTATGAGAGGCGGAGGCGGGCGATCTTCGCTATCTCGCGCAGGGCCGTCGAAACTTCGGTCGTGCGATCGTTTTGCGCGCGGCTCTCCAGCGCAGCGAGGATCGAACCCTTGGTGTTTTCGCGCGCACAGATGACGAACGGAAACGAAAAGCGTGCGCGGTAGGCTTCATTGAGGCGTTCAAAGCGCTCGAGTTCTTCCTTTGAAAGGCGGTCGAGGCCGGCCGAACTTTGCTCGTCTTGCGAGGCGGGCGTCAAGCGGCCTTCGCGCGCGACGCGGCCGGCGAGGTCGGGGTGCGCGGCGATCAGTTCGATGCGTTTCTCCTCAGGCGCTCGCTCGACGATGGCGACCATGGCGGCGTGCATCTCGTCCACGCTTGCAAACGGCCGCTTCTCCCAAGCCTGCCGGGCGATCCACGGCGAGTTTTCGAATGCGAACCCGACCGCATTGCAAAAATCTTCGCGGCCGGACCGGTTCAATTCCGAGACCGTCACGCCATGGCGCTTACCCCCTGCATGCGTCGGCTTCCTGTGCCGCGAAGAGCGCAGCGGTGCCGGCGACTGTCTTCGTTTTGGATTTTGGCGCTCAATACAGCCAGTTGATCGCGCGCCGCGTGCGCGAGCTCAACGTGTATTGTGAGATCGTTCCTTACGACACGCCGTGGAAAGAACTGGCCGCGCGCAATCCGCAAGCCCTCATTTTGAGCGGCGGTCCAGAAAGCACGCTCGTGCCCGATGCGCCGCGCATGGATCCGGCGATCGTGCAAAGCGGCGTGCCGCTGCTGGGTATTTGTTACGGCATGCAGCTGATCGCGGGCGATGCCGGCGGCGAGCTGGTGAAACTCGATCGGGCGGAGTACGGACCGGCCTTCGTTGCGGTTAGGCGCGATAATCCGCTGTTTGCGGGCGTGCCGTCCGAGTCGCGCGCGTGGATGTCGCACGGCGACTCTGTGGTAAAACTTCCGCCGGGCTTTTCGGAGATTGCCTCCACGGAGCGCTGCAAGGTTGCGGCGATGGCCGATGACAAACGGAAAATATACGGCGTGCAGTTTCACCCGGAAGTGGCGCACACCGAAATTGGCCGCCGCATACTTGACAACTTCGTGCACGGCATCGCAGGGATCGGTTCGGATTGGCGTATGGAGTCATTTGTCGAGCGCACCATTGCCGAGATTCGCGAGCGCGTCGGCAGCGACAAGGTGATCTGCGCACTTTCGGGCGGCGTCGACTCGGCGGTAGCGGCCACGCTGGTTTCGCGGGCCATCGGCGAGCAGCTGACCTGCATCTTCGTAGACCATGGGCTGCTGCGCAAGAACGAGGCCGCGCTGGTGGTCGAGGCGTTCGTTGAGGTCCTTCATTTAAATGTAGACGCGGTCGACGCGCGCGAGCGTTTCCTGCGGCGGCTGGACGGCGTTTCCGACCCTGAGGAGAAGCGCATCCGCATCGGCCACGAGTTCATCGCCGTCTTCGAAGAGGAAGCCGCCAAGATTCCGGGCGTCAAGTACTTGGTGCAGGGCACGCTCTATCCCGACGTCATTGAATCAAAGACGCCCGCGAGCAAGGCCGGCCACAAAATCAAATCGCACCACAACGTCGGCGGTTTGCCCGAAGAGATGAGCCTCGAACTTATCGAGCCACTGCGCGCGCTCTTTAAAGATGAAGTTCGCGCGGTCGGTAAGGTCTTGGGTTTGCCGGAGCGGATCGTGCAGCGCCAGCCGTTTCCCGGCCCGGGATTGGCCGTGCGCATCATCGGCGATGTTACCGACGAGCGCCTGGATCTGGTGCGCGAGGCCGATGCGATCGTCTGCGAAGAGATCGACGCCGCGACGCTCGATCCGAAACCGTGGCAATACTTCGCAGTGCTTACGCCGGTCAAAAGCGTCGGCGTCATGGGCGATGGGCGGACCTATTCCAATTTGGTTGCGGTGCGCGCGATCACGAGTGAAGACGGTATGACCGCCGACTGGGCGCGGCTGCCGTATCCTTTGATGGAACGCATCAGCACTCGCCTGGTCAATGAAGTTCCGGGAATCAACCGCGTTGCATACGACATCACGTCGAAACCGCCAAGCACGGTCGAGTGGGAATGAAAGTTCTGGTTATCGGGAGCGGCGCGCGCGAAGATGCGCTCTCGTGGCGGCTGGCGGCCTCGCCTTCATGTGAAGCCGTCTTTGCGGCGCCGGGAAATGCGGGCACGGCATCGCGCGGCGTAAATTGGGGGATCGCTCCGACGAATGGCAAAGCGCTCGGCGCGCGGTGCAAAGCCGAGGGCATCGATCTCGCCATCATCGGTCCGGAGACGGCCATCGCATCGGGCGTCGGCGACCGTTTGCGCGAAGCGGGAATCGCGACGTTCGGTCCCGATCGTTCCGGCGGGCGTTTAGAGTCGAGCAAAATCTTCGCCAAGCGTTTTATGGAGCGTCACAATATTCCGACCGCGCGTGCGGCCGTCGTGCATTCGCTCGGCGCCGCGCAAAAAACCCTCGACGAATGGACCGGCGCATGCGTGATCAAAGCCGACGGATTGGCCTCGGGCAAAGGCGTGGTCGTCGCCGCCGATGCAGCCGAAGCGCGCAGCGTACTAGAGGATTGGTACGGCGGGAATCGCGTGCCGGGAGGCGGCGCCGACGTGCTGCTCGAGGAAAAGCTCGAAGGGCGCGAAGTCAGCGTCTTTGCGATCGGCGACGGGCGCACGCTTCATACGTTTGCGTCGGCATGCGACTATAAACGCGCCGGCGACGGCGATACCGGCCCGAATACCGGCGGCATGGGCGCCTATTCACCGCCACACGGCTTTCCAAGCGATCTCAACGCGCAAGTGCAGGCGCGCATTATCGCACCGGCGCAGCGCGGGCTGGACGCAGACGGCGAGCACTACATCGGCGTCTTGTACTGCGGGCTCATGTGGACCGATAAGGGTCCGTACGTGATCGAGTTCAACGCGCGTTTTGGCGATCCGGAGACGCAGGTGTTGATGCCGCGCGTCGACGGAGACTTCGCGCTTTTTCTAAAGTCCGCAGCAGACGGAAAGCTGGATACGGGTGCGGCGTCTTTGGGTGACCGCGCTTGTGTCGGCATCGTCCTCGCGAGCGCGGAATATCCGCGCAGCAGCGCGCCGCTTGCGGACTTGCCGCGCGAGATTACGCTGCCGGATGGCGTGAACGCTTTTTGGGGGACGTCCACGCAGCAAAACGGTTCAGTCAAGTCAGCGGGCGGGCGCGTTCTTACGGTAAGCGCGCTCGGAGAAGATCTACACGCGGCGCGAATGCGCGCTTACGATGCGGTTCGCGATCTCACGCAGCGCTTCGGATCTGCCACGGGGCTCACATTCCGCCGCGATATCGCGCAACTCACAAAATGACGCGTTCGACGTAGCCGGTCAGTTCGACATAGCCTTGTCCGCGAGGCCGTGAGCTCGCAGCGTCGCGCACGTCGACCGCACCTTCCCAATACGACGGAGACGATCGCAACACGAGTTCCTGGTTTGCCAGCACCGGCGTCACCTCGAGATCGAGCGACGCGGAAGGCACACGCACGCGCCAGCTGGCCGGATATGATGCGTGCGTTGCCGCGCTGCGCCAGTGACTTGTTGCGTTGACGCTCAGCTCGCTAAGCGAGAGCGGACGCACGCGGCCGTCGCGTTCGATGAGGCTGCCGGACGATTGCGGTTCGATCGTGTTGTCCGGCCGGCGGAAGAGATAGAGCATGAGCTCGCGGCCGTCGTCGAGTTGCAGCGACATCCAATCCCAGCCGGTTTCTTCCGGGAGCAGCTGGTTCGTGCCGAACTCGTGATCCATCCAAGACGTGCCGTTGACCCTGAGCGACTTGCCGGCGTACGTCAGCACGCCTTGCGTCTGCAAGCGTGAGTACGAATAGTAATGCGAAGCGCAGCTCGCGCACGCGCCTTTGCGGAAGAGGCCGTCGTGGCCGTGGATCGCGGGCGGTTTGAGCGGCTTTTGCGTGAGATCGAGTCGCATATCGCCATCGTCGGCATGCAGGGTCATCGGGAAGCCCTTGAGCGACCACGTATCGACGTTGACCGCGAGCCTTCCCACCGCGGACGCGCCCAAGCCGAGCGCTGAGCGCGCCAGGCGTTCGGCGTGAAAAAATTTCCCGCCCTGCCGATCGGTGAGCGCGAAATGCGCGGCATAGACTTGGTCGCCGCGCCACCGGCTGCCGCCGAAGACGCGCTGGGCACGCGCCACGTCTTGGGGACGGACGCGCGCGCGGAAGAACGTAACCTCGTATCCGAATTTGCGGCCATCGGCGGCTTTGAGATGCCCGGTGAAATACCACCATTCGGTTTGGTAGGACGGATGCGAACCGTGATCGGCCGGAAAATGGAACTGATAGGGAGCGGTTGCAATCGACAATGCGGCCGCGGCTGCGAGTAGAAGTTTCATTCGCTTCGCACCGCGTCGGCCGTCGCGATGCGCGCGGCGACTCGCGCCGGGTAAAGTCCGGCAAGGACTGCGGCGGCGAGTACGAGCAGCAGCGATTCCGCCAGCGGCCAGTACGGTACGTGCAACTGCATGGGCCAGCCGAACGCTTGGCGATCGATAACGTAGATCAAGAGCAACCCCAGCAACATTCCCGCTCCTATTCCGAACAATCCGCCCAGGACGCCAATCAGAGTGGCCTCATAGAGTACCATATTTCGAACCGCACGGATCGTTAAACCCAGATAGCGCAACACGCCAATTTCGCGCCGGCGCTCCAGGACGAGCGCGAAGAGTGTGCTCACGACTCCCATCACGGCAATCGTGATGGCGATGATGTTGAGCGCCTGCGTAATGAGAAAGGTGCGGTCGAAAATAGCGAAGACGACCGCGCGCAGATCGTGCGTCGTTTCTACGTCAACGCGCAGCGGCAGCGCCGCGCGAATGACCCGCGTGCGCAGGGCATTGAGATCGGTCCCCGGTTTGGCATAGACGGAAAACATGCCCGCGGAATCGTCGCGGTAGAGGCGGTTGAACGTGCGCTGATCGACCAAGACGGTGCCCGAATCGTTCGAGTAATCGTCGTAAATCGCGGCTATGAGGAACGAGGTGGGTCCGTCCGGCGTGTCAAGCACGATCGAATCGCCCGGATGCAGATTCGCCTTTTCGGCAAAGGGTGCGCTCACGATCACGCGCGTTGTCCCGGGCAGTGTGCGTGCGAGCGTCGCGGCGTTCGCGCCGCCGGAGACGTGCACCCAATCGCGTTGCGCGATCGTGCGGAAATCGGTGCGCGCAAGCGTTATTAGCGACCCCTGAAATGGAATCTCCACGCCCCGAAATGTATCGACGGCGGCTACGCCGGGCAACGCGCGAACTCGCTCCGGGATGTTCGCCGGAATGCGCGCGTCATAGACTTCGCCCGAAACGCCCATCGGGCGCACGAAGAGATCGGCGATGAGCGTTTGGTCGAGCCACGCGGCGACGGTGGCGCGTAACGAATAGACGCTCACGGCGACGCTTACGATCATCGCTACTGCAATCGCGAGCGCCGCTATGGCCAAGCTGTTGCGCCGGGGCGTTCCGCCGAAATTTGCCGCGGCCAGCAACGCCGCCGATGAAAGGCTGTAGCCCAGTTTTTGCAGCAGGCGCGCCGTGACGATCACGCCGAGCGGCACGAGCAGTGAGGTGCCAAGTATGATGCAGAGCGCCGACGCATAGCCGAAGAGGGGGAGCCCATCGATCGCAGGCGCTTGCGCTGCAATGTATGCCAAGCCGAGGAGAAGCAGCCCGACGAGCGAGAGCAAGATGGCCAAGCGGTTCATCTGCGGTTCGAAACCGCGTGAGCCCATGACGCGCGAAGGCTGCGTGCCGGCGGCTTCGATGGCGGGCGCTATCGCGGAGATCATCGCGACGGCGATGCCGAACAACAGCGCTTCGAGCATCAGGCGCGGATCGTAGAGTACGCGATCCACGTGCGTTCCGACATAGAGCGTGTTCACCGTGTGCGTTACCGCGCCGACCGCTAGACGCGCGAGAAAGTATCCGAACACCAAGCCCAAGCATGAGCCAAGTATGCCGAAAACCGCACCTTCAGCGAGAAATGTGCTGAAAATCTGTCCGCGCGTCGCTCCTACTGCGCGTACCGTCCCGATCTCGGCGCGCCGCTGCACGACCGAGATGGCGACCGTGTTGTAGATGAGAAATGCGCCGACGAGCAGCGCGATCAAGGAGATCGCGGCGAGATTTACTTGGAAGCTGCGCAGCAGCCGGCGCACTTCGTCTGTGCGCGTTGCCGGTTCCACGACGCGCGTACCCGGCGGAACGATCGTTGCTAGCGCGGCTTTGGCTTGCCGTAAGCGCTGCGGGAGGACGATGCAGTCAATGCGATCGATCGAGCCGACTTTTCCGAAAAGCTCCTGTGCGGTAACGATGTCGACGAAGACGACACTTGAGTCGGCCGCGCTGACGGAGCGCGGAACGATTGCGGCGACGGTAAATGTGACGGGCCGCCCGCCTGCCAGCGCGGTAAAGTTGTTGCCGACATGCAGATGAAGACGATCGATGACGCGTTGGGAGACGATCGCGCCGCGTCCGTCCATGAGGCCGTAGGGATCCGAGGTATTACCGCGCACGTCGATCCCTTCGGGCAGCGGTTGCAGCAAATCTATCCCGAGGACGCGGAGAATTTCACCGGAGTTCGGGTCGCCTTGGCGCGCGCCGATGACGATCGAATCTTCGATAACCGGCGAAGCTTGCACCACGCCGGGCGCCCGCATCACTTTCAGCAGCGTTCGTTCGTCGAATGCACGCCCTTCACCGAGCACCTGCAAATTCACGCGGCTCGTTACGATATTTACATTGGAGGAGAACGAAGCGATCGCCGTTGCGTTTGCGAGATCGATTGCGACGAAGAGCCCTATGCCGAGCCCGATCGCCAGCAGCGTTACGAACGAGCGTAAGCGGTTCTGCCACATATAGCCGAGCACCAAGCTTCGGAAGAGCGTGAGGAACGCTTTCACTTAAGTAATTTTGCCGTCCTGGAGTTGGATCGAGCGGTCGCACCACTTCGCCGCTTCCGGTGAATGGGTGGCCATCAAGATCGTTTGGCCGCGGTCGGCGATGTCGCGCAGCAGCTGAAGAACGGTGATGCCGGAATGCGAGTCGAGATTTCCGGTCGGTTCGTCGGCAAGAACCAG
This sequence comes from Vulcanimicrobiota bacterium, assembly GCA_013036105.1. GTDB lineage: Bacteria > Vulcanimicrobiota > Vulcanimicrobiia > Vulcanimicrobiales > Vulcanimicrobiaceae > Rubrimentiphilum. The sequence continues at coordinate 11,066 of JAAXCX010000013.1, forward strand.
CGCCGGTTTGTGAACGATCGCGCGCGCGACCGCGGCGCGTTGAGCTTGGCCGCCGGAAAGCTGTGACGGATATGCGCCGGCTTTGTCCGCGATCCCGACTCCATCGAGCGCCGCGGCGACGCGATCCTCCAACTCTTTCTGCGGGCAGCGCTGCAAGATCAGCGGGAGGGCGACGTTGTCGGCGACCGTCATTGCGGGCAGTAGATTAAAGAACTGGAAAATCGTTCCGATACGATCGCGCCGGAGTGCGGTGAGGCGGTCGTCACTTAGCCGGCTGGTCTCTTGGCCGTCAACGAAAACGCTTCCGGCGCTCGGCAAGTCTATACACCCGGCCAAGTTCAGCAGCGTACTCTTTCCGCAGCCGCTCGGTCCGACCAGCGCCACCATCTCCCCGGGCGCGATTTCGCAGGAGACGCCGTCGAGCGCGCGCACTCCGTCGTAGTCCTTCGTGACCGAAACCAGCGCAAGGGCGCGCACGCCCGCCTTGTTCTGGGTGATCTTCGCGCGGGCCTCGACAAGCTCGGCCGTCCTTCGACGACGCGTTCGCCCAAGGCGAACGCTACTCAGGATGACAAACCTGGGCCGTCCTTCGACGACGCGTTCGCCCAAGGCGAACGCTACTCAGGATGACACCGTGGGGAGTGTTCCGAACCTGTTGGGCATGTGCGGCGTCGCGGGAATCTATGCACCGGGGCACGACGCGGCGCGGCTTGCTTTTTTTGCACTCTACGCGCTGCAGCACCGCGGACAGGAATCGGCGGGCATCGCCGCGGCTGACGGCGGCACACTGCGATCGCACAAAGAGATGGGCCTGCTCGGCGCCATCTTCGATGAAGAGAATCTGCGCGAACTGAACGGCTACATCTCCGTCGGACATACGCGATACTCAACCACGGGGTCTTCGATCGTTGTCAACGCACAGCCACTGCTCGAACAAAGCGTGCTCGGCGATTTTGCGTTCGCGCACAACGGTAACCTGACCAATACCGACGAACTGCGTGAGACACTCTCGCCCGGCGTGACGCTGCAAGCGACGTCGGACTCCGAAGTGATGGCGAAGGTGATCGTCGAGGGCAGCGGCTCGATGATGGACCGGATTACGTCGTTGCTGGAACGAGCCCGCGGCGCTTACTCAATCGCGCTTTGCACCAAAGACGAGCTCTACGCGTTCCGCGATCCGTGGGGCGTGCGGCCGTTATGCCTGGGAACCTACGGTCAGGGCGGCTACGTGGTGGCGTCGGAGTCGTGCGCGCTCGCGACGATCGGCGCGAACTACGTGCGCGAGCTCAAGCCCGGCGAAATCATCCGCGTATCCAAAGACGGTTTGGAATCCGTGATGGTGCGGCCGGGTGAGAAAACGGCTCTCTGCATGTTCGAGTACATTTACTTCGCGCGCCCGGACTCAAATTTCAGCGGCGAATCGGTTTATATGGCACGGTACCGCATGGGACGCGAACTGGCGCGCGAGTATCCGGTCGAAGCCGACGTGGTGATGGCGGTTCCCGACTCTGCAATTCCGGGCGCGATCGGATACGCAGCTGAGGCGCAGCTGCCCTATGTTGAGGGCCTCATCAAAAATCGCTACATCGGCCGCACGTTCATCAGTCCCGAGCAAGACATGCGCAGTCGCGGCGTACACTTAAAATTCAATCCGGTGGTCGAGAATCTGAACCAGCAGCGCGTCGTCGTTGTCGACGATTCGATCGTGCGCGGAACGACCACGCCGCGTATCGTGCAACTGCTTCGCGAAGCGGGCGCATCGGAAGTGCACGTGCGCATCAGCTCGCCGCCGATCATGCATCCGTGTTATCTGGGCGTGGACATGGCAACGTACGACGAGTTGATCGCGGCAAATCATACGGTGGAAGAGATCCGGCAGCGCATCGGCGCCGATTCGCTAGGCTATCTCAGTCTCGACGGATTGGTTGCGTCGACGGGCCGCAAGCGGGATGAAATGTGCTTGGGGTGCTTGACCGGCACGTATCCGAACGTCCCGGCTTGGCATGCCTCACGCGCGGCGCCGGTTTAGCTTCGAACAAAGACGAAGCTGCCGCCCCAGCTTCCGAAAGCTTGTGAATCGACGCCGTTTTGCGACGACCCATTGTAGGAACTTTGGCCGGGACGGATTTCAATGCGGACCGCTCCCCCGCCCGATTGCGTGATTATGCCCGCATGCACCGCCGCGGTGCAAATCGAGCTGTCGTCGGTGTAAACGCCGGTTCCCCAAACTGTTCCGAGATCGCCATGAGCCGTGCAGACAAAAGTAAAGCGCTGGTTGTTGCGGCCGCGCAACTTTACCGCATTGGCCTGCCAGCCGGTTCCGCTGGCCGCCGCTTCGCTGGGAAGTGTAGGCGCCGCCCCGGGCGGCAAAGGCTCCGCAACTTCGGCATATGTAGGCGGCTCCGGCGCCGGTTCCATAGTGCCGCTGCTGCTGGTGGCGTTATCCGTTTGGACGGCCGGTGCGGCCTTAGGTGGCGGCGTTGCGACGGCGCTAGCGCTCGTCATGGGCTGCGCGCCCACGACAGCGAAACTTCCACGCCAACGTCCGTAAGCTAGGCTCGTTATTCCGTGACGGCTTGACCCCGAATATGCCGCTCGCCCGGGCAAGATGCGTATGAGCACGATGCCGCCCGATGCGGGTGTAATCTTACCGGCGTGAATGGCCGCGGTGCAGACGGAGCTGTTGTCGGTGTAAACCCCGGTTCCCCAAATCGTACCCGCGATTCCGCTGGCCGGGCAGCGAAAGCGATATGATGCGCCATTGTGTCCGCGCAGATACTGGGCGGTTTTCTCTGACCCGCCGCCGCCTTGCGAGTGGACGGCGAGCGGCGCAAGCGCAAACGCGATGATGGAAACAGTCCGGAAAAACCGCATAGGGGCTCTCCTTGAAGAGGCTACAAGTTTATTCTGGAAAGTGCTTTTCCTTTACGTCCTCGGCGAATGCGCGGAGGGCCGTGGCCGCATCGGTTCCGATGGACGCGTAGCGCTTCACGAAACTCGGTGAATCCGGATACATGCCGAGCACGTCGTGCAGCACGAGCACCTGCGAATCACAATGCGGACCCGACCCGATGCCGATGGTCGGGATGGTCAGCATCTCGGTGAGTTCGCGCGCGACTTCGTGATCGATCACTTCGAGCACGATCGCGTAGGCACCGGCAGCTTCGATCGCTTTCGCGTCGGCGACTAACCGTTCGCGATTCTTGCGCATCTTGTACCCGGGACCTAAGCTCGCGGTCTGCGGCATGACGCCGATGTGTCCGACAACGGGAATGCCGGCACTGTAAATGGCGCGGATGCGATCAGCGACGAACGTGCCGCCTTCCATTTTCACCGAACACGCGCCGCCGTCTTTTACTAACCGGATAGCGTTGCGCGTCGCGTCTTCGTCGCTGACTTGGTACGAACCGAACGGCATATCCACCATGATGTGCGCACGTGACGTGCCTCGCACGACGGCGCTCGCGTGGTGGACCATGTCTTCGATCGTGACGGGCGTCGTTTCATCGTAGCCGAGTACGACGTTGCCGACGCTGTCGCCGACGAGAATGACGTCGATGCCGGCCTTTTCGGCGAATTGTCCGAACGGCGCGTCGTATGCGGTGACGATCGGAAAGATCGTACGGCCTTTTCGACGCTTTATCGCGCCGGCGGTAACGCGGCGGACCGTGCCCTTTTCAGGCTCGTACGGACGCGCGTTTTCGAGGACGTTCTTGTGTACGGTGTGCGTAGCCACAGCCGTTGGACCTTCTGTCACGCCGGAGGGGACTCATGCATTTCTCTACTATGACTCGCGCGCTCGCCTCGCTTCTCGCCTTTGTCGTGGCCAGCTGCGCGCACATGGTGCCGCCGGCACCGCTGCCCCCGCAACCGCCGCAGCAAGCAAATCCGATCATCATTATTAACGGGCGTCCCGAACGTACTGCGTCGCATGCGCGGGTGAACGTTGCAGTTAAACGGCCGACACCTACGCCTATTGCTTCGGCAACGCCGGACGTGGTTGCGATCGGCTGGTCACTGCGTGATACACTTGTATGGGATGGAAGAAGTGCTGCTGCAGGACAAGCCGTACATCGAATACCTCGACGGCAAGGCGCATCCAAAGGCGATGAGCCCCAAAACGAGGCATTCGGTCGTACAGGGTGCAGCGTTGCGCATCTTGCATCGTTGCAGTGCGGGAATCGGCATCGCGGGGACCGAGTGGGATTTCCGGCTCGGAATTGCCGATGGAACACAGACGATGTTCGTGCCGGACGTGGCCGTCCTCACGTTGGAGCGACTACGATCGCTACCGGAGGCCGAGCGCGAGCAGCCGCCCTTCGCGCCGGATGTCGCGGTGGAAGTACGCTCGCCGTCGTACCGCCCCGCCTTCGCCGCTGAAAAGATCGTGCGCTATTTGCGCACCGGAGCTACGTTGGTGCTAGACGTCGACCCGCTAAAGCGTGTGGTGTTCGCACATTCCGCGAGCGGCGTTCACACGTTCAATGAAGGCGATCGCTTCGCGCATGAAGCTGCGCCGTGGCTTTCGTTTGATGTCGCGGAGCTTTTTAGCGATATCGATCTGTTGATGTCGTAGGCCCGCCCGCCGCGTACCATTACAGGTCCGCGCTGGGTGCTCCCGAAGCCGCAATGCTTAGGAGCTTCCCATGTCCTCACCGTGGCCCAGTTTAAGCTTTCTCCTCGTTCTGATCGTTTTCTGGCTGCTCTTTAGACTGTACGCGTGGCGCACGACGCTTTCAACCGGGCTATACGTCATGTTCTTCGTGTTTGGATGCGTCGGTTCGGTTCTTGTCGCCCTTTATCTTCAGGCGGTTCCGATCCACTTTCCATTAGAAGAGGGCGGTCTGGGACAAGCCGCCGCGGATCCCAAGTGGTGGCTTCTCGGACCGGTAGTCGAAGAATTCGCCAAGGCGCTCCCCGTCATTATCCTTGCATTCTTTTTACCGGTATCGCGGCGACTCTCGATAGCGGATTTTGCGTTGGTCGGCTTTTCGACCGGAATGGGGTTTGCGTTCGTCGAGGGCAATCTCGGCGGCGTCATGGCTGCAGGGAACGCGCTCGTGCCGGCCGCGTTCCAACATCTCTTGGGGCTGGGCTATACCGTTGATACGCGCACGTACTCCATATTCTGGGCTGGGCACTATGCATATCCAGCGTTAGTCGGGGTGGGCGCTGGTCTGGGCGTGCGGTTTCTGCCGCGCGGATCGCGCGCTGTCTGGGTGCCGGCGGCGTTACTCTTCGCACTCGCCGCCTTTGACCATTCGATGCTCAATTTCAAACTCTCGCACGTTTGGCCGAACACGTTTACCGAGGCCCCCGCATATTCCGAAGCGCTCTATCGGTTCACGCTCCATGGCTACCTTGCGATAGTATTATTGCCGGCGCTTCTCATTTGCGGAAGCTGGGTCGAAGGTTTTTGGTGCTGGAGGTTCGTGAAAAGTCCCGAGCAGACACGATTGCCGGGGGAGTTTCGCCCGCTGGTTCTTTCCGAGTTCGTGCTGGCGATTCGACGATTGCGTTTAGGATGGCAACCATTCGCGCTGACGATGCAGTACTTCGCTCACCGCCGCGGGTTAACGATTGCAGCTGCCGAAGCCGCCGCCGATCCGAATGACGCCGGCGCTGCCGCGTACTTACAATACTCACACGATCGGCTGATAGCAGAACAACCGCGAGTGGCCGATCCGGTGCGATCGGGGTGGATTCAACCCAAGAGCGTGCTTCTGGGGACGCTGCGCACGTTCGTCACGAAATACAGTCTCGTCTTGATCCTGCTCGTGGTTGCGGCCTTCGTCTTCATGATGCCGCCGGACGTTGCGCCGTTCTTTCACTCAAACACATTTGCCATTGCGATCGCCCTGGTCGCGAGCGGATTCACATTGTGGCGCGTCCTGGCATTTCGCCGGCGCCCGAAGCCGGATTCGGAACACTCGGACGGCGAGGTGCTGACCGCCTACCACGCTCGCGCGATGATGCTAAGCTCATCGGCTGTAACTGCGGGCATTCCGCTCTTAGCTATTTTTGTCAACCGCAGCTTCTTGATCCCCGTCTCTATCGGCTATGTTTCGAAGTACCTCGGCGACTGGATGACGGCCGGCGGGAACCCGATCTCGCTGATGGGGATCGGTTCGCTGACCGGTACGGTCGAGCCGATACCCACACCCAAAGATAAGTGCGCGGAGGAGCGCGCGACGTACGAAGCCTTCAAGCGCGGCGCAGATGACGCCAAAATCGACGCCGAGAAACTGCGCGCAAAATCGGATGCCGCTTCCGCTCCCTGCCGGGAAGCGCGGGCGGCCGCGCTTGCGGCCGAGAATGAACTCGAGGCGATCGATGCGCCTGTCGATGAAACATCTTACGTGGAAGACGCGCAAACCGGCAGGCGTGTCACAGTCGGCGATAGCCGTTTGCTGCGCGCAGCGGCGCACGACGCCTGGCTGCGGTACCGCCGCGGCGAGCTCACGGCTGCGCAGCTCGAAGACGAGTGGAACAACCAAAATGATCCAGCCTTCCTCGATCAGCTGCGTGAACGCGACCGGCAAACCCGTGACGCGAGACGAGCTGCCGCTCAACAACGGCTGACGGAGGCGCAAGCGCAACAGGAGCAGGCGTGTACCCCCGAGCTCGATCAGTTGGACGATAAGGCGTCAGCTGCTGAAAACTTTGCCGTACGGATTTGGTTGAAAGCCGGCGCGGCTCTCGAAGCGCTACAATACTGCGAAGGAAAGGCGGCCGCGCCGGCCGCGCCGGCCGCCGGCGACGACCCCAAACCGTTTGGGGCGCCAACGCCTCTTGCCGACGTTCCCGACGAGGGAGGCATCCCGAAACCGCCTGTGACTCCGGCGCCCGATGCCGATCCGTGCCGCTATTCACGTCTCGCGGCGCGCAACGCATCGGTTGCCACCGAAAATGCGTACGCCGCAGCGAAAGCGGCAGTGCAGACCACGCTGGACGCTTTTCACGCCTCCGACGCGGCGAATTCTCCCGAAGGCACGAGCAAGACGATGAAAGAGCAGGTCAGCATCATTCGGCAAGTACAGAGCCTGGACCGCGACAAAGATTCGCTGCACGAACAGTATCTGGATCTTCTCGATCACCGCAACAAGTTGCACGACCAGTTTCAAGCATCGGGCGACCCAACGCTCAAGGCGCAGTCCGATCAGGTGGGTGCGCAGGCCGTTGCGATTGGCAAGCAGGTCGATGCGTTGGACGACCAGCGCACGGCCCTGGTGACACGCGGGGACGAACTGAGCCACATCTGTCAGACACTTTGGTCCAAAGCGCTTACCCAGAAACGGCACTACGACGATCTGGTATCGGCCTACGACCGGCTCAACGCTGCGCAAATTTCGACAATCCAAGAGTTTAATGGTTGTCAGAGCGTCAACCCAGGCGCTGGACCGGCCTACGCGATGCCGGATCGCGTGCCGCTGCCAACGATCCACACGCCGCCGACGCCCGAATTCTTCGTGCAAGATGATGGGCAGACCGACGAGGACCAGTAAATCTACACGGTAGGCTAGCTACTGCGTCGTAAGCGAATTTATGACACCAACAAATAACAGCGAGCCCGTCTGTTCGTCGCGCAAGACGAATACGAAGGGGCGATTGACGATGAACTGCTTGGGCGGCATTTGAATCGCGGTGGTCGTTACCGTGATTGAGGTTGCGGCGGCAGCGGTCGTTCCTTTTTCATCCACGCGCACGTAGGCTTGGTGGCGCACGTCGGAGATCGCCAGCCCCGGCGGCGGCGCGTGCATTAGGGAGAAGTCGGCCTGCGCAGTAAACGCGACGCCCATACCGAGCGATTTTAAGACGTCGACCAGCGAAGTGTCGTACCTCGCCGTGAACTTCGGAAGCATGACTTGCAGACGTTGCGTCGTCATGCTGGAAGCCATGCGATCGAAATTAGCCGCGCTCATGAGGCTGACAAATTTCGTCGCGGAGGTGCCTGCATTCGGCAAAATCACATACGCGGCGTAGCCGCCTTTTCCGTAGGGCATTCTGATGGCGCTGTAGTTCGAACCGTCAATCTCTTTGAACATCCCCGTTTCCGACATGGTCTCGACGTCCGGTTTCGAACCGTCGGCGTTGTTGAATGGGCGCGGGCGCGTGTCGCTTTTTTTGAAGGGCTGCGTCCAGTCGGCTTTAAAGGCGAGCGCGTTGGTCAAGTAGGCGAAGTCCGTTTTCTTCGTTTGGCTTACGAGTTTGTCGATGAGCCCGAGCGTGTGCGCCTTGGTCCACGCGTTGATCGCCGCCGCGGCCGACGGGTTGCCGAATTGCAGCGCCTGCGCTTGCGCGCCGTAGCTTTTCTTCAAAAGGCTGACGTAAGCGGCTTTGGGCGGAATGTCTTGCCGAAGCCAGAGCGCGTTCGCAACGCCGACTTGGGCGTCGCGATTTTCGGCTAGGGCATGTATCAGCACCGCGTTGGGCCACGCGAAGCTGCCGGCCGCGAACCCGAGTACATGAGCGATTGCGGCGCGGGTCTTTCCGCCGGCACCGTCGCCGGCCATGGAGAGGGCCATCCCGATGCTCAGCGGCGAGATGAAAACGTTTTGATTTTTTGCTTGCGGCGCGAGCCGCTGCAGTAGCGCGATCCCGAATGCGTCGTAGTTAGCCGGCTTGGGAGCGGGCGCCGCCGCGCTGAGCGTGCCGAGCGCAAGCGCCAATGTTAACCATCTCTTCATACTAGAAAGAACGATTCCAGCAAGCGGTCCGTTACGCCCTACCGAAGGAGAGAATGGATGCGTTTTGCGGCGTTAGGAGTGCTGCTTTCAGCCGTTATACTGACGGGCTGTTCTTCGAACTTGCCGCGGGTCCTCAACCCCGGTAGCGGTGCGCAGACGTTGGAACTCTCGCCTTCGCCGGTAGACCTCACGAACGATATCCCCGTCTCGTCGTTCACAGCGCAAAACGACGTTCCGGGACTTACCTATACGCCGAGCGCGGATCCGAGCTGTCAGAACTCCGGCGGCGGCATTTTCGTCGCGGGCGACGGCGAGGCGCAGGCCGACGTGGCCGGTTCACCGCTGATGTTAACGTGTACGCGGTTGGAACGCCGCCGGCGACGTGCACGATCACCGTGCGTTCGTCCAATGGAGATTCGGCGACCGTCGACGCGACGTATCAGGTCATGCTCGTGCAGTCGGTTGGCCGAAAACCGGATGCGATCACCATGGCGGTGTCGCCCGGCGTGACCCCGAGTGCGACCACGATTACGAAACTCACTCAGGTCGTTTCGCTGGCGGCCAGCGGCTTTAGCGGAGCGATCTCGGCCTCGGTGAGCGGCTGTCCGGCGACCGGAAGCGGAATGCAAGTGAGTCCCAAGCAACTTTCCGGCGGAAACGGAACGTTTGTGGTCGTGGCGTTCGGGCAAGGCAACTTGTCGTTTTCGTGCAACGTGATTATTACCGACAGCGCGAACAATACCGTCACCGTTCCGATAACGGTCACGATCGGCGCCCTCAACAAGTTTACCGCTACTCAATCGGGCAAACTGCAGTTTGCCTGCGCGGGAACCACCGTTCCCAAGCACTGTCAAACGATTCAAACCGTAACCTTGCAAGAAACCGGTGCGGCATCGTTTCAAATTGCCGATAAACCCTCGCTGATACACACGTGCGCGAACTCATTCAACGGTCCGCTGAAGATGGTGACCACGCCTACGAGTGCGCCGCGGATCAGCGTTGCCGGACCGACGGCAACCGTTGCGTTCGACGGCCTGCTGCCGGCTGCCACATTAGGCTGTTCGCGGATTGTCGTGACCGACGGGCGCTCGCCCGAGCAAACCGTGAATGTCCCGGTCGAAAATTCGCTGGCTGCGGCACCGCCGCCGCCTATTTCAACGGCAGCTGCGCCGCCGTGTAAGGGCAGCGATCCGTTCGTCGCCGTGCCGGGCGCGCCGCACGGTATGTACGTATGGAATCCAAACGCCTTTCCGAAGTATCTCACGCCCCTTGCCAACGACGTGATCGGGATCGATCACACATTGTGCGGAGCGAGCTTGGTGATCTCGTGGGCTGACTTGGAGCCGACGAAGGGAAATTTTAATTGGCAATTCGTGGCTGACGAAGCCAAACCGTACACGGACAAAGGCTTAACGGTCAATCTGCTTTTCTCGGATTCAACCGAAGGGCCGACCAACAACATCACGCCGGCTTGGGTAACGGCTCCGGCGAGCGCCGGGGGCGATGGAGCTCCGACCGTCACGTGCGCCGGCCAACCGACGATTCCGGTATTTTTCAGCCAAGTTTTCGAGAGCGACTGGGAAGCGTTTATTGCGACCGTAACGCATCAGTATAGCTTCAACAATTCAGCGCTTGCCCCGAGCGTCGGCTATCTGCGCTTTGCCACTGCCGGCGGAGCGGAGGCGCTCCCGCCGACGGGTTACAACGACGGCGGCGCATGTCAGGCAAAATGGGCGGCGGCGGGCATGACCTATCCGGTTTGGAAGCAACACGAGATCAACATCGTGAATACGATGGCGGCCCAGTCGACGGACAAACAGATGATCGTGTCGCTGCCGGGGCTCTCGGGTGGACCGAATAAGCCGGGCACGAACACCGCCGACATCTACGACATGTCCAACGCAGTTGCAGCTATCGCTGCATCCAAGCACGTCGGCTTCTCGTTTGAAAACCTCGGGACGAAGCCAGTGTCGCCGCCGGCACCCTGCAATCCGGCGACCAACCTCATCGAGTTGCATTGGTGCCAGGCGTATCACACCTACGCAGGCGTAGTTCCGCTCAACATGCAGCCGATCACGGCGACGAGCAACCATAACACCGCGACATTCGATATCGCGGATATCTTGCCGTACGCACTCGACAACAACATCCAAGTTTTCGAGCTCTATCCGGACGAGTGGATCCAAGCCGACTCACCGGAGTTTGCCGGTTTCCTCGGCCAGGCCGCGCACTATAAAGCAGCGCTCAATAACGCATCGCTCGTCTTAGGGGTATCGCCCTAGCTCGGCAGCTTGCGGTGGCCTCGCCAAGCTCGGCCGTCCTTCGCCCTTCGACTCGCTTCGCTCGCTCAGGAGTAAACACTACGCTCAGGATGACAATGCGCGCCGCTCACGCTGTAGCGTTCTGCCGCGCCGAAGCGCGGCTTGACGACTCGCGCGGGCCCTTCGACTACGAGTTCGCGACGCGAACTCTACTCAGGATGACACCATTACGTTGCCGCTTTTGTCGCTGCCGACGAGCGAGCGCCGTTCGTTTGCGTGCCGGTTGAGCCGTTGCGCGAAAGCTGTTCGGCAAAGGCGACAAAAGCGCGCACCGGCGTTCCGGTCGGGCCCTTCGCTTGCCACGGCGATTCACTATCGAGATAAGCGGTGCCGGCGATATCGAGATGCACCCACGGCGTGTCGCCGGCGAAGGCTTTTAAAAACGCCGAGGCAGTCAGCGTGCCCGCGGGGCGGCCTCCCGTGTTTTTAAGATCGGCGATGTCGCTCTTCATTAGATCACCGTATTCGTCGTAGAGCGGCATCCGCCAGTAGCGCTCGCCGGTCGGTTTGGCGGCGGCGAGAAATTCTTGCACGAGTCCGTCGTTGTTGCTCACGGCAGCGCTGGCGGTGTGGCCGAGCGCGATGACGCAGGCGCCGGTCAGCGTGGCCGCGTCAACGATCCGCGTCGCGCCGAGTTTATTCGCGTAGCAGAGCGCGTCGGCGAGAATCAGACGGCCCTCGGCGTCGGTGTTGATCACTTCGATCGTCTTGCCGTTCATCGCGGTGAAGATGTCGCCCGGCTTGGTGGCCCGTCCGCCCGGCATATTTTCGGTTGCAGGCGCGATGCCGACGACGTTGATCTTGGGTTTGAGTTTGCCGATCGCGCGCATGGCTGCGATCACGCCGGCTGCACCGGACATATCGTATTTCATTTCTTCCATGCGCTCGGGCGGCTTGAGCGAAACTCCGCCGCTGTCGAACGTGATGCCTTTGCCGACCAGCGCGAGCAGTTCTTTGCTGCCGGGGTTGCCGTTGTATTTCAAGACAATGAACTTCGGCGGCTGCGAGCTGCCTTGCGCGACCGACAGAAACGATCCCATGCCTTCCTTGCGGCAGCGATCTTCGTCGAGGATCTCAACGTCGAGTCCGCTATCCTTGGCGGCTTGCTCTGCGGCTTCAGCCAGATGCGTGGGCGTCATGTCGTTAGCCGGCGTAATTGCGAGCTTGCGCGCGAAGTTTACCGCGTCGCCAATGACTTCGCCGCGCGAAACACCGGCTTGCAATGCCTTCTCGTCGTTATCTCCGGCAACAAGCGTCAGAGTATCGGCGCCGCTGCGTTTCTCCGGCGACTTCTGGTAGACTGACGCGTCGAAACTTCCGGTAACGGCGCCTTCGACCAGCAGCGATGCGGCGTCCGTTTCATTTCCCTTTACTTGCGGCGGAAGAACTAATGCGATATCGCGCACGTTGCGACGGCCGAGATAACGGACTGCAGTGCCGGCGAGACGCGCGAGCATGTATGGCTCGAATCGCTTGGCGTCGCCCAGGCCGATCAGCAGCACGCGCTTAAACGGCTTGTCGTGCGCGTGAACCAGGCTTAATTCGCCGACCTTACCGCTGATTTCGCCTTTTAGGACCTCCCCAATCGCGCCTTGCAGCTGCGTATCGATCTCTTTGGCCGCGCCCTCGAACGGGGCGCCGCTAAAGATGGGAACCACGAGCGCGCCGGCGCGCACCGAACCCGGCGCATCATGAACGATACGAACTTGCATGGTCGACCTTTCGATTGGGTGAAAAGGACTTAAAATGCCGATTCGAGTCTTACCCGCATGACGCGCGATTCCTACGCCGCCGCGGGCGTGGATATCGCCGCGGGCAACGAGGCCGTGACGCGTTACCAGGACGTGATGCGCGGGTGGCGGCACGCCGGCCAGCTTGACCAGATTGGCGGCTTTGGCGGGCTTTTCAGCCTCCCAGGAGATTCCGGTCGCGCGCTCGCCGCGTCAACCGACGGCGTGGGCACCAAACTGCTGATCGCCGCCGAGCTTCAGCGCTACGGCACGATCGGCGCGGATCTCGTGAACCATTGCGTTAACGACATTCTCGTCGTGAATGCGACACCGCTATTCTTCTTGGATTATCTGGCGGTCGGAAAGCTCGAACCGGAGATCGCCGCGGAGGTCGTGCGCGGCTGTTTCGAAGCGTGCAAGAAACATAATTGCGCGCTCCTCGGCGGCGAAACCGCGGAGATGCCTGGATTATACGCGGAGGGACATTTCGATCTCGCCGGCACGATTGTCGGTCTGGTCGACCTGGCGGACGTGCCAAAGAAAGATGACGTCGTTCCGGGAGATGCGATCGTCGGGTTGGCTTCGGTCGGATTGCACACCAACGGATATACGCTGGCGCGTAAACTTCTCGACGTGCAAATATTCGGCGATGCTTTGCTGGCGGAGCATCCTTCGTATTATGACGGCGTGCGTGCCATCCAAAAGGTCGCGCGCGTTCACGCGATGGCGCATATCACCGGCGGAGGGTTGCTGGAAAATATTCCGCGCACACTGCCGGAAAACGTCAAAGCCGTTTGCGAGCAATCGCGGTGGGAAGTGCCGGCGATCTTCAACGAGTTGGTAAAGCGCGGCGAACTGGGACACGAGGAGCGCTACCGGACATTTAATATGGGGATCGGCTACACGCTGGTCGTGCCGCTTGCGGACGCAGCCAAAGCGATCGCCGCCGTGCGCGGCGCCAAAGTTATCGGCTGGATCGAAGCGCGCAGCGGCGACGAGCCGCGCGTCGTTATTCATCCCGCGCGCGAATAGCATGGCGGCACGCGAGCTGGTCAATCTTGTCGTCGATCTCAATAACGCGCCCCTCGATTACACTCGCGGTCCCTTCGAATGGGCGGTCTTGGGCCGTACTCGTCCCTTCGACACGCGCGCCAAGCGCGCTACCCAGGATGACAACGGTTTTTATGCGTGGATCGATCATGAGTTCGGCGGTACGTGGAGTTCCGAAGCGTTCGCCGGCAAGAATATCGTTGCGAAGAGAGGCAGCCGGTTCGCGGGATTCGCGACCTACGATTCGGAGGGGCTGAAGTTTTCGTGGCTGCGCGGGCTGGGGGCGCAAACCGGCGTCGGGATCTTCGGGCCGTTCGGCGTGTCCGCCGAATTTCGCGGCTCGGAGTTGGGCCCGGCGTTGTTGCGGGCAGCGCTTGGAGGGTTACGCGGCGCTGGGCATGCGCGCGCCCTGATTCCGGCGGTCGGCAGTGACAAGCTGATCGAGTATTACGAGAAGTATGTCGGAGCGAAGGTCGCGGAGCGATTCGATCGTTCGGGTTGGCACGAGAAGCAGTGGCGCACCGTTGTGCTGGCGTCGGGGCAGGGCACGAATTTTCAGGCAATCATCGACGGAGCGGCAAGCGGCGCGCTTCCATTAACCATTACGACGCTGATTTCAAATAACCCGAATGCGTTTGCGCTGCAACGCGCGAGGGCCGCAGGTATTCCGGCAATTTCCTTGCCGTGGAAACGCGGAGCGCAGCTGCGCCCTGATTACGATGCGCAACTTTCCGAAGAAGTGCGCCGCGCCGAGCCGGACCTGGTGTTGCTCCTGGGGTGGATGCATCTGCTCGACGATCGCTTCATCGCCGAATTTCCCGAGACGATCAATATCCATCCGGCTTTTCTTCCGCTGGCGGAGGGGGCGAATGAGGTCGTCTTTCCGGACGGCAGCTCCGCGCCGGCTTTTCGCGGTGCGCGCGCCGTTCGTGACGCACTGGCGTGGGGCAGCCGCTGGACCGGCGCGACCGCGCATCGCATTACGCTACACACCGATCGTGGTCCCGTGCTCGTGCGAAAACCGCTGGCGATTAGCGCGGGCGAAACTGAGGGCGGCGTCTTAGAGCGGCTGCACCCAATCGAGCATCAAGTGATGCGCGAGGCGATTATGCGCTGGGTGTTCGAGCGATAAGAATTAGGATTCGAGGATTTGCAAGCGGCGCTCGAATGCGTCGAAGCGCAAGTCGACGGAATCAAAGCGCTTGTTCATCTTGTGCTCGAACTCAGCGAAGCGGTGGTCCATGTCGGCGCGCAGCTCAGTGCGTAGGGAATCGAAACCATGGGCGGTCGCTTCGCTCAGGTCGATTATGGCTGCCATCAAGTCCGCAGTCGAATATCTTCGGCTCATGGGCGCTACTGTGCCATACGATTGTGACTCGGTTATTTCCCGGTTGTTACTATTGCTCGGTTACCCGCGGGCCTCGACAAGATCGGCCGTCCTTCGACGGGGGCGCCTTATGGCGCCCGCTCAGGATGACAATATATAACAACGAGCCTGACAATATATAGCACCGAGACCTTCAGAACGCGGCTCACCATGACACGAGAGTGCTAGCGGTTGACCGCCGCCATCGCGGCGTCCGGATAGCGGTTGCCGGCAGCGGCGCCCTGCGGAAAGATTTCCTCGAGCTGTTGCCGTTCATCGGGCGTCAGCGTGACCTCGAGTGCTTTCACGTTTTCTTCCAAGTACTTCCGGCGTTTGGTGCCGGGAATCGGGACGATGTCATCGCCTTGCGCGAGCAGCCATGCCAGCGCGATCTGCGACGGCGTTACGTTCTTGGCTTGGGCGATCGTTTTAACTTCTTCGACGAGTTCGAGATTGCGCGCGAAATTTTCGCCTTGGAAGCGCGGATGGTTGCGGCGTGTGTCGTCCTCGGGCAAGTCTTGGGGCTTCTGATAATGCCCGCTCAAAAAGCCGCGTCCCAGCGGGCTGTACGGTACGAAGCCGATGCCCAGTTCGCGGCAGGCCGGCAGCACTTCGGCTTCGGGGTCGCGTGTCCAAAGTGAGTATTCTGTTTGCACCGCGGTGATCGGATGAATTTTGTGCGCCCGGCGGATCGTCGGGGCCGCGGCTTCGGATAATCCGACGAAGCGGATCTTGCCGGCACCGATGAGTTCCGACATTGCGCCGACGGTCTCTTCGATCGGCGTATTCGCATCGACGCGATGCTGATAATAGAGATCGATGTGATCGACGCCCAGATGTTTCAGCGACGTATCGCAGGCCGCTTTGACGTACTCGGGGCGGCCGTTCACGCCTTGCCAACTCCCATCGGCGCCGCGGACGTTTCCGAATTTCGTTGCTAAGAACACCTGGTTGCGCAGGTCACGAATTGCGCGGCCGACGAGTTCCTCGTTTTTGCCCTGGCCATAGACGTCGGCGGTGTCGAGAAAAGTTACGCCGAGTTCGAGCGCGCGGTGGATGGTCGCGATCGATTCAACATCGTCTCGGCCCGAATAAAAATCGGACATGCCCATGCATCCGAGTCCGAGTGCCGAGACCTGTGGGCCGTTGCGGCCGAGCCTGCGTTGTTTCATACCGCCTGCCTTAGGTCGAAACAGCCGGGGCCCTCTAGGTCAGAAATCCACCTTTTGTGGTACTATTCAACCATGGCGATTAACCTGAAAGACCCTGAAACCGAAGCGCTCGCGCGCGAACTGGCGCGGCAGACCGGCGAGAGCCTTACCGCCGCGGTGGGGCAGGCGGTTCGCGAGCGGCTGGAACGGCTACGCCTACGGCGAAGTCGCGGCGCCGCGCTCGAGCGGGTACTCATGAGCGCGTGGGAGTTGCCGCGCATTGATTCGCGAACGCCGGAAGAGATCATCGGTTACGACGAGCACGGACTGCCCCGCTAACGCATGATTCTCGATACCTCGGCCGTTGTGGCGCTGCTGCTTAACGAGCCCGAAGCTTCCGGATTTCTGAAGCTTGTGCAAAACGCGGATTCCGTCGCAATTAGTGCGCCCACACTTCTCGAATGCGAAATGGTCCTCGCGAAGGTCTTGGGGGCCGAGGGGCTCGTGCGCGTGGATGAGTTTGTCAGAGTTCTCGGTGTTGAGATCCTTCCGTTCGGCGAACGGGAATTGGCCGTGGCGCGCACGGCGTTTCGAAGTTACGGAAAAGGGCGGGGGCGCGCCGGCCTAAATTTCGGCGACTGTTTCAGTTACGCTGTGGCGATTACGCGCGATGAACCGTTGCTTTTTAAAGGTAAAGATTTTTCGCAAACTGACGTGCGAACGGCTTGGTAACGATCACTTACAATGTGCCAATCGGTTCAATTTTGCGGCGAGCGCGAATGCGGCGGCGTCTTCATCGCGATTGAATACCCACGTGCGCGCGCCGCTTTTTTGCGTGGTGAACAAGATGACGTCGCCTCTTGAGACTTGATCGCGGCGCATTTTCAACCCCTTGGCTTGCGTCGTCATCGTATGATTCGTGCCGACCCCAGTACAGCCCAAATCCTTGAGTTTCACAACCGTGTCGTCGCGCGTCCCGCCGGCCTCTTGCTCTTCGATAAGCAGACCGTTGCCGGTTAAAAGAAATTCGACAACAGAGGAACCATGGTGCAGCACTCCCAGCGAGTCTTTGGCCGAGGCCGCCAGCGGCAGAAGCGCCAGCGCGCAAGCTAACGGTATGTAGCGCATGGGGACCTTTTTGCCAAGGATCGGCAGAATAACCTCCGTTAACATTCCGGATACGCGGAGGCAATGTGCCGCGCCTATGCTCCTGACGTGCCTCCCAAGAACCGGCAAATCGAGGTGGCGTTGCGATTGCACGGGTTCGTTTTTAAGGACCAGGTTGGAAGCCATTGCCATTTCGAGCATCCAGTACTAGGAATAAAGGTCACGATTGTCGGCGATCCGGGCGACGAAATGCGCAAAGGAACGCTTCACCGCTTGCTGAAAATCGCAGGCATTCCGAAGAGGCCGAATTGGTAACATGAATTATCTTGTGATTGTTGAGGGTTCGCCTAAGAAGGGTTTCAGCGCGTACTCGCCCGACATCAACGTATTCGCCACCGGCAAAACCGAACGACAAGTTCGGATGCGCATGGCAGTGGGCATCAAGGGCCATATTCGCTGGCTTCGCAGGACGGGCGACCGCGTGCCGCGGCCCAAAACGAAGGCCTACATACAGCCCGTCGATCCGTAAAATTTTACCCTAGGCGATAACGGTGGCGTTGCCGGCTAGTGCGCCTGCAAGCGCGCCCGGCTGGGCGGCGCAGATATAGGCGCGCTTCACACCGGCGCCGACGGCTTCGATTGCCGCCAAAATTTTCGGCTTCATGCCGCTAGCGCAGCTGTCGGATGCGGCGAAGGTTTGCGCCTCCGCGACAGTGAGTTCGCTGATCGCCGAAGACGGGTCGGCAGGGTCGCGCAGCACGCGCGCGACGTTGGTGAGCGTGATGTAGGCTTCGGCGCGCAATGCGCCGGCGATCGCGCCTGCGGCGGTATCGGCGTTGACGTTGTACGCGTGAGCTGAATCTTCGGAAATGGCGACGGGCGCGACGACCGGCAAGAAGCCGCCGTCAAGCAGTGCGTGCAGCGGCGCCGGGTCGATGGCAGTAATTTCGCCGACGAAGCCGAGATCTTCGCCCGATGGCGAGGCTGCGCGGCGCGCGCGGATCAAGCCACCGTCTTCGCCGCTGATGCCGACAGCCGGGATGCCGCGCTGCAAGCACGCGCGCACTAGGCGCTTGTTAGCGGTCGCGCAGAGCACGGCTTCAACGATATCCAGCGCGTCATTTT
Organism: Vulcanimicrobiota bacterium; assembly: GCA_013036105.1. Lineage (GTDB taxonomy): Bacteria > Vulcanimicrobiota > Vulcanimicrobiia > Vulcanimicrobiales > Vulcanimicrobiaceae > Rubrimentiphilum. Next base: position 29,603 of record JAAXCX010000013.1, read on the forward strand.
CAGTGACTCGAAGGCCGTCGACGCGCCGGGACCCTACCCCCCGGCGCGCCAGCGCTTCGTCTATCTCCGGTCCGCCGCCGTGCACGAGGATGACGGCATGCCCGGCGGCCCGGAGTTCGGCCAGCTCGGTGAGGAGCGATTCGTCCCCAGCCGAGCCCATGGCGTTCCCGCCATATTTCACGAGAATTTTCAAAAGTTGCCCCTCGTCATGCGCCCCTTGGGCGCTGCTCGGGGTGGTTCGACAAGCTCACCATGACACTCGGGGGCTTGCAATTCTATGCACTATATGCATAAATATACAACATATGTACGTCCTCGCGCCAGCCCCCACCCTCTACGGGCGGCATTTTCTCACCGTCGATGATTTTTCGGCCGAGGAGTTGGGCGCGCTGTTGCGGTTGGCCGCCTATCTGAAGGGCCGGCGCACGGCCGAGCAGTCCTCGGTGATGCCCGGCAAAACGCTGGCGATGCTTTTTGAAAAGCCCAGTCTGCGCACGCGCGTTTCCTTTGAAGTTGCGATGACGCAGCTTGGCGGCCACGTCATTTTCGCCGACGGACAAGAATTTCTGATCGGAACGCGCGAGTCGCCCGAAGATGCGGCGCGCGCGCTTTCACGTTACGCCGACGCGATCGTCATCCGCACGCACGCGCACGAACCGCTGCAGCGTTTTGCCGACGCGGCGACCGTGCCGGTTATCAACGGTTTGTCCGCCGCGGCCCATCCGTGCCAGGCGCTTGCGGATCTGCTGACCATACAAGAGCGCTTCGGCTCGCTGCAAGGCTTGACGATCGCGTTTGTCGGCGATGCGAAAAATAACGTCGCGGCGTCACTCGCGGAAGCGGCGGTGATGGCGGGCGCGACGATACACTTCGGTTCGCCGCCGTCGCATCGGCCGTCGGAGCATTTTCTGGCTAAACTTAAAGCGATGGGGAAGGCGAATGGCGGAGACGCGCGCGCGTTCTGCAGCGCAGTGCGTGCCGTTCGCGGCGCCGATGTCATTTACACCGACGTATGGACTTCGATGGGCGAAGAAGCCGCAACCGAACGCAATCGCGCGGTGCTTTCGCCGTTCCGTGTAACTGACGATCTGTTCGCGCATGCAGCGGGACACGCAATCTTCATGCACTGCTTGCCCGCGCACCGTGGTGAAGAGGTGACCGCCGGGGTTATCGACGGGCCACGCAGCGTCGTTTTCGACCAAGCCGAGAACCGCATGCACGCGCAGAAAGCTTTACTCGTCGCGTTGATGACGACGCTTAAAGGTTTTCCGGTATGAACATCCTTCGACTACGCGCATCGAAGATGCGCTACTCAGGATGACATAAAAAGTGAAAGAGCGGAGGCAGCGGGCGATCTTGACGTTGGTGGCGACGCGGCCCATTCATTCGCAAGAAGAGTTGGCATCGATGCTCGATTCGCAGGGTTACGAAACGACGCAGGCAACCATTTCGCGCGATATTAAAGAGTTGGGACTTGCGAAGGTTCCGATCAAGAACGGCAACGGGAACGGCCATCAATTTAAGTACGTGCTGCCAAGTCCGCAACTGTCGTTTGCTAGCCGGCTGCATCGCGCGGTGACCGAACTGGTAACGAGCATTCAAAGCAGCGTCAATTTGATCGTGCTGCGGACGCCGCCGGGCAGCGCGATGCTGGTGGCAACGGCGATCGACGAGGCGCAGTGGCCGGAGGTCATCGGCTCGATTGCCGGCGACGACACAATTATGGTGATCGTACGCGATCCGAAAGAAACGCCCATCATCGTCCAACGCTTCATCGATTTGCGGGAGTCCACGTGAACGACAAGACCATCGTTTTAGCTTATTCGGGCGGACTCGATACGTCGGTGCTGCTCAAGCGTTTCTTACTGGAAGGCTACGACGTCATCGCGTTGACGGCCGATCTCGGCGAGAGCGACGCAATTGCGGGTGGCGGCGCGGCCGCCGCGCTGCATGCCGTGAAGGCCAAGGCGCTTGCGCTCGGGGCGCGCGATGCGGTGCTGGTCGATGCGAAGGATCGCTTCATCGAAGACTTCGCACTGAAAGCGCTGCACGCCAACGCTTTATATGAAGGCGTTTATCCGCTGTCGGCCGCGCTCTCGCGGCCGCTGATCGCGCATCTTCTCGTCGAAACGGCGCATGTTCAGGGTGCCTCGGTGGTCGCACACGGGTGCACGGGTAAGGGCAACGATCAGGTGCGGATTGAGTTGGGCGTTCGCGCGCTTGATCCGCAGCTGACGTGTCGTGCGCCACTGCGCGAACAGCCGCTTTCGCGGCCCGACGCAATCGCGTTTGCCAAAGAGCACGGCGTGCCGATTTCGCACACACAAGAGAAGCCGTATTCTATCGACGCGAATTTGTGGGGCCGCTCGATCGAGGCCGGCGTGCTGGAAGATCCGTGGAATGCGCCGCCCGAAGATGCATATGCGTGGACCGCTTCGCCGGAGTCACGGCCGGCGGAGGCCGACGAGATCGTCATCGAATTCGAAGACGGTATTCCGCACTGGGATCGCGTGGATGGTTGGGAGATGGTCGCGCGGCTCAACGTGCTTTCCGGAAAGCACGGCATCGGGCGGATCGATCTGGTCGAAGATCGCGTGATCGGCTTGAAGTCGCGCGAAGTTTATGAATGTCCAGCTTCCACGGTATTGATTACGGCGCACAAGGCGCTCGAGCGCGTCGTTTTAACGCGCGACGAACTGCGCTTCAAAGCGCTCTGCGATCAGCGTTATTCCGAACTGATTTACGACGGATTGTGGATGTCGCCGCTGCGGGATGCGTTCGACGCTTTTAACGCTTCGTTCGCCGCGCGCATGAGCGGAAAAGTGCGCTTGAGTCTGTATCAAGGGGTCGCAACGGTTACCGGTGTTCAGTCGCCCTACGGAATCTATTCCGAAGCGCTCGCCACCTACGGAAAAGGCGACGCTTTCGATCACAACGCAGCTGAGGGGTTTGTGAAACTTCATGGCTTACCGCTGGAATTGGTCGCACGAGTTACGGCGCCTCACCCCGAGTTGGTATGAGCGCCAACCTCCAATGGGGAGGGCGCTTTCAGGACGCGCCGGATCCGGCGCTGATCGCTTTCGGTTCGTCGCTTGCAGACGATCTGGTGCTCTCGCCGTTCGACGTGCGGTGTTCGCGCGCGCACGTGCAGGCGCTGCGCGGTGGCAAGATCCTTTCGCAAGCGCAGGCGGACGAGCTCTTAACCGCGCTCGACCGCATCGCCGCAGAGATTGAGAGCGGCGAGTTTCCGGCGTTTGCGTGGAATTGCGGCGCCGAAGATATCCATGGCGCGATCGACGCGCGCGTGCGCGAACTTACGCCGGCGGGCGCGCATCTGCATACGGGACGCAGCCGGAACGATCAGGTCGCAACGACGCTGCTGCTGTACGCTGCCGATCGCGCGGAAAAAGGTAAAGCGCTCGTTGCGCGCATTATCGCGCGGCTACTCGACTTTGCCGAGCGCGAACTCAAAGCCGAAACGTTAGTCGCGGGAACCACGCACTGGCAGCCGGCGCAGCCGGTGCTGCTGGCCTTTTATCTCGGCGCGATCGCCGAAGCATTCAATCGCGACATGCACCGCTTTTCGGAGACGGCGGCCAAAGCCAAGGAAGCGTGTCCGCTCGGTTCGGGCGCGCTCGCCGGTTCGACGCTGCCGCTCGATCGCAAAGTCGCTTGCGCTTCGCTGGGATTTCGGGAGCCGACGCGCAACGCGTTGGATGCGATCGGAAATCGGGACGGAGGACTGGATGTGGCGCACGCATTCGTGCGCGCACTCGTCGATGCCGCACGCATGAGCGAGGAACTGGTCATCTGGTTCACACCGGCGTTCGGGTACGCGCGGTTGGGTGACACGGCATCCACCGGTTCGAGTCTGATGCCGCAAAAACGCAATCCCGATCCGTTCGAACTCGTGCGGGCGACCGCGGCCGATCTGTGCGCGCGTTATGCGGGCGCGATCTCGTCGATCGCGACGCTCGGTTTTTCCTATCACCGCGATTTGCAAGTCACTAAGGCCATCATCATCGCGATTGTCGAGCGCGGCATAGCGGCGCTCGATGCGTTCGAGAATGCGCTTTCACATGTGACCTTTGAGCGCGAGCGAATGAATGCGTTGGCAGGCGCGAACTTTACCGTTGCAACTGACGTGGCGGACGCGCTGATCGCAAACGGCGTGGCCGCGCGGGAGGCGCATGCGGCGGTCGGCGCGGCGGTGACGCGCGCCGAAGAAGAAGGACGCGGGCTGGATTCCACGGACTTAGCTCGGATGGCGGAAGAAGCGCAGCTCTCGGGATTGGACGCGCCGCTCACCGCGCAAGCGTCGGTGCGGGCGAAGAAGACGTTCGGATCGACGCATCCGGAGGAAGTCTCGCGCGCGCTCGGGACGCTGCGTCGCGAACTCGAGGCGGCGTCATGACGCGCGTGCATGTGTGGGGCGCTTCAGGTTATGGCGCGTCGGAAGCGATTGCGTTTTTATCTGCGCATCCGCTTGTGGAATTGGGCGTGCTCGAAAGCGCGAGCCTCGGTGGCGAGCCCGTCGGCTTACACTTTCCGCGGTTGCGTAGGCTCGAGCGCTCCTTCGATTGGCCGGGGGCGATCTTGAGCGCACTTGAGCCGGACGACATCGTGATTATGGGCGGAGCGCATGGTTCGGCGAAAGCGTTGGCGCCAAAGTTTTTAGAGGCGGGCGCGCGGGTGATCGATCTCTCCGAGGATTTTCGGCTCGCGCCGACCCGGGCGGTTTATGGGTTGCCGGAGCGCTACAAAGCGCAGATTGCCGGCGCGCGGTTCGTTGCGAATCCGGGGTGTTATCCGACGGCAACGCTACTTGCCGTGCTGCCACTGGCAGGGTTTGAAGTAGCGCAGATCATCGTGGATGCAAAGAGCGGTATTACGGGAGCAGGGCGTAAGCCGTCGGTGCGCGCGTTGTATGCCGAAGTCGCCGGCGATATTCACGCGTACGGCTTGGAAGGGCACCGCCACGAGGGCGAGATTGCGCAAGAGCTAAACGCGGCCGGAATCGATGCGCCGCTGGTCTTTACGCCGCACGTCGTTCCGCTGGCGCGCGGTATGCTCGCGGATGCCTACGTTGTGATGCGCTCGGCGCCGGATGCGAGCGCGGTGCGCGCTGCGTATGCGCGGTTTTATGCGGGAAATCGATCTGTGCGGCTGCTCGATGAGGGCGTTTCTCCGAGCGTCGCGGCGGTTGCGTACACCAACGACGCGGAGATCGCGGTTTCGGTGCACGGCACCGTCGTGCGCTCCATTTGCGCGATCGACAACCTCGGCAAAGGGGCCGCCACGCAAGCGGTGATGAACATGAATCTGATGCTGGGATTTCCAGAAGAGACTGGGTTGATCGCGCGCCCCCTTGCTGCGCTCGGGGTCCTTCGACCAGGCGCGCCGACAGCGCGCCGCTCAGGATGACACGCATAAGGACCGCCGCAATTAGAGTCATGGTGAGCTTGTCGAACCATGCCCGAGCCGCGTCGAGGGCCGCATGAAATGATCGATCAACTCATTCTCCCGCGGTTGGTCGCGTTAAATGGTGGCCTTGGAAATGTGCCCGGCGTGCGGTTAGCCGGGGTGCATGCGGGCGTGAAGAAGCGAAAGCGCGATCTGGCGCTGATTGCGTTTGACGGGCCACAAGCGTGTGCTTCGGTTGTAACAACCAATGAAATCAAAGCCGCGCCGGTGTTGGTAACGCGCGAATCGTTGAAGACGCACGAATCGCAAATGCGCGCCATCGTCTGCAATTCAGGCAACGCCAACGCGTGTACGGGGGCGAAGGGCGAGCGTGACGCGCGCGCGACGGCGCGCCAAGCTGCGGCGTTGCTGAGAATTCCTAAGCAGAGCGTGGTCGTCGCATCAACCGGCGTGATTGGCGTGCCACTGCCTATCGATCGCATTTCAAAATCCTTGGAGCGTGCCGCAGCTGACCTCGAAGCGGGAAGCGAAGCGGCCTGGGACGCGGCCGAAGCCATCATGACGACCGACCGCGTTCCGAAGTTGGCGGCATACGCATTTTATGACGGCGAAAAGCGCTACGTGGTGGGCGGTATCGCGAAAGGGTCGGGGATGATCGCTCCTCATCTTGCGACGATGCTCGCGTTTATCGCGACCGACGCACCTATGTCGCAGAGCGAATTGCAGCGGCATCTGGTCGAAGCCGCCGACAAAAGCTTCAACATGATTTCGGTCGACGGCGATATGTCGACCAACGATTCAGCATATGCGTTCGCTCCGGTCTCGGAAGCCGCTGCGCCCAAACATTTCGGCGCGGCGCTCAATAAGCTGTGCGAAGAGCTCGCGCAGGCAATGGTGGCGGATGGCGAAGGCGCGACGAAGACGTTAACCGTGCACGTGACGGGCGCGAAAGACGAGACGCAAGCGCGAGCGGTTGCGCGCTCGATCATCAACCGCAATTCGGTGAAGTCGATGATCAACGGCGAGGATCCGAATTGGGGACGCATCGTTGCCGCGGCCGGGGAAGCGCGGTGCGGGATGGATCCCGAGAAGTGGTCGCTCTATCTCAACGACCTGTTGTGGGTCGACGTCGGTGCCGTTGAAGTGCTTTCCGAAGCCGAGGGGCATCGCGAACTCGAGCACAAGAGCATTACGATCCGGCTCGATCTCGGCATTGGTCCCGCCGCCGCCACCGGTTGGGCGTGCGATATTTCACGCGACTGGGTGCGCATCAATGCGAGTTATCGCACGTAGCGTGCGGGCCTCGTCCTTCGACTACGGGTTCGCAACCGCGAACCCTACTCAGGATGACAATAACTTGTGAACAACCACTTATTGCAGAATTATCGCAGCGCGCCGATTACGATCGTGCGGGGCGAGGGCTGTTACCTTTTCGATGATAGCGGCACGCGCTATCTCGATATGATCGGCGGGATTGCGGTGTGTGCGCTTGGGCACGCGCACCCCGGCATTGCCGAGGCGATTTCGAAGCAGGCGCATACGCTGGTGCAGTCGAGCAACCTGTTCGGACACGAGCCGGCGCGCTCACTCGCCAATGAACTGGCGAAGCAATCGGAATTTGACCGCGTGTTTTTCTGTAACTCCGGTGCGGAGGCGAACGAAGCTGCGATCAAACTGGCACGGAAGTTCGCATATCGGAACGGGGAAAGGAAGCGCCGCACGATTCTTTCCTGTATCGGCAGCTTCCACGGGCGCACGCTCGGCGCGCTGGCGGCGACGCCGAATGAAAAGTATCAAGAAGGCTTTGATCCGCTGCCGGGCGGCTTCCGGTATACGCCGTTTAACGATGTGGAAGCCCTAAAAGGCGCGATCGATGAGACGGTGGCGGCGTTCATCGTCGAGCCGGTGCAGGGAGAGAGCGGCATTATTCCGGCGACGCGCGAGTTTTTGCAAACGGCACGCGAGCTGTGCAGTCAACACGGTGCGCTGCTGATCTTCGATGAGATCCAATGCGGAATGGGGCGCAGCGGCCCACTCTTTGCGTTTCAACATTTCGGCGTGCGTCCGGATGTCATCACGATTGCAAAAGCGCTTGCCAACGGCTTGCCGATCGGTGCGATGCTGCTGACCGAGCGCGTCGCGAGCGGGCTGCAGCCGGGCGATCACGGCACGACGTTCGGCGGGTCGCCGGTGCCTTGCGCGGCGGGACTCGCGCATCTGCGTATTCGCGACGAGATCGGCTTGCAGAAAAATGTCGAGCGCATGTCGACCGTACTGTTTAGCGGGTTGCGCGATATTGCAAATGAATTTCCGGATATTTTCGGCGAGCCGCGCGGACTCGGGCTGCTTGCGGGCCTTCCGGTTAAGGACCCGCACGACGCGGCGGCGCTGGTGACCCATGCTCGCGAAAAGGCCCGCGTGCTTTTCAATAAGGCCGGAAACAACACGATGCGCTTTGCGCCGCCGCTGATCGTTACGGAGCAGCAGCTAATGGATGCCTTGAAAGCGCTGCGGGCGGCGGCAGAGTCGTTGGCGGTCGCCGTTTAACTTACTCGGCCATGCGCGTAGTAGTGTACTTGATGTGGCCCGGAGGAATGACTTGCTGCAAGTGCTGCACGAGGCCGTCGATACTGTAGCCCAAATTCTCTAAGTGCATATTGATGTGGAACTCACCGGAGATCCAATCAATGCGATCGAGGCGGTCGCTGGTCATCAAGATTTCGTACTCGCTGCCCTCGCAATCGATCTTCAACAACTTGCACCGGTCGATTCCGTACTTTTCGAAAACGTCGGCCAGGGTGATCGACGGCACCGTGAAATACTCGCGGTCCGGCAGGCGCATATCTTCGAGTTGGCCGGTGGCGCCGCCGGTGTTTTCGACGTTCATGATCATGTCAAGGGTACGGCGATCTTTGGTGACGGCGCAGTTATCGACCGTCACGTTTTTCACGCCGTTGAGCGCGATGTTCTGCTTGAACGATTCGTAGTTTACCGGAGCCGGTTCGAACGAGTGAACTTTAATAAACGGATATTTCTTCGCAAGGTACAGCGCGACGATGCCGATGTGTCCGCCGATGTCGATGGCGACATCTCCGGGATTGAAGTCCGGCCGATCGAGTCCGTAGTCGTCGGTCTTAATTTCATGTATGATGAGCGGGGCGATCGTCGTCGGAATATCGGTAATTGTGAGTGTGATTCCGTTGACGCGGTAGTCACGCTGAATGCGTCCGTCGGATGACGGTTGCGGCTCCTTTTTTTTGAAGAGTCCGAGGAAACCCATGGCAGAAACTTCTCGCGAGAAAGCGGAGCGCCTTCGAGTGCTGCACCACGGCGATCGGCCGCTGCTGCTTGTCAACGTGTGGGACGCCGCCGGCGCGAAGATCATCGAAGAGCTCGGCTTTCCCGCGGCCGCGACTGCGAGCGCGGCAATTTCCGCCTCGCTCGGATACGACGATAACGAAGAGATTGGGCGCGATCTCATGCTCGCGAGCGTAGCGCGCATTGCAGCGGCGGTCGATATTCCGGTGACGGCCGACCTCGAGGCGGGTTACGGGCCTTCGATCGAGGATGCGATTGCTACGGCGCGCGGGGCGATCGAAGCCGGCGCGGTCGGCTTGAATTTTGAGGATTCGGCGCATAAAGATACGGCGGTCTTGTATGACGCGGACTTGCAGGCCGAGCGAATTAAAGCGATCCGCCGCACCGGTGACGAGCTCGGCGTTCCGCTCGTCATTAATGCTCGTACCGATGTATTTTTCCGGACGGAATCTCCAGCCGACGAGAAGTTTCGCGAAAGTGTGCGCCGGGCGAACATTTATCTGAAGGCCGGCGCGGACTGTATCTACGTCCTTGGTCCGACTGATGAGGACGTCATCACGCGGCTTGTGAAGGCGATTCCCGCGCCGCTCAACATGCTCGCGCTGCCCGATGCGCCTCCGATTGCGCGCATGGCGGAACTTGGGGTGAAACGCATTAGCTTCGGTCCGCGGCCGATGCGCCAGGCTATGGCTGCGTTTCGCGAAGCGGCCGAGCACGTGCGCGATCTCCGCATATTTCCTTAGATAGATACAAGAAAGGAGCACTCTTTCGGGTGCTCCTTTTGATGGTGTAGCAGGCGTGACGCTATTACTCTACCACACCGTCGGGAAGCTCTCAAGGAGCCTCACTGGAGCGTACGGGAATCGAACATCAAAATGGAAAGGAGGCGCCAGGCGAAGAAATTAGCGTGATGCTTCACATTCGAATGGTTGTTGCCCTGATTATTCCCGCGATGCTTGCCGCTGCGCCGGCATTGCGGTGGCAATCGACGGAGCTGCCGGTCGCGCGCACGGAAGTGCAAGTAGCGCAGCTCGGGACGCGTCTCTATGTGATAGGCGGATATAGCGCGACGTCGGATTGCGAGGCACGCGTCGACGTTTTTGACGCGGCAAAAAACGCGTGGTCTTCGGCGCCGCCGTTGCCGCACGGCGGAAATCATTTCGCGGTCGCGGCCGGTGACGGAAAGGTTTATGTTTTCGGGGGCGGCTGTGGAACAGCAGACTCGTATGACACCGCATACTCCCTCGACGTTCATGCCAAAAGCTGGACGGTGCTCAAACCGCCGCCGTTACGCTGCGGCGCGGGCTCGGCGACATTTTTCGCCGGCAAGGTGCACGTCGTGAGCGGAAGTTGCAAGGTCGGCCCGGGTATCTACCAAGACGTTACGACGCACTGGGTGTACGATCCGTCATCGAATACGTACGCAACGGCCGCTCCGTTACCGGAAGGACGCAATCATTATTGCTTGATTACGGCGTCGGGACACATATACGCGATCGGCGGGCGCCATGAAGTCAAGACAAACGAACGGGCAAACGTTGACATTTATGATCCTGCTGCCGATCGCTGGACGGCTGGTGCGCCCATGCCGGCAAAGCGCAGCGGCGCCGCGTGCGTTGCTTACAAGGGAAAAATCTTCGTCATCGGCGGTGATGCCGGAACCGAAACCACGCCCGCGCCGGCACATGACGATATCTTTGTGTATGATCTTGCCGCCAATAAATGGTCTCGCGACGGGGTCTTACCGTACGGACTGCATGGCACGGACGCGGCGATTTTACTGGGAAGGCTCTATCTTCCGGGAGGTTCGGTGATCGGTGGTCACAAGCGCCCAGCCCATACAATGCTCGTATCAACGCCGCTGAGCGGCTTTTGAGACATTCGGACGAGGAAATAGCCGGCACCAATCCATAGCAGCGCCAAGGTAAGCCACGAGATGAGCGTGGTGTTCAGCGCAAACGGCCCGATTGTGGCAAAGCCCGAGTGCACGATGTCGTGGGTGTTGTTAATGGCGGAGTGCATGAGCATTGCGAGGAGCACGCTGCCCCTCGTATGCACGAAGAGCCATCCCATGGCGATCGAAAGCGCGGTCGTTCCAAGCAAGAAGAGTGGAAATGACTGGCCGTAATTGCCGTTGCCGGGAAGCATAAAAAACACCGGCAGATGCCAGACCGCCCAGAGCACGCCGAGGATTGCGCTCCCCACGCCGTATCCGAATCTAGCGCCGAGTCGCGGAAGGGCGTAGCCGCGCCAGCCGATCTCTTCCCCGGCTTGCACGGGCAGAGAGAAAACAATCGCCGCTACGATCAGCAACCACGGTTCGTGTCCGAATTGCGGCCAAGCGCCCGTTGCTATTCGCTGCATCACGGCGGCCGCGAGGCGGATGGCGATCATGTAACCGATTGCGAAAACATACCACTTCAGATCGACGCGCCATTGGCAGATGCGCGCGAACAACGCACGTAATCCGGGCGTGCCCTGTGTTGCTCCGGTCAGCCAAATTGCGACCAAGGCGGGCATGAATACCGCGAACAAAAAGATCGGGCCGTCGAATTTTGGCACGGCTGCGGCGAGCGCGAAGCCGAGCCAGCTTAGCGCGATCGTGTAAAAGAAGAACCGAAAGGTCATCAGCTTGCTGGCCTCGACTCCGCTCGGCCGTCCTTCGACTGCGGCGCCTATTGGCGCCCGCTCAGGATGACAACGTTAAACGTCCTTCGACTGCGGCGCCTATTGGCGCCCGCTCAGGATGACAACGTTAAACGTCCTTCGACTGGGGCGCCCATTGGCGCCCGCTCAGGATGACAACGTTAAACGTCCTTCGACTGGGGCGCCTATTGGCGCCCGCTCAGGATGACAACGTTATACGTCCTTCGACTCGCGCATCTTCGATGCGCCCGCTCAGTGTGGTTCGACAGCTCACCATGACACCATTAATCACCATGAGACCAGCCGGTCAGGGGCCGCGTCCGTCGGAAGGTCTAGGGTTTGAGCCAGCCCGTGAACGCCGTCATAATGATCTGGGTGCTCGGGACCGGCTTGCAGTTTACGACGCGCGCGGAATATGTCGTGCGATCGGCTGCCGCGACAGCTGCGTCGTCGAAGACTTTGTTGCCGCTGGATTTGTCGACGACGGCGCTCGTCACAGCGCCCGACGCGCTGATTTGAACGGTGACTAAGTTCAGATACGTCCGCTGCGTTGAGTCGATCACTTTAGCCATTGCATCGGTGATATCGGGTTTGACGAGGTGTTTCACCTTCGCGTAGAGATGCGGTACGGCGCACCCGGCGGCCGGTTTTGGCGCGGCCGCCGTTACGCGCGGTCCTGCGATGCCGGGACGCGTCATGACGAAAACGGTAGGCGCAGGCAGCTTTGTGATGGCCGATGAGAACGTGCCGGCCATTGCGGCGCAATTGTGACGCGCGGGTTGGAAAGTGCTGGCCATGACTTCCTCCACGGTTTGCTTGTCTACTTGGCTGTGATGCAAAATTGTGAGGTCATGCGGGTGGCCCGATGCGTCCACTTGGACTCGGAAGGTTGTCGTCGTTGCCGGGTAGCGAGCCACGATGTCGTTCAGCGTGCGCTGCGGAAGCGACGGCGAGCCCATCCTCGGACCTCCTGCGCCTAATTCGTGATTGCGAGTCGGTCCTACATCTTTCGAGCAGTTCGACGCTAATACAACCGGCGAGATTTGCGACGGCTCAAGTGCTTGCGGCGCAAATGCGAGCACCGGCGATATAGATTGCAGCGTGAAGGCGATAAGCGCGAGCAACATGAGTGCACCTCCAAGTGCCGGACGTGAAAGGCGGAGCGTCCGCGGACGCGAGTCGAGAAGGCGTTCGATACGGACCACGATGCTGTGCGGCGATCCCATTGCACTGGGCGCGGCAATAGGCGCGGGGCCGCGCGCACGACCCGCGAGTTTGGCCAACGCACGGGCGAATGTGTCGCCGGCGCCGGTGTGAGCGACAACCCAATCATCGCAAGCGATTTCACGTTCGACCGAAAGGCGGCGCATGATAAACCACGCGGCCGGATTAAAGGCGGTGAAAACTTCGGCAATGCGGGCGAATGCGTTGGTCCATACGTCAAAGCGTTGCAAGTGGGCGACTTCGTGGATGAGGATCGATTGCAGCGCAGCTTCATCTAGTTCTTGGATGAGCCGCGCCGGCAAGACAATGGCGGGATGGGAGAATCCAACGGCGATTGGCACCTCGACCCGATCGGAAAGGTAGACCGGATACCCGTGGGTGCGGGTCCAGAACTCCGCGCTCCGGCGGATCGAAGCCAGCGACGCGGCATTGCGGAGCAACATGAGACTGCGCGCAAGGACGATTATTATCCACGCGAGCGCAGCGGCGAGAGCAAAACTCTGCGGAATGCTGATTTGCCGACGTTGCTGAGCGGAAGAGGACGTCCCGTTTGCCAGGGCGGGGGCGCCGGCCGGTGTTGCGACTAGTTCTTGAACGCTTGGTGCAGGCTGAATTTGCTGACCGGCAACAGTTGCATCCGCGGGAGCGACCGGCTGTTTCGAAAAACTTACGGTAAAGGCCGGAATGAGTACGAGTGCGGCGAGCGCGAGCAGCCACACTGCGTATGATGTCGCGGCGCTGCGTTTGGGCAGCCAGCGTAACCCGAGCCAGACGCAGCCAACGATGAGCGCGCCTTCCCAAAGACCGTTGAATATGGCAGCCGCGATGGTAAGTGTCATTTGCGAGCCTTTGTTTTACGAGCGAGCAATTTGCGGATTTGTTCGCGGTCGGTTTCGCGTAGCGGTACATCGTCGAGCAGCGTGACGGCCAGTGCGTTAGGTGAGTTTTGGAAGAAGCGCGTCAGCACATGATTAACGGCCGATTTAGCGGCGGCGTCGCGCTCAACGAGCGGGCGATACGTGAAGGCGCGTCCGGTTTCTTCGTGCGCGACATAACCTTTGTCTTCGAGCGTGCGCATGGTGGAGAGCACCGTGTTGTAGGCGAGGTTCGGCGGTTTCAGCGCTTGCGTGACGTCGGCGACGGTTGCCTCGCCCTTCGACCAAAGCACTTCCATCAATCGCAGCTCGTGATCGGTCAGGACGAGGGACTTTTTGCGAGACATCGCACCTCCTACATTCCTAGTTGTACGCCTTTCCCGTGCTGGTGTCAACTAGGAATCTAGGAGATGTGCGGGCCTCGACTCCGCTCGGCCGTCCTTCGTCCTTCGACACGCGCATCAAAGATGCGCTACTCAGGATGACATTGCTACGCTCATGACACTGGTTGCGTCCTTCGACTGGGACGCCTTATGGCGCCCGCTCAGGATGACACCATTATCACCATGACACCATTTGCGCTAGTCACCGCTAAGGCGCCAACTGGCGACGTTCCAAAAAACGCTGTCGCTCGAGCCGCTCTCGCCATGCAGACGCGACGTGAACGCGTCAATCTCGCGGCGCTGGTAGATGAGGATGATCGGCAGCTCCTGGTAGAGCAGTCGCTGGAGTTGCGCGTAGATCGCTTTGCGTTTGGCGAGGTCGAAGGTGCTACGAGCGGCGGCGAGCAGCGCGTCGATGCGCGGATCGCAGATGCGCGACTTGTTGTAGCCGTGCGGCGGAACGTTGGCGCAGGCGAACTGGTCGGTGGTGTCCGGATCGTCGCCGTTAACGAACGAGTAGAGTGCGAGGTTGAATTTCCCGCCGTAGACGGGGCCGCCGGCGCTGACGGGCGCAACGAATTGCGTTACGTTAAAGGCTTTGATTTCGACGCGAGCGCCCACGGCGCGTTCGTATTGCGTCACCAGATTGCCCATGATCGCGTCGCCGGGCGTCGCGGCCTGAATGACCATCAGCAGATCGAGCGGCGTGCCGTTTTTCGTGCGAACGCCGTTCGGTCCGAGGTGCCAGCCGGCAGCTTCCAATAATGCTCGCGCGCCCGCCGGGTCGTAGGAAATGTCGGGATAAGCGTTCTTGTCATACGACCAGATAAAGAGTCCGCGCCCCGCGTTATTACTGTTGAGGGCGCCGCGCGTGCCTTTTGAGACAAGACTGCGGATATCAATTGCTTGCGCGAGTGCATGACGCACGCGCGGGTCGTTCGTTTGCGGGGATCGGGTGTTGAAGATGATCGAGCCGACGGCGCTGACCGGCGTGCTGAGTACGCGGTAGCCGCTCAGCTTGATAAGGATCGGGTACTGCGCGTAATCTTGCGCGTTGAAATAGCCTTGGACTTCATGCGTCTGCAGCAGGTTGAGCGCGGTTTGTGCGTCAGGAATGAAGCGGATGACCAGATGTTCGATGCGCGGCTTGCCGCCGAAGTAATAAGGATTGGCGTGCATCTCGACGCGATCGCCGCGCAGCCAGTGGTCGACGACGTATGGGCCCGAGCCGATCGGCTTGCTGTCGAAGTCGATGCGGTTGAAGTCGGGATATTTTGCGAGCAAGTGTTTAGGCAGAATCGGAAAGCCTTGCGGCGCCATCACCAGCGTGAGCAGCGGCGAGAATGGTTCTTTCAGATGAAGAACGAGGGTCGTTGGATTAGGCGCTTGCGCGGAGGCGATGCGATCGTAACCGTAGCGCGATTGCACATTGTTTGCCGTGTTGTTGATTGCGTTAACTGACCAGACGCAGTCGCTTGCGGTGAGCGGCTGCCCGTCGGCGAAGCGCACGTTCTTGCGAAGATGGTAGGTAACGGTGCGGCCGTCGGCACTGATGCCGCCGTTGGCGATTGTGGGAACCGCCGTCGCGACGTCGGGCACCAGCTCGCCGCGGTCGCCGTACTTCACGAGAAACGAGAAGAGCAGTTCGCCCCATTGCGTCTGCGACTGTCCGTTTTCAAGCGCCGGGTTTAACGACATCGGCTCGCGCTGTTGCGCGATCACGAGGGTTGATGGCGCGGCAGTGCCTTCTTGTTGGCCGCTTTGCGAGCAAGCTGTTGCGAGCAATAGCGCTGCTACCGCGGCCCTCGACACGGCTCGGGCGTGGTTCGACCAGGGAGCCTTATGGCGCCCGCTCACCATGACAGTATTCATGACACCGCTTTCAATTCGAATGGTAGGTTGGGATCCGCCGATAGCGTCAGCGGATCGACGCGCACCGCTTCGCCTTGATGCGCCGCGGCCGCAGCGATCATGGCGGCGTTGTCGGTGCAGTATTTCGGCGGCGGGATGAAGACGCGGACGTTCATGTGCGCTCCCCAATCGCGTAGCGCTGCTTGCAGCGCGCTGTTGGCGGCGACGCCGCCGGAGAGGACGACGCCGGTGTAGGGCCTTCGTTCGAAAGCCATCGCAAGGCGCTGCATCAGTACGTCGACGACCGCGGCTTGAAACGAAGCGGCGATGTCGGCTTTGCTCGCTTTCGTGCCTTCGTCGGATTCGATGAAATAGCGCACGGCGGTTTTTATGCCGGAAAAACTCATATCGAGCGATCCCGGATCGGCGCGATGGCGCGGGAATTTTATCGCTTGTGCGTTGCCATCTCGCGCGAGCTTGTCGATCTCCGGGCCGCCGGGAAACGGAAGGCCGAGCAGCCGCGCGGATTTGTCGAAGGCTTCGCCGGCGGCGTCGTCGGTCGTGCGGCCGATCACCCGCATGTCGGTTGCGCTTTCGACCTCGACGAGCTGCGAATGTCCGCCCGAAACGAGCAACGTGAGGAATGGATATTGCGGCACGTCGTCGCCGCTGTCGAGAAACGTCGCGAAGATGTGGCCGTGCAAGTGGTTGATGCCGTAGAGTGGTTTGTGCAGCGCAAATGCGAGCGCTTTGGCCGATGCGACGCCGACGACAAGGCTGCCGATCAGTCCGGGACCGCGCGTGACGGCGATGCCGTCGACGGTGCTGAGCGACACATCCGCGCGCTGTGCGGCGTCTTCGATCGCGGCGGTAAGGAGCGCAACGTGCTGGCGACTTGCGATCTCCGGAACGATTCCGCCGTACTTTGCATGGAACGCATCTTGGTTTGTGGCAACGCTCGAGCGCACGCGGGTACCGTCCTCGACCACTGCGGCGGACGTATCATCGCAAGATGTTTCAATCCCGAGAATTATCGGCATGGCCGTCTTCCTTTAGGCCCACCGGGGCACGAAGCATCTAAGGATGGCAAAGGCGCATGCGGCAGGTGGCGAAGTGGATGGTATGACCGCCTCCCGGTCCTACGCTGTCGTCCTTGAGCCGGCTTCCGCCGGTGGCTTTGTGGTTTCCGTCCCGGCACTCCCAGAAGTGGGTACTCAAGGCGAAACGGTGGAGGAAGCCTTGGACATGGCGCGCGTTGCCATTGCACTAGCTCTCTCGATTCGGCACGAAGAGGGCCAGGAAATCCCGCCTGACGATGCGCCGGTCCTTGAGCGCGTGCAAGTTCAAATCGAAGCGGCATAGCGCCTTATCGCTCCGACATCTGGTAGGCTAGCGTTATGCAAACCTGGTTCGATGAAACAGAAGCCAAGGCACGGTTTTCCGAGCTGGTCGATCAAGCTGAGTGAGAAACGCTAAGGCGGCCGTTTGGCCGCCGTTACGGCGCTAGACGGTGGGACATAGGTACCGTTCTCGATCGCGAGGCGGATGTGTTCGGGTGGTTATTGTTATCCTAGCAGTCATTGTAGCGATAGTGTTTCTGTGGCATCGCCTATGAGTGCGCCGATATTACTTATCCTCGCGGTGGCTTCGGTCGGAGTCTTGCATACGATGGTCCCCGATCATTGGGCGCCGATTGCACTGCTTGCGCGTCAGCAAGGTTGGGGCAGAACGCAGACCGTGCGCGTTGCTGCAGGCGCGGGGCTCGGCCACACGCTCTCGACGCTCGCGCTCGCGCTCGTGGTGTGGTTCGTGGGTGTCCTTGCGGCGCAGCGGCTGGGGGCGACGCTTGGATATATTTCGAGCGGCGCGCTCATACTTTTCGGCAGCTGGATTGCGTTTTTTCGCGCTACGCGATCTTCGGCGCGAGGAAGGACACGGACATGCGCATCACCGGCACCTGCATTTGCACCGGCATGCGGGGGGCGTGGTGCATAGTCATCCGCACGAGCATCATGCCGACGATCTGCATGAGATCGAGGGGAATCTTGCGGTCGCGACGGCGCCTTTACACGAGCACGAGCATGCGCCGCAGTCGTCGCGCATGGCGCTAATGTTGATCTTGGGGTCGTCGCCGATGATCGAGGGCATCCCGGCGTTTTTTGCGGCTTCGAAGTACGGTGTGCGGCAGCTGGCGATCATGGTGGTCGTGTTTGCGGCTTCGACGATCGCGACGTACGTTGCGCTCGTCTTAGTCGGGCGCGAGGGGCTTTCGCGCGTTAACCTCGGTCCGGTCGAGCGATATGGCGAAGTGTTGAGCGGCCTGGTCATAGCCGCGATAGGCGTCGTGTTCCTCATTTGGCCAGCTATTTAAGCTCGTTTCGCGCGGCTCTCGCCAAGCTCGGGCGCCCTTCGACTCCGCGCTTCGCTGAAGGCGAAGCGCTCCGCTCAGGATGACACTATGATGCGGCGCCGTACTTAGCAACATGGCAAGCTCCGAGCGTTCAGCCAGAGTGCGGGTTGCGCTCGTTTTCCTTCTGGCGTTCGTGTCGCTGGTGACGTGGCTGCCGGATTTACGGCGCGATTTCGGTCATCCGCTCGGTAGCTCGGATCTCGACATCAATTATCAGGGTGTCGTGATGGGTGTGGGGCCGCTGGCTGCGGCCGCGGGCGTGAAGACCGGCGACAGGGTCGACCTGGCCGGCAAGAGTTTGGAGCAGCGCGATCGGGTGTACTATCCGCAGACGGCCGACGCAGGCACGCCGGTTTCCGTGCCGCTGACGTCGCATGGCCGTCACTATTCGGCGCGTATCGTCACGGCGCCCGAAGTTCCCAACGTGCCTGTGATCGTGTTGCGGCAGTTGACCGCGCTGCTGATGCTGATTCTCGGCGCGTTCCTTGTCTTAAAGCGTCCAAACGTTGCGACGTGGGCGTTCTTTATTTTTTCGCTGAACGGCGGCGGTCCGGTCAATGATTTTTATTTGCTTGGTCCACCGTGGTGGTTTCCGATCGCCCAATTGTGGTCGGGCGTTATCACCTGGGCGCCGCCATTTTTCGGAGCCATCTTCGCGCTGCATCTTTTACACGAGGGCCCGCTACCGGCGTGGCGCCGCAACGTGGAATTGGCGATTTACACGGTTATGCTTGCGGCGATCGCTTGCGGCGTTGTGCAGACCGTGCTCTACTTATACTTCGGAATTGATTGGGGCGAGGGCTCATTTATAACCATCGCCTTGACGCTGGTAGCGTACCTGAGCATACCGGCGATTCTAGTCGCGACGTACGCCGAAAGCCATACCGCGACGCGGGAGCGGCTACGCTGGGTTATTTGGGCGTTTTCGATTGCCGCAGGTGCCGCGATCGTTGATTTCTTCGGTTCGCAGGGCAATCTGGGCGTGTATTCGACGACCTACCTCGAGCACTCGCTGCTCACGGTTGCCTACACGCTCATTCCGGCGGTTGCTGTGCTTTATACGATCCTCAAACACCGCATCATCGACGTCAACGTCGCGATCAGCCGAGCTGTGGTATATGCGGTGCTTTCGACGATTATCGTCGGCATTTTCGCGCTGGTCGATATGTTCTTTTCAAGCGCGCTCTCGGCGTCGCGCGCCGGGCTGATCGCGGATATGGGGCTGGCGCTGGTCCTCGGTTTTTCCTTTAACGCGCTGCACGCGCGCGTCGACCGGTTTATGGACTGGCTGATCTTTCGCGCGCGCCATCGGGCCGAAGAGTATGTGGCGACCGTTGCGTCGGCGATACCGTATGCGCGTACGTCCGATCACGTCAATCGTTTGCTGATCGACGAACCCGTGCGCGCCTTCGCGTTCGCCGACGGCGTGCTGATGCGCGTGCAATCGGACGGAACGCTGGCGTTCGTGCATGCGGCGCACGGGCGTCCGGGAGAAGTGCCGACTGAAGATGCGGAGTCGCTGATTGCGATCTTGCGTGCGCAGCGCAAACCCTACCGGCTGACCGAGCGGCATATGGCGTTGGCCGTGCCGCTATTTTCCGAGATGGAGTTGGAAGCGATCGCCTTCTACGCGCCACATTCCAACGGCACCGACATAGACGGAGACGAACTGATGCTGATCGAACGCGCGGCGGTGGCTGCGGGCGCTGCGTACGCACGCTTTAAGGCGACGGCGTTGCGCGAGCGCGTGGCGGAACTCGAGGACGAGAATGAGCAGCTCAAGGCAACGGTAACGGCGTAAGCTTAGTCCGAACAAATATGTCAAAGGACTTGCGAACGGCTCAGACCCAGCAAACGGCTCAGGCTTCGAAGCAGCAGCATATCGTTCTGCAGATCATTCAGCCGGGCTTGGCGGGTTTGATGGACGGATCGGTTTCGACGCTCGCACCGATCTTCGCGGCGGCCTTTGCCACGCACACGTCACGCGCGGCATTTCTGGTGGGGCTGGCGGCGGCGGTCGGCGCCGGCATTTCGATGGCCTTTTCGGAGGGACTCTCCGACGACGGCTCGCTGACAGGGCGCGGTAACCCGGTGATCAGAGGAGCGATCACGGGCGCCATGACGTTTTTCGGCGGCGTCATGCATACGCTGCCGTTTCTCATTCCGAATGTGCATACGGCGTTGACACTCGCGTATTTCGTCGTGGGCTGCGAGCTGATCGCGATTGCATACATTCGCTATAAGTTTTTCTCCTCGAGTTTTTGGATCTCGGCGGTCGAGGTCATCGTTGGCGGCGCACTGGTTTTTGCCGCCGGCGTCATTATCGGCAGCTCATAAGGCGAGGCTTGCGGGGCGTATGAACATATGTTATAACATGGAAATGACCACGCTGAAATTGACCAAAATTGGAAACTCGGTGGGCGCGATTTTTCCGAAGGAAGTTCTAGCCCGTATGCATGTGGATGCCGGAGACGTCATCTATCTTACCGAGGCTCCCGATGGTGTGCGGGTTACGCCTTATAATCCCGAGTTTGAACGCCAAATGCAGATCGCAGATCGGGTGATGAAGCGGCGCCGGGCGGTTTTGCGTGAGCTCGCAAAGTGAGTATCGGTGGATTTCTGACGACGTAGTCCTCGCCGTTCACGAGGCCCAGATCGATGAGCACGGCGGTTCGAGCGGTGTTCGAGATCCGGGCCTTTTGCTATCCGCGCTTGCGCGTCCGCAGAATGCCGTGACCTATGGTCAACCCGATGTTCCCGAGCTGGCGGCGCTCTATGCGCTAGGAATCATCAAAAATCATCCATTCTTCGATGGAAATAAGCGCGTGGGCGCCGTGCTGCTAGAAATATTTTTGGAAAACAATGGATATGAACTGGACGCGAGCGATGCGAAACTTCTTAGTGCTGTAGTCTCCTTGGCTGCCGGCGCCTCAGAAGACAAGTTTATATCTTGGGTGCGCGATCATGCGCGCCTTAAGCGTAAGCGGCGCAAATAGCGGCGCGCCCGCGGGCCCCGCCTTCGACTACAGGCATCCAAGATGCCCTGCTCAGGATGACAATACGTAGCCTCGTATAAATTACGCGGCATGAAGCGCCTTACAGCAGCCGCCCTCGCCGCTATTTTCTTGACCCCGATTTTCCTTTCACCCGCTGCGACGCGGGCCGCCGGCCCCGTCAAGGAAACAAACCCGTCGCCCGCGCCAGCAAAGGCACGGGCCGCAAGTCCGGCGACGCCCGAAATGACCACGCCGCAGAAGCTCATGAGCAAACTGCAGTGGCGGATGATCGGGCCGTTCATCGGAGGTCGCGTGGTCGCGATCGCCGGCGTACCGAGCCAACCAAGTTTGTTCTATATGGGCGGAGTGCAAGGCGGCGTGTGGCGCAGCAGCAACTACGGTACGAGCTGGGAGAACATCACCGACGGCCAGTCCGCGATGATGAACGGATACAGCATCGGGGCGCTTGCGGTCGCATCGAATCCGAAGATCATCTATGCCGGGACGGGCGAAGCCGATCTGCGCGGCGATTTTTCGACCGGCGACGGAATTTACAAGACGACCGACGCGGGCAAGACTTGGCACTTCGCAGGCCTGCGCGATACGCATACGACGACGGCGCTGGCGATCGATCCCCGCGATTCAAACATCGTGTACGCAAGTTCGATGGGGCACGTCTTTGCACCCAACGCCGAGCGCGGCGTCTTCAAAACAAGCGACGGCGGGGCGACGTGGAGCAAAGTACTCTACGTCGACGAGAATACCGGTTCCGTAGACGTCGTCATGGACGCGCGCAATCCCAACGTGCTCTTCGCCGCGATGTGGCAGGCTTCGCGCAAGCCGTGGAACTTTACGAGCGGCGGTCCGGGCAGCGGACTCTATAAGACGACCGACGCGGGCGCGCATTGGAGCAAGATCTCGAGCAACCCGGGATTCGCGACGGGTGTGCTGGGCAAGATCGGCGTGAGCGTCTCGGCGCGCGACGGGAAGAGCGTCTACGCAATCGTGCAAGCCAAGGACGGCGGTGTGTTTCATTCCAACGACGGCGGCGCGACGTGGCAGCACGTCAACCGCGAGATGAAACTGCGCCAGCGCGCTTTCTACTACACGGCGATTTTTGCCGACCCGACGAATTCCAAAGTGGCGTACGCACCGCAGGTCGACGGCGTCTTCAAAACCACTGACGGCGGAAAAACTTGGAAGGCGATCACGCGCCCCGGCGATCATCACATCATCTGGATCAACCCGCGCAATCCGAAGATCTTGCTCGAGGGCGACGACGGGGGCGCGATGGTCTCGGTCGACGGCGGTAAGACCTGGAGTTCCAAGCAGAATCAGCCGACCGATCAATTTTACAAGGTCGCGATCGACAAGCAGTTTCCGTTTCACGTCTACGGTGCGTCGCAAGATCACGGTGCGTACGAAGGACCGAGTGCGTCGAGCGAAGGTCTTGGCGCCGGTGGCTGGCATGGCGTGGCGCTGGGCGAGAGCACCTGGGTTGCGCCCGATCCGAACAATCGGTACGTCACCTATGGCAGCGGCTATCAGAGTGCGATGGCGCGTTTCGATCGCTCAACCGGCGAACAGAAGAACGTGAGTCCGTGGCCCAAATATATGTCGGGCGTCTCGTCGGCGGAGAGCAAATTCCGTTTCGGCTGGACGCATCCGATCTTTTTCTCGCCATCGAAACCACACGAGCTCCTGGTTGGCGGCAACGTGGTCTTCAAGAGCGACGATTACGGCGAGCGCTGGCAGCAGATCAGCCCCGATCTCACGCGCAACGATCCGACCACCGAAGGACCCAGCGGCGGACCGGTCGATTTCGATCAGACCGGCGTCGAGACGTTCCCGGATATTTCTGCGCTCGCTGTTTCGCCGCTCACGCCCGATCTGATGTGGGCGGGTTCGGCCGACGGCTTGGTGCACGTGACCACCGATTCGGGCGCGCACTGGAAGCTGGTTACACCGCCGGAGTTGCCGCAGTGGGCCCAGATTAGCACGATCGAGCCGTCGCACGTGTCGGCGGGCACGGCGTATCTATCGGCGTCGCGCTTTCAGTGGGACGATTTTCATCCCTACATCTATAAGACGACCGATTACGGCGCGCATTGGAGCGCGCTGACCGACGGATTGCCCAACGACCAATACGTCTTCGCGGTGCGGCAGGATCCGCGCGATCCGCGCGTGCTCTTCGCGGGGACGCGCAGCACGATCTACGTGAGCTTGAACGGCGGCGGCAACTGGCAGCCGCTCACGCTCAACCTGCCGTATGCGCAGGTGCGGGATATCGCGATCGATGCACAGCAGGGTGACGTTGTGGTTGCGACGCACGGTCGCTCGTTTTGGATTTTGGATAACCTGAGCGTGATCGAGCAGCTCGCCCACGGCGCGAGCGGTTCGCCATTGCTCTTCGCGCCGGAAACCGCATGGCTGACGCACGAGTACGGCTCGGGAACTGCTCGAGCGGGGACGGGGCAAGGCCCGACCTACGGAACGAGCGTCTTTTTCAACGTGCCGACGGATTACAACGGCACGACGCCGATGACGCTGACGTTTATGGATGGCAACGGCCGCACGGTGCGCAGCTTCGACCTGCATTTGCACAACAAGAAAGAGAAGAAACCTTCGGCGCAGCAGCTCGCGGCGATGGACGAAGTGCAGAAGCGGGCGCACGATCTGCACGATCTTACGAGCGCCGATCCGGGGATGAATCTTTTTGTGTGGGATATGCGTTATGCGCCGGCAACCGAAGCTCGCGGCGTGCAGGCCTTTGGAACCGATGATTTCAGCGATACGGTGGACGGTCCGACGATCGTCCCGGGAAAGTATTCCGTCGTGCTGAGTTACGGTGCGAAGAAGTGGCAACAGCCGTTTCGCGTGACGCTCGATCCGCGGTTGCATCCGGCCGCGGGCGAGCTCGCGGCGAGGTTAGCGCTTTCGATGCGGATTCGTGGCACGCTCGATGCGTTGAATCGCGCGGCTAACGCTGCGGAGGCGGTGCGCTTGAGTTTACCGGCGGTGAAGCGCGCGCAAGTAGATGCGGCGCTGGCCGACATCGCCCAGCTCAACCCGAACCGCTCCAGCGAAAGCGATCTGGCGCACGAGAGTAAAATGCGCGATGCGCTCGCGTTTCTCTTGGGCTCGCTCGACTTGGCGTACCAGGCGCCGACGCCGGCGGAGTACGCGATTTATGACGAACTGCGGGCACAGGCCGTAACCAAAATCGCGCGCCTAAAGGCGGCGATGCAATAGCCTAGAAGACAGTTTTTCCGTGGAGGGCCGGCTATGCGCATAGCACGTTTTGCATTTCTGTGGGCGGTACTGTTCGTTCTCGCGCCGCTCGCGGGCTTGGCGTCGGACAGCTGGGGCGGGTCCACGGCCGATGACGGTATGGGCCATTCGATCACCGTCGAGGGCGAAACGCGCGGCACGGAAAGCAACGTCACGATCACCGTGCGCGATAACGCGACGGGCAAGGTCATCAAAGTTACTAAGCGGCATCGCAGCCGGACGGGTGCGCGCACGGAAACCCTCACCAACAACCCCGATGGGACGTCGACGCGCGAAATCATCGATGAAGATACGCGCCTCATCGAAACGACCGGACAGCTCGAGTGGCGGCGCATCGAATCCACGACGACGTTCAACGGACCCAATGGCACCGGTCACGTGACGAGCGGCAAAGAATCCGACACCAAACGCCTGACCGATCCCAAAACCGGCAAGCTGATCGGGCGCACGAAGACCGGCATCGAATACGATCCCGCCAAAGATGAGTGGCGGACGATCTCGTCTGTGCCGGCACCTCCGACCGATCAGCGCTTTGCGCTGGTCGCACCGCACACTGCCGAGACGCAAGGGGTGGTCGAGGGAAGCGTCACCATTGAAGTAACCGATGCAGACGGCACCCGAACGATCGAGCCGGGCATCGGAGCTGTAACAGCAGTTGTTACCGTAGAGTCCGCGCATCAGAATCGATGGCCGCACAGTTTCCAATCCACGACCGGCGCGCTTGCGCTCACGGAGGCGGTGAAGTATTTCGCACATCATGGCGGCGCAGCGGGGCGCTACGACGTCACCGCGAGTAACGGCGGCGGGAGCGATTCGGCGCAGATAAATGTGACGAAAGGCACCGGCCAAACCGTGCCTCAGATCGCGCAGCCGGGAATGGTTTTGCCGATTGGCGGCATTGCGGATATTACTGGGCGGGGATTTGCTCCGCAGCGCGAGCCCGAGGTTTTCCTGTGTACGCGCGATGGCGCCGAACTGCTCAATCCGGGCGCGATTTCCAATAACGAGATTCGTACGCTGGTTCCGACGCGAACCACTCCCGGGACGGCGACGGTGATCCTAGAGAACGGGAGCGGACAATTCAGCCGCCCGGTCGAGGTCAATCCGGTCGGCGTGCAACTGCAGGTCCCGCCGCGCGTGCGAGTCGGACAAACGTTTCAAGGTGTTGTCGAGCTCGTCGGGCTGACGGCGGCGAACCAGAGTAAGCGGTTCACCGCCCGTATGTACGTTTCGGGTCACGGGCGGTTCGCGAGCGGCGGCAACGTAGTGACGACGCAGATCGTCAACGGCCGCGCGTCGGCGGCGTTGATCGCGACCAGCGCCGGCACGCTCAACGTATCCGTGAGCGACGTTACGCCTCTACCGTAACGAGGCTTATTGCGGCGACGTGATCATCCACTCGGTGCCGAAGCGGTCCTGAATGATTCCGAACTTTCCGCCATCGCCCCACGCGACGTTGTCGAGCGGCACGGTGACTTTGCCGCCTTCGGCGAGCGCCTCGAAAACGCGTTTTCCTTCGGCTGCGCTGGAGAGCTCTAACGATAGCGAGATATTGCCGGCGTCGGGATCGACCGTTTTTCCGGGTGGCCCGTCGGAAGCCATGAACGCAAAGCCGGAGCCTTTAAAATCGGCGTGCATGACTTTGTTTTGGTAATCCGCCGGCACTTGGTGACCCTGCGGCGCGCCATCGAAACGGATGATAGTGTATTCTCCGCCGAGGATTTTCTTGTAAAAGGCAAGTGCCTCTTCGCAGCGGCCATAGAAGAAGACATATGGTTCTAATTTCATGCCGAATATTTCATGCGCACGGGTTGAGTAAACCTGTTTGATTGGGATAATGCGTGCATGAAACGCCCGCTCACATGTTAGACCGGCGCGAGTTTCTCAGGGGCGTCGCGGGCGCCGCCGCGCTAGGCGCGGCCGGAGTGGAGCTCCTTGCCGCGGCGCGCCGGCTGCCGTGGGAGGCGCTTGCGCGCCGGCTTTCGGGAAGCGTCGTGCTTCCCGGCGGTCGTGGATACGGTGAACTTGCGCTTCCGAATAATCTGCGGTATTCCGCGCTGCGCCCGGCGGGCATCGCGATGTGCAAGAGCGCGCGAGATGTGAGCGCAGCGATTTTGTGGGCGCGCGAGAATGGCGTGCCGCTCGTAGCGCGTTCCGGTGGTCACTCATATGCGGGCTATTCTACGACGAGCGGGTTGATGATCGACATGGTCGAGATGAACGGCATATCGCTGGACGAGAGTACGGGCGTCGCGACCGTCGCCGGCGGCGCCAGGAACGGTGATGTTTACAGTTATTTCAGTAACCGCAATGTCGCGATTACGCACGGCCGGTGCCCGACCGTGGGGATCGCAGGCTTAGCCCTGGGCGGCGGCATCGGCTTCAACATGCGTGAGCACGGTCTGACCTGCGATCACATGGTTGCCAGCGAGATCGTGCTGGCCGACGGATCGATTCAAACGCTTACCGGCGACGACGATCTGTTGTGGGCGTGCCGCGGTGCAGGTGGCGGAAACTTCGGGATCAACACGTCGTTTGCGTTCCAAACGTTCGACGTTGGTTCGATTACGGTTTGCGATCTGACTTGGGACGAGCGGCCCGAACGCGTCTTCGCCAGTCTCGTTGAGACGCTCGATCGCGCTCCGCGGACGTTCGGTTCGAAAGTTTCCGCCAAAGCGCCGACCGGTTCTTCAGGGATACAGATTGAGTTGCTCGGTCAGTTCACCGGTACGCCGGCTGGGCTACGCGAACTGCTTGCCGGCGCATATGCGATCGCGCCACCAAAGGGCGTCGTTACCATGGAGCGCTACTGGAAGGCGCAAAAAGTGCTCGCCGAGCCCGGAGTTCCAGCCTACTTCCAAGAGCGCTCGCGGTTTTTCAATGAGGCGATCGATCATCGAGCGGTCGCGGTGATTTTCGAGTGGTTGCGGCGATGCCCGAAGACCGCAACATCGGCCGAGTTCAAAGTCTTTCAAACCGGCGGCCGCGTGAACGATAAGAAGCCAAGCGAGACGGCGTTCGTGCACCGGCAGAGCCGGTGGCTCGGATCGATCGACCTGTATTGGGAACGCGATACGCCGAACCACACGCTGCAGCACTACTTAGCGTGGCTGAGCGCGTTCTACGAAGCAATCGTTCCGATTGCCAAAGGCGGCGCGTACCAAAACTTCATCGATCCGTCGCTCACCGATTGGAAGCGCGCCTATCACGGATCGAATCTAAAAAAACTCGAAGCGATCAAGAAGCGCGTCGATCCGACCGGAGTGTTTACGTTCCGGGAAGCGATTCCAAGTTAAATAAAACGAGGCGCTCGGTGAGAGCGCCTCGTTGATGGTTGACAGCGGGACTGAGACGACTCCACTCTATCACACCGAAGCATCGGTCGCAATTGACCTACTCCACTGGAGCGTGCCGGAATCGAACCGACTGCGGCGTGGAGTCTCAGTCCCGCCGTCGACACCATCGAAACGCCCCAGCGGATTCGCATTCACGACGAAACGTGCATTTAGCAAGAGCGGGTAAAATAAAACGAGGCGTTCTTGCGAGCGCCTCGTTGACGGTGTGACGGGCTTGAGGGTACCTCGACTCTATCACACCGATGCGTGTGGCTCAAGGCCAACGTGCTGGAGGGTGCGGGAATCGAACCCGCAGCGGCAGAGCCCCTCAAGCCCGCCGTCGACCGTCGAAACCCCCCAGCGCGCGTCATTCACGACGAGCGCGCTCGGGAGAAAGCCTCTAGGATGATGGCGAGGTGACGACAATCGCCGATTGCGCTGCGTCGGTCCAGGCGGCGTGGGCGATGATCGGATGAGTGAGGTATTCGAATGCGAGCTGCGCCTCTTCGCGCGTGCAGGCGCGCTGAGAGCCCGTCGCTGCGAGCGCTTCGTCCACTAACACCATAGCGGCATCGAGCGTCAGCAACGCGGCGTTGCTGACGCTCGATGTCCCGTTAGTACTTGCCGCGCCGTTCGTGGCTGCGCCGTTGGTGCTGATCGTGCGCCCCTCGGCTGGCGCGGCTTCGCCGCGCTGCTCGGGGTGGTTCGACAGGCTCACCATGACACTCTCATGGCCGTGTTGCTGAACCATGAGGGTTTGCAGATGCCAGCCGGTGGAGCGAATCAGGTTGGCGACCGTGAGGATGCGTTTGCGTTGGCCGTGCTTGCGTTCCCACAAGAGATCGGCCAGTGCGTCGGCGGCGTAGCCCGGTTCGAAAAGCGCGCGCAGTTCGTACGCGTTGGCGGCGATGGTGAGCGCGGTTTGCAGATCGGCGAGCGTCCAGGCGCTGACGCCGTGCGTGTGGAGTTCGGACGTCAGTTTGAGTTCCTCGGAGAACGCGGGGCCGACGATCGCGCAAGACTGCGCGTGGAAGGCGTCGCGGTATTTGGCAGCTTCGAAGATGTCGGGGTCGGGGACGATGCTTTTGGCGGTCTTGCACTCGAGCATGGCGCGATAGCCGAGCGCGCCGAGTTGGGCGTCGGCGTAGCCGTCGGGCGCGCTGTCGCCGCCCAGGTGAACCGTCGCGAATCCCATGTGCGCTAACGCATCGCAGACGGCGATTTCAAAGGCGGCGGGGTCGGAGCCGGTGGCGGTTTTGGTCAGGCGATCGATGAGGCCTTGGGTTTGCACATCGGGCGGAGCGGCCGGCTTTTCGGGAAGCGCGGGCCAATCGTCGAGCGTTCGTTCACGCGGAAGTTGCGCTCTTCGTCTTGGAGGATGGCCGCAGTACTGCAGGCCCTTGCGGGGAAGCTGCTGCTCGCAATACCGGCAGTTTGCTAGCGCTTCCACGCGTCGAGCTTCGTCTATCGTACGCCGTTCCGCGCGCCCTAAGCGATATGGAACTTTCATGCGTCGAAGCTGCTTCGCGTATTCGTTCGACACGTGAAGCGCCTTTGATAAATCTCAGAGTTTTATCACGTCCATCCGAAATCGGATCGCGTCGTGTTAAGCGCAGTATTATGGTGCTTGCGCGACGGTAAAAACCGTCAACAATGTGAGAGTTACCTAAGATAGTCCGCTCCCGCGCATCGTAACGGGCAGCGGCATCTGGATGCCGATGAAGTCCTAGGGCCCATTACTCCCACGCGGCGAGGCTTCTAGGAGCGCGCAGCCTGGGTGTAAGCCGCGCGGCTACAAAGCCTGATCGCGGAGGAGCTAAGACACAGCCGCCTCGTTTTTGGCTGCCCTGTCTCCTATCTCGCGGCGGGGCGTGCTACACTGGGGGCTATGGTCGTCGCTCAGGAGATCACGGAATGAAACTGACGGTTTTACTTATCGGAGCATTGTTGCTTTTGACGATGCAGTCGACCTATGGCAGCTAGGTGCCGCCGTTAACGAAAATTGAAAGTTTGGCATTGCAATGAAAAACCGTCCCTGGCGTCGGCTTATAAAAGTAGGGGGACTCGGCGTTGTTTTGCTCACGGCAGCTACGGTCTCAGCAGGGGCCGCCGAATTGCCCCAGGCAATTCGCCACGAGTTCCAAACGGGGAGCGCGAAACTTAATCTGGGGTCTGACCCAGCGCACATTCGATTGCAGGGCACAAACTGGGTGGGGGGCTACGCATCGCCCTATGTGCGCGTGTTTATTAATGGGCGCGGTCCTTTTACTTTCCTGTTCGATACCGGCTCAAGCTTTACAGTTGTTAGTACCAAGCTAGTTAAGGATGCTGGACTTCAAGTCATAAGCAACGTTCGTGGTAGTCATGAGATTGTCAAAATGGCAGATGTCCGCCTCGGGCCAGTGAACATACGCGACTATTTTGCCGTCGTTCGGGATGGGAACGATGTGGACGGTATACTTGGATTCAACGCCTTTGGGCAAGACTATCTGTTATTTGACTTTTTAAGCCACGAGCTTGTAGTCAGCTCCCAACCTATTCCACTCGCACGATCATTCTGGCTGTCATATACATTGACTCAGTGGTGCCCATACATCGACCTAACTGTAAACGGCAAGACGCTTTCTACCTTGATCGACACGGGTGATGATGCCTACGCCTGGGAAGCAGCAGCCGCGGATCTTAAAGGCCTTCCGTTAGCGCGCCGCACTGACATGGGCGAGCTTGTGCGGAATGGAGTTACCGGCGTAACGCGCACCCTCGTGGTGACGCTCGATGCTACTTTGAAGGTTGGACCCGTCTCGTCAGAACAGCCAGCCGTCGCAATTAACGATTCCCTTGAGGGTGCCCCAGATGTCGGCATGGACTTCATGAAAAATTTCACCTTCGAATTCGATCGGCATCATAAGAGGGTAGGCTTTGAGCCTCTGTTTAACGGCACACACTTCACCGTGCCTGGTTTGATCACAATTGGATTCTCGATATCATATCGTCAGCCGGGAAGAGCTGTGTCAGATGTGCTGCCTGGCCTGGCTCCGTCTCTCGCGGGGATGAGAATTGGAGATACCATCGTCAAAATAGATGACGCTGCCGCCGATACGATTAGCTTTCAGCAATGGGACACGCTCCTAAGGGCCCGTCGACCGATTCGTATCGAATGGAGCGACAGAGGCAGTGTCCAGACCAGCGTCTTCAACGTTGTTGAACTAAAGTAAGCGACTTTGCCGCACCGGATTGTTTCCAGCGTGCATATGATATGAGCCATCGGCGCATCATGCATAGGGCATCGGCGCATTCCGCATCGATACACCGTGCAGCGTCGGCAACATTGCGCAGTGCGCATCGGCAACATTGCGCAGTGCGCATCGGCAGCATCACGCATTGGCGCACCGTGCATTGCGCATCGGAACAGCATGCATAGCGCATCGGCGCATCACGCATTGCGCACCGGCGACCGGACGTTTTGCGCGCTTGTGTATTATCCCGTGGCGAAAGCTTCTGATGGCATTAAGCACTGACGGGCCACGTTATTGCTGCTTAGGGTTGTCAGCCGGAGCTGGTAGCCGGACAGGAACATCCACTGTGAGGCCGCCCCCGAAGCGTTGCGGCCGCAGCGCCTGAACGTGGCTGAGAAAGTGTCGCAGCGCCTGAATATGTCGAAAGCACTTTTGTTCCCATAATCGCGTCTGCCGGCACTTTCATCCAATCGCGATCCATCACTACAAAATCCCCGTACTTCCCTGGTGAGATGGAGCCGATCTCGCGTTCCATGAAATTCGCGCGCGCGGCCCAGATCGTCATCGATTTGAGCGCTTCCTCGCGCGTCATCGCTTGATTGGGATACCATCCGCCCGGCGGTTGGTTTTCTTCATTCTGCCGAGAGATCGCGGCGTGGAAGG
>JAAXCX010000014.1 GCA_013036105.1 Vulcanimicrobiota bacterium
CGGAGTGGTGCACGATGCTCGTTCCGGGAGTTAACGCGAAGATATTGCGCGCCGCGATGAAAGCGCGCCTCCGTATAACAAGCACGAAACTATTTGCAAGCGACAATAACATTTCCGATCTAACTCGTTACATCGGAGGCGGTTCGTTAATGTTTTAGCAACAACTTCGAAACGCGCTTTTAGTATAATACTTACAAAGCGAGGTGTTGTTGTGAAATATTGTAGATTGTGCAGCCGGGTATTACCAGTTTCAGAGTTTCCAATACGGTCCTTACTCACACCGGCGCCAAATGCCTATTGTAAGCCTTGTCAACGCGAATATAGCAGAAGGCATTACGCGGCCAATAAACACAAACATAATAGCAGACGCCGCATTAATCAAAAACGTTACGTGGGAGGAAATAGGCTGAAGCTTTTGCAGTATCTGGCAGAGAAGCCGTGCGTCGACTGCGGAGAAAACGATCCGGTCGTGCTCGACTTGGACCACGTACTCGGAGTCAGGGAGTTTAATATCGGTGACGCCATATCGAGGCTGTCGTAAAAATTGCCCGGGAGCTACAGAAGTGCGAGGTAAGGTGCGCCAATTGCCACCGCAGGAAAACCGCTAAGCAGTTTCAATGGTTCAAGAGCAAGCACGGGGCGTAGCTCAGCCTGGTAGAGCGCTAACTTTGGGAGTTAGAGGCCGCTGGTTCGATCCCAGTCGCCCCGACCATAACGGCGGCCCGCGGGCAAGCAGCCTTCGGGCCGTGGTATTCTATTTCAGGCTCGGAGTAGGCGCCCGTGGTCTAATGGATAAGGCACGAGTCTTCTAAACTCGAAGATGGGGGTTCGATTCCCTCCGGGCGCACGTGGTGACTGTAGCTCAGCTGGTTAGAGCATCGGCCTGTGGCGCCGAGGGTCGCGGGTTCGAACCCCGTCAGTCACCCCAATCCCCCAAAAGTAGGCAGCGCCGCCTTGGCAGAACGTACGCCAAGTGAGCAGCCTCCCGAATCTTGCGACCGTATTTGAAGGCGCGGCTTTCGGCATCGCGGTCCTCGACCTCGAGGGCGCAGTGCGAGATTCAAACGCCGCCTTCCGTAAGGCGTACGGCGAGAGCTCTGCCGACTTACTCCGCGATCACGAAGCGGACTTCGCATCGCTACTTCAAGGAAACCGCCCCCACCTAGAGTTCGAACAACAAGCGCGCACCGCAGCCGGCGACGGCATGTGGACCGCATGCTCGCTCTCCCGCCTGAAGGACGAGCGCGGGAACGTCCGCGGCGCAATCTGCCTCATCCGCGACGTCACGCACGTCAAGGAGACGGAGCAGCGCATGCTCCACGACATGACGCACGATCCGCTGACCGGCATGCCGAACCGGCTGCTCTTCGAATCGAAGTTGCGCGAGCAGCTCGCAGCCACACCGACGTCAGCGCCGGCATCCTTCGGCGTGCTCATGCTCGACATCGACCACTTCCGGGAAATAAACGAAGGCTTCGGCCATGACGCGGGCGAGTTCGTCGTTTCGCAAATCGGGCAGCGATTAACAGCTGCAATGGGCGCGCACGATCTGATCGCGCGCGTCGGCACCGATCAATTCGCTATCCTTGCATGCTCGCAAGGCAACCCAAAACACGTCGAGACGACCACGCGCCATCTCTTCAGCGCGCTCGCAAAGCCGCTGACGATCGGCGCGAGGACAGTGTACGTCTCGGCTAGCGTCGGCGTCGCAATGGGTTCGCCGGCCTATCACCGAGCGGAAGATTTGGTGCGCGACGCGCAGATTGCCTCACGCTACGCCAAAGCCAGCGGCGGCAGCCGCACCGCGATCTTCGATACGAAGATGGCCAAGGGCGCGGAAGAGCGTCTCCAACTCTCCTCCGATATGCGCGCGGGACTCGAGCGCGGTCAGTTCTTTCTGCTCTTTCAACCAATTGTGCAGCTCGAAGACGGCGACTTCATCGGCTGCGAAGCACTGCTGCGTTGGCAACATCCGGTCGAAGGCATCATTTCGCCCGCGGAGTTTATTCCGCTCGCCGAGCAGCTCGGCTTATCCACGCAGATAGGAAGATTCGTAGCGCGGTTGGCGTGCCGGCAGCTGGCCGCTTGGCGCGACGAACGCGGCCTCGAGATTCACATGAACGTAAACGTTGCGTGGCCGGACCTGCTCGAGGCGGAGTTCGAACAAAGCCTGATCGCGGTCACGAGCGAGTTCAAGGTAAAGCCAGGTCAGCTGATGCTCGAAATCACCGAGAACATCGTGCTCAATCCGGACGGAAGAGCGACGCAAGTCGTCGAGCGATTGCGGCAGCACGGCTTCGGCGTTTGCATCGACGACTTCGGAACCGGGTATTCGTCGCTCCATTATCTGCAGCGTTTTCATATCGACGCCATGAAAATCGACCGCTCGTTCATTTGCGGCCCGGGAGAAGATATTGCCAGCGAGCCGATCGTTCGAGCGCTGATGACGCTGGCCGACGGCTTCCACGTACGCGTGGTTGCAGAAGGGATCGAAACCGAAAGACAGCGGCACGCGCTGCTCGCCGCCGGTTGCCGCTACGGGCAGGGCTTTCTTTTCTCCAGGCCGCGAACGGCCGAGGAGCTCGCCGCGGCATATCCGGCCGCCTTCGGCGCGCAGGCTCCTTGTCAAAGCGGGTAAACCTCGCTACACTGCGACCTGGAGCTTGCAAAGAGCACGTCGAACGTGCGCCTCTAGCTCAGTCGGTAGAGCAGCGGCCTTTTAAGCCGTTGGTCCCGGGTTCGAGTCCCGGGGGGCGCAAAGGTTTGCACCGCTAGCTCAATGGTAGAGCAGTTGACTCTTAATCAATTGGTTGTAGGTTCGAGTCCTACGCGGTGCAAAAAGAAAAAGGCCCGAGAGCAAACGCTTTCGGGCCTCATACGTTTTCGCGTTATTAGAGATCGCGTATCTCGCGTTTGGCTTTGTCGATACCCGCCTTCGCGTTGTCCTTCGTCTCGCTCACAACGGAATCGACTTTTTCTCCCGGAGTCATGACGTCGCCGAAGGCGTCGCGTTTAGCATGCTCCGCCTCAGCGCTTCCGCGGTGGAAACCTTCCTTCGCGGCGTCGCCGATGTCTTCGATGGTGCGTTTGATTTCGTTTCCCATGGAGTAGACGTACCCGGAGCGGCGCCGATACCAACGCGGCGCCCGCCTAGTGCGGCTGCTCCGCTTGGCGGCTCTGCAGGCGCCAGCGCCAGACCGCTTCGTCGCGGAACTCCGCATCGGCCGAGTCGCGCTGCCAGGCTTGCGAGAACTCCGCTGACAGGCTGCGCGGGCGGCGCTCCTCCGGCAGATCGGAGAACCGCAGGCGCATCGTCAACGGGACACCTTCGCCCGATGCAATTGCCTGCTGGGTTGGCAGACCGGCGAGTGCATTCAGCATGCCGCGCGCTGCAAATGGAATAACTTTTGCGACGAATTCCTGATCGAGCTCGTTGCCAAGACGCATCGCGAAAATCGTGCCGCACTGCGACAGAGCGTGGGCGGAGAGTTCGCTCGGACGCTGGGAAATAAGCGCGAGCGATACGCCATACTTGCGTCCCTCTTTCGCTAGGCGCGTAATCGCACGCTGCGTCGCAGCGAAACCGACGCGTTCGTCTTCTGGGATGTAGCGATGCGCTTCTTCGCAAACCAAAAGCACCGGCGGCATGCGCTCGCGCTCCGACCAGACCGCGAAGTCGAACAGCACGCGGCAGAGCAGCGAAACAACAACATCGACGATTTCACCCGGCATACCCGACAGATCCACGATCGTCAGCGGCTTGCCGCGCACGGGAATGCGAAGCAGCCGTCCGACAACTTCCGAAAGCCGGTCTGGCGCATCGAACGTGTCGGTGAACATGAACTTGAATCGCGGATCGTTGCGCAGCGATTCGAATCGCTGCTTCAGCCGAAGATACGGCGCCGCGCTATCAGGCTTATCGAGCTTGCCCATGCGCTGGGCCAATATGTTTAAGAGATCTGCGGTCAAATAAGGGATCGGCGTATCGACGGTGATCGCAAACGGTAGCTGCTGACCCTTGGCGTACTCCATGCGCGCCGCGGTGATCACATCTTTGAGAATCATCGCTTGCGACTCTTGCTCTTGCTGGGTGCCGCCGCGGATCAAGACGCGGCTCGCTTCTTCGAAATCGAAAAGCCAAAACGGCAGCTGCAGATTGTCGGAGTTCACGCTCTCGGCGATATCTGGAAACGCTTGAGGATATTCGTTATGCGGATCGAGCAAAATCACGTGCGCATTCGGATGCTTGTCCAGCATTGCGGAAAGAATCAACGTCAGCGCGCAAGACTTCCCTGCGCCGGTTGCGCCGAGCAGCGCGAAATGTTTTGCCAGTAGTTCGTTGACCATCAGGAACGCCGGCTGCGTTGAATCGTTGTAGAGCGTTCCGACTTGAATGCTCGAACGCGACTGCGGTATGTAGACCGTCTCCAAATCGGCGTTGCTCGCGCAAATAACCGGCGTTCCGGGCGCGGGATGGTTGGAGACGCCGCGCAAGAAGTGCGAGCCGCCGTACTCGGCGCGGAAAATTTCACCCAGCAGATCCACGACCAGAACGCGTCCGGTAGGAGACGCAGGCTCCAAGCGAACCGCCGCAACTGTTCCGACGACTTCGCCAACGGGGCCGTTCATGCTAACCATTGCGCCGACGCGAACCGAGCTCAATTCGCCGGGATCGGCGTCTAAGCTTGCCGTGATCTGCGAGCCGTCAACGGTCAGTACGCGCCCGAGTACCTCGTTCATCCATACAGGTTTTCGGCTTGCTTGCAGGCATCGCCTCGAAAAGTCCCGCAGAGCCTCGGCATGAAGGCCTGGAAGCTGGACCTTTGGATTGCGCTAGCGGCGCTGATCGTGAGCGGGCTGACCGCATCGGCCGCCCTCTACCAAAGTAAAGTGTTCTCCGATCAGTTGAGCGCGACGGTTTGGCCTTACCTGTCATTTAATGCTACCACCACACCGTCAACGTTCGCGTTAACGCTGGAGAACGACGGCGCCGGCCCGGCGATCATCGTCGGCGCGCAGCTGTTCGTCGACGGTACGCCGCAACCGTCGATGGCGCTCGCGCTCCAGCGACTGGCGGCGAGCATCCCCCAGCACGGACCGCTCAAGTACTCGACCACATCGGTCGGCCCCGGACAAGTGATCCGCGCCGGCGCGGCGGCTCAGGTTGTAAAGGTGAACACGCGCGACCTATCGAGGCTTGCCACAGCCTATCATCGCATAACGATGAACGTGTATTATTGTTCGCTGCTGAACCGCTGCTGGGTTGTAAAGCTCCATACTTCGGAGCGCCCGGCGGACGTAACGGGGCAGAGTTACCCACACACGGGCATTCAGTAGTACAATACCGGGCGGTAAGGGCATGTGGCGGAATTGGCAGACGCGCTGGATTTAGGTTCCAGTGGGGAAACCCGTCAGAGTTCGAGTCTCTGCGTGCCCACGCTCAACCGATGTCCGCCACGCTTTGGGGGCATGTTTACAAAGCGTGGCGGACACGGCCATCGCTTAACAGGGCGCTAAACAGGCGTCGACCCTAGAGGTTAAGAATAGGGCGGGTCGCGCGGAAGTAGCTCAGTGGTAGAGCATCGCCTTGCCAAGGCGAGGGTCGCGAGTTCGAATCTCGTCTTCCGCTAATTGTATTGTATGACCGCAACACTCAACAAACTCTCTCCCACACAAGTCGAACTGCTCATTGCCATTTCGCCGGACGAAATGCGCGAGGCGGAAGATCGCGCGTTTCGCCGCTTGGTGAAAAAGGCGAAACTCCCGGGCTTCCGGCCGGGCAAAGCTCCGCGAAAAATCTTCGAGCAAGCCTACGGCGCGGAGACGATCTCACACGAAGCGATGGAAGACGTCGTGCCGACGGTTTACGCAAAAGCCGTGCGCGAGCACGACCTCGAACCGGTCGACCGTCCGCATATGGAATTGCTGCCAGGCGAAGAAGGCGCGCCGCCGCGCGTGAAAGCAGTCGTTGAGGTCCGGCCTGCGATTGATCTGAAGGAATACAAAGGCTTGAAGCTGACCCGCACGCTCTCCGTCGTCACCGGCGAAGAAGTCGAACGCAGCCTACAGAGTCTAGCCCGCGAACGCGCGACGCTGGTTCCGGTGGATCGCGCGGCACAGCTCGGCGACGTGGTAACGGTCGACTATGAAGGCAAGATCGACGGAACGCCGTTCGAGGGGGGTTCTGCCAAAGGGCAGACGACCGAACTGAACGAGGGGCGGTTCATTCCGGGATTTGCGACCGGGATCGCCGGCATGAGTGCCGGCGAAACGAAAGATATCGAGGCGCACTTTCCGGAGAACTATCAGCAAGAAGCGCTGGCCGGAAAGACGGCGGCCTTTACCATCACGCTGCACGAGGTCAAAGAGCTCGAACTTCCTCCGATCGATGACGAGCTGGCCAAAGCCGTTTCCGATCACCAGACTTTGGAAGAGCTGCGCGCCGACATCCGCAAGCGCTTAGAAGCCGTCGCGCAAGCGCGCGCTCAGCGAGAGCTCGGCGGACAGGCCGTGGAAGAGCTCGTGAAAGTGCATGACTTTCCGCTTCCGGCGATCTTGATCGAACGCGAGATCGAAAATATGCTGGGCGATACGGCCTCGATGGCGGCGCGCATGGGGATCTCGCTCGACGACTATCTCAAGACCGCCAAGAAAACCGAAGAACAGCTGCGCGACGGGTTCCGGCCCGAGGCCGAACGGCGCGTAAAAGCAACGCTGGTTCTCGAGGCGATCGGCAAAGCCGAGAAAATCGCCGCGACTCCCGCCGATATTCAGGAAGAGCTCCGATCCCTTGCCCGCCAGTACGGGCAGCCTGTGGATAGAGTCCGCCAGGCCCTCGGAAACAACGTCCTTCCTTTAATGGAAGGCATCGTTCGCACCAAGACAGTCGACTTTCTGGTGGAGCACGCGAAGATAGAGGAAGCAACCTCGGCGCCTGCGTCGTAGTTGAGAGCCATATGATAATGGCTCACCTGGTCCCCATGGTCGTCGAACAAAGTGCGCGGGGCGAACGTGCCTTCGATATCTACTCGCGCCTGCTCAAAGATCGCATCGTGTTTGTCGGTGGTCCGGTCGACGACCATTTGGCGAACCTCGTGATCGCGCAGCTGCTCTTCCTTGAAAAAGAAGATCCCGACAAAGACATCGACATGTACATCAACAGTCCGGGCGGCAGCGTGACGGCGGGACTCGCGATCTATGACACGATGCGCTTCATTAAGCCCGACGTCGCGACGATCTGCTCCGGTATGGCGGCCTCGATGGGCTCCATTCTCCTCACCGGCGGGGCATCCGGAAAGCGGATGTCGCTGCCTCACTCCAAGATTTTGATTCACCAGCCCTGGGTCTCGCAGGTCGGCGGTCAAGCCACCGATATCGAGATTCACGCCCGGGACCTCATCGCCACCCGCCGCATGCTGGCGGGAATCTACGAGGAGACCACCAAGAAAGACGTCGAGCAGATTCTCAAGGACATCGAGCGGGATTACTATATGACGCCGCAAGAAGCCAAGGAGTACGGTATCATAGACACGATCATCCAGGATCGCTCGTCGCTGGCGACGCCGGCCTAAAGGGGACGCATGTTTCGGTTCGGGGACGAGAAGGGTCAGCTGAAGTGCAGCTTCTGCGGTAAATCGCAGGAGCAAGTGCGCAAGTTGATCGCCGGCCCCGGTGTCTACATTTGCGACGAATGTATCGAGCTCTGCAACGAGATCATCGAGGAAGAGCTCTACAAGAACGTCGACGAGAATCTCCGGCTTCGCAACATCCCCAAGCCTAAGGAGATCAATCACATCCTCAACCAGTATGTGATCGGTCAAGACCGCGCCAAGAAGTCGCTAGCCGTCGCCGTTTACAATCACTATAAGCGCGTGAACATGGGCGGGTCGACGGACGACGTCGAGCTGCAAAAGTCGAACATCCTGCTGGTCGGACCCACGGGCTCGGGCAAGACGTATCTCGCTCAAACGCTGGCCAAGATTCTCGACGTGCCGCTGGCGATGGCCGACGCGACTTCACTCACCGAGGCGGGCTACGTTGGCGAAGACGTCGAGAACATTCTGCTTAAACTGATTCAGGCCGCTGACTACGACGTCAAGCGCGCCGAAAAAGGCATCGTCTACATCGACGAGATCGACAAGATCGCGCGCAAGAGCGAAAACCCGTCGATCACACGCGACGTCTCCGGCGAAGGCGTGCAGCAAGCGCTGCTCAAGATTTTAGAAGGCACCACGGCTAACGTTCCGCCGCAGGGCGGGCGCAAGCATCCGCACCAAGAGTTCATCCAAATCGACACGACCAACGTCCTCTTCATCTGCGGCGGCGCCTTCGATGGACTCGAGCGGATCATCGAGTCGCGGGTCGCCAGCAACAACATGGGCTTCCGCGCACAGCCCGAGGGCAAGAAGGACTTGCGCGTCGGCAAGCTGTTGCAGCAACTGATGCCGGAGGATCTGCTGAAGTTCGGCCTCATTCCGGAATTCATCGGCCGCTTGCCGATCGTCGTCACACTCGATGCGCTCGACGAGCTGGCGCTGCGCCGCATCCTGGTCGAGCCGCGCAACGCATTGGTCCGGCAATTCCAGAAGATCATGGGCCTAGACGGCGTCGAACTGACCTTCACGAAGGAAGCGCTGGTTGCCATCGCCGCCAAAGCGCAGACGCGCAAGACCGGCGCTCGTGGGCTGCGGTCGATCCTCGAAGAGACGATGCTCGACGTCATGTACGATCTGCCCTCAATGACCGGCGTCAAGAAATGCGTCGTCAATAAGGAAGTCATCGAGAAGAAAGAAGCCCCGACGCTCATCTACAGCGAGCGCCAAAAGGACATGCCCGCCTAGGGCGCAGCAACTCCGGCGACTAAAAGCGCCGAGTGGCCGAACTTCCGAAGAACTACGATCCGAAAACGGTAGAATCGCGGCTCTATAAGCGCTGGGAAGACGCCGGCTATTTCCATGAAGACCCCGATCCGTCGCGGCCTCCGTTCATTATCTGCATGCCGCCGCCGAACGTCACCGCGCGCGCGCATCTCGGTCACGGCTCGACGTATACGCCGATGGATGTGCTGACGCGTTATCACCGCATGCTCGGGGAGAACGCCGACTGGCTGCCGGGAACCGACCACGCTGCGATCGCAACCGAAGCCGTGCTCGTGCGGGAACTCGCCGCGAAAGGCCAATCCCGCGAATCGCTTGGCCGCGAGAAATATCTTGACGCCGCTTGGAAGTGGTCGGCCGAAACGGGCGGGGCAATCTTTCAGCAATTCCGGCAGTTAGGCTTCGGACCGGACTGGCAGCGCGCGCGCTTCACAATGGACGAGCAGCTGTCTGCGGCCTTGCGCAAAGTATTCGTTGCGCTCTATCGCGACGGGTTGATCTACCGCGGGAAGCGGCTGGTGAATTGGGATCCGAAAGCGCACACGACCGTTTCCGACGCAGAGGTCGAGCACGAGGAGCGCGACGGCACGCTTTGGCGGATTCGGTACCCGTTTGATTCCTCGACCAATTCCGGGATAGAAGTCGCAACTACCCGTCCGGAAACAATGCTCGGCGACGTCGCGATTGCGGTGCATCCAAACGACAAGCGTTATCGCGATCTGATTGGCAAGTCGGTGCTCGTGCCTCCCCTGCTCGATCGACAGATACCGGTGATCGCCGATGAAAGCGTCGATCCGGAGTTCGGAACGGGCGCCGTAAAGGTCACACCGGCGCACGACGCAACGGACTATGAGATCGGATTACGTCACGAGCTCCCGATGCCGTCGGTGTTGGATCTCGATGCCCGGATGACGGCGGCCGACATAGGCGTCGGCAAATACGCGGGAATGGATCGCAAAAAGGCCCGTTCTGCGATCGTCGCCGACCTGCGTGAGCAGGGACTGGTGGTGGAAGAGAAGCCGTACCGCTACGCGATTGCGATCAGCGAACGGACCGGCGAAGTGATCGAGCCGCTGCTCTCGCTCCAGTGGTTCGTCAAAATGAAACCGCTCGCGGAACCGGCGCTGCAGGCCTATCGTGACGGGCACTTGCGCTTCATTCCCGAGCGTTACGGACGCACGTACGAACATTGGCTGGAAAATATCCGCGACTGGAACATTTCGCGGCAAATTTGGTGGGGTCATCAGCTGCCCGTTTGGTATAAGCCGGACGGAACCGTGATCGTCGCCGAAACCGATGAAGAAGCGCGGAGAATTGGCGGAGACAACTTAACGCGCGATCCGGATACCCTGGACACCTGGTTTTCCAGCGGAATCTGGCCGTTTTCGATCTTGGGGTGGCCGGAGCAAACGCCTGAACTCGCGCACTGGTACCCTTCGCAAGTGCTGCTGACCGGCTGGGAGATTATCTTCCTGTGGGTCGCGCGCATGGTGATGCTCGGCTTGCGGTTCACAGGCCAGGTGCCGTTCAAGGATGTGTTCGTCGCGCCCCTGCTCTTCGATGCGAAGGGCCGCAAGATGAGCAAATCGCTCGGGAACGCGATCGATCCGCTGACGATGATCGAACGATTCGGCGCAGACGCTTTCCGCATGGGGATGCTGCGTCAGCTCCGGCTCGAGAGCCAAGAGGTCCGGTTCAACGAAAAACGCTGCGAAGAAGCGCGCAACTTCAACAACAAGATTTGGAACGCGTTGCGCTACACGCTGGCGTTGCCCGATCCGCTGCCGCCGGCGATGCAGCTGCCGGGCGCCGAAAAACTCACCCTCGCCGACAAGTGGATCCTCACGCGCCTGCATCAGACCGCGGCCGACTTGAGCTCCGCCCTGGATCGCTACGATTTCGGAATCGCCGCGGAGACGATTTGGTCCTTCGTGTGGTACGAATTCTGCGACTGGTACCTCGAAGCCACCAAAGATCCCGGCGCGCGCGAAACGCGAGGCGCCGTCCTTTCCTTCGTCCTCAACCATGCGATGCGGCTGCTGCATCCGATCGCACCGTTCATTACGGAAGAAGTATGGCTGACGCTGCCGCACGACGGCGACACGATCGTAACGGCAAGCTGGCCTGACCTCGCCGAAATCCCCACAGACGCGCAAGCGGCATCGACCTTCGAGGCGCTGCGCAAGAAAGTGGAGCAAATCCGGAATCTGCGCGCCGAGCTCGGTTTGCCTCCGCGCGAGCGGCTCACGGTGAACGTGCCGTCAAACGTGCCGCCCACCGCCGCGTCGCTTCTTGCGACACTGGCCTCGGCAGATATCGTCGCGATCTCCGAACAGGGCGGTTCGATTGCGGAGGGAATCACCGCGGCCGAAGCTCAGGCGCCTAGGGGCATCCTCTGCGCGCGCTATAAGAAGGAAGAGGCCCGCTTGCGGAGCGAGATCGACCGCTCGAAACGGAAGTTGGCCGATGAGCGCTTCGTTGCAAATGCGAAGCCCGAGGTCGTGGCGAAAGAGCGCGAAAAGTTGGCGAGCTACCAGAGGGAACTCGAGCGTATCGTGAAGATGCTGGCTGAAATCGGTGAATCTGGATGACGGCTTCCGCACATTCGGTGAGTGCCGATGCGAAGCGCCGCGTGCTCGTAGCTGCCGACGAGATCGAGCGCATCGTCGCGCGACTCGCGCATCAGATCCTCGAGCCCGAAGGTCCGCAAGCGCGTCTGCACATCATCGGTATACGCCGCGGCGGTGAGGCGCTCGCGCAACGCATTGCCGCGCAGATCGAACGCATCTCCGGAAAACGTCCCCAACTCGGTTTTCTGAATATCAATTTGTACCGGGACGACGATGTTTCGCACGAGTTGCCGGAGTCGCAGATTCCCGGCGATCTCAGCGGCAAGACCGTAGTGATCGTGGACGACGTCCTCTACACGGGTAGAACCGTCCGTTCCGCCCTCGATGCGGTTACCGATTTAGGGCGGCCGGCTGCGGTGCGCCTCTGCGTGCTCGTGGACCGCGGGCTAAGGGAGCTGCCGGTGCAGCCGGATTACGTCGGCAGATTCGTGCCGACCAGCCGCAAGGAACGCGTCAACGTCAGCTTGCAGCGC
This sequence comes from Vulcanimicrobiota bacterium, assembly GCA_013036105.1. GTDB lineage: Bacteria > Vulcanimicrobiota > Vulcanimicrobiia > Vulcanimicrobiales > Vulcanimicrobiaceae > Rubrimentiphilum. The sequence goes on from JAAXCX010000014.1 coordinate 11,980, forward strand.
GAGCCCTCGGAATCGGACGAGGTAACGATCATTGCGGACCCGGCGTAGCCTCATCGATCTCGACGACCTCACGGCTTCGGAGATGATCTATATCTTCGAGCGCACGGCGGATTTCGAGCGCGAGGAACCGGGCCCATTGCTCGAAGGCGTCGCTTGCGTGAACATGTTCTTCGAAAACAGCACGCGCACGATGACCTCGTTCACGCTGGCCGAACAGCGTTTGGGCGGCAACGTGATAACGCTTTGGCCGAAAGAGTCGAGCCTGCAAAAAGGCGAGACGATCGAAGATACGGCGATCACACTAGCGGCGATGGGCGTAAACATTCTGGTCATTCGTCATCCCGACGACGGCTATCCGCGCCGCGTTGCACTGGCATTCGACGGGCACGTGATCAACGCGGGCGACGGTGCGCACGCGCACCCGACACAAGGCCTTCTCGACATGTATACGATCCGCGAAGAATTCGGCGAATTACGCGGCCGGCGCGTCGCAATCATCGGCGACATCTTGCACAGCCGGGTGGCCCATTCCAACATCGCAGGCCTACGGGCTTTCGGCGCAGAGGTGGTCCTCGTCGGACCACCGGGATTTCTTCCGGACGACTACATGCAGCCTTACGTCAAAGTCGTGCGCGACTTCGATTCGATTTTACCGGAGGTGGACGCCGTCATGCTGCTGCGCATCCAGCGCGAGCGCTTTTCAGACATGCCCCTCTCCGATGAAGAGTACATCGCCCGCTACCGCCTAGACGCAAAGCGGCTCAACCGCATGCGTGAAGATGCGATCGTCATGCATCCTGGCCCGTACCATCGCGGCATGGAGCTCGACGACAGCGTGCTCGAATTTGCCGGATGGCGTTATGCGAAGCAAGTGATGCACGGCGTGCCGGTGCGCATGGCGCTTCTGGATTTCCTGGTTAACGGCGCACGAGCACTGGTGGCCTAACATTCTCATCGCCGGGGGACGAGTCGTCGATCCGGTAGCGCGGATCGACGCGGTACTGGACATACGCATCCGCGACGGCGTTGTGATCGAGATCGGCGAGCTGTTGAAACCAGACGAAGACGAAGACATCATCGACGCGCGAAATGCGTATGTCGCGCCGGGCTTCATAGACATGCACGTGCATCTGCGCGAGCCGGGCAATCCGGAAAAAGAGACCATCGCCAGTGGATGCGCCGCGGCTGTAGCCGGCGGTTTTACAGCGGTGGCCGCAATGCCCAACACGCATCCGGCCCTCGACACGCCAGACCTCGTGCGCTGGGTCAGGGAGATCGCTGAGCGTACCGGCCTCGCACGGGTCTATCCAGTTGCCGCGATCACGCACGGCCGCGAAGGTAGAGAACCAACCGATTATCGTGCGCTCGCCGACGCGGGCGCCGTCGCGTTCAGCGACGACGGCAATACGATCGAAAGCGCCATCGCGCAAACGAGCGCGGCACTGCGCGCGCGGGAACCCGGCCGAGCTTTTATCACGCACTGCGAGAACGCGGCGATCAAGGAGCAAAACGAGTTCGATCCGTCTGTTGAAACATCGGCGGTCGAGCGCGACATAGCCATCGCTCGTGCGACAGCGCTTCCGTGGCACATCGCCCATGTCTCGACTCAGGGAGCGATAGAGTCAATCGCTGCGGCGAAAGAGCTTCATATAGCCTGCACAGCCGAGGTGACGCCGCACCACCTCGCGTTTTCCCGCGAGGAAGCGGCGGGGCTAGGAATTCCGACGAAAGTGCATCCGCCGCTGCGATCCGTTGAAGACGTCGATGCGCTGCGGCGCGCGGTGCGCAGCGGAACGATCGATGCGTTCGCGAGCGACCACGCGCCGCACGCGGACGACGTGTCGCCGGGCTTCAGCGGCTTAGAGATCGCGGCCGGCGCATACGCTTACGCGCTACCGGACCTGCCGGTGCGCCGGTACGTTTCGATGCTGTCCTCAAACCCTGCGCGAATTCTCGGCGTTCCCGGCGGAACGCTCGCCGCCGGCTCACCCGCCGACGTCACTATATTTGCCGACCGCGATTGGCTCGTCGATCCCGCAGCATTTCATTCAAAGGGCAAGCGCACACTTTTCGCCGGCAAGAGACTTCCGCGCCGCGCGATCGCGACCATCGTCGGCGGCACGGTCGTGATGCAGGACGGGCGCGTCTTCGCGCGGAGCGCACCGTGAACCGCGCAGCGCTTTTTTTAGCAGACGGCACGCGCTTTGACGGCGCGGGTTTAGAGCACGAAGGGCTGGCGTTGGGCGAGGCGGTGTTCTACACGGGCATGACGGGTTACGAAGAAGCGCTCACGGATCCGTCTTACGCGGGCCAAATCTTGACATTTACCTTCCCGATGATCGGCAACTACGGGATCTCCGGCGCTGCCGCGCAGTATTCGCGCGCATGCGTAGCGGGCGCAGTCATAAAGCGCATTGCCCGTCATCCCTCGCATCACGCTTCAAAGATCGATCTGCCTTCGTGGATGGACGAACAGCGGATTCCCGCGATGATCGATGCCGATACGCGCGCTATTACGATCACCCTGCGCGAACACGGGACCATTTGGGCCGCGCTGGCGGTTGGCGAAACGGCGTTGGAACAAGCGGAGAAGCGACTCGCGCAGTTCGTGCGCGGCGCGAACACCAAAGATCTCGTTCCGAGCGTTGCGACCCGCGAAGAGCGGATTGAAGGCGCCGTCGGTGGCCCGCGCGTGGTACTGATCGACTGCGGCGTCAAACGCGCCATCGTGCGGGAGTTGGGAGCTCTTGGCGCGGCCGTGACCGTCGTTCCCTATAATGCAACCGAAGAGCAGATACTCCAGCACGACCCGCAAGCGATCTTGATCTCGCCAGGCCCGGGCGACCCAACCGACCTGCCGCAGACGATCGAAACGCTGCGCTCACTCCTGGGAAAGCGGCCGATGTACGGAATCTGTCTGGGCCACCAGCTCCTGGCGCTGGCCTGCGGCGCGAAGACATTCAAATTGCCGTACGGGCATCGTGGCGGCAATCAGCCGGTAAAGAATCTGCAACGCGGAGACGTCATCGTTACCGCGCACAATCATGGATACGCCGTCGACGCCGAGTCGCTCCCCAGCGCGCTCGAACAAACCATGGTCAACCTCAACGACGGCACCAACGAAGGCTTCCGGCACCGCGACTTCGCCGTGGAAGCCGTTCAATTTCATCCCGAAGCGTCTCCCGGGCCGTTCGATGCGCGCGGTCTTTTCGCGGATTGGCTCCAAGATCTGGTGCGACGCTCATAGTTTAGGCGTTTTGCTGATCTGCGCGGCGCTGATCGGGCGTCGCGCCTTTCTTTTCACAGCCGCAATCGCGGGCGCGGCGCGCCTTTTTCGCCGCAGGTATATCCAAGACGAACCGCAGCTACCGGAGGCGATCGTTCCGGCAGCGCCCGTCATCATAAGCACGCCGGAGCAGGCCTTTAGACCGCCGGACGGCTTTGAGTTCCCCGTGGTTCCGGATCCGTCACTGGTGCACACCGCGCTCGGGCGCGCGGTAGTCGGGCAAGCCCCAGCGGTCGAGGCGTTGATGCTGGGCATTATCGCAGGCGGTCACGTACTGTTAGAAGGTGCCCCGGGTCTCGGCAAAACGCTGGCGTGCAGCACGATGGCGCGGGCGATTAACGGATCGTTTTCGCGCATACAATGCAACGCCGATCTGGCGCCGGCCGACATTGTGGGCTGCGAGATTTTCGACCAGCGGGATCTCTCGTTCAAGTCGCGTTTGGGACCGGTTTTCGCCAACGTCGTGCTCGTCGACGAAATCAATCGCGCTCCGGCGCGCGCCCAGGCAGCGCTGCTCGAAGCGATGGAAGAGCGCAGCGTAACGATCGGAACGGAAAGCTTCGCTCTGCCCGATCCGTTCTTCGTGTTGGCTACGATGAACGAAGCCGAAGCCGACGGAATATTTCCGTTGCCGGAAGCCCAACTCGATCGCTTTCTGCTGAAAGTCGTTCTCGACTTTCCTACTCCGGAAGAAGACCTGGCGATACTCGAGCGCTGTGGGCGGCCCGTCCATTCGTACGAATCTTCGGCGTCGCTCGGTGCGTTGCGCGCCTGGCAGTTTGCCTGCCGGGCGATCTATTGCGCGCCGGCGCTAAAGAAGCATATTGCGGATATTGTGCGAGCGACGCGTGACGCTGCGGAAGCCGGCGAATTGGAAACAGCGGCCGGCCCTCGAGCAGGCCTCGCGATCCTTCGCACGGCCCGCGCCCGAGCGATTCTTGCCAAGCGCGCATATGTCTTACCCGTCGATGTGCGGAGCGTAGCGCTCGCCGCGCTTCGTCACCGCGTCACTTTCGCCCATTCCTACCTGCTCGCACGCGCCGAACGTGAAGAAAGACTGCGCACAATCGTCGATCGCGTTCCGCTTCCATGACCTGCGTACGACGCGCCGTCTTGCGCACGCGTTCCCTTCCGAAAGAGCGCGTCTGTGGCGGATCGCGCGAATATGATCCCGGCAACGAAGCGCGGGTGATCGACTGGCCGGCGTCGGCGCGAAGAGGCTCGATTCAGATTCGCGAGCGCGATCGGCACGCAACCCTGGCATGGGCGGCGGTGGTAGACACTTCGCCTTCGATGAAAGCCGGACGTGATCGCAGCTTAGGTGAGGCTGCACGAGAAGCGGGAGAGTTTTGGCGCGAGTGCGCCGCGCCGGGAGACCGCTGGCTCGGCGTCGATCCGGGCGGCCTTCTTGGTGGCCTCGACCGGGCGCTGCACAGGTTGCCTGGACACAGCGCGCGGCTCGTGATAAGTGATTTTTGTGATCTGCCGGAAGTGCCCGACGCATTGTTGCGTGCCGTTGCGCGGGGGCTGGACTCGACGGCGCTCGTCGCCCGCGATCCGTGGCGAAAAGCTTTTCCCCTTGCGGGCTTCGTTACCATAGCCGATCTCGAAACGGGCGCTGTTCGCAAATTTTTTATCGGCGCATCCGAACGGCTGCGATTTGAACGTCTAGCCGGCGAACGAGAACGTTCAGTCCTCACGCGGCTGACGAAGGCCGGCTGGCGCGCCGCGACGTTCGACGAAAACGATGGCGGACGCGCGGTATTGCGCGCGTTCCGCGCGGCGTGACGTTCGCGCATCCGGCACTCGCGATTCTGGCGGCCATCGTTTTGCCTGCCGGGTTTCTCGGGCAGCGCCTGACGGCCGGGCTGCGATGCCGCTCCGCGTTTGCATATTCGAATCTGGACTTTATGACGAGTGCGCTGAATACTCCCCGGTGGCCGAACGCCGCGTTCGATTTCGCCTGCGCCGCATCTTTCTCGCTGCTGCTCGCCGCGTCCGCCGGACCGCGCGTTTGGATAACCACGCCCGCTTCGGCCGCGATAGTTGTTTGCCTCGATACGTCCGGCTCAATGAACACGCGCGACATCCGACCGTCGAGAGCTAGCGCCGCCGTGCTCGCGATTCGATCTTTTGTCAACGTAGCGCCAACCGGTCTCCGAATCGGTCTGGTCTCTTTTGCGGGAGACGCGCAACGTCTACTCGCGCCGACCGGCGACCGGCGGGCAATTATCGAGGCGCTCGAGCGCATTCCTCGGCCGAACGGGCAAACGGCGATTGGCGACGGATTACTCGCGTCGGCGGCGATGCTGCCCGATGCCGGACCGCGCGCCATCGTCCTTGTCACGGACGGCGCAAACAATCACGGCGTCGATCCGCGAGCTGCCGTCCGGAAATTGGCGGCAACACATATTCGTCTTAACGCGATCGTCGTAGGCGGCGCGCCGTTTTCGGAGCGGCTGCGAAAGTATACAATGGAGACGAGTGGAATATTCTCACGCCCGGGAAGCGCAGCTGATTTGATGGCGCAGATCGCGCGATTAGCGAAGGCCCGGTTTGACGCCCGCGCCTCTCGCGACTGTACAGTGCCATGTGCCGTCGTTGCGCTTTTCCTCGGCGCTGCAGCTTGGCTTGGAGCAGCGGGGGCGGCTCGTCTCTGAGCGAACCCGCGGTGCATGAGCCGCTGGGACATTTCCACGACGCGCCATACCTATGCCGAGCCCTCCGAGCTCGACATGCACGCCGAGCCGGTTGCCCATTTGCAAGCCTGGATCGAAGCGGCGCACGCTGCGGGAGCGCGCGAAGCAAACGCGATGGCGCTCAGCACTGTCGGAGAGAACGGCCGCCCGGCCGCGCGAATGGTATTGCTGCGCGGGCTCGACGGACGAGGACTCGTTTTCTTCACGAGCTATTTCAGCCGGAAAGGACGCGAGCTCACGAGCAACCCATTTGCTGCGGCGCTCTTTTTTTGGCCCGAGATCCATCGCCAAGTCTGCGTTGAGGGCGCGGTCGAGCAGTTATCCGATACCGAGTCCGATGCCTATTTTGCAAACCGTCCACGCGGACACCAGCTCAGCGCTTGGGCGTCGGAGCAAAGTGAAGAAGTAGAAAGCCGCGAGGTGCTCGAGCAGCGGCTCGACGATTTTACTCGCCGCTTCGAAGCCGCTCCGGTTCCCAGGCCTCACTCGTGGGGTGGCCTTCTGCTGCGTCCCGACCGCTTCGAGTTTTGGCAAGGCCGCTCGAACCGCTTGCACGACCGGATAGAATTGCGCCGCGACGGGGCCGGATGGATGCAAAGGCGGCTGCAGCCGTGAATCCGTCGGGCGTGCGAAGCGTCATGGTCATCGGGTCCGGGCCAATCGTTATCGGCCAGGCCGCGGAGTTCGATTACGCGGGCGTGCAAGCGTGCCGCGCGTTGCGCGAAGAAGGCCATCGCGTCATCCTCGTCAACTCGAACCCCGCCACGATCATGACCGACACGGAAGTCGCCGACGCGGTCTACTTGGAACCGCTGACCGTCGGATCGATCGAGGCGATCATCGAACGCGAGCGGCCCGACGCGCTTCTGCCGACGCTGGGCGGGCAGACCGGCTTAAATCTCGCCGTCGAGCTGCACGAAGCCGGCGTGCTCGAGCGCTACAGCGTGGAGTTGTTGGGTACCCCGATCGAAACGATCCGTCTGGCCGAAGATCGCGAGCTCTTCAAAGCCAAAATGATCGAGATCGGCGAACCGGTTCCGCAAAGCACTGTCGTCACCAAAGTGGAGCAAGGCGTCGCCTTCGCGCAAGAGTTCGGCTATCCGGTAGTCGTTCGACCCGCGTACACGCTCGGGGGGACCGGCGGCGGCGTCGTGCACGACGAGACGGAGCTGCGCGAGATCCTGGGCGGCGGTCTCGACGCGAGTTTGATCCATCAAGCGCTGGTCGAAACGTCGCTGCTCGGGTGGAAGGAAATCGAGTACGAAATCTTACGCGATTCTGCCGATAACTGCATCGTCGTTTGCAACATGGAGAACTTCGATCCGGTCGGCGTGCATACCGGCGATTCGATCGTCGTCGCACCGTCGCTGACGCTTTCCGACGTTGAATATCAGATGCTGCGCAGCGCCAGCCTCAATGTCATTCGCGCCCTCAAGGTGCAGGGCGGCTGTAACATCCAGTTCGCGCTGCATGCATCGTCGAGCGAATACCGGATCATCGAAGTCAACCCGCGGGTCTCGCGCAGTTCCGCGCTCGCGAGCAAAGCGACCGGATATCCGATTGCGAAGATCAGCACGCGCATCGCCCTTGGCCAAACGCTCGACGAAATTCCGAACCCCGTAACCGGCGTGACAAAAGCCGCTTACGAGCCGACGCTCGACTATGTGGTCGTGAAGATTCCGCGGTGGCCGTTCGATAAATTCCCGCTGGCCGATACGGCGCTGGGCACGCAGATGAAATCGACCGGTGAAGCAATGGGGATCGCCCGCACGTTCGGCGACGCGCTGCTCAAGGCGCTGCGCGGACTCGACCTCAAGCGCGAAACCCTTACCGGCACGGCACTTGCCGAATGGAGCGACGCCGAGCTCGAAGCTGTCGTCATTAAACCAAACCACGAGCGGCTGTTCGCCGTGGCGGAGATGCTGCGGCGCGCCCTTTCCTTCGACTTGGCTCAGGACAGGCTCTCAGCTCAGGATGACATTGTGGTCGCCCGCATCCAGGCGCTTTCGGGAATCGATCCGTTCTTTCTCTATGAGATCGCGGAACTGGTATCGCTCGAATTGCGCGGCGCTTTGCCCGCGGAGGGCGCGTACGCGTTCCGCATGGTCGATACGGCCGCCGCGGAGTTTCCCGCAAAGTCGCCCTACTACTATATTTCGCGCGGCGAGCAAAATGAAATGCGCAGTCCCGGCCCGGACGCCGTCGTGGTGGTGGGCAGCGGGCCCATCAGAATCGGCCAAGGCATCGAGTTCGATTACTCGTGCGTGCACGCGGCCTGGGCCCTCCATGCAGCCGGCTGCGCCTCGGTTATCGTCAACAATAATCCCGAAACCGTTTCGACCGATTTCGACGTCTCCGACGTGCTCGTCTTCGAGCCGCCGGGGGCGGGCGAAGTTGAAGCCGTCTATCGAGCGACCGGCGCGCGCGGCGTCATGCTCTCGTTTGGCGGTCAAACCGCGATCAATCTTGCGGCCGAACTTTCCGACCGCGGCGTTCCGCTGGTCGGAAGCGCGCGCGAGAGTTTAGATATGGCCGAGGATCGCGCAAAGTTCGATGCCGCTTTGAACCGGATTGGCGTTGCGCGTCCGGAAGGGAAAGCCGCGCGCTCTTTCCGGCAGGCACGCGCGGTCGCACGCCAGCTCGGTTTCCCGGTGCTGGTACGCCCGTCTTACGTCTTGGGCGGCCGGGGTATGGAAGTCGTCTATAACGAGGGCCAGCTCGCGTCGTACGTTGAATCCGCGCCACCGATAGCGCCTGACGCACCGCTGCTCGTGGACAAGTATCTGCGCGGGCTCGAATTAGAAGTGGATGCGGTCTTCGACGGGACCGACGTGCTCATTCCCGGCATCTTCGAACATATCGAGCGCGCGGGAATCCACTCGGGCGATTCCATCGGCGTCTATCCCCCGCTTTCAATCAACACCGCCATGGAGAAACGCATCGTCGAGGTCACAACCGCAATCGCGCGCGAGTTGCGGATACGAGGACTCATCAACATCCAATTCGTTATCCACCAGGACGAGCTGTACATCATCGAAGCCAATCCGCGAGCCAGCCGGACCGTCCCGATCATACAGAAAGCGACCGGCATCAATATCGTCGCTGCGGCCACACGAATCGCGCTCGGAGAAAACTTGCGCGACATGGAGTACGGCTGCGGGCTCGCCCCCAGCGCGCCGTTCGTCGTGGTGAAGATTCCGGTCTTCTCGTTTGCAAAAATGCGCGGGGTTGAAACGATACTCGGACCCGAGATGAAATCGACCGGCGAAGTTCTGGGCATCGACGAGACGTTTCCGGCCGCGTTGCGCAAAGGGTTCTTGGCCGCGGGAATCAAGCTGCCCGGCACGGGCGGGCGAATCCTCGTTTCGATTGCTGATGAGGAAAAGGAAGAAACGATTCCGGTCTTGCGCCGGTATGCCGCGCTCGGTCATCGTTTGGTGGCGACGCCGGGCACGCGCGAACACCTCGAGGCCGCGGGCATCGCGTGCGAAGAAGTGAACAAGATCTCGGACGGATCGCCGCACGTGCTCGATCTGATCCGTCAGCGCGCGGTTGACTTGGTGATCAATGACGCGCAAGGCGCGCGCGAGATATCCGACGGCTACAAGATCCGGCGGGCCGCAGTTGAGGCGAACATCGCCTGCCTGACGAGTGTCGATACAGCGCGCGCCCTCGCCGACGCGTTGGAGAGTAGCGCCGGGCCGCCGCGCTCGCTTCAAGAATACCGGCGTTCCCATGTACGGATAGCATCCTGAGAGCCTCAGTCTCCGTTAAACTCGGCGTGCTCTTCGCTCTCTTGTTCGGCGTACTGGCAGCGCGCCAAGCATACGTTCAAGTCATCGAAGGGCCGCGCATTGCGGCAATCTCTTATAACCCGCGCCATGCGCTGCTTGCAACCCGCCGTGGACGCATTCTCGCAAGCGACGGAACGGTGCTCGCGCAAACGGCCAAAGGTGAACGGCAATATCCCTACGGGGCATCGCTCGCGCAAACCGTCGGCTACGTTTCCATCCGTTATGGGACGAGCGGGCTGGAAGACGCTTACGACGCCGCGCTCACACCAGCCGATACAACCGGTGATGTGAGCGCGCAGCTTGCCGAAATCGTCGAAGCCTTTACGGGACAAAGCGCTGCGGCGCGGGGCGCCGACGTCGTCACCACGATCGTTCCGGCGATTCAAAACGCATTGTATTCGCGGCTCGCGCTGCATTCGCGCGCGGGCGGAGTCGTGCTCGATCCGCGAACCGGCGCCGTGCTCGCGCTTGGAAGCGTGCCCAGCTTCGACCCGAACGCGCTCGCCACGGAGTTTCAGTCGCTGCTGCACGATCCGCACAGTCCACTGCTCAATCGCGCGATCGACGGTCTTTATCCGCCCGGTTCTACGTTCAAAATCTTCACGGCGTCGGCGGCCCTCGATTCGGCGGCGGTCACGATGCAATCGACGTTTTACGATCCGGGGTACTTTACCATCGGAAACTTCACGCTGCACGACAATGAGTTTGAGGCGACCGGTACGCAAGACCTCACCGGGGCATTCGCACTTTCCAGCAACGTTGACTTCGGACAGATTGCTCTAAAGATGGGCACGCGCACCTTTTATCAGTACATCGATCGCTGGGGAATCGGAAAGTCCCTCGACTTTCAAATTCCGGCCGGCACCGATCGGGTTCCACCCGAGGATTCGATCGTACCGGGCGAGCTGGCGCAAATGGGTTTCGGCCAAGGCGCCTTGCTGATGACGCCGCTGCGCATGGCGTTGCTGGCCGCAACCGTGGCCAACGGCGGCTCTGAGCCGCGTCCGTTTCTGGTTCGCCAGTTCGTCCGGCAAGGCGCAGCGGCCGGGAGCTACGGCGCCTCTGAGCTTGCAAACCCGATATCGGCGGATACCGCGGCGAACGTGAAGAACATGATGATCGCCGTCGTGCAGCACGGAACCGGAACGCCGGCGCAGTTGCCCGGCGTCACTGTTGCGGGTAAAACCGGAACGGCAACCAACCCGTTCGGCGCCGCGCACTCGTGGTTCATCTGCTTTGCACCTGCGGAAAATCCGCGCGTCGTCGTTGCCATCGTTGTTGAGAATGCCGGTTACGGCGCGGAAGTTGCCGCGCCGATTGCGAGGGAAGTCTTGCGGGCTGCTCTGAAGTGATCGACTCCGCACACGTCTTCAATAACCGTTACCGGCTCGACAACAAGCTCGGCGAGGGCGGCATGGCAACGGTCTATTGCGGCACCGATACGCTGCTCCGCCGGCGCGTTGCGATCAAGGTGCTGCGCCACGACTATGCCTCCGATCAAGAGTTCGTGCGGCGCTTTTACCAGGAAGCCGAATCGGCCGCGAAACTCTCCCATCCGAATATCGTAAATACATACGACGTTGGCCGGGAAGGCGACACGTACTACATCGTCATGGAGCTGGTCGACGGGCCGTCTCTCGCGGAGATCATCGCCGCGGATGGCAGACTTCCCGAACCCGTAGCGCTCGATTACGCCGCACAAGTCTGCAACGGATTGGCATACGCGCACCGGCAAGGGCTGCTGCACCGCGACATCAAGCCTGCGAACATCCTCATCACAAAAGACGACGTCGTCAAACTTTCGGATTTCGGCATTGCACGTGCAGTTTCACAACAGACGATGACGATGACGCGCCCCGGAATGGTGATGGGAAGCGTCTACTATCTCTCACCGGAGCAAGCGCAGGGATTGGAACTGACCGAAGCTTCCGATTTGTACAGCGTCGGGATAGTGCTCTATCAAATGTTGACCGGCAAGCTGCCGTTCACCGGCGAGTCCCCGGTTACCGTAGCACTCAAACACATTTCCGATCCGGCGCCTGCGCTCGATCCGTCCGCCGGCGTCAGTCCCGCGCTCGCATCGATCGTCACCAAATTGCTGCAAAAGCAGCCTGAGAACCGGTTCGGGTCCGCAAGTGAGGTCGCGTCGGCGCTGCGAGAAGCGCGCGAACGTCCCAGCTTTGCCGCGTACTCTTTGGTCGACGATGCGCCGGGCTATGGGGCGGGAGCGATCGCGGCACAGCCGCCGCCGCGCAGATCCCGGCTTCCCGACCGTCGAATCGATACGCTGGAAGAGGAAGAACCGCGCCGCGGCCCGTCCGCTTTGCTCGTCGCGATCCTCGCGCTCGTCCTCGTCGGAGCGGCGGCTGCGGGCTACGTCATGTCCGCGCATCCATTTACGCCCGTGCCGCAAGTCGCAGTTGCGAACTATGTCAACCTGCCTGACTCCCAGGCGCAAAAAGCGATCGTCAATGCGGGCCTGACTTTCAAAGCTATCCGCGAGACCAGCGACGCGGTCGCTCCCAATCGCGTTATCCGACAGGATCCCTCCGCAGGATCGAAAATCGCGCGCGGTTCGGCGGTGCAGCTCGTCATCAGTAGCGGGCCGCCGACGGTCGGATTGCGTGACGTCGTTGGCTACACCCTCGATGATGCGCAAAAAGATCTCATCGGCGACAAGCTCAACGTCACCGTCATGCAGAAGTTCGATCCGGCGCCGAAAGGCAGCGTGATCGACGAGCGCCCGAAACCGGGCTCCAAAGTGCGGCAGAACGCGAAAGTCATACTGGTTGTTTCGCAGGGGCCGGCGCCGATCAAGATGCCGGCCCTGGTCGGACTAACGCTCGACAAGGCTCGCGTCATCGCCGGCAAGGACGGCTTCACCATTAATGTGAGCGAAACCACAACCGTCCCCAACGTGGCCGCCAACACCATTGCTTTTCAGGACGTGGCAGCCGGCACGCAAATCCCGTCGGATCACTCGGCCACGGTGAACGTCGTTGTTAGCAGCGGCGGCGGATTGTCGAACATCCCCAATTTGATCGGCAGCGACCTGGTGAGCGCGCAACAGCAGATAAAAGCCGCGGGTTTTGTGCCCGCTGTGCAGTACACTGTCGAGCCTGGCTCGCCGAACAACGGCCAAGTGATCGCGGTGGATCCGCAGCCGGGTACTCCAGCTGAAAAAGGCTCGACGATTCGCATGACGCTTTCCATTTCCGGCGAGGTGCCGGATACGAACGGCATGACGATCGAACAGGCAAAGGCGCAGCTTGCCGGCTACGGCTACACGATTGGCAACGTGACGCCGACGACCGAAGGCGCGGGCGGCAGAGTCGTCCGAACCGAACCGGAAGCCGGCACGAAGCTGTCGCCGGGTTCGCCCGTCAACATCTACGTCAACAACGCGAATCCGCCGTGACAGAAAGAATCCTCGGCATCGATCCGGGCCTGCGCGTGACGGGCTACGGCGTCATCGAATATTACGAGGGCAAGACGCGCGTGATAGAAGCAGGAGTAGTATCGCCGCGAGCTTCGTCAGCGCTCGAGTCACGCTTGCGCGAACTGCATGCCGGCATCGAGAAAGTCGTCGCCTCGACGCATCCCGACGTCATCGTTATCGAAGAACTCTACACAACCTATCGCAATCCGATGACGGCCATTATGATGGGGCACGCGCGCGGCGTGTTGTGTTTGGCGGGAGCGCAGGCGGGCATTCCCGTTGCGACGCTCGCGCATTCGCGCGTGAAGCGCGCACTCGTCGGCTCCGGTGCAGGACGCAAAGAACAAGTCAATCGCATGGTCGCGCAGCTGCTCGGATTTTCAAAACCCTTGGAACCCGACGATGTCTCGGATGCGCTGGCTTTGGCGCTGGCTTATTGTAACGTCCGCGAGCACGACCGCCGGCTTCCCGCACCGATGCGGCATGTTCTCTAGAATTACCGGAACGCTCGTCGAACGGAGCGAGGGCAGCGTGGTGCTCGATGTCGGCGGTTTATCTTACGACATCATCCTGCCGCCGTGCGTCGAAGAAAAAGTCGCGATCGAGAACGGCGAACAGCTCTCGCTGGAAGTCTATTCGGTAATGAATATGGAGGGCAACACCGGCCACTTCACGTTCTACGGCTTCAGCAATGCCATTGAGCGTGAGTTCTTTGAAAAGCTTCTGAGCGTAGCGAGCATCGGACCCCGATCGGCGGCGCGGGCGTTCTCGCAGCCCATGTCGAGGATCGCCGGTGCAATAGATCGGGGCGATCATGCGTTTCTTAAGACGCTGCCCGGCATCGGACAGCAGAAGGCGCGCGACATCGTCGCGAAGTTGCAGGGGAAAGTGACGAAGTTCTTACTGATCCGCGAGGCTGAACCGGCGCCGCCGCCGCGCATTCCGGATTTTGCGGAAGAGGCGCTGGCCGTGCTGCTGCAACTCGAGTACCGCCGCTCGGAAGGCGAAGAGATGATCCGCTCGACGCTCGATGCGGCGCCCGGCATCAACGACTCGGAGGCTTTGCTAGCCGAGATATACCGGCAGCGTCCCGCCCATGAGTGACGACGCGCTTAAGCGTCTGTACGGCGCGCCCGGCGACGCCGAGGCCGAGCGCGTCGTCGATCCCGTCGATTCGCTCGAGGACGAAGTCTACGGCGCAAGCCTGCGCCCGCGCTCGTTCGACGAATACGTCGGCCAGACGACGGTCGTCGAAAATCTCAAGATCGCGATCGAAGCCGCCAAACAGCGCAACGAACCGCTGGAGCACGTGCTCTTCTACGGTCCGCCGGGCCTGGGGAAAACCACGCTCGCCGCCCTCATTGCCAAAGAGCTCGGCAGCGCGCTCAGGCCGACGAGCGGACCAACGCTGGAGAAGCCAAAGGACCTCGTCGGCATTCTGACGTCGCTCGAAGACGGCGACATATTTTTTATCGATGAAATCCACCGCCTCGGCCGCGTTGTCGAAGAGTTTCTCTATCCGGCGATGGAGGAGTACCAGATCGATTTTGTCGTCGACCGAGGCGCTTATGCGAAGACGCTGAAGTTGCCGCTCAAACGCTTTACGCTCGTCGGCGCGACGACGCGCGCCGGAATGCTCTCGGCTCCGCTGCGGGAGCGGTTCGGCATCATGCATCATCTCGATTACTACGACGAAAATGATCTCAAGCGGATCGTGCTGCGCTCCGCCGGCGTCCTCGGCGTGCCGATCGACGATGACGCTGCCGCAACGATTGCGCGCCGCAGCCGCGGCACGCCCCGCATCGCCAACCGTTTGCTGCGGCGGGTGCGCGACTTTGCCGAAGTCCGCGCCGACGGGCGCGTCACCAAGCCGGTTGCGGAAGAGGCGCTGGCGCGCGAAGGCGTCGACGAGCTGGGACTCGACCGTTTGGATCGCGCGTTCTTGCGAACGATCGTCGAACAGTATCGCGGTGGCCCGGTCGGCATCGCGGCGATCGCGGCGACGCTCACCGAAGATGCCGAGACGCTCGAGGACGTCGTCGAACCCTATCTGTTGAAGGCCGGCTTCGTGACACGGACGGCCGCCGGGCGAAAAGCGACGCCGGACGCTTACGCGCACCTGGGCGTAACCGGAGGAGCGCATCGAGCTCAACAGGAGCGGCTCCTCTGAAACGCTCCAAGTTTCTTGCCGCGGCTGCGGCCCTGGCCGGAAGTTCCAGATTGACAAGCCGCGCGCTCGCGCAAGACGACCCGGCCGTTTCTTCGCAAGTCCAAGCGCTGCGCATATTACTCGGGTCAGGAAGCGTGCAAACGATCGACGCGCAGACCTTTATCTATGAAGGAAGACGCTACCGCGGCACGGCCGCGGTGTTGCCCGAGACCGGCCAAGTCGTCAGCACCGTTCCGGTCGAGCAGTACCTGTACAGTGTCGTCTCGCGCGAGATGCCGCGCAGCTGGCCGGCGGGCTCGCTGCAAGCGCAGGCGATTCTCGCTCGCACGTACGTCTTGCAACGCAGCAACCCCAACCGCGGCTACGATTTGGTGCCGTCCGAAGCCGATCAGGTTTACACGGGGGTCGACGCCGAGGCGCCGCAAACAACCGCTGCCGTTGACGCTACTGCCGGACAAGCGCTCAGATTCGGGAACGGGTTTGCATCGATCGCGTACTCGTCGTGCTGCGGCGGACACACCGAATCTTCCGCGGACGCGTGGGGCGGGAAACCGCTGCCGTACCTTTCCGGCGTCGCGTGTACCTACTGCAAGGACTCGTCTTGGTACCGCTGGACCCAAACGATCGGCACGGACCGTCTGCGTGCCGCACTGCAAGCACAGGGCATGAATCCTGGCGACCTTCTCCAGGTTACGCTCGACGCTCCCGACGCGAGTGGGCGACCGCGATTTTGGACGTTTGCCGGAACTATGGGCACGGCGAGGATGAAAGCTTCCGACGTGAGACGCTTGGTCGGAACGCGCCTGCTGCCGAGTTTGCTCGTGCGAAAAGTGGACTTGGATTCGGCAACCCTTACCGCCAACGTCGACGGTGCCGGGTTGGGACACGGCGTCGGCTTCTGTCAATGGGGCGCGCGCGGGCTGGCGAAGACGGGCGCGACCGCGGCCGCGATCCTCGCCTTCTATTTCCCGGGCACGAACGTCGGCACTCTTTGACCGCGGCGGCGGAACCCACATCGGACTCACTTAGGAGCATGGTTAATCGTTCGTCCGACGCGGGTTCCGCCGCCGCGTACGAGTATTCGCTTCCGAAAGAATTAATCGCGCAGCGGCCGGCGGAGCCACGCGATTCTTCGCGGCTGCTCGCATTGCGCGGCGACAAGATCGAATATTTGCGTTTTACCGATCTTCCGTCGCTGCTGCATGCGGGGGATTTGCTCGTTCTCAACGAGACGCGCGTCATTCCAGCGCGCGTGCGTGGGCGGCGCATACCGAGCGGCGGGGAGATCGAGCTGCTGTTTCTGCGGCCGGCGCACGAAACGCATTACGATCCCCGCTCCTCGCGCTGGTTGGCGCTGGCGAAACCGGGGCGGCGGATGCGCGCCGGCGAGCGGGTCGGGTTCGGTGACTTGGGCGAAGCGATCGTGATCGACGTGCACGCAGATGGCGTGCGCGAAATCGAGCTCCAGCTCCGCGTTGAGTTCGAGCAGTTCCTCGCGCGCGCGGGCGAGCTGCCGCTGCCGCCGTACGTGACCGAGAATTCGCCCGAGGCGCAAGCCGGGTACCAGACGGTCTTCGCCCGCGATCCCGGCAGCGTCGCCGCGCCGACCGCGTCGCTCCATTTTACGCACGCGGTTTTCGAGGGGCTGCAGCGGCGGGACGTCGAGGTAGCAAAACTCTCGCTGGACGTCGGGCTCGGCACGTTCAGGCCGCTGCAGAGTGACCGGCTCGAAGAGCATAGGATGCACGCCGAGTACTTTTCGATCCCGGAAGAGACCGTGCGCGCCGTGAGGCGGGCGAAAGAAGAGGGCCGGCGCGTTGTGGCAGCCGGAACCACAGTGGTGCGCGCATTGGAAGCGTCGGCGCATGAGGGGGGCGAGATCCAGCCCGGAGCAGCTGAGACCGACCTGTTCATTAAACCCGGGTTTCAGTTCAGGGTGGTTGACGCGCTGCTCACGAACTTTCACTTGCCGCGATCCACACTGCTGGTACTCGTAACCGCATTTGCGGGGCGCGAGCGAGTCTTTCGCGCGTATCGCGAGGCGGTCGAAAACCGCTACCGCTTTTTTTCTTTCGGCGACGCGATGTTTATCGAATCGCGCGGTTCAACGACGACCGACGCCGCACCGGTGTAAAAGACTAACCCCGGCGCCGCGTTCGGGCGCTTGCGAACGTGCTTACGCTGCGTGTAGTCGACGGTTACCTTGGTACTATTGCGCCCCTTCGAATGCAGCGCCGCCAGTTCGGCCGCGGTGCGGATGTCATCCTCAGAGGGAGCCGCGCGATCGTCCCGCTGCAGGATGACGTGCGCGCCCGGCTGACCGCGTGCGTGAAACCACAGGTCGTTCGGTCGCGCGATTCGGAACGTCACCTCCGCATTTTCAGCGGGCGATCGTCCCACCAGGATGCGCGAACCGCCCGGAGTTACGCCTTGCATCGGCGCGCCCTTTCGCGGCCGGCTCTTGGGCGCAGGGGCTGTGCCGTGCGGTCTGACGAGCTCGAGTATTTCGCGCACTTGGTCGCGATCGGCGCGTTCGAGTTCCCATCGCAGCTCTTCGACTTCATCCAAACTTTGCCGAACCGCTGCGCGCCTGCGCGATAAGTGAGCGGCGGCGCTGCCGGCTTTCTTGTAGCGCGCGAATACCGCGGCTGCCTCGTCCTTCGCGGCTTGACGTTCGGCGGGCGCCAGTTCGTGCAAACCACCGTAGATCGCGTCTCCACGCGCGCGCAGCTGGTCGCGCTCCGCCGATACGGCCAGTGCGCCTTCGACGCGCGCGAGCTCGGTGCTCAGTTTCCGTTCGCGATCCTCGAGCAGGCGTTGCGCGCCGGCGCGAGCCTTGTCTTCACTGCCGCCCGACTCCGATGGATCGCTTACCGTTCCCCGCAGTTCAGAGAACAGCGCTAATAGCGAGGGGGCGCGCGTGCATACCGCTCCTTCGAAGCCGGTTAGCCGAGCGACGTGCGCTTGCAGAAGTGCACCTGCAACATCGCGGTAAACGTACAGCTCGCCGGCGCGAATCGTTGCGGCGGACGGTTCTTCCGCGAACTGTGCGTGAGCCTTTCCCGCCCGCGCGGGCGGTGGTTCGTACGCGATTCCCGGGCGTACTGAACGCCCGGCTTTGCCGGAGCGCCGAAACTCTTTGAGCGCCGCTACGACGAGTCCGCCTTTTGCGAGAACGATATTTCCAAAGCGCGGCACGAGCTCGTAGATCAGGTCGTAGGATTCGGGAACTCCGAAACGTGACTGCGCGGCAAATTGCAACTCCACGATGCGCTCGGCCTCGATCGCGCGAGCCCCGGTCAGCGTCTTTCCACGCAGAGCCGCCCCCGCAGCGCGGACGAAGCCCGGCTCTGCAATGATGGGCAGCTCGCCGTCCTCAACCGTGATGATCGGAGTCGGCGCGAAGACGTCGGCGGAAAGCAGCTGGGTGCGGCCCTTTTTCCAAAGTGCCAGCGCGAAGCGCCCGTCTTCGAGCTGACCCACGTCGCGGACGCGGCCGCCTTCGAATTCGACGGTAATCTCTTGTGCCAAGCGCGCGATCAGGATAGCGTCAGTCCGCATCCATCCGCCGTCTTCCGTGATACAACATATGCATGATCCGAAGCATCATTATGCTCGCCGCCTGCGCAGCGCTCTTTTCCGGATGCGGCGGCTCGGCTGACGGGTCGGGCCCGCGCGGTTGGAACCACTACATGGATGGGCTCTGGACCAATCCCCGATCGAAGCACGAAGAATTCACGGCGACGAGCGACCGCTTTGACGGGACGCTGAGTGACCTCGCTTCAGTCACGACAACGAACATCGTTTTGCACAATAAGGCCAAGCTCGTAAGCGCGGCCCCTTTCCCGCAGTGCCCCGCACTCGCCGGACTTCAGGTCTTCAAACTACCTAACGGAACCCTCGCGAAGGTGGCCTTCGCCGTCCGAAACGGCCGAAGAGTCCAGGCGGAGTATATCCGGCCGGCCCAAGAGGCTGACGATCCGGCCGCAATCGACGCCATGGCCGCCGACGTCTGCGTCCTGCCGTGACCAGGGGACCCACCCGCCCCCTCGGAACACTAGGCCCTTTGCCAGAGAGGAACTCCGCCGTGTTGGGCCCGGGCCTGCTCTTCGTGGTCTCCGGCCCATCGGGGGCCGGCAAGGACACGCTCGTGGACGCGCTTCTGGCGCGGACGGGGCGCCTGCGCTACTCTGTCTCGGCCACGACGAGGCCTCCGAGGCCGGGTGAGCGGGAGGGCGAGCACTACTTTTTCGTTTCGCGTGAGGAGTTCGAAAAGCGCGCCGCGGCCGACGGGCTGCTCGAATGGCGCGAGTACAACGGCAACCTGTACGGAACTCCGAGGGACTTCGTCGAAGATACTCTGACCCAGGGCTACGACCTGATCATGAAGCCCGAAGTCAACGGCGCGCTCTCGATTAAAAGCACTTTTCCGGATGCCGTCCTGATATTTTTGCTTCCGGACCGGTTTTCGTACCTGCGCGGCCGCCTGCTCGCGCGGCGCACTGAAACCAACGAAGAGATCGCCGGGCGCCTTGAAATCGCGCATGAGGAGATCAGGAACATTCGGGACTTTGACTACATCGTCATCAATGAGGAGCATCGCTCCGACGAGGCGGTCAAAGACTTGCAAGCCATACTACATGCGGAGCGGTTCCGCATTCACCGTTTTGGTGACGACGCTATAAGGAAATTGGAACACTCATAATGACCGAACCAGTCTTCGGAGACCTCGACGAACTGCTCAAACATGTTGACTCGAAATTCAGCTTGGTCAACGTCGTTACCAAACGCGCCAAGCAGTTGAATAACGGCGCGCCCGAACTGACCGAAAACGTGAATCCCAACAAGCCGGTTTCGACAGCCTTCGCGGAAGTCGCGACGGGCAAAATCCATTATCATCGCACCAAGGAAGGGATAAAGTAGAACTCTCGTCGGGCCCGGCATATCGTCTCGGCCCACAGGGTTTGTTTAGTGGGCCGAACCGACACGCCGGGCCCGTCTCGATCGCTACTTCAGTGGAAGAAGACATACTATGTGCGGGATAGTCGGATACATCGGAGAGCGCGACAGCGTCCCGATCATTCTGGACTCGCTCGCGCGCTTGGAATATCGCGGTTACGATAGCGCCGGCATCGCCGTTATCGACGGCTCCGGCGCGCTGACGGGATCGAAAGCGGAAGGCAAACTCCAGCGGTTGGCCGAGCGCTTGCGTAACGGCGAGGCCCTTTCGGGCCGAGTCGGCGTCGGGCACACGCGCTGGGCGACGCACGGGAGACCATCGGACGCAAACGCTCATCCGCACATGGACTGCAGCGGACGTATCGCCGTTGTGCACAACGGCATCATCGAAAATTATGCCCCGCTGCGGGCACGGCTCATCGAGTCGGGCCACATCTTCAAAAGCGAAACCGACACCGAGGTCCTCGCGCATCTCATCGAAACCCATTACGACGGCAATCTGGAAGAAGCGGTACGGCGCACGCTGCGAGAGGTTCGCGGTGCTTACGCGCTCGGCATCATCAGTTCGGACGATCCCGATCATCTAATCTTCGCCCGCAACGGCGCGAGCCCGCTCGTGGTCGGCATCGGCAACGGCGAGATGTTCGTTGCCTCAGACACGCCGGCAATTCTCCAGTACACGCGCAATGAGATCATTCTCCAGGAGGGCGAGATCGTCGTCGTCGGCCGCGATGGCTGGCGGCTGACCGATTACGACGGAAACCCGATTGCGCGCGATGTGATGAACATCACCTGGGACGTCACGTCAGCCGAAAAGAGCGGCTACAAACATTTCATGCTCAAGGAAATCTTCGAGCAGCCGAACGTTATCAAGGAAACGCTCTCGGGACGTGTCGACGAGAACAATGACGTGCATCTGGCAGCCGAGATCGGCATGGACGAGGCGAAACTGCGCGATCTTTCAAAGATTGCGATCACCGGATGCGGCACGGCCTACCACGCGGGAATGGTCGGCATGTACTTGCTGCGGTCGCTGGTCCATATTCCCGTCGAAATGGAGCTCGCAAGCGAGTTCCGCTACGGCGATCCGGTCATCGATCCAACGTCGCTGACGATCGCCATGTCGCAGTCGGGTGAGACCGCCGACACGGTCGAGGCCGTACGCATTGCGAAAGAAGCCGGCAGTTCAGTGCTCGGCATTTGCAACGTCCTCGGCTCCCATTTGACGCGACTCGCCGACGGAATGCTCTTCACCCGCGGCGGACCCGAAATCGGCGTGGCCGCTTCAAAAACGTACGTTTCACAAGTGACGGCTATGACGCTCTTCGCGCTCTACTTGGCGCGCCTGCGCGGGACGGCGCCGCTCGGACGCCTACGCGAGATCGCTGACAACGCGCGGCTCTTGCCCGCAGCCGTTGATGTCGTGCTGAACACATCGGACGATATCCGCAAGGTCGCACGGCGCATTCGCAAGGCGCGCTCGGTTCTGTTCATCGGCAGGTACATCAATTTTCCGACCGCGCTCGAGGGCGCGCTCAAGCTCAAAGAGATCTCTTACATTCACGCCGAGGGCTACGCAGCCGGCGAAATGAAGCATGGTCCGATTGCATTGCTGGATCCGAACGTTCCGGTCGTCGGCGTGATGACCGACGGGCGCGTTCGCGAGAAGATTCTTTCGAATTTGGCGGAATCGAAGGCGCGCGAAGCTCCGGTTATCGTCGTCGCAAACCACGGAGACGAAGATGCCAAAGCTATCGCGGACCATGTCTTCTGGGTGCCGAAGGTCGACGAACTGCTCTCGCCGATCGTCAACGTCATTCCGCTGCAACTGCTCGCTTACCACATCGCCGACATCGAAGGCAAAGACGTCGACCAGCCGCGCAATCTCGCCAAGACCGTCACCGTCGAATAGCATGCCCACGAAGAAGCAAGTGGAAGATGCGATCTTCGCGCTCGAAGGCTTTCGCGTCGAGTTCGATCTCTTCGATCCTAAGCGCCCGCTGCCCGAGTACGAATGGCGCGTCATGGCGCCCCAACGCTGGAAGATTTCCGATTGGAAGAACGAGCGCCTCGGCGGCTACCGGACGCTTGCCAAGGGACTAACGGTCTATCGGGGAGACGGATCACCGGTTCCGCGCGACATGCAGTTGGGAAATCTTCGCGACGGCTACTTTGAAGCCGAATACGGACAGATCGTTCACGGCGGTGCCGAGAAGCCTTCGAACGTCATCCGGATGGACGAGCGCGAGGGCGGAGTCACGGGGCGCGGACGCAAACCCCGCCGCAAATGAAAAGAAGCGACGGACGCGCGGTCGACGCTCTGCGGTCGATCGCGATCGAAGCCAACTATTTGAAGTATCCCGAAGGCAGCGCGCTCATTACGGTCGGAAATACGCGCGTGCTGTGCGCTGCCACGATCGAAGAGCGCGTGCCGCAATGGATGAAGGGACGCGGAGTCGGATGGGTCACCGCCGAGTATTCCATGCTGCCGCGAGCAACGCAGGAGCGGACCCAGCGCGAAGCTTCGCGGGGACGGCTCGGCGGCCGCACGCACGAGATTCAGCGCATCATCGGCAGAGCGCTGCGCGCCGTTACCGACATGAGCAAACTCGGCGAGCGCACCGTCTGGCTGGATTGCGACGTGCTGCAGGCCGACGGCGGCACGCGAACCGCCGCCGTTACCGGCGCGTGGGTAGCGCTGGCATTAGCGCTGATCCAGCGCTTCGATATCAAAGCGCGCGCGAAGTGGCCGCTCCTCGGCCAAATAGCGGCTACCAGCGTCGGTATCGTTGACGGATATCATCTGCTCGACCTGGCCTACGATGAAGACAGTCGCGCCCAAGTGGATCTCAACGTCTTCATGACTGATACCGGAAAGTTTACCGAGCTGCAAGGTACGGCTGAAGCGACGCCGTTCAGCCGTTCCGAACTCGATGCGCTCTTGCGGCTGGCGGAGCAAGGGATAGATCAATTGCTCGAGGTGCAGCGCGCCATCGTGGAACCGCTCGGGTATGCGGCGCTCGCTCATGCCCGATGACCGCTTTCGCGCGCTCGTTGCGCGCGTCGGCGAATTTTACGTCACCGATCGCGCAATGAAGACGGCGCAGAAGAAGATCGAAGCGGACCTCGCAGCCGAGGCGGCCGACGAACCTGCGCGCCGCCAATACCTCGATGCCGTGCGGCGCTATTTTACGGCGTTCGAGCGGGAAGCTCGCGCGCAGCTGCGCGACGTCGACAAGCGCCTCGTGCACGCGAACCAGGTGCATTTTAACCTCACCGCCGAACGCGGCGTGGTGGTCAAACGGATCGAGGCAACGCAGGGCGTGCTCAAAGAGATTGACGATGGCGCAAGTACTGCGCGAGGTTGAAGAGAGTCCGACGGCTCAAGCCGTCGAGCGCGTCAGCGTGGGCGTGCTGGCGTCGGTCGGACGCAAGGTCAGCGACATTCTCGAGTATGCCGGCGGTCTCACTTTGCTCATGTGGGAGACCGTCAAGACGATCTTCCGGCTGCGCATCCGTTTTGCCGAGACGCTGAACCAGTGCTATCTCCTGGGTTATCAGTCGCTTATCATCGTTCTGCTGACCTCGCTCTTTACGGGCATGGTCTTTTCGCTCGAGTCGGCTGTGCAAGCGGTGCAATACGGTTTCGGCAGCTTTGTCGGCGGAATCGTCTCTTACACCGTCGTTCGCGAACTGGGCCCTATGCTTTCGGCCGTCGTCGTGGCGGGCCGCGCCTGTGCCGCGATCGCCGCCGAACTCGGATCGATGGAAGTCACCGAGCAGATCGAAGCGCTGAAATCGCTCGGACTCGCGCCGGTCCGGTTCCTCGTCGTTCCGCGTCTGCTGGCACTTATGATTATGCTGCCGCTGTTGACCATATTTGCCGATGTCATCGGCGTCTACGGCGGGCAATGGATCGCACACGCCCAAGCGCATATCGGAACTCAAGACTTTATGGCGTCGGCGCGGCAAACCGTTGGATTCGAAGACGTTGTCAAGGGTTTGTTTAAAGCAATTGTCTTTGCCATCGTGATCGTGATGATCGGATCCTACCAGGGATTGACGACCAAGGGAGGCGCCGCGGGCGTCGGAAAATCGGCAACGAGCGCGGTGGTTACCTGCATTATTTTGATCTTCATCCTGAATTTTATCATGTCGTACTTCCTGTACGCGGGAGCCTGATGGCCGAGCCGATAGCCCGCCTTGATGACGTATCGGTCCGTTTCGGCGAACGCGTGGTACTGCAAAACTGCAGCCTAGAGGTTCCCGAGGGCGCAATCACATGCATCATTGGGCTATCCGGTGCGGGGAAATCGACGATCCTGAGATTGCTCGACGGATTGCTGAGGCCCGATGGCGGCCACGTCTATCTGCGCGAAAACGATATCTGCCACATGCGCGAGAGCCAGCTCATCGAGATGCGCACAAAGATCGGATTCGCTTTTCAATTCGCGGCCCTCTTCGACAGCATGACCGTTGGAGAGAATGTCTCCTTGCCCTTGCGAGAGCATACGACGCTCTCGGAAAAAGAGATTTACGACATCGTTATGCATACGCTGGAGAGCGTTGGGCTCGCGCATACCTATGATAATATGCCGTCGGAACTCTCGGGCGGAATGCTCAAACGCGCGGGATTTGCCCGCGCCGTGGTGACCAATCCCGAGCTCGTGCTGTACGACGAGCCTACGACGGGCGTCGATCCCATTGTCACGCATCTGCTGACCGATACGATAAAACGGCTGCGCAAACAACTCAACGCCACCGCCGTGGTCATCTCGCACGATTTGCAGTCGATTTACATGATGGCCGATTACGTTGCCATGCTTTTCGAGGGAGCGATCATCGCCAACGGAACCGTCGAAGAAGTACGTAAATCGAACAACCCGATCGTACAGCAGTTCCTGCAGGGCTCCGAAGTGGGGCCAATACCCCTTTGATGCGAGCATCAAAGGGGACCCCAAGAAGTTTAAAAGGCGCTCCGCCCGTCGGGCTGCGCGCCCCCCATATGCAAAGCATATGGGGCCCCCAAACCTCCCTTCAAAAGATGGCAGAAGAACCCGTGGGGGAATAGGAGGAGCATGTTTCTCACCAGGCAGGCGCAGCTGGGTGTCTTCGCAATCGCTGCACTGCTCTTACTATTTGGCATTTTTTACGTCATCACTGACTACGGGACGCGGCATAGCGGGTACCGGATCGGCGTGCATTTCGCGTCGGCCTCGGGGCTTCCGACCGGCGCGCAAGTTTTTTTCAGCGGCGTCAGCGTTGGAACCGTGGACCAAGTCCAACTGCTCCCCGACAACACGGTGGACGTCATCCTGGCGATTCAGCCGAACGTCGACATTCCGAAGAACTCTAAATTCCTGATTCAGTCGCCGCTCACCGGGTCGCCGAATTTCTACATCATCCCACCTGTGCCGCCGACAATAGCGCCCGGATACATCGCTACGCCGGTGCCGAAGAGCGCGATGCTGCCGCGCGAAGTACTGCCGCTGGATCAGCAGCCCGCCGGGATCACCGGCGCGACCGTCGCGGATTTGCTCTCGCAAGGCCAGGGCGAGATCAAACGGCTGGACGCGATGCTCGTCATGCTGCAAGGCCGCGAAGGCAAACTGCTGAACACGCTGCAAACCGCGCTTTCCAACGTTGACGAAATGTCGGGGCAGCTGAAGAACACTGTGGCGGACGTATCGGGCACGATGGAAGTGACGATGCACCAAGCCGGTGCAAACATCGTGGCGATGACAAATACGCTCAACTCGACGCTCGGGCGCAACCAGTACAAGATCGACTCGATGCTCGCGTCGCTCGATAGCACGGCACTCGCCCTAAGCCAGTCCATGGACGCGCTGCGCGCGCTTTCGACGGATCCGCGGCTTCATACGAACCTTATCGATACGACGCAAAACATTCGCGATCTCACGATGAATTTATCGGGGGTCGCCAGCGACTTGCGGCAAGTCACTGGCAACGCCCAAACTCAGGCGCAGCTCCGCGACACCGTCGCGTCACTCGACGCAACGATGCAAAAGGCGAACTCCCTGCTCGGGACCCTCGGCGGCCGAAGTCATGTCCCCGGCGTAGATCCGGGCGCGACGCCCTATCCGCTACCGAACAAAAACGGAGTGCCGCCGACCGTTCCGGGCACCCCTGCGCCGGAGGCGCCCGCCAACGGAACGGCGCTGAAAGGCGGGCTCTCGCACATCTTGAGCAACCTCGTTTCGGTGCAGCTGCGACTGAGCTATCTCAACCCGCAGACGGTGCCGGGCAACAACCGGTTGCTAACCCCCGACCGCGGGCCGCAAGCCGACGTCAACGCGATCCTGCTGCCGCGCGGACAGCTGAGCATCATGACGGGTGCCAACGACATCGGGAGCGGCCGCACGACGTACAACCTGCTTCCGATTAAAGCGTTTACGCCGTCAGTCCACGTCGGCGGCGGCATTCTCTACTCGCAAATCGGGGCGCTCGCGACATTCGATGCCGGGCCGGTCGGACTGGAAGCGCGTGTGTACAATTTACGACTGCCGAGTTTCGATTTCTACGGAAACTTCAACGTCGCGCGGTGGGGGAAGCTGTTCTTAGGCCAGCGCGATGCGGGCCGGCCGGACCAGCGCACCGTCTTCGGATTGCAACTGCAGTTCTGATCCGCCGATGGAGCAGAGCCGTCCGCGCGTAGGGATCATCGGTTCCGGTGCCATGGGCACGCTCTTCGGGTTTCATTTGGCGTCATGCTGCGACGTCACGATGCTCGACAGCAACTCCTCGGTACTTGAGGGCATTCAAAAGAACAAAGGGCTTTCGGTTAACGACGCGCCGCCGCGCGCAGTGCGCGTCGGGAAGACTCCGCGCGATCTGTTCGGCTCCAACATGGTCTTTCTGTTCGTCAAAGCCGTCGATACCTTACGCGCATTGCGTCCCTTCGCGGCCGAGCTGAATCCGTCGACGCCGATCGTATCCCTTCAGAACGGCGTCGGAAACGAAGATGCGATCAAAGCCGCGTTAGGCGGCGCGGTCCCGGTCGTGCTGGGTATTACGACCGAGTCGTCGCTGACCGTGAGACCCGGCCGCGTGCGCAGCTCCGAAGAAGGCAGCACGATCGTCGGCTCCGGCGGCGCATCTCCCGCCACGTCGCGGGCAGTTGCCGATCTCCTGATTCAGAGCGGACTGCGAGCCGCGGTCGTCTACGACATCCGGCCGCATCTCTGGGGCAAGCTCGTCGCCAACGCAGCGATCAATGCGCCGAGCGCGATTTTGGATTGTTTGGCCGGCGACTTACTGCGCGATCCGAATGCGGCGCGACTGTGCGAAGCCTTGGCGGAAGAAGCGGCGGCGGTGGCGTCCGCGCTAAAGATCCATTTGCCCTACGCTAACCCATGGCAATACGTCAGCGAAGTTATCGCAGTGGGCGCCGATTCCAAGTCGTCGATGGCCTTCGATTTGGAATCCGGCCACCCATCGGAGATCGACCATATCAACGGCGCGGTTTGCGCCGCGGGCAGGCGCACCGGCGTCGCGACGCCCTACAACGACACGATGGTGCGCCTGATCAAAGCGCGCGAAGCGCTAAAGTCCGCTAGAACTTGATCCCGAGTCCTAGGTAACCGCCGGCGTGCGTCGCATCCGAGGGCGAGATGTTTTTGCCCCGGATCGAGTCGCCTAAGAATCCGGCGTCCAAGAACAATCCGGAGTTGCCCAGGTTCAGCGTTCCACCGATTTGGTACTTGAGGAAACGATGCTGCAAGCTTTCATCTTTTCCGGCAAACCCGATCGGCGCACCCACCGACGGGAACGAGAAATTTCCCGAGATCGACGGATAGTACCAAACGCTGCCGTAAATCGAGAACGGCTGCTGGAGATCCGGCAATTTTTCCGCGCCGAAGCCGAAGCCGTTTTGTCTCGGATATCCATAATTTTCCTCGCGATGCAAATAGCCAACGCCGATGTAGATGCGCGGCTCAGCGATCTTTAAGCCGAGCCGCCCGTCGAAATCGGTGTCGCGCGCCGTAAATGACGGGATCCACACTTGGCCGTAGGCACCGATGACCGTCACGCAGCCTTGATCGCCCGTGGGCGGCGCCCCTAACAGGCCGTTGCACGGCGCATTTCTCGCAAAGAGCGCGTCGTTAACGCCGGTATTGTGCGGATAGGAGTACGAACGGTAGTCGCCCTCGAGCATCCAGGGCAGACCGAACGCCGGGAATTCGACGGCACCGCGCAGGGCATACGATCCGCCTTTGCCGGTGTTGCCTGGACTGAATTCGTTGTAGACTTTCGGGTTGAAGATGTAGTCGCCGACGATGAAGTGCTCGTACGGATTCCTCGCGGGCGGCGGAGCGACGGTTGGCGCCGGAACCGGCGACGGTACGGGGGTTGCCGGCGGAGGCGGCGGAGTACTCGGAACGTACCGGACCACGACCAGGTGCTGATCCGGGACCCACTGCACGTACCCGCCCATTCCTTCGGAAATCACGCGCACGGGAACGATGATGTATCCCTGAAAGATCTGCGGAGGCACGTCGAGAGGACGCGTTTCGCCGTTGATCGTCACCTCGGGTTTGCCGACGGTAACTTTTACATCCGCGCCGGGTTTGGTAACGTCCGCCGTCTTCGTGCCCGGATCGTATGAGACGGTGGCGCCCATCTGTTCGAACATCGAACGCAGCGGCACCATCAATTGACCGCCGCGAACAAGCGCCGCGAGGACGCGGCCTTGTTGTAACTTCGTGGGCTTGGTGTAGACATGGTGGTCATTGAAAAGAATCGGAATCGTGCCGGCCGGCGGCGCTCCAAAACTCATCGGCGGCGGTGCGGGTGACGCCTGCGCCGCCGCGACCGATGTCAGCAAGAAAAATCCGGCTATAACCCCGAGCAGTGGCTTCATCGTGCAGCTCTCCCTTCAGGACAACAGAACGCCTACTTGCCTCGTGTCGAAAAACCTACCTGCCGGCGACAACGAAACCGCGCGGGCCATGCGCGGCACCGCGAATGACTCGGAAATGCACGGAAGTGACCGCGCCACGGGAACGTACGGTCAGCACCCAATCCCCGGTTCGCACCGGCCAGAAGTACGCGCCTCCCTCGCCGGCCGCAATGCGCGAACCATTGAGCTCCCAGACCGCTCGCGAGTTGCGCGGACGGCTAATGCGAAACTCGATCTGCTGCTGCGCGCGGCGCGGGTCGCTCGCTCCGAGTCTGTCTTCGAACACCGCGCCCTCGTTGGGGAAAAGCACGCGCAGCGCACCAAACGTGTCGCCTTGTCGCGCGCGCCACTCGTCATAGGCTGCGGATGCGATAACGACCGGCGGCGCTCTCTTTGCCAGATTCCCGCCGGGTGGCGCCGGAAACCGCGGGGGATCGCGGTGCTCGTACAGGTGCAGCATGATCCGGTTCCAAAGCGGACCTGCGCCCGTCACGCCCGCGATGCGCCGCATCGGCGCGCCCGAGAAATTGCCGGTCCAGACCGCGACGGTATATTCCGGCGTCGATCCGACCGTCCACGTGTCGCGGTAATCCGACGACGTTCCCGTCTTCACGACTGTTGGGAACGGCGTATCGATAACCGATCCGACGCCGAACGATTTCGCGCGCGCGTAGCGATCGGCGAGCATATCTGCCACGAGTTCCCAATTGGCGCGATCGCCGATCTGCACAGTGGCCGGCTCGCGCGCGTCGATCACTGTCCGCAGCGCGATTGCGCTGCCGCCGCGCGCCAGCGTCACGTATGCGTGCGCGAGATCCCAAAGGGTGACCTCGCCTGCGCCAAGCGTCAAACCCAATCCGTAGTAATCCGGCATACGGTGCAAATCCGAAAATCCCAGCGCCCGTAAGCGCGCCAAGAACGATGGGACGCCGACGGCAGAAAGAACGCGCACTGCAGGGACATTGAGCGAATTCGCGAGCGCGATGCGTACGGAAACTGGGCCGGCGAAGCTCGAACTGTAGTCTTCCGGCGAGTATGCTTCGCCGTTGGGGACGGCATATGACGTCGGCACATCAGCCAGGATCGTGTCGGGGCGGATCGTTCTGCGCTCTAATGCGTATTCATAGAGAAACGGTTTAAGCGTCGACCCCGGCTGGCGAAGGGTGCGAACGCCGTCGTTTTTTCCTAAGTACGCATCGTTGAAGTAATCGGTCGAGCCCACGTACGCCAGAACTTCTCCGCTGCGGTTGTCGATAACGAGCGCCGCAGCTTGCGTAACATTACGGCCGGCGAGCGCCGCGACGACGTCCCGCGCTTGCGACTGCACAAAACGTTGAAGCGGAAGATCGATCGTCGTGTGAACCGGGCTCGATGGCGCTTGCGGCGCGAGCCGGAACAGCAGTTGCTGTGCGGCGGCCAGTTCACCGCCGGCCTTCCGCACGTGCAGCGTTTCGCGGCGCGCGATGCCGGCTTCATTTTGCGTGATGTAGCCGGCAGAAACCATCGCATTTAAAACGACGCGCTGACGCGCGCGCGCGTTCAGCCAGTGTGTGCGCGGCTCCAGTCCGGACGGATCGTTCGGAAGGCCGGCTAAAAGCGCCGCTTGCGCCAAATCCAAGTCGCTCGCGGGAATTCCGAAATACGTGCGCGACGCAGCCTCGACTCCGTAGACATTACCGCCCATTGCGACGCGGTTCACGTACGCGTTCAGTATTTGATCTTTGCTTGCGCCGGCCTCGATACGCGCGGCATCCCAAATCTGCAGCGCTTTCCCGCCCATTCCCGTAGGAAGATCAAATCGCTCGCGCGCAAGCTGCATCGTGATCGTCGAAGCGCCGCCCGCGCCGCAGAGACAGCGGATGCTCTGCCACGTTGCGCGGGCTGCGGCCAACCAATCGACGGGACCGTGCGCGAAGAAACGGCGATCTTCGGCCGCGAGAATCGCTCTGAT
Organism: Vulcanimicrobiota bacterium; assembly: GCA_013036105.1. Taxonomy (GTDB): domain Bacteria; phylum Vulcanimicrobiota; class Vulcanimicrobiia; order Vulcanimicrobiales; family Vulcanimicrobiaceae; genus Rubrimentiphilum. The sequence continues at coordinate 43,198 of JAAXCX010000014.1, forward strand.
GAACATGGGCGAGACGCGCGCGAGCGGCACGGCCAACGAACTCTCGCTTCCGCTGCTGAGCACGACGCCCAATGGGATCCCCGAGCGATCGGTAAAACTGACGGCCGAACTGCGCGGTTCGATCGCGGCGGCCGGGACCGCGAAGGAGCGCCATGCCAGCCAGGCTGCTATCAGCGCGGCAGCGGTCCAAAGGGAAGTCCGCACTCCGGAGCTCACGCAAAGTTGCTTCCCGCGCCTCAAGTGCTTTTCCGCTGCCGTGTTGAAGAGGCGATCGTGCGTGGCCGTTTAGGAGTCGCGGCAATCGGTATTCTCGCCGTCATTTCAGCTTGCGGCAAACCGGCGGCGCCGCCGATGGAGTCCGTCTCGCCGCTGCCCGCCCCTTCCACGCCCGCCTGGATCAAGCAGATCGCGCCCCTCGGAAAGGTCACGAGTTCCGCGCAAATCCGCGTCATATTCGCCAACCCCGTCATTCCAGTCGCGCAGCTCGGTTCGCCGTCGGAGAAGGACCTGCTCGGCCACTTCCGCGTCGCGCCGGCGCTGACGGGCTCGTTCGTCGTACTGACGCCGCGCATGATCGGATTCGAATCGGATTCGGCCCTGCCGCGAGCGACTCGCGTTCGCGTTACCTTGACCTCGGGTCTGCGCGATCTCTCCGGGCACGCGCTCGATCGCGATCTTGCCTGGACGTTCGAAACTGACGCGATCGTTCTTTCGAACGCCGATCAATCTCCCGATGCGGCGCCCACAGCGCTTACGGTTTCGTTGCGCCCCGTCGTGCAGCTGTCATCGAATACGCAGCTCGATGCGGACTCATTGAGCTCGGCGGCGGTCTTCCATTCGAGTGCAGGCGACACGCCGGCAGCGGCCGCTCAAGAGAGCCCCGATCCGGGTGCCGGTAGCTGGGGGTATACGGTTTCTCCGCAAAACGATCTGCAAAAAGATACGGCCTATACCCTGACCGTAAAGCCGGGCGTCTTGCCAAAATCAGGCAATCTTCCTAGCGCGAAAACGCTTTCCGTCGCGATGCACACGTACTCGCCGCTTGCATTTGTCTCCGCGCGTCCGACCGCAGATCCGAGGACGTCGACCGGTAACCCGCGATTCTCCGGCGGCGATCCCGTGCTGATCTTCAACAATGCGTTGGATCCAAAAACGTACGCTGCGCACCTAAGGGTTCGTCCGTCGCCGCGTCCGGTTGGGCAACTCTACTCGCTCTCCGACGACGGGACCACGGTTTCGATTAACCCATACGCGCTCGCGCCGAAGGCGAACTACACGTTCTCCGCCGATGCGGCTCTGCAAGATATCTACGGCCAGCAGCTCGGGCGCGACGCGCGGGCGCCGTTCGCAGCCGGCAACCTAGCGCCGTACTTCTGGGCGCCGTCCGGCTTCAACATGTTCGTTGCGGGCCAGAATCTGCAGTTGCAATTCAGCGCCGTCAATTTGGCCGGGAACAGTTACCGCGCCGCCTATCACGCGATCGCGCCCGCCGAGCTCGTCTATGCCGATGAGTCGGACGTCTCGAAGCTGCTTCCGGATCCGTCGCAGTGGCCGGCGTTCGGCGTGAGCGCGGCACCGAATAGGCAGATCCCGATTAACATATCTTTACGCGACCATTTGGGAAGCCCGATGGGCATACTGGCCTATGGCGCCGAAGCGGGCACCAACAGCGGGAACGGTTTCAGCGGCAGCGTCGCGCTGACGAATCTCGGGATCTTTGCGCAGTGGTTTCCGCAGAGCGCGAACATCATGGTGCAGCGCTTGAGCGATGGTGCCCCCGTAGCCGGCGCGCCGGTCTCGGTCTACGTGATGCACACGTACGATCAGGGACCGGTCGATCCTCACCCGCAGCCGTGCGCCGCGGGAACGACCGGTGCAAACGGCACGCTCGCGCTTCAAACGATCGATCTCGTCCGGTGCTACGCGGGTAACCGCCCCCCCGATCAGGCGCCCGAGCTGCTCACGGTTGCTCGATCGGGTTCCGACTGGAGTTTCGTGCGGACCTACGCGTGGAGCGGCGCGTATACGTACAATCTCGGCAATCTGGATTCGACGTGGTCCAACGGCCAGCCGATTTCGCGCGGCGTCATCTATTCCGACCGCCAGATGTACCAGCCCGGAGAACGAGGATGGCTCACTGCCGTTTGTTACGTTCTGCAGAACGGCGCGTTGAAGGCCGACGCGAATGCGCAGTATTCGATCGCGCTTACCGATCCCAACGGCGTCAAACGAACGCTGCCCGCGCAGACGACGAACCGGTACGCGAGCTTTTCCTTCCCGGTCACCTTTTCGAAAACGCAGCCGCTCGGATACTACACCGTGAGCGCGACCGGTCCGAGCGGTGTTCAAATGACCGGCAACTTCCGAGTCGCCGAATTTCACCCGCCGAACTTCGGCGTCGGCTTGAACCTGGATCGGGAGTACGCGGCGGCGGGTAGTTCCGTGACTGCCGCGGGGGTTGCGAAGTACCTGTTCGGCGCGCCTATGGGAGGAGCGAGCGCAACGTTTCACGTCACGCGCGAGCAAATCACGTTCACGCCCAAAGGCTGGGATGACTTCTCGTTCGGCCGGCAATGGTTTTGGCCCGAGCAGCAGCCTGACTCCTCGGGCGACGCCGGCCAGCAAAGCGTGACCCTCGATAGCGATGGCAAGGGATCCTACGCCGTTACGGTGCCGCAAGATTTACCGTATGCGATGACCTACCGCGTCGATCTCGAGGCCACCGACGCTTCCCACCTTACCAGCAGCGCAATGCAAACCTTTACCGCGGTGCCGAACGCGTCGCTGATCGGGTTGCGCGGCGATTTCGTCGGCACTGTGAACGCTCCGGTATCGGTCGGCGTGATCGTAACCGATCCGGCGGGCAAAGCGCAGAGCGGCTCGCGCGTTCACGTCGAGCTGCAGAAGATGCTGTACAGCGGCGTCACCCAGATTATCGAGGGTGCGGAATCGGCGCGCAACCAGGTCCAGTATTCGACCGTCGCGCAGGCCGACACGACGAGCGGCAACGCGCCTCAAACCGTCTCTCTCGTTGCGAAGGATCCCGGCAGTTACCGGATACGTGCCAACTTTTCCGGCGCGGGCAGCGATGTGACGGCAACGGATACGCAAGTGTGGATATCCGGCCCCGGCCAAGCGGTTTGGGGCGATCAGAATGCGTCGCAGCTGCAGATGAAACTCGACCGGCAAGTCTACTCCCCGGGCGATACGGCGACGGTGGCCGTGGCTTCGCCCTACGCTCGCGCCGATCTCTACCTATCGGTCGTGCGGGATCGCGTGCTTTACAAGACGCTTATCCACATCAACGGGAGCGCGCCGCGAGTGCGTGTTCCGATCACGCGGTCGATGTTTCCAAACGCCGCCGTCGAGGCCGTGCTCGTTCGCCGTGGCGCGCCGCTTTCATCGCACACTGTGCAGCAGCCGGATAGCCTCGTGCGCCTGGGGATGACGGCGTTGACGCTCGATCTGCGCCCGCGATATGTATCGGTACGCATCATTCCCGGAGAGGCGAAAGTGCGTCCCGGGCAGCGCCAAACCGTGCGCCTTCAATTGCGCGACCGCAACGGTACGGCTGCTCAAGGGCAATTCACCGTCATCGTCGCCGACGACGCGATCCTCCGGCTGAGCGGATACCGTCCGCCCGACCTCGTCCAAACCGTCTTTCAGGCCCAGCCGATCTCGACGCGCTATGCTGACAACCGTCCGCAGGTCACGCTGACCCAACCCAGCGACGTGGCACAAAAGGGCTGGGGCTACGGCGGCGGTTTCCTGGCCGGGGCCGCGAGCACGCGCGTGCGCACGCACTTCGTACAACTCGCGTATTTCAACGGCTCCGTGCAGACCGATGGCGGCGGTAACGCCGCCGTTTCGTTCAGCGTACCTGATAACCTGACGACATGGCGAGTTATGGCTGTTGCGATGACCGCCGGTGCGACCCCGCGCTTTGGAAACGCCGACATCACGTTTATCGCAACCAAACCGCTCGTCACCGATCCGCTGCTGCCGCAGTTCGCACGCACAGGCGATCGTTTCGATGGCGGATTGCTGCTCTTAAATGGCACAAGCGGCTCGCTCGACGCGCACACGCAAGGCACGCTAACCGGTGCGCTGAGTTTCGCGACCGCTCCGGGCGGCTCGGTGCAAGCACAGCAATCGTTCGCACCCGGCATGAACGCGTGGCGCTTCGGAATAATCGCAGGACCGGGCAATGCGGCAGAAGTGCAATTCCGCACGCTCGCCGGCAGCACCGATGCCTTCCAGGTGCCGTTTGCGATTCGCAACACCGATGTAACGGAGGCCGTGATTGATTCGGGAGCAACGAGTTCGCAGACTCGAGTGCCGCTTCGGATTGGAAGCAGCGCCGGTACGGTCAAGGTTGACGTCGCCGGCTCGCTCATTCCGCAAGTCGCTGTTCCGGCTGCACGCGCGCTCGCAAGCGATCAGTTGACACTGCTCCCCGCTCTCGCCGATCGTTTAAGCATCGCCGCATCGCTGTTGGCACTGCAGGCGAAGATGGGAGCCATCTCCGGCGCCGTCGACGCCAAGGGCGAAGCGGCGGAGGACGTCGTTCAACTCGCATCGCTGCAGCGCATCGACGGCGGATTCGCCTTCTGGCCTGACGAGCGGGCCTCCGACGCTTCGGGCAGCGCCCACGCGCTAGCGGCGCTCGCCTATGCTCGTTCCGCCGGAGTGAACGTCTCCGACTCGGTGATTGCGCGGGCGCGGAGCTACGTGGCAAACGTACTGGCCGATCCGGCCCGCACCGACAAGAACTGCACCGACGCCGCCTGCCGTACGTCGCTGCGGCTCGCAGCGTTACGCGCATTGGCCGCTACCGGCGACCGGCGAACGGATTTTTTACAGAGCATTTTCGCCCAGCGCGCGACGCTGGGCCTTGCAGAAGAAGCGGCTCTCGGCGTCTACCTACAGCAGACTTCCGGCTGGCGTTCGCAGGCCGATATCGTCGCGGGTGGGCTTTCGCAGCGCGTGTATCTCACGGGCCGGTATGCAAATGTACAGCCTCCGGGTCCTTGGTATGGCTCGCTGCCGCAAGCGCAGGCGGCTTATCTCGAGCTGCTTGTGGCGCGGGGCGCCGCAGCGGGGGATCAGGACCGTGCATTGCGCGCGCTGATCGCCCAAAACTGCCGGTGCGGATGGCCGTCACTTGGGGATACGGCAGCTGCGCTGCGCGCGATCGGCGCATATGCGTCGCGGGAAAGCGTTCCGAACTTCACCGCAGAGCTGCTGGTTGACGGAAAGAGCGCGGGCAGCGGATCTTTCAAGAGCGCTGCTGCTACCAAGACGTTCGCCCTGACGCTTTCCCTGACGGCGGGCAACCACACGCTGACGTTGCGCAAGACGGGAAGCGGAACGCTGCACTATGTCGTTTCCTACACCTACAAACTTGGCGCAAACGCGCCCGGAAGATTGAGTGGCCTGCGAGTGATCCGCACGGTTCATCCGGCAAACCAGCAGACGGTACTCGCAACCGTCGATATTGCATCCCAAGCCGATCCGGTGGAGTTGCCGGCGGGCAACGTCTACGACGTCGGCGTTGAGATTGCCGTGGATCATCCCGTCGATCGAGTCGTTATCACCGATCCGCTGCCGGCGGGTTTCGAAGCACTCGACACGTCGTTCCAGACTACGGCGGCGTACTACCAGCCGCTGACGCAAGCGTGGCAGATCGACTACCAGCAGATCTACAGCGATCGCGTGACCGCGTTTGCACAGCATCTCGATCCCGGCGTCTATATGCTGCACTATTTGGTTCGATCGGTCACCCCCGGAACGTATCTCTGGCCCGGCGCCAATGCCTATCTGCTCGACGCACCCGAGCAATTCGGACGCAGCGCGTTCCGCAGCGTCAAGGTCTAGACCTCCAAGACAATTCGCTTCAAACTCTATAAGAGAGGGTATGGTAATCGAGCGCGCCGCCTTTTCTATGCGGCGGGCTTTAAGGAATTCACACATGCGAATTATCCGCTTCCTTCCGGTCGTAGCGCTGGCACTGGCCTTCGGGGCACCGCACGCGGCGCTAGCCGGAAAGACCAACACGTTCTACGGCCTAACGCTCCACGTTTCGACGAATAACATAAAGGTTCAGGATCCGAAGACGAAAGAAACGTTGAGTTTCCTGATCCTGCCGAAATTCGACCAAGTATTCTCCGACGACGGCAAGACGACGTATCAAATGAAGAACGTCCATCCCGGACAGTACGTCCGTATCATCTACGACCAAAAGGGATTGGGCGTTCGGCACGCTGACAAAATCATCGTGATGACTAAAGGCAATAAAACCATCACCAAACAGTAGACGAACCGCTCGTCAAGAGAAGCGCTGCAGCCGCGGCGCTTTTTTTACATTTGCGGCTTTAACTGCAGAAGGCGGATAGAACCGTCGCGCACGAACGCATCGATCGTGCGCTTGGGGCGCGCCGAGCCCAACGGAGAATTGATAGTTCCGTCGATCATCTCGCTTGAGCCATGGGCCGTGCCTTTGAGCGGGAAGTCAGTAAAGATCGTTCCGTTCACGGTCCTAAGGACAACGTGGGCCGCCCCAGTCTGGTTCACGTAGAGTTCGACGTCTCCGTGCTGCGACGTGAAGTGCAGCGCTCCCGGCCAACTCGTACTTGCGAAGATGACGCTGACGTTTCCGGTGCCGGCATTCGCGTTTCCATATTGCGGGAGAAGCATCTTGATATCGCCGCGACCCGTGTTCGCGTTGACGACGCCGTCGAAGTCCGCGGCGTTGATGTTTCCGCTCACAGCTCTAACGTTGATAACGGTGCCCTTCGGTCCGCGGATCAGTAAATCGGTCCCGAGCCCGCGCGTCGCGATTGTGATCCGGTTGCCGCTGCGCCGCACGATCACGTCGCTACGGGTATCGGGTCCGGTGGCATCCACCGTGAACGCTGCGGGAGATTGACCGCGCGCAGGTGCGTAGATACTGACGTTTCCGCGCAAACTCGTGACGCTTATCAGGCCGCCTGGCGCGAGCGTACCGGTTTGCTCGAGCCCCGGGGGCGACGGGGCGCAACCAACCGCCACGGCGAGCAGAAGAAGGCCTATCCGGGTACAAGCCATTCGGAGGTAGCCTTTTATGCGCTTGGTCTCATCCCTTATCGTCAGTCTCGCGATGGCAGCCACGGTCGTCAGCTCGGCCTCAGCCGCCCAAAACGGGACGTTGCCGCCCGGCGGCAAGTACAAAGATTGCCACGGTTATATGCTCCATGTGAGTTTGCAGAACGTACGCGTCCACTGCATCGATGGAGTCCCGGCCGACCTTTCTTTTCTCTCCTGGCCAAAATTCACGGATCTTCCTGGAGGGAAGACCGTGCAGACAAACACCCTGAAACCGGGAACGCCCGTGCACGTGATCTTTTCACAATCCTTAGGCCTTCGGCACGCGTATAAAATCTACGTGGCGAATCCTAAAGGGCACGGCCTTTTCGGCTTTAAAGCCTAAGTCCAAAAGCCGTTAATCCGCGCGCGATAACCTGAGCGATCCCGCTTATGACGGGAACGCTCGCGGTTTGGCTGCCGTAGAATCTTAGCGCCCCAGGCATAACGCACGTACTTATTTTTTTCAATGCTCCGCAGTATCTCAGGGCGGGCACTAGTACGACGTTTTGCCCCTACTCGCCTAGGTGTCGTCGCGCTTGTCCCTCGGGTGAGCCGCGTCGTATGCCTTTTTTTCATGGAGCAAACTTATGTCCACATAGATTTGCGTCGTTGCAGGGCTTTTGTGTCCGAGCAGTTTTTGCACGGTTAGCACGTCCGCCCCATGTTCAATCATATGGGTGGCGAACGAATGGCGCATCATGTGGGGAGTGATCTTGCCTATCTGCGCAAACAGCGCATATCCCCTAAAAAGCTTACCGGCCTGGCTATGACTGATACGCCGTCCGCTCTCGGTAACGAAAAAGGCATTCTCCCGCGTGCGTGGTCTCAGCCCCACGTAGGTTTCCATGGCACGTTTGGCCGTCTGATTAAAAACGACTATTCGCGGCTCACCGCCCTTCCCGACAACGCGAATGGTCCGTGCACTAAAGTCAACGTCCTCCATATTGAATCCAATGAGTTCGGCTCGCCGCATACCTGTCGCATAAAGAACTTCAAGGATTGCCCTGTTCCTCACTCGGCAGTATTCGCTTTGCCCGGCGATTGCAGTGCGGAAAAATCGTGCAAGCGCGTTCTCGTCGACCGGCTTTGGGATTGACTTCTGGGCCTCCGGCAAATCAACCATCGTGGCTGGATTATCAGCCCGCCGATCCACTTTTTGCAGATAGTTATAAAAGCTCCGTATCGCGCAAAGGCGCCGCCGCACCGTCGCCGTCGACAGCGCTTTGGCTAGGCGCTTATCACCCAGCCAGTCATTGTATTTCATAACATCTAGGCGCGCGGCCGTTAATAGGCGTTTGAACGGTCCGTGAAAACCCAGATCGTCAGGCCGCTTCTCGAGAAAACGCCCAAAGTGTTCTAGGTCGCGCCCGTACTCCTCGGCCGTCCGGAGCGACGGTTTGCGCCTCAAGCGGTACTGCATGAAGGCGTTGATAAGTGGGTCGGTCGCAACAAATGGCATAATCAGGCATTTCTTCGGACTTCTTATGGACTCCTACAAATTGGAGTTTGTGTTACCTTCGCCGGGAACGCAATCCCATCAAGTCGAACACTCGTTCGTAATGCTTCTCTCCCAAGGGTACGACGCCCGCGTCCGTGCCCGATATCGCCGTGAGGTCGTAGCGTGGAATAGTGGCAACGCTACCTGGCTGAGCCTCCAATGGATTTTTGCACTCGGCGGCGGTTATCCGCAACTCTCAGATATTGAGCACGCCGAGACGATCCTGGCGCTGGGAAGGCAGAAGCTGGTCCAGGCGCGAGTGGTTCGCCTCGTTGAGCCGCCAAGGAGCGTCGCCATAGAGTTGGAGCAGCTCCTTTCCCGCCATAGGTACCACGAGGCTGACCACAGCCAGGGCCCTGAAAAGCGGCAGGCCCTGTATTGGCTCAGCAGACGCGGCGCGCGGAACTTGCATGCTGAAGGTGATTACGTTGCGGGACGCTACGACGTAGCCGCTGAGGACCTCGGTGTCTTGGTGGAGTGTGGTACGACCCGTCTCGACAAGTTGCTAAAGGCTTCGCTCTGCATGGTCTGGCGTGAGTTTGTAATCGTTCCTCGCGGCCTACATATTGCGGTCGTTTTTGATTTTAAGGGTCGTCTCTTCAATCATCTACGTCACCTCGTAGAACAGGCCCATGACCGAATAAGGTTTCTGGATCGTGCGTGTCAGGAACCCCGAATCACAAGAACGTCTCTTGCACGATGCCTTGTTGAGGCAAATCATGCCCATAGGGCAAGATGGAAACGCCTAGGCGAGATCGCGGATAGGCTGCGCGCCGGCGTAAGCTAAAGCGGCGCTTCTTCTCCTGTAAATTTAGGTAAGCCGCTAGAGACCTAAGGTCGTCGCTGCGCTCTTCTGATCGATTACCTGGAGCGCGACCGCGGTATCTCCCCTCGTTACCGTTTTCTGCGGATAAAAGATCTTCGTGTTTCCGTAAATGCGTTTGATCTCTTGAAGCGCCAGGCTATTTCCCCAGCCGTTGTTCAACTGGAAAGCTCCCCAGTACGGCTTAGAAATTTTGTCGCGATCGGTAAAGTCGACGGAAAGCGTCCCTCCGCCCGAGGAATAGTTCCACGTCGACGGCGGCCCAGCGTTGGGCAGCGCCGAGCTATTTGCGTCGCGCGACATGAGGATTGCGATCATCTCCTCGCGCGTCAACGGTCGGGCCGGCGCGAAATGCTTCTTGTCGATCCCAATTACAAATCCCGAGTTGACCATACCCTGGATGTATTTGAAATCCGGATTCGATTTGGGGACGTCAACGAAGGTTGAGTCGCTGTTGGCCTCGGCCAGACGAATCTGCTTGTCGGGTTGCGTCTTGAAGTAAATATTGTTGGCGACAACCAGCCAGCGCACATACTCTGATCGTGGCACCGTCCCATACGGATTGAACTTGCCGGAGGTAGCGTTGCCAAACACGCCAAGCTGTGCTTCTTGTTTGATCGCGTTCTCAGCGAAAATGCCGGCGATATCCGTGTAATGGATCGCTGCCGTGGGGTTGAGCGTGGGTGCCGGCGTTGTACCTGCCGCGGGCGCGGTCGCTGTTGCTACCGTCGCCGTGGCAGCCACGGTCGGAGAAGCCTGCGGGGATGCCGTGGCCTGCGACTGCCCGCTACCGCCCGAGCAGGCGGCTAGCCCAGATGCCACTAGAACCAGCAGCGTTGACGTGCGTAAGTTCATCTTCTTCTCCTTCGTGCGCGCTATTTAGGCACTTGCTTACGTGGCCCTACATTCGACGGGAATGCCCTTGCGATGGTGCCGCAGGGTGTTGATGCGTACCAGGCGATTATTTTTCATGGTGTACGTGGATACGACCCAGTCGTGACGCTTGTCGCATCGATGGTCGTGATTCCAGACGTCTGCATAGAGTTTGTTGTCCGTAAACGAGACGTAAATCCAATTGTCGGGATACGGACCGTCGCCTTCGCTAAAATAACTGAAGTCACCAAGGTCGCTCAAATGGTTCGCTTTTCCGCCGGAGACTTCGAAGGCTTCTGCCGACGCATTGTAGCCGGTCGCGGGCAACTCACCTCGCAGCACCGCGACCGCTACGGTCTTTCCGGCGACCTGGCCATGGTAAAAGCTGTCGATGGTGGTGGTGTTTGCCGGATCGTCAGCGGTATACGTCCCTTTATGGAGGTGTATCGAGCCGAACGTCAGCTCGTCGAAATCTACACCATTAACGATGTGGGAAGCGGATTGGGGCGGCGCCGCGGCGCGCACCGAGCTAAAAGTTAGGAGCGCGGCAAAAGCATAAAAACATGCGGCTGCAAGGCGCATGACGGAGCCTTGCCCGCCCTTCTGCCTTCACCCTTCAGCCCGGAACCCAACCGCACGTGAGGGTCAGCCAGAATGCGAGCCCCGCGAAAGGGCCGTATGGGCGGAAGGCCCGTTCGATGGTGCGATCCGACGCACGCCGTTTCCCCGTCATACGCAAGTACGCCGGCCGCGTCCACGAGTCGAATATCAATCGATGGTACCGTCCGAGCAGCATCATAATATGCGCGCAAGCGTATGGACCAACGCCCGGTAACGCCAAGAGCCGTTCCTCGACTTCGGCATCCGGCAATCCACGTTCCGGACGAAGCAACTCGAGATCGAGCGCGCCCGAAGCCACGTCTTTCGCCAGCGCTTTGAGATAAGCTCCGCGATATCCGGCGCGCGCGGTGTCGCGATAGAACTTCTGGGGCGCCGCCGCCATCATTTCCGGTTCGGGAAATGCGCCGCCGCCGAGATCGTTCACGAGCGCCGAGACCATGCGCACTGTGCCTGACCACGCGCAGTTGGTCGTGCAGATCGTTTTCACAACGTCTTCGAAAACGGCCGGTGCCGCCAGCATTCGCCCCGCGCCCTTTGCGGCCCACGACAGGGCGGCATCATTTTCGATGAGCGCGTAAAACGGCGCGAAATCCTCGTCGAGGCGGAATAGGCGCCGGACGGCCGAGGTCAGATCCGCGCGAGCCCGCGCGTTTGGTCGCGGACCCGCAACCGACGCATGCAGCTCGCCGGAGAGAGGCGCGAGCGTTACGCGGCGAACGCGGCCGTCTAATCGCAAGCCGATCTCGTAAAAAGAGTTGTCGTCGGGAATGGATGCCGGCGGAAGTGCGGCACAGCCGTGCGACCGCAGCGTGCGTTCGAAATCGATCGGCTCGCCGCCCGCGCCGCGCAGCGGCAGGCGCAGAACCGGGCTAGGTGACGTAGCTGACGTTTACCGGAAAGCCCGCTTCTTCTGCACCGCGCAGAACCGAGAAAAGTTCGTCAAGCTCGTCTTCAATGGCCACGATCTCGCTCGCGCTCACTCCGACGGGTTCGGCCTGCTCCCACAGCAGCCGGCGCGCGGTTTGCAGCGCGGCGCGAAAACGCTGGGGCGTCGATTCCAACACGGGCCAGTCGTCGAGCGAAGCGGGTGGAACCACGCGCCAGCCCAGACCCGATTGAGCATCGTCCTCTTCGTCGTAAAAGGCATGCGGAATTGCTGCCAGCATCTCGAGCGCTTCGCGTTCGTGCAGTTGCAGCCGCACTCCGGATCCCGTAAGCTTCACGATGTAACGGAAAAACGACGCGTTGCCGACGGTGAACGCACCAGCCGGCGATGTGACGCTGATATGGACGCTTTCGAGCTCTCCGCCGGTGTAATCCAAAGCGCTACGGCAGCGCTTTCACGAGCGACTCGACTGCTTCAGCACTCTTGTGCAAGGCGGCTTTCTCTTCGGCCGTCAAATTGATCTCGTAGATTTTCTCCAAGCCTTTCGCGCCGAGCCGGCAAGGTACACCGATGAAAAGATCCTTGAGGTCGTATTCCCCTTGCAAGTACGCCGCACATGGCAAAATCTTGTGTTTGTCTTTGAGGATCGCTTCGGCCATCTCCATAATCGATCGGCCCGGGGCATAGTACGCGCTGCCTGCCTTGAGTAAACTCACGATCTCTCCGCCGCCCTTGGCGGTGCGTTCCACGAGCCGATCGATGACGGCTTTATCAAGCAGCTCGGGGATCGGAATTCCGGCCACAGTGCTATAACGCGGCAGCGGAACCATTTGGTCGCCGTGTCCGCCCAAAACAAACGTATGGACGTTTTCGACGCTGACGCCCAGCTCCATCGCCACGAACGTCGAAAACCGCGCCGAATCCAGGACGCCTGCCATTCCGAGGATCCGTTCGCGCGGAAAGCCGCTCACACGGCGAGCGACTTCGCACATCGCATCGAGGGGATTGGTAACGATAATCAGGATGCAGTCCGGGGAGTATTTGACGACTTCTTCGGTAGCTTTCCCAACGATTTCGGCATTGGCGCGGACGAGGTCGTCGCGGCTCATGCCGGGTTTCCGGGGGAACCCTGCAGTAATGACGACGATATCCGAGCCGGCGGTCGGCTCGTAGCCGTTGCTGCCGGTGATGCTCACGTCGCTCTTCTCGACGGGCATGGATTGGAGCAAGTCGAGCGCCTTGCCCTGGGGGATTCCCTCGACAATGTCGACCAGGACAATGTCGGCCAATTCCTCGGCCGCAAGCCAATGGGCCGCGGTGGCGCCTACGTTGCCGGCGCCGACGATTGTTACTTTATTTCGCACGGAACGGTCATTTCCGTAAAATCTGCTAAAAGTCATCGCGGGAATGCCGCAACTGGGGAAAGCTAGCATGGCTATGAACACAACCATAACGCCGCCCGTGGCCGCACAGTCGGGTCTGCGGGGCGCCGTCGTGGGCGACACCCGCCTTTCTTCCATCAATGGTGAGGAAGGCAAGCTCATCTACCGTGGCATCGACATCCACGATCTCGCCCGCTACTCGACCTTCGAAGAGATCACGTACCTGCTCTGGTTCGGTTCCTTACCGACACAAGCGCACTTGGACGAATTTCGCGGGCGCCTGAGCAGCCATCGCGCGCTCCCGCCGCAGCTGATCGCGCTGCTGCGCGACCTGCCGAAGAATGGCAGCCCGATGGACGCGCTGCGCACGGCGGTCTCCGCGCTCGGCCTCTTCGATCCCGACGTGAACGCAACGTCCCACGAATCACAGATCGAAAAAGCGGTTCGGCTGACCGCAATCTTTCCAACGATTTTAGCCGCGTACCACCGAATCTCCGAAAACATGGATCCGATCGATCCGGATCCACATCTCGACACGGCGGCGAATTTTCTTTACATGTTCAACGGAAAGCAGCCGGATGCGCAGGCGGCGCGCGTTCTCGATGTATCGCTCATCTTGCACGCCGACCACGGCATGAACGCTTCTACGTTTTCAGCGATCGTCACGGCCGCGACACTCTCCGACATGTACGCCGCGATCACGTCGGCCATCGGTACGCTCAAAGGGCCGCTGCACGGCGGCGCTAACGAAGGCGTGATCCACAATCTGCTGGAGATCGGCAACATCGGCGCGGTTGATCAATGGGTTGAGAAGAAAATCGCCGCGCACGAAAAGATCATGGGATTCGGACATGCCGTCTACAAGGCATACGACCCGCGCGCCACCGAGCTCAAAAAGATCGCGCTCGAGCTCGGTTCGAAGGCCGGCAGCACGAAATGGGTCGAGATGACCGAGCGCATGGAGCAAGCGGTCTGGAAGATCAAGCAACTCTACCCCAACGTCGATCTTTACTCCGCTTCAGTCTATTACACGCTCGGCATTCCGACGCCGTATTTCACGCCGGTCTTTGCGATTAGCCGCGTCTCGGGCTGGACGGCACACTGCATGGAGCAGTATGCGGACAACAAGCTGATCCGTCCGCGCGCGAATTACGTCGGCGGACGCGGAGTCGCATACGTGCCGATCGCCGAGCGCAGCCAAGACATCACCGTCTAGCCGCCGAAAGGCGGCGAATGATCGAGGCCGCGCTTTACAATCAGTGTGTTCGGTGCGGCCTTTGCTTACCGACATGCCCGACGTACATCGAAACGCTGACGGAAACGTCGGGGCCGCGCGGCCGGATCAGCCTCATCAAAGACGTTGCCGAGGGACGACTCGACGTGCTGTCACCCGGCTTCGTCCATCAAATGTCTGAATGTTTGGACTGCCGCGCCTGCTCCGCGGTCTGCCCGAGCGGAGTGCAGTACGGCACGCTGGTCGAATCGGCGCGCGCGCGGATCGAACGAGCGAAGGCGCCTAAACGCGGCTTCTTCTCCCACTTTGGACGCTGGTTCGCGCTCAAGGCGCTCTTCGGGAATCTCGGGCTCATGCGCTTTGGCGCAACGTTGCTGCGATTCTATCAGCGTTCGGGAATGCAGAGCCTCGTTCGGGCGACCGGACTTCTGCGGCTCGTTCGTCTAAGCGAATTTGAAGCGTTTGCGCCGCCTATCTCCGATCACTATTTCGTTCCGAAGAATCAAATCTTCGAGGCGGCGGGTGCGCGGCTCAGAGTTATGTTGCATGCCGGGTGCGTTATGCAGGTTGCATTCACTCGAGTCCACGAAGCGACCGTGCGTGTCTTGACGCGCAACCGCTGCACGGTCGTCGTTCCGGCCGACCAGGGTTGCTGCGGCGCGATCGCCGTGCACGCCGCCGAACCCGAATTTTCAGAAATTTTGGCCAAGCGAAATATCGAGGCATTCGAAACTTCCGGAGCTGATTTCTATATCGTCAACGCCGCGGGCTGCGGTTCGGCTCTCAAAGAGTACGGCGAGCTGCTCTCGGGCGATCCGCGCTGGTCGGAGCGCGCCGAAGCGTTCTCGGCGCGAGTCCGGGACGTGCTGGAGTTTCTGGACCAACTGGATCTCAATCCACGCATCGGCAGGCTGGACGAGACGTTGACCTATCAAGAGCCTTGCCATTTGGTGCATGCACAACGCATTTCGGAAGCGCCGCGGCGCCTGCTCGCGCAGATTCCCGGCCTGCAGCTGCGCGAAATGAACGAAAGTTCAGTCTGTTGCGGCAGCGCGGGTATCTACAATCTGACCGAGCCCGCGATGTCCAAACGTCTGCGCGACCGTAAAATCGCCAACATCGTGGAAACGGGCGCGCACGTTGTCGCTACCGCAAATCCGGGGTGCGACATGCAAGTCACAGCGGGCCTAAGAAACGCCGGCTACCCTGCGCGCATACTGCACGTCGTAGAGATTCTGGACGAAGCTTATCGGAACTACAGCGACGGAACGAGCCGGTCGCGATCCTCCAGCGCAGCTTCGGTTGAAGGATAAACCGCCAACACATCCATCAGGCCCGTAATCGTGAACAACCGCTCGATCGGGCCGGGCGATATGATCAGCCGGACGCGTCCGTCGTTTTCGAGCGCGCGCTTGTGCGCGCCGATCAACGCCCCGAGCCCACTGGAATCGAGAAACTCGAGATGCATGAGATCGACGACGATGTCGTGCTTGCCTTCGTCGGCAGCTTCCATCAGCGCGGCACGCAGCGAAGGCGCGGTCTCGAAATCCAAACTCCCCTTGAGCGTGTAGACGATCGCATCGCCGTCGTGTTCCGGCTTGATATCTACCGTCAATGCTTCATGCGCCATGGGATTGCGCTTTCTCGAAGGCGCTGGACGTCTCATTCCAGCGCCAATGATGCCCCGATGTCAGCCGGACGCCGCCAATCCATCGATCCATCGGCTGCTGGTCAAGCCAATCCGCTTCGCCGCCGAGAACGCGTCTTCCAAGCACCGTGACATCGTAGCCGTTCTCCAGTTGCGCTAATAGCGGAGCCGGCTGCGCGCTCAAGTCGGAGATGACGCGGAAGCACGACGTGTCGCCCATGAACGCGGCCTCTTCGCGTGCTTGCGAGCGCCGGAATATCTCTTCGGCGGGAGCCGCTCCTTGCGCTGCCGCTTCCAGCACGTGTTTTTGCGATCGTGAGAGGCCGTTTGAAACAGCCGGATACTCTTCGCACAAGCGCATGAGGGCATCGTGCAGAAACGGGAGGCCTGCAAAGCGATCGGCGGCCGCTGACTGCAACGCAGCGGGATCGGCGCTGGTAAATGCGCTCCACGCACGCGCGGCCGCGTCCGACGTAGCGGACGTTACGAAGCGACGCTTCCCGAGAAGCGACATCAGTTCGTCGGGGATCATCGTGCCCAGGTATTGTTCGGACTGCACCAGCTGCACGCTCCCGGAGCCCATACCCATATCGCGCAGCGTGGTCAGGATCTGCAGCAAGTGCAACTGGTCGTAGAGGTCGTGCTCGAACCACAAGACGACTTCGTCGAATTCTCCCGCGCGCCTCAGCGTGGCATCACGCTTTTCGAAATCGTGGTGGATCTTTATAGGATTTCCGAAACCGCGATCGCAGAGAAATTGCGCCCGCACGCGGCTGAGTTCTTCCAACGGCAAGCCTGCCGGAACCGGACCTTCGTGCAGCACATCGCGCCACGCGACGTGCGTGCCGAGCAGCCCCGCCTTCTTCCAGCTGTAAAGGACGGAGTCTCCGTTCGTAATGTGGAGGCTAGTAGTACTCACAAGCGCGCTTCGCCCTTCGACCCCCATCCGCCGGCGGCGGACGCTACGCAGGATGACAATGCATTACTGGGGCGGCTGGATTCGAACCAACGAATGGCGGATTCAAAGCCCGCTGCCTTACCACTTGGCGACGCCCCAGCGGCGCGACATGGAACATACGAAAAGGCGCCCGCAGGCGCCTTTTCTACTCTTATACCCCGCTTGGCCGACTAGTGCAGCGCCATCACCCGTTTCGCGCCGAGGTAGTGCGCCGACCAATAGGAGTCGGAGAGGCTGCTGACCATGACGCCGTGACTAGAACTGGCGTGTGCAAAGTGGCCGTGGCCCAGGTAGATGCCGACGTGGGACGGCCCCGGCTCGTAGGTCTGAAAGAATACGAGGTCGCCGGTTTTCATGCCGCCGACGGTACGGCTGCCGGCATAATACTGCGCGTCAGCGGTGCGCGGGAGGTGCACCCCGAGCATCGCGTAGACGTGCTGCACGTAGCCCGAACAGTCGAATCCGTAGGTGCTGGTTCCACCGAAAACGTACGGCGTGCCGAGGAAGCGCAGGGCGCTCCGCGTCAGCGTGTTGGCGATTCGCGCGGTACGCGTAAACAGACGGCTGGCGAACCTCGCCATGTCGTGATGTTTCGCGACGTGCGCTGATTGAGGGGTGATGCCGGTCCATTGGGCGACATCCGGGCTTTCGGCAAGTTCCGACGAGGTCACCGCGGCGCGGGTCGCCGGGGCGGTCGGATTGGCCTGGGCAAATGCACTGCTGCCGGCGAGTAAAAACGCCAATGCCGCGGGTGCTAAAAGATAACGCAAAACTGCTCCTCTTTCAAAACACTTGCGGGGTTAGTTGACGGGTTCGGACGTGAAAGA
>JAAXCX010000015.1 GCA_013036105.1 Vulcanimicrobiota bacterium
GCTGGCGAGCAAGAACCCGAGGCGGTCGCGCGCGCTGAGCAGGGCAATGACGCCGCCGAACAGCAGCACGCCGTAGAACGCGAGCAGCATGACGGTTCCGACGAACCCGAGCTCCTCGCCCACGACCGTAAAAATAAAATCGGTCGAGTGTTCGGGCACGAAATTCAGCTGCGTCTGCGTGCCGTGATGCAAGCCCCGTCCAAACCAGCCGCCGCTGCCGACCGCGATCTTCGATTGATGCAAATTGTAGCCGGCGCCTTGCGGATCGGCTTTAGGATTGAGAAAGATCAGAAGACGGGCTTTTTGGAAGGGCTTTAAAATGTATTTCGTTTCGATGGCCAGGGCCGTCGCGGCCGCTCCCGCTAGCGCGTAGGCCGCGCAATGCTGCCATTTCGGCAGGCCAAAAAACAGCTGCGCGCTCATGATCGCCATAAAAACGAGCGCCGTTCCGAGATCCGGTTGCTTCGCGACCAGTAACGCGGGAATCGCGACCATGAGCAGTGGTTTCCACAACTCGGTCAGCTTCGTATACTCGCCTTTGCAAAGTACCCACGCGAGCGAGATCGCCAAGATTAACTTTGCCGGCTCGGACGGCTGGAACGTACCAAGCGGACCCAGACTGATCCAGCGCTGCGCGCCGTGCGATGAATGTCCGCCGCGTAAAATAAATGCGAGCAGCAGCAACGTGACGACGTACAACCCCGGCGCCCATTTCGAAAGGTCGCGGTAATCGATGCGCGAGAAACCGATCATCACGCCGATGCCGAGAACCGCGTAGAGTATCTGCTTGCGGTACTCGCCGGGATCGGTGTGCAAGCCCGCAGATTGAATGATCACGATGCCGAACGACGTTACCAAAATCGCGGCCACGACCAGATACCAATTGACCCGCCCTGCATAGCGGCGCGCCTGCGCGCCGAAAGTCATCGTGGCCACCGCGGCTACTCGATCCGCTCGCTAAAGTTGATGTGGTTATTGAACGGGTCGACGACGACCAAGTCGCGCCGTCCCCAGTCCTGCACTTGAATGCCGGGGTTCATGTAGCGGTATTTCTTAGCTGCAAGCTCGGCGTGAAGCGCATCGAGGCCGTCCGTCTCTATAAGGACGTGCGTTCCCGGTGTTCCGTCGCCGTGGTGCTCGCTCAAAAATAAGGTGATATCGCCACGCGAGATTCCCATGAACAGCGGAGCATTCTCGTTGAACCGATGTTCGAAATCTACCGAGAAGCCCAGGTAGTCGAGATAGAACTCGCGCGCCTTAGCGACGTCGAACATCCGCAGGATCGGGATAGCGCGTTTTAGGTTTGGCTGAACTTAGATACTCCTTGTGAGCTTTGGCTTACCTTAGTATATCGACGCGGCCGCCTCCGCATCTTCGCCCAGTTCGCCGGAAGCGAACGGATATATTTCCGGCCCTTCACCGCCTATATTCATGCGAAAGATCGAGTCATATTCGGCATGAAAGTCAGGCGCCCGAACAATCGCATGAGCTTTGGTATCGCGTGCAGCCGCTGTATCGAACGGCCCGACCGCTTCTGCATCGACGCCCGATGTGATCAGCAAGACATAGTACTTCATTGCCCCTTCCCTCCTATCGTTTTGGGGGATCCAGGATCCCACGATGAGCGCCCGGCAACCTTCCGGCTTCGGAGGTTGGCCGATGGAAAAAGTCAGCGAGAACCCAAAAAGCGACGTTGAAGCTAAGCACGCCTTCAAGGAGTTGCTCCAGCGTGAGGGTTATTCGAATGTCCGGATCGGTGCCTCTCCAACCGACATCGTGGCCAAGAAGAACGATGTCCGTTGGCTTTTTGAGGTCAAGTTCACACGGGCGGAGACTCGATGCTTCGGCGCAGCTACGCTAACGGAGTGGGCAGCCGCAGCGGAGGACCCGGACCATTTCCAGTTTGTTATCGCCTACAAAAAAGGCGAAGACTGGCTTTTCGATCGTTATAGTCCAGACGAATTCATGGCGTTTAGTTCAGTCCCACCGTTTAAGATTTACTTTAACGTGCCGATTGGAAAGAAGCCGCCTGAAATAAGCAAGCGGCTCTCAAAACGCATTCACTTGACCAAGTCGCGGCTCAAGTTGCTGAGCCGGCAGTTCGACGAGTTGCGAGCTCTAGAAAACTAAGTCGCGGGTGCCGGAGCTCCATTGCTGGATGCGCCGGATTGCGGCAGTCCTGGCTGCCCGACTTGCTGCTGACGTTTTCTGCGGCGGCGGCGGCGCGGCGGCCCGGCCGGCGGCGACGGCGTGCGGTTCACGGAGATGATCGGTACGTTGGCAAGCATCGCGAAAACGCTGTCTTGGTGTTCGAAGCGCACGTCGATCTTGTCGCGGTCTACTTCGACGTAGCGCGAAACGACTTCGACCAGATCGCGCTTCATCGCTTCGACCATGTCGGGCGCAAGCGACAGATGATCGGACATCAGCACCAGCCGCAGCCGTTCCTTGGCCGTCTCGCCGGATTTTTCTCGGCCGAATAACTTGCTTAGGTTATTGAAGACATCGTTGAAGGTCATCGGCGGCCTCCCAAAAGCGATCCGAGTTTATCCATGAACGTTTCTTTGTACTCGACCATTGGCGCGGGTACGTCTTCGCCCGCAATGCGCGCCGCGATCGTGTGATAGGCTTTCGCCGTGGCCGTATCGGTGCGCAGCGCGAGCGGTTCGCCTTTGTTGGTCGAAACGATGACATCGGGTTCGTCAGCGATCACGCCGAGCAGCGGCAAGCGTAGAATCGAGTTGACGTCTTCAACCGAAAGCATCTTGCCTTTGTGAACCAAGTGCGGCCGCACGCGGTTGATGATCAGCTGCGGTGAGAATGCGTTGCCGAGCAATCCGACGACGCGATCGACGTCGCGCACTGCCGAAACTTCCGGTGTACAGACGACGATCGCTTCCTGCGCGCCGACCACCGCATTCTTGAATCCCATCTCGATACCGGCCGGACAGTCGATCAGCACGTAATCGAACTGCTCGCGCAGTTCTTCGATCAAATCGCGCATGGACTCGGTATCGACCTCATCCTTTTCGCGCGACTGCGCGGCGGCCAGCAAGAAAAGATTGGGGAAATGTTTGTCGCGCACCAGCGCTTGGTCGAGTTCCACCTTTTCTTCGAGCACGTCGAGCACGTGATGGCGCACGCGGCTCTCCAGGCCCATCAGGATATCCAAATTGCGCAAGCCGACGTCGGCGTCAACGAGCGCGACTTTCGCCCCGCGCTTGGCAAGCGCGACGCCGAGATTTGCCGTCGTCGTGGTTTTTCCGACGCCGCCTTTCCCGGACGTTACGACGATCGCGCGTCCCAGCGTCACCGGCGCTCCCGACGTTTGCGCGGCGTTGGCTTGCGCGTTATCATGCGCAACGTCGAAGGGTTGACGGAGAGGAAGCATGTCAGCCTGCTTTCAGTGCGCCGATGAGACGGCCGAAAAAGCCGGGCGCGTCGAGATTAGTAAAGGGAACGAGCTCGCCTTCGAGGCGGCGGACGATTTTTTCGTAGATACCGCGCAGGCGGTAGCCTTCGCCGAGCACGAGCGGCTCGCCGCGGTTGGTCGTGTCGATGATTTCTTCATCGTCGGGAATGATGCCGAGCAGCTCGATCGAGAGAATCTCGCAGACGTCGTCGATCGAAAGCATGTCGCCGCTGCGAACCATGTCGGGCCGGATGCGGTTGACGATCAGCCGCATCGGTATCGAACGCTCGGCGAGTTTGCCGATCACGCGATCGGCGTCGCGAATAGCGCTCACTTCGGGCGTCGTCACGACGATGGCTTCGTCGGCGCCGGCGATGGCATTGCGGAAACCGCCTTCGATGCCGGCCGGACAATCGATCAACACGTAATCGGCCATACCGGCGAGCTCGTCGATCAGCCGAGCCATCTGGGCTTCGGTGATCGCATCTTTGTTGCGCGTTTGCGCCGCCGGCAAAATCGCCAGCGATTCGAAGCGCTTATCTTTGATCAGCGCTTGCCGCACTTGGCAGCGCCCTTCGATGACCTCGACCAAGTCGAAGACGATCCGTTTTTCCAAGCCGAGCACCAAATCGAGGTTGCGCAGCCCGATGTCGGTGTCGACCAGAATCACGCGGTGGCCGCGTTTCGCGAGCGTCGCGCCGATATTGACCGTGGCGGTGGTTTTGCCGACGCCGCCTTTGCCTGACGTCAGGACGATCTTGCGAGCCTTCACTCCACCTTCTCCTTGGTTTCCTTAGCAAAACGCTCCGCCGAAACCAGCGGAACGATCGTTATGCGTTCATTCTGCACGCAGGCCGCTTCGGGCTCTTTACGAGCTCCGCGCGCGCCGGCATCCGCAGCAATCAACGTAGCGATGCGCAGCTGCGTCGGCGAGAGATCGACCGCGTAGACGCGCGCGCCCGCATCGCCTTGGGCTCCGGCATGAGCTACGCCGCGCAGCGATCCGAAAACCGCGATGTCGCCCCCTGCGATCAGCTCCGCGCCCGGATTGACGTCGCCGATCACGACGATGTTTCCGACGTTGTGCAGCGCCTGGCCGCCCCGGAGGGTGCCCACGTGATAGAGCGTCGCGGGGGCCACCGGCGGGATTTCGAGCGGCGCAGGTTCGGGCTCGGGCGCCGGCGCCAGACGCCGCACGCTGCTTTCCCCGCGGCTGCGGCGGTTTGCAATATCTTTACGCGCACCCTCAAAGTCGGGCACCAGCGACCGCGCTGCGTCCGAGAGCTGCAGCTCCCGTTTCGGACGCAGCGCCCGCCGCCGTGCAAGCTCTTCGCCGTCGTCGGGTTGGGCCGCGGTCACGCCCTCGAGCGTAATCCCATTTGCGCTCAGAAGGGTCCGCAGCCGTGCGAGTTGCTCCTCCGGGAGTCCCTCGCGCCCGACGGCAGCAGTGGCTTGCGTTCCGGAATAAAATCCCGGGCGCTCGCCGAGCTTGCTCTGCAACTCGGCAAGAGCTTCCTCAAAATCGCGCTCTCCTAAGGCAATTTCAAGGCCGAGGCCCTTGCCGCGCAACACCGCCATCAGGCAGGCCCTTCGAACGCGCAAGCGGCCGCCCTGCGGCCTCCACAGAAGCCCCACAATAACTTCCGCTTATGCACAGCTCGTCCACAGCCGAAGGGTGTAACAAGGTGTAACAAAGGAACCCAGACCTGCGTTCTGGGAGTGCGCACGTATCTGAACTTGGGCCCGCCTTTGCGGGTTATAGGTAATAATGGCCATGCTGTTTCGCAAAATCGTCCCATCTGCGCTCATTTTGGCATTGCTGAGTGCCATATGCCCGGCACCCGCGCTCGCACTTTCGACAGCCAACGAGGTCGCCATCGGGCGAACCTACGATCAGCAGATCGTCGAAACCAGCGTCATCGAAACCGACCCGCTGCTTAACGCCTGGGTGCAGAGCGTCTCGTCCAAACTCTGGGCGCAGACCGCGCGCAAAGACGTTCCGTACAACGTCAAGATCATCGGCGACAGGAGCATCAACGCGTTCTCGACGCTCGGCGGCTACGTCTATGTGAACACCGGACTTTTGGATTTCGTCCAATCGGACGACGAACTCGCGGCCGTCGTCGGCCACGAAACGGGACACATCGAACGGCGCCACACGGTCACGATGCAGTCCAAGTCCCAGATTTTGAGCATCCTGCTCGGCATCGCCTCGATCTTTTCGCCCTTCATCTATAACTTCGGTAACATTTTGCAGGCCGGCGCCATGGCCAAGATGGAGCGCGTAGACGAGCTCCAGGCCGACGAATACGGCCTGCTGCTCATGTCGCGCGCCGGCTACGATCCGGAGGCGATGGTCACCATGCAGCAGCATCTGGGGGCGCTCGACGGCGAACACAACGATCTCGTCACCAAATACTTTGAAAGCCACCCGGGTTCCGACGCGCGCATCTCGCATTTGCTTGGCTATCCCGAACTCGATCCAACGAAGGTCACCGCGCAGCAAAAACTCGTACGGGCGCAGCACGATCTCGACGAAGACCGCTACAATATCGCGGGCATTGACTTAAACGAGATCCTTAAGGCCGATCCGTCGAACCAGGAGGCCCTGCTCGGACTCGGACAGAGCCAGCTCGCGCTCGGGCTCACAAGCAAGAGCGAGCAGACCTTAGGGACGCTGGCGCAAAGCACGTCGCCGCAAGTCAAAGCCGCCGCACTTCAGCGCATTGCGGCGCTGCGCTCCATGCAGGCGCGCCGCGTCGACCTTACGCGCCCCGACCTTGCAAGTCTGCGCGCGCAGATGCAGCAAGCGGTGCAAGTCCAGTCGCAAGCGCAAGCGCAGATCGCCGCGCGTCACGATCAAGGTCACAGCCAGTTAAAATCGCTTCAGCTGCGCATGGAAGCGATCCAGTACGAAATTCCGGACTTTAGTTCGATCGACGTCAAACACGGTTCGCGCCTGGAAGCCGTCGTAAAAACAATCAACGGCATGGGCCGTTCGGTCAACAGCGCTTTTCAAGACGCAACCTCATCCATCGATGACATCGGATCGATCGACGCGAAAACGAACAAACCTGACGGCCTGCTGCGCGAGAACGCGCAAATCTTGGACGAGATGCAGGCGCCGCTCAATGTGAATCCGATTCCCTCGGATTCGATCGCCATCTTCCCCTCGTACCCGCACATGATCGGGGACATCTCGAGCGCCGACGCCGACATGGAGCGTTCGGTAGACGCCGGCCGCGCGGCAGCGATGCAGCTCGACAGCGGACTTGCCGATCTCGACGCATTCTTCAAACGCCTGCAGCAGATCCGCCTGAACGCATTCGGTGACATCGATCAGTTCGACTACACGTCGTTGCTGCCGTACATGCAGAAAGCAACGGCGTCGCTCGGCGCTTCAGCGATTTCAGCGTCTCAGGCAAAACAGCTCCTCAACCTGGCAAAAGCGCGGCAACTTTCGACACGTATCACGCTGCTCGGCGTGGGGACGTCGCCGCAGCGCTACGATACGCTGCAAAAAGCGATCAACTTGCGCTGGAATGTTGACGACATCGACTACATCGGCATGCTGCACGACAACGTCACGCCGGGCGAGATTGCGGTCGCTTCCATCATCGCGGCCGACTATAAGACCTCGCCGCAAGCCATCATTCGTGAAGCACATGAAACGCACCGCAGCGTCATCGACGTCGCCAACGCCCGCGGGATGCACGCGCTGGCCCTCGAGATCTTCATGGGACTCATCTATCTGGACTACACGGACGACCCCGCTAAAGAAGCCCACCCGGACGGAACCGTAACAAATCAGAACTCCGACGTGTAGTAGCCGTTAATGGCCACTGCAACCGGCGAAATTCTTCGCCTCGTCCGTAAGGGCATCGACGTCCGCGCCGTGACCGCGCATACCCGCAAGCCCTTCAGGCTCTATTTGTGCGGCGACCCGGCGCTGGTCGCGTCGATGCGTTCGCTGCTGCTCTCGGGACACGACGATTCCGTTCCGCTCGACGCGGCCGCTTGCTTAGAAACGATCGTCCCGGGAATGGCGCAAGTCACCATGACGCGCGAAGGACGCGCGATTCTCTTCCTCGGTCGCCGCGGCGACTCGCGCGGCGCGGATTTCGCGGCGCTGCGCGCACTCGATTTGCCGATCTTCGCCATTACCGTTGACGAAGACGCACCGCCCGGCGGTCCTTCAACAGCGCCCGTTGCGGGCGCAACCGGCGAATATATCGTCACTGCTGTTTCGAAAGAGGCGCTGCGCGGACGCGTATTTCCGCACCTGATCGAGCGCTGCAAAGGCGTTGAGATCGCCGTCGGCCGCAGACTCCCGGTTCTGCGCGAAACCGTCGCCGCGAAACTCACACGCGACGCAGCTAACAATGCACTCAAGGTCGCGCTTGCAAGCGCCGTCGTCGATCACATTCCCGTCTTCGGTTTAGTGCTCGGCGCCTTCGCTTCGGCGGGGGACATGGTAGCGATCACCGGCATCCAAATGATGCTGCTGCTCCATGTCGAGGCAACCTACGGGCGCGATCCCGACGTACAGCGCTTATGGCAACTGCTTCCGGTGGTCGGCGGCGGATTCGGCTGGCGCATGCTGGCGCGCGAACTTTCGGGATTCATTCCGGTCGCGGGCATCGCCATTAAAGGCGCCATCGCCTATGCGGGCACGATCGTCGTCGGCGAGGGCGTCACGTTTTACTACGAGCACGGACGGCACATGAGCGCCGGGCAGGCGAGCTCGATCTATGAGAACACCAAAAAAGATGCGCTCGGCTTCGCGCGCGAGCTCATGACCCGTTTTACAAAACGCTAAGTCGCGTCAGCAACGCTTCGTCGTTTAACTGCTGAAGATCGCGCGAGACGCGCGGACGCACGCGCTCGGCAATTTTCGATGCCATCATAGCTCGGCTGTGCGGCACCATTCCTTCGCGGCGCGCGACAAACTGATCGATGAGCGCGCGCTCGTGAGAGCTCAGCATGAGCGGATGCGCATCCGTCGTTTCTTCCAAGAGATCCGCCAGCGTTGCGGCGCGCACGTCACGTACGACTATCGTTCCGGCCGCCATATCGCCCAGCCGTTTGTTTTCGGGAGACAAAATCGCCGCAACGGCGCTAAGCGCGTAGAGTCCGGCGACGAATTCGCCAACGCGAATAAGATTGCGAATGGCGACGCTTCCAAAGTCTGCCGGATAGCCGCCGTCGCGCACGACGCGCAAGCCCATCATTTTTTTTCCGGGCGTCTGGCCGTTCCAAAATGCTTCGAAGAGAATGAAGTAGCCGAAGAAAACGATGAAGACGATCGCGATGAAGAACGCGATAGCCAGATTCGTCTCGATTTTCGTCGGTTCGGAGAAGTGGCGCGCGGCAATCCCGTGAGTCCCGGCATAGATCAATCCCCAGATAATGCCGAGCATCACCAGCGTCTGAATGGTGACGTCGATCGCAACGGCCAAAAAGCGGCTGCCCAGCCCGGCGAGTTCGTAAGAGAACGCGATGCTTTCGGGCGTGCGAACTTCCAGCGTTCGATCCATCGCACCGCGCCTTCGCCCCGCGGCATGGCATAGGCCCCCTCCGGGGGGCAGTTCGCGGCGGGCGACGCATTACTCCAGAGTGGATCAGCGTTCGTTCGTCCGGCGGCGCGGCCGGGCATGGGAGCGTTTAGAGCTGTTACTCGCCCGCACCGGCCGGCGCGGTTTGCGCGCCCTGGACGCGGCGGAACTCTTTGAAGCCGGCAAGTTGTACCGTTGGGTCACGTCGGATCTCGCCTACGCGCAAGGGCACGGCTACGGCGCCGAGCTGCGGCACTACCTGAACCGGTTGGTCGCGCGATCGCACGCCTTAGTGT
Organism: Vulcanimicrobiota bacterium; assembly: GCA_013036105.1. Classification (GTDB taxonomy): domain Bacteria; phylum Vulcanimicrobiota; class Vulcanimicrobiia; order Vulcanimicrobiales; family Vulcanimicrobiaceae; genus Rubrimentiphilum. The sequence continues at coordinate 9,264 of JAAXCX010000015.1, forward strand.
ACGGCGCCGCCGTCGAGCCCGGACGAACGCGCATCCTGCGGTTCTTCACGCAGACTTTTCCGCGCGAGTTCCGCCGGTCGTGGCCGTATATCGGAGCCTGTGCCGCGATCACGATCGTCTGGGCGCTGATCGCATTCGCAATCGTCAGCTCGCATCCGGCAAATGCCTACGCGCTTCTGCCCGACTCGATCGTGCCGTCGCACCTTACCAGGAGCCTGCACGATTCGAATTTTAATTTCACATCGGAATATTCGTCCAAAATGTCGGCTGAAATCATTACGAACAACATCCGGGTGGCGGTGCTCGCGTTCGCCGGCGGAATCGTGACACTCGGACTGTTCACGATCTATGAATTGACGATCACGGGCTTAATGGTTGGCGGCCTCGCGGCGCTCTATGGGCAAGCCGGGTTCGGCGCCGATTACTGGGCGACGATCGCGCCGCACGGCGTCATCGAATTGACCGCCATTCAAGTCGCCGCGGCCGCCGGGCTGCTGCTCGCGGCGGGCGTACTCAACCCCGGCAGGCTGAGGAGACGCGACGCGATTGCGCAGAACGGAGGTCGGGCCGGAATCTTGGTCGGCGGCGTCGTGGCGATGCTCTGCGTCGCCGGAATCATCGAAGGCTTTTTCACAAACCTGCGTACCTCAATTCCGGTTCGCGACGCCGCGGGGGTTTTCACCGCGCTCGCGCTTTTCGCGTATTTCGGTTTCGCCGGACGCGAGCGCTGAGATGCGCGATCTCTTTCGCGGAAAGTTTTCCATCCGCCAACGCAATGAATGGCTGAGTCTGGCGATTACGCTGGCATTCGCGCCGGCGATTGCCTTTGTGATCGGCCGCTTCTGGCACGAGGTTATCGGCGTTTCGTCCGTCGGCGTTTTGGTCGTCGTTGCGATGGTCTACGTCACGATCGCCCGCGGTGCGCTGCTGGGCAGCTGCGTCATGATCACGCGCACGCAGTTTCCCGAGCTCTTTTCGGTCGTAGAACGCTGCGCGACGATGCTGGAACTGCCGATGCCGATGGTCTTTTTGCGCGACGACATCCGCGTTCCGGTCGTCGCGGTCGGTTTCGGCGACCCGTACTCGCTGATTATTTCAACGCATTGGATCGATCACTTTAAAGAGGACGAATTAACGTTCGTCGTCGGGCGCGAGCTCGGACATATTGCCGCCGGACACACCCGCCTGACGTCGATTTTGAGCGTCAACGGACACGAGAACGCGATCGTCTCGCTCATCTTCGGGGCTTGGCTAAGGCGAACGGAGTTTACGGCCGACCGCGCGGGGCTGCTCTGCTGCGGAAGTACGGACGCCGCGTACCGCGCGATCGCTCTGTGCGAATTTCATTTGTTCGCGCGTAAAGTGGACTTGGCCGCATTCGCGCAGCAGCGCGTAGAGATCGCGCACGATTCGGTGCTGCGCTTGGGAGAATGGCTCGCGCCCAATCCTTACGCCACCAACCGGATGGAAACGCTTCGTCTTTTCCACCATACCGCGCTCTACGAGTACTGGGAAGAGCGCCTCGTCACGCAACCGGCGTCGCTCGAACCGGTCGAGCATCGTTCCGGACTGGTCACCAAGAACGATTGCGCGAGTTTCGGCCGCCGCCTCGCGGCGATTGCGATCGATTATACGCTCGTCGCCGCCATCGGCAATTTGGTCGTGACGAGCGTGAGCTCCGTGCACCGGCCCGGAATCCACTGGAACGTCAACCTCGATTTCGGTCCGCTCGTCGGGTTTCTGCTCTACAATATCGTCCTTGTCGCGATCGCCGGGCAGACGTTCGGCATGATGATCGTATCCGTCCGCGTGACGAACACACACTTCGGCCGGCCCGCGCTCTTGCAAGTGATTTGGCGCTATCTGATCGCCACGCCGCTTTTCATTTTGAGCCTCCTCTGGCCGGGGTTTTGGCGCCTCGAGCTGCACGATCGCGCGTCCGGAACGCGCCTGGTCGGTTTGGAACGCACGCTGCAGCGCGCCGCGCTGCGGGCATAGCGCTAGAGCAGCCCGCGCTGTTTGACCAGCAAGTAGCGATCGATCAGAGCGGTGGTGAGCTCCCGTGCGGGTACATCGATGACTTGCACGCCGAGGCGCTGCAAGATCGCGGCCGCCGCGCGCCGCTCGTCCCGCAGCTCGAGCGCAACCGCGGCCGCGTAAACGTCCGAGCTGCTCTTCGGAGCGGTCTCCAGCGCGCGATCGATCGCACGATCGTTCATGAAGACGCATATCACGACGTGGCGTTTGGCCAACATGCCGATCTGCGCGAGCACCGAGCTTTGCGCGACGGGATCGACCATGTCGGTAAAAAAGACGATCAAACTCCGCTTGCGCACGTGGCTGCGCACGTAGGCGAACGCCTGCGCGTAGTCCGACTCTTCGAAACGCGGCTCCAAATCGTGCACTTGCGCAGCGATTGAGGAGATGGAACGTCCGGTGCGCGGAGCCTGCGCGCGCAGTATTTCGCCCGCGAACGCGACCAGTCCGATCTTGTCGTTTGCCAGCGATGCAATCGACGCGACCGAAAGCGCGGCGGTGATCGCATAATCGAACTTCCGCTGTTCGTCGACGCGCGGCGTCATGAGCCGGCCGGCGTCCAGCACGATCATGACGTTTTGACTGCGCTCCACTTCGTATTCGGCAACCATCAAACGTCCGCGCCGCGCCGTCGCCTTCCATTCGATCGAGCGGAATTGATCGCCCGGCGCCCAGTCACGCAGGTTTTCCAACTCCGTCCCCGTGCCGCGCAAACGCATGCGCCGCAGGCCCGCATCGATGAGGCGGTTACGAACGTGCAGCGCTCCGTACCGTTCAACCGCAGAAAGATCCGGTAAGACCCGGATCGGCTGCAGTGCCTGGAACCGCAGTCTACGGCTAAGCAACCCGAATTGGTTTTGCACGGTAACGAAAATCGTTCCGAGCGCGTCGCTGCCGCGCGCGACCGGTATCACGCTACGCTCAGCAAATGCCTCACTGTGCGGTGGCACAGAAACGGCAATCTCGTCTTGGGGATATCGTAAGACGCGGCAATCGCTTTCGATCAGGTTCAAGCGCAACGCGGCGCCGGAGCGGTTACGGACGCGGTAACGCAGCACGCCCGGTGCGCGCAGCGCGAATGGCTCGGGCACCTCGCGATCGATCTCAAGTGCGGCGCGCGCCACCCCGGTAAACGCATCGGCAAGCGCGCCGGCGGCGAGTGCGGCCGCGCACAACGCTGCTAAAATCAGAAATGCCGGAAGCGCGCCGCCAACGGCCAGCAAAAGCGCAAGTATCGCCAGCGCCCAATACGCGCGCGGCGCGGGCCAGACGCCGGCGAAGCGCGATTTAGGGCGCGTCTTCACGTGGAATCGCGACGGACTCCAAGATTTCGCGCACGACCTTCAGCGCCGTCACGCCGTCGATCTCGGCTTGCGGCGCAACGATCAATCGATGCGGCAGCACGAACGCCGCCACATCCTTGACGTCGTCCGGCGTCGCGTAATCGCGGCCGTCGATCGCCGCCGACGCTTGCGCCGCGCCAAGCAGCGAAACGCCGGCGCGCGGGCTGGCTCCCAAACTCAGGGCACGATGCGAGCGCGTCGCAGCGATCAGGTCGTAAATGTACTGCTGCACCGGCGCCGCCACGCGCACGCCGCGCACTTCGCTTTGGGCGGTCGTGATTTCGCCGGCATTTGCGACGGGCTTGAGCGCGTTCGGCTCGATTGCGCGTGCATCGAAACCCGCGGCGACGCGCGAAAGCAGATCGAGTTCGGCGGCCGCCGGCGGATAGCCGGCAATGGCCATCACCAAGAATCGGTCGAGTTGCGCTTCGGGCAATGGGTAAGTGCCTTCATACTCGATCGGATTTTGCGTGGCGCAGACGAAGAACGGGCGCGGAAGCTGCAGCGGCACGCCGTCGATCGTGACGCGGCCTTCCTCCATCGCTTCAAGCAGCGCCGATTGCGTTTTAGGAGGAGTGCGGTTGATCTCGTCCGCCAGCAAGAAATTCGTGACGATCGGTCCGGGCCGCATGCTGAACTCGGCGCTCTGCGGGTTGAAGACGGTCGTTCCGACGACGTCGGCGGGCATCAAATCGGGCGTGAACTGGATGCGCCGGTACTGCGCCCCCAACAGCGCGGCTAAAGCTCGAACGGCGAGCGTCTTACCCGTCCCGGGAACGCCTTGGATCAGCGCATGCCCGCGGGCCAGCAACGCGACCAAAAGCGCGAACGTTAATTCATCGCCTCCCACGATGATCTCGCGCATTCCCGCGCCGACGCGTTCAGCTACATTCGCAGCGGTCGTTACCATTCGTAATCCTTTCGCAACTGCGCGAAGATCGTTCCCGCTAGCAGGACCTCGCGCGGTCCGGCATCCCTGCGTTCCCCAAGCCGGCGCAACTCGTCAAAGGCCGCGCGTCCGCGTTCGTCGCCCGGCGGCGAACGAAAGCCGGCTGCCGCGCGTGCCAGCCTAGTGATGACGTCATGCGCCGCGCCGCCGCGCTGCAGCATTCGGGCCAACGATTCAATGTAGGCCAAAGAATTACGTTGGTCGTCACGCTCGAGCGCCCGCGCCGGCGCAAGGCGCACATTCGCGGCCACGATCGCCAGCAGCAACGCGATCAACGCGACGATAACCGCCGCAATCACGGGCCGCGGCATCACCTCCCAGAACGTGCGCCCGGCGGCGTACCCATACACGCGCTCGTCGAACAACGGAGCCCGCGCAGCGGCAAACAGATCGTAGGCGAACGCGGCGTTGTCGTGCGCGGCCAGCTGCGCGTTGCCAAAAAGCGATGGCGTCACGAACTCCACAATGGTTCCGCGTCCGCGTTTGAGCGAAACGGCAACCGCTCCGCCGCGCGCCATCAGCAGCACCGAATGTTTGCTGTCGCACACCGTCTGCAGGACCGAAGCAAAATCTCCGCCGACCACGCGGCGCGCGCCGCGGAAACCGCATCCCGTCCGCGCCACCTTACTGACCGCCGAGCGCGTCTTGGGAAGGCCGAGCGAGTCGCGCGTGAACGGAAACATGCTTCCGAGCACGATCAGTTTTCCGCCGCGGCGTACCCATGTATCGAGCGCGGCCGATTCCTTGGCGGAAAGGACCGAATCAATCGTGTAGTCGCCCGCGAACACGATCGTCGCGCCCGCGGGTAACTCCCCCATCGGGAGCTCGTAGCGCTGCGCATCGACGCCTTCGCGCTGCAAGAATTCGTACAGGGCGGCATAGCCGTTCGCTCCCGTATCGTAGGTTGAAGGGAACGACGAGTGCGCGCGCGGCGCCGCAGCACGCAGCGCGGACAACACCGTGAAGAGCAGCAGCGCTACGATCAAGATCGCGATCTCGGTGCGGTTACGCATATGGGGCCCCGGCCGGCAGCGCGACGTACGCGTCGTGCGCTTCCATCCATTGCTCGCGCGCGACGGGCGTTTCGGCATAGAATGCCGCGACGAAGGGCCGAGCGATCGCGTCGAACGCGGGCAAGACCGAAGGCTGCGTTCCGCGCAGCGTGCGCCGCCACTCGTTGACGGTACGGCTGGGGTCTTCGCGGGCGATGCCCAGCCGTTCCAAACGCCGCATGGCCGCGGCGAACAGCAGTGCGACCGCCATGCGATAATCGCCGCGCGCAGCGGCTTCGCGGCTCAACTCGTAGAGTGCGACGGGATCGGGCGATTCCGGAAGCGCGCGCGCGGCATCGGGGCGCCGCGCATCGCGAATCGACCCGAGCGCCAAACGCACGAGCACGACCACGACGACGGCGATCAGCGCGAAGGCCAGTGCGTCACCGATGATCACGCTCGCACGGCTTCCGATGTGCACGTGCGAGAAAAGCGCATCCCACACGCGCGACCACAATCCGCGCAGCCAATCCCACAACATTTCCCACGCCGTGCGATGCGTAGACGGCACCGCCACTTGAAAACGTCTCTGCGAAAGAATATCACGCGCGAGATCGCGCGCGCCCAGCGGCGGCCGGCTCGCGGTCATTCCAGCCGGTCGAGCTGCGTCTGTATATCGAGACCTTCGCGCCGGACCCGAACGTCGAAATAGTACACCGCGAAAAGTAAAGCCGTAAAGGTGCTGCTGACGAGCGAGATCGGAGCGGTCAAAATTCCGTAGAGGACGAGCGAATGCGTTATCCCTTGAGCGAGCGCGGCGACGATTCCGAGTACAATGTACAATCCGATGGAGATCGCAATGAGCGCGAGGAAAACGAGAATCGCACGCCCGAGCTCGCGACGGTTGAAAATCCTTGCAAAGCCGGAGCTGATCGCCTCAAAAACGCCGGCATGTTCGACCACGATGGAAATGAATGCAAAACCCATTGCGAAGACGCACAGCGCCAGCGACAACAGCCAAGCAATCATGAAGATGGCGGCCAAGACGCCGAACACGATAATGGCGGCCGTCGAACCGCGCACCAAAAATATGCCGGCCGCAAAGACCGCGCCGAATGCAAACGCCCCCGCAATCACCGCCGCGCCGACGATGACAATCGTCATCAGTTCGGCTCCCAAAATGGCCGGCCATCGCCGCAACGCGGCGCCGTAACACTGGCGCCACGCCGGGCGCTGGGAGCGGTAAAGATCGGCAACCCCCGACGCCGTCGCCGTGTTCGCAAACGGCAGCAAGAGCAGCTGCAGCAGCAGTACCAGCATCAGAATGCCTTCAAACTGCATCAATCGAGAGAAAAGAATGGGTGACGGCGTGCTGGCCGGGTGCGTCGCCTGCTGCAGCACCTGTTGATACGCCCCGCTGCCGTAAGTCGAAAAGTAGGACGCTACCGTTAGCGGGAGGATGACCACCATCATGATGAGCGTGAAGAGCCCGAAATACCGCACATAGAGTGTGACCGTGCGGTCGAAAATTTCGCCGATGCTCAACGGCCGAAGCGGCAAGGCGTCACCCGCAATGCTCATGCGCCGCCCTTCTTGAGGGTTTGAAGCGGGTCCTATGGTATTCAAAGCGGATGCAGCTGCTCGGGCAGATCGCCGCAATCACTCGCTATCCCGTCAAAAGCATGGCCGGTGAAGAATTGCAATCCGCGGAGTTCGGGCTCGACGGCATCCCCGGCGACCGCGAAGCCGCCTTCTTCGTCACCGCAGGCCACGCGCGCACGGGCAAGACATATCGCGGAAAAGAGCACAACCTGCTTCACCTCACAAGCGACACCGAGCGCGCGCAGAATCTCGCGCGCGAAAAAAACGTCGCTGTGGAGCTGCGCCGCGGCTCACGGTATTTTGATGATGCGCCGATTTCGCTGATCTTCGACCGCTGGGTCGAGGAAGTTTCCGCCGGTCTCGGGCGGCCGATGGATTTCCGGCGGTGGCGTCCGAATCTCTATGCGCGCGCGGCCGAAGATTTCGCATTCGCGGAAAACGAGCTGACCGGTAGCGCGATCGAGATGGGGACAGCCGTCTTGCGCGTCCGCTACCCGATCGAACGCTGTGTGGCAACCACATACGATCCGGTGACGGGCGAACCCGACCCGGAAGTACTGCGCTACGTTGCGCAGCAGCGCGCTACTCTACTGGGCGTTTACTGCGATGTGGAGCTGGCGGGCGTCGCACGCACCGGCGACGCTTTGCGTTTGCGCGCGCGCTGAACGTCGCGCACGACCGACTCGAGCGCGTCGATGTAGTCAAGAAAACGATCGCGCCCGGCACGCGTGATGCGCACCATGGTCTGCGGGCGGCCCTTGCCCGTGATCCGGCGTGTCTCGACGATATCCATTTCGGCGAGCGCGTGCAGATGACGGTTCAGATTTCCGTCCGTGAGTTCGCACGCTTCCTGCAGTTGCGTAAACGAGATCCCTTCAGGATGCGCGATCAGTGCGCTGCAGATCGCTAAGCGTCCGCGCTCGTGAAAGACGCGATCGAGCGCGCCGAATGCAAACTGCGTCATGCCGGTGTCCTTTCGCGGTCGCGTATAACGATGGCGCCGATTACGGCTTGGCCGGCGCCAAATCCGATCGCCAAAACCCATGGCGCCAGCGCGAGCGCGGGCGGCGCGAACAGCACAGCGGCGCCGGCGGCCAAGAATGCGACGCAGACCGGAACGACCGCGCGCGGCAGCATCGTGCGCGAAGCAATCAATCCGACTCCGTAACAGCCAAACCACACGCCCGGAAGAAATTCGAACAGGTTCGCGCGCAGGAGCGCGAATGAAAGCGCGGCTCCCAGAACGAGCGCCGGCAAGATCGCAAAGCCGACCGTCGCGGTCTGCCAGCGCTCGCGCGCGGTCGCATCGTTGACGTACCAATGGGCGATGGCACTATAGTTAACGACCATCGAAGCCGCGCAACACGCAAACCAAATCGCAAAATACAGACGTCCCTCGTGCGCGGACACAACCGCCGGAACAATCAGCCACTGCACGACGCCCGCGGTCAACGCGAAACCCGCGGAGACCAGCGCCGCCAAGCCGGAGTACCCCTTGAAGCGCTGGACGCCGCCCAGCCGCTCCCGGACCTCGGCGATATCGGCAAGAGCCCGCTCTAAATCGGTCATCTCTTACTTTGTATCACAGAGCCGCGCGCGGCTCAACTGCCGCAGGCGGCGTCGCCGGGGCCGCCTAAGGCCCGCTTGACTTCCTCGCTCACTTCTCAAATAAGGAGCTCCGCGTGAAAAGTACGATTTCAAAAATAGACCGCGCGACTTTGCTGAAAGGCGGTGGCACCGCAGCGCTAGCGGCGCTGTTCGCCGGCGGCCTCGAAGGCCAGGCGGAAGCGTGCTGTTTTCCAATCGACCTGAGCTATGGCGACAGTCTGCCGCTCAGAATGACCGAAAATACGAGCGCCCGGAAGCGGGCGACCGGCTCGACTGAGTTCACTGCGGTGAGGATTTGGGCACCCACTCCCAACGGCGGCGGTACACCTCAGCCCACGGCGCCGTGGACGCTGCTTTTTACCGCTTCCAATGCCGAAGTGAACGGCACCGATGAGAACGGGAATAAACACGGGAACAGCGGCAAACCCAAGGCTCTCGGCGGAAAAATTTGGGTGTACGTTAAGTAGCCGTCACTTCAGCTCGGCGGCTCAAACGAGGAAGCAACGCTTGGGCCGCCGCTTTCCAGTTCGTTGTCAGTTCCGCGGGCTCGTCGACAGCATCGCCGAAACGCGCGCGCAGTTTTGATTGCGCTTCATCGTAACCCAGAGAGGTTTTCTCGTTCAGTGAATGCATCCGCCGGATTGACGACGCCAAGGAAAATGCATCTTTTGCGGCGTCGGCATCTTGAGAGTGTAGCAACACCACGGCGCACGATTCCAAACTGCATACAACGAGGTTAGGCGCGTCGACGCGGATTGCGCCTTCGAGACTCTTAGCCGCAAACTCGGCCGCGTCGGCGGCGCGTTCCCGGTAGACTGAATCGACGGCCAGCGCAGCCAGGATGTCCGCCTCACCAAACTCGTTCTTCAGGTCCCGCTTTATAGCGAGGGCTTGATCGAACAGCGCCGCCGCGCGATCAAATTCACCACGCTTAAAGGCCAGCGTCCCATGCAGGGCTGTAACCGTCGCACCAACGTCGGGATCGCCAAGAACTTCAGCCGCGGCCGAGCACTCCGAAAGCAGCTGGGCGGCAGCCTCGAGCTCGCCGTGCTGAAGTTTTATGGCCGCACAGTTCGCGCTGGATGCTACGAAGGCTCGCTCTTGTCCGGACTGCTTGCAGCGCGCGGCGATGTCGCAATACAGGCGCTCGGCGCCGGCAGAATTCCCGCGACGGCTCTCGTTGACTGCGAGCGTATGCAGCGCCCCCAGCACGCCTGCGACGTCCTCGTTCTGGTGGTAAATCCGTAAAGCGTGCTTAGCGAGCGAGTCGGCCTCGTCGTACGCTCCTTCGATGCTGGCGAAGGTTGCTGCATGCCGCAAAATGTTGGCGGGCGCGGTATCGCCGGCGTGCGAATCCAAAAAACGTTTAAGCCACGCGCGCCCTTCCTTAACCGTTCGGCGGATGTACCAATAACGAAATATGCCTAAGAGCATCTCAGCCAGACGTGGATGCCCGTCTTCGAAGCCAAACTCGAGAGCCGCGCGAAGGTTCGCGATCTCAGCGTCCACGGCGGCAAGCCACGAGGCGAGCTCCTCGTGCGCAAGCGTGCCGGCGCCACGCTCGGCCAACGCACAAAATATTTCGAAGTGCGTCAGGCGAGAACGCTTCAAGACTTCGGCGTCGCCTCGCTCCCGAGCGAATTCGCGAATGACGTCCAGCATGCGGTAGCGGCTTTCGAGTGTCCCGAACGCGACCGCCAAGAACGATTTATCGACGAGCGTTTCCAAAACGTCAAGGGCTTCGCGTTCGGCCGCCGCCGAAGCAATTGCCTCACATGACGCGAGGGTAAATCCGCCGACGAATACCGACAGACTACTCAATAATGTCCGTTCGCGCGCTGTGAGCAGATCGTAGCTCCAGGCGATCGTTTCGCGCAACGTGTTGTGTCGGACGTCGTCGACGTTGGAAGAGCGCAAGAATGCGAGCTGCGATCCAAGGCGAGCCCGGATGTCCGCAAGCGATAACGTCGATAGGCGAGCCGCTGAAAGTTCGATCGCGAGAGGAATACCCTGGACCGCCCTTGCGATGGAGGCCAGATCATCTGAGGCGCCCGCCGGATCGAAATCATGAACCGCGGACTGAGCTCGCTCGATAAACAACCGCGCAGCGGCCTCATCGCTCACCGGCCCCAGCCGGAAAATTTGCTCACCGCGAACGTGCAAAGATTCCCGGCTCGTTGCCACGATTCGCACGCCTTTAGCGTTGTCGAGGATGGTTTTTGCGACCGAGCCGATCGCGGGCATCAGGTGTTCCGCGTTATCGAGAACGACCAGTACGTGCTTAAGGCCGAGCTCCCGCAGCAAGGTTGCCTCGATTGCTTCGCCTGCGGCCTCTCCAACTCCAAGCGCGGCCGCGATTGTTTGTGCCGCAAGCGCCGGATCGGAAACTTGCGCGAGGCGCACGAGCCAGACGCCGTCTTCAAATTCGTCGAGCAACTCGGCTCCAAGCTGAATCGCCATCCGGGTTTTTCCGATTCCGCCCGGTCCGCAGAGCGTGACAAGACGCTTTTGTGCGACCAGCGCGCGTAATTCTTGCAGCTCCGCATCACGTCCCACGAAACTCGAAAGCTCGATTGGCAAATTGTTGGGACGGAAGTCGAGGGTTCGCGGCGGCGGAAAGTCGCGCTGCAGCTCCGGCGCACAGAGTTGAAAGATCGTTTCTGGTTCGGCGAGATCGCGCAGCCGGTGAGTGCCCAGATTGACGCAGTCGATTCCGGGGGGCAGCTCGCCATTCACGAGTGCAGCAGTTGCCGATGAGAGCAATATTTGGCCGCCGTACGCGCACGCCATCACGCGCGCGGCACGGTTGAGTGCCGGACCAAAGTAATCGTCGTCGGCAGAAAGTGCGTTGCCCGTATGCACTCCGATCCGAATACGCAGTTCGCCGACCGCTTGATCCCACGCTTGGCCGGCAAGCTTCCGCTGTACTTCAACGGCCGCTTGGGCTGCACGCGCCGGCACCGGAAAGACGCAGCAAAATCCGTCGCCCAAACGCTTGAAAACGTTGCCTCCGTGCGCTTGCAGCGTTTCGGAGACGATCGCGTCGTGCGTGGCAAGCGCCTGCGCCATGGCGTCGGGCGCGCGATCCCAGCGAGTCGTGCTGCCTTCTATATCCGTGAAAACAAAAGTCAGCACGCCGGTCTGAGGCAGCGGGTGCATCCCAGAACTTTCCGGCTAGAGCGTGCGGCGGCCTTCGATGGCTTTGGCCAGCGTTACCTCGTCGGCGTAATCTAAATCTCCGCCGATGGGCAATCCGTAGGCAAGTCGTGTTACGGCCGACGCGAGCGGCGTCAGCAGCCGAGAAAGATAGACCGCGGTTGCTTCTCCCTCCGCGTTCGGGTTGGTCGCCAAAATAATTTCGTGCGGGTTTTCCTTACCGACGCGATCGACCAGTTCTTTGACGCGCAGCTGCGCCGGGCCGATGCCATCCATCGGTGAGATCAACCCGCCAAGCACGTGATAGCGCCCCTTGTACGCACCGGTGCGTTCGAGCGCGAAAATATCTTTCGCCTCGGCAACAACGCAGATCGTCGTGGCGTCGCGGCGCTCGTCGGTGCAGATGGGACACGGATCTTCCTCGGTGATCGAAAAACAATTGGAGCAGAGCCGCACGCGGTCTTTCACCGCGAGGATCGCTTCAGCGAGGGACTGCGCTTCGTTGCGCGGACGATTCAGTAAATAGAAAACGAGTCGCGCCGCCGTTTTCGGACCGATGGTCGGCAGCTTGCTGAGTTCGTTGATGAGCGCTTGAACCGGGCCCGCGATGGAGCCGGAGCTGGGCACTTACGACAAGCCGGGAATGCGCAAGCCGCCGGTGACCTGACCCATGCGCGCCTGCGTGGCCTCTTCGACTTTCTTCAGCGCATCGTTGCACGCCACGACGATCAGATCTTCGAGCGTCTCGGCGTCGGCGGGATCGATCGCTTCGGCCGCGATTTTCACGGCTTTCACGCGATGGTCACAGGTCATATCCACGCGCACGGTTTCGCCGCCGGCGTTGCCCGTTACCACGGTTTCCGCAAGCTCTTCCTGAGCTTTGGTCATCTCTTGCTGCATCTTGCGCATCTGCGCCATGATGTTGGCCTGGTTCATTTAGGTCATCCGTTCGTTGATGTAGGAAAGGAGTTCGTCGGGATCGTCGGGCGGCGGCGCCGGTGACGCGTTCTTGGATGCGGCTTCGACTCTGAAACGCACGCGCAACGGCGTGCCGAGCACTTCCGCAACTGCCGCTTCGATCATCTTCGCATTATCCTTGAGCGTTTCAGCAAAGATGGCGTTGGGCAGCTTGATCACCAGAGCATTACCTTCGATAGCTTCGGGTTGAGCGCGCGAGAGCTGCGTGCGCAGCGATTGACGTTCACCTTCGACGCGCGTGCGAATCGACTGCCACGCCGACCGAACCTTTTGAATGGTGAGCGGACCGTTCGAGCTCGGTTTCTCCGCGGCCGCCACGGACGGCTCGGCGGGGGGCGCCGTGATTTCGGCGACGGCTTTGTGTGCGGCAGCTTTTGACGCCGGGGGTTGCGGGGCGCCCGATTCGAGAACGCTGACGCGCGACGCGATGGCGTCGAGCGTCGGATCTTCGGCTGCCAGCGTAAAACGAAGGAGCGCGGTTTCCAGCTCGAGACGGGGATTGCCACTCGAGCGAACCGTTGAAAGCGCTTCGGCCAAAAGACGCAGCGCGCGGATGATCTGCGCTTGTGTGAGCTCCTTGCTTCTGCCTACCGCGGCTTCCGCGTCAGCGGGAGCGAGATCGCGCGCGAGCAGCGCCGGGTCGATCCGCGCGACCAAGAGGTTGCGAAACTCGGCGATCATCCCGCGGATCAGCACCTGCATATCGGTGCCGGCGTCGCTGGCTTCGTCGATGCTCTTCAGAACGCCGGCGGCGTCGCGCGCGATGGCGCGATCGAGCAGCGTTCGCGCGTACGTGCGGCCGCTGGCGCCGAACGCCAGCTCGACGGTGGCCGCATCGATCTTGCCGCCGGCAAAAGCCGCAGCTTGTTCGAGCATGGTCAGCGCATCGCGCAGTCCGCCGTCGGCCCGGTAAGCGATGGCGGAAAGCGCCGAGTCGTCGATCGGAATTTTTTCGGCGGCCGCGATCTCGCGCATGCGTTCGATCATGACGGGAATGGCGATGCGCCTGAACGCGTAGCGCTGACAGCGCGAAAGAATCGTCAGCGGAAGTTTTTCGGGCTCGGTCGTGGCGAGAATAAACACCGCGTGCGGCGGTGGTTCTTCCAAGGTTTTCAAGAATGCGTTGGCGCCTTCTTTGGTGAGCATGTGCGCCTCGTCGATGATGTACACTTTCATGCGCATCGCCGCCGGCGCAAATTTGACCGCGTCGCGCAGCGCGCGAATTTCATCGATGCCGCGGTTGCTGGCCGCATCGATCTCGAGCACGTCGAGCGCGGTGCCGGAGAGAATCGCCAGGCAGTTTTCGCAGGTGTTGTCGGGCGTGGGCGTCGGACCTTGGATGCAGTCGATGCAGCGCGCCAGTATTTTGGCGGCGGAGGTTTTCCCCGAACCGCGCGGTCCGGAAAAGAGGTAGGCGTGGGCCAACTTGCCGCCGGAGATCGCGCTGGTCAGCGTGCGGACGACGGCTTCTTGGCCGACTAATTCGGCGAAACTCTTCGGCCGCCAGTCGCGATACAGGGACACCCCCGGGAGTTACTTTTCAGCGTTTCGGCGCGCCTGCCGCGGGGTATACTTGCCACGCTTAGCGCTTCTTTTCTTTAACAAAGAGGCGGAATCGCACGTCCGCAAGGCGTGCTGCGGAGAGAGAATGATCGACCTGCGGGCCGCGCTTCGTGAAAAGTTCGGCTTCGAAGAATTTCAATCAGGCCAGGAAGAGGTCGTCACCCGGATCATGTCCGGCGAAGACACGCTGGCGATCCTCGCCACGGGCGCGGGTAAGAGCCTCACCTATCAGCTGCCTGCTTTGCTGCTCGAAGGCACCACCGTCGTGGTCAGTCCGCTCATCGCGCTCATGAAAGATCAGCTCGACATGCTGCGCGAGCTGGGCGTGAGCGAAGTGGTCGCACTCAATTCAACCCTCTCCGAAGATCAAGAAGCCGTCGCGATCGAACGCGTGCGCAGCAAGAGCTTGAAGATCGTCTTCGTTACACCCGAAAAACTCGAGGACGAGCGTTTTCTCCAGCTGCTCGGCGAGATCAAAGTCCCGCTCTTCGTTGTGGACGAAGCGCACTGCATCAGCCAGTGGGGCCACGATTTCCGCCCGGCATATCTCGCGCTCGGCGCGGTCATCGCGCGTCTGGGTCATCCCACGATATTGGCGCTCACCGCAACCGCGACGCCCGCCGTCCGCGAAGACATCCTGCACCAGCTCGGAATTCCGAGCGTGAAACCGATCGTGCGCGGATTCGATCGTCCGAATCTGATTTACGACGTACGGCGCGCCGAAAAAGAAGCCGACAAATTAAAGATCCTGCGCGGCCTCTTCCAGAATGACGAACTCGAGGGTACCGGGATCATCTATACCGCGACGATCAAGAACGCCATGGAGGTGCAGCAGTATCTCCAGGACGAGCTCGATATTCCGGCCGCGGTGTATCATTCGAAGCTCCAAAAGCACGACCGTACGTCGGTGCACGAGCTCTTCATGAACGAGCACATTCGCGCGGTGGTAGCGACCAACGCGTTCGGTTTAGGAATCGACAAGCCCAACATCCGTTTCGTCGTGCATTACGATCTCCCGGGATCGGTGGAGGCGTACACGCAAGAAGCCGGACGTTCGGGACGCGACGGGCTGCCTTCGCGCTGCATCCTGATCTACCGTATGAGTGATACGCGCGTGCAGAACTACTTCCTCACCGGCAAGTATCCCGATATCGAAGAAGTGCAGAAAGTTTTCGGAACGTTGCAGCTCTTCGCTGCTCAGTCGGGCGGCGTCTCGATGACCGACTTGCGAAAAATTCTGCAGCTGCCGCTCACGAAGCTCAAAGTCATTTTGGCGATCCTCAAAAAAGGCGGCTTCATCGAAACGCCCAGCCGTTCGAAATATGCGCTCACCGAAGCCGCGCGCAACAACGAAGCGATGCTGTTAAACCTCGCCAATTACGAAACCAAAAAATCGTACGATCAGAGCAAACTCGCGATGATGCTGCAGTACGCCGAGACAACGTCGTGCCGCCGCCGCTTCATTCTGAATTACTTCGGCGAGGGCTTCGACCGCAGCAATTGCGCCGCGTGCGACAATTGCCGCCGGCCCCGCATCGCCTTGCACAACGGCCGGCCGGCCCCGGGCGAATCGGGCTTCCGCATTGCCGATATCGTTTATCATCCCAAGTTCGGACAGGGCACGGTCGAGCGCGCCGAAAAAGACTTGGTAACCGTGCTCTTCCCAAGTGTGGGCTATAAAACGCTGCTTGCCTCGGCGGTGAGCCGCGAAGTAGCCAAAATCGCGTAAGCGAAAGATGGAGCGAACCCCGCTCGCCGCGCTAGTCGCGGCCGCTTCTGTTTTTGTTTGCGCCGCCGGACCGACCGCACTGTTCGCACGCGGACAAGTTGCCGCGCCCACGCCATCCCCCAGCGCATCGCCGGCTGCCGGAACTCCGAGCCCCGCACCGACCCAGCCGCCCATCGTCGTCTCGCCGGCATCGGCGCAAGTTCCGGTCGGCGGCCAGGCTACCGTGCACATCATGTCCGCACTCGGCCAACTGCGGTTTGTGATTTCCAATCCGGCCGTGGCAGACGCCTCGATCGATCAAGCGACACAGACGCTCACGCTCTCGGGAAAAACTCCGGGCTCGGCGATCGTTACGGTCACGGATCAGCGCGCCATCAGCGCGCAGATCCCGGTACGCGTGGCATACAACGCCGGCAGCATCGCCGACGCCGCGTCGATCCGCATCACCGGCGATCCCGCAAGTCCTGAATTCGTGAAACAGGAAGCTGCCTCGGCTGCCGCGGCGCTGCTGCAAGCGCGCCCCGGCGCGCAGGCGATCGTCACGACCGATCTCGTGAATTTCACGCAGCCGCTGCAGCAAGACGACATTGCCGTCGTCGACGTCCCGGTGCTGCTGCAAGGCGATCAGTACTTCTCGGTCTCCGGCACCACGCACGTTCGCGTCGAAAACGTCGCGGCGCCCGCGATTCTACCCGACTCGCTAATGGTCAGCGACTATCCCGAACGACTCACCGCCAACGGGATTCTGTTCGCAGCCGATCTCCAGCGCGCGCAGCCGTCACGCTTTCTGTACTTTCATTTCAATCCGCCCGGCGAACCGGCGCGGCGCATCGTGCTGCGCGCCGAAAACCGGTCGGCGCAGCCGGCGCAACTGCAATTCATTTCCGGCCAAGCCGGCCCGGCTCCAAACGAAATGGAGGTCGGACACGCCGCCACCAAACGCTTCCTCGAACGGCAAGTCCAGAACGAGGGACGCATCATCACCATCGCCGGAAATGGTACGCTGCAGCTCGCGCAGCAAGATCTGCCGGCGAATGCCGTCGTGTGTGGACTCTTGCAGCTTCGCGTGCTCAACGGCAGCACCGTGCACTTAACGCTTTTCGTCCAGAACGCAACCAGTCCGGTCGACGAACCGCTCACCGGCACCGACTTACTGCAAGGCGGACAGCGCCACGCGCGCGGAGTGTACAGCATTCCGGAGTTCCACTACTCGCGGACGTGGAGCACCGATGGCGATTACCTCGAGCTGCCGATCGGCGACATCCCGCTCGTCAATCTCATCCAAGGCGAAGCGCTCTCCGGCGACTACGGCGTCAAACAAAGCTTCGTCGTCAAGGTCACCAATCCGACGGGCAGGCCGCAAGCAATCGCGATCTACGAAAATCCGCGCGGCGGCCGCGCTACCGGCACATACGTCATCGACGGCGTGCTGATCCAATCGCACGGCGTTCCCGCGTTTTCGCGTTACAAGATCCGGCAGTACGTCGTGCCGGCGCGCGGATTCTTGCGCATCACGATCGTCACAATTCCGGAAAGCGGCTCGAGTTATCCGCTGCGCTTGATCTTCGCACCCGACGACGGCAGCGTCGCGCCGGGCGCTCCGGGTTCACCGGTTTACTAACGCCTGCACGTAAACACGTCGGGCCACATCACGGCGCCCCCTTCGCTACTGCCCGACTTTTGCACGGCTCGCTCAATCCGCAAGATACCGCTGGAAAGGTTGACCGAGTCGAGGTAATATCCCCATTGGTCCTCCTCCTCCAACGTGCTCCCGTTAAAGCCAAAATGATAATGCTCGGGATGACGCTGGGGCTTCGGCCCCGTGAATAGCACCGTTTCAGTATGGTTGGGGTTGAAAGTAAAAACCGCGTGGTCGTTAGGGTACGCCTGTTGCCCAAAGATGACGGAACACGTCCAGGATCCTAAAAGCGGAGCCGTTTTTTCGTCATCGAATTTCTTTTGCTCTGACAGAACCTGGTTGACGGTTTTGCCTTCGATCGAATACTTGCCAAACACCGAACGCGCATGTGCCTCAACAAGCTCTCTTCGCTCGTCGTCTGACAATTGTGGGCCAAGATCATCCAAGGCTTTATACCGATTGTCTTTTGTAATGACAGCATTTTTGGGATCGCTGCAGCCTGCTAAAGCAACCAAAGCCAACAGGAACATGGTCGCGGTCGCCGTCGTGGCCTTCATTTCTTCAGGTCGATAAGGCTTTTGCGTAAACCGCTTGCATTTGCGCGGCCGCGCGCGCCCACGAAAAGCGTTCGATCGAACGCGCGCGCACGGAATCGCTGTGCGCTTGCGCCGGTTGCGGATCGCTGACGATTGTTGCAATCGCGCTCGCCCATGCCTGCGGATCGTCGACGGGAATGACGGGCGCGTCGCCGCCTACGACTTCGGGCAGCGAAGACTGATCCGAGACGACGACCGGAACGCCGGCGCAAAGCGCCTGCGCGGCGGCGTAGCCGAAGCCTTCGTAACGTGAAGGCACAGCAACAAGCGCGCACTTCGCATAGAGATCGATCAGCGCTGCGCGCCGGATATATCCGCGGAACTCGACACGGTCGCGCACGCCTAGCGACTGGGCGAGACGCAAACATTCATCGCGATATGGAGTGAACGGTCCGGCCGAAACGATGCGCATGCGTGGACCGATGAACCGAAGCGCGCGGATCAGCACTTCGAGGTTCTTGCGCCGCTCGACCGTGCCGGGAACCAAGATGACGTCGCTCGGAAATTGCCGCTCGACTTTGCAATAGTCGGATGCGACACCGTTGTAGACCACATGAATATGCTCCGGCGGAGCATCCATGACATCGAGGAGCTCGCGCCGCGAAAATTGGGAGTCTACCGCGATCGCCTTTGCCGTAGCGTAGCGCTTTAGTGCGAAGCGCCCGAAGTAATAACGAGCGTAAGCCGCAGCGTGGCGCTGCACTTTGAGCCAAGCTACGTCGTGCACCGTGACGACGGTCGGAAGCGATGTCGACAGAGGCATGGTGCCCGAAGTGCAGTGCAGCACGTGCGCGCCGGATGCGCGGGCGCGCGCGGGAAGCAGCACCTGATCCCACAACAAACGCCGGTCGAAACGCCACGGGTCGAGTTTGAGCTCGCGCAACTCCACGACGCCGGTTCCGGCCGCGCGCAACGCTTCAGCTAAACCCGTGACGTACTCGCCGATGCCGGTCGCGGTTCCGAGCGTCAGCTGCGCGTCGAGCGCAACGATCATTTTAGGAGGGCTTGCAGCGTGTGCAGAAAATGCGAATGCGGATCGTAGGAACGGCTCAGGCGCTCGTCCTGTCGCGCCGATGCGAGATCGCCGAGCCGGAAATCGGCCACGCCCAACCCCGCATAGGCGTCGGCGCTGGCGGGATTTCCGTCGATCGCGCGTTTGAAAAAAACGTGCGCGCGCGCAGGCTCGTCGAGATTGAGTTCCTGGCTGCCCGCCGCGATGAGGTATCGTTCGGCCAAAGGAGCAAGCTTCACGGCGGCGTCGTAATCGCGCATGCCTTCTTTAAACCATGCGCGCCGGTGCGCCGGGTCCACATATCCGCGCTGCGTCGCCAGCCGGCCGAGTCCCCAATAGGCGTCGGCCAGCGCGTCGGGGTGCGTCGCCGTACGCTCTAGTCGGTCTTTCAGCCGCAGTTCCAACTCGTATGCGCCGGGAAGATCGCGCGACGCCAAGCGATTGACTTCGCCGCGAATCGCAAAAACGTCGTTCGCGTCGACGAAATACCGGTACGCTTCGGCTTCGTTGCCGCGGGCACGCGCGATTCGCCCCAGAAGTTCTGCTCGTGCCGCTGACGCAGGCAAACGCAGCGCGTAGGTTTGGGCGAGTTGCAGATTGCTCCGATCGAGGGCCGCGGTTGCAAGCATCGCCGCAACGTACGGCGCGGGCGCGATGCCTTCGATCGCCGCGTATGACGCAGCGCCCCACGCGGCCGGAATACGCGCGGGCAACGAAGCGGTTGCGGCCGCGCGCGAAAAAACCGCGTCGGAAGCTGCCTGGACGAACCCTAAAGCAAGGGCGAGAGCCGTGAGGACGATGACGAGGATGGCGTAAACTGCGCTGCGGCGTGCCGCCTCAGTCAGAATTTCACCGTAAAGTTCAGGTCGGCGCGCGTCTGCTGGAGATTATAGTCGGGCGCGGATGAATCTTGATAATGATATTGGCGCGCCGAAAGCGTGATCGCGCTCGAGCCCGACGGCAGCTGATACGTCACGTTGCCGAGATAGGTATCTTTGCGCGCGTCGAGTCCGGGAAACAGCAGCGCGCCGTACTGCCCTTGATAATGCTGCTGCTCGTACTGCAGTCCGACGGTTACGCGCGGTGTTACCGGAACGGCCAGTTTTGCGCCCACGCTCTGTTTGGTCAGGTTGGTCAGCCCCGGATAATAGAGCATCGGAGCTTGCGGATCGAAACTGCCCGTACTCGGGGCGCCAAAGACCGGGTCCGGATTGGCAGGGACGTACGGAAAAGCTGCGTCTTGTTGAAAACCGATTCGTTCGACGCCGCCCGTGAGCTGGATGCCGAGGCGTTCGTTTCCGGTGCGCAGCGTGAAGTTCGTCGCGGCCGTCAAGTTTTGCGCGCGCGCGTCGCTCACGTAGGGACAAGGCGCGGCTTGATCGGTCGTGCCGCAGACTTGCAAAATATGAAACGCGTCGGGATGCAGCGACTGCATACCGGCGCCTGAGAGCTGTCCCGAAAAATGCAGCGCGCCGATGCGAACCGGAACGGCAAGCTCGGCGGTCACAGACTGCAGCGTCGGCACGTACGGCTGATAGGCGCCGAAACGCACGGACGGGGCTTGCGCAAAACTGCGCGCAATTGCCGGCAGATTGATCGCATCTTGCTGATCCGTCAGCGGCGCCGTCAGCGGAGCGTCGTCGGCGTAGATGGGCGCGGACGTTGCAAAAGCCTGCGCCGAAATGCTTTGCGCGGGTTGCGCGCGTTCGCTCGGGAGCGTGAGATGCACCTGCGCCACGGGAGCGCCCTGCGGCGCGGCGGCCGCCGGCAGGGTCAGCGAATCAGTGACGGTGACGTTGAAGAGCGCGGCCCCGAAGGTCGAGGCGATGCGCCGGGCCGGCGCGAGCGAGAAAAAACTCTCCGCGTTACGGTCGAAGATCCGGGAGTGGTCGAGGGTCGCTCCGGCCGCTTGAGCAGCCGCGGGCACGCTTAATGACAGCGCGGCTACCAGCGCTGCCAAGACGGCCGAGCGAGAAAACCCAGTCATACCTTCTCCACATACCCGCAAACGGGCGCACCTTTTACTATCGGCATAAAGCGGGGGACGTTTCATCTACGGCGGGACCGGCCCAAAACCCCGTTGGACGTACCTCCGGGCTATCAGCAGGGCCGCGTAGTCGTCGATAGGCCGGGGCGGCAGCTGGAGGCCCAGCGGGATCAGCCGGCGCCAGCCGGCCGGCGGGTGGTCGGCAAAGTAGAGGGCCCGGGCGCGGTAGCTGGTGTCGGTCTCATCGATCAGGTGCACCGGTGCCCCCAAAGGTTCCAGGAGGGCCCTCACTACAGCCGCGTTGGTCCCGCCGCCCAATGCGACGGCGCGCAGCGGGTAGGCGCCAACGAGGGGTCCGAGCGTTCTTAGCAGTCCGTCTGCAGTTTCGATGCCCAAGGCCACCGGCGGAGAGACCGCGTCTTCAATGAGCGCGAAACCAATCTTGCGCGTTCCCGGATCGATGCCGAGAACCGCGCTGCTCACGGAACCTTCTGAAGGACGACGACGACCGGAAGCGCCAGCGTATGGGGATAGATGTCGGTGGCGGCAAACGCCGACAGAACATAGTTTCCCGTTCCGTTGGCGAGCATTGTCTGCATCTGCGCGGTCGACGGCGGCAAGGACTGCATGACCTTGACGTTGCCCACGAAATACGGAGGGAAGCCGTCGCTCGACGCCTTCTGCGGGACGAAAACGTTGAGCAATTCGTAGAGCGCAAGCTGCGCGTTCACGTTCTTTCCACTCGGCACGCTCTCATACGCGATCAGATCGCCGCGTTTGTACATCAGGCGATCCGGAATCGGCCGTGTGAGGCCGAAATGCACTTCATCGCCTACCGCTCCGGGTCGGCCCGCAGCATACAGGTTCTGATCCGCAGCCGCCAACACAAGCACATCGCCTTCCGAGAGCGCAGCGCCCATTTCGGGACTGTCCGCGTAATTGTCAAGCACCTGCTGCACGTTGGCCGGCGGTTTGAACGGACGCAAACCGAGCGGCGGATAGACTTGGTTCACATAGGCGACGGTTTGGTCGTAGAGCTGCTTGACGAGGCGGCGACGCAATTGCGGCGATGCGTCTTGCCTGATCAGCACCGGGCTGTAGGTCATCGGCGTGCCGACGCCAACGACTAGACGCCCGTTGTTGACTTTGCTCTCGGCTTCCGTCGCGCGTGCTTGCGCCTTTGCGATTTCGGCGTTGATCTGGTTGAGGCGGAAAAATGCGGTCTTCACCTGGTTCGAAGCGAAGATCGCGGCGAGCGTGACGATCAGCGCGATGATCATGCCCGTCGCGACCGCGATGATCGTCGACGTATAGCGCGGCCTGATGTTGAGCAGCGTCAGGCGTTTTCTGCCGACTTGATGCCCAATGCGGTCGCCCGCGTAGGCGATCAAACCCGCGAGCGCGACGATGAAGAGAATCGTGCCGGCGCCGCGCAGCAAATCGACGAAATTCATGTTACACCAGCGCCGCCCGGCGCAGCCGGAACGCTCCGATAGCCGTAAAGATCAGGTTGGGCATCCACGCGGCGAGTGCCGCGATAAACGGCGCCGCTTCGCCGACTCCCGTGAAAACCGTCTGCACCACATAGTAGATAAACGCGATCAGCACCGCCAACCCAAAGCCCAAGCTCGCGCTGCCTCCGCCGCGCACCGAGCGGATGCCAAACGGCACCGCGATGAGCGTGAAGACGAAACAGGCGAACGGCTGCGCGAGTTTTTCTTGGTAGGCCATCACATATTTGCGCAGCTCCGAAGGTGTGAGCTGCCCCGTCCGGATGATTTCGCCAAGTTCGGCCCTGCTCATGTTGAGCGGGTTATTGCCGGCGGCACGTTTAGCGATCTCCGCCGGGCTCTGGCCGAGCTCGACTTGCAGCGCGGGCGTTTGCGATCCGACGATGCTCTGTCCGTCCGGTCCGCTGAAGCGATAAATGCGCGCGTTGTCGAGCGTCCATTTCTCCGCCGCGAAATCGGCGCGATCGGCAAAAATGATCTGCGTCGGATTGCCGGCTTTGTCGTATTGCACGAGCGTCACTTGCATCAACCCGTGCGTACTCGGATCGTAGGCATTGAAGAACGTGATCTGATGCCCGCCCCCGGGCAGAGGCGCATTCACCGTGGTGTCGCTGGCGAAGGCGCTCGTGTGGTTGATCACCGTGTTTTCGATGATCGTGAACTGTGTCTGCGCGTAGGGAACGATCGCCTCTTGTAAGATGAGGTTGACGATCGACATGACGAATCCGGCGACGAGCAGCGGCACTATTATACGTATGAACGTAATGCCCCCCGCGTTCATCGCCGTGATTTCACTCTCACTTGAGAGGCGCTGAATCGCGAGCAGCGTCCCGAGCAGCAGAGCCATCGGAATCGTGAGCACGACCATGGAGGGCAGCTGCCAGAGAAAAGCCTCAATCGCCGCCCAGAGCGGTGCGTGCGCTTCCGATACGGCGCGGCCGATCGCGATGATCTGGGCGGCGGCAAAGATCAGCGTGAACGCCGAGAGCCCAAAAAGAAAAGGCCCGAGCAATTCGCCGAGCATGTACCGGTCGAGTATCGTGATTTTGAACGGCGCGGGCCGCGCGGCGGTTTGCCTCAAAGACGGAACCCTTCGCCCAGATAGAATTTACGCGCGACCGGACTATCGAGCACTTCTTGCGCCGATCCGGAAACTTCGATGCGGCCGTTGTTCAGAATGTACGCACGGTCCACGATCGCGAGCGTTTCGCGCACTTGGTGATCGGTGATCAGGATGCCGAGGCCGCGATCGCGCAACTGCCGGATCATCGCTTGGATGTCGGCTACCGCGATCGGATCGATTCCCGTGAACGGTTCGTCGAGCAGCAGGAAGGCCGGTTCGGTTGCCAGCGAACGCGCGATCTCAACGCGCCGGCGCTCGCCGCCCGAAAGGCTGTCCCCGCGGGCGTCGATTAAGTGAACCAGCCCGAACTCTTCGAGCAGCGGCCCGATGCGGGCTTCCTGCTCTTCGCGCGGCACGCCGTGCATTTCCCAAATTAAGCGGATGTTGTCGCCGACCGAGAGCTTGCGGAAGATCGAGTTTTCTTGCGCGAGATAGCCGATACCGCGGCGCGACCGCTGATACATCGGCGCCGACGTCAAATCTATCTCGCCGCCGCCGGTTTCGAGCAGCACCGAACCGCCGTCGGCTTTGACCAGCCCGACGACCATATAAAACGTGGTGGTCTTGCCCGCACCGTTAGGCCCGAGCAATCCGACGATCTCTCCCGTTCCGACTTCGGCGCTAACGCCGTCGACGACGGTCCGCTCGCCGTAGCGCTTGCGCAGGTCGCGTAGTTGTATTTGCCGAGCCGGAGTTTGCTGCGCCGTCACTTCATCACCATGCGAGTCAAGTTGATGTCGGAGGTAAACGTGTTCCCGGTCAGCACTTCACGCGATCCGTTTTGGTCGGCCGTCATGCGCACGTTGCCGCTGCCCGCCAGCATGCTCGTTGCGCGATCGTAGGTCAGGCGGTCGCACGTCAGCGTCGCGCCCGTACTCGTGTGCGCTTGAACGCCGCCCGAAAGCGTCACTTGCTTGCTGCGTTCGTCGACCGCGGCCTGCGGAGCTTGCGCGGTGAGCGACGAGCCGTCCTTATCATAAAACGTGACCGTCGCTTCGTGAAAGGTCGCTTGCGCGACATTGTGCGCCGAGCGGCTGACATACGAGCGCGCCAGCAGTTCGTAGACTTTCCGGTTGCCCGTCTGTTCGAACGTGCGCACGGGCGAAGCGGCGGTGCCGTGCCCGGTGATCTTGAGCGGCGGCACGCCTTGCGCAGCCGGCGACGGCGTCGGCGAGGGATTCCGAAGCGGCTGAGGATTGCATGCGCTGAGCGCTGCAGCCGCCAGGAGAAGCGGGCCGATACTTTTTATGACGATCGCGGTTGCTCCCCAAGTCCGTCCGTGGCCGTGACCAATGCGAGCGCCATTGAGGGCAGCCACAGTCCGAAGATGACGACGCTCACGGTATCGATGAGCCCTTGCACCCACGTGCCGACGAGTCCCGCCGCAACCGCGAGCGCGATGGTCGAGTTCGCGGGCGATGCGCCGCGCAGACGGCGCAGCAGTTCGAGTGCGAAACGCCACCAAGCGAAGAGCACCGCCAGCAGCCCTACCAGGCCCGTTTCGGCAAAGATCGTCAGCAGAAAGCTGTGCGCGTGAAACGCGGCGGCGTCACCGTCAGGCAGGCGCACCAGCGGATAGATGCGCGCGAAATTAAACGGCCCGACGCCCGTCAGCGGAAAACGCCGCACGATTTCGATGCCCGCCTGCCAGATGGAAAGGCGCGTATAGTTCTCCGATGGATTGTGATGCGCGTTGAAAACCACGAGCACCGCGGCGAGTCCGCCTAAGAGAATGAGCGGAGCGTACCGGCGGCGGATGCTTCCGCCGAAATAGATATAAAATGCGATCGCGGCCGCCAGTCCCATCCATCCGGCGCGCGAAAACGTCATGATAAATGCCGCGGCGCCGGCGCAGAGCGCGCTCCATGCCAATACGCGCATGCGGCCATCCTGGGAAATGCGCGCGACCGCGTACGAGATCGGCAAGAAGATGATCAGATAGCCCGCCAGCTCGCCGGGTAAAATGAACGTCCCGATCGCGCGCCCGTGACCGATCGCGTACTCCGAAACCGGAACGCGTGTGACGACCATGGCGATCGCGGCCAGCGAAGCTAATCCGCCGGAGAGCAAGTAACTCGTAAAGATCGCGCGGCTTACACCGGGCGCCCGGTAATACCGCAGGATCGCCAGATGCCAGACCAGCGCGAGCCCGAAAATGCCGATGAAGAGCAGGCCGCCGCGCGGATCGAAACCGAGCGCTGCGGAAAGCAACGCCGCACCGATCCACGCAAGCAGCGGCCAAAACGTGGCCGGCGTTTGCAGCGGTGGAACGAGCAGCGTCACCGTCGCATAGATCGCCACGACGGCCATCGCGACGAGCAGCGTTACGGCGAACCAGCTCGGCACGAGCGAAACGCCCGGCACGGTGACTGCCGTCAGCGTAATGAACGCCGGAAAAAACGGGATGGCGAAATTCGTCACCGCAAAAGCGAGCGGTAAGCCTCGCGTCAGGCGCAACGGCGCACGATCTCTTCGGCGATGCGGCGCGCTGCGCCAGGTGCTCCCAAACGCTCGCGCCCAGTGCGCGCCATGGCTTCGCGCTCACCGTCATCTTGCAGTAACGCCACAACCTCCCGCGCGCCCGACTGCTCGTTGCGCGCAAGGACACGCAGCGCGCCGCCGAGCAGGGCAACTTGTCGGCGCCGGTACCATCCGCCGCCTTCGAATGCGATAACCGGCACGCCAGCAGCAGCCGCCGCTTCGTTCGCCGTACCAGCTTGTCCGAGCCCCAGACGCGCGAGCTCGATAGCCGCGCCGATTTCTCCCGTCCAGGCGCGCGCGATTTCGACGCCATCGGCGAATACCGAAAACGGCTCGGATGAATCATCGCGCATAATGACCGTGAGTCCGCCAGTTTCTAAGGCAGAGGTAAACTTTTCGGCCTTCAATCCGGGCGCGACCGAAAGCACGCCTCTGATTCCGGGCTGCAGCCTCTGAGCACCGGCGAGCACGCGCAGTAAGAAAGCGGCCTGACCATATGCGTCGTCGCGGCTGCCCGGAAAGATCGCGACCAGCGGATCGCCGGCCAACGCCGGGCGCTGGGCTTGCTCGGCGACGCCCAGATCCGCCATCACGTTTGCGTCGCGCGCGCGAACGCCGCGAGCTGCGAGAGCTTGCACGGTCGCCGCGTCGCGCACGAACGCGGCGGACGCGCGCCGGAGGAGCCTCTCTTCGAAGCGGCCGTACGGCGCGACGTAAACGCTCTTGGCCGTTCCTACGAAAACAACCGGCGCGTGCGCGCGTAAGGCCATGAAGAGCGCGAACGCATCGCCGACCGCAACGATGACGGCATAATCGCGCCCGCTGCGCGCGAGAAAACGCCACTGCGCGATCGTCAGCGGGCCAAGCCCGGCAGCGGCGTCGCGCGCAAGATTGCGGACGTTTCCCATTGCGACGATTCCGCCGCTTGGCATTTTCCGGCGCGGCCCGACGTCGTGCAGCGCGCCGGAGTGGCTAGCCTCTCCGACCAGCGCCAAGTGGTCGCACCGAAGATCCGAGAGCTTCTTTACTTCGCGCGCAATGCGCGCCGCGATCGCCGTTTCCCCGTGCCCGTTCGAAACGAACAGCACGGATTTCATGCCGCCGCCAGCAGAGGAACCAGCGCGAACGACGTGAGCGACCACCGCGCGCGCGTCACGTCGTACTCGAGATCGGTCTGCGAAACATACGCTCCATAGGGACCGGCGTGCACGATCGGCACGCCGCCGTGCACTTCGGGTTCGAAGAGCGTGTCGTGGCTGTGTCCGCCCAGCAACAGATCGATGCGTGGATTACCCGCGGCGAGTTGGCGGTCGCGGTGCAGGCCCAAATGCGAGAGCACGATCAGCGCATCGCCGTCCGGTACGCTCTCACTGTACTCGCGCAGCACGGTCTGCGGATCCAAGAAGCGCCAACCGAAGATTCGCTCCCACGGGCTTCCGGCGGGATATTGCGTCACGAGCATCGCCGCGAGGTGAACGCGGACCGGGCGTTCTCCCTGCGCAGCATACTCGATCGTCGCAAAACGTGAGAACGGGAGCTCGCGGCCTTTGAGATCGATCAAGTTGCTGCAGATCAGCGGATGCTGCATCTGCGCCGCGCGCGCGCGTAGACAGCCGAACAGGTAATGAAATTCGCGGTTGCCGATTGCCTGCGCATCATATCCGGCCTCATCGATCTCGGCGATGATCGGCTCTTTGCGATGATAGACGGTCTGGCTGCCGCGCAGCGAGTCGCCGCAGTCGAACAGCAAGCCCGGCGAGTTCTGACGCAGCGAACGCAGCCGCGGAACGATGCCGCGGCGATCGTGCAAGTCGGACGTGTGATAGATGCGCATCAGACCTTGCCGCTCTTCGCCAACTCGAAGGCAAACGCCGCGCAGCGTTGGATGGCATCGGGCGGCCCGAGCGCTTCGCGCATCGCCGAAAACTCTGCATACTGCTGTGAAGGATCGTGCAGCAGCCGCTCCATCTCCCGGGCCAAACTCTCGGGTGTCGCCAGCTCTTGCAGCAGCTCCGGCACGATCTGCCGGCGCATGACCAGATTTGGAAGCGTAACAAAGCGCCCGGCGCGTACGCGCTGCGCGTACGCCTCCAAACGCGGCGAGACAACATAGAGCGCCACGACCGGCACGCCCGAGAGCGCGCACTCAAGCACGGCTGTTCCCGAAGAGACCCACGCAGCATCGGCGTCCGCGATCGCGGCGCCCGTTCCGCTCGCGAAGGAAAGATCGGCGATGCCTTCGCGCTGCGCGGCTTCCTGAATGTACCGTTTGCCGCGTTCGTCCGCCGGACCGGCGACCGCGCGCAGGCGCGGACGCTTTGCTTTCAACAGTTTGAATGCGCGCAGCAGCAGCGGTACGTGGTATTTGAGTTCGCCCGGACGGCTGCCCGGCAAGATCGCAATCGTGCCGCCGTCATCCGGCGGCGCGGGCCGCGGCGGACGCATGACGTAACGCGAGGCGAGCGGATGCCCGAAATACGCGATCGGCAAACCGAGCGCCGTAAAAAAATCGCGCTGATGCGCGAACGCGGTCAACGGCAGAGCAACGCGGGCGACGGCTTTGGCGCGTTTGGGATCGTCAAGCCACGTGCCCGGCGGATAAAGATCGATGATCGGCTGACGAAATCCGAGCGCGCGTAAGACGGTTGCGAATCGCACGTTGAACGCGCCGAAATCCACGAGCACGACCAGATCGGGCGGTGAAAGTACGAGCTGCGCAGCCAGGCGCAATCCGATGGCGAGCAGTTTGGGAATGCGCGGAATTGCCGCGAGCGGACCCATGCTCGCCCACCCGCCGTTGTCTTGCCGGACGGTAAACCCGGCCGCTCGCATGCGATCCGATCCGATTCCCTCGAATCGCGCACCCGGATCGAGCCGCGCGATGGCTTCGGCCAGCGCGACGGCCGTCAGTTCTCCCGAGGCTTCGCCGGTCGAGAAAAAATAGCGCATGTTAGGAGCCCGGCCGGCTCCTCACTTCAGGAGTATGCCTTGCTGAGAGTCGGCTTCCAAGAATTCGATGATGTGTTTGCCCGACTCGGTCGCGGCCTCGGCTTTCATCGTTTCGATCGCTTGCGAAAGATTCAATTTCGATCCGTACAAGATCTTGTAGAATTTTTTGATCTCGGCGCGGTCGTCAGCCGAGAACTCGGCGCGCCGCAATCCGACACTGTTCAGACCATATGGCTCGGCCGGATTTCCGGCCACCAGAAAGAACGGCGGAACGTCGCGCGTCAGGCGGCTCGCGCCGCCGACCATCGCGTAGGACCCGACGCGCGTAAACTGATGCAGCGCCGTCATGCCGCCGATCAGCGCATTGTCTTCGATGATGCAATGTCCGGCCAGCTGCGCGAGATTGCTCATCGTCACGCTGTTGCCCACGATGCAGTTGTGCGCGATGTGCACATAGGCCAGGAATAAACAGTCGTCGCCGACCGACGTCACTTGGTCCTCGCCCGTGGCGCGTTGAATGCTGACGTATTCGCGCACCGTCGTGCGGCTGCCGATGCGCGTGTAGGCGCGCTCGCCCTGATACTTCTTGTCCTGCGAAGGCGCGCCGATCGTCGCAAACGGAAAGATCTTGCAGTCTTCGCCGATCGTCGTCCAGCCGTTCACGACGACGTGCGACTGCAGCACCGAACCGCGCCCGATCGACACGTTCTCTCCCACGATGCAAAACGGCCCGATCTCTACCCCGCGGTCAATATTCGCGTTCGGGTGAACGATTGCAGTCGGGTGGATCAAGCCCGGACCTTAAACGTGCAAGACGGCTGCATCATACCCGAGCAGCCGGGGATCCGAAGAGATGGAGAACATCAGTTCGGCCGATACGGCGAACTCGTTGCCGACGCGCCCTTCAGCCTGCACCCAACCGATGTTGCGCTTGTGCTTGATCAGTGTTGCTTCCATCATGAAGCAGTCTCCGGGAATCACGGGGCGGCGAAACTTCGCGCGATCGATCCCGGCCAAATACGGAATCTTTCGCGAAAATTCGCCGGGTTCGAGCACGACGCAGCCGCCGAGCTGCGCCAGCGCTTCGATCATGTAGACGCCGGGCAGCACCGGATTTCCCGGAAAGTGACCGGTGAAGACCGGTTCGTTATTGGTGATGTTCTTGTAACCGCGCGCGCGCACACCGGCTTCCAATTCCAAGATGCGATCCACCAGCAGCAGCGGATAGCGGTGCGGCAGTATCTCCATGATCTGACGGATGTCGAGTTCGGCCATTACGAGCTCGCTTTCGCGGAGAGCTTGCCGCCGATTTGGCTGCGCAACTGCTGCGTCATGATGCAGTGCAGCTTATGGCCGCTCTTGATCGCGACGACCTCGCACTGCGGCCACGCGCCGAGCAGCGCAAAGTCGCCGAGCAAGTCGAGCACCTTGTGGCGCACCGGTTCGTTCTCCCAGCGCAGCGGCTGCAGCGGACCGGACGGCGCAAAGACGAGCGCATTCTCGAGCGTTCCCCCTTTGGCAAGGCCGCGCTTGAGGAGCGCTTCGACTTCGTGAACGTATCCGAACGTTCGCGCGCCGGCGATCTCTTTGAGAAACATCTCCGGATGTATTTCGCCGTCGAAGTACTGCGTGCCGATCGGTGCCGCAAAATCTGCGACGAACTTCACCCGCAACGCCCCCGCCGGCAAAACCGTGACCACGCGATCGCCGTCTCGCGCGAACGCGGGAGAGGCCGGAACAAAACTCTGCCGCGCTTCGCGCTGCGTCGTTAGGCCTGTAGCGGAAATCGCTTCGGCAAAAACTTTTGCGCTGCCGTCGGCGACCGGAATCTCCGGACCGTCCACCGCCAGCTCGGCGTTGGAAACGCCCATCCCGAAGAGCGCGGCCAGCACGTGCTCGACCGTCGAAATGGTGACGCCGTCTTTTCCGATGACCGTTGCGCGCGCGGTTTCCACGACGTATTCCGCGAGCGCCGGTATCTCGACGCCGGAGCTGACGAAACGGAATCCCGTACCGGGAGCCGCCGGGCGGATCTCCACTGCGCATGGGGCGCCGGAATGCAAACCTACGCCTTCAAAGACGAGCGGTTCACGCAGCGTCGTTTGGTAGTGCGTCACCTAACGTTTTTCAAGCGCGTCGACACGGGCGACGAGCTTAGCCAGGTTGCGAATCATGACCTCTCGCCGCATTTGCTGCTCGTGAGGACGAGCCGGAACGCCGCTGTAAAAAGCGCCTTCGGGTACGTCTTTCCAAACCTGGCTTCCGCCGCCGATCTTCGCACGCGATCCCACCGTGAGATGCCCGGAGAAGCCCGCTTTCCCGCCGACCAAAACGTAATCGCCCAGAATCGTGCTGCCCGCCAGCCCGGCTTGCGCCGCGATGCCGCAGTGTTTACCGATACGGCAGTTGTGACCGATCTGGCATAGGTTATCGATCTTCGTGCCGTCGCCGATCTGCGTGCTGCCGGTCTGCGCGCGATCGACGCACGTGTTCGCGCCGATTTCGACGTCGTTGCCGATCGACACGTTCCCGACTTGCGGGATATTCTCGAATTTTCCGTCGATGAAGACGTAGCCGAAGCCGTCGGAACCGATGACGGATCCGCTGTGCAGAATCGCGCGATCGCCGACCGTGCACCCGTCGAGCACGGCCGAATGCGGATGCAGCAGAGCGTCGGCGCCGATGGTGGCCTGCGCGCCGACATACGAGCCGGCCTCGAGCACGGTGCGCGCGCCGATGCGCGCTCCCGCGCTCACCACGGCGTTCGGCCCGATGTACACGTCCGGTCCAACGACCGCGTCGCCCTCGACGCAGGCCGACGGATGGCGGAAGGGACCGGTCTTACGCGGACGTTCGAATGTGTGGAGAAGCGCGGCGAGCGCGACGCGCGCATTGGGGACCGCGACCAGCGGTTTTCGCAGCTGCCCGGTCAGCTCGGGTGAAAGGAGTGCTTCCTCGACGAGCACCGCGCCGGCGCGCGATTTCAGCGCTTCTTCTAAATAGGCCGGCGTCGTGGCAAACGTCAGCGTCTGCGAATCCGCGTCGTCGATCGCCGCTACGCGCGAAACCTCGAACGTGTCGTCGCCAATCGCGCGGCCGCCGAGCCGCTGCGCCAGCTGGCCGAGCGTTCCCAACACTACGGACTAGGCGTCGGTTTTTCGGTGATGCCGAGCAGTTTTTCAACGTCGCCGGTGATGTCCGTTCCGCCGTACCCGACGAACTCGCGCGTCACGACCAGCTTCAATTGCTTCTGCCCGGCAACTTTTGTGGCCGCGGCTCGCACCTGCGAAACGAGCTGGTTGGAGATTTGCGAATAGCGCTGCTGCAGCGCCATGACCTGACGCTGCTTGTCGGCGTTGGAACCCTTGCTAGCGGCGATAGCGCGCTGGTCGGCCACGAGCTGATTCTGCGCGTTCGTGTAGACCGGCCAATTCGCGGTCAGCCGCTGCACGTCGACCAAACCGATCGGGCTTCCGGATCCGGCACAGCCGGCGAGGAGAGCCGCCCCGAGAGCGGCGATGAAAACAAGTTGTTTTTTCACTCGTGTAAACTCTCGATGTCCTTTTCGACGTCGTTGGTCAGATCGATGCCGCCCGGCGCGGCTTTGATATTGACCAGAACGACTTGCAATCCGCGTTTCGCCGCCACTGTTCCGGCGTCACGCCGTATCTGTTCCACCATTTTATTGTAGAGATCGTCCCGCTCGCGCTGCAGCTGACCCAACTGGGTGTTCGCAGCGCCGGTTGCCGTCGCGTCGGCGCCCTGCAGTTCGGCGTAGCGTGCGTCGAGCTCGGCCTTGGTCGCTTGGTATTGCGCGATCGTCTTTTGCGCGTCGGCTTGGAATTGGGCCTTGAAGGTCTTGTCGATTTGCGCGATGCGGTCGCGCGTCGCCGCCGGCAGGTTCGAAGGCACGGCGTTCGGACGCAGCCCTTGCAGCTGCGACGATACCGCCTGGGAGACTTCGTTGCGGCGCGTTTGCAGTTTGGCCTGTGTATCGGCGTGAATCTTTGTGGACTGCGCGGCCATCTCGCCGCGCACTTGCGTGTTGAGTTGCGCGCGGTACGCTGCGAGGGTCTGCTGATCGCGCGCGCGCTGCGCGTTTACGGCCAGCGCTTCGTGCCGGTCGAGGGCGGCGAGCTCGTCGCGGTATTCCTTGCGCGTTGCGTCGGGAAGGGCCAGGCCGTTGAGCTTCATGCGCAGCTGTAGGCGCTTGTTGGCATCGGCTTGCGAAAGTTCCAGAGAGAGTTGCGATTCGCGTTCCTGCAGCTGCGTCGCGCGCTGGCCGAAGGCGCGATCCGCCCGCGCGCTCAGTTGCGCGCCGATCGATTGTAAGGCGGCGTTCGACTGCGCGACCACGCTTTGCTGATACTGCGCGAAGTCGTTGTTGGCTTGGGCCGTCACCTGCTGCGCCTGCGAAGCCGAAACGCTCTGCATGGCCTGAGCGCTCTGCGCCCCGTTGGTTCCGGCGCCCGCGGCAGCCAGCGCCGCCGAGATTGCGGCTTGCTCGCGCTGCGCGTAATCCAGCTGCTTCTGCCGCAAGATCAGGTTGGCGCGGTCTTGCGCGGCTTTCAGCTCGGCGTTGAGTTCTTTGGTCTGCACAGCGATCTGTTTGCCCGTATGCGGCACGGCACCGGCTCCGAGCGAATGCAGGCCCAGCGCGTCGATCGAGTCGTCGATCTGCGAGAGCTGCGGATAGAGCGGATGTTTTGGAAGCACTTCTTCCAGGCGCACGTACCCGATGCCGCGCACGTTCGGATCGTCTGCGCGCTGCTGCGCACATCCGGTCAGCACAACGATCGCTGCCGCTAACGCTGCGAAGAGCGTCCTACTTGAGCGCATTTTGGACATCGGCAGTGATGTCCGCGCCGCCGTAGATGATGTCCGCCCGGTCGATGACGAGGATCAGATGCTTTTGGTTGGCGACATTGGCCATGGCGTCGCGCGTTTGATCGACCAGCGGTTTGAGCGTGCGGTTCTGTTCGTCGGTGAGCGATTTTTGATATTGCTGGAAGATCTGCTGCTGCTGTTGCTGATTGTTCTTGGCGGCCTGCATTTTTTGCAGCGCGCTTTGCCGCGCGTCGCCGGCGAATTTCAAAAAGTTGTCGTTGGCCGCTTTGATCTTGGGCAACTGATCGATTTGCGACTGATCGACGAAACCGATGAGCGCAGGCGGAGGCGTACTCGCCGGCGGAACGACGGGTCCCGGACCGTTGACGAGATCGACAACGCTCTTGGTGATGTTCTGTCCCCCGAAGACGACGATGCGCTTGTCGACGACGACCGAAAGGCGCTGGTTGGATGCAATCTGCGCGATCGCCGTCTGGGCGCGCGCAAACAGCGGTCCGAGCACTTTGCGCTGCTCGTCGAGAAATTTTTGCTGAAACTCTCCCGAGATGCGCTGGCGGTCGGCGTCGTTGCGCGCGTGCTTCATGGCGGCGGCGAATTGCGGATCGAGCGAGGCCTTATACTGGGCAACCTCAGCGTTCGCGCGCTGGAATTGCGGAAGCGCGCCGACCGCGGCTTGATCCAAATAGCCGACGTCGGTAAGATCCGCTGCGATGGCTGCCGGGACGGCGAGCAGCGCCGCGAGTGCGGCTGCCGCTATAACTACTGCTGATGTACTCTTCATAGCTCCTAGAAGCTTTGGCCGATGCCGAAGCTGGTGTGGTTGCCGTTGGAACCCTTCGCGAAGTCGATGCGAATCGTATGCAAGCCGAGCTGCGGAACGTCGAAACGTAATCCGAAGCCCACGTCGCCAAGGTACGACCAGTTGCCGGGGAATCCGATGATCCTGTTGGTGTAGGGATCGAGCAGCGGAGCCGCACCTCGCACGCGCCAACCGCCTTCATCTGCGAAGAGCGCGACCGAGAATTTCCGGTCGGCCGTGACCGGCTTGCGCAGTTCGATCTGTCCGAGCACCGTATCGGTGCCGTAGTAGACGCTGTCGTATCCGCGCAAGTTTTGATCGGAGAACGTGAACAGTGCGCTCGGCGGAATCGCGCCGGTCGACGCGCGCACCTGACCGTGCAGACCGAACGTCGAGTCTTTGAGAACCGGGAAGAACTTGACCCCGTCCAGCGTGCTCTGTGTGAACGAGAAGTTCGAGCCGATCGACGGCGTTGAGACCGTCTCGCTAAACGAGACCGTTCCACCGCGCCGCGGATTGAAGATGTCGTCGAGGGTCGCGGCGGGGATCGATCCGATAGAGAACGAGAGCGAGTTCAGGCGGTACGGCTGACCCGTGTTGATGTTCGCGATCGACGTCGCTTGAATACCGAAGCTTCCGGTGTTCGCCGTTAAGTTGCTGAGCGGTCCGGGAGTGGGTCCGATGATGATGTTGGGCTGACTCGTCTGGAAGAAGAACGGCGACGGCACGGTCGTGCTATTGGTCACGTTCTCCGCGTTGATGCCAACCTGCGCCAGCAGCGCCTCGGTCATGCGCCGCCCGACGGTTACCGAGACGCCCGCGGTCTTCGCGGTGCTCGTCGCAACGATGCCGCTGAGCAGCGCTGCATTATTCGAGGGCAGCAGGGTTACCGGAATCGGCTGCGTCGGATCGGTCGCGGCGTTGCCGACTGCCGTCGTGTAAACCGGATAGAAATACGTATTGCCGTTGGCAAAGATCGTCGCGCCAAAGCTGTAGCGCTGAGACTTGGGCGAGTTGCCGACGTATGGAATGGTGACCGACGCTTGCGTCACGTAGCTGCGCGATCCGCGTTCGAATTGGAAGCTCGCGCCATTGCCCGTGCCGTGCAGGTTGTTGTCGCTGTATCCGATCGTTCCGTAGAGACCTTGACCCGTGATGCCGCCGGAGTACCCGGCGCCGATCGAAGCCTGCGCGGTCTTCTGCTCGACGACGACCCAGTCCAGAACGACGCAGCCCGGATCTTTTTTCGCCATCTCGTCGGGGCACGGTTTGGGATTGACGTCGACCTTCGAAAAGAACTGCGTATTGTTCAAGCGTTCCAAATCGCGCTGCACGCCGGCCTTGGTCACGATCATTCCCGGCTGGAGCGCGAGCTGACGGCGGACGACTTGGTCTTTGGTCTTCGTGTTGCCGGTGACTTGAACCAAACCGACCCGCGCGACATAGATATCGTAGGTCACCGCGGCCGTTCCGGCTTTCGGATCGACGGTGGTGGCGTCGATGCCGCCCTCAAAACCGCCGAGGATCAAATTGAATTTATCTTGGTAGAGCGATTGCAGTGCGGCGTAGTCTTTGTCGCGCAGCGCGTCGGAATATTCAACGCCGGGTTTAACGCTGAGCACCGGCAAAATCAGACTGGGCGGAAGCACCGGGTCACCGCCGATGATGACCTTGGTGATCGTGAGGCCTTCTTTAATGTCCAGCGTCACGGCGCCGGTTTGACTGTTGATGTCGAGGTTAGCGACGTGCGACGGAAGCTGCCCGGCGTAGCCGATGCGATCGTAGTAAGAATTGATCTTCAGGAAGTCTTGCCGCATCGTGTTGGTGTTGAGCACCTGGCCGACCGACGTGTCCATCAGCGCCAGCAGCGTGTCCGACGGCACGTGCGTGTTTCCTTGAAAGTCGATCTTCGTGATGACCGGATTTTCGATCACGCGGTAGGTGATCGCGATCCCGTTGGGCCGCTGGCGGATGAGGGGCGCAGCCTGATCGGCAAAATAGCCCAGCGCGAAGATGCGCTGGAGATCGGCTTGCACGACCTTCGGATCGTAGGGCTGTCCCGGTTTGGCGGCGATGACGTTCATGATCGTCGCCGTCGGCACGTGCACGTTTCCGGAGACGTCGACCGACACGATCGGCGGCGCGGTCGCGGAGACCGCGGGGGCAGGCGTCATCAGCGAAACGATCGTCGCGAGTGCGAGGACGATACCGGCACACCGTTGGAGCACGCCGCGCGCACCCCGGAGGCTCGAGGTCATCAACAAATATCTTCCTTGAGAGTACGAGTGGTCTAACGCTCGTGGCGTCAGCTCCGTAACGCGTCCGCCGCCCGCGCCGTTTCGGCCCGCCCCGCCTGTTCGAGACCACCCTAAGCCATCCTTGCCAAGCACTCGGCTAAAACAGCCTCTGATAAAGGAACGTGAAGCCGTTGGTCCCCTGCAACGCCTGCCCGGTTGCCGCCCGCTGGTTGGTCTGGAGGACAGGGGTGCCTGCTTGGAAGAGCGGCGTCGGCCCCTGCTGCATGAACATCGTGAACTGGGCCGACGTGAAGGTATTGGGCTGGTAGACAAAGCCGACCGACTGCCGCACGGGGACGCCAAGCGTCGTGCCGTAGATCGCGTAGAAATTCTTGGCCAGCAGGCGACGGAAATTGACGCCGAAGTTGCCCGTGTAATCCAGCGTGAGGTTGACGTCGGTCAGCCCCAGGTTCGTGCCGAGCGCGTTTTCGATCGGCGCCAGCAGACCGCTGACGAATTGGGCGTTGAAGATATTGAAGGCTTCCTGTCCGATGGTCAGCACGCCGTTCTCGCGCCGGACGTAGACGTTGGGCGGCAGCAACCCGGTCGAGATGCCGGGCGGCGGCGCGCCGGGCAGCTGGCCGGGCGGCACCGGAACTCCCGTATCGCTGAATTGAATGGGACCGATCAAGTTGCCGAAGGGCAGGAGCAGTGCAATGATCTGCTGCTCGGTGTAGCCCGCCGGATCGGATTCAAACGCGATGTGCGGACTCGTCACCGGGCCGTTCACCGTGACCGTGATGTCGGCCGAGCCGGTGGGATTGCGCTGACTGTTGGGATCGGGATTGGTGACGTGTGTCGTTCCGACCGCGTAGATGTCGGGAATCACGCCGTTGGCCGGATTGAACGTCACTGTCCCGGTCCGTACTTTGAATGCGTGATCGATGTAGGTGAGCGTGCCGCCCGCCGAATTGAACGCACCCGAAAGCGTCGGCTGCAAAAGCGTGCCGGCCAGCAAGACGGAGCCCTCCCCGGCGATGTCCAGACCAAAAATGCCGGCGCCTCCGCCGCGCACGCGCACGTTCTTGCCGGCGGTGATCGCCAGGTTGAAACCGAGATTGAACGGCGGCCCTTGCGCAACTGCGGTCGATCCGGGCGTACTCGGTCCTCCGCCGAATTTCATGAACGCGGCGAACGGCACCGTTGAGTCGGTGATGTTCGCTGTGCCGGTCAGCGTCGCCAACCGGCCGGGTACGCGCGCCAGCGTTGCCGCCGAGGTCAGCGTGTAGGTTCCGTACTGCGGCAGATTCAATTGTGCGCGCGTCGTTTTCACCGCGATCGAATAGCCGAGCGGACCGCCGTGAATACCGCCGCCGAAATCCAATCTGCCCGAACCCGTGAGCGATCCCGTTCCGGGACTGGCTTGCAGGCGGTCGAGGGTTGCGTGCGTTCCCAAGAACGTGATTTGCGCGACGGTATTGGTGATCGGCGTCGTCTCAATCGCGCTGCTGTACGATCCGCCGGCGATGGCCAGCTGCCCTAAGACCCGCGGGTCGCCGACGGTTCCGGAGACGCCCATGTGCCCGGTTAACGTTCCGCCGAGCTTCGTGCCGTTTCCGAGAAACGCGCTGAACGATGAAAGGTCGACGCGGTCGGCAAGAAAGTCCATCGAAACGGGCGCGGACGGCGGTCCGAACGTGAACGGCGACAACTCAATCGGCAGCGAACCGGCGATTGCCGCGCTGCCTTTGACAAAGCTGAACTCCGCGTTGCGAACCACTAAGTCGTTGCCGAGTAGCGCGACCTGTCCGACCAGCGACGGCATCACGATGCCGTAAGCGTTGACGTCTGTTCCGGCGACGGCCGCCGATATCGACGGTTGGCTGAACGTGCCGTTGAGGTGCAGCGTCGTTTCGAGCCGGCCCGTAACGTCGATATGTTTCTTGGTCGCTTGCGCGACGAGCTTGGGCAGGTCGGTCGTCACCGCGTGCACCGTCAGATCCATCGGTGACTTCGGCGCGAAGCCGAAACTGCCCGAGCCGGTCGCGTCGAGTGCAGGCAGAGCGAGCGTAAGGCGTGTCACGTTGATCCGGTCGCCGGCCGACCGCACTGCGAGCTGACCGCTTTCGATCGGGAGCGGTCCGAGCGTGCCCTGCGAGATCGTCGCGTTTCCGGTCAGGCCTAAGTTCGGATACGCGCCGCTTACGGCGACGTTGCCGTTGATGCGACCCGTAATCGGCGCTTGTGGAAATCCAAATGCCGGCAGCCATGTGCCCAGATCGATGTCGCTCAGCGTGCCCGAGATGTGGTAACGCGATTTTGTGATCAGCGACGCGAGACCGGACGTGTGCGCGAAAGCGATCGTGCCGGCCGCTCGCAAGCGTCCGTGGCTGCCGCCGACCGCGACGTTGAGCTGCAGAATATCGCGCAAGCTGGTCCAGTGCGCATAGGTGTCGCCGATGGGAAAACGTCTGTAGCGCAAACCGGCGATGCCGATGTCGCCCGAGGTGAAAACCAAACCGTCGTATTGCGCGAACGCCACGTTCAAGTTCCCGTGGCCCGCGAGCGTGTCGCCGGTGTCGAAGTAATCGTTAAAATCGGAGAGATCGGCCTTACGCGACTGCAGCGAAAACGCTGTCTCGCCTCTTGCGACGGTCGCGGAGAAAGCAGCTTTCGTGGTCACGACTTGCACCGCGCCGTTACGCACGGCAACCCCGCCGCGGCTTGCGGAAATCTGTCCGGATGCGTCGGAAAATCCTAAGCCATTGATCTCGCCGACCGGCACGCCGACCGATCCGGCTATCGACGGACTGTTTCCCGCGCCGCCGACGTTCACGTCGGCGACGAAACTGCCGTCCGCGCGATAGGTGGGCACATGCGCGATGCGCGCGACTTCGGAAATATTTCCCACCGGCACTTGCGCGCGCAGATCGTAGTGCGGCAACCCCGAGGTTAAACCCGCGATGGCGCCGTTCACGTCGGCGAACGTCGTGCCCAGTCCGGCCAGGCCGTTGCGGACTTGCAGGGTGTCGTTTGCGACGCCGATCTCCGCGCTGGCCGAAAACGGGCCGTAACCGGCTGCGGTGCTGTTTTGCAAAACGACGCCCGCGTCGATCCCTGGGATTCCCTGACCCGGCATGATCGCGCCAAACGCGACCAGCGATCCGCCGCTGACCGGCACACCGAAGCCTTTGAGCATATTCGCGTCGAGCTGCGTCGTGGCAATGGCCATTCGCGACGGCGCCGATGACGATGTGGTATTAAACGAACCCGCCGCGACGATATCCCCTCCGGCGGCGTGCGCTTGTGCCGAGTACACGGTGAGTACGCCCCGATCGTACGCCATCGTGCCGGAAATACTTTGCACCGGAATACCGCGGATCGTCGCGCCGCGCAACTGTGCGTTCTCGGCCTGCACGTAGATCTTGCCTTGCGCGATCGCGATACCGACCGGACCGTCGATCGATCCTTGCGCCGGGAAATTTCCGATGAACGGCCGCAGGCCTTGGAGCGTTCCGGAGTAATCGCCGCGCGCGATCAGCGCCGACGGCGCGAACGATCCGCGTCCGGCAAACGTGCCCCACGGTCCCGATGCGCGCACGTCGCTCAATTCGGCCGCGGCAAACGGGCCGGCGAACCGCGCGTGAATCGCGCTAAACGGTACGCCCGAGATGAGCGCGGGCGCCATGTCGACCGATCCGCCGATTACCGAGTTCGCGGCCGATCCCGTGCCGGCGACATTCGCTTGCACGATGTGCGCGTCAATCGGCGGCAGTTCGGGGATCTGGACGCCCGGCAATCCGACCGGTGACGGCTGGAGCAGGCGCACGTTATTAACCGACGCCCAGAAGGCGCTGTTTCCGCGCGGACGATCCAAGGCAAACGCGGCGACGAGCGTTCCCCCCGTCGCCGTCCGCACCGAGAAAGGACCGAACGTTCCGGTCCCGTTTTCACTGATGTTATAAAATCCGTTGATGTCGTTGGGGTGGCTCAATGAGACGAGATACCCGCGCCCGTTGATCTTCAGATCGGTTCCGGTCAGCATCGCTTCGGCGTTAATGGTTTGATCGGCTACGAGCGCGCCGATGTACGGCAGCCGATTCGACGGGCCAAACGCGTGGAGGATCAAGGTGGAGTTCACGTGGCTGCCGAGCTGCATGGTGCCTTGGACGTGCAGGCTCATACCGCTGTACTCGCCGTGGAACGGCAAGATGACCAAGTCGCTTCCATATAAAGCCACCATGCCGCGCGGATTCTGGATCGGAATATCCTGATAGTTGAAACGCTTTCCGTCAAAGCCGACCCAGAGCAGCGGGTTGTCGATGTTTCCCTCGACGAGCGCGTGAATGCCCAGCGGTCCGTAAACCGGCAAGCCTTTGGCGAAGCTCGCAATCTCCTTGAGGTAGCGCAAGTCGCCGCGTCCCTCGAATCCCAGCCGGAACTGCGGGTGGCGGAAATCGAAGATGCCGCCCGCGATGAGGATCGGAATGTGACCGACGGTCGCGGTCAAGTGCTGCGCCGCAAAACCGCCGTCGAAAATGTTGATCGGCCCGTCGAGATTGCGGATAGGCGAGTCGAGCCCGCGCACTTCCATCGATCCCTTGGCCATGTATCCGGCGCCGATGATGTGATAGGCGGTTGTTTCGTTCGGCTTGACGTCAAAGGCATACATGCGCACGTCCATGCTGCGCACGACACCTCCCAACAAACGCGCGGCCGGAGAATCGATGAAATAGTTGCCGATCGTTTGGATGGGAATCGCGCGCACCTGCACGTGGTGCAGAGCGTACCCTTTGACATAGTCTATGGTTCCGACGGCGCGAAACGGCTGCGTGCCGGCATCTTCCAGATCGCCGGTCGCGACGTAGTGCGTCACCTTCACCGTGTTCAGGCTCAGATCGACATTGATGTGATCGACGCGCTGCAACCGGCTTTCCTTATAATAGCGGTATTGATCGATCAGCGAGGCGCGGCCGTCGCGAATGCGCAGCGTCATTTGCATGGGAACAGCGTTGGGATGCTGGCGGTGTGCGGGTCCGGCCGCCGCGCTCGGAGGCAGCGCGATATTGTACGTGCCGTTCTGATTGTGGATCAGCGTGATGTACGGACGGTCGATCGTTACGGAGAGCAAGCCGAAACGGTGCTTGCTGCCGGGCAACAGATCGCGCAAGCTGTAAAATACGTCGATGCGATCG
The DNA here is from genome assembly GCA_013036105.1 of Vulcanimicrobiota bacterium. Classification (GTDB taxonomy): domain Bacteria; phylum Vulcanimicrobiota; class Vulcanimicrobiia; order Vulcanimicrobiales; family Vulcanimicrobiaceae; genus Rubrimentiphilum. The sequence goes on from JAAXCX010000015.1 coordinate 51,598, forward strand.
GCGTCGAGCACCGGCTGTCCGTGCCGCGAAATATGCACGCCGACGAATGCGGCATGACCGCCGCCGTAGCGAAGGTCCTTCATCTGAATCGAATAGCCGGTCGCAATGCCAGAAAGCGCGCTCACCGTGACGCGCGTCACGGTATTGTGGAAAATGACGACCACCGCAATTGCCGCGAGCACCAGCGCTGCGGCTGCGGTCCAGATCCCTTTGCGCAAAGGTCCCTCCGCGGCCAGTTATACCCCTAACGCCGCCGGAAGCCCCGCAGTCACGGGGGACCTACAAATCTAAGTTCTTGGCGCTCTTTGCAAATTCGAAGATGTAGAGTTTACGGGGCTCGACTTTGTCGCCCATCAAGTCGGTGAATATCTGCTCGGCTTCGACCGCGTCTTCGACGGTAATCTGCTTCAAACGGCGGTTGCCGACTTCCATCGTCGTCACTGCGAGCTGCTCGGCGTCCATTTCGCCCAAGCCCTTGTACTGTTGAATGACGAAGTCTTTTGCATCTTCGCCGACGATCGATTTTAAGTCGGCGTCACTGTACGCATACCACTGCTTCTTGCCTTTGCGCAATCCGAAGAGCGGCGGCTGCGCGATGTACACGTAACCGTCTTCGACCAGTCTTTTCATTTGGCGGTAAAAAAACGTGAGCAGCAGTGTACGGATGTGCGATCCGTCAACGTCGGCGTCGGTCATGATGATGATCTTGTGATAACGCAGTTTGCCCAAATCGAATTCGTCGCCGAAACCGGTGCCCAGCGCCGTGATCATCGTGCGGATCTCTTCGTTGGAAAGCACTTTGTCGAGACGCGCTTTTTCGACGTTGAGGATTTTTCCGCGCAGCGGAAGAATCGCCTGACTGTTCGGATCGCGTCCGCCTTTGGCGGTGCCGCCGGCCGAATCGCCTTCGACCAAAAACAATTCGCTTTCAGCGGGATTCGTATTCTTGCAGTCGACCAACTTGCCGGGAAGCCCCGAGCCCTCGAGCGCGTTCTTGCGCCGTGAAAGATCGCGCGCCTTTTTGGCGGCTTCGCGCGCGCGCTGCGCCTGCATGCACTTGTCCAAGATGATGCGCGCGAGTTTCGGATTTTCTTCGAAGAAGAAATCTAAGCGTTCGTTGACGAGCGCGTACACGATGTTGCGAACTTTGGCGTTGCCGAGTTTGGTTTTGGTCTGGCCTTCGAACTGCGGATCTTGCAGCTTCACCGACACGACTGCCGTGAGGCCTTCCATCACGTCGTCGGTGGAGAGCGAACTATCCGATTCCTTGAGCGCGCCGCGCTTTTTGGCGTAGCTATTGACCGCGTTGCTGATCGCCGTGCGGAACCCCGTGAGGTGCATGCCGCCTTCGATCGTATTGATGTTATTCGCATAGGAATAGATCAGTTCGGTGTAGGTGTCCGTCCACTGCATGGCGACTTCGACGTCGACGCCGTCGCGTTCGTGATGCGTCGAAATGATCGGATGCAGCGGATCTTTCTTTTCGTTTAGCCACTGCACGAATGACACGATACCGCCGTCGAACTTGAACGTGCGCTCGCGCGGCGTTTCGGGCCGCTCGTCGCGCAACGTAATCGCTACTTCGCGATTCAAGAAGGCGAGCTCGCGCAAGCGTTTAGCGAGTACGTCCCAGTGAAATTCGGTGACCTCGAACATTTCGCGGTCGGGTTTAAACCACTGATAGGTCCCGGTGCCTTCGGCGGGACCGATCTTCTTGAGCTTCTGCGTGGTGATGCCGCGCTTGAAGCGCATCTCCCACGTTTTGCCGTCGCGCTTGACGCGCGTAGTCATCTCTTCGGAAAGCGCGTTGACGACCGATATGCCGACGCCGTGCAGTCCGCCCGCGACTTTGTAGCCGCCCTTGCCGAACTTGCCGCCGGCGTGCAGCATCGTCATCACGACTTCGACGGCCGGCATCTTTTCGTCGGCGTGGATATCGATCGGAATCCCGCGCCCGTCGTCTTCGACCGAACACGAGCCGTCTTTGTGGAGCGTGACGGTGATGTTTTTGGCAAAGCCCGCCAGCGCTTCGTCCACCGCGTTGTCGACGGCTTCGTAGACGAGCTGATGTAAACCGCGCTCCGCGGTGTTGCCGATATACATGCCGGGGCGTTTGCGAACCGCTTCGAGGCCCTTGAGGACCTCGATCTGTTCGCTGCCGTATTCGTTAGGTCTCATCGCTGCCATAAAATATGTTGTAAAGTTCCTCGCCGAGAAGATCGCGCACGACCGCCGGCGCGATCTTTTCCGGATCGAGCCGCGTCTTGAGCAAGATGTACGAGCTGACGATGTCGCGTTCGCGCCTGCTCACGCGTTTGCGGCCGGAACGCTGCAATTGCTTGAGCGCGTCCCACCATCTTGCCAGCAGTTTGGAGCGGACCCGTTCGTATTCGTCTCGCGATAAATGCTCGACGTGATCCGAAATGCCGGAGTATCCCAAGAACGGCACTTCGAAAAGCAGCCGCGCTATTGCGGCCGAGCGTTCGGCTCCGCGTGCATTCACGCACGCGGCGCAAAACGATCCGGTATCTGGAACGATCCGTATGCCGCAACGGTTGCACTCTTTCCATCCCGCGCCCGCCTTGGCCCGCTCCGCGCTCGTAACGTCGTGGCGAAACATCGCAACCGCCGATTCC
>JAAXCX010000016.1 GCA_013036105.1 Vulcanimicrobiota bacterium
GCAACCCGAAGCCCTCATCTGCAAGCTGCTCGATCCCTTTACGCTCCGCCCCGCCGCCGATGCGCACGTTCCCTCCCAAGCCCAACTCGCGCGGCACGTTTTCGATGATCTTGTTCTGGAACAGGCGGAAGGTCGCGATGACGCGCGGCACAACGATCTGGCGCAGCTGCGAACTGGCCGACTCGCGCGTGCTGCGTCCGTCGAGCGTTTTGACCGGGAAGAATTGCTCTTCCAATTCCGGCGGACCCGAACCGTAGACGCGTTTGATCTGCTCCGCTTCACCAGCCGTCGTTTTTAGGCCAAGCGAAATATCATTGGTCAAGATATTCCCCCCAACCGGAATCGTTGCGGTGAAGATCGCGCCTCCGCCGCTGTAGACGGCGATGTCGGTCGTGCCGCCGCCGATGTCCAGCAAGACCACGCCGACCTGTTTCTCTTCCGGCAGCAGCGTCGCGGCCGAACTGGCCAGCGGCTCGAAGACGAGCCCCGATGCCTCGAGCCCCGCGCGATGCACGCATTTCAGGACGTTGGTGATGAACGACGTGCCGCCGGTGATGATGTGCGTGTCGACTTCAAGGCGGCCGCCGGCCATGCCGACCGGATCCTCGACGCCGTCCTGTCCGTCGACGGTGAAATAGCGCGGCAGCGCATGGATGATCTGCCGGTCGGTCGGAACGCTAATAATCTTGCTGGCCTCGACCACGCGATGCACGTCGCTGCTGCTGACCTCGCGGTCTTCGTTCTGGACGGCAACGACGGCCCGGTTATTGGTGCTGCGGATATGTTCGCCGGTGATGGCGACATAGACGTCGCCGATGTGGACGCCGGCCATGCGTTCGGCCTTTTCGGTCGCCGCCTCGATCGATTTGATGGTCTCCTCGAGGTCCGTCACCACGCCCTTACGCATCCCCAGCGAAGGCGCTTCCCCGTAGCCAATAATCTCCAAGCCCTGGGGTCCGTCGGAGGCGACAACAGCGCACGTCTTAGTCGTGCCTATGTCTAGCCCCGCCACGGTGCCATGCCTCATCCGCGATCCCCTCAAGCCCAATATATTGTGGCCCGGCTGCCTAAACCCTACAACGTGTAGAGGTTATTGGCAAGGGCCCTGACCTACTAGAGCCCACAGGTTTGAGCGGCGCCCGCGCCCTCCTTGCGAGCAACCTGTGCAGCGGTGTGGAGAAAAGCCGGAAATATTGGTAAAATCCCATGCTAAGTTCACTCGGCGCTTGGATGGAGTACTCGTGCGAACAATCAGCCTGCTAGCTCTCGTCGCGGCTCTGGCCGCGCCCGCGGTCGCTCAAACCTCAAAAACAGCGCGCACCGCCGTAACGAACCCCGCGCAACTACCGGATGGCACCTACACGGCGGTCGTGCAAAGAGTGCTCGACACGAAAGACATCGTGGTCAAACTTTCCAACGGCACGCAAGCCACGCTGAAAACGAACAAAGATAACGTCGACTTCAGCAAATGCCAGACCAACGAACCAATCCGCTTCTCGGTGATCAACGGTCTGGTTGCAGTGTACGCTCCCGACTCACCGTAAAGTCGAGCTACGTGGGCTCCGCAGCTCTCCAGGGGAAACTTTGGGGCAGAGGCGCCGATGACTGGTCGACGCTGCAAGAGCGCATGCACCTGCCGCTTTATCGCGGCGTCATATCCGCACTCACGCCGCTGCAAGGTCGCAAAGTTCTCGACGCGGGCTGCGGTTCTGGTCTGGCGTTATCACTGCTCCAAGAAAGCGGGGCAAAAGTTTCGGGGATAGACGCCGCCCCCGAACTCGCCGCCATCGCGCGCCAACGTGCGACGGAGGCCGACGTGCGCGTCGGGGACATCGAAGATCTTCCGTTCGAAGATGGAGAATTCGACGACATCGTCGCCTTCAATGCCTTACAATACGCGGCGAGCCCCATGAATGCGTTGCGCGAGATGCGCCGCGCGTTGCAAACTGACGGCAGGCTCGCCATCGGGCAATGGGGTGATGCATCGCGCTGCGAAACCGAAATACTCTTTAAGCGATTACGCGAATTAGCTCCCCCGCCGGCCGGCTCGCCCGCGCCACTTGCGCTTACGGGCGACGGCGTGCTTGAAACGCGACTGGTCGAAGCCGGCTTTCAACCGTTCTCATGGGGAGAGACCGAAGCGCCGTTTGAGTATCCGGATTTGGAAACGTGCTGGCGTGCCATGGCGGCCGGAGGGCCTATGGTTCGTGCGATCGGCGCAGCCGGCGAAGCGGCCGTGCGCAAAACGGTTGAGGATGTTTTCCGGCCATCGACGCTACCGGACGGCCGCGTCAGGCAGATGAACGTCTTCCGCTGGGTTATTTGTAACGTACAACCGGCGTAGCCGGCGCGCGCAGATCGATGGCCGCAATCCTCTTGCCGGCCGTTTGCGATAATATCGGGCCGATCAAGGCCACTTTACGCGTGAGGTCCTCATCGTCACCAAGCAATATCTGAACGCCGCGCGGCGTCACCGCCACCAGATCGCCGAAGCGGTCGTAGCGCAAAGAGACCACGATGACATGAGCCGCCTCGAGTTGATCGTAATCGTCACGTAGCCGGACTACACGTTCGTCTTTCACATCTTTCCCGGGCGCGAGCGGTTTGATATTCACGATAAATTGCGGGAAGGCCGGCCCGGCTTGCGCGTCCAGGACGCGCAGATCGCGATCGATTACAAGTCTTACGGAGGCGGTTCGAATCACCGCAAACGGATGGCGTTCCCGCACGACGATCGACACCGACGCGGGAAAGGACCGCCGGATCGTAACCTGGCCAATATCCGGAATCGCGCCAACCCGATCGGCCGCGGCGCGCATGTTCTGCAGCCAAACGTTTATGCGGCGGTTAATCGCGGCGTGATGGAGGATCTCTTTGGCGTTGACGCGCCGGTTGCCGATGACGGCGATCTGGTGAGCGCGAAAACCCGGCCACGTCATGGCATAGTAGACGCCTAAGAAGCCGCCGGCGACCAATAGGACGAGGACGATCCAGAACGGACGCAAACGCGCGGCGGCCGAACGCTTTCGCCGGGCGACGGGCTTTCGCGGACGACTCATGCCAACACGTACCGTTCGATCGCTTCGGCTACGCCGTCGTTCGCGACGTCGGCAACAACCGCATCGCTCACCGCGCGAAGTTCGGGCGGCGACGATCCCATCGCAACCCCAAAGCCGGCGGTGCGCAGCAGCGGTATGTCGTTCCAAGAGTCGCCGATTGCCATGGTGGCCTCGAGCGGAACGCCGACGGTCCGTGCGACGAGCTCCAACGCCTTCCCCTTATCAACCTTCGGATCCATGACTTCGATGAACCATGAAATGCTGCGGGTCACATACGCGCGGTCGCCCATTGCCTGCCGCACACCCTCGATTTCGCGATCGACAACTTGAGGTTCTGCGATGATGCACGCTTTGGTCGCATCGCTGAACCGGAACTCTTCCGCCAGCGAGGGCACGACGATCGGCTCCGAATCCGCAAGACGGGCGTAGAAATCCGAACAGCGGCTGCGCTCCTCGCAGTAATAGCGGTCGTTTTTATACAGCTGCACGTGCAGACCGCGGGACTTGGCGTAGGCGGCTACTTCAAGCGCCGCCGCGTTCGGCAAGGGCGTATCGAGCAGCACTTCGTCTTTTCCCGGATCGACGACTGCAGCGCCTTGATAGCAGATGATCGGTGCCTCAAAACCCAGCGAGCGCGCGAAGGGAAGTGCCGCGCGAAACATCCGCCCGGTTACGATGCAGCCCTGCGCGCCACGTTCGCGCATAGCCGCGATCGCTTTCACAACGCGCGGCCGGATCTGCAGGTCCTCGCCGATGAGTGTGCCGTCGAGATCGAACGCGACCAACTGCGGGCGCGTCAGGTCGGCAGGCCTTCTTGTACGTTCCCGGCCCCGACGATGCGTTCGAGTTCAAGCCTCACGCGATAATCCGAGGCAATGCCGCGAGAGAGCTTCTGGTCGCGATCGCCTACGCGCAACACGAGCGGCACCGTTCCGGGCCATTCATCCATAATCGCGACCAGCCGGTCCACTTGATCGCGTTGCGTCACGTTCACGTGCCAGCCGGGCGCGCGCGCTGCGATCGCGGGGCGTTCGAACGCGGAGACGTCGCTCACCGCAATCGTCGTCTCCATCGGCCCTTCCTGGCCGACGGGCCCGCCGACTCGCTCACGCGTGCGGAGGCGACCCTTAACGACAAGAATCTTGTCGGCCTCAAAAAAGCTTTGGACCTGCGGATAAATTTTTGAAAAGACGACGGCCTCTACACTGCCGGTCATATCTTCGATCGTCGCAATCAGAATTTGCTGCCCCGCTTTGGTGAGCGTGCGCCGCACGCCGGTCACCATGCCCGCAACGCTGACGAACGTGTCGTCCTCGCGCTGACGCAGATCTTTGACCGGCACGGCCCCGGTGCGAGCCAGCGCCTCCGCTATATCGGCCAGCGGATGTCCCGAAACGAAAATGCCGAGCGTTTCCTTTTCCCACTGCAGCATCTGCAGCGTCGAGGGCGGGGCGACTGACGGAAGCGAGGGCGCGAGTCCTTCGACCGACGCCGGATCGCTTTCGCCGAAGAGCGAGGCTTGTCCGAGCTCGGCATCGCGCGTTTCGGCAGCGGCAATTCGCAACGCAACGTCGAGCGCGCCCAACTTTTGCGCGCGATTCCCCGGCAGACAATCCAGCGCGCCGCATTTTATGAGCGACTCGAAGACCCGGCGGTTTACTTGCTTGCCGTCTACGCGGCGCGCAAAGTCGAAGAGGTCAACGAACGGTCCGTTCTTGTCGCGCACCTCGAGGATAACGCGCACGGCGCCTTCGCCCACGCCTTTGATGGCAGAGAGTCCGAACCGGACCTCGCCGTTGACCACTCCGAAGTCGATCAACGAAGCGTTGACGTCCGGCGGCAGCACGGCGATGCCGATATGTTTGGCTTCCTCGATGTATTCGACCAGCTTGTCGGTGCGATCGCGCACCGAGGTCATCAGCGCGCTGAAGTACGCCAGCGGATGGTTGGCCTTGAGAAATGCTGTCTGATACGCGATCCACGCGTATGCTGCCGCATGCGCCTTGGGAAAACCATAGCCGGCGAAGGGTTCGATGTAGGCAAAGATTTCAGCCGCCAGCTTCTCGGGGATGTCCGAGTGCTGCTTCGCACCTTCAATGAATTTCTTGCGGTAGACCGGGATCTTCTCTTTCTGCTTCTTGCTCATGACCTTGCGCAACTCGTCCACTTCGCCCATCGAGAAGCCGGCAATGTCGCGCGCCGTGCGCATTACCTGCTCCTGATACGCAATAGTTCCGTACGTTTCGGAGGTAATCGCTTCAAGTTTGGGGTGCAGGTACTTGGCTTTGCTGCGGCCATGCTTGGCATTAATGTATTGTGGAATCCATTCCATCGGACCGGGCCGGTACAAAGCGACGAGCACGATAATGTCATTTAATTCGTTCGGCTGCAGATCCGTGCAAATACGGACCATCCCTTCCGATTCCAACTGAAAGACACCGACCGTTTCACCGCGGCTGAGCATGTCGTATGTGCGCTTGTCGTCGTCGGGGATAGCTGCAAGATCGAAGTGAGCATCCGACGTGCGCTTTATCTCATCAGCCGCGTTTTTCATCACGGTCAAGTTACGCAAACCGAGAAAGTCCATCTTGAGTAGACCGATACGCTCTACCCAGTTCATGTCGTACTGCGTGTTGATTCCCGCGTCGCCCTTCGCGAGCGGCGCATAATCGATCAGTGGTCCCGCAGAGATCACGACGCCGGCGGCGTGCGTCCCGGCATTTCGCGCCAAACCTTCGATGGACTTGGCCGTGTCGAGCCATTTGCGCATCTCCGGCGATCCGCGATAGAGCGTTTTCAATTCGGGAATTTGCTCCAGCGCCTGTCCGATCGTCAGTCCCGTAGGGCCGGACGGAATCATTTTCGCAACGCGGTCGACATCCGGTAATGGCACGCCCAGCGCACGACCCGCGTCGCGAACCGCCGCGCGTGCCGCCATCGTTCCGAAGGTCACGATCTGCGCGACGCGATCCTCACCGTATTTTTTTGAGACGTAGGCGATTACTTCGTCGCGCCGCTCAACACAAAAATCGGTGTCGATGTCGGGCATCGATATGCGGTCAGGATTGAGGAAGCGCTCGAAGAGCAGATTGAACTTCAGGGGATCGAGATCGGTGATGCGCAGGCAGTACGAAACGACCGAGCCTACTGCCGAACCGCGCCCCGGCCCGACCGGAATGTCGTTATCGCGCGCGTACTTGATAAAATCCCAAACGATCAAAAAGTATGACGCGTAGCCCATCTTATTGATGATGGAAAGCTCATAATCCAGTCGCTCGCGAAGGGCTGCATCGCCGCCCGCGCGCTCCGCGCCGTAGCGCTCGATCAAGCCCACCTCGCAGAGCTCGAGCAGGTACTCTTCCGCGGTTTTTTCGTGGAATAAGTCCTCTTGAGGCACTGGAAACTCCGGCACGTTGAAGACGCGCTCCGGAATCCGGATGTCGACGCGCTTGGCGATCTCTTCCGTTGCATCGCAAGCTTCGGGCAAATCGGCCCAGGCCGCCCGCATCTCGTCGTTGGACTTGACGTAAAACTCGTCGGAGTAAAAGCGCATCCGGTTCGTATCGGCGACAGTCTTTCCGGTGCCGATGCAGAGGAGCACATCGTGGGCGGCGGCATCTTTGCGTTCGAGATAGTGCGAATCGTTGGTTGCCACGATTGGCAGACTCAGCTCCTTGGAGATTTTGACGATGCCCGGGTTGATCGACTCTTCCTCGGGCATGCCGTGCCGCATCATCTCTAGGTAAAAACGATCGCCGAAGATATCCGAGTACGCCTTCGCATTATTTTTGGCGGTTTCGTAGTCGTTACGAAGCAGAGGCGCAGCTACCATTCCCGAGAGACAGCCGGAAAGTGCGATCAAGCCTTCGTTATGCTTGGCCAGCAGCTCCATATCGATGCGCGGTTTGTAATAATAGCCTTCCAGAAAGCCCTTGGAGACCAGCGCGCTCAAATTGCGGTACCCGATGAAATCGGCGGCAAGCAGCGTGATGTGCGCTTCTTCGCGCGCGGTCCGATCGAGCCGTCCGCGCGGCGCCAGATACGCTTCGCAACCTAAAATCGGCGTGAGGCCGTGCTCGCGCGCGGCGTAATAGAACTCCATCGCGCCATACATGACGCCGTGGTCGGTCAACGCGATAGCGGGGCTTCCGTTTTCAGCGGCGTGCCGGCACAGTTCGGAGATGCGGCACGCTCCGTCCAACAAAGAGTATTCGCTGTGGACGTGCAGGTGGACGAATTGACTCACTGCCTCGCGCAGTTCGTCGCGCCTAGCGGAAAACCGTGTAGCCTACCCGCCTTGCCCATACTAAGGTCATGGGGGCCCGGCCGCCGGAGTAGTATAAAGAAGGTCACGTGATCAAGCACGACGTCGTGGTCATCGGTGGCGGTTTGGCCGGCATGCGCGCCGCCGTGGAAGCGGCCGAGCGCGGAGCGGACGTCGCCATCGTCAGCAAGATGCACCCAGTCCGGAGCCATTCGGGCGCGGCCCAGGGCGGCATTAACGCCGCTTTAGGCAATACAGCCGAGGACACGCCCGCCAACCACGCCTTCGACACCGCCAAGGGCTCGGATTACCTGGGTGACCAGGATGCGATCGAGGCCATGTGCGACGACGCCCCCCGCCAGATCATCTGGCTCGAACACCGCGGCTGCATCTTCTCGCGCCTGCCTGACGGCAGGCTTGCGCAGCGCCCCTTTGGCGGCGCCGGGTCGCCCCGCACCTGTTACAGCGCCGACGTCACCGGGCTGGTCATTCTGCACACACTTTGGGAGCAGCTCGAGCGCTTCAACGTCAAAGTCTACGAAGAGTATTTCTGCACGGCGCTCTGTACTGAGGACAGCGTCGGCGCCGGCGTCGTCGCCTACAACATGCGCAACGGCCAGCTCGAGCTAATCACAGCTAAGGCTACTATTTTTGCCACCGGCGGTTGCGGGCGCATGTACGCCAAGACGACCAACGGCTACGCCTCCACGGCCGATGGTCTGGGCATTGCGTTCCGCGGCGGCGTGCCGATCATGGACATGGAGTTCGTTCAGTTTCACCCGACCTCGCTCAAAGAGAACGGCGTGCTGCTTTCGGAAGCGGCGCGCGGCGAAGGCGCACACCTCCTCAACTCGCTGGGCGAACGGTTCATGTTCAAATATGCGCCCGAAAAAGGCGAACTCGCTTCGCGCGATGTCGTTTCGCGTGCGGGCTGGACCGAGATCATGCAAGGCCGCGGCGTCGACGGCTGCGTGCTGCTCGACTTGCGCCACCTGGGCCGCGAGAAGATCCTCGAGCGCCTGCCCCAGATTCGCGAACTCGCGCTCGATGCGACGGGCAAGGACGCCATCGACACGCCTATTCCTATTCTGCCGGGTATGCACTACACGATGGGCGGCATCGAGACAGACAAATTCGGAGCCACGCGCATTCCCGGGATCTACGCCGCCGGCGAAGCGGCCTGCGTCTCCGTGCACGGCGCCAACCGCCTGGGCGGGAACTCACTGCTCGAGACGATCGTCTTCGGCGCGCGTGCGGCCAAGCACGCTTGTGAGTATATAAAGGAAAGTGGCGACGTCCGCCCATCGGAGCGCACGCTCAAAGCCGAACAGGAACGCATTGACGGCTGGCTCTCCAAGAACGAAGGCATTCGCGCTCCACAATTACGCTCGCAGATGAACAAGACGATGAGCGAAAACGTCTTCATCTTCCGCAATGAGAAAGAGTTAACCAAAGCGGTCGACGACTTGCTGGAGATTCGCAAAGCGTTCGACCGCGACGTCTACGTGATGGATAAATCCAAAACGTTCAATACCGACCTCGTCCACGCGATGGAAGTCGACTTCTTAATCGACGCCGCCATGTGCGTTGCGAACGGGGCGCTCGCGCGTAAAGAGTCGCGCGGTGCGCAAGCGCGCACCGACTACCCCGAGCGAGACGATGAGAAGTGGATGGTCCATACGCTGGCGTGGCGGCAAGACGGACAGAATCCGCGCCTCGATTACTCCCGCAAAGTGACCATCACGAAATGGGCGCCGACTGTGAGGTCATACTGATGGCCCAAATAAAACTCGACATCTTCCGCTACGACGAAGCCGTCGACGCCGTTCCGCACCGCGACACGGTGGAAGTCGATGTGCCCGTCACGACCACGGTGCTCGATGCACTCGAAACCGCTAAAGCCGAAGTCGACGGTTCCATCAGTTTCCGCCGTTCCTGCCGTTCGGCGATCTGCGGCTCGTGCTCGATGAACATCAACGGCGTGACCGGGCTTGCATGCAAGACGCCCTGCAAGAGCGTGATGAACGACCAAGGCGTCATCCAGATCGATCCGATGCCGAACTTTCAACCGATGAAAGATCTCGTCGTGCACATGGATCCGTTCTGGGACAAATACACGCGGCTCAAACCTTACCTGCAGCCGGCCGACCGCGACGAAGACCACGAGACCGAGCGGCGCGTGAGTCCAGCCGACATGAAGAAACTCGTCGACGCGGCAAACTGCGTCATGTGCGCGACCTGCTACGCGCTCTGCCCGGTCGTCAGCGTCGATCCGTCATTCGCGGGCCCCGCGGCTATTGCGTATGCGTACCGTTTCATCGAAGACGTGCGCGACGGCAAGAAAAAAGAGCGCCTCGCGCAGATCAATGAAGATTACCTGTGGCTGTGCGCGCACTGCTACGCATGTTCGTACTGCCCCAAGCACGTCGATCCTCACGATCGCATTGTCGACGTCAAACGCGCCACTATACAAGAAGGCGTGATGATGAACCACCCCGGACCCCGCCACGCCCTGGTCGTGAACAAAACGATCAAAAACACCGGGATGCTCGCCGAGACCGAAGTTATTCTAGGCACTGTGGGCCGCTTCAATTTCCGCGGGTTGTTAAAGATCGGGCCGCAGGGCCTGCGCATGGCGATCAAGGGAAAAATGCCGCCGCCGTTCCTCAAGCCAATCCCCAAGGCCGACGAAGTTCGCACGATTTTCGAATCGCTGGAGGTTCCGACATGAGCAGCACGCTTCTGCCCGAAGAGCAAGCCACCGACTCTCACCGCCATTCCAAGAGTTCGGAGATGCGACGGTACGGCTTCTTCCCCGGGTGCGTCGCCAAAGAGTCGTGCAAAGAGCTCTTTAACTCGACGATGCTGCTTGCGGACAAGCTCGGCATCGAATTGATCGAACTCACGGCGGCTTCGTGTTGCGGCGCGTCGGTCGTCAACGACACCAACCGCGATATCGCGCGCGTCCTCAATGCGCGCACGTACGCGCAAGCGGAGGCGCTCGGCCTCGACGACGTCATCACGATCTGCTCAACCTGCACCGGCCACATGCGCGCCGCCAACAAAGAGCTGCTCGAGAGCGACGAGCGCATGAATCAGGCGAATTCAATCCTCGGGAAATTCGGGGCGAAGTACGAGGGCAGCGTCATGGTACGCCATCTGTTATGGCTGCTTATCGACGACATCGGCTTGGACAAGCTCAGCAGCATGGTCGTGCGTCCGCTCAACGGCTTACGCGTCGCGCCGTTCTACGGCTGTCACATTATCCGCCCGGAGAAAGTCAACGGCTGGGAGTCCGCGCGTAATCCTCATTCACTAGAAGACGTCATCACCGCCATCGGCGGCGAGCCGGTCGATTACGCCGGCAAGACACGCTGCTGCGGTTTCCACATCCAGCTTGAAAAAGACGGCGTCGCTACGTCAATGGTCGGTCAGAACATGCGAATCGCGAAAGATCGCGGCGCCGAAGCCGTGATTACGCCGTGTCCGCTCTGTCACTTGGCGCTCGACGCTTACCAGCAAGACGCCGCCGCACGCTGGGGCCGCACCGATTTACCGACCTTCCATCTTCCGCAGCTGGTCGCGCTCGCACTGGGCGTGCCCGCCGAAAAGCTCGGGCTCAACAAGCACCTGATCGATCCACGCACGATTCTGGTTGAACGCGAACTGATCGCTTAAGGGACGGCTCGCCGGCCGCTCAGCACGACTGATACATGCAGACCCAGTTGCCGTGCTCGTCGTACCAACAGTTATAGCACTTGTGGGATTCGCGTGTATTGCTTACGTCTAGCGTGGTTGACGCAAAGCCATGAGCGCGCGAGGAGCGCGCGACTCGAACGACGCGATTACCTTTAACCGTAATGGTATAGGCGACGCCGTTGATCCTGACGTTCTGCGTGCCTTGATGCAGGCTCACTTTGACTGCACGCGATTTTGCCGAACTTGGGACGATAGTTGCGGCCTGCGCAACAAGGTTTCCCGAGAGTACCGCGATCGATAAGATTGCGAGGAGACGAAACATTAAAAACCTCCTTACATGGAGAGGATGGTTCGCCATACCCCAGGAGTGTGCTTTTGTTACACCAGGTCAGGAAGTCGGCCCCACCAAAGGAGGCACGTATGCTTCTGCGTTTTCTGCTCGTCGCGAGCGTGCTGGCAACGATGACCCCGGCCCGTGCCGACGACCAGCTGTATCTGGGTTCACTGAAACCCGAGTTCTTCGTCGTCTCCAACGGCGATAAGTCGACAGTGGTAACGATGGGCGTAGCGCAGGAGATTGAGAAGCAATCGCTCGATGTGCTTGGCCCCAACGCGCCTTGGATTATTCCAGAACCTTCCTGGAGTACAGCAGACGAAATCGCGGCGCGTTGTGCGCACGACCCAAATGCGCTGGGCGGGATTGTCATCATCTACTACCATGGATATGCGACACACTTCTTCTTGCTTTGGCAGTCAGAGACCACAACACTAGACGTGAGCGCCTCGGTGATCTCATGCAACCGTACCGCAGACAACCACGTCGCGCCCACTCTGGTTGGCATGATTGGACCATTGCCGAACGCCCAACATACGCCGTGGGTTGTGAAGCGCACGCAGATCAGCATTCCGCTGCTCACTATCGCCGGTTATGCTTCAACAATAACGAAGAATAATAACGCCGCTGTCTTGGCGACGATCTTGGCCGCTACCTCTTCGCGCGATATCCCGGGTTACAGCGACCCGGACCGCCTACGTGCGATCGCCCAACACTTGGGCGTTGACGTCGTCGATGGACTTCAGGCGGTCTGCGCTACGACCAATGACGTTCCGGCCGGGGTATCGATCGCGCCGCGCACAAAGCTTTGCGGGTCGCTGGGGCTTCGCTAGCGGGCCTTTCATCGAATGCATTTCGCTCCACTTTTTAACGCAATGATCCACCACCCCGCGGCGGGCGCAGTTCTCGGCGCGGGGTGGGGCCTGGTTGCCGCGCTCGCCGGACGCTCGTGGGGGCGTTACCAGGCAAAGAGAAAATTCGAAAAGAGAGATTTCCTAGACAGGCTGCATGTGAGCCTCAATATGCTTGGGGATGGCGAGCTCAAGATCCGAACGATTGTCGAACGTCCACTAGCGGATGTTGTGCTCAACCAAGTAGTAAAAAGTAAGATTACTGCTGCAGCACGGCGCGCAACACCTGAGAACCCAATTTTAGCACTTTCGGAGCGGGACGCAAGTTTTGTATTCAACTGCGTTATTAATGCTACGGCCGAGCATTTTTGCTCAGGGTGCGTCCGGGCCGATTCGGGCCACCCCGTCAACACGAACATCTATGCACTCTTTCTCACCTGCGAGCCCGTAAGCGAAATGCGGCAGCAAAAAGTTCGAGCGGTGCTCGTAAAACGGCAGCATCTCATCGAATTTCCCTACACAGAGTCGGTACCGAAGCTCGAACACGAATGGCATAACGATCGTGTAAATACACTACGCTGCGCCGCGGAGTTATACAAGACGCGCCCCGAGCTGTTTTCCCACATCGAACTCAGCACTTAACGCCTCACGCGTACGGTTCTCGCTAGTTCCCAGCAACCGGGGCACGAACGCGATTCCGATCGAGCGGAATAAGCACAGTGGCCGGCCTCGAATGAAAGCATTTCCTGCCACAGTCGCCGAACAATTATTTGGAAATGAACCTGCTTTTCGCGTTTTCGCTCCTTCTCGCGGTGGCCTCGCCGGCGCCGGCTTCGCAGCAGCCTTTTGTAAGCGTTGACCGGTTTCGCAGCGTCTGGGCCGCTGATGCGTGTATCAAACAGCACGGCCAGAGTTGGGACGATTATTGGTACTGGGTCCAGCGGTTTTATAATGGCAGGAGCGGCTGGAATGCCCAAAGCGCTGGCATCGTGGCGAAGATCCGCGACCCCGCAACGCGCGCGAAGCGCGCTGCTGATCTTACATCGCTCGGACTACGCGTGAGTGCCGAATGGTCCAAAGCCAATGCTTGCCGTAAGATTCGGACCGCGACTGGCCTGTTCAATCTGGGCGAGCGCGGCAAGCCCGCGCTGTCGACATGGGGTAATGAGCTGCGCGACGCGATGAACCGGGACAACGGCGACGGCGCCGCGATCGGTACGGCGATCGACGATATTATTCGTCAGGTCAACGCCGTGCTCGGTCCTCCGCGCTAAGGTTCTCTCTTAATGCTTGCCCAGGCCGGCTGCGTTCGCCAGCCAGTCGATAAACGATTGCGGCACAAACGCGCGTGCCCAGTTTTCATGAAATCGCAGCACCGCGACGGTTAGGGCCGAGAGTGTGACCACCAGCGCGTAAACACCGACAGAGCCTGTTTTTAGGATATCGAAAAGCGCCTTAAGGCTGGTTTCGCGTTCTCCGATGTCACGCAGTGCTTTGGTTGCGTCCTGCAGCTCCTTCGTACGCGAGGGGAAGTTTTTCAGTCGTTCGATGAGCAGGCTAAGTGCGTTCTTAGCGTGCTTGACTTCGCCGTCATAGAGAATCGTAAAAAGCGCGATCGATGCGATAAGCGTGGGTATCCACAGGAGCCACAGCAGCAGTTTGCCGATATCAGCCGACTGCTCGAGCACCGAGCGCTTCAGCGGGCTCAGCTCTTCCACTAAGACCATCGTGATAACGACCAAAAATATCGGTAGATAGCGGCCTGCACTCTCCTTGAGCAAAAACAAAACGTCATTGCTAGCGATGACCAAACTAGCGACGGCACTTCGCGTTATTTTCTCGTCTGGCACGGTCACATCGAGCGCTCCCTGCAGTCTCTTCCAGGCCTCGAGATCGCAGCGAACGCTGCGTATCAGGAAGAAAAGAACCGGGAAAACAATGCCGAGCCACAAACCTGCCACGTAGAGCGAATAGGGAAAGTACGGCCCAAATATTTGTCCGAACGAAAGTGGATCGGGTACCGACGGGGTCACCAGCCGGCTTGCGATTTGCAGGGCGTAGAGATGTTTAAAATTCTCGGGGAGCACATAGTACGCGCACAGGACGAAAAGTGCGGCGAAGGCGCCGACGACGATCCATTCGTGTCGTTCTAAGAGCCGACTGTTGATCCGGCGGCGCCGGCTTGCCAGCGACGGAATAACGTCTAGGTTGTGGAGCGCGAAGAGCGCGAGGAGCGCCGCGATCACAACACGCGAGGTGTCGAGAAAGACAACGTTTGTCCGCGTCGACTCGGCCCAATGACGCCACGAGTCCGAGGTGAGCGGTCCGTACGCGAGGTAACTGCCGGCCACGGCGAGAGCGATGGCCCCGCCGTACCAAAGAAGAATGGACCGCCACGTTATTGCGTCACCCGGCTTCACCGGCTCGGTGGAAATAGCGCTCGAAGTTCCTGCCGTACCGACGATTGTATCGATCTGCTCCTCGGGCGGCTCCGCGATTCTGGAAGTGGAAAGAGTGCGCGTCGTCAGCTCGACGAGCTCATCCAGTCGACTCTCAAGCGGTGGCGTGAGCGCATCGAGCCAGTGCACGCGCTGAATATAGTATTCCAGATCCTTATCGGGCAAGACGGATTCGATTCGAAACGGGACGATGGTCTTGCCGCGCTTGTAGGCCAGCTCGAGTTCGCTCAGAACGTGTGGCGACGCATTGGCCTTCGACGAAAAGATGAGCAGTAGGATCTGCGTGGCTGCGATGGCCTCGACGATTTGGCGTCCGTAAGGAACACCTGCTATCGGATCCCGAGGAGCCATCCAGCACTCGATGCCCGCGGCCTCTAACCGGTCGCAGGCTGCCTCGGCGATCGTCAGGTCTTCACTGGAATAACAAATGAAGACGTCGTGTGGTGCCGCCAAGCCTTAGGAATACGGTATGCCGGTCGCTCGCCCTGCCCTCTCAACCGGGATCAGCATGATCGCCTAGTTCGTCGGAGTGGGGATAGCGAGCGCGGCTCCAATCATCAGACAGAATAAGGCGATGATCGGAGCCCACCATTGCATCGGGATCCAAAACAGCGAATGAGAGCGCCGTATCACAACCGAGGATCCGTCGGCGGGGTCAATAAGCGTGCGCCCGGGCTCGGAATTTAAGCGGCGCCCCCAGACCCAAACCAGATACGCGGAGATGAGACCCGTCACGAGCATTGTAATGCCGAGGGCCATGTTCTGGCCGCCTTGATTCATCTTTGCCGCAACCGCTACGGCGCTGACGATGAGTACTGAGAGGCCGCACACGACCGCAGGCACGAGCAGCGCCAGCAGCCCCCAGCCTCGCCAAATGAGAAAAAACGGCATTGCATAGTCCCCTTTGTGGGCGGCATGAATCGGTACGGCCGTGTTCTGCGCCCTGGCCTCTACCCTTCTGCTCTTACCGTCCAGTACGCTGGTCAGGCCGCCGGGGGACGCCGCTAGGGCCGTAAAAGATGAAACGTTTGTTCCGAGCATAAGTACCAAGTTACCAGCCGCCAGGCATGCCTGGGGGCTCGCCCTAGTGCTACAACATCTCGACAAACCGGACACTCTTAAGGGAGGGTATATGTCTAAATTAATTGCCTTTTTTCTCGCAATCTCGATACTTCTGCCGGTTGCCGGCGCACAGGCCGCGACGAAGATTCCTAAAGGCGGCGTCGGCGTTCATAACGGGATCAATATGGTCACCATTAAGAACCACAAATTCGTCATTGACGTGAACAACAACAAAGTCGTCAGCGTCAAGGAGAATCGCGGCGGCAAAATGGTGGCAGTCAAAGGCTCGACAGCGAAGCGCAAAGGCTTCACCATGTATTATAACGACTGCACGGCCGATGTTTATAGCAACTACTATCCCTACCCGTACCTGTACTCATTCTGGTGGTGCTAGTCTCAGTAGCCTAGCGCTTCTATAAGAGAGCCGGAGCAACAGCTCCGGCTCTCTTTTTTTACCGGCTAAAGAATATCCAACCGGCCGCCGTCCGCTACCAAGGTCGTGCCGTTGATGAAGCTTGCATCGTCGGACGCGATGAAACAGATCGCTGCTGCTAACTCTTCGGGCTTGCCGACGGCGCCCTCGATTTTTTCCGCGCCGCTCTTCACATTGGGATTATTCCAAAGCATCGGTGTGTCTACCGCCCCGGGTGCTACGCAGTTCACGCGAATCTTCCGCGCTTCCATCTCTATGCTAAAACCCCGCGTGAAAGCCTCGATCGCGCCTTTCGAGGCGGCATACGGAACCACGTTCGCGGTTGTTTCGTGTGCGTGCACCGAGCTGACGTTCACGATCGCGGAGCCGGGCGGCATGTGCGGTGCGCCGTATTTCGAGAAATAAAACACAGATCCCATGTTCGTCTTCATGACCGCGAAGAAGTCCGCTTCCGTCACGTCGACGATCGGCTGAAACGTCATCATGGCGGCGTCGTTTACGATAACGTTCAGGGAACCGTATGTTGCAATCGCTGTTGCAATTGTTGCCTGCACTTGTGCTGAGTCGCCGACGTCCAGCTCCGCCGCGATGGCCCGGCCGCCTGCCGACACGATCTGATCTGCCGTCGCCTGCGCTGCGTCTTGATGAAGGTCGGCGACGACGACGTTGCCGCCCTCGGCCCCCATGCGCAAGCATGTCGCCCGGCCAATTCCGGAGCCGCCCCCGGTCACGACACACGTCTTGCTGCTGAATCTCATTGCGGCGAGGCGTTCGGTCTTTCGCATAGTGGTCCCGCCCCGCACTGGGTCGAAGATCGACGCAATGCAGCAGGGCTTGCGGTTTGGCGTCGCCACAGCCGATCACCAGTGCGAAGCGTACACCGGTCAAGACGACGTCCGCGACGTCTGGGAGCGCGTGCGTGGCCTGACGCCGCGAGGCCGCGCGACGGACTTTTGGAATCGCTACCGCGAAGATGTCGACCTCGCTAAAAATTTGGGATGCCGCGCCTTTCGTCTCTCACTCTCGCGGGCGCGTTTGGAACCAGAGCCCGGTGCGTGGAACGACGAGGCGTTCGCGCACTATCGTGACGTGCTGACCTATATGCGCGACGCGCAAATGGCAACCGTGGTCACCCTTCATCACAACACATGGCCGCTGCACGTACAGGCTGCCGGTAATGGCGCCGGAATGCTGGACGCCGCATTCCCTGCGCGCATGGCCGCGTACGCGTCCGAGGTTGCACAGCGTTTGGGCGATCTCATCGATTATTACGTCACGTTAAACGAGCCGAATCAACTGGTCTACGGCTACATCAAGGGTTTCTGGATGCGCGATTACCCCGTGCCGCCGGGCCTGGAACCATTTGCCACGTCGGAGCAACAGATGGACGCGGTGCTCACGCTCATTCCGAACCTATTTCGCGCGCACGCCGAAGCGCGAGCAGCGATCCGCAACCACCGCCCAGGAGCAAAGGTTGGCGCGAATCCGCTGGTCCTTGGGCTCCCACGCTGGTTGCAGCGCATAGTCGACCGCAATGCAACGCACCTCAAATCGCCCGAACAGGCCCGGCGTCAGGCGGGACGGCTTTCGCAGCATTCGGTTTTGGATAGCGGCGCCGTGGATATCACGATCGCGCAAGTGACCATGACACAGTCGCGCATGGATCACGTGCTCTTCTCGGAACCATACTTCATCGCGCATCTTGCCGCTTTGCGTCCGGTGTCGCTGGCAGTACCGCAAGACTTGGAAACCTGGAAAGTGCGCGTCGCCGTGACAGCGGATACGCCGGCAGCCGATCGAGCCGGCGGACTCTTTCCCGCGGCATCCGTCACGTATTGCCTTAACGGGGGCGAAGCTATCGATGCGCTGCACGACGGTAAAGTCGATCTCGTGTTTGAAGACGACGTGCTATTGCGGCAGCATGTTTCGGCGGCTTTCGCGCTGACGCCGCTCCCCTGCCACGATCAACCGTTCGCCGTGGCGATGGCGCTCGGAAGCCGGACCTTGCTCAATGCCGTCGATCGCGCGCTTCGCGACTTCAAGAAGCGAGATCCAAGCCTTCCGCGCACGCACAATCGCAAGACGATCGCGTACATCGGCAAGCCTGCAGCCCAAGACGACGCGTTCGGCGCCGCCGATGGGTTCCCCGATCTCGACAAGTCGCTGCAGGCCATACGCAAGCGCGGCCTTTTGCGCGTCGGCGTCCATCCAGGCGTCGACGGTTTGTGCACGGCCGACGCTGCGGGAGAGTACTGCGGGCTAGAGCCGGACCTCGCGCGGTTCATTGCCAAGCAGATTTTCCACTCGGATGATGCGAAGGTTCGATTCGTGCCCGTCAGCGGCAAACGCCGCTTGGGCGCCACACGTTCGCTGCTGCAGCTCTTCGACGGCTTTCGCAAATCGTTCGGATTGTTCGGCACACTTCTTGGTACGAATTGGTGGAATCTCGGCATGTCAGGAAAACTGCCGCGTTTTCTTTGCCCGGCCCAATGCATCGGCGCATTAGATTATGTCGGCCTGGATTATTATTGGGGAATCCCGTCATTTTGGCCCGGCGAGCTACATCGCCTGGCGGCAGCGTCCGAATGCCGCTATGCAACTGCGCCCGTGTGGCCCAACGTCCTCGATGAAATCCTGCGGGAAGCGCAAAGGCAATTCCCCGAGAAGCCAGTCATCGTCATCGAGAACGGCTGCGTGACCAGCGCAGATGGTTTCTCGCGCGCAAACTATTTGGATGCGCACATCCGCGAAGTGGAACGAGCCTTACATCGCGGCGTTCCGATCGAAGCATATCTCTGCTGGAGCATCACCTCCAACCGCGAATGGGGCCTTCCGTTCGACGAGAACAGCGACTTCGGTTTATATCACATCGACCTCGATCGCGATCCCGCGCTCGCACGCGAGCCGACCGAGGCAAGCGCGCGGTATGCCCAAATCATCGCGAACGCGTCCACCGAGGGCTGAGATGCCGTACCTAGGACCGGGCCTATTCATGCATGAGGTGTAGCGCCAGACAGCTAATCCTCAGTCGATGAAATCTCTTTTTGCCGCCCTTCTCCTACTGGCGGTTTCTGATGCGTCATCGTTTCCGTACGTCATCGACTACAGTGGTCTGCCTAAAACGTACTGCGTCGAACGCGCCGGCAGGTGTATGGAACCTGCACCGCTCCTCCCTTTACAGGCCGGAGATCGCGTGAGCATCGTCCAGTCGGCAGCCGGCGAAAACAGTCCCACGATAGATCTGTGGGTCGATGGCGCGCCGCATGTGATCGACGTCCACAACTCGCCGTTCTGCGTCGGCCGAATCGGTGGAAGCTGTACAGCGGCATTGGAGCAGCAGCCGCCAGTGGCGATTTCTTCGAACCAGAAAAAGATGCTAGACTCGGTGCGCACCGTCCTGCGCGACGCGAACAGCGATGCGCACTCACAGGTTTCTTTCTATCGAGGCTTAGAGCATCCGCTGCTGATTGCGATGCTGCGCTCGCCTAAACGCGCCCGAACGGGCACCACGGCCGAGCTGCGGTTCGCATGGCTTGGAGGCACACCGCCGTTTTACGTTACGGTTAAACGTGGCTCGGAAATCGTCGCGCAGCGCGAGGCGCTGTCAAACGAAGCGCGTTTTAACGTCCAGCTTCCGGAAGGACGATACGAACTCAGTGTGCGCGGTCAATCACCGCGCCCGGATGTGGAAAACTTCGATGTGATCGCAGCGCGTAGCCTTCCGCATCAGAGCGCCGCGGATGCTACCGCCCTGCAAACGCTCCCGCCACAGATCGCCGTCGTAGCGTACGCCGCGTGGCTCGCGAAACAAGGCCCAGAGTGGTATTTGGCGGCTTATGAAGCGCTGAACGCCGTACCTGATGATTTCCCGCCCGCGGCGCAACTGCGCCTGTATCTGACCGAAGGTCCTTAGTAACCAGATCACCGTCGCCGAAGATCACGTACGGCGCCCAGGCGAAAGGGTGGTTGAAGCGTGGATCATTTGAGCGGATCATCGCGAGCTGCGCTTCGCGCAAAGCTTGTGCTGCGGTCTTTCCTGACTTCATGGCGGCAAAAAATCGGGGAGTGATTTGCGGCGCGGCATCGTCGTCGACTTGCCACAGCGTCACCGAAATTGCCGGCGTACCGGCGTAGAGAAATGCGCGCGTCAGGCCGCTAATGCCCTCACCGCTAGGATTGGTGACGATTCCCGTATCGCAGGCCGAGAGCGTCACGAAATCCGCGTTGAGTTTAAGGCCGAAGACATCGGCCATCGTCAGGAAGCCGTCGCCGCGCTCCGGATGCGCGAGCACGATGGCCGGCTGGGTGAGGCCCTCGATCTGATCCGGCAATACTGCATGGGTGGCGAACAATAGATACCGGTAATTCTGAATCGTTCCGCCGGAATTCAAGCTGAGAATGTGGGCCCGGGTGGCGTCATCGCCCGAGATGACGCTATTTGCCGGCGCGCGCAACGCATCGCGTACCGCGTTCGCTTCAATTACCGTTCCAGGCAACTGCGGAAAAATACCCGACGCCGTGCTCGGCCGCATCGCCTTCAACTGTAAACTTCCAAGGCTTGCCGGAACGCCGTCGGGTTGCGGTACGATCGGCGGTGAAACAACCTGCATGCCCGGCGAGCCAAAACTGGGATTCGCAAAGGCCAACAACGTCTGCGGCGCGCTCCGATGATTGCTGTAGGAGGCGCTTACGACGCCCAACAGCGAGGCTGAGGAAACGTATGCGATTGCGACATTCTCAATCAGATAGTGTGGGCGCTCGGGATTTCTAGCAGGATCTTGGGTTGCCAATGCCTCGAACGGCATCTCGTAGAGCGACCCGGACGGAACGACAACCAAGCTTTTTGCTGAAAGCAGCGCTCGGGCGGCTTCTTTAGGAACCAACTGCCGGTACAGGGCAAAGCTGTCACGCAAAAACCCCGGCAAATCACGGGCGGGCGTTCGCGTTTGTGCAAAGATCCTTTCGATATGTTGATGCAGTGCCGCGACCAGCGCATCGATACGCCTACGCGGCGACAACCTGAGCATCTGCATGTGCTGCCGATCAACGACCCAGAGAACGCTGCGCTCGTACAGTAGGTCGTAAATCAGCATGACTTCCCCATGCTTCAGGACTTGGCGCTGAATGTAGTCGAGTGGGATGGGCCGCGGATGACGAAGGGCATAATACCGAGGATAACTCGCCTTGACCCGCTTATCGAGAGCGTCCTGCTTTTTGATTGCGGTGTCCAGGTCCGTCTTAGCCGAGTTCAACGTTATGTGATCGGGGTTCGCGCTCGCAAGAGCTTTGCTATATCGCTCCTGATCGGACCTTACGACTGCGCCGGCAAAAGTCTCTTGCTGAACAATTTCCGCTGGCACGCCGCCGAAATGTTGAGCTGTACTCGCCCCGATCTCTTCCAGCACGCTGCGCCCCGCTTTGCGTTCGAGAATCTGCAGCGCCTTACGATCATAGCCCTTACGTGGATGCCTTTTGTCGAGGTCCACTAAGAACGCAATGTACTCATCGTACACGAAGAGAGCGGTCCCAAAAAAAGAAGTGCGCTCGCCTGGGGAGTACAGCCCGGCCCGAAGACGTTCAACCCGAGCGAGCGCTTCATCATAGTGCCGCTGCGCGGAAACTTCGTAGTTCGGCCCAAGTTTGGAATCGGCGAAAGCCAACACGCTTAGATCCTTCCAAACGGACGGAAGCCGCAGTGCGACGTTTAACCGAACAGCTGCCGCCGAGTCACGCCGGGCCGCAGCATATTTTCCGAGGTTCTTTTCAATGTCCGCGATGCTTCCGAGCGCGGCAGCAGCACCGGGGCGGTTGCGAACTTTGCGAAAGAGCGCAAGCGCGTTGTGTTCCGCTGCAAGCCCTCTTGCAAAAGCTCCGCGGTTGGACTCGATGACGCCGATTCTCCGGAGGTCAGCAGCCTCGCCACTCCGGCTGCCCTCCCCTCGATAAATTGTAAGAGCCTGCCGTTCAGAAGAGAGTGCATCCGCGTAGCGACGGAGCCCGTTCTCGATCTCCCCGATCATTGTCAGGTCGGAAGCCTCTAGTTCTTGAACGGGCACCATAACTTCGCGGTTGAGCGCAAGGGACTGCTGCTCCGCAGCGAGTGCATCGGTGTAGGCACCGAGGTCTTGCTCGATGCTCCCTATGATCCCCAAAACACTGGCTTCGCGGATTTGGTAGTTCATTTTTTCAAGGACAGAGGTTCCGTCGAGTCCACTGCTCATCTCGCGATAGATCGACAGAGCCAGCTGTGCCGCGACAAGTGCCTCAGCGTATTGTCCAAGAAAGTCTTTGAGCGTTGCAATACTTTCGAGATCCGTAGCCTCAGCGAGCGTTGCGCCTGTCTTTCGATTGATCGTCAAAGCCTGCTGCCACGACGCCAGTGCCTCCGGGTACCGGGCCAAAGCGTCCTGAACCGTTCCAATACCGGTAAGAAATTGCGCGGCGTAAACTGAGTCGTTTTTTTTTCGCGCTTCCGCGAGCCCGGCTTGCCAAATTCTTAAGGCGGCCTCGTAGTCACCGTTTCGGTAAAAAGACGAAGCCAAATCAAGCTGTCGTTCTAATGTTTGGACGTCAGGCGTAGCTACCGCAGTTGGCGAAGGTGCCGGTGACGCAGCCAGTGCGAGGATGAGGAACGATCCTGCTACAATTCGCCTCATTCTTGGTCGCGCCAGACCGCGTCTATTGCTCTTTGATAATTGCTATGGCCCAATCGTCCTGATCCGTGCGCGGAGCGATCAAGTTCACCAGGATTTTGCCCGACCTCCAATGAGGGATACCGTCGGCGCTCGTCCCGCGAACGAAACCCGCCGGAAGCGAGGCGCTCACGTCGGCCGCAAGCTGATCGACGTTACGTTGACCGACGTACGATGGCAGGTCAACGCATCCAAACACCCATTGCGCGCTCGTATCGCGCGCTACCAAGCAGTTCTGCACCAACGATCCGTCCAGCACGGCCGTACTTTTGTAAAATGCGCCTGCCACGGAAGTGCGTTCCTGAACCCCGCGAAATCGCGCGAAGTTTTCAAGTGCCGCCGGAAGGACTTGGTTGAAAAATTCTCTCCAGCGGCTAATTTGGGTCGCCGAGACGCTGACTTGGGCCGGCGCTTCGTTGCTGACTGAAATGCTCCAATCGTCCGAGTTATAAGCCGGAGAACCCAGAGAAACGACGATGTGATTGGAATTCTCCCAGTGCGGCGCAGGCGTATCGTTCGTCCAACGCCGCGTGAATTGCGGCAGCGCAGCGGACAGATCCGCAACGAGCGCACCGAGCGACGCTCTTCCCACGTACTGCGGAGCGTCGTTGCAGGCCATTTTCCAAGCCCCGCCGCTTTGCAGAATGTAGCAATTGTTAACCAAAGACGTTCCACCCAAGCCGACGACATTGAATCCGTTCACGTCCGCGTTGGCGCTGCCTTTCATCGCGGAAAAATTCGCCGCCGCCGCCTGGACCAGTTGCGCCAGTACAGGCCGCCACTGATTAACCCGCTCGCTATCGGGTTGCGCCTGAGCAAAAGCGGCTTGCGACTCTCCGTACATGCGGTTGTCGTAGAATGCCCAGCCCAGCCGGCTATAAAATGCCGCCGTCTTGCCCGGCAATTGCAATACCGAACCCTTGACTGTCCCTGCTGATAAAACTGTACCCTGATTATCGTAAAGCGTATCCGACGTGGAGACGCCGTCGCTTTGCAGTATCTCCTGGACGAAATTGCCGTCGTCCGAGGAGAGATAGACGTAAAATTCCGTGCCACCCGCAGCGTGCACGCTAACAAGTTTGCTATTGGTATAGCTATCGAATGAGCCGTAGGTGTATGTGGTGACCCGGCCATCCGTGCGGATAGCCTTCGCAACCCGACCGGTCTGCCCGTCGTATGCTAAACGCATTGAGCTACGATCCGGGAATTGAACGCGCGTTAAATCGTGTATGCCGTCGTAGTCATACGTATAGACGTTTCCGCTAAAGTCAGTATAGCGCGCAAGATCGTTACCCCAGAAAGTATAGCTACGATTCTTCTTGTTGTAACGGTATTCGTATTTTGCGACCCGGCCGCTCGCGTCACGGACTCGCGCTAACGAGCCATCACTATTGAACGCTAGAAGAAATTCTTTCCCGTAGTTATCGTAAATCTCTTTCGGCTGTTGCTTTGACGTATAACGGATAGCAACAAAATTGTTCCTCGAATCCCAGATACGCACGAGCAGCCCCTTCAAATCGAAGGTCTCAAACTCGCCGCTGAAAGCCCCCACGGATCCGTAAGCGCTGAATGTCTTGTTGAGTGCCTGACGCTGGAAGCCCTCAGGCACCCGTTCGAGCTTCTGCTGATGCGCTGAATCGAAAAATGCTTCCCCAACGGGAGGCAAGGCCGGCTCGATCAACCCTTGATTCCGGTATCGGTTCCACTCGCTCTTTAGAGTAAGCTGATCGCGCAGCTTGAGCGCATAGACACTTCGCGCTGCATCGCTGCCGAACAGATGCGTCTGGTTCGCGGCTGCCATGACCTCGGCAGCGATTTGGCTTTGCGAGCGCAACCCGCTTTGCGGAATAAATGTGGTCTCACTCCCGCCGCCATAGTCTTTGGCTAGGATAGAGCCGTCAGCCTCAAACTCGAGGGAGGTTTCATAGCGAGATCCCCAGCCGAAGCCAAACCACCCCGTATGCGAGCTTTTTGATTGGTATATCCGCTCGATTCGCGTCAGCGGCGATGATGACGTCGCAAAGTCGGTCGACGTGAGAATGAAATTGCCGATCGATTCGTTGTGACCAAGCTGCACGTCATCCCGAATCCCCGCATTCGCAGGCGCAGACAGAGCCAAGGCTATGAGAAGCCCACTTGCCAGGGTGACTGCGCGCCGCGGGTTCATCGGATAGTGCGGGCCCGCCCGCGCAAGACTCGAATCGCTTGATCGATTAGGGTGTTTGCTTCCGGGTTGGAAAGGTCGCTCTGAGTCAATATCCGGTTGGCCGCCATTTGCGGCGTCAGCGCGGTAGCCAGATTCCAAACGTAGACGCTGCCATCGACACTCCCCAGCACAACATCTCTCCCGTCAGGAGTAAAAACCGCGCTCGCAGTTCCGGCCGGAGGCCGGACGGCGCCGAGGAGCTCGCCCGTATCGCGATCCCACAACTCAGCCGATCCGTCCTTCGAAAGCGTTAGGACGTAGGCGGCATCGCGCGGCGCGAATGCAATCGAAGCTATCTCTCCCCAGCCTGGATGCTCGAGCAGCAATGCGCGCAGTTTGCTTCCGGACATATCCCAAATCTTGATCGTGGGATCATCGCTATGCGCGAAGCCAAGCCAGCGATCGTCGCCCGAAAAGGCCATCGCGGTAACGTGTCCCTGGCCCGTGTAGGGCCGCCGGAAGAACCGGTCGCCGTTGATCGGGAAAAAGCTTATCGTGCCGTTGTCTGCGCCGGCTGCGTAGCCATATCGGTGCGAACCATGCGCTAACGCCGCGGCCGTAATGCTCGAGCTGGAAAACAAGTTCTTGCCGGTGCTGAGATCAAAGATGCTTAAGGTCGCTGTATCCGCTGCAAAGAACATCGCATGTTTGCCGTCGTTTGCGATTTGGATCCGGCGCGGAGCTGTAGCCCAGCTCTTTGGATCTTCCGATACGATCCGCTTGCCATTGAGTGACCAGATGAACCAGCGGTTGCTCGTGTAGGGCGCTCCGGCCAAAGGATCCGCACCGGTTTGTATAGCGAGAACGCCCCGATTCGGAACAAACGCGGCGTCCGTGAAGCGTTTGCCGCGCATGGTCGGCCGAATCGTTTGGGTTAGCGACGGGTCGTTACCTGCGACATTCCAAACTCGCAATGCGCCACCACCGACCGTAAGCGCACGTTGGCCGTCGCCGCTGAACTCAGAAGTGACCACCCAATCCGTACCGGAATGCGGCAAGGTCGCCTCTTCGCTCAGCCCTCCTCCGGCGTTCCATAGTACTGCGGTACCGTCGCGACTTCCGGTGAGCATTTTCGTACCCGATGGGTTAAATGCGATCGACTCCACGGAGCCGTGGTGAGTAGCGCGCGCGCGCGATAATGCGATTCCCGGGCGCCAGAGGCTCATTCGACCGTCGTCTCCGGCTGTGGCCAGGAGTGCGCCGTCCGGCGAGAACGAAGCTACGGTCACCGCTGTTTTTTGGCCAACGCCAAATGAGGCGATCTGCCTGCCGTCGATCGCCCACAACGCTACGGCGCCGTTGTCGTAGGTGGTCGCGATCTGCGTTCCGGCCGGGTTAGCGACGGCATCCAAAACGTTTGGTGAACCGAATTGCGCGCCTAACGTCGCCGCAATATTCCCGGTCGTAGCGTCAAGGACGTAGACCTGTGTGGAACTGGATGCAATCACCCGGTCTCCCGGCGCGAATGAAATCGCCGTGACTTCTGCATGCGAGTCGTTACGCGAAGCTATCACTCTGTGCTGTCGTAAGTCATACAGCGCCACCGTACCGTCGGCGCCGCCGGTGGCGAGTAACGTGCCGCTTTGATTGACCGCTACATGTAAAAGGTGCGTATTGCTGACGGCGGCTAGGAGCGGGCTCCGTCCACCCTTCCAATCCCAGATCAAGAGTCTTCCGTCGGCCAGCGCGCCAATCACCGTCCCATCGTCAGGCGTGAACACGACGTCGTTTACGTAAGCGTCTACCGATCGCGATGCGACGCGTGAACCGGTTGTCGAACGCCAAACGATCACTTTTCCATCGGCTCCGGCTGTCGCCAAGTAGGTACCGCCGTGACTGAATGTTACGGCATTGACGCGTCCGGTGTGAGCAGACGCGCCGTTCCCCAATGCAGTTGCGCGGCGGGTGGCGCCGCTGCGGAGGCTGTGCAGCCGGCCTGAGCCATCTTCCGCTACCGTGACCAGATAGCGGCCGGTGGGATCGAACGCGAGGGCCGTGATGCGATCGTTGGCGTCGTAATCTTGCATCGGCTTTTGAAGCAGCTGTCCGGTGCCATTCCACAACGTTACGGAACCGTCCGCGCCGGCGGTCGCAATCTCGTTCGTTCCGGGAGCCGGATTGAATTGCACCGCCGTGACCGGCGCATTGCGGTCTGCTAGAACCGATCCTTGCCGCATGGAGATTTTATCAAGCGCTTGCGGGAGCAAGACACGCAAATCCCGATCGTTCGGGTCGAGGACGTAGGCGGCGCCCAAATAGAGGGCCGCATCATCGCTCTGGCTGTTAAGTAGCGCGCGCCTTCCGGCTTCGACGAAGGATTTCGCCCGTTCGTTCTGCGCAACGCCCGTCTGCTGCATGGCTTGGTGCATACTGCCCAGAGCTTGCTGATTCTTGACTGCGAGCTGCCCGGCTAAATCTTGCAGCTTTGTTTTTTGAGAGTTCAGCTGTCCTTCTTGTATGAGCAGAAGCCCATTTTTAGTACTGAGCCCGGTTTTTTGGGTCTGTAGGGTGCCGTTTACTTTCGTGAGCCTGCGGGCCAACGTGTTCACGTCGTTGATCTTGCTCTTGAGTTGCAGATTTAAACTTGCTTGTTGCCGGTTTAAACTCGCTGCCCAAACCACCGACGCCATTGCGATGAGCGCGACCAAACTGACAACAACGGCGAAAACGCGGGTGCGACGTGCCAAGCGCTGCGCCGATGCCGCGCGGGTACGCTCTACCTCGGCGTCACGTTTGGCGCGTTGCTGCTCTTCCTGCTTAAGTTTTTCGTCAGCTAGAGCGGCAAGGCTGTCGCCGAAGAGTTTTTCAACCAGTTCAAATTTTCCGCCGTAGCGTTTCGCCCACGCCTCCGTGCGGGGGAGCTCGTTCCACCACTCCCATCGATCCTGTACCTGATCGAGCGGAAGTGTAACCTTCTGCGAGGATGACTTCCGTTGAAGGAGCGCCAGCAATGCGCTGTACAGCCGGCCATCGTCCTCTTCGGCAAACAGCCAGCCCATCTCGGTTTTTCCGCCGACGAGATTTTCGTGCCGCGGCGCGCTGATCTTGTACCAGTGACGCAATAAGGCTTCGTGCACGACGTCGACTCGCGTGTCGGGCTGCAACGTGTGGACCGCAGCCGGCGTCGTAACGATGAACGAACAATCGTCGGCTCGGAACCGATCCAGAACGACCACGAGATCATCGTGGGACATGCCGGTTTCGGCGGACAGCTGCGAGAACGTGATCGCTCGCCGCGTTGCGCGTCCCTCTTTGTCGACTTCGCTGAGCGCGCGGAACGTTTGCTCCACCGCCAGCTCAACGCCGGGAATCGACTGCATCACCTGATCGGCGTGTTGTGAAAGAGCTCCCGCGATGCCGTGGATTTCCTGATAGTCGCTCAACGTGAGGGTGCGCGGTTCGGCGGGCGATCGCTGCCCGGCATGCTCCCATAAACGCGACAGGCAGTGCTGCAATACCGGGAGTTGGTCCAACTCGCTTCCGGCGTCGTTCAACAGACGCTCGACTAAGTCTGAGTCGATCTTCGCCCCTGCCTTGTCGATAGGTTGCCTGATGACTTCCTCGCGCTGGTCACGCGTTAGCGAGGGCACCAAGAATTGCGAGACGCTCACCGCTTCGGGCAGGCCTTGGAATTGCGCACAATCGCCGATAAAGTCCGAGCGCATCGTAATGAGCACGTGCACGGGTCGCGAAGACATGCGGCTGCCCTCTAAGAGCAGCTGGACGAAATTGGCAGCTTTGTCGCGCCAGCGTGAATCGCTGGCACGGCCGTACTCACCGCCCGGATTGGCGTAGCGAAAGAGTTCTTCGAATTGGTCCACAACGAGCAAGAGCGATTTGCCCGCGATACCCGGCACTTGATCCAGCGCTTTCGCGAGCCCGTAGCTCGAGCGCTCGAGAGCAAACCCGATCAGCTCTCGTCTGATCTCCGGGTCCACCTGCGTATCCGCTGACTGCGTCCGCGTTGCCAGAGCGGCAAGCGCATCCGCCAATGCCTCCACCGGCTCGTTTCCGGGACGAAGCGTAAGCGATTCCCATCTGGGACCGCTGACATCGGCGCTCTCCTGCTCGAGAAGCGGTAAAAGTCCGGCGCGCACGAGTGACGACTTGCCGCTTCCGGAGCTGCCCACGACCGCGACAAAACGGCTGCGGTCGACCAAACGATAGAGCGCGAGCTGTTGCTGCTCGCGGCCAAAAAAGTACTCGCGATCGGCAAAATCAAACGGCCGCAATCCCGCAAAGGGACGACGTTCCGAGACGTGCGACTCGGACGCGATCATCGGGCCTCGCCGGCCGCAATTTTGCCGGACGAACCGGCTGCATGAAGCAAGGGTTCGATCAGGGGTCCGAGCGCCTCGGGGGTCGGCACGTCATACGCGGTCAGATCCAGCACCAGATCCACCGCGCTACGCGGCGGCAGCTCGATCAGCGCTTCCTTGCGAACACCCGGCGGCGGACCGGCAATCAGGGCACGCCGTGCAAAGTCTTTTTCGCGGCCGAACTCTTTCCAATTCGCCAATTCGCTTGCGCTAGCGCGGGCAAAGACTTCCGATGCATTCGGACCCCAGCAGACGACGACGCCATCGCATTTTCGCAGCTGCTCGAGGTGCCATGCCGTCAGCGCGGCTTGATCTCCATCGAAGGAGGGAGTAAGCGCCTCGATCTCCCTGGCCTCGAGCGCTTTGGCCAAACGCATTGCGTAAGGCGTATCTTCAAGCTTGTGATAAATGTACACGCGCGCATTAGCCGGGAGTCCGGGAGCGTGCACGGGCCTCGGCGTCGTGTTCTTGAGATGATCGATAAGAAAATCTCGAAATTTGCTCAGCTCGTCGCCGACGATTTTATCGCGTGGCGACTCCGGCGCAAACCTCTTGCCGATCGCGAGCGGATCCCGCTCCAACGCACCGAAAATTTTAGGCGCCCAGACAATCCGCCGGAATTTCTCGTCTTTCCCCGCCCGAGCGGCCGCCCGGTCGAGCTGAAGTTTGACCAGGGGCGTGCCGTCATCCGCGGCAAAACGTTCTTTTTCTCCCAGTAAATGAATCGAGAGCTCCGCGTCGGCCAGGGCACCGTCGACAAACTGCGTGACCGCCGGGCCGTCGTCCGGCAATTCGTCATTGAGCGCGGGCACGACGACCATGTTGCCGTGTTCCAATTCATCGACCATTCGCCGGTACGGCTCGTCCATGTCCTTCGCGGGCTTGGCTAAATAGATTTTGCGGCCCGACCGCGGAGTGGGTGGCGGGACGGTGTCATTATCGGGCACCTCGTCCACTTTCGCCTTGCTCCACAGATCGCGCGCGAGTTCTTCGACCCGATCGTAGAACGCTGCATCCTGTTTTCCGCGCTTAAAGAATTCGCGGTACTGTCCCGCCTTCTCGTCGTCTTTTTCGTAAAACCGGTAGCTGTCCTGACCCTGCAGCAAAAGCGGCCGCGCATCATCGTCGATGTGATTCTTGCCGACTACGACAACTCTACTCTTTACACCATGTTCGCCCAGCTGTCGCCACTGTTGTTCGAACAAGGCCAGTTCTTTCAGGCACCAGTCCCGGTGGATCCAGTTGTTGGAAAGGACTGCCAGAAAGATTTGCGATTTCGAAATCTTCTCTTTGAGAATGGGATCGAATTGGTCGCTCTTGGCGATTTCGCGCGAATCGCGAAAAATTTCAGGGGTGGGCGGACCAAACGAAGTAAAATACGCTTCTAAGCCCTTCAAAAGCGTCGTGATGAAGCCTTTGCCGTCGTCACCGGGCAACGGTTGATCGTCATTACGTGCGTAAGATAAAAAAATTCGCAATGGCATAATAAAGCCCTGAGTGGACAAAAGGCTATTTCGGCAGGGTGCAGGACCCTCCTCGCCGGATTCAGCGCCGATGTTGCCCGGTTAAGGTTCTTTACGAACTTCTAACAGCAAAGCGAGCTATCGCTAACCACCCCGCTCTGTCGCTTGACACCTCCCCGGAGGGACCGGTACATGAGCCCTTGGCGGCGGCTCTTTCTTCATTTCTTTGTCGCGAATTTCTCGTCACCGGGCCAGACTTGAAACTCCGAATTGTGACGCAGATACCTCACAAGTGTGGAGACGCGCGCTTGATTACTCGGATGATTGGACAGATACGAGAGCCTTGACGTCGGATATTTCTGCTGTAATTTTCGGAGCATCCAAACCAAACCCCACGGATTGAAGTGTGCGCGATCGCAAATAGTTGCGCCGGCTTTATCCGCATCCGATTCTTGTTTGCGGCTATAGCGAAGATCCGAGAAAGATCCGACTTTATCGAGGAAGCGCGCATACAAACCATGGTGACGAGCAATCAGCGCCGCTACCTTGTCATTCCACCTGCGCGTCGTTTGATCGCTATTTATTCCGTCGTAGTGTAGAACGTGCGCCGATTCGTGGCAGAGAACTCCGGCCACTTCCTCGCGGTTGTCGGCAAAATTCACCATGCCGACGCTGATGTACACGCGCGGTCCGTAATAGCTCTCCGCATCCGGAACGGACTCCGTCTCGACATAGTAACCAAAGGGCGTATTGTGATAGTCCTTGGTAACGACCGGCTCGAGCATAGCGGCAATAGACGCTACCAGCCTTGCCTGCGGTGCACTGGGTGCGGCTAGAAGCGCCCGCTCCGACTGCAGCTGCTGAGCATCCAGGGCCGCATAGTTCGGCGAAGCCGTCGGTGCCGGAGCCGGAGAGGAACCGCCCGAAGTGGCCCCCTGGCACCCGGCTAGCAACAGGCCCGAAGCGGCCAGCATTGAGGCCATTGTCAAACGAAGGTGCATGCCATCCCGATTTCCAGTCCGTCGAAAGCGGTCCTGTGTCGAGGCGTTTTTGTTTATTGCGTACAATCTACCGTCATCGGCACAGAAACGAAGGCGCGATTCCAAACACTTCCGCTGGTGATCGGGATCACCGGTCATCGCGACCTGCCGAAAACCGATGAGCCGCGTCTGCGCGCACGCTTTGGCGAGATTCTCGAGCAACTTCAAACGAAGCATGCCGCGACACCCCTCTTGGTACTGTCAGGGATGGCAGCCGGAGCGGATATTTTGGCAGCCGAGGAATCATTTGAGCGAGGCATCCCGGTGCTCGCATGTCTGCCGATGCCGGTTGAAGAGTACGAAAAGGATTTTACGCCGGCCGAACTCAGTCGATTTCGTAAGGCCATTCCGCGCTGCTGGGATTCGATCGTAGTCGGAAGCTCCGACGGTGGCAAACATAGCTACGTTGCTACCGGTAACTATATCGCCTACTACAGTGACTTGCTCATCGCGTTCTGGGACGGTGAGCCGGGCCGTGGACCCGGCGGCACGGCCGACATTGTCGCGCTTCGAAAGAGCGGGTTGCCGGCTGGAGGGAGAGACGCCCTTGTTTCATACGTCCCCGACATCGGACCCGTGTACCAGATCGTTACGCCCCGCGAAGGCCGCCCGCGTCCTGCAAACTGTTTTGACGTTATTGAAACCTACCCGCAGTACTTCAGCTCCGATAAATCCGGCGAGCAAGATTTTGAGAAAGCGATCACCTATCTCGACCGCTTCAATCGCGATCTGTCGAAAGAACCGATGCCGCCGAACTCCGACGAATTGGCCGCGCTCAGAGACCGCGCCGATAGGGCTGCAAACAAGCTGCAAAAACGCAGCTTAGCATCCCTC
This sequence comes from Vulcanimicrobiota bacterium, assembly GCA_013036105.1. Classification (GTDB taxonomy): domain Bacteria; phylum Vulcanimicrobiota; class Vulcanimicrobiia; order Vulcanimicrobiales; family Vulcanimicrobiaceae; genus Rubrimentiphilum. The sequence goes on from JAAXCX010000016.1 coordinate 32,716, forward strand.
CGCAGACTCTACCTGATCGCCGGACTCGCGGGGGCAGCGCAAATCATTGTTCCGAGCTCGGGCCTTTGGAAACTCCCCGCGGGGTCAGGTCTTGAAATAAAACTCGGATTGTTGATCGTTGCGTTTGCGGTCTTTGCGTTGGCTAAACGCAACGATTACGAAAATCGCTATCAAGACTATCGGGCCATTGCTGAAGGCTTGCGCGTTCAGCACGCCTGGTGTTGCGCGGGGCTCCGCGATCGTCTGGTTGAGGCATCCTATCTTCAGATGCAGCAAAGCGAACTGCAATGGATCCGGCTCGCGCTTCGCACCGCATATCTTATTTCTGGGGCGCGAGCGCAATGCGCGAGCGATTCCATCGATCACCCTGACTGCCAAGATTGGATTACCACCCAGGCACATTACTACGGCAAAGTTGCAGGTCCGAGAGAAGCAAAGCACAATCGCCGCGCGCACCGTGCAATAGTTGTTTTCGCCAGCGTGGGCGGCGCGTTATCGGCTATTGCAGGCATCCTGTTTGCTTTGGCCCAGCCTCACGGTATCTTGATCCCGTGGCACTCGATCCATTGGAGCATTTACGGCCTGCCTCCCCGTCCGGGCTTGCCCCCCCGGCCGCCATGGTATTTCCCCTGGCCGCAGGCGACTGTTGTTAAGGACTATCTGCCGTACTGGGCCGCCATGCCGGCTGCGCTGGGCGGCATGATCGCGCTCCTCATTCAGTTTTACTCTCAGCAGCGAGGGTTTACCGAAAATGCGCGGCGCTACCAGCACATGTACGTGGTATTTGCCGTTGCCAAGGAGCGCCTCGAGAAAAAGGCCGGCGACCCGATCGCCGTACTGGCCGAACTCGGACACGAGGCGCTTGTCGAGCATGCCGACTGGCTGATTCTGCACCGGGAGCGCCCAATAAGCTTCGTACACACGTGAACAGGTTTCTCTTTTTCGTTTGCTTTGCGACGGGGCTACTGGCAAGTGGCGTCAATGCACGCGCGGCCAACGCGTTTCCCGCCATCGAGCAGTCGCTGGCGCTCATCGGATCGGTCGGCGCCGGCGGACATCTCGATTCCGAAGGCACGGCTTTCTGCGTGAGTTCCGACGCCTCGCATTCGTACTTGATTACCAATAACCACGTCGTTACCGACGACAACGGCGCACCTCTGAATAATCTCATCGTGATTTTGGCGCGAGACATGCACGCCTCTCAGGCGCCGCGCTACCGCGCGACGATCATTCGCCGCAGTGAAGACCCGGATTTGGCGATCGTCGCCATCGATGTCCCGAATCTTCCGCCGGTGCATATATCATCGACTCTGCCGGCCGTCGGAGATGATATCGCCATCGCGGGTTTCCCTTACGAAGAATCGTTTGTCTGGGGACGTTTGTTCGGTGGCAAAGCGTTTCATCTGGATCGGCCGTTCCCGCCGGAGCTCACGCCATCGGAGCATAAAGGGGCGGTCAGCGCCATACACGGCGGGAGTTACTACATCCAATATGACGCGATAACGGACAACGGCAACAGCGGCGGGCCTCTCTTCGATCCGTCGACCGGCGACGTCTTCGGCGTCGTGCAAGCCAGCGTACCAGGCGCCCCCGAATATCGCGGGATTCCCTCTCCGGTGCGCAACAATCTGGCGATCTCGATTCGGGAAGGCTGGGACTTTATCGCACGCGCGCCGATCAGTCTAAGCGCCACGGTGGCAGGTACCGGCGAGCACTTTGCGCACCGCAGCGCCTGCGCCAAAGCGCAGAGCCGGTTTGAGCAGGCATACGGTGTGTGGGCACAAGCGCGCAGCGCGGCAGCTACGCTACGAGCAGCTATTGGGAATCCCCGCTACGCAGCCCATCTCGAGCTGATGCGTACAGCGCTCCGCAGCTATGCCCGGGCCGAAACGGCGGCAGAGCACGGAATGCAAAAGGCGATACGTGCAGTTGAGCGGCGGAGTCCGCAAAGCGCTGCTCTCGATCGGAACCTCTTCGGTGCCATTACGGCTCGCAACCCGTCTCAAAATGCGATAGCGCTGGCCGCTCACAAGCTGACCGCAACGAAGCCGTGTACGTGACACGATAGAGGCCACAGCGTCACGGACGTACGGTTATGAGGGCGGTCTTACAGAGGTTCGTTCTTCCTGTGTTTTCACTTACTGCCTGGCCGGGCTTCAACGCGTCTAAATGAAAAGCGACGTCTTCAGCTAGGCACTGACGCGAAAGATCGATTTGATCGCGATCCATAACGTTGGGGTCCTTCGTCGAGACGGTGCCGATTAGAGATCGCGGAAGTACGAACGCGCGTTCCTCTGCCGGACCAAGCGGTTTATCCCCGTCTTCAACGCTAAGTAAAACCGCCCACACGGCGCCGACCGAACGGCAACAATTGTAAGCAACCGAGATCGTCGTGATTGGCTGAGTCGTGCCGTTGCGAATGGTTATCCGGCGACTCTTTGAACGAGCCGGCTCGGGGTTTGCTCGAAAGCTTCTCGGCCCGGTAGTCGTCCCGTCGACGATAAGCTGAAGTTCCGGACAGTACCGCATCGCAACGTTCCGGCCGTCGACTGCTAGGTGGCAGTCGTACTCATCCACCCAATCGTCGTATTCCAGCATCATCTGGCACGGCAAGACGATTGAAGAACTACGGCAGGCCAGTTGGTCGAGTGTCAACTGGCAAGAAACGTGCGTCCCGGGCACATGCGGTCCGCAGGGAAATAAGCGCTTTGCCACCGGCGGCAGCGATGGACTCAGCGGGTCGACTATCCATTCCGCCCATTTCATCGCTTGCCGAGTATTCAAGAACTGGTAGTCCGGAAAGTTCAAGCTCGCTACGCGCGCAGGAAATACCGAATGCTTAAGGTTGACCCACGCCGGCGCGTTGTCCGCAAAGCACAGAGACGGCAGCATCGCAAAGAGAAACAGCAGCGCTGCGCTTACCTGCCTCACGAGCCAAGCTGCTCTTCCAGTTGCGCGAGTTTGTCAAGAATACTCCTATCGGAGATTTCGTTTTTTAGCTCGGCAACGGTATCGGCCCGAAGCGACTGATCCAAAACACCTTCCGCCGTCTTGCGCAGCAGTATGAGGTTTCTCGCCGTCGTCTCAAGACACCAATCCTCCACGTCGAGCGTCGCGATACGCGCCAGCACCTGGATTGCCGTCTTACTGTCCCCGCCCAAAACAGCCAGCTCGAGTATGGTCGCAAGCTGCCAGTAATCCTTGGAATTCGCTCCCCCCAGACGCCCAAGGGCGAAGGTTACAGCAGGCAAAGTGCGCGCAAACTCCTCGCGCGCATCGGGTGTGCCACTAAGCGCGAGCAGCGTCACAAGATTCACGCCGGGGTAATAATCACGCGGATCGGCATTAAATCCGGAGCGGTACAGCTCGATCGATCGCATGAGGAAACCCCCCGCTTGCAACTGTTTGCCCGCGATAAGGGCCTCGACATATTGGTCCTTGTATATTCGCCCGAGCAAAGACGAAGCTTCGGGTGAATGACCCTTTTCCTCAATCAGCCGCTCGAGAATGGCGACGGCGCGCGACCGGTCATCGGTTTTATTGCGGCGATTTAACGCGAATGCGTGCTGCTCACGTAGCATCGGCACGGACGACTGCAACCAGTCCGGCGCACTTTCGGCAAGCGTAATCATTTCATCGAATGCCTTCAAATCGCGATAGGTAAGAAATACTTCGAAAAACAGCTCCGCGTTCACTTTTGAGATCGTGCCGAGATCTCGGGCGATGCTCTGAATCTCGGCGAGCGCTTCCGCTTTTTGTTCGGGGATTTTGCCGCGCCGCTTTGCGGCGTCCAAGCGTTCGCGAACCTTCCCCACCTCGCGTGCCCGGTCGCGAAACGTATCGGTAATTTCATGTGGAAGCGTTTGTTCCGGCAACCCGGGAATTAACTGAAAGAGTGGACTGTCATTTGCCGTGTCATCCAACACATGCTCAAGCCGGGAAGCCAGCGCTTCGACAAAAGTTCCGGCTGCGCTCTCACCGAGGTGCCCATCCGTGAGTTTGTAGGTGATGGCTCGAATCGCGGCAATGTCGAAGGGTAATGCCGCTTCGCCCGACCCGACGATGATCGTAGTGCGGGGCCGGGCCGCGTGGCGCACTCCCAGCTCATAGAAGACGTTTGGGTTTGAGAGCGTCACGTCGACAATCGCTATTTCGGCCAGCAGCAGACGTTCAAACATCGGCAGATGGATCACCCCGCCGCTGCGTTCCTCGTCGGCCCGAACGCATTCCAGGTCAAACCTGAGGACGGCCGGTTTGATTCCCCGTTCGTAGATGTCGTCAAAATCAACAGTGTGGTTGCGCAGCGCGTCGGGCTTTTGACCGAACGGCATAGCGACAAATACCAGAGGCTTCATCAGGCCTCTCGTTCGACTTTACACGGCGGCAAACTCCCGGAGCACGACGTCCACCGATACGACGCGCTCGGCCGGAATCTCGATACGTTCTCCGTCGTAGTGCACCAGCGGCAAGCCGTCCTGCAATCGTGCGAGCATGCGGTGCCGGGTGAATTGCGCCATCTGCGCTTGGTTAAAACCTTCGGTCACGACGCGGCCGTCGTCCAACGTAATGGCGAGCTCCGCCGGGAAATAGCTCAATTGCCCTACCTCCGAACGCGCCAAATATACCCGAACCCAGCGCTTGCTATTCCTGTTCCTCGGCCTCGGAAGCAATGATCTCTTGATTCTGTCTCCGATCGTACCGCTTCTTCGTCTTATGCGAACCCGCCGGACGCAGGTTCACAGCCGGTCCCAGGGGCGGCTTTATCTTGGCCTTGCGGCGGCGTTTTCGCTTGGCGGCCATCGCCCAGTCCCTTCGACCGGGGCCCCGGCGGATGCTTGCGGAACGGTCGGCGCGTGATGAGGCTCGTCCAGCTTCTCGAGGAAACGCGACGGCTCACCCACAGCATCGCGCCTGAATGGGTCGCGCTCTCCGCGCGCGCCAAGGGGCTCCCCGCGGATTCCCACCTCGTGGGCGAGGAGTGGATTTCGGGCCCGTGGGCGGTGCTCTACGCCGCCAACCGCTACATCCGAACTCTGAAGCGAACGGTGCGCGGCCTGCCCCCAATCGATTCGCGAAGCGTTAGCACGAGCGGCGGCGTGACGAGCGTGCGCGTCTTTCCGCACGATCTCTACGATCGCGTCCTGCTGCAGGGCATGACCGCTCACGTGCTCCTGGACGGCGACGCTCTTTCATTTATCCATCCGCCGAACGGAATTCGAAATGTTCTCGTGCTTGGCGCCGGTAATATCTCCAGCATTCCCGCACTCGACGTGCTCTACAAAATCATCGCCGAGCGCGCGCGTTGCATTCTAAAACTCAGTCCCATCAACGAATATCTGCGGCCGGTTTTCGAACGAGCGCTGGCACCGTTCGTCGCTGCCGGCAGGTTGAGTTTCGTTTCGGGCGGCGCCGAGATCGCCGCGGGCCTTTGCGCCGACGACGCCATCGACGAAATACACGTTACCGGAAGCGCGGCCACCTTTGAAGCCATACGCGCAATCGCGGCCCACAAACGTGTGACGGCCGAGCTCGGCAGCGTCACGCCCACAATCGTCGTGCCGGGCGCATGGAGCGAAACCGACCTGCGTTTTCAGGCGGAAAACATCGCGACGCAAAAGGCGCACAACGCCGGCTTCAACTGTATCGCCGCGCAAGTGCTGTTGCTGCCGCGGGACTGGCCATTGAAAGACAGACTCCTCGAAGAGATACAGGGCGTCTTCAACCGTTTGGAACGGCTGCCCGAAGATTATCCGGGGGCGGTTGCGAGGCGCGCCGCGCTCGCCGGCGCCGAATCGGAGTTCCGGACCATCGTCCGGCTCGATGCAGCCGCCGTTACGAGCGGCTTTCAAAACGAAGCGTTTTGCGGCGTTTTGTTAGCGGTCGAAGTTCCCGGCGATCCGCAAAGCTTTTTGCGCGAGTCGGTCGCCTTTGCGAACGAGCACCTCTATGGGAAACTCGGCGCCAACCTCATCGTGTCCCCGCAAACCGAACGCTCGATGCCGCAAGCAATTGCGGATGCAGTCTCGCGCCTAGAGTACGGATGCGTTGCCGTCAACGCTTGGGCGGGCGTCGGGTATTTTCTCACGGAAACGCCATGGGGATCCTACCGTGCGGACGGCGAGGGCACCGGAGTCGTCCACAATTCCTACCTGCTTGCGAAGACGCAAAAAAGCGTCGTCCGAGCGCCGTTTCGACCGCTTATCAAGCCGCCGTGGTTTGTCACCAACAAAAAGCAGGCGCGTCTTGGCCGTCTCCTCTGCGATTTCGAAGCAGAGCGCACACAGCTCAACGCAATTCGCGTTATGTCGGCCGCTATTTAACCGCGCCGGCCGCTTGCAGCATGCCGAGCACGCGATCGGTGGGAAGTCCGTACACCGTCACTCCGCCTTTACCCGTCATCGTCTTGGCACTAAATAGCGCATCGTAGATCGCGTACTCCGTCGCCTCAGCCGTAGCACGATATAAGCCGTTGAGAACCGCGGTATCGGTAATGATCGGCACCGGCGGCGCCTTGACCTCGAAATCACCGGTTCGCGCAAACGAGTACCCCGTGCTAAACGCGATGAAAAGATCGCCGCTGCCGATATCGCTGGTCCGACCGGTTCGGGACATGCCCATGCCGGCGCGCAAAGCTACCGCGCGCAATTGCCGCGAATCCAGCGGCGC
>JAAXCX010000017.1 GCA_013036105.1 Vulcanimicrobiota bacterium
CATCGGTCGCGGGCGGTTGCGAAAAGACGAAGCGATTGCGAGCGCGATGCCCAAGTCGGCCGCCGGCTCATTCACGCGCAATCCGCCCGCGACCGATGCGTAAACGTCATGCGAGCCGAGCTCCATGCCGACGCGGCGTTCGAGCACCGCTATGATCATCGCGAGCCGTGCTTGATCGACGTTGTTTGCGAGCCGCCGCGGCGTTCCATAGCTCGTTTCACCGACGAGCGCCTGAATCTCGATGAGCACGGGACGGGAACCGACGATCCCCGCGACGACGCATGAACCGCTCGGACGCCCGTGCCGGCCGGAAAGAAAGAGTTCGGACGGATTGCTCACTTCATGAAGGCCGTCGGGCTGCATCGTGAAGACACAGATCTCGTCGATGCTGCCAAAACGGTTTTTGTATGCCCGCAGGATGCGGTGATCGCTGTTGACGTCGCCTTCGAAATAGAGAACGGTGTCGACCAAATGCTCGAGCAATCGCGGCCCGGCAATGGCGCCGTCTTTCGTCACATGCCCCACGACGAACGTAGCGCAATTCGTGCGTTTCGAAAACTCCATAGCGGCTTGAGCGCAGTCCCGGACCTGCGTAACGCTGCCGGCATACGACTCCGCCTCGGTCAGCCACACCGTTTGAATTGAAGCGATGATCAGTGCGCGCGGAGCCAGTTTTTCCATCGCATCGAGTACGACGCGCAAATTGGTTTCGGGATACACCAAGATCTCACGCTCTCCGAGCGCAAGCCGTTCCGCGCGCAGGCGCACTTGCGCGGCCGATTCTTCGCCGCAGACATAGACGACCGGGCCGCTCTCACCCGCAAGATTGGCCGCGATTTGCAGCAAGAGCGTAGACTTGCCCGCGCCTGGCGGGCCGCCGATCAGCGTGACGCTTCCGGGAACGATGCCGCCGCCGAGCACCGCATCGAATTCGGCTAAGCCGGTAGACGATCGGGTCGTCGCGGAGCGATCGACCTCGCGCAGCGGAATCGGGCCGTTCGCGGTGGATGCACTCGCGCTTGCGCGCGAGCGGGCCGGGGTGACGCGCATTGGGCGCTCGTCAAAGGAGTTCCACGCTTCGCACTGCGGGCAGCGGCCGAGCCAGCGCGGCGATTCGAAACCGCACGCCGAGCAGAAGTACACCGATCGCGCCTTTGCCACGTTTGCGCAGTTAGGCGCGAGGCGCGCTCCGGCCTCGCGCAAAAGAGGGGTGACGTGCCCGCAGATCTGCAGATTGCCATCGACGGTCCCGCCGCGTCGGGAAAGACGACGGTTGCGCGTCTACTCGCGCAGCGTTTGGGCGTGGTGTATGTGGACACGGGCGCGATGTACCGCGCGCTCGCTCACGCTGCACTGCAAACGCAGACTGACGTGGACAATGAGAACGCGCTCGTGCGCCTGTTCGATCAGCAGATTCGGGTGAGCCTCGACCGCGAGGCGCAGCTCGGCTTTCGCGTCTTTTGGAAAGAAAAAGAGTTGGGCCAAGACGAATTGGATTCGCCCGTCGTTACGGCGGTCGTATCAATCGTCGCCGCTCATCCGCTCGTTCGCGAAGCGATGGTGCGCGAACAGCGCCGGATCGCGGCGGAAGGCTCCGTGGTGATGGCCGGGCGCGATATCGGGACGGTGGTTCTCCCCAAAGCGTCATGCAAGATTTTTCTGACTGCCTCGGTTGCCGCGCGCGTGCAGCGGAGGCGCGTGCAGTTGGACAACTCGGGCGTTGACGTCAGCGCTCACGAGCTGACGCAAGAAATCGAAGAACGCGACCGGCTAGACGAAACGCGAAAAATCTCGCCGCTGGCAAAGGCGTCCGACGCCCACGTGATCGATTCAAGTACGCTGACCGCCGATCAAGTGGTGGGCGAGATCTGCGCGCTGCTCGGATGATCGATTGGACCTACGACGCCGCCAAACTCTCGCTGAACCTCCTCTTCAAATTATGGCGCATGCGCGTTTTCGGCGCGCACAACGTGCCCGCCACGGGTCCGGTGATCGTCGCGTGCAATCATATCTCGTATTTCGATCCGCCGCTGCTGGGAACGGCCTGTCCGCGGCGCATCCGGTATATGGCTAAGGCCAGCCTTTTCAGCATCCCGGTGCTCGGGCCGCTCATTACGGGCTTCGGCGCCTATCCGGTCGATCGGACCGGTCCTCCCATGGCGGCCGTCCGCCGTTCGGTCGAGGTGCTGCGCCGCGGCGAGGTCATCGGCATTTTCCCCGAGGGCACGCGAAATCTGGACGGAACCGTGCAGGCGCGTGAAGGGGTTGCACTGCTGGCTTCCTTAGGAAGGGCGCCCGTCGTGCCGGCCGCGGTCGTGGGCACACGCGATCCGGCCCGCTTCGGGCGCTTTTCGGTCATTTTCGGCGCGCCTCTGAGGCTGCCCGAGGGCCGGAAAGCGACTCGCGAAGAGTTGGCGAACTTTACCGAACAGGTGATGCAAGCGATCCGAAAGCTCCCGGAGACCGCCGGTGGAGATTAAGAAGGCGAAGGTCCAAGGCTTTTGCTTCGGCGTTGCCATCACGCTGAAGAAGGCCGAAGAGGCGATCGACGCACGCGAAACCGTGACGACGCTCGGACACGTGGTCCACAATCCGCAGATGGTCGAATCCCTCGAGCAGCGCGGATTGAAAAATGCGACGTCGGTCGACGAGGTCGATACGGGCGCGCTCTTCGTTCGCGCGCACGGCCTGCCGGTTGACGTTTACGAAAAAGCCAAAGAAAAAGGCTTGGAGATCATCGACGCGACGTGCCCGATGGTCACGAAAATCCACGTGCAAGCCGAGAAATTGAAAGCTGACGGTTACAAGATCATCGTCGTCGGCGATCCCAATCATCCCGAGGTCAAGGGCACGCTCAGCCACGTGCCGGGCGCCTGGTGCATCGAAACGATCGAGGACGTCGAGAAACTCCCGCGCGGATCGCGCGTCGGCGTTGTCGTGCAGTCGACCTATTCGCGCGAGCGCTTTACCGACATCGTGCGCGCGCTGATCGCCAAATATTACGAAGTTCGCGCGGTCAACACGATCTGCACCGATACGAACAACCGCCAAACCGAAGCACTCGAGCTTTCCAAGGAAGTCGAAGTCATGGTGGTCGTCGGCGGCAAGACTTCGGCCAACACGAAACATCTCGCCGAGCTCTCCGAGCTCCACGGCGCCAAAGCCTATCACATCGAAGGTCCCGACGAGCTGGAAGCGCGGTGGTTTAGCGGCGTTCGCACCGCGGGACTGATGTCGGGCGCGTCGACTCCCGGCTGGCTCGTCGATAACGTGGCCCAGCGCATGGAGGAGCTCGCCCGTCAGCCCGCCTGATCTTTTTGAAACCCACCTCGAGAATACCATCAGGAACTACCGGGGATCGCCGCAGATTTCCGATATGCTGCTCTACCATTTCGGTTTCGGGGAGTACGGCCCGGCCAAACGCGGTAAGCGGCTGCGTCCGCGTCTGCTGCTCTGCGTAGCCGATGCCGAAGGCGGAGAGGCTGAAGACGCGCTCGATGCAGCCGCCGCCATTGAAATACTTCACAACTACTCGCTGGTGCACGACGATATCGAGGACAACGACGAGCTGCGCCGCGGCCGCCGGACGGTTTGGGCGGTCTACGGCATACCGCAAGCGCTCAATGCGGGCGACGCGCTGTGCGCGATTAGTTTTCTCGTCTTGACCAACAGCGTTTCGCATCATAACGGCGAGCGCGTGCTGCGCATGGTTCGCGCGCTGCACGAAGCGCACGCCACGATGTGCGACGGACAGTCGATGGATCTCGCCTACGAACGCGCCGGGCAAGTGGACTTAGACGCATACAGCCGCATGATCGAAGCGAAAACCGCCGCGCTCTTCGGCGCGTCCTCGCAGCTGGGCGCGCTATGCGCGCCGTGCGACGGCGACGCGGTTTTGCATTACCGCGAGTTGGGCCGCGCGTTCGGAATGGCATTCCAAATTCGCGACGACGTGCTGGGAATTTGGGGAACGCTCGATGCGACCGGAAAAATCTCCGGCAATGACATCGCGCGCCGCAAGTGGACCTTCCCGGTCGTGTGGGCGCTGGCTCAGCCGCCTTCGGCGGCACGCGACCGCATCGCGGAGGCTTACGCTCGCGGGGAGACGCTCGACAACGCTGCCGTCGGGGCCGTCGTGGACGCGCTCGATGAACTCGGAGCGCGCGAAGCCGCCAATCAAGCCGCCGCCGGACATTTGGCCGTCGTGGAACGGCACCCGGTCAAGCAAGTGCGGGAGTTTCTCTTGAGTTCGCTCGAACTGGCGTCAACGTGACCGCCGTACGTCCTCGGCTTTTGCTTCTACTGCTGGCGGCGTTCGTCGTCCGGCTGTTTTTCATCGGCGATCAGGGCTTTAAGAACGATATCGAGTCGTTCGAGGCATGGGCTCTGACGCTGACCACGCATCCGATGTCGCAGTTCTACGCGTCAACGAAATTCGTAGACTATCCGACCGGGTACTTTTACATTCTGTGGATCGTCGGCCACGTCTACTCGGTGATTTCGCCGCACGGGAATTTCGACGTGCTTCGCGTGCTGGTGAAGATGCCCGCGATCCTGATGGATCTCGTGGACGCCGCGCTGTTGTATATGCTCGTGCGGCGGTACGCTTCGGAACGCTGGGCTCTGGGAGCCGCTGCATTTTTCGCTCTGAATCCGGCCGTGATTTTCATTTCGGCTTCGTGGGGACAGGTTGATTCGGTCGCCGCCGGATTAGCGCTGGGCGCGGCGTATTTGGTCTTGCGCTCGAGTGATTTTCTCGATGGTTTTGCATGGCGGATCCCCGCAGCGTGGCTGTTGTTGGCCTATTCGCTGTTGATAAAACCGCAAGCCGCGGCGCTTATACCGCTGTTTATCGTATTCGCTTTTGCGTCGCCGGAGCTGAGAGCGCGCCGTCTGGCGGCGACCGGCGTTGGCATCGTCGCCGCGCTCGCCCTCGCGTTTGTCTTAACAGTACCGTTCCATCCCACTGCCAACCCCGTGGCAGCGCTGTCGTGGCTGTATCAGCGTTACGAAGTCGGCAAAGACGTGTATGCCGTCAACTCCGTCAACGCGTTCAATCTGTGGTCGATCGTCCATCCGTTTTGGCAGCCCGACTCGCAGCTGATCGCCGTTTGGCCGCAATACCTGTGGGGCGTCGTCCTTGGCGGCATCGCACTGGTGCTGATTTTGGTGCGGTATGCCCAGGCGCGCACGCAGGAGGCGTTCGTCGAGGCCGCCGTGCTCTCGACGCTGGCGTTTTTTATGCTCTCGACGCGCATGCACGAGCGATATCTCTTCGACGGACTGCTCTTTACCATTGCGGCCGCGCCCATTGCAAGGCGTTACGCTTGGGCCGCAGCGATCTTTTCCGTTACGCTGCTGGTGAATCTGTTGTATTCACTCACGTACCTCACGGTCGTCGTGCAAAGTACCCCCGGAGTGAATCCGCGCGACATGTGGCCGCTGTTGACGCATCCGCTCTCAGCCCTCAACGTGCTTGCGTTTTTCTACTTAGGCTACATCTATTTAGGGCAAAGCGCTCAGGACATACCGGCCGCAAAAGCTGTGGGCAGCGAACCTTCGCTCTCGGAGGCATTTCTGGAACCGTGGCGCGGCCTCAAAGGTCGGGCGTGGTTCGATCCGCGTGAAGGTTTAGCGCGGATGGTGTGGCCCATGGACTACGGTTTAGCGGCGTTGTTCGGCGTTATTTCATTCATCTTGTCGTTTGTAAACTACTGGGTTCCCAAAGAGAAGATCTTCGACGAGATCTACTTCGCGCGCGCGGCCGAAGAGTATCTCTCACATAAGTACATTTACGAGAACACGCACCCTCCGCTGACGAAGCTCATCATCACGCTTTCCACGATGCTTTTCGGCGGCGACAACGCGCACGGCTGGCGCTTTCTGGACGTCGTCTTCGGCGCGTTGGCGATTGTACTCATCTACATCTTTGCCAAGCGCTTGACGCGCTCGTCGCTGTTCGCATCTTTTGCGGCGATCATCTTCACCGCCGACGGCATGCATTTCGTTCAGTCCCGTATCGCGACGCCGGAAGGCATCGTCGTCGTCTTCGCTCTGGGTACGCTCTACGCGTTCTACCGGTTTTGGATCGCTTCGCAGTCGACGTTGCGCGCCTACGAGCCGCAGACGCTCTCCCGTGTGGGGGTCGCGGCGATTGCGGCGTTGGCCGGCGGATTTGTCCTCAGCGCGTTGGTGACAATGCCGTTTCATCAATCGCGCGCGGCATTCGTCGTGACCGGATGTTATCTGGCATTCGGGCTCTATCTGCTGTTGCGTTTAGCCATCGTACCTCGTGTTTTTGGCCGAATGGGCGAGTTCGGGTCGTACGCCGAGGGCTCGCGGCTGCTGCGCCGGAGCGCAGCCGCAACCTTGGAAACTCCCGACGGCCGCGCGGTTGTTGGGAAAACGCTGCAGATTGCTCAGGATGGTTTGAAGGCGGAGTACGACCGCGAGGGTTCGGTGCGTTATCAAACTCCCGACGGATCGGCGACATATTCGCCCGGATTGGTGACGACGAGCGAACTCGAAACGCAGGAAGGCCGCCATGCCGGCGCATGGCTGATCGTTTTCACCATTCTCTTGGGCGCGCTGGTCGCGAGCAAGTGGTACGGGGTGATGGCGTACGGCGTCTCGTTCGTCATCATCGCATTCGTTTGGGCGCAGCGGTATTGGAATGTGGGCAAACCGAAGACGTGGGGCAATCCATACGGATTTCGCTTGGACGTTGCGATTGTTGCGACGATCTTTCTGAGCATGACCGTCTACGCTCTGGTTTGGGTGCCGGATTTCATCCGTCAAATTGAAATAAGAAATCTCACCGATCTCGTCTACCGGCAGTACACGATGTTCATGTATCACGACACCCTCAAGGCGACCCATCCATATGCATCGGCGTTTTGGACGTGGCCGATCGATCTGCGCCCGATCGCTTACTACTGGAACGATTCGCGTACCGGCATCGCGGCCGCACAGTCAACGGCCTGTTGTGTGGCGGAGATTATGTCGCTGCCCAACCCCTTTATCTTGTGGCCCGGATTGGCGTGCGTGCCAATCGTCGGATTCCTCGCCTGGCGCGAACGCAATAAAGGTTATGCGCTCCTCGTCATTGCGTACTTGCTGCAGTGGCTGCCCTGGGCGCGCTCGCCGCGGATCACCTTCATCTATCATTTTTATGTCGACATTCCAATCATCGTATTGTGCAACGTCATCATCTTGCAGCGCATTTGGCAGCTCGGCGAAGCGAGCACCGACGGCAAATGGCTGAGCCGCGCCGTCGTCTGCGGCTACGTCGCGGCTGTGGTCGGCGCGTTCATTTGGTTCTATCCGGTTCTGGCTGCCGTACCTATTCCGTGGGACCACTGGAGCCACCGGATGTGGCTCACCCGCTGGATCATTTAGGCATGACAGTCCGGGTCCAAAGCCAAAGGTAGGCGCTTATGTCCGGGCACTCCAAATGGCATAACATCAAGCTGCGCAAGGGCAAAGTTGACGCGCAGCGTGGCGCGCTTTTCACCAAATTGAGCAAAGAACTCATTCTCGCCGCCAAATCGGGCTCGCCCGATCCCGAAGCCAATTACCGGCTGAAAATGGCCGTCGAAAAAGCGCGCGAGAACAATATGCCGCAGGACAACATCAAACGAGCGATCGCGCGCGCGTCCGGCGCTGCGGGCGAAAAAGAGATTCACGAGATTCGATATGAAGGATACGGGCCGCACGGACTCGCCGTCGTGATCGATGCGGCGACCGATAACCGCAACCGGACGGCGGGCGAACTGCGGTTTCTGTTCAGCAAAAACGGCGGGAGCTTGGGAGAGACAGGCAGCGTCGGGTGGATGTTCGACCCGGTCGGCGTGCTGGAGGTCGACCCTCAAGGGCGTTCGGAAGACCAGCTCACCGAAGCCGCCTTGGTTGATGGCGTCATTGATCTCGACTACGGCCAGCCCGCCGAAGTGTACACCGATCCCGTTCGGTTGGGCGATGCGCGCACGGCGCTGCAGAAAGCCGGAGTAAAAATTTCCGATGCATTTCTCGGCGTGCGCGCAAAACAGAAAGCTCCGCTGCAAGGCGCAGAGCTCGCCGAGGCGCTAAACTTTTTGGAGGCGCTCGAGGAACACGAAGACGCGCAACGAGTGTTCTCCAACCTCGATGTCAGCGAGGCTGCGTTGGAGGCTCTCGCGACGTGAGCGCAGACGCTCGTCCGCTGATCGAGCGCTACGTACCGCGGGATTGGGTTTTTCCATTAGTCTTCGCCGCGTTTGTGGGCGTCCTGGTGTGGTTTGGTCATTCCGTGCAGCAATTTTTGCTGCCCGGACCCAACACGGTGACCGTGCCGTCGTTCGTTGGCCTTACCGCAAATGATGCGACCAGTGCCATCGCGCGCATCAATCTCAAGGCGACAATTGCCGGGCACTCCGTCAGCAATCAATTCCCCAAGGGCGTCGTGATGAGCCAGCAGCCCGAAGCGGGGCTGCACGTCCGCGCCGGGCGGCAGATTTCGCTGATTGTGAGCGACGGCGTGAAAACCGAATTCATGCCGGACTTGCGCTATCAATCGTATCGTGACGCGCGGCTCGATCTTTCACAGGCGCACCTCACGCTGACCAAGACGACGTACGCGCGCAGCGACGACATCCCGTCCGATCACGTGATCTCGCAAAACCCCGAGCCCTCGATCAGCGTTGCGGAGGGCGCACCCGTCTCGCTGCTCGTCAGCAAAGGCGGCAATCCCACGGTTCGCGTTCCCGACATGACCGGCATGGACATCGACGAGGCCCGCGGCGCCGCCGCCGCGGCGCACGTGAAGCTGGGCCAGGTCGTCTGGACACCGCTGGGTCCGGGCGCCCCGGCGCACGGGACGGTCGTCGAGCAGAGACCCGCCCCCGGGTCGTTGATTGGAACCTACGATACGGTTTCGCTCGACGTCAGCGCAGGGCCGCACGAATCGGGCTACATCATCCACCAGACGCACATTCTCGCGGCGGTTCCGCCGTCGGAAGCCGAACAGAACAAGGCGCTGCGCGTACGGTTTTCGGTGAGCGATGCAACGGGGCAGTACGATCTCTACAACGGCTACGCGACGCCGGGTCAGAAGTTCGATCTGACGGTGACGACGGTCGGTACGTCGGCGGTGTACTTTTTTGTCAACGATACGCTGCTGGGAGAAACCAAGGTCGGGCAGGAGCCGCCCAATGCCTACGGAGCTCCGGCTCCGTCCCCGAAGAATTCGCATGGCCGTTAAGATCGCGCCGTCGGTCCTTTCAGCCGACTTCGGCCGTATCGCCGAACAGATCGCCGACGTCGAACGCAACGGCGCGTCTTACGTGCATCTGGACGTCATGGACGGGCGCTTCGTGCCGAATATTACCTGGGGGCCCAAGGTGATTGCCGATCTGCGCAAGCGCACGTCACTCGTTTTCGACTGCCACCTGATGATCGTGGAGCCCGAGCGGTACGTCGATCGATTCCGCGACGCCGGAGCCGAGATCATTACGTTTCACCTCGAGGCGACAACGCAGGCGCACCGGCTCTTGGAGCACATCCGGTCGACGGGCGCAAAGTCCGGAATCTCGATATCGCCGCAGACGCCCGTTGCAATGCTGGAGGACCTTGCGGGAGATTTCGATCTCGCGCTCGTGATGAGCGTGAATCCCGGTTTTGGCGGCCAGCGCTTCATTCCGCACGCGCTCGAAAAGCTTCGCGAAACCAAAGCGCTGCGCGAGCGCTCGGGGGCAACATTCGAAATCGAAGTGGACGGCGGGATAACCCTTGACAACGTGCGCGGCGCAGCCGAAGCCGGGGCCGACGTCATCGTGATCGGTTCGGCTATCTTCGATACGCCCGACTGCGGCCGCGCGACGAAGCAGTTTCGCGAACTGCTCGACGGGGCCGCGAGCCGCTGACCGCGTTCGAAGACCGGCTCGTCGAAGAGATTCGTCAGCTGGCCGAGCGGTCCGGTGCGAGTGCCATTCTCACCGGTATCGGCGACGACGCGGCGGTTTGGCAGCCCTCGCGATCGCACCGCAGCGTCGTCACAACCGATGCGTTTGTGGAGAACGTGCACTTCAAGCGCGAGGATTCTCTCGAAAACGCCGGCCGGCGCGCGATGGCCGCGAGTTTGAGCGACATCGCCGCCATGGGCGCGCGCCCGGTGCTGGCCACGATTTCGCTCGCGCTTCCGGCGGAAAGTGCGCGCGAGGACGCGCTGGCGCTGTACCGCGGCATCGCCGAATCCGCACACGCGAATGCGTGCGCGATCGCCGGCGGCGATCTTACGCGCGCGCCGCTTGTTGCGCTTGCGGTGACGGTCGTCGGCGAGGTGCGCGCCTCAAACGTCAAGTTGCGTTCGGATGCGCGACCGGGCGACGTCGTCGCGGTTACGGGTTCGCTCGGCGCCGCGCGCGCGGATGGATTCCGCACCGTCTCGTCGCCGCGCATTGCGGAAGGCCGCTGGCTCGCGGCGAGCGCCTCGGTGCATGCCATGATGGATGTGTCGGATGGACTCTCGACCGATTTGCTGCGCATCTGCGCGCGCTCGAAATGCGGAGCGCTGATCGATCGCGTTCCGGTCGCCGCCGCCGCTCAAGCCGCCGCGCGTGCGGCGGGAGAAGAGGCGGAGGAGTATGCTCTTGCGGCCGGCGAGGATTACGAACTGCTTATCACCGTGAAAGCGCGAGCGTTCCGCTACGTTGCCGCGCGCTTCCGGAAACGATTTGGCCGCGATCTCGAACGGATCGGCGTCATGCGCGAGGGCTCGGGAGTTTTCCGGAAGGCCGGAACAGGCGAGAAAGAGGTTGCCGCGACCGGCTGGGACCACTTTTCATAACTTCTTCAGACTCTCGGGCAAGATCGTCTGTATGAGCAGAGCCCACTCCCAACCGTTCGCGCCCTCGCTTCCGAGCATCAAAATCGCGCAGCCGGCGCGATTGGGCGCGCTTTTCATCGCCGTGGTCCTGGTCGTGGCGGCATTTGCGGCGCTGATCGACATGACGTTGGAAGTCAACCGCATGGCGGCGTCGCTCACAACCGTTAACGACGGTTTGCGGACGCTTCACGCAAAGCTCTCGCGCACGAACTCGACGCTGCGTCAGGTGAGCGTGAAACTGACCTTGACCAACACGCTGCTGCATTCGACGAACCTGAAGCTCGTCGCGACCAACGAAAAATTGAATCTTACGAACGCGAAGGCGTCCCAATCGATCGTGTTGTTGCATGGAATGACTGCAGCCGTGGCCAGAACCAACACGCGCTTAGCGCGGACGAACACGAGTTTAGCCGGCATGCAGGCGACGCTGGGCGGGATGTCGTCGGATATTGGGAGCATGGCGCGCAAGATTACGCACGCCAAGCTGCTGTTCTAGGGAGTCTGCCTAGGCTTTGCGGGTGACGCGCTTGGCGCGTAAGCAGGCCGCGCAGACCTTCGCCGTGCGATTCGTGCCGCGGTCGCTTATTCTGACCGACTGAAGGTTGGGCAGCCAGCGGCGCTTGGTCTTGTTCATCGCGTGGCTGACATTGTTGCCGGCCATCGGTCCCTTGCCGCAGACTTCACAGCGTTTTGCCATAACGTTCCGCATAGTACCACGGCCCGGGGGCATTGGCAATGCACACAGAAGGGCGGGCCCGATGGATGTTACCGTCCTTGACGGGCGCGGCTATGCCAAATTTATCGCGGCCGGGTCCTTTTTCGTGCGGAAATACCGCCAGGTCCTCAATGATTTGAACGTCTTTCCCGTGCCTGACGGGGATACCGGGACCAATATGTACCTGACGGTCAGGCAGGCGGCGGTCGAGGCGGCCAAACACCGGGACGCTCCCTTGTCGAAGGTAGCCGAAGCGGCGGCTCAGGGCAGCCTGATGGGAGCCCGGGGCAACTCCGGAGTGATCATCTCCCAGATGCTGCGCGGTTTCGCCCACCATGTACGGCACCGCGACGCGATCGACACGTTCGTTTTTGCGACCGGCATGCGCGAAGCGGTGGGGGCGGCGCGACAAGCTTTGGTGCGTCCGGTCGAAGGAACCATTCTCAGCGTCGCCGATGCGGCGGCCGAGGCCGCGTACCGTTTGGCTCTCCACGAAAAAGATTTTTACCGGCTGTGCAACGGCGTGCTGCGCGCCGCGAACGAAGCGCTCGACCGGACGCCCGAGCAGCTGCCCGTATTAAAGGAAGCCGGAGTCGTGGATGCCGGCGGCGCGGGCCTGGTGTATTTCCTGGAAGGCGCCCTGCGTTTTCTTCCCGACAGCAAAGTGCACGCGACCGCATTTCCACGCCGGCCGGTGCGGCAGACGGTCTTTACGCCGCAGCAGCAGGTGGGCGAGCGGAAGTTCTGCACCGAGTTCATTCTCGAAGGCGCGACATGCGCGCCGCTCGATCTGCGTGAAACGCTGCAGCCGCGCGGTGACTCGCTGATTGTCGCAGGCGTTGCTCCGACGCTGAAAGTTCACATTCACACCGCCGATCCCGACCGCGTCCAAGACGCCGCGGCGAAGTACGGAACGGTTACGCGTCTGAAGATCGACGACATGGAGCAGCAGCACAACGTGCTGATCGATGCGCCGCCGCCCCCCTATTCCGTGGTCGCCGTCGTCCCGGGTTTGGGTTTCGAACGCATCGTGCGGGAACTCGGCGTTGAAGTGCCGCTCGTGACGCAGAAAAACCCCAGCGTGAGAGATTTTCTTCTCGCGATCAATTCGTGTTTGTCGCCTGAGGTGTATCTGTTTGTCAACGACAACAATGCGGCGCTCGCGGCGCAAGAAGCGGTGAAGCTGAGCGGCCGCGCGGTTCGGGTTCTGCCGACTCGCGACATCGTGGCGGGAATCGCCGGACTTTTTGCGATGCGATCGGGAAACGGGCGCGTCCGGACGCCCGAGGAGATCATGGCGGCCGCTATGCACCCGCGAAGCGCGCAAGTCTTCTTCGCCGGGAAGGACGCAACGCTCGGTGGAACGACCGTCGCACGCGGGAAGCCGGCCGCGGCGAGCGGCGGCGGCCTGTATGCCGGAAAGTCGCTCGCGGATGCGGCGGCGTCGGCCTTGGATGCAATGGGCGCACGAGACGGAGGGTTGATCACCGTGTACTACGGCGGCGCGCAAAAGGAACGCGACGCACAACACCTGGCCGAACGCCTGCGGACTGCGTTTCCGTCCGCCGAAATCGAATACTATTTCGGCGGTCAGCGCGACGTCGAGTTTTGGATTTCGCGCGATGAATAACGCGCGCCCCCGCATCGTGATCGACGCAATGGGAGGCGATCATGCTCCGACTGAGATCGTCGCAGGCACGCTGTTGGCGGCACAAAGCGATTACGCCGACCTCACCCTGGCGGGCGACGAAGCGCAGATAAAGCCGCTGCTGCGCGGAGCGGCGGCTTCCCGGATTGCAATTTTGCACGCGCCGAAAAACGTACCGATGGACATGCACGCGTCGCAGGCGCTGCGGATCGCCGCCGAGACGTCGCTGGGCGTCGCGGTTGAAGCGGTGAAAGACGGCCGGGCCGACGCCGTGGTTTCGGCCGGCAACAGCGCGGCTTTCCTGGGAATCGCTCTGGTCAAACTCCGACCGATCGCGGGCATCGCGCGTCCGGCCATCGCAACGGTCTGGCCCGCACTCAACGGGCCGATGGTGCTGCTCGATTCTGGCGCAAACGTCGACTGCCGCCCCGAGTGGCTCGAGCAATTCGGCATCATGGGATCGTCCTACGCCAAAGCCGTGCTGAAGATCGCCAATCCGCGCGTCGCGATTCTTTCGATCGGCGAGGAGCGCTCCAAAGGCAACGCGCAAGTGCTCGAGGCCGCCAAGCTGCTCGAACGCGCGCCGATCAATTTCATCGGGAACGTAGAAGGCAAAGATCTCTTCCACAACGCGGCGGATGTGGTGGTTGTTGACGGCTTCGTCGGCAACGTCGTGCTCAAAATGGGCGAAGGGCTGATCGGCGATCTCGGGAAGGTGATTCGCGAGACGATTCTGGGCGGAAACTTCGTCACGAAAATCGGCGCCGCGCTCGTGGCGCCCGCGCTGCGCGGCTTGCGGCGAAAATTCGACTACGAGGAGTACGGCGGAGCGCCGCTGCTCGGGTTGCGCGGAAACTGCATTGTCACCCACGGGCGCGCGACGCGCAACGCGATCAGGGGCGCCATACGCGTTGCCGCCGACGAAGTGCGTAACGACGTCGTCGGCAAGATCAGCGATCTCGTTACACCGGATCCTACCGAGGTTTAGCAGCTCGTGGCTGTTGGAATCGTCACCGACAGCACGTCGGACATCGAACCGCAGCTTGCGGATCGCCTAGGCATAACGGTCGTTCCTCTCTTCGTTATTTGGGGCGACCGCAGCTACCGCGACTACGTCGATCTGAGCCGCCGGGAGTTTTACCGGCGGTTGGCATCCGAAGCCGAATTGCCGAAAACCTCTCAGCCCTCGCCGCAAATGTTCGAAGACGCATTCGCGCTGCTCGCGAACGCCGGCCAAGAGATCGTCTGCATAACGATCAGCTCCAAACTTTCCGGTACGGTAAACGCCGCGCGCGCGGCCGCCGGCCGGTTCGAAGGCGCGAGCATCACCGTTTTTGATTCGCTGAGCGTGGCCGGCGGCTTGGGCATGCAAGCTCGCATCGCCAACGACTTGGCCAAGAGCGGAGCGCGAACGGATCAGATTGTGAGGGCGCTCGAAAACGAGCGGCGCGCGCAACGGCTGTACGCATGCATTCCCGATCTCTCGCACGTCGTGCGAACCGGGCGGATTGGAAAAGCGCAAGCGGCGATCGGAACGTTGATGAAGATCGTGCCGGTCATTTCGCTGCACGACGGTGAGGTTGTCGCTGAGGCCCAAGTCCGGACGTTTGCGCGGGCCGAAGAGACGATGATCGACTTAGCGCTCAAGAACGTGCGCGACATTGCTGACGGGCGTTTCTTGGTCATGCACACCAACGCGCCGGATCTTGCCGAGAACGTGCGCGGCCGGCTCGTTCACCGCTTCGCCGGCGTCAAACCAAAACTGTTGGAAGTGCTTGAAGCGGGCCCGGTCATCGCTACGCACGGCGGTCCCGGGGCGGTCGGAGTTTTTTCCGCGCAATGACCGGCGTCTACGTGCATTTGCCGTTTTGTCCGTACATTTGCCCGTACTGCGATTTTGCAAAGTGGCCGCATAAACAGAGCGCGGCACGGCAGTACCTCGACGCGCTGCACGGTGAGATCGATTCGGCCGCCCCCGGCGCGGGCGAGCACACGGTATTTCTCGGAGGCGGAACGCCGAACACGTACGCGGCGGACGAGATCGCGGATCTTCTGGCGCGTATCGCATCCAAATTTCCGCCCGCACGCTCACCCGAAGTGACGATCGAACTGAACCCGGAACTGGTAACGGCGGAAGCCGTAAAGGTCTATGCGGCTGCGGGCGTGACGAGAATATCTATCGGCGTGCAATCTTTTGTGGAGCCGGAGATCCGGACGCTCGGAAGACGCCACAATGCGGCGCAGGTCGCTTCCGCCGTGGCTGCCGCTCGATCGGCCGGAATGGGCAGCGTAAGTCTCGATCTGATCTTCGCCGTTCCGGGGCAGACCATCGCGAGCTGGCGGGTCTCGTTGGAAGCCGCGATCGCGCTTGCACCGGATCATGTTTCCGCCTACGGTCTGACAGTCGAAGACGGAACTCCGTACGCGCAGTGGCGCGATCGAGAGCCCGCGCTTTTCCCCGATCAGGATGTGGAAGGCGATCTCTACGAGACGGCGATTGACGTGCTGGAGGCGGCGGGCTTCGAACACTATGAGATCAGCAACTTCGCGCGCCCGGGTCATCGCTGCGCGCACAATGCAAACTACTGGGCGAACGGCGAGTACATCGGATTCGGCGTCGGCGCCGCGTCCTACCGCGGCGGCGTGCGTTCGACACACACGCGCGACTTGGAATCATACGTTTCCGCGGCGTCCCAGGGACGCCGTATTCCCGGCCACTCCGAGCGTCTCGAAGGAGCGCAGCGAGCGGGCGAGGCCGTGATGCTGGCGCTGCGCACGGCGCAGGGGCTGTCGTTTGCAGCCTTCAAAGAGCGTTACGGGTTGGAATTCTTGGATTACTACGCTTCAATCGTCGAGCCGCATCGCGCGGCCGGACTGCTCGAAGTCGACGCCGCCGGCGCGCGGCTGACCAGGCGCGGTAGATTCGTAGCCAACGACATATGCGCAACGTTCATAACACTTCCTTAGGCCCGCACGTCGCCGCCGCGATCCTGCGCGCCGTTTTTGCCGTCGTTTTTACCGTTACCGGATTCCTCTTGGGCCGCGAAGCGTACGTCTATCTGGTCGCGCCTCATTTTGCCGCCGAGAGCTTGCAGCTCGCGTTTACGATTGGCGTCCCGCTCGCGGGCGCGCTGCTCGGGCTCTTCGTGGCGCCGGTCGCGCAAAGCGTCTTCGAAAAAGAACTCAACGCGATCGAG
Organism: Vulcanimicrobiota bacterium; assembly: GCA_013036105.1. GTDB lineage: Bacteria > Vulcanimicrobiota > Vulcanimicrobiia > Vulcanimicrobiales > Vulcanimicrobiaceae > Rubrimentiphilum. The sequence continues at coordinate 16,422 of JAAXCX010000017.1, forward strand.
CGCGCCATCGAACGGCTCGCTCCATACGAGATCGCCGGCGGGGCGATCGGCTTGATCGCCGGACTCGTGATCGCCTTTCTGATCCGCAGCGTCGTCTTCGAATTCATCTCGACCACCGGCCGGTCTGGAAGTTATGTCGCCATCCTGCTCTACATCGTGCTCAGCGTGTTCTTCGCGTACTTGGGAGCGCGTGTGGGCTCGCGGAAAATCGTACCGCTTTCGCTGGCGGGAGCCCATGCAGGCGGCAATATTCCGAAAATCATCGACACTTCGATCATCGTCGACGGCCGCATCGTCGAGATCTTGCAGGCTGGATTTCTCGAAGGTCCGTTCATCCTTCCCCGTTTCATTCTACGCGAGCTGCAAGCAGTCGCCGATTCCGCCGACGCGCTCAAGCGGACGCGCGGACGACGCGGGCTGGAGGTGCTGAACCGGCTGCAAGAGCTCGGTTCGCTGGAAATCAGTGAAATCGATTACGACGGCGTCCGTGAAGCCGATGCGAAGCTGGTGCGGCTGGCGCGCGAACTGGGCGGCAAACTCGTCACCAACGATTACAATCTCAACCGCGTCGCGCACGTCGAAGGCGTCGCGGTGCTCAACGTCAACGAGCTCGCAAACGCGGTCAAACCGGTCGTGCTCCCGGGAGAAGAATTGCACATTGCCGTGATACGCGACGGCAAGGAGCCCCATCAAGGCGTCGGCTACCTCGACGACGGCACGATGATCGTGGTCGAAAACGGACGGCCGCTGATTGGCGAATCGACCGACGTCGTGGTGACGAGCGTTCTGCAAACCGTAGCAGGCCGCATGATCTTTGCGAAAGCGCGAAAGGAGATGCAGCACTGATGCGCCGTCCGCCGTCGTGGACTGCTATCGTTGTTGCGGCGGGTCGCGGAACGCGATTCGGCCGGCCCAAGCAGTTGCTTGAAATCGCCGGGACCCCGATGCTCGCATGGTCGATTCGAACGCTTGCGGAGATGCCTGAAGTTGACGCGATGGTGATCGTTACCGAAAGTGAATGGCTGACCGAGATCTCGTCGGTAGCAGCGGATGCGGGCGGAACGAAGTGTTCGGCGGTGGTGCCCGGCGGGGCAACGCGCCAGGCCAGCGTCTACGAGGGATTGCGATCCGTTTCCGGCGGATGCGATGCCGTGCTCGTGCACGATGGCGCGCGCCCGCTCATTAACGCCGAGATCGTCCGCAACGGTATGCAGGTCATCGGCGACGGATACGCCAGTTTGCTGGCGGTCCCGGTGGTCGATACGGTCAAAATCGTGGAACCTCATTCGCGCGTCGTGAAGGAAACGTCGCCGCGCGAGCGCCTTTGGGCGGCACAGACGCCGCAATTCGCCACGCTATCCGACATGCGTTTGGCGCACGAAGCCGCCCGCCGCGATCACGTTTCCGCCACCGACGATGCGATGCTGCTCGAGCGTATCGGCGTGACCGTCCAGATCGTGCCGGGCTCTCCCGACAACTTCAAAGTGACGCTTCCCGAGGACTTAGCGCGTGCCGAGGATATTTTACGGCGCCGCTTTGCGGACGCCCGCTGATGCGCGCCGGATTCGGCTTCGACGCGCATCGCCTGGAGGCCGGACGCAAATTCGTTCTTGGCGGCGTGCATATCGAAAACGATCGCGGCGCCGCCGGACACTCGGACGCCGACGTGCTTGCCCATGCGGTCAGCGATGCAATTTTGGGCGCCGCTGCCATCGGCGACCTTGGCGGACGCTTTCCGGCGACGGATGCGCGTTGGAAAGACGCCGATTCGCTCGATCTTTTGGCGCAGTGCGCGGCGGACGTGCAGCGCGCCGGCTATTCCATTCAAAATGTGGATGCGACGATCGTGCTGGAGTCGCCGCGGCTAGCGCCGTTTGTCGACCGTATGCGGGAAAATCTCGCGCGCAGCTTAGGTATCTCCACCGGCCAAGTCAGCGTCAAAGCGAAAAGTAGCGAAGGTCTGGGCTACACCGGCGACGGCACGGGCATTGCCGCTTCCGCGGTCGCCCTGATCGAAACGCTGTAACGTGTTGGATCCACAAGCGCTCGCCACAGCGATGCAACGCTGGGGATTTTTGGAAGACCCGGTTCCCGCTGCGGCTTGGCAATGGATCGAAACGTTTGTCAAAGCGTATCCCGGGAGTACGATTGAAACCGCGCGGCCGCTCGTTGCCGCCCTGCGCGCCGAAGCGTGCATGATTCCGGCGTTGGAGCTGGAGCGGCTGCGTTCGCGAGATACGCTGTTCTTTATCGACTCGGTCGGGCAATATGTGGATCAGCAGCCGGAGCTGCGCGATCTGCCGCTGGACCGCGACCTTTGCGAAATCGCAAAAGAGTTCGGTCTCTCGCGTGAAGACGCGCTGGTGGCGACGCGGCTGGCGCTCACGGGTGAAAGAGAAGGGCCGCCGCTGGAACTGCTTTTTCCGCTGCTCGGACACGACCGGATTTTGATCCGGATCGGAGCGGTCAACTCGCGCCTGCTGCATGGCCGCGGTTTACAGCCGTTGGCTTTCGGTCCCGATGGAAAACCGTTCGAGCCGATCCACGGAGAACGTCCGCTTCGTGGATGATGTGTTTTCGGCTATCGGATCCGATTTGCGTGCGGCTTTGGAGCGCGATCCCGCCGCCCGCGGGGCAGCCGACGTCATTCTTTCTTATCCCGGCTTTCACGCGGTTGCGGCCCACCGTTTTATCCACGCGCTGCATCGCAGCGGCATTCCGCTGCTTCCGCGCTGGCTTTCGAACGTGAACCGGTTTTTCACGGGCATCGAGATCCACCCGAACGCACGCATCGGCCGTGGATTCTTCATCGATCATGGAATGGGCGTGGTCATCGGCGAGACGGCCGAAGTTGGCGATAACTGCACGATCTACCAAGGCGTGACGCTTGGCGGGACGAGTCTAGCGCGCGGCAAACGTCACCCGACCTTGGGAAACAACGTGACGGTCGGCGTCGGAGCGGCAGTGCTCGGAGCCATCACGATCGGCGACCACGCGAAGATCGGCGGCGGATCGGTTGTCGTGCGAGATGTGCCGCCCAACGCGACGGCAGTCGGTGTTCCCGCTCGCATCGTCATGAAGGACGGGATCCCCGTGAGCGCGCCCGCCGAAGAAGAAGCCAATTGGACCTGGGTGATCTAGCGTGAAGCTGTATAACACCCGCACGCGCAGCCTCGAAGAGTTCAAACCGCTGCGGCCGCCGCACGTGCGTATCTACGTCTGCGGACTGACGCCTTCGGCCGAGGCGCATGCCGGGCACGCCCGTTCGTTTCTGTTTTTCGACGTGCTCCGCCGGTATCTCGAACATTTGCGCTACGACGTGACGTTCGTGCAAAACGTCACCGACATCGACGACCGCAGCATCGAGCGCGCCAAGCGAACCGGGGAACACTGGTACGATATCGTCGGCGGCTATTACGCATCATTCAAAGAGTCGATGCGCAAGCTCGGCGTACGTCAGCCCGACGAAGAACCGTACGCTACGCGCTTCGTTCCGCAGATCGTCGAGATGATTGGCGAATTGGTCGACAAGGGCTATGCGTACGTTTCCAAGGGCGGCGTCTATTACCGCGTAGCGAAATTTCCGCGGTACGGAGCGCTCAGCGGCCGCAACGTCAAGGATTTAGAAGCGGGCGCGCGCGTCGAAGTGGACGAGTTCAAAGACGATCCGCTCGATTTCGCGCTGTGGAAATTCGCCAAACCGGGCGAGCCGACGTGGCCGTCGCCCTGGGGAGATGGCCGGCCGGGCTGGCACATCGAGTGTTCGGCCATGTCGCGGGCGCTGCTCGATCCCGATGGCGAGGGCTTCGACATTCACGGCGGGGGCGCAGACCTGATTTTTCCCCACCACGAAAACGAGATCGCGCAAAGCGAACCGCTGATGAGACATCCGCCGATGGCAAACGTTTGGCTGCACGGCGGACTGGTGCAATTCGAAAGCCGCAAGATGAGCAAATCACTTGGGAATTTCGAGCCGCTGGCAGATTTGCTGGAGCGGTTCGATCCGCAAGCGGTGCGGCTGGCATTTTTGCAAACCGGCTACAGCAAAGTGATGAATTTTACCGACGAGTCGATGACCGCGGCAACGGCTGCGTTGACCCGTATTAAAGAGTGCTGGCGCGAACTCGAGCGCGGCGAAGGACGTGACGGGAGTTTGATGCCGAAGATCGAGGCCGCGCTCGACGAAGATTTCAACACCTCGCAAGCGCTTTCGGAAGTCTTCGGTTACATCGCTAACCCGAAAGATGCAAATGGCGCGGAGCTCAGCTATGTACTCGCGCTCCTCGGAATCAAGCCCGACGATTCGTGGCTGGCCTCCGCGCCGCGTGAGCTCCGGGCGGGATTTCTTGATTGCTTGCATGTCGAGCTGGGGGCGGAAATCTCGCTCAACGGCGAGACGCCGGAGAGCGCGATCGCGCAGGTCATTCGCTTGCGGGCGCGCGCCCGCGCCGACAAAAACTGGAAGGAATCGGATCGTTTGCGTGACGTCCTGCTGCGCTGCGGCGTCGAACTGCGCGACGAGCAGGGCGGGGACACCACGTGGCAGCCCGCGTAGATCTCGACGACGCCGTCTACGGCGTGCACGCGATCGAAGAAGCGCTCGCCGCGGGCGAAGATCTTCGCCGCATCCACGTATCGGGCGAACGGCGGCGCGATCCGGCCATACGGAAGCTGCTGGATCTTGCCAGCGATCGCGGCACGCAGATCCGTTTTGAAGAGAGAAAGTTTTTCACGCAATTTCCGTACAAAGCGCATCAAGGCGTGGTTGCGGTCGGAGAGCCGTTTCCTTACGAAACGCTCGAGGGCGTACTGGCGAAACGCAGAAACCCGGCGCTCTACGTCGTGCTCGACCACATTACCGACCCGCACAACGCCGGCGCGATTATTCGCACGGCCGAGTCAGCCGGCGCCGACGCGCTCGTTCTGCCGGAACGGCGATCGGCCGGCGTGAACGCCACGGTTCGTAAAGCCTCGGCGGGCGCATCAGCGCACTTGCCGATCGCGCGCGTCAGCAATATCGCCGAGACGCTGCGCAAGTTGAAGAAGGCCGGCATATGGATTGCCGGGGCCGACACCGGCGAGTCCAGCGTCCAGTACGACCAAGCAAATCTGGGCGGCGACTTAGCGCTCGTCATCGGAGCCGAGGGCCAGGGCCTCTCGCAGGTGGCCCGCAAGGAGTGCGACTTCCTGGTCCGGATTCCGATGCGTGGAAAGGTGGCTTCGCTGAACGCCTCGGTCGCCGCGGCCGTGCTGCTCTACGAGGCAGTCAGGCAGCGAAGAGGGGTCTGACCGCACGAAGTCCTTGACGGCGCAGGAACACCCTTTTATACTGGGTCGAGATGTGTGGCGCTCGACGGGCTCCGGCCCGCGATTTGCCCACATCGGTTCAAAAGGGTAGAGGCACTTATGGCGATGACCCATCCCGTCTCGGAGGGCTTGGACTACCACGAGCGGGTCGACGAGGACTTGGTCGCAACGGCTAAGTCGGGCGACAACCTCGCGATGGAATTCCTTCTCAACAAGTATAAGAATTTCGTTCGCATTAAAGCGAAGAGCTATTTCTTGATCGGCGCCGACCGCGAAGACATCATTCAAGAAGGAATGATCGGCTTGTATAAAGCCGTCCGCGACTTCAAAGCCGACAAACTGTCGAGCTTCCGCGCATTCGCCGAGCTTTGCATTACGCGGCAAATTATTACCGCGATCAAGACGGCGACCCGTCAGAAGCACATTCCGCTCAATCAGTACATCTCACTGAATAAGCCGATCTACGACGAAGACAGCGAACGCACGCTGCTCGACGTCATGGCGTCGAACAAGATGTCCGATCCGGAAGAACTGGTGATCAATCAAGAAGTCTCGCAAGACATCAAGGAACGCATCCAGGAAAATCTTTCGGAGCTCGAGTCGCAGGTGTTGCTGTCATATCTTGAAGGCAAGAGCTATCAGGAGATGGCGCGCGACCTTGGCCGGCATGTCAAATCGATCGACAACGCGCTACAGCGCGTGAAGCGGAAGATCGAAAAGAATCTTTCGGAGATCGAACTGCCGTAATCCATTGTCAAAGGACAAAAAAGGGCGCCTTAACCGGCGCCTTTTTGCTTGAGCCCTATCTTAGTTACTTGCGCTGATGCAGGTAAATGTAGTTCCCTTCGGGGTCAATGCACTCGGTCGCGCCGCACGACTCGCCCTCGAACTTGCGGTCGGTGATTTTTCCGCCCAGTGATTGGGCGCGTTCGGCCGCCGCGCTCTTGTCGCTGACGCCGAACATGATGCCGTGGCCTTCTTTCCAACCCGCCGACGGATCGTGCGCTAAGGCAAACGTCGAGCCGTCCGGTAATCCGTACTCAACCCAATAGTCCGACTCCATGCCCGGTTGCCATTCGAAGAGGCCTTCGTAAAATGCGCGCGCACGCTTCATGTCTTTGACGGTGTAGAAGACGACGTCTAGGCCGCGCAGCGGAATTTTTTGTTCGCTCATCCCAGCCGCTTCACGATTTCGGCGTAGAGCGCCTCTCGGTCCGCGACCGGATCGACGACGAAGGCTTGCGCTTCTTTGCCTTCGATCTTGGGATCGATGACGACCGTTACGTTGCGTCGGGCGCAAACATCCATGCAGCTCGTGTTGATGGCGCGAATTTTTCCCCACAGACCTTCGGCTTTGAGCCGGTCCTTGAGCCAATCGCGCAGATGGAAGTCGCCGATCTCTGCGGCTTTGTCTGGGTCCTCTTCGGGAATGCGTTCTTTCGTGCAGCGTTCGCAGACGAGCACGAGTCCGGCATCCGACCATTTTGGTTTTATTTGCTGCATAAGCTTTCGCAAGAATTTTTAGCCGACGGAGGGATTCGAACCCCCGAAACCCTTTCGGGCTTGCCTAATTACAAATCAGGTGCTTTCAACCAGACTCAGCCACGTCGGCGTCAGCAATACTTCGCTTCGGGATACTCCTACTCGTTTCGAATGCCCGGCTTCTGTCAGACCAGCGGCGGTTTCTCCGTGATTGATACGACACCTATCCTCAACGGATTCTCGCGGCCGCCTAGCCTGTGCGCGCGGCCTTTACCCTTGTTTAGGCCGCGAAAGGTATGAGTCAGGGAGTGGCAGCTGGGGCAAAGAAGCGTGAGGTTCGTTAAATGATTATTCTTCCAGTCGCCATCGATGTGCTCGACTTCAATTGGAACACGCCGAGTGCACGGATTTCGTTGAGCCCACCCGCATCGCGCGCATTTTTCGCCAAATTTCCCCACGAGGTAATCCCGGAGAGGCCTAAGGCTGCTGAAAGGGTCGTAGGTCCCCGCTTCGATCCGAGCGACGCGTGTTTCGTATGTATGGCGACGTTGGCACGTTCTGGAGCAGTAACGAGTGCGGTCGCGTGGGATTGGCTTTCCGCAACACGCGTCCGCTTGCGCATTGCCCGCGATAAATTTTTGGATTCAATCTGCTCATGCATGCATGCATGCATGTTAGCGAAACACAGTGCCAACAGCATGGCACAATGTTTATGTCAAGCAGAAAGTTGAAAACTGCGTAACGAAATGTTAAGCGATGTATGACACAACGATACGATTCGGAATCGTTGGAGAATAGCGAATCCATTGACATTGCGCGATGCCGTTACGCTCGCGAAGCGGCAACGGATCGAGGCCGCGGGTTGCCGGGCCTGCGACGTGCGCGCCGCTGCGATCGAATTGCGAACCGTGACACGGGCAAACGAACCGGTTTGCGAACGGCTTCCACTCATAGTAGCAGCCAAGATGCGGACAAATCGGACTGAAAAGCGCGAACCCAATGTTAACGGCCGGATACGGCAGCGTCTCTTCGCCGCCCGCGGTAAAGAGATCGGGACGATCGCGCATGAATTTCTGAGGATCTTTAACCTTGATGCCCCAAACGGATTGTGGCGACCCGGCCGTAAGGTATGCGTCCTTGCTGTGCATCTACAAGTGCGGGCTGTCCGCCAAACTCTGCTAAGGATCAGAGACACACGTCGAATGGTTTGCCAATTTTTACCAAGCTCACGCGGTTGGAGCGGTCAAATTCTATGGTCACGTATCTGTGCCGCCCGCACACCATGCTGAGTGGGTGAACAATCTCTATTACAGCTTGTGGATCGCGTGCAAACGCAGCAGAAGGTGCATAGTCGTAAGCGTTCAGCCCGTGCAACTCAAGGATTTCGTATGCTTTGGCACGCGTCATCCCGGTCCTGATATGCCCCTCGATCCATTTCACGTTAGCGGTTTCATAGGGGCGGTCACTCGCTTGAGCGCACGATTCTAAAATTTGAGACAAAAGAATGGCAGACATACACATCCTCAGCAGTTGCCGAGCACAGAAAGCGGGGCGCCGTGCTACTTCCCTAGGTGCCATTGGGTGCCTACTGCGTTGCCGCGCCCTTAGCACAGTCTTATTAGCGACCAGTTTAGGTGGCGTTTGACATTAATAGCACCGCAAAGGGCCAGCCCATCGAATCCAAGGCGCATGTGATCCCTATGGCCCGAATAGGCTTTGGACATTGCCCCCATACGCGGCGCCATAAGGGTCTAATCCGCCGCTCCGTGCGGAAAGTAGGCCAAGATACGCGTCAAGGAATAGTTGATCGTAGCCATAGTAGTCGAGGAGGCCAGCCACCCATGTGTTGCTGTTTGGATATGGATACGGAACATAAGTCGGGGGCGAATGACTATTATTATGTCGATCTGTACTGGGGTGTCCGTCGCGGCTTGAAGCTGCTTCCAGGCGTTTTCGTCCATGCCGGTCCACGCCGGCCGTCCTGGATTAACGTCCGGAGTTAACGCGGCCATCGTCGGAATGGCGAGAGTCAAGCCGATGACGCCGCCGAGCGAGATCGTCGCTTTCCCCATCCATTCGCGGCGCGATATCTCTTCGGGAGGCTGCGGTTGCGAGTGCTCATCTTGCATGTTGACCTCCGTTTGCGGCGTAGTAGCCGTAAGCGAATGGTAGCACGATTCGGCCCCCCGAGGGTGCGTCATTTCTATGAATCCGTTTCGCCAGGGCAACGGAACGGGAACACAGTCGCCATGGACTTGACCAAGGATTATCCGCGTAGCCCTCGCGAGCAACTCGACGGCATCATGATCTTGCCGCGCGCGATCGATAAAGCCCGTGCCCAGCTCGAAGGGAAGCTCGGGGAGTACATCTATTTCGGCTGTCACCTCAACCGGACGCTTTTCAGCACGCTCGGCGTTACCGAGGACGAATTCTTGCAAACCGTGCGATCGTCGCCCGACGATGAAGGCGTGCTGGAATGGATTCAGGAGTTCGTTCGCCCTGAGCGCGACAAAATCGAAGCGATGAATCGGCGCCTGCTTAACGATGGCCCGCAGAAGCCCGAAGAGCAGAAATATTTCAAAGACGAACTCGACCGGATCGATCCCGGAAACGACCACATCAAAACCTGGCCGGACCTGATCGATCTTGAAGAGGGCCGGCTGCCCAAAGAAAGCGCGACGGCGACATAAAAAGAAGACCCGCACGGAGCGGGTCTTCTTGTCTCGGGAGGAGACGTCCCGATTATCTGACGACGTGCCAGTCGTTGATGACGAACTGTTTGCCTGTCGCTGCTACGGTCAGCACGCCGTCGCCGAACGCGTTGACGTTGAACGAGGCAACGGCCGTCCCGCTCTTGGTCAGCGTTCCGGAGATGAAGTGCGGGTCGGGCGGCTGCAGGTTCGTGTTCGTCGTGACGTTGAGCGTGTCACCGTTGACCAGCGTAGCGTTTGTGATGGCCAGATTGATCAGGATTCCGCGCGCGAACGTCGCGGTGACCGGAATGCTGAACGATCCCTTCAGCGTTCCACCCGCGAGAGAGAACATCGGCGTGGAGATCGGGCACGCGGTGTTCTGATTGCCGATCGCGATCGAGAATGAACCGACGCTGCCGGTATAGATGTTGCCGGTGTGGGTTGACTGCCACGTTACCGAACCGTCGCTGTTGAGCGTGCGCGTGCCGCTCGGCAGCAGTCCGGCCCAGCCGTAGGTTTCGCCTGAGATGCCGGCGGCGTTATACCCGGCGGAATCCGAGCAGAACGTCGTGCTGTTTCCCGAGGAAGCCGCGAGCACGAATTCGCCGTCTTCAACGACCGTTTTCACGCCGGCGACATCGAGTTCGCCGGTATTCGAACGGTCGAACCCGTTCTTGAGGACTGGATAACCGTACTGGTCAAAGGTCGAGTGGATGTAGTTGACGGTTTCCGTGCGAACGGCGGCCGGCGTCGACGAATTCAGCGCGTACATTTTTCCGGTGCGCTGCACGGTCTCCGAGCTTGAACCGGTCGATGTCCAGATCCGCACGACGTCGCGCGCGAGTCCGGTGCAGGCGTTGTCGTAGAAGAACTGCGTTTCGGTCGAGTTCGGATCGCCGTTCTTATCGGGCGCGTAGAATTCGATGCCGTTGTTGCACGCGCCGGACGCCGTTTGCACGGAGGCGTCTTCGGTGCGAATCGCGCTGGACTGCAGGGGCGAGTTGGTGGAGTCGTTGACGTTTGCGAAGTCCTGAACCGGGGCGCCGAGCGCCTCGGTTGACGCGATAGAGTCTTCGGTCTGCTGCGCGGCGGATTGGCTGACGGCGCCGCCGCCCGCCGGCGGGGTCAGGGAGCCGGAGCTGGACGCGCCGCCGCCGCATGCGGTCAGCGTCGAGGTGAGAAACGCCGCGAGGATGAGGAGATGCGTGGTTTTCATGTGCGGAAGCTCCAATGAGTAGAGAAGTGCTTGCTCCCGTTATATCTCAGACGGTTCCCAGCATCATTAGGCGGACTTTAGCGAAAGCGGTGAATCGGATTAAAATGATACAATGGCGGCACAGGACTCGCGCCTGAGCGCGACGTACCCTGGTGCGCCTGTATATGGGTAGGTGGCCGAGTGGTTAAAGGCAACAGACTGTAAATCTGTCCAGCTACGCTGTACGCTGGTTCGAATCCAGCCCTGCCCAAATTTCAAAATGAAGAAAGCCCGTTAGGCCATAACGGGCTTTCCACATTGGGGGGATCTGGCGAGTCGCGTGATTATCGCCCGAGCGTGAAGCTGCGGCCAGACCCTCGAATATAGAGACGATCGTTGTTTCCGGCGGTTATGAACTCTCTGTCAGCAACCTTGCTGCCCGAGCACTTCTCGCTCGGCATGACCTCGGCGCGGACTTTGTATCTCCACACGCCTAGGTGGCTGTACACCTTGGAAGCGCCCGGTGCAAAGAATCTGGGTCTGTCGTGTCCGCGCAGAATCGTGTATCTCGTCAACACTCCACGGTCGTACACGGTAACCCATGCGCAGTTTGTCGACTCATTTTTGACGTCGACCACCGCGGGGCGGCAAATTGGCGTCCCCTCTGCTAATGCAGGTTCCAGGATAAGGCGGCGTGGTGGCTAGAATGCAGCCCTGCCCACCAGATTTCGCGCGGGCGTTGCATAGTGGTAGTGCTTTTGCCTTCCAAGCAAACAGCGCGGGTTCGATTCCCGCCGCCCGCTCCAAGTGTTTTCGACATAACTCGGCAATATCGCGGCAACCTTCATAGCCGCATAAATTCATATGGATATTACCTGGAAACCGGTGCGGGCGCGCCCGGGTGAAACGCGCGCTCAATTGCCCGCCAGTGCTTTCGCCTTTCCCAAAGAACGCAAAGAACCGCTGACCGATGCGAGTCACGTTCGTGGCGCCGTTAGGCGTTTTGCGCAAGTTGATGGTGTCGACGACGCCGAGCGCGCTCAGGCGTTCGGCAATATCAAAGCCGCCGCGCAGTATTACGGAATCGCCCTACATGCCAAAGACTGGCGCGATCTTGTTATGGTACGCGATGGCAGAGCGAATGGCTGTACTGTCTCCAGCCGAATTGTGTGAGCGTGTAATGGGCGCGTTCGAGCGTTCCGTCTTTCCAGCGCGTGTACACTTCGCGAAAATTGAAAGATCCGCCCGGCACGTTATCAGCGCCTTCGAACTCGAGGCGATCGTCCTTCCAGTCCGGTGAGCTAGCGACTTCGAGTGAGCCGTTGGATCCTATACTCGATACCCACCAGGTCCGCACAGGCGCATCGTAACGATAGTACTCGATGAACTCGCCGTTCACGCCGCTCGGCGGGTTGGCAAAAGAGTTTTGCAGGACGAGCCACTCGCCGCCCAGGACCGGGTGGTACTGCATAAAGGTTTTCGATCCGGCGTCGCTCGAGCATTGCCAGTTTCCGGCAAAAAAATCGAAGGCCGCTGCGCGCGCCATGCTCCTGGAGGCGCTCACGAGGAGGGTTAACGCAACTATGGCCGCGATCAGGTTACGCATGTCAAATCCCTTCGCGCAATGCGGTCGAATCTCCGTCGCCCTTCACGCGAGATATTGTGCCATACAGTTGGCACTTTCATGCGTTATTCTCCGAGCATGGAAACGCATGTTAAGTGAAACACGAAGCTCGTCGGCGATATATCCGAATGCGCAGTAATCACGGCACTTATCAAATGTGGCTATGAAGTTTCGATCCCTTTCGGCGAGAATCACCGATATGACGCGATCGTGGACAAAGACGGCGTGCTGTCGCGCGTCCAAATCAAGTCGGGACGTTTGCGGCGGGTGTTATTGATTATGCCGCTTGTAGTTCACACTTCCATCGAAGAGGGCAAAACTATCGAAGCTATCAAGGACAGGTCGATTATTTTGGGATTTACTGCAAAGATACGGACGAAGTATACTTGGTCCCCTGCGCTGACGTGCCGGCCACTCGCGGTTCGCTTCGGATTGATCCAACCAAGCAAGGGCAATTCAAGAAGGTACGTTGGGCGCACCCATATCTGCTTTGCCGCGGTACCCCCGTCATGGTAGGGAGCGGTTCCGAGGCCGTAGTAAGGGCGCTAGGGCCGGTGCAGCTGGAAATGCCGTCGTAGCTTAGTGGTAAAGCATTTCGTTGGTAACGAAAAGAGCGTGAGTTCAATCCTCACCGACGGCTCCATCTCTCTGGGCGGAAAGGCCGGCGCATGCAGTTTAGAGTCGAACTCGTCGTTCCGCCGGATGTCGCTTTCGCGTCGCTGGTGCAATCGACGGTCGCCGACGCCTGCGAGCGCGCGGAACTCAAGCGCCACGATGACCTCATGACGGCAGCGTCCCACGGGTTCTTGACGATCGTCGAGCAAGCGATGGTGGAATCGAGCGAACCCATCCGCGTGATCTTGCAGGCGGAGCCCGGCGAATTGCGCGTGCGCATCCGCGAGCACGGCTTGCCGCTCGACAGCGCGAATGCACGGCGCGATCCGGCATGGGCGCAGATCGCCGCGAAAGTCGACACGATGAGGTGGCTCGCGCACGGCGCGTCGGGAAGCGAACTCGAACTCATCGTAAAACATCGTCCACCGACCTTGGAAAGTGAAACGCCGCCCGCAACCGGCGATGTCCCGCTCGCTCCGCCGCAAGAATATACGATCCGGCGTTTCGAACCGGCCGACGCGCGTGCGCTAGCGCGCGCATTCTATCTAACGTATGGCTACCACTACGATTTCCCGGCGGTGTACCAACCGCGCCGGCTTATCGCGCTGAATGCGTCTGGACGCTACAGCTCGACAGTTGCCGTCGCTGCGAACGGAGAAATCGCCGGCCACTACGCGCTCTCGCGCGAACCCGATCAGCCCATCGGAGACGGCTGCGGCGCGATCGTTCTCCCGGCACATCGCGGACGCGATCTCCTGAACAAGTTACGCGCAGGCACGGAGAAAGAGGCGCAACGGATCGGGCTCGAAGCGTATTTTTCCGAGCCCGTGACGGACCACGGCCGTACGCAACGCGCGAGCGAGAGTTTTGGCGCAAAGGCGACCGCGATCACATTGGGCTGCGCGCCGCGCACTTTTTTGGCCAAACACATGGAGCTTTCCGCGACCGCGCAGCGGCAAAGCACGATGCTCTACTACAAGTTGCTGAAAACTGCGGCGCCGCGTGTCTTGTATGCGCCCAAAAATCACGCGCGCATGCTGGCGAAGATCTACCGGAACCTCGGCATACCCGCTGAGTTTGCCGAACCCAAGCCCGCCTCCGGAAACGGCGCGATGCGAACGACCGTAAACCACTCCGACGCCGTCGCGACGATCGACGTCACACGCGTCGGCGCCGACAGCGCCGCACTGCTGCAGCAGAACATCGAAGACCTGCGCTCGCTCGCGCACCTGGGTGCGATCTACGCGCGGCTGCCGCTCGACGATCCCGCCATGCCACACCTCGCGACGGTTGCGGAATCGTGCGGCCTGTTTTTCTCGGGCGCGGCTCCGTGGGCGCTCGACGGTCGTGATGCGCTCGTCTTGCAGCTTCCGCTCATGCCAATCGATCTCTCGGCACTCACCGTCGTCGGCGACTTCGGAAACGAGCTGCTACATTATATCGGCGTCGCTTCCAAGAAGGCGGCGACAAGCCGTTCGATCCCGGCCTGATCGTCGGCGCCGAAGCGCGCCAATTCCGGGCTGTCGAGATCGAAAACGCCGCGCGCTTCACCCTTGACGAGCAACGGTACGACCATCTCCGATTTCGAAGCCGAATCGCAATAAATGTGATCGGGTGCTGTGCTGACGTCGTCGACGACGACCGTCCGCTTTTCCGCGAACGCGCGATTGCAAATGCCCTGGCCGGCCGGCAGGCGCGAGCTGGCCGGCTTTCCGCCGAAGGGACCCAGCACTAAACCGTCCGGCGCCGGGAGATAAAAACCGGCCCAATTGATCGCCGGAACCTCGCCGTAAATGAATGCGGCAAAATTTGCGGCGTTGGCGATGAAGTCGCGCTCGTCTTCGAGCAGAGCGCGAACCTGGCGCTCCAAAAGCTCATAATCCACCGCCTGCACCGTGCCGCTCTTTTGGCGCCCGAAAGCGAAGCCCTCGGCACGGCCACCCAGGGCCGGCTCGCGGGCGGGAGTAAGGAGCCCCTACGCGCCCGTAGCTCAATTGGATAGAGCAAGGCACTCCTAAGGCCGAGGTTGGCGGTTCAATTCCGTCCGGGCGCACCACCATATCGCTTGCTTGCCGGACCCCCTCCTCCGGTGCTATAATCAGCCGCGAACGGACTTGCGGGTCCGTTTATTTAATGTGGCTCGTCCGGTCCAGAGGCTTGTAAGTGGCAAAAAAAGAGAACCGCGTGATGGTCGTTATGGCGTGCACCGAGTGCAAACGGCGCAACTACAACACGCAAAAAAACAAACAAAAAACGACGGAACGGCTCGAATTGAGCAAGTACTGCCGCTTTTGCCGCTGCCATAAACCTCACAAGGAGACCAAGTAGGCGGAGGGCGGTAGCTCAATTGGTAGAGTTGCGGTCTCCAAAACCGTCGGTTGCAGGTTCGAGTCCTGTCCGCCCTGCCAATTCCTGAAGATCAATTATGAGTAAAGTACGAACTGAAACAACGGCGAACCGGCCAAACCCGCGCGAATTCGTTCGCGGCGTCTGGCTCGAGCTGCGTCGCGTCACGTGGCCGACGCGCGAAGAATGGATTTCGGCGACGGTCTTGACCGTCGTGCTCGTGGTCACCGTCGGCTTGTACACGTACGGCTGCGATTGGATCTTCGCTCAACTTTTCTCCCTCATTCACCCGCCGGTAACATCATGATCGAATTTCCCAGTCACGAGTCGGAAGCCGAAGCGCTTTCGGAAGCGTCCGGAGTGCAAGACACGCCGGAGCAAGCTTTTGAAGCCTCCGAGAATGCGCAACTTGAAAGCGCGCAGGACGAGAGCCCTGCAAGCAACGGCGCGGTAACCACCGAGCCGGCCGAAGCGGACGCGGAGACCGTCGATTCCTTCGCCGAACTCGAAACGCCCGAAACCGAAGTCGCTCAGTTCGAAAGCGCTGAAGCTCCGGAAGCCGCGGAAATCCCGGCAGCCCAAAGCGCTCCCGCAGACGGCGAGGCCAAACCAAAAGGCAAAGACAGCCGCAAGAATTGGTTTGTGATCCATACGTACTCGGGTTACGAGAACAAGGTGAAAGCCAACCTCGAGCGGCGCATCCATTCGATGAACATGCAAGATAAGATCTTCCGCGTGCTCGTGCCGATGGAAGACGAAGTCGAGTTCAAAGACGGCAAGCGCAAAATCACGCCGAAAAAAGTTTTTCCGGGTTACGTGCTCGTCGAGATGGACATGGACGACCAGTCCTGGTACGTCGTGCGCAACACCTCAGGCGTTACCGGTTTCGTCGGCAGCCCCGGGGCCGGCGAGAAGCCGGTGCCGCTGCAAGATAAAGAAGTCAAGACGATTCTCAAGCAGATGGGTATCGAAACGCCCAAACTCAAGATCGACTTCAAGAAAGGCGACCGCGTCAAGGTTACGTCGGGACCGTTCTTCGACTTCACCGGACTCATCGACGAGATTCAGCCGGAGAAGGAAAAAGTGCGCGCGCTCATCTCGATCTTCGGCCGCGAAACGCCGGTCGAACTCGAGTTCTACCAGATCGAGAAAGTTTGATGAAACCCTACGTTGGTACGGTTTCGATCAAAGTCAAAGACCTGGACCGTGCCAAGGCGTTCTTCCTGGAGAACTTCGGCTGGGTTTGTACCGCCGACGTAACCAACGGAGATTACCGCTGGGTGAGCGTCGCTCCCAGCGAGAGCGGCCAAACGAGCATCCATCTGTCGAAAGAAGACGGTGCCGGCGAGTTAACAAATGTCATGATCGAGTGCGACGACGTCGTAAAGACGGCGGAAGCGCTCAAGACGAAGGGCGTGAAGATCAGCGAAGAGCCGCGCGTGGAATCCTGGGGCGGCTGGGCGAAATTCAAGGATTCCGAAGGCAACGAGTTCGGCTTGCACCACGCCGTAAAGTAGAAACTTTCTCACGCGGAGCGACCCCGGTCGCGTGATGTATCAGGGGGAGTCTTTGAAAGGACGACAACATGGCAAAAAAAGTTGTGGGCAAAATCGGCCTGCAAATTCCGGCCGGCAAGGCCACTCCGGCGCCGCCAATCGGTCCGGCGCTCGGTCCATACAGCTTGAACATCATGGACTTCTGCAAGCAGTACAACGAACGTACCGCATCGCAGTCGGGCATGATCATTCCGGTCGAGATTACCGTTTTCGAGGACCGCACGTTTACGTTTATCACGAAAACGCCGCCGGCCTCATTCCTCATTAAACAAGCCGCGAAGATCGAGTCGGGTTCCAAAGAGCCCAACCGCGATAAAGTCGGCAAGATCTCGCAAGCGCAAGTCGAGCAGATCGCCAAAACGAAGATGCCCGACCTCAACGCCAACGACATCGATATGGCCAAGCGGATCATCGCAGGCACCGCCCGCTCGATGGGCGTGGAGGTCGAAGGCTGATGGCGCGCACACACGGTAAGCGATTCGTCAATCTCGCGAAGAGCTACAATCCCGCAGAAGCCCTGGATACGGTTGCGGCCGTTTCGCTCGTGAAGAAAAACGCGAACGCGAAATTCGACGAAACGATCGAAGCGCACATCCGGCTGGGCGTCGATCCGAAGAAGAGCGAACAGAACGTGCGCGGCACGGTTTTGCTTCCGCACGGAACCGGACGCGCCGTTCGTGTCGTGGCTTTTGCTAAGGGCGACAAAGCCAAAGAGGCCGAAGCCGCGGGTGCAGATTTTGTCGGCGAACAGGATCTGATCGATAAAATAAAAGGCGGTTTCGCCGACTTCGACGTCGCCGTAGCGACGCCGGACATGATGGGCCCGGTCGGTTCGCAGCTCGGACGCATCCTGGCGCAGAAGATGCCCAACCCGAAAGCCGGCACCGTTTCGCCGAACATCGGCGCGGCGGTGCGCGACATCAAGGCCGGTAAGGTGGAGTACCGCTTGGACAAAGCGTCGATCGTTCACACGATCGTCGGCAAAGCCAGCTTCGAAGAAAACCAGCTGGCCGAGAACGTGACAACGCTGCTCGACGCGATTATTCGCGCCAAGCCCGCCGCTTCGAAAGGGACCTATCTTCGCAGCATAACGCTGACGAGCACGATGGGCCCGGGCGTGAAAGTCGATCCGAACAAAGTTCGAACAACGACCGCCTAGCCTCAGCTAGACGAGCAAGACTTTCCCCGACGCGAGATCGTAGACGGCGCCTACGAACTCGACGCCTTTGGCGGCGATGATCGGATCGGCTTTGAGCTTCGCGAGATTGGCGTGCACGTTTGCGATGGTCGCATTGTGCACCCAGTCTCCGGCGCTATGCTGCGTCGCTTTTGCAGACGGAGCGATCGCGGCGGCGAGTCCCTGAATATGTCCGGGAAACGTCGTGCCCTTGCCGACGAACTCGGTTGCAGCCTTCACCGCGCCGCAAGACGTGTGTCCGAGCACCATGACGAGCGTCGATTTGAGGACTGCGACCGCAAACTCGAGCGAGCCGATGCCGACCGGGTCGGCGAAATTCCCCGCCACGCGGACGACGAAAATGTCGCCCGGTTCGTGGTCGAAAACGGTTTCGACCGGAACCCGCGAGTCCGAACAGCCGAGCACGGCCGCGAACGGCGCCTGCCCGTTGGCCAACTGGGCGCGCTTGACCGATGCCGGCAAACAGGCCGGCGTTCCGGCGACGAAGCGGGCGTTGCCCTTCATGAGCGCCTTAAGAGCGTCTGAAGCATTCACTGGGGCTTGCGAGTTCGCTGCCAGGGCGGGGGATTCCGCAGCGGTCAGGGCGACCGCGGCGGCGGACGAGAGCAAGAAGGAACGGCGATTTGTCTTCATAGCGCTTGCTTGGCTTAGGCTCATGTCGGGCCCTTGCGCCACCGGGCCGTCCTCTGTTATGATGGCCGACGGCTCCGAAGACCGCAGCAGGGTCCGCCCTTAATACGCTGCAGAGGACGCACTCGAAGACTTTTTGTGCGCGCCCTCCGGACGGATGGAGCGCGTTTTTGTTTTTTGAGGAACGATGCCGACAGCAAAAAAAGAAGCGGCGATTGCCGAACTCCAGCGCAAGCTCAAAGATTCGACCAATCTTTTTCTCACGGACTATACGGGACTGACGGTCGAGCAGATCACGCGCTTGCGCGGCGAGCTGCGCAAAGACGGCAGTTCGTATTCGGTCGTGAAGAACACGCTGTTTTCGATCGCCGCCGCCGATCTGGCGAAAACGCTTGAGAAGTATCTCGCCGGACCGACCGGCGTGGTTTTTGCCGGAGAAGATCCGGTGGCGCCGGCCAAGGCGCTCAAAACATTTTCGGACGACGTCAAAGCGATCGGCATCAAAGCGGCGTACATCGAAGGCCGCATCGTCGACGCCAAAGAGGTTATGGTCCTCGCGTCGCTTCCTTCAAAACAAGAACTGATCGCAAAACTGGTCGGTTCGCTCGCCTCGCCGCTGCGCGGCTTGGTAACGGTCCTCTCGGGAAATCAAAGCGGACTCGTCCGCGTGCTCAATGCTATCCGCGAGCAAAAAGCCGCGGCTACGAACGCTTAAAGGAGAATTACACCTATCATGGCAGTCGCCGAAATCATCGAAACCATTGATAAACTTACCGTGCTCGAGCTCGCCGATCTCGTCAAACAGCTCGAAGAAAAGTACGGCGTATCGGCCGCAGCTCCGGTTGCCATGATGGCCGCCGGCGCCGGTGCCGCTGCTGCCGCACCCGCGGCCGAGAAAACCGAGTTCGACGTCATTCTGACCGAGGCCGGGCCCGAGAAGATCAAAGTCATTAAGGCCGTGCGCGAACTCACGAGTCTGGGATTGACCGAAGCCAAAACCTTCGTGGAAAGTGCGCCCAAACCGGTGAAGGAAGGCGTTGCCAAAGACGAAGCCGAGGCCGTCAAAAAGAAACTCGAAGAAGCCGGCGCAAAAGTCGAAATCAAGTAGGGGCTCACCGAGGCCGAATAAAAAGGGGAGGAGCGTTAGCCGTTCCTCTCTTTTTATTTTCCTTGAAAGGTTTTCTGGATGAATCCCGCCGCGCACGGACCGCCGCAGCCCTCAGTGTGGAATCAGCTGGCAATCTACGTCGTGATCGCCGCCATCGTGCTGTTCCGCTACTCGCGGCCGATGAAAATGAGCATCGTGCGGCTGTTCATCACGCCCGTGGTTTTCCTCGTGCTGACCGTCTTCAGCATCTGGGCATCGGAGCGGTTCAACCCCGCGCCGCCCCTCTGGATAGCGGCCGCCGTGCTCACCGGCATTGTTTTGGGCGTTCCGCTCGGGATCGCCATGTCGGCGCACCGGACGGTCCGCCGCACCGAGAAGCCGCACGTGATGTACGTGGAACCTTCTTGGATTACAGCGGTAATCTGGATCGGCGCGTTTATTTTGCGCGCCGTCATCCGGCTGTTGCTGCCGCAGGGAGTCGTGGCAACCGTCGTCGGCGATGGACTCGTGCTCTTCGGTATTTCGGCAATTTTAGCGTCTTACTGGGTCATCTATCGCAAGTTCCGCGCGCTTGACGAAGCGCCGGCGCAAGCAACGTAGGAAAGGAAGATATGGGACAAGTGCAAGGCCGGCCGCGCTCGTACGGCATTTGGATTGTGTTGGCGGTCGTTGTCATCATCGTGATCATGATCGGTTCGACGTACAATAGCCTGGTGACCATGGATCAATCGGTGCAGTCGCAGTGGGCTCAAGTGCAAAATCAATATCAGCGCCGCGCCGATCTCGTTCCCAACCTCGTTGCGACCGTCAAAGGCGCCGCGAACTTCGAGAAGAGCACCTACATCGCTGTTGCGCAAGCGCGGGCAAGCGTCGGTCAACTATCGCCCCAAGCAGTTGCCAATGCCGCCAACGATCCAAAAATAATGGCGCAATTCTCGCAGGCGCAGAATAACTTGGGCTCGGCCCTTTCTCGCCTTTTGGTGACCGTCGAAAATTATCCGCAACTCAAAGCCACCGAGAATTTTCAGACGCTGCAGTCGCAGCTGGAAGGCACCGAAAACCGGATAGCGGTTGAACGCCGCCGTTACAACGAGCTGGCGCAGGCGTTTAACACCAAGCGCAACACGTTTCCGACCGTCATGATCGCCGGGTTATTCGGCTCGCGTTTCAACGACAAAGCATATTTCCAAGCGGCAACAGGGGCCGAGAAAGCGCCGCAAGTCAACTTCCCGTGACAACAGTCGACCGCGGCCGGGTTCAGAAGGCGATCGATTCGGCCGAGCGCGGCACGACCGGGCGCGTTGCCGTACACATGATGCATCACGAAACGCCCGACGCGCTCGAGTCCGCACGCGAGCACCTGCACCGCGCCGAGCTGCACAAGCATCCGCACCGCAACGCGATCATCTTTCTGGTCGCGCCGAAGTCACGCCGCTTCGCGGTCTATGGCGACGAGGGTATTCATAAAATCGTCGGCGACCGTTTCTGGCAGGACGTCGTTGACGAGATGACGCCGCACCTCAAGAACGGCGATATGACCGCGGCGCTCGAGCACGGGATATCCCGCGCCGGCGAGCAGCTGCGCTTGCACTTTCCGCGGAACGACGCCTCGTGATCGCCGCGTTCGTCCTGGCCGCGGCGCTAACGGCGCCTCCGCGCCCAACCGAGTACGTAACCGATAATGCGAACGCGCTCTCTTCGAGCACGATTACCAATCTGGACAACGAGCTCCAGACATACGAGGACACAACCGGCCACCGCGTGATCGTCTGGATCGATCAGACGACGGGAGACGTTCCACTCGAGAATTTCACGATAAACGCGGCCGAGACGTGGAAAATCGGGCGCAAAGGCAAGGACGACGGCGCCATCTTGTTCTTGTTCATGAAAGACCGTAAGGCGCGCATCGAAGTCGGCTACGGCTTGGAGCCGGTGCTCACCGACGCGGCGTCGTTCCGCATCATCAACGACACGATCCGGCCGAAGATGCGAGCCGGCGAAACCGACGGCGCGGTGCAGGCCGGCGTCGATCAGATGCTCTTGACGATCACGCCATCGTTCAAAGAGAAGATCGGCCACACAGTCGCCGTGCCATCCGATAACAGCGACGAATTGCCGGGCGGCACAATCGGTTCGATCATCCTCTTCATAC
>JAAXCX010000018.1 GCA_013036105.1 Vulcanimicrobiota bacterium
TTCCGCTCGTGGCTGGGCGATCTATGGAACTAAATAAGGAGACGACTACCATGGCTGAAGCGAAGCGCTACGTACCCGAGCATGCGGCGACGATTAAAGTGGTCGGCGTCGGCGGCGGCGGATGCAACGCGGTCAATCGTATGATCGAAGCCGGGCTGACCGGCGTGGAGTTTTATGCCGTCAACTCCGACGTGCAAGCGCTCCGCAATTCGTTGACCGAAAATACCGTGCAAATCGGCACGGGTCTGACGCGCGGCCTGGGCGCCGGCGCCAACCCGGTGCTGGCACGCGAAGCGGCCGAAGATTCACGCGAAGACCTTGCGCTGATTTTGGAAGGCGCGGATCTGGTCTTTATTACGTCAGGCATGGGCGGGGGCACGGGAACCGGCGCGACGCCGGTTATCGCCGAACTCGCGCACGACGCGGGCGCGCTGACGATTGCCGTGGTCACCAAGCCGTTCGCGTTCGAAGGACGCAAACGCATGCAGATTGCCGAGAACGGCATCGCCGAACTCGAGCCTAAAGTCGACACGATGATCACCATTCCCAACGAGCGCATTCTGCAAGTAATCGAAAAGCGCACGCCGCTCAACGAAGCTTTCGCGTACGCCGACGACGTGCTGCGCCAGGGCATCGCCGGTATCTCGGATCTGATCACGCAGCCGGGGCTCATCAACCTCGACTTCGCCGACGTGAAGACGGTCATGACCGATGCGGGCACCGCGATGATGGGCATCGGCGAAGGCACGGGCGAGCATCGCGCGGCCGACGCCGCACAAAAGGCGATCGCATCGCCGCTGCTCGAGACGACCATCGAAGGCGCGCGCGGCGTGATCTTCAACATTACGGGCGGCGCCGATATGGCGATGTACGAAGTCAACGAAGCCGCTGAGATGATCAGCCGCGCCGTTGACGGCGACGCGCAGATCATTTTCGGTGCGAGCATCGATCCCACCATGACGGGCAAGGTGCGCGTCACGGTGCTGGCGGCGGGCTTCGGTTCGCAGCGCGGCTACGGACGCTCGCAGGCATCGTTCAACTTCGCCGATACGCGCTTCGACGCGGTTTCGCCGGTGAACATGGACGACATCGAAGTGCCGGCTTTCCTGCGCTATCGCGGGTAACGGTTCCGGGATGGCCGAGGCGGGGCAACGTTTATTTAGTCACGTCGACTTGCGCGTCAAAGACGTTGCTTCCGCGACCCGTTTTTACGATACGTTCCTGGCCGAGTTCGGCTTCGTGCGCGTAAAGGGTCTGTTCCCCGACGACGAACCGACGTGGCGGCGCGAGCATTGGCAGGCGAACGACGAGTTCATCGGGCTGACCGTCGATCCGGACTTCATGCCCAACGCGAACCGGATCGCCTTTCACGCGACGTCGCGCGATCAGGTGGATCGAGCGACTGAAGCGCTGCGCAAAGCCGGCGCCCGCGATGTGGATGGGCCGGCCGATTACTCCGGTTACTATGCCACGTTTTGCGACGACCCCGAAGGCAACAAACTCGAGGTGTGTTACCTGACGCACCACCGGTACGTCACGGGGCAGTAAATAGCGCCGCGCCGGGAATAAGGGCGGCATGATACGGCGAATTTTCCGCGCGCACGGATTGAGCATCGTTACGGTCGGCGTCTTCGCGCTATGGTTCGTGCTGTATTGGTTTAGCGATCCGAACACGCACCTCGGTCAATTCTTCGGAAACGCAATTGCGGACTGGTCGGGCTCCGTCGTCATCATTCTTGGCACGAAGTTCTTGCTCGAGCGCGGCTCGCACGAGAGCCGCAAGGTGCGCCGCCAGCACGGCGGTTTTGCCGGTTTTTGCCACGCGCATTCGCTATTGCTTTTTCTCGCCGTTACCGGCATAGGATGGGCTGTTATTTTTTGGCACAGCCCGACGAACTCGAAGTGGGGCCAAGTCTACGGCAACATCCTCTCGGAATGGATTCAGATGGCGGGCCTGGTGTTCTTGACGAAGAGCCTGATCGAGCGCGGCTCGACCGAGAGTAAACAGCGCGCGTGATCCGGATTGGCACTAGCGGTTGGGTCTACGGCGATTGGCGGGGCCGGTTCTATCCCAAGGGTTTAGGGCAGAAGCGGTGGCTCGAGTATTACGCGCAGCACTTCGACACGGTCGAGCTCAACGCAACGACGTACCGTCTGCCCAAAGAACATCAAGTGCGCACGTGGTGCGAAACCGTCCCCCCGCAATTCGTCTACACCGTCAAACTGAGCCGGCTCATCACCCATCGCCGGACGCTGCCGCCGCGCGTAGACGAGTTCATCCAGAATTACATGCAGCGCGCGGCGTGTTTCGATAAGGGAAAAGTTGCTCAAATTCTCGTGCAATTTCCGCCCTACCTCGAGCGCGACGACGACCACCTGTGCGATTTTCTCGAGAAGCTTCCGCGAGGGTACCGCTACGTCGTAGAGTTTCGCCACAAGTCGTGGCTGGCAGCGGGACCGGAACGAATTCTGCGCGCGCGTGGAATGGCGTTTTGCATTCACGACTATCCGGGCGTGCGCACGCGAGACGTGGTGACGACGCCCGAGCTTGCCTACGTCCGTTTGCACGGCTATTTGGCGCTGTACGTCGGCCGTTACCCGCGGCGTTCGCTGCAGCACTGGGCGCGCCGTGTCGAAGCGCTGGCCAAGCGGGCGCGCGACGTCTTCGTGTACTTCAATAACGACACGATGGCGGCGGCTCCGCACGATGCCGCGGTGCTGAGGACGATGCTTTCGGCTTAGGGCGCGTGCGCCAGCGCGAACTGGTGCACGGCGCCAAGCACTGCGAAGAGCCACGCGGAGCCCAGGAGCGTGCCGCCGGCGATGTCGGTGAGGTAGTGCGCGCCCAGCGCGAGGCGTGACCAATCGACGCACGCCGCCCAGGCGACGAGCACTCCGACGAGCATGTATTTGAGATCCGGCGCGGTAGCGCTGAACGCGACGACATACGCCCATCCGCAGAAGTAGACGATTGCGGTGACCGCATGCCCGCTCGGATATGATTTGCCGATGTCGAGCCCGACGACCCAATACTCGGGACGCACGCGGCGGTAGTGTGCTTTGAAAAGCTCGGCCAAGGTCTGCGTGACGATCTGCGAGATGACGAGCAAAGCCGGAATGATGACGCCGCGATGCTCGTATCTGAAGATCAGCGTCGCGATGATAAAACCGCCGGTGATAAAGATCCAACGGCCGGAGAAGGTGAAGAAGCGCGCAAGCGGCGTGGCGTGCGCGTGGAAAAGCGCCCGCGTGTCAACGCGCAGCGCCGGTTTGCGCGTAACCAACTCGCCGAGCGCAAGAAACGCGCCGAAGAGGATCGCGGCGGCTATGTAGTATTCGGTGGAACGGTTCAAGGGACTAGAACGCGCAGCGCTTTCGTCTCAACTTTGAATTTGGCCGGCGTCTTGCCCAGCGTGTGGCCATCGATGTCGAGCTGCTGCTTGGGTTTGGTCTTAATCTGAATTTTGGATGCGGAAAAATAGTGCGCGCCCTCGAGTTTGACCTGGTCTCCGCGAACGAGTGCAGCGCTCGTCTTTAGCGCGTCCGCGCGCGACACGCCTTCAACGGCAAAGAATGCAAGTTTACCGCTGTGCACGCTGGCATCGGGCGTGAGCGCCTGCCAGCCGAAGTAGCGCCCGTTGGCGACGATCGCCTGATAGGTTTCGATGTCGAGCTCGCCGCCTTCCCAGCTAACATGCATCTGGAACGGCCTGCTGCGCAAGAGGCTGCGCATGAAGGAGACGCCATAGGCGACCGGTCCGACGATGCGTTTGAGCGGACGGCTCGTATCATCCGCGGCGTCGGCTAACAGTCCGACCGAAGCGAAATTCGCAAAATATGTCCCGTTGAGTACCCCCACATCGATACGCTCTTCGCGACCTTTGACGATCGCCTCGACGGCCGTTTCGAAATCCTTGATCCCGATACTGAGTGCGAAGCTGTTGCCCGTCCCGGCGGGAACGACCGCGAGCGCGGATTTCGTGTGCGCGATCTCGGAGACCGCCGCGGTTTGAGAGCCGTCTCCGCCAACGACCACGATGGTCTCGGCCTTCGCCTTCACCGCGCTCCGAACGGCGCGAATCAAGTCCTTGCGGCTCTCGGCACTGTGGGCCGCGACAACCCGGACGCCCCGTTTAGGGAGTTCGTCGTGCAGGCGCTGATAAAAGGGCACGCCATTCCGAGATTTCGGACGGCAGATAATCGTCACTTCACGCATTGTGGATAACTACATACCACAAAAGGCATGCCCAGAATCCACAGGGATGGCCAGGGAAATAAAGACTATACGTTTTTGTTGCCGGGAGATTGCTCAACGAGCCGACATGTGATACATCTTTGTCATGCGTTGGCGGTAGCGAACGCAAGGTAATAGTCTTTCGAAGGGGTCGTGGTGTGGCTCTTAAAGACTTTGATGGCATTCGAGCTATCGATGTTGCATCCGTTCCGGTTGAAACGGACGCGCTCCGGAAAATTCCACGAGCGTTGGCTTTGCAGCACAATGTCCTGTCGCTTTCGAGCGTCGGGAATGAGTTAACCGTTGCTGTGCCGGACGCGAGCTCGCTCGAAACCGTAGAAACAATCCGGTTTGCCACGGGTATGCAAGTGCACGCGGTGGAGGCGCCGCGCGATGCGATCCGTCAGCGCCTCAAACGCGTCTACCGGGAACTGGTTCCCGTGCCGGATCGCGGAGTCGGGCAACCGCCGGCAGTAGCAGTTGCAAACGACATTTTGCAATCTGCCGCGATGGCAGGCGCGTCGGACGTGCATATAGAGCCTTTCGACGACGGCGGACGCGTCAGGCAGCGCGTGGACGGCATTCTGCATTTCTCCAGCGTTATAACGCCGGATCTCTTTGCGCAGGTCGTGTCACGTCTCAAACTTCTGGCCGGAATGGACATTGCTGATAAACGGCAGCCGCAAGACGGCCGCTACAATCTCGAAGTGAACGGCTGCAATTTCGATGCCCGTGTCAGCTCAGTCCCGACGATAGCGGGCGAAAAGCTCGCGATACGGCTGCTGGCGGACCACGTTCAAACCCCGCGTCTCGAGCAGTTGAATATCCCCGTCGAGTGTTACGAGGCTTTCGAGAAAGCATGCAAAGCGCCGTATGGCTTCATCGTCGCGGCAGGCCCAACGGGCAGCGGTAAGACGACAACGTTATACGCGGCTCTCAGCGAACGCGATGCGCTTGCCGAGAATTTGTGCAGCGTTGAGGACCCCATCGAAGTGCGAATGCCGGGGATCGCGCAGGTCCAGGTCAATCCGCGAGCGGGCGTCACATTTGCGTCGGCTCTGCGAGCATTCTTGCGACAGGATCCTAATGTCATTATGGTCGGCGAAATGCGAGATCAGGAAACGGCAGCTGCTGCCGCGTCGGCATCATTGAGCGGCCAGCTGGTTCTGACGACTCTGCATAGCAATGACGCACCGAGCGCGATCGAGCGGCTCATGGAGCTCGGCGTCGCTCGCAGGACGATATCGGCGGGGCTTTCCGCGGTGGTTGCGCAGCGTCTGGTCCGCGCGCTTTGCACTGTCTGTCGCGCCGAGACGGCCCTGGACGCTCGAGGGGCGAGTGAGTTCAATATCCTGGAAGGGACTGCAATCTTCAAATCCGTGGGCTGCAGCGAATGCGCCCAGACCGGTTATCGCGGGAGAGTGGCGCTTTTTGAGATGCTGTTTATCGATGACGCAATAAGAGAAGCCATTTCCCGAGAGGCGACGGCCGTGGTTATCCGCGCGGTTGCCCGGCAACGCGGGTTCCGTCCCATGTTCGGTCACGGGTTACATCGAGCGATGGCGGGAGAAACGACCTTGGAGGAGTTGCGGCGCGTCCTTGCGGCCGAATGACGCATCCACCGCCGCTTTTTTTGCGTGAGACACTGCATATTGCGCGCGATGCCCGAGCTTCCGACGTGCATCTGTCATCAGGACTGCCAATCGCACTGCGGGTCGATGGAAATCTCGAGCAAACCGATCATACACCTGTAACTTCTCATGATATCGGTGACATTGTGGCACATTGTTTTTCCGAAACGGCATTGCGGCGCCTGGAGGCTGATGGTGATGCAACCGTAACACATTGTGACGAAGAGTCGCGTTTCACGCGGGTGCACGCGCTTAAGACCGGAACGAATTACGCGATCGCGCTGCGGCTTCTTGCTTTGGAGATTCCGTCACTCGAAAGCCTTCGATTGCCAGCTGTCGCCGAACAACTGATCCAGCGTAACCACGGATTGATCATCGTTTCGGGGCCAACGGGGAGCGGAAAGTCCACGGCGCTTGCTGCGATGTTGGACCGTTTGAATCGAACGTCACCGAAACATGTCATCACAATAGAAGATCCGATCGAATACAGACACGAATCCAAGCGGTGCCGGATCACACAGCGCGAGATTGGGCGAGACACGCCGAGTTTTTTCGCCGCTCTGCTTGGTTCGCTGCGCAGCGATCCCGACGTGCTTCTCGTTGGAGAGATGCGGGAGCGCGATACGATGCAGGCTGCACTGACTGCCGCTGAAACCGGGCATCTGGTCTTGTGCACGATGCATACAGGAGGCGCCGCGGAAAGTGTCGATCGGATTGTCGGCAGCTTCAACGGTGCGGCTCAAATCGAGGTTAGGACGCGCTTAGCGGAGTGTCTTGCCGGAGTCATGAGTCTCAGGTTGCTTCCTCGCGCCAGAGGATTGGGACGGCTGGCCGCTGTCGAGACGCTCGTTGCCAACGACGCCGTTCGTGTCGCGATACGCGACGCCAAGACGCATCATCTCCGCAACATCATCGCCACCGGCAGAAGCTGCGGGATGCAGACCTTAGAGGCGCATCTATGCGAGCTGCTTGCGCGCGGCGACGTGTCCTATGCGGCAGCGTATCAGGCTACGCATCGGCCCGACGAATTGAGGATTCCGGAGATCTGCACGTAATGCTCTATTACTACTCGGCGCGCAGCGCGGACGGACTTTTCGTTCGCGGTTCCGTGCAGGCGGCATCGGCTGCCGAAGCACTATCACTGCTCAGTAATAGGGGTCTGTTCGTAAGTTTGTTAGATAAGGGCGCGTCAATACGAGGACTGCTCTCGGGAGTATTTCAGATTCGTCCGGTCTCGCAAAACGCAATCGTCGCACTTTTCCGTTCCCTCGCGACGCTCACGCGCAGGTGTTCCATTGTCGCGTTCACTTCGAATTTGCTTGGAACAGACCGGAGATTCTCGCCTACGGGAAGCCCTCAGTGGCGTTGCGGCGGAATTACAGAACGGCCGCGCTCTCAGCGAGGCGATGCTTATGCGGCCGCGTGAATTTTCAAGGCTTGCTGCGGCTAGTGTTGCGGCGGGCGAGCAAAGTGGGAAGCTCGATGAGATTCTGATCCGGCTTGCGGCCGGATTGGAACGGGATCACGCGCTGCACAAGAAACTTACGGCGGCGTTAACGTACCCGGCCGTCGTTCTGGCGGCTACTCTGGGTGTAGCCGCGCTGTTACTCACGACGACGGTCCCCGTCTTTGAAAACATGTACGAGCAACTTAGGGTAGAGGCTCCCCCCGTATTGCGAATCCTCGTTTCCGCCGGCGCGATGCTCAAATCGGGAATGTTTATCCCGATTGCAGCGTGCGTTGCGGGACTGCTTTCCATCACCATCGTGCATGTACGGACGAATCGGCGGGCGGCTTGCGCCCTTGAGAGTTTGCAGTTCGGATTCCCCATGATCGGCGCGATCGCAAGAAAGGCGGCGGCCGCGCGAGTAGCGCGGCTGTTGGGAATGCTGCTTGGCTGCGGAATGAGTCTTCATTCCGCCATTCCGATTGTTGCGCAAGCAACACAAAGCTCGCGGTTTCGCCTGAGCATCGAAGCTCTGCGTCATTCCCTGTTTGAAGGATCGTCGATCTCGCCTGCATTAGCAGCCTCAGGTTTGTACGATTCATTTTTCGTACAGCTCATTCGCGCCGGCGAGGAAACCGGTACGGTCGGTGAAATGCTTTTACGCGTAGCCGAATACTATGAGCTCGACGTGGAAGCAGCTCTGCAGCAGATCGGCACCGCGCTCGAGCCCACGTTGATCGTCGTGCTCGGAGGCATCGTCGGAACAATTGCCGCCGCGATTTTCATTCCTCTTTACTCGCTGATTGGGAGCATCAAATGATACAGTGCGAAGGTCGGGTCCCGACGCGCGAAACCTTGTTTAACGATTTCGGTGCGCTCTGCACACGTGCGTGCAGGCGCTTCGTCCGCCCCGGACTTGATAAAGCCGACCTTTATCAAATTGCGGCAATCGGGCTGATTAAAGCTTGCGACAGGTACGATCCGGCGGCCGCGACGCCCTTTGAACCTTTCGCCTGGCTGTTCATTATCGGCGAATTGATGCATTTTGTTCGCGACCACGAAAGAATGGTGCGGGCGCCGCGTCAAGTGCGAAAGATGGAGAAGCGAGTGCAGCAGGCGCAGGAAGTGCTCGTCGCCCGGCTGCAACGCGAGCCGTCGACAGTCGAACTTGCGCGCTATCTGGGCGTAGACGCCCAGCTTGTTGCAGATGCGTGCGCGTGTCGCGATCGGGCGGTTGCCGAATCGCTCGACGCGCTCGCTCCGCACGAGCTACGGCCATGGAGCAGCACTATGGAAGAGCCGGAAAACGCGCTCGTTATTCGCGACGCTCTTTCGCGGCTCACCGGTGTCGAGCGCGCGATCGTGCTGGCGTTATATGCCGGCGGCTATAGCCAGCTGGAACTCGCGGATCGTCTGGGTTACTCGCGCCGTCACATATCCAGATTGCATCGCCGCGCGCTGAAGAAAATGCGAACGGCGGTCGCAGTTTAGCATTGCCCCGGGCACCATAGTTTTTGTTCGCGGGAGGAGAGGGTTTAATGGAACGCCAGCGCGGATTTACATTACTGGAAATGATGGTCGTTGTGGCAATTATCGCCATCTTGGCTGGGATTCTGATTCCGAATTTCACGCGCGCCCGAGCACAAGCACAAACGGCGGCGTGCATTGGGAATATGAAAACGATCGCAACCGCGCTGGAGCTCTACTATACGGATAAACAATCGTACCCTCCGGCCACAACTGCTGCTATCGAATCAACGTTCATGGCAAACAATCTGAACGGGTACCTGACTTTCATTCCGCGAGACCCGGCTGCAATTCCAAATACGTTCTACATGCTCACGACCGTAACGGCAGCGGACAATGGCGGAGTTGCCGGCTATACGATTTGGTGTCCCGGCGCACACGATCCGGCGACGTTACAAAATATCGCTCCCGGAACGACGGACACGCACATCCGTTATGACAACAAATCGGGCTTTGCCGCATCGTCATCGCAGGGATCGTGACGGATCCCACGTCGGCGGCGCTGCACGCGTTCGTCACGCAGAATAGCTGGACGCCGGCGCTGGCTTTAGCGGCGGGAGTTGCCTCGAGCTGTAGTCCGTGTGTTGCGCCGAGAATGCTTGCCGTCGCAGCTTTGACGGCTAATAAGCCGGCTCGCCATGCACTATGCGTCGTCGCCCTTTTTGCCGCGGGCATCGTAGCTGCATATTCCATCCTCGTGCTTAGCGGTACGCTCATCTGGCATGTGGTGGCCTATTCCAGTTATCTGTTCGTCGGAATCGCTTCGGTCATGACCGTGGCCGGCGTCCTGGCCCTCACTCGACATCCGGAATGCGGTGGGGTGTCCGTATTGCACCGCAAAGAATCGCTGAGCTCGGTATTTTTGTTGGGCGCAGCATCCGCAGCCACATTTTCTCCGTGCTGCATGCCCGTCATAGCGGCGGCAGTACTCTATGCGCACACGGCGGGGCCGCTGTTCGCGTGGCTGATGGCAGCCTGCTTCGCTTTGGGGCACGCAGCACCGTTACTTTTGGTCGCGCTTGGCTCGAAGCTCGTAGGATTCGCTCACAGTGGCATTCAATCGGCGGCACGGGTTGTCGCCGGCGCGCTCATGCTCGCCGTTGCCGGTTTTTACTGGGTGCTTGCCTAGATGTTGAATACACCCGCCGGCAGGATGTTTCTCGCGGTTCTGAGTCTAGCCATCGGCCTTCTGCTCTTTCACGCGCAAATTGCCGATGCGCTCGTGGTGCGGGGCGACGATATGCTCGTTCAAAATGCGTATGATGACGCCGCTCAACGATATTCGCGCGCCTTACGATTCGATCCAGGGTCCGTCGTGGCTCTCGACCGGCTGGCTTTTGTGGCGCTCCAGAAAAGAAGACCAGAAGCACTTCGTGCTGCCACGGATCGCGCATCCGAATACCTAAAATCGCATGCGGCTGAACCAACCGTGCTATTTGACCGCGCTCTATGCTATCTCAAGCTAAAGAACTACCGGCCGGCGTATGTGGATTTCGCCCGTGCGGCGCTCCTGACTCACGATCCGCAAGACTATACCTTTGCCGGTTGGGCGGCCCGCCGCGCGGGCAGGTTGGGTCGAGCGATAGCTTTGTGGAGGCAGGCGCTGCGCGTTCGCCCCGACTATCGACCGGCGGCCGCGGCTCTGTCGGAGCTCCGGCAGTGATGATCCCGCTTGTGGACTTCGGGTTTGGGACGGCGCTAAATACAGTATTGCTCGGAATCGCCATTTGGGAGCTCCGCCGGCACAACATCATGGCGAATGTACTTACAGCGTATCCTGTAATCGGGCTATTTTTCTGGACGCTTGCTGAAGTAGCGCTTCGGAATCGGGTCGATCATGCGCCGTTGGTCTATACGGTACTTATGGGCTCGATTGGCGTCAGTGCCGTTACGGACCAAACTGCGGGATACATTCTCGACATCGTTACGCTTCCGAGCTGCGCGTTCGCGATCGTTACCGAGACCTCAAGCGCTGCTGGATTCCATCCCTTAATAGGAGCGTTTGCGGTTTCGGGCGCGATGCTCGTGCTCTATACGATCACTCGTCGGCGAGGGCTTGGCTTAGGCGATGTAAAGTTGGCCGCCGTCAGCGGCACGCTGCTAGGCCCCCAAACCGGACTCATTTCACTCGGCGTTTCTTTTGTGTTGGGCGGGTGCATGGCGGGTCTCCTTATGCTTAGTGGCCGTGCGTCGCCTAAAATGACAATGCCTTTTGCTCCATATATTGCGGCAGGCTTGCTAACCGTGCTGACGTTGGCGCCGGCATGAGAAGCGGGTCGCTGCCTTTGGGAGTCGATTTGGGCACATCGCGACTCAGAGTCGTACATTCCGTCCTGCGCGGGACGCGCCGCCATGTGCGCGCCGTCGCGGCGCGCGACGTATCCGCCGGAGCAATCACGGCAGACGACATCGTTGAGCCCGACTATGTCGCAGCTCTTTTGGAAGATGCCGTCCGCGAGCTGAAAACAACGGAGCGCCGTTGCATTGGAGCGATTGGCCGCCCGGCCGCTACCCTGAAAGGCATAAGGCTTCCGGTCATGACCTCATTCGAGCGCTCCAGGGCGGCTCACTTTGAGGCGGCGCGTTATGTCGAATACCCAATCGCGGAAGCGGTCGTTCGACTACGCCGTTTAAGCGACGATTCACACCTGTGGGCTCTTGGAATAGTGCGCGCCAGAACGCTCGGCGCGCGCGTAGCGTGTCTGCGCAAAGCTCGTTTGCGCGTTAGAGGGATGAATGACGAGGGGTGTGCTTTGCGCAGGTGCCTTCCCCATTATGATGCGGTGCTGGATATAGGCGAATACCGGTCGACGTTACATCTGGCTCACTCGTTCGAAACATTCCAGATCGACAGCGGCGGCGCCGAGATCACATCCGGGATCGAACGGGATTTGAATCTGGATCGCGCCCCGGCCGAAAAACGGAAACGGATCATTGGAACTGCTGGCGCGGGTGAGCGGGCGAAAGCGGAGCTGGTTGCTTCTCTTGCCTCGCTCTTTCAAGACGCGGCAAGCGTTGCGCCCTGTCGGCGTGTAGCTGTTGTCGGCAACGGCGCGCGATTACCGGAGCTGCTCGACGATCTCACGGCCGCGGCCGGATCGGTTTGCGAACTTGCCGTCAGCCACGCATTAGACGGCGAGGGCTATAGCAAGGACGTCGTGTGCGCAAGTGCTCCGGATTGGACGCTAGCCGCCGCGCTCGCCGGATGAGCGCTCCGGCCACGTTCGATTATTTGCGCGCGGCTCCGACGTTGGAAGAAGCGTTATTGTTATACCGCATCCCAAAACAATTGCAGGCAGCGTGCCGTGCCCTGTGCTGTTCGGTCCTCTTTGCGATGACCGCCTGGGTTTTGGAAGGAGCGCGCCTGGATCGAGCGGTTCGATCCGAACAATTGGACGCAGACCGCTATGCGCGGCAAGTGAGCGCGCTGAGCGCTCAGCGAGTCTATGAAAAGCGAGTGCAATTCCTAACAGATCTCGATAAGCGCGTTCGCATGATTGCAGAATCGGGAACCTTGGCGGCGCGTCGACTTGCGGCGGTCTCTGCCGATCTGCCGGCCAACGTTTGGATTACGGCCATAACGCCTGATGCTGACGGCGTCATGCTAGAGGGGCGGACCCGCGACCTGAACGGCTTGAGCGACGCTTTGCTCCGCTTGAACGCCGATCCGCTTCTGGCGAAGCCGGCCTTGCTCAACGCGCAAGTTACGGCCGGTGCTGCGCCCGTCGGCCTGAGATTTACGGTCCATATTGCGGCAACGGGTCCGTGACTATCCGATTGCGGGCAGAAGATCGGCCGCGAATCGTTTGGCTATTGGCGCTCTTGCTGTTCATGCTTGGCTGCCGCACAATCGCGTCGCGCGAGTCGTCGATCGCGAAAGCGTCTGTCGCGACCGAAGAACTCGTGCGTAGAATAAGAGCGAACGATCGGGCCATGGCGGACGCCGTCACGCTTCGGCGCAGCGAGCAGCTGGCTTGGGCTGATCTGACGCAGATATCTGGCGGACAGCAACCGGCTGTTTCGGTCGCCGGCTTCTTGCGCGGCCTGGAGCGCTTGGCCGGCCGCCTTCAGTTAGCGGTTGTCTCGGTGACGCCCTCAGAAAGCACCGCCCCAAAAACCGCAAGGACCGCGCTGTTGCCGATGCCTATCACGGTTCTTGTGCAGGGGAGATTTCGCTCCTTGGTCCGTTTCATGCAAGAGGCCACGCGTCAAAAAACGTTGATTGGATTGGACAGCGCACAGCTGATGGTCTCGTCACTCCCAGCCGCGCGAGCCTTCGGCCTCGATGCCACAATTCGTGTGACGCTCTATCGCCTGATGATCAATGCCGCCGATGCTCCGGCCAATTGAAAAGTGCGCGCGTCGCGCGCTTATCACCGCCAGTGTACTTATCGCCCTCTGCGCGATCTTGGTCGTTCCATTGGCCGGTTCAACCGCGGGTTACAGGTTAGGGCCGTCCGCGAAGAGCGCAAAACCGGAAATCGTGCGACGTGACAACCCCTGGAAAGACGCGTTGGTGACGATAACGCGCGATCCTTTCCTGCCCGAAGCCATGTTCACGCGACCATCCTCGCATTTGCCCCAACCCGCCAGGCGCAACCCCGTCGGGATGAGCGTACCTGGAGCTCGGGTACGGGGTCTGGCTTTCGGCCAAGAGACGAAAGCCATCATCGAACTTGGAGGCGCCACGAAGATCGTCGCGCTGGGCGATTTCTTCAATGGAACTCGTGTTGCGGCCATCCTCGCCGACCGCGTTGTGCTGAGCGACGGATCGGTGCTGATGTTTTCGGGCAGATTACCGTGAAAGTGATCGCGCTCTGCTGCTTGGTCTCGCTCTTGGCGGTTGCCAGCCCTTCGCACAACGCGCGACTCTCGATCGACGTGCGCGACGCAACGGTGGCGGAGGTTCTCGCTCTGCTCGCTGCGGAGTCCGGTACCAACATTATTGCCGACTCCTCGATCAAGCCCGACAAGGTCACAATGCGTCTGGCCAATGTTTCAGTAGCAGAAGCCCTTGCGGTCATCGTCGAGTCGCAGCGGCTCGCCATTCATCGAATGGGCTCGGTTATCATCGTTGGGACGTCCGAATCGATGAACCGAAGATACTCGTCCGGACGTGGCGGCATCGAAACAGCGGTGTTTGTGTTACTCCGTTCCGACGCTGCGAGTGTGGCTAAAGAGTTGCAAGACGCCCTTCCTCCGGGCATAGCGATCATTGCCGACAAATCGAGCGGCAGAATCGTGATTTCAGCAGATCCCTCCACCATCGCACGTGCGCGGAGCCTGGTGGCATCATTGGATGCAAGCGAACTCAAGGGGCCTTTAAGCAAGCCGGTTCGGGTTTACCGGTTGCGTTACGCTCGTTCGACGGATATAGCCGCAGCCCTGAAGGCAGCAGTTCCCGACGTAGCCTTGGTCGACGACGAGGCTCAAAACGCTGTGCTTGTGACCGGGAACGAGACGTCGCAAAACGCTGCGGCACGGTTTGTCGAGAGCATGGATGTCGCAAGCGATCAGGTGTTATTCGAGGTTCGAGTTGCAGATGTGCGGCCGATAAGTCAGCAAAGCGATGTCGGAATACAACTCGGCGGATACGACCTTAATGGGCAAGCCGTTGCCGGCGGTGCGGGCTATGCCTTTACACGAAATGCGCTGGCCATCAATGCGCGACTCAACGCATTGGTCAGCTCGGGTCACGCAGAAATCCTAGCGACGCCGAAGTTGCTGACGCTCAATAATCACGAGGCAGATCTTTTGATCGGCGAGACCTATCCTGTTACATACTTCGACGCCCGCTCGGGTAGCCAGCAAGTCCAATTCGTCGACATCGGCGTTAAGTTACGGCTCACGCCGACGATCGGGAGCGACGGATCCGTCACAGCCGAAATGCATCCGGAGTATAGCGCGATCGAAGGTTTCGTTGGCGGTTACCCGGTGTTAACAAATCGAAAAGTGGATTCTCGGCTGCGGGTGAGAGACGGAGAGACGATCGTACTTGGCGGGCTGCTTCGTGATATCGATTCCGAATCGGTAACTCGCGTGCCCGGCCTCTCGTCAATACCCATCCTCGGCAAGTTCTTTCAGGACCGGCAACGGTCACACCAACGCGACGAAGTCGTCTTCTTGATAACCCCGCACATCTTGCGCAGGACGCCATAATGTATGCCAACGCTCTCCTATGACTGCTTGTAAAAACCCATCACGTTGGGTATCATGTATCCCGGAGTTGCGTTCGCGAAGGGCAGCTCCGCGTCGTGGTACACCTGGACGATCATACGCCCCGCACGTTCATGTTATCAGTAATGAGGGATCAATAAAAATTCGACTAGGCACAGACGAGGTGATTGTGCGCGGGACATGGTGATCCGGCGGTTGGATGCCTGTTGGCAGTTTTGGAGGGAGTATCATGGTCAAGGCGATCGGGTTCGATGATGAGGGAATCGCCAGAGCTCGCAAGATCGGTGCGGAGATATTCCGACGCGCGCCAATCGCGGTATCGTATGCGATGGAGCGTGACGCCCTTACGATAACAATGCCGAATCATGTAGAGGTCACGATTCCGCGAAAGTGGATCGGCGCGCTTAGAAGAGTTCCTAAGGCGATAATCAAGACGATTACACTCGGCGCCGATCACAGGTCGTTCGACATTGACGAGCACGACATTCACATATCGGCGTTCGGATTGCTTCGGCATGCTGTCCTGGGCGAAGATCCCTATGCTAAGGCCGGTAGCTCGAGGTCGCCGGCCAAGGTACGGGCTTCTCGACGGAATGGCGCAAAGGGTGGGCGGCCAAAAAAGCGCGTACCGCGCTAGACGGGTATGTTCCGGTACAGGCGCTAAAACAGCCGGATGTTCCGCTATCTTACGGCCGGCGAGTCACATGGCCCGGCGCTCATTGGTATCCTCGACGGATTGCCCGCCAAACTACGCATCGACGTCGAACAGATCGACGCAGTCCTGGCGCGGCGCCAAGGCGGATATGGCCGCGGCAAACGAATGAAGATCGAACTCGACCAGGTCGAGTTTTTGGCGGGCCTGCGCGGATCATATACGTTAGGTTCGCCCATCGCCGTGATGGTCCGCAATCGCGATTATAAAAACAATCGCGACATGATGGATCCCGTGACCGGTCACGGCAAGCCGCTGACCAACCCTCGCCCAGGCCACGCCGACTACGCCGGCGCCTTGAAATACCGGCAGCGCGATCTGCGTAACGTGCTCGAGCGGGCGAGCGCGCGCGAAACCGCGATGCGGGTTTGCCTGGGTGAGATTTGCGCGCAATTCTTACAAGCGCTCGGAATCACCACGCGCTCCTACGTGCACCGCATCGGCCCGATTGAAGCGCGCGACATCGACGATTTCTCGCAAGAAGACGTCGAGAAGAGCGACGTGCGCTGTCCCGATCCGAAGGCGGAACGCTTGATGATCGAAGAGATCGATAAAGCCAAGGCGGCGGGCGATACTTTGGGGGGCCAATATATCGTGCGAGTGGACGGGATGCCGGTCGGCATCGGCAGCAACCGCCAGCCCTACACGCGCCTGGATGGCGTGCTTGCAGGCGCGCTGATGGGCATGCAGACCGTGAAAGCGGTCGAGGTCGGCTTGGGGGCCGATGTCGCCTCGCGCCCCGGTTCAGCGGCGCACGATCCGTTTGCTTTAAATGAAGACCAGGTTGTGCGTACGAGCAACCGTGCAGGCGGCATCGAGGGCGGCATGAGCAACGGCCAGCCGATGGTCTTGCGGGTGAGCGTCAAGCCTATTCCAACGCTCGTACGTGCGCTGCCGTCGGTGAACTTACAAGAGATGACCACCGCGCCCGCGACGGTCGTTCGCAGCGACGTCTGCGTCGTTCCCGCAGCGGCCATCGTCGGCGAAGCGATGGTGCGGCTGGCGCTGGTAGAACCGGTACTCGAAAAATTCGGCGGTGACTCGATCGAGGAGACGATCGAGAATCTGGTCCGCAGTAAAGCAGCGGCGGAGATGCTGTTCGATCGCTCCACTAGCGAGGCGTGAGACGGCACATTGCCCTCAATGGCTTCATGGGCGCGGGCAAAACGACCATCGGAAAGAAACTGGCGAATCGACTGGGCGTGCGATTTTTCGATCTCGACGCGCTCATCGTGGCCGAACATGGCCCGATTGACGTGATCTTCGACCGGCTCGGCAAAGCCGCGTTCCGGAATTTCGAGCTGACGGCGCTCACAAGAACGGTTGAGGACGAACAGCCGGGCGTTATTGCGCTGGGCGGCGGCGCCGTCACGCATCCGCCGACGCTCGAGCTCGTAAAGGCGAAAACGTTGAGCATCTGGCTCTACCTTTCGATCGATGAGACGATCAAACGCGTAAAGAGCGCAAAACGCGTGCGCCCGCTACTTGGACCTAACCCGAAAGACTCCAAGATCATCGGACTGTACACGGGGCGCCTCTCGGTCTACCGCCAATCGGATCTTATTATCCCCGCGGCGGGCAAAACGCCGGCCAAACTCGTAACCGCCATCGTCGAACAGCTTCCGAAAGAGCTGCTGTGAGCGCGCTCGGATCGGAGAATCACGATCTCGGTTATCCGATCGTCGTCGCGCCGTCGATTCGTACAGCGCTGCGGGAGTTCTTGGAACGCCAAGGCGGACGCTTCGTCGTGCTCTGCGATGCCAATGTCGCCTCATACGGGCACGACCTCACCAACGGATTGCGCGATACGCTCGCTTTCATTCCGGTAAGGCTTGGAGAGCGGCGCAAGCGCCTTTCGACGGTGGAAGACGTTCTGCGCGCGCTGCTGCGGAGCGGCGCCGATCGGAAGACGCTCATTGTGGGGATCGGTGGCGGCGTCGCGTCGGATCTGTTCGGATTTGCGGCCTCTATCTATATGCGCGGCGTGCCTTACGCGCACGTTGCAACGTCGCTTGTCGCGATGGTGGACGCCGCCATCGGCGGAAAGACCGGCGTCGACTTACCGGAAGGCAAGAACCTCGCCGGCACGTTTTCCAATCCAGTGGCCGTCTTCGCGCACATCGACGCGCTCGCGACGCTGCCCTACCGCAACCTGCGCGAAGGCTTGTCGGAGATGGTGAAGCATGCCGTCATCGAAGGCGGAGAACTCTTCGAAAGTCTTGAGACATTGGCGCCCCACGCGTTTTGGCGCTGGCCGTGGGAAAGCGTCGTCGCCGATTCACTCAAAGTGAAGACGATGATCGTCGCCGACGATCGCCTCGAAAAAGGGGAGCGCGAGTTATTGAATCTTGGGCACACGTTCGGCCACGCGATCGAACGCGCGTCGAACTATCGCGTTTCGCACGGCGCGGGCGTTGCCGTCGGTCTGCGCGCCGCGGGATTGCTTGCCTTGCGAACCGGTCGCTTTTCACGCGACGAACACTTGCGGCTGCTCACGCTGCTGACGCTGCTTAAACTTCCGGTGGTGACCCGGCGTTCGCAGACGGCCATCTTTTCGGCGATGCAAGCCGATAAGAAAAAGCGGGAAGGGCGACTGCGCTTTGTATTGCCGCGCGCCATCGGGGACGTGGAGTACGGTGTCGAAGCCTCCAATTCTGCCGTGAAAGCCGTACTGCGACGCATCGCTGAGTTGCCGGGAGGCGCCGAATTCCGCTAGTCCGTTCGATCGACGCGCTCGCTGCGATCCGTTCGCCACGATTCGATCTGCCCTTGAGCTACGACGCGCGCGATCTGCAGTTGCGCATCGGCGACGTGGTGCGCGTGCCGATGGGCAGCCGCGAGCACGTTGCGTTTGTTGTCTCGGAGCCGCGCACGGTAGAAGCCGACCGGCCGCTGCGCGCAGTTAACGCGCACGTTGACGTACCGCGCGCTTTCGACGAGATCGGGCTGCAGCTGGCCAAGTTTGTCGCGGCGCATTATCTGTGCACGCTAGGCGAGGCGCTTTCAACGGTCGTGCTGAGCGGTGCCGTACCGCGTACGATCGACACGTTCGTCCGCACGACGCTGCAAGCCAACAAAGAGCGCTATCCGTCGGTGCCCGAGCGGCTGCTCTCGCTCATCTGGGAAGATCTCGGCGAAGGTTTTACGATCGAGCAACTCTTGCGCCACCCCGAAGCGCGGCGGGCCGGCGACCGCGCCGGTCTGATGCGGTACCTCAACGCGCTCGTGCGCAGCGGCGATCTCAAGCGCGAACGGCGGTTCATCGACGCGCGCACGCACGAGTATCGCGTGAAGGTTTTGTTTCCGGGTGAAGGCGTCATCAAAGGCCCCAAGGCCAAGGCACTCGTCGAGTATCTTCGCGAGCAGCCCGGAGTTCCGCGCGCTGATGCGCTGCTGGCGGGGTTTTCGGGAGCGATTCTCGCGCGCGCGATCAAAGCGGGCGTGGTGCGCGAAGAAGAGGTCGTGCCGGCGCGAGCCTCTAGCCGAAATGCGCTTCCGCCGCCGCTGTTCGAACCCACGGCCGAACAGCAAGCAGCGATCGAGGCGATCCGTGCCAAACTCGACCACGGCCTTCACGACGAAATAGTGCTGCAAGGCATAACCGGCAGCGGCAAGACATTCGTCTATATCGAGGCGATCAAACACGTGCTGCGGGGCGGAGGCAGCGCGATCGTGCTCGTGCCGGAGATATCGCTGACGCCGCAGATCGCGCGCCGGTTCGAGCAAGCCTTCGGCGAACGCGTGGCCGTGTTGCACTCCGCGCTTTCGGAGCGGGAGCGCTTCGATGCGTGGCAAGCGTGTGCGAATGGGGACGTCGACG
The DNA here is from genome assembly GCA_013036105.1 of Vulcanimicrobiota bacterium. Classification (GTDB taxonomy): domain Bacteria; phylum Vulcanimicrobiota; class Vulcanimicrobiia; order Vulcanimicrobiales; family Vulcanimicrobiaceae; genus Rubrimentiphilum. The sequence continues at coordinate 19,549 of JAAXCX010000018.1, forward strand.
TCGTGGTCGGCGCACGCAGCGCGGTCTTTGCGCCGCTGCATAACGTGCAGCTTTTGGTCGTCGACGAAGCGCACGAAACTTCATATAAGCAGGATAGCTCGCCGCGCTATCACGCCGTCCGTGTCGGTCGCGAGCGGATGCGCTTGGAGAACGGCTTATTGCTGCTCGGCAGCGCGACCCCGCCGCTCGAAAGTTTCGCCGACGTTTTGGCCGGGCGCGTCGAGCTGCTCGAGCTGCGCACCCGCGCGACCAAACAAGCGTTGCCCGCCGTCCGCGTTGTGGATATGGCGCAAGAATTCGAAGCCGGCAACCGGAGAATGTTCAGCAGCGCTCTGCTTCAGGCGCTCGACGAGCGCATGCAGCGCCGCGAGAAAACCGTGCTCTTTGTCAACCGTCGCGGAAGCGGCAATTTCTTGCTCTGCCGGGCGTGCGGCCACGTGCCCATGTGCGTGCATTGCAGCGTCTCGCTCACGGTGCATCGCGCCGACCACAAGCTTCGCTGTCATTACTGCGACGCGCAGCGCTCGATTCCGGAGAAGTGCGAACAGTGCGGTAACGAAGCGATCAAGGAATTGGGTGTCGGCACGCAGCGTGTGGCCGAAGAAGTGCAGAAGCTTTATCCCAATGCCCGCGTGATTCGCATGGATAGCGATACGACCACGCGCATCGGCGAACACGCGCGCTTGTTGGACGCATTCGCAGAAGAAGGCGACGTCTTGGTCGGCACGCAGATGGTTGCAAAAGGACTCGATTTTCCGACCGTGACGCTGGTCGGGGTGGTCGCGGCCGATATCGGCCTGCACGCGCCGGAATTTCGCGCATCGGAACGGACGTTTGCGCTCGTGATGCAGGTCTGCGGCAGAAGCGGGCGCGCGAGCCCGGGCGAGGCGATCGTGCAAACGTACTCGCCCAACCATCCGGCGATCGTCTACGCGGCTGCCCATGATTACGCGGGTTTCGCGCGGCAAGAGCTCGCCGACCGGGTGGCGATGCGCTACCCGCCCTCATGCGAGTTGCTGTACCTCGGGATCTTCGGAAGAAACCGCCCCGTCGTCTTGGAGCAGGCTCGTAAGTATGCCGTGCTGTTGGAAGCCGCCGGCGTAGGAGAGGTGCTCGGTCCGGCGCCGTTCCCGATCGCGCGCCTCAACGACGAATGGCGCTTCCGGATCGCGCTCAAAGGTATGCAGGGCGAACCGATGCGAACGGCCGTACGCGCGCGCGTCGTGCCGCCGGCGAGAAAGAATCGTACGACGCGGCTTGCGATCAACGTCGATCCGTGAATAGAATGACGTCATGAGTCTATCGAACGCCGCTTGGATTCCGTTGGCTTGGGTTTTCGGAGGTATCGCCGCGGGTCTGATCGTGCAATTCGGACTGCTGGTTCCCTTGAAGCGTTTAGCCAGACGCAATGGTTGGGACGCGCTGGGAACGATCGCGTCCATAACGGCGTCGGTCATCGTGTTGTGGTGCGCGCTCGCCGGCCTCTACATCGGTCTGGGCAGCGTCGTCCTGACCGCGCGCACCGGGATTTTTCTGGATCGCGTTATATCGTCGCTTGCCATCTTGTCCGTCACGTGGGTGCTGGCGCGGTTCTTAGGCGCCGCGGTGGCCGCATACGGACGGCACGCGGATAAGCGTATCTTCTCCGCATCACTCTACGCCAACGTTGTGCAGGGCGCGGTCATGGTGGTCGGCATCATCACTGTACTCAGCAGCTTCGGGGTTTCGATTGCGCCGCTGCTCACCACGCTCGGCTTGGGCGGTTTGGCCGTTGCTATCGCGCTGCGCGACACGCTCGCGAACTTGTTCTCGGGCGTGCACATCGTAGCGTCGCGTCAGATTCGTCCCGGCGATTCGGTCAAATTCGATTTCGGTGTCGAGGGTGAGGTCAGCGACATCCAGTGGCGCAGCACCACGATCCGGGATGCACAAAATAATACCGTCATCGTGCCCAACGAAAAAGTGGCGGGCTCGGTGCTCGTCAACTATTCGCTGGGTTCGAACGATCAGTTGGTGCCGGTCAGCGCCACCGTGCCCTGGAAGGGAAACTACCACGAGCTGGAAGCACTCGCGAGCCGTGCTTCGCGCGGCGCGACGGTCGCATTGACTGGCGTGAACGAAGCGAGCCTCGAGGTAACAGCGTACCTGCCCGTCGAGAGCGCGAAAGATCGCGCGCAGGCCGCGGCCGAGTTTCGCCGCCGGCTCTACGACGCCGTCCGGAGTGCGAACATAGGAGATCGCGCCGAAACGTAATAAGGCTTCGGAGGGAGGCTCATTATGCGTCGTGCGATTCTTATCTCGGCGTTCTTCGTCTTTGGGGCGCTGGTTTTTCACCCGGCTCCGGCCCGGGCCGGCATGCACTTTTGTAACAAGACCACCAATACCGTTAACGTCGTGATGGCGACGCTGGACCAGGCTGCCGACGCCCACGTTTGGGGCTGGTGGCAAATCGAGCCCGACGCCTGCAAAACGCCGATTTCCGCCGATCTGGATACGACCGGCGACCTCGCTTACTACTATTATGCCTATGACACGAGCGGGGGGACGTGGTCAGACAGCAGTCACTACGCGTTTTGCATCGATCCCAACTACGCGTTCGACTACAATGATTCGCAGGATACCGATTGCTCAGGCGGCACGCGCAAGCACTTCAAGATCATTAACACGGATGACAGCAGCGACTTCACCGTAAGCCTGACGCCGTAAAAGAAGAAGCCGCCTATTTGGCGGCTTTTTTCTTGCGCGACGTTTTCGGTGCGGTGGCTTTCTTTCTTGAGGTTTTTTTGACCGGCGCGCCGGAGGATATTTTTGCGACCGCTTTGGCCAAGCGCGATTTCTTGCGCGCGGCCTTGTTCGGGTGAATGATGCCCTTGCGCGCGGCCTTGTCGAACTGGCTCTCGACCGGCTGCACGAGTTCGCCGCCTTCGGAGGCGGCTTTCTTGTAAATCGTCTTCAGACGCGTCTTGACGTCGAGGTTGCGTTTGCTGCGACGCTCGGTTGCGCGCATCCATTTTTCGGCTGCTTTGATGTTAGGCACGAGGCGCAGTATAGCACATTTCTACGATCCGCAGGTAGCTCTCGTAGCGACTTGGCGCGATTGCCCCGGCCTCGACCGCCGAGCGCACGGCACAGCCCGGTTCGGTGAGGTGGCCGCAATCATTGAACTTACAGGCTGCCGCCCGTTCGCGCAGCTCGGGAAAGCCTTGAACGATCTCGGCCGGCGCGGCAGTTCCGAGCCCAAACTCGGCTACGCCCGGGCTATCTATTAGGAAGCCCGAGGGCAAGCGGTAGAGCCGGGCGGTGCTGGTTGTTTGCTTGCCCAAGCCCGCCCGGGAGAGTTCGCCCACTACAGCGATGCCGCCGAGCGCGCGGAAGATGGAACTCTTGCCGACGCCCGAGACGCCCGCGAGCATGGCTTTTCGTCCCTCCAAACTTTCGCGCAGAGCGTCCATACCCTGACCCGTCTTCGGATTGACCACGAGCGTGGTATAGCCGAGCGATTCATAAAGCGTAGCCAGCTCCTTGCGCAGGCTCGGCGCCGCGCGATCGGGCTTGGTGAAGATCACGACCGCGCGAATAGATTCAAGCTCCGAGTAGACCAAAAGCTGATCGAGCGTCGTTAGACGCGGCGGCGGATCCGCAAGCGACGTTACGGTGACGAGTGTATTGACATTTGCGGCCATCACTTTGGAGCGGCCGCCCGCGATGCGCCGCGTCAGCGTCGATTCCCGTGGAAGAATGCGCTCGATCAGCGTGCTTTCGTCTTCGAGAACGCGCGCTTCGACACGGTCGCCAGAGACGGGCATCTCGCGTTTACCGCGCATTCGCTTGAGTGCCGCCATGCGCGGCTCCGCTTCGCCGTCCAAGGCTATCCACGCCGAGTTCTTGCCGATGCCGAGCACAAGGCCCGGGAAGACCTCGTTCACGCGGCTAACGATTGATCCACAGTGAATTGGGCGCGAACAGTTCGTTTCGACGGAATGATTGACGGCGCCACGCAGCGGAAGATGTCGGCATCTTTACCGGGTGGTTCGTCGTTGCAGTTCGGCGCGCCTCACGCGGCGGCCGGACGAACGTATGGGCTCGTTCAAGGGCCGCCATCGATAGAGCCCGCCGAAGTTGCGCAAACGCTTCCGGACGCGCGATGGTTTGAAGAAACGATCATCGCTCTTGCAATTGAACCAACGCCCGGGGATGCCTTGCCCGCGATTGGGGCGGCATTTTCGGGCGGCGCCGGCCTTGCGGGGGTGCTGGATTGCGCTCTTCAGGCAGAAAGCGTCGTCATCGAATTTCAGCCCTCGCGCACGACGCCCGCACTCGTTCTCAACATTGTTGACGTCGAACTGCGCCGGTTTCGCGGATACCGCACGGTCACGCTGCTGAACCCGCTGCCCACGGAGATCTTGGCGCACATCGCCGCCGGGGGTTTGCAGGCATCCGAAATAGCGCCCGACCGCATTCTGGAAACGTTATTGGAGCAGAGCGGTGTGGAGTAATCTGCTGCACTCGTTCGCGCCGACCGACGTCTTGGACATCGTGGCAACCAGCGTCTTGATCTATTATTTGGTGCTGCTGATTCGCGGAACGCGCGCGGTCCAAATCTTGACGGGCGTGCTGGTGCTCGTCGCGCTGCTCGGTTTTGCGACGTTTTTGAATCTGTTTTTGCTCGGGACGATTCTCAAACTTGCGCTGCTTGGCGCAGCCGTTTCACTGCCGATCATCTTCCAGCCCGAACTGCGGCGCGCGCTGGAACGCCTCGGACGCGGCGGGATTTTCCGTTCAGAAGACGTCGAACGCCAAAATCGCACCGAGGATCGCGCGATGTCGATAGTCGCGCGCACGTCGTTCTTACTGTCGCGCGAGAAGATCGGCGGCCTGATTGTGATCGAGCAGCAGACCGGTCTCAAGGAATTCGTCGAGAGCGGCACCGTTTTGCGCGCGAGCCTCTCGGCGGAACTGCTGCTCTCCATTTTCTCTCCGCGTTCGCCGCTGCACGACGGCGCAACGATCGTTCGCGAAGACACCGTCGAGGCTGCCGGCTGCCTTTTGCCGCTGGCCGAACAGTCGTTGGGTGAGCCGCGCTTAGGAACGCGTCACCGGGCAGCGCTCGGCCTGTCGGAACAGACCGACGCGGTCGTCATCGTTATTTCGGAGAGCGGCACGGTAGCGGTCGCTCGCGACGGAAAGCTTACGCGCTCTATAGAGGAAGAGTCGCGCCTCTTTCGCTTCTTGCTGGCTGCAACGCGGCCGCACCGCGATCCGGGCGCGATGCGCCGCGATCTGGTACGCAACCTGAGAGCGCGGCTCACGCCGCCGCGAAAAACCGCGGCCCACGACCATGCTGCAGATCATTCGTCATAATTTCGCGCTGAAAGCGCTCTCCGTTTTGCTCGCGTTGATCGGCTGGTCGTACTTCCGGCTGGCCGGAAACGCGCTCGTGCCGACGTTCGAAGAGCACTTGACCGTGCCGATTATGGCCGCGAATTTGCCGGCCGGACTCATTGCCAGTTACACCGACAAAACAGCAACCATCGCCATCACGCCTAAGCCGGGCGAACCGCCGATTAAACAAGAAGAAGTGAAGGCGGTGCTCGACCTTTCGAATCGCACTTCCGGCGTTTACAACGTTCCGGTTCAGCTCGTCGCGCCCAATGTCGTGGTGCAGTCCCTGAGCCCCGCTTCGATCTCGCTGACGATCTCGAAAATGGATCAGAAGACCTTTCCGCTGGCCGTGCACTACGGCGGACAGGGCGACGTCGTCGTGAGTCGTTTTACGCTGACGCCGGCTGCGGCCGTCGTCCGCGGGCCGACCGATGCGCTTTCGCAGGTTGCCACCGTGCGCGTGGATATTCAGTTGCCCAGCGGCAAGGCGAAGCTCGATGCGATGATTCGTCCCGTCGCGGTGAACTCGGCCGGTCAGGAAATCGGCGACGTCCAAGTCGTACCGAATCTCGTCCGCGTCCAAGCCAATTTTCTTCCCGGAACCGCGGCGGCGCATGGCCGCTAAGGGCCGCCTTTTCGGGACCGATGGCGTACGCGGCGTCGCTAACGTCGATCTGACTCCGGAGCTCGCGTTTGCGGTAGGGCGGGCGGGAGCGGCGGTGCTGGCGAGCAGCAGCGACCGCCATCGGAGTAAGTACCGGTATTCCCGTCAGGACGGTCGCAGCGAGTAGGACAGCGGCTGATTGCAACGCCGAACGAACACAGAGCATGGCGGGAAGGTCCTTATCGGGTATCCGGCCGGTCCACCGCGTTGCACCTGCGGCTTCATGCGGCCAATCATGGGATGACAGACGTGCATCGGCTCAGAAACTCCGACGTTGAGTCAGAACGCCCCAACACCGCCCGAACGCGTGTCGTCGAACTCCGCGTAATTGCCCAGAATCTTCTGTTTGCCGGGTTGATCCGAGA
>JAAXCX010000019.1 GCA_013036105.1 Vulcanimicrobiota bacterium
GAGCTTTGGCGCTCGTATCGATTTCAGCGAGCGCGGCGCCGACGGCAACCGTGTCGCCTTCAGCCGCAAGCAGTTGCTTCACGACGCCCGAAACCGTCGCCGGAACTTCGACGTCGACTTTGTCGGTCGTGATCTCAACGAGCGGATCGCCTTCGGCGATAAAATCGCCGGGCTGCTTACGCCAAGCGACGACCGAACCTTCGGTCACCGACTCGCCCATCTCGGGCAACACGATCCGCACTAGGGTCTCAGGCAAGAATGTTCTCTCCGTCTACCACTATAAGGGCCCTTCCCAAGATTGCCCCGTTTTGGCTATCGGATGCAACCTGCCCGGTCGCACCCCTTAGAAATACTTGGCCGGAAACACCGGAAACCCGACCGGACGGGTTCCCTCAAACTTGGGCCGTGCGTGGCGCAGGATGAAGGCCGAGACGTCGTAGGCCTCCTGGGGCGTGAGCGAGCCCGGAGCGTTTTCCGGCATGTTGTACCGCACGAAGGCGGCCATCGTCGCGAGCCGGTGCATGCCCGCTCCACCGTTGAACGACTTTGGACCCCAGAGCGGCGGAAAGGCCGCCGACCCGGCGCCCGTTGCCCCGTGACAGGCGGCGCACTTCTGCGCGTACAGAGCCGATCCGCGCTGAGCGCTTGCGGGCTGCGGCGGCGCGAACTTCGTGAGTTTGACCGACGGATCGGGCGTCGCGCCCACCTGCGTGCCGCGCGACAAGTAGGCGATGTAGGCGACCAGCGCGATCATTTCGCGGCTGTTATATGCCGGCGGCTTGCCGTTCATGCTGTAAAGAAAACACTCCGCCAGCCGGTCATGCAGCGCGATCGTGCGCTTCGCGCGCGCGTTCCATTGCGGAAATTGCCCATAGATGCCCACGAAGCTGCCGCCTTTGGGCTTGGTCCCGCCCGCGATGTGGCAAGCTGCGCAATCGAAGTTCGCCAGGACATAACCGCGCATGTGCGCGCGCGTGTTGACGATCAGTTCGCGGCCATAGCGAATCATATCGCCGGCCGGGCCGGCCGGAACAGCTTTCTCGTCATAGATCGGCGCCGGCGCGGGCGCGCTTTGTCCGGCGCACGCGGCTAACACTATGACCGCGAAGAGCAGCGTAAGTTTTTTCATGCGAACGTTAAGGTCAAGTAACTGTAATGATAGCGCTGCTGCAATTCGGCGATCGCGGCGATCATTGCGGGAACGACGAGCGCACCCGGAATCAGGTGCATCAGAATGTCGTCGGCGACGGCCGGTGCGTTCATGCCCGCGGGAGCAAAACCGCCTTTAACGATCGCGCGCGCTTGTTCTTCAACCGCAGTATGACAGGTCAAGACAACCATGCCGCGAGACTGCAGCGTCGCGATCGACGTATCTTGATAGATGCTTTGCGGATCGTCGGGGTCGGTCGCACTCTCGAATGCAGATTGCGGGCGCAGAAAGATATTGGAGTCGATCATCTTTCCGGATCCGTCCTTCAAGCCGAAAGCATCACCGATGTGGTATCGCTGCCACACCTCGTCCGCGTACGTGTAGGCACTCGATGGGCCGTGCGGCGCCAGCACCAACCCGATGCGGTCGGCCGGATATCCGAAGCCGAAGCGCAACCCGGTGAGCCCGTTCTTTATGTTATTGAAGATCGCGGGGTGGAATGAGACCGCTTCCCAGACTTGGCGGATATCGGCCGGTTTATCGACCGCCCGCGCGAAACCGGCGGCGTCGAAGTTGGCGCGGCGTTCGACGAAGTTCGATCCGCCCGGCACGCCGGTGGCTGCCGCAGCAATGGTAGCGCTGGAAAGAAAAGACGCCCGATTCATGAAGCCTCCCTTTGACGCAAGGGAGTTACGCCATGAAAGAGATTGATCCCACAAACTCGACCAGCCCGAATGTGCGGCGGTCAACTTTTCTGGGAACGACCGCGGCGGCCGCGGCCGGAACCGCGACGCTCGGGACGGCATTCGCTCAGTCCGCCCTCGGCAAGCTGCATCCGCCACTCGTGCCGGAAGACGATCCAAGCATTTCCGTCGAGCACGTGCGGCTGGCGAGCGCGGCCGGCGCGATTTCCGCCTACGCGGCGCTGCCGCGCAGCGCGACCGTAGCGACGCCGGGCATCGTTGTTACGATGCACATCTGGGGCGTAGACACTTCGATCCGTGACTTCGTCCGGCGACTGGCCAAAGCCGGATTTGCCGCAATCGCTCCCGACCTCTATGGGCGGCTCGGCGCGCCCACCGGTGACGGCGCCACCGATTTTTCCGTCTTCAGGCCCTTCGCGGGAAAACTCGATCGTCAGCAAACGGCGAGCGATCTCCGCTCCGGGGCGCAGTGGGTCAAGACGCGGCAGGCGCGCGCGCGAATAGCGATCACCGGATTTTGTATGGGCGGCGCGATCGCGCTGCGCCAAACAATCGATAATCCCGACGTTTTCTCGGCCGCAAGCGCATGGTACGGCAATCCCGCGGGAATCGATCCCGCCGCCGTCACGATGCCGGTGTTGGGAAGCTACGGCGGACGCGATACGAGCATTCCGGCCGACTCCGTACGCGCGTTCCAAAAAGCTCTGCAGGTTCCCAACGACATCGTTGTCTACGACGATGCCGGGCATGCGTTTTTCGACGACCAGCGATCTTCGTACGTGGCAGACGCCGCCGAAGACAGCTGGCGCCGCGCTCAGGCCTTCTTCACAAAGTATTTAAAAACGTAGCGCGAATCGTTACGGGGTGACGATCTCGTTCGCCGTCCTCTTCGCGTTATTCGGCGGCGTCGCCGCGGGTGCGGCGATCATGTGGTTTGCAGCGGGACGGCTCAAAGCCGAACTGCACGAAGCCAACGCGCGCGTGGCCGAGATGCAGCGCGACTCGTTTCTGACGCTCGCCAACGAGAAGTTTGCCGCCATCGTATCGCCGGTTCAGCAAAAACTCACCGAGTTCGACGCGCTTGTGCGCGAGATGGAAGAAAAACGCTCCGGCGCCTACGAGGGCCTGCGCGAACAAATATCCGGACTGATCGACCGCAGCGGCAAAATGGAGACGGCGGCAACGCAGCTTTCCGCCGCGTTACGCAATCCGACGACGCGCGGCAAATGGGGTGAGATCCAGCTGCGCCGCGTGGTCGAACTTGCCGGGATGGAATCGTACTGCGATTTCGGCGAACAGCAGACGCTGCAGACGGGCGAAGACCGCGGACGCCCCGACTTGACCGTGCAGCTGCCTGGAAACTCGCGCATCTTCGTGGATGCGAAGGTTCCGCTTAACGCTTTTCTCGAGGCCGTCGAACTTCCCGACGAAGCCGGGCGGCGCGAGCGTTTTCGCGCACATGCCGCAGCTTTTAAGAATCACGTCGATCAGCTCGCTCGCCGCAACTATCAGCGCGCCGAACGCTCGGCGGACTTCGTCGTGATGTTCGTTCCGGGCGAAGCCTTTTTGAGCGCCGCTTGCACGGAGAATCCCGATCTGATCGAATACGGAGCCGGCAAAGACGTCTACATCGCCAGCCCGCTGACGATGATCGGCCTCCTTCGTTCCTATGCGCTCGGCTGGCAGCATCGTCAGCAGGAAGAGAACGCCAAGAAAATCGCCGAGGCCGCGCGTGTGCTCTACGATCGCGTGCGTGCGTTCGCCGGGCACATCGCGTCGATTGGTGCGAGCCTCGAAAAAGCGGTCGGCGCTTACAACAGCGCAGTCGGATCGATGGAGAGCCGCGTCTTACCGCAGGGACGCAAGATCCGCGAACTCGCGTCGCTGCCCGACGCGGAACTTCCCGAACTCGTGCCCGTCGAACTTGCGACGCGCGAGATCACCGCGCTCGACGCACAGCAGCGCAAAACCGCCGGCTAGGGCAGGGCCACGGCAGCGTGCGCCAGCACGCGCGAACCATCGGACAGCACTAGCGACTTGGTTGCGGGCGGATGCTCGACGAAGATAGCGCGTTCGTTTCCCGTTCCCGAGAGTTTTCCGAGTACGCGGCCGCCGGCGTTCAATGTGAGATCGCGGTCGGTCACGGCAATCACATAGACCCACGCACCGTTGCGCGCGAAGATTGCTTTGGCAGGCGGCGCATCCGGCGCGACCTTCACAAATTGCGAATGCAGAAAATGCGATCCAATCATCGCGGCGACGGCTTGCCGGTTCACCGCATCGGAGGCGCGCAGATCGCGATCGCGCTGCCAAAAGAAAGCACCCGGCAACAAAGCGATAATGAGCGCGGCCGCAACGAGCGGATAGAACGCGCGCGCTCCGCCGCCCCGGCGCACGAATAGCGCATGGATGCGGCGGTCGAGCTGCGCCGACGGCGCTTGCGGCCCGACCAAAACCGCCACCGTCTCCTCGGCTTGTCCCACGCGCCGCGCACACTCGCCGCAATGTGCGATGTGCGCCTCTGCCGCCGTCCGTTCGGCATCCGGCAACGCGCCGAGCGCGTACAGCTCGGCGGCCTCTTCCAGATGCTCGTTCCGCGGATCGTTCACAATGTTTCTCCTTGGGCGGCGAAGTGAGCGCGGAGCGTCCGCACCGCGTTCGAGAGCCGGCTCTTGATCGTGCCGGCCGGCTCGTTGAGCCGGAGCGCAATTTCGGCGTACGGCAAACCCTCTTCAAAAGACAGACGGATCGCTTCGCGTTGTTTTTCTCCTAGTAGTTCCAAAGCGCGCGCGATGCGGTCGCGATCGGCCAGCGATTCGTCGGCGGGTTCGACCATTTCCGGACGAATAGTTTGCTCGATACGCAGCCGGTTCGAGCTCTTGCGCCGGCGCGAGAGCGCTTCGTTCCGAACGCATGCGATCAGGAATGCGCGCAGCGATCCGCGCGCAGTCGAGTATGCGTGGCCGCGTTGCCACAGCCGTGCGAGCACGTCGTGAACGGCGTCTTCGGCATCTTCTCGATCGGCCAGTATGCCGACGGCCGCGCCGAACAGCGCGCTCTTGAATGCCTGATAGGCCGCCTCGAACGCCCACGCTTCGCGCGCGACGAATCCGCTTTCCATCGCGCGCTCTTGCGCGCTGACGGTGCTAGGCGAACCTGCGATCGTCGATGGCGGCGGCATGCCCTTTCTCGAGTACGACGTTGCGGTATCCAATCGCCCGCAGCAATTGATCGTGTGGGAGCGTGAGCGGCCCGGGTTTGTCCGCCGTACCCGGCGCGGGCTGCGGGTATGCGGTTGCGTCGGCCGTCGCAAAACGAATGTTGCCTTCCTGATGGGTGACGACCTGGTGAATGTGTCCGCTGAGGACTGTGACGTTGTCGAAAGGTTGGAGCATCGCGATCGCTTTCGTGCCGTCCTCGGTCGTCCAGCCCCAGGACGGAAAGAGCGCGTAGAGCGGCGCGTGCGTGAAGACGACGATCGGCGTCGAACGGGACTGCGCAGCAAGATCGCGTTTCAGCCAGGTGAGCTGATCGTTGCCGAGCAGACCCATCTTTTCAAAATCGAAAACGTTGATCAGCGCGACGAAATGCGTGCCGTTCTGATCCCACGAGAACCACTGTTTCCCGCCCTTGGGCGTCGGAAAGGCTTGAAAAAACGAGTTGTAATCCTGGCCGATAAAATCGTGTTCGCCGGGAATGACGATCAGCGGCGCGCGCAATTGCGAGAGGATGTCTTTCGCCGTTCCGAACTGCTCGGGTTTTGAGAGATGCGTCACGTCGCCGGTATGGATGACGAACTTCGGCTGATCCGGCAGCGCGTTGATGGCATTGACCGCGGACTGCAGCGTGGCGGATACGTCCGGGTTTGCCTCCTGATGAAAACCGATATGACTGTCGCTGATCTGCACGAAGTCGATCGACCCCGTGACGCCGCGCGCCAAAGCGGTGCCGGTCATGAGTCCGCCGGCGCTCAGCGCATAGGCGATGCCGGCTCCCGTCCAGGCGACATGTTCGAGAAAGTCTTTTCGCTGCATCAGTGCATGCCTCGCGCGGCACGCACGACGATCGTGCCCTTCATGTACGGATGCAGCGAACAAAAGTACGGGTACTTTCCAGGCTTTGAGATACGAACGGTCCACTGATCGTTCGTGTCGAGACCGCTCGACTTGAAAGCCCCGCTCTGCGCGACTACGGTGTGCGCTTCCTGATCGTGGTTGACGAATGTGATGGCGTCGCCGGCAGCGACGTCGAGCACCGCGGGTTTGAACGCGAAACCGCTAATCTCGACCGTTTGCGCGGTCGTTGCGGTGGCGGCGTTGGGAATGGCGGCGGCGGCTCCCAGAAGAACGGCGGCGGCCGCCGCGGCAGGCATGAAGATTCTCATGCCTTTTCTATGCGCCGGGGCCGCCGCCGGTTCAGATCAGTGCTGGGACGCCTCGTACTGCTGCAGGGCCTGCAGCGTGTTGGTGACGTGCATCGCCGGATTCAAATCCGTATAGGTGTAGATGATCTTTCCGTTGGGCGCGATCACGTAGGACGTCCGGTTGGCATAGGTTGGAGCTTGTGCTAAAACCGCGTCGTACGCTTTGGCGACGGTCAGCTGCGGATCGGCCGCGACGGCAAACTTGCTGCGGCATTCGCTGACCGAGAACTTATTCAGCGTGTCGATGGTATCGTGCGAAATGCCGATCACGGTTGCGCCCAACTTCTTATACCGGTCGACGGCGTCGGCGAAGTCGTGCGCTTCGATCGTGCAGCCTTTCGTAAACGCTGCCGGATAAAAATAGAGAACGACCGGACCTTTTTTCAGCGCGTCGGCGAGATTGAAGTCGAAAACTTTGCCGCCGAGCGAAGCCTGCGTCTTAAAGTCCGGCGCCGTGGCGCCGGTTTGCAAGCTCGCAAAGGCGGGTGCGGAAGCGAGCGCCGACAATGCGGCGGCGAGAAAAAGACGACGAAACATGGACTCTCCTTAACACATGGGTGCGGCCGCTGAAGAGAACGTTCGAAAGGACGGGCTGGGCGGCCTTTGGGGAAGAAGGATCGGCATGGCGGACTGGTCGTCGTATTTTGCGCGCGTCGAGGGAGAGCCGATCTCGGTGGCCGTGGACCTCGCATTGAGCGAAGGCGCACCGGACACGAGCAAGGCAACCGCGTACACGATTGCCGTCACGCTGCGCGAGCCCGATCAGCACGGCATGACCGGCGCGAACGAATACCGCGTCCTGCAGCGCATCGAAGAGGAGCTTGCTTCGGCGCTCGAGCCGGCCGGCTTAGTCGAGGCCGGACGTGTGACCGGCCGGGGCATGCGCACCTTCCATTATTATGGTCCCGAGAGCGACGACGTCGCGGCGCCCGTTGCGCACGTCATGTCGGCGCACAAAGAGTACACCTACAGTTTGCTGGCCGCCGCCGATCCGCTGTGGGCCGTATACACGAACTACCTGTATCCCGATCCGCAGCAAATGGCGTTCGCGAACGACATGAAGGCGTTGCAAGTCTTGATCGATGCCGGCGACGATCTCGAGAAACGCCGTCCGATCGAGCACACCGTTATCTTCGATGATCGCGAAAAACTTGACGGCTTTGCGCGCGTCATGGCGGACAAAGGCTACCGCGTAGCGATCGATCCAAGCGAGAACGCAGTACGGTGCGCAAAACTGGAGACCGTCGATCCGTTTAAGATCACGGAGATGCGCGTCGCGCTCACCACGCTTGCCGAAGAGTTCGGCGGCGATTACTCAGGCTGGTCGACGGCGGTACAGAACTAAAGGCCGAGCAGCTTGGCCAAGATCATACGCTGCACTTCGTTGGTGCCTTCGCCGATTTCGTTAATTTTTTGGTCGCGGTACATGCGCGAGACCGGATACTCGTCCATGAAGCCGTAGCCGCCGTGGATCTGCACCGCGTCGTTCACGACGCGATGTGACAACTCGGCCGCATAGAGTTTCGCGTAGCTCGCGCTCCGGACGAAATCGCGCCCTTGATCTTTCTCCCACGCCGCTTTGAGGACCATGAGCTCGGCATGTTCGATCTCCGTAGCCATGTCCACGATCTTAAATGCGATGGCTTGAAACTTGCTGATCGGTTTCCCGAACGCGTGCCGTTCCTTGGCGTACTTCACCGATTCGTCGTAGGCGCCGCGTGCGAGGCCGACCGAGAGCGCGGCGACCGAAATGCGCCCGCCGTCGAGGATGGTCAGGAAATTCTTGAGGCCGTCCCCGCGCGCGCCCAGAACGTTCTCCTGCGGAATCTCGCAATCGGTGAAAACGAGCTCGCGCGTGTCCGACGCGCGCCAGCCCATCTTGCGATATTTTTTGCTGCGCGAAAATCCGGGCGCGTCTTGCGGCACGATGAGGTTGCTGATCTCAGGTTTGCCGTCCCCGCGCTTGCCCGTCACCGCGGTGATCGTCGTGCCGGCGGTGATGTCGGTTCCGCTGTTGGTGATAAATGCTTTGGTCCCGTTGACGGTCCATGTTCCATCGCGAAGAACAGCCTTGGTCTGCGTATTTCCGGCGTCGCTGCCCGCGTTGGGCTCGGTCAGCCCGAAGCCCCAGAGACGCTCGCCGCGCGCCAGCGGCACGAGATATTTCTCTTTCTGCTCGCTCGTTCCGAACAGGTAGAACGGCATCGCGCCCAGCGACACGTGCGCGGCCATCGTAATGGCCGTCGAAGCATCTGCCCGCGCCAGTTCCATGACGGCGAGCGCGTAACTCACCGTGTCGGCCCCCGATCCGCCGTACTCTTCGGGAAACGGCAGCCCCATGAGTCCGAGGCCGGCCATTTCACGCACCAAATCGTATGGAAACGCTTCCTCGCGGTCCATCTCTTCGGCACGCGGCGCAACCCGTTCGCGTGCGAAATCCCGGACGGTGCGCCGGATAGCCTCTTGTTCTGCGGTTAAGTCAAGATTCATAACGTAGCGGAGGTATCCGTTCGGACAGTTTGAAAAACCCTTTTGCAGCGATGATCTCATTACGCGGCGTGTCGCTCGTTTATCCGAACGGAGTGCGCGCTCTCGACAACATCAGTCTCGAGATCGGCAAGGGTGAATTCATCTTCCTCGTCGGGCATTCCGGAACGGGCAAATCGAGTCTGCTTCGCTTGCTGTACCGCGAGATGGCTCCCTCCAGCGGACACATCACCGTCGACGGCATACGCGTCGACCGTCTGGCTCGCGGACGCATTCCGGCGCTGCGCCGCCATCTGGGCGTCGTCTTCCAAGACTACAAATTATTAAGCGACAAGACCGTGTGGGAAAACGTCGCCTTTGCGCTGCAAGTGACCGGCGCGCACACGCGTGACGTGCAGCGTCAAGTGCCGCGCGCGCTCGACTTGGTCGGACTCGCGCACAAGAGCCGCATGTATCCAAACGAACTCTCGGGCGGCGAACAGCAGCGCACCGCGATCGCGCGCGCGCTGGTCAACAATCCCAAACTGCTGCTGTGCGACGAGCCCAGCGGCAATCTCGATCCGGCCAACACGACGGAGATTATGGAATTGCTTCGCCGGATCAATCTCAAAGGCACCACGGTGGTGGTCGCCACGCACAATCAAGCCGTCGTCGATCGGATGCGCCGGCGCGTCGTGCGCTTGGACAACGGCCGCGTGATCACCGATGAAGAACGAGGGTACTACTTCCTTGGACTGGGGCAGGATCAGATTCTTTCTGGGTGAGGTTCAGCGGAACTTCACCCGGAACGCGGGCATGCAGATCACCGCGATCGGCACGGTCGCGGTGACGATCGTTATGCTGGGCATTTTCTTATACGCGCGGTCGGCGCTCATTCACGCGGAGTCCGGCGTCTTCAGCCAGATCGAGATCTCGGTCTACGCCGATCCCGCCGCGACGGTGGCGCAAGAGACCGTCATACGCGCGGCATTAGCGCAAGATCCGCGCATCCGCAGCGTCACCTTCGTCCCTAAACGCGAGGGTCTCGCGCAGATGCGTCGTCTGATGAAGGGCCAAATCGACACGTCGCTGCTCACCGAGAATCCGCTGCCCGATAAATTCCGCATCCGCGTGCGCGAGGCCCAAGAAGTGCCCGCGGTTGCCCGGAGCATCGCCAAGCTGCCCCACGTGCAGAACGTGGAGTACGGCCGTGAAGTAGTACAGCGCCTGCTTCAGTTGGCGGCCGTGATGCGCCCGGTGGGTATAGCAGTCATCGTGCTTTTCTTGCTGGTCGCAGGCATCATCATTTCCAACACGATCCGCCTGACCGTCTTCGCGCGGCGGCGCGAGATTTCCATCATGCAGCTCGTCGGCGCGACCAACATGTACATCCGCATGCCCTTCATCTGCGAGGGCCTGCTCGCCGGTATCTTTGGAACCGCCATCGCCGTCGGCGCGCTCGCGCTGGCGCGGGCATCGCTGGTTCCCAAGATCGCCTCAGCGCTTCCGTGGCTTCCGATGAACACGGTCGCGGTCGATCTCTCGACGTTAGTGCTCGAACTGTTTGCCGTCGGCGCAGCAGTTGGGGCCCTGGCTTCGTGGATCGCGGTCGGCAGGTACTTACGGGCTTAGAGATTGATGCCATGCGCCGCATCGACGAAATCGAACAACTAAAAAATGAGCTCGTCAGCACGGTTTCGCACGAACTCAAGACTCCGCTTGCCGCGATAAAAGCCTACACCGCAACACTTCGGCAAAACCCCGAGCTCTTTGTGGAAAAACGCGAAGAGTATCTGCGCATCATCGAAGATCAGGCCGACCGGCTCGCGCGCCTGATCGACGACCTTTTGCTGGTCACGCGCGTCGAAGCGGGCCAGCTGCTGCGCAGGCGGACGACGGTTGCGCTCGATGCGGTTTTGGACGAGGCCTTAGCAGAGATACATTTCGATACCAAACGCCATCCCGTGCTGCGCGAGACGGGCGGCGCTTCCGTCTCGGGAGATCCCGACCGCTTGCGCGATCTTTTCCGGAATTTGATCGAAAATGCGATCAAATATTCTCCCGCGGGCGGCGCGATCGCGATCCGCGGGAGCGAAGAAGCTGAAGGCACGATCGTAGAGGTCAGCGATTCGGGGATCGGCATCTCCGATGACGATCTCCCGTACGTCTTCGAGCGTTTCTATCGGGCAAACTCCGAAGCCGTCGAAGCAGCCGGCGGCAGCGGGCTGGGACTCTACATCGCGCGCGCCATCGTGCGCGCGCACGGCGGAAAAATCCACGCCCGGAGCGAGCCGGGGCGCGGCACGACGTTCACGGTCACACTTCACAAGCGCGACTGATGCCGCAAATCTTGGTCGTTGACGACGACCGGAACCTGCGCAAGATCATCCAAACGAATTTGGAACTTGCGGGATTCGAAGTTATCGCCGTGCCGAGCGCTGCCGACGCATTGCGCACCTTGGAGACACTGCAGCCCGACTTGGTGGTGCTCGACGTCATGATGCCGGCCATGGACGGCTACGAGCTGGCGCGGCGCATACGCGCGCAGCCTGCGATCACGCACGTGCCGATCATCATGCTGACGGCCAAGGGCGAGATTGAAGACAAGCTCGCCGGCTTCGAGGCCGGCATTGACGACTACATTACCAAACCGTTCGGCCCCCAGGAGCTGCTTGCGCGGGTGCGCGCGAAAATCGCGCGCGTCGAGATGGACGCTTCGCTCTCACCTTTGACGAAATTGCCGGGAAATCTGGCGATCGAAGCCGAGCTGCGCCGGCGCATCGAGTCGCAGACGCAGTTTGCCGTGCTGTACATGGATCTGGACAACTTCAAAGCGTTCAACGACGTCTACGGATTTACGCACGGAGACGAAGCCATCCGAATGCTCGCGTCGATCGGCGTGGACGTCGTCCGCCGGCGCGGGACGCATAAGGATTTCGTGGGTCATATCGGCGGCGACGATTTTCTGATCGTGACGCTGCCCGAGCGCGCAGAGGAGATCGCGCGGGAGATCATCGCCGACTTCGATCGCGGCATTCGCGACCTGTACCGTCCGCAGGACCTTCGCCAAGGTTTTATCGAAACGCACGACAGGCGCGGCGCGCTCAACCGGTACGCGATTATGTCGCTGTCGATAGCGCTTGTTTCGAGCGATCAGCGTCAACTGACCGATTACGCGCAAATCGGCGAAACGGCCGCCGAGCTCAAACGCTACGCCAAGTCGATCGGGGGTTCGGTTTACGTGAAAGACAAGCGCCGGCAATGATCCGCAGACTGGTCGCCGTCTTTTTATTGCTGGGCCTCGTTCCGGCAACGGCGGTGCCGTCGGATCTCAACGCGCGCATACAAGCCGAACAAGCCAAGAAGGCCGCGATCGACCGGCAGCTCCAGCAGAAACGCGCCGAGCTGCGCGCGGCGACGGTGCGCGTCACCAACCTCCAAGGCGCCCTCGATCAAACGAACCATTCGATTGGCGAGGTGAACGTGCGGCTCGACGGCTTGGCGTCGGAAGCGGCGCAGACTCAGCACAGGCTCGACGTCAATACGGTTCAATTAAACGCAGCCCGGAAGACGCTGGCGCTGCACGACAACTTGCTCAAACGGCGGCTCGTCGACACCTACGAACGCGGCGACCTGGGTTATCTGAGCGTGCTGATGGCGGCAAAATCGTTTTCCGATTTCGTCGAACGCTGGCAAGATCTCGGCCTGCTTATCGCGGCCAACCAGCGCGCGGTGCGCGAGCGACAAGCGGCGGAGAAAAAAGTCCGCCTCGCGCAGGAAGCACTGCAAGCGAATCAATCGGCCCTTGAACAGCAACAGCTCGCGCAGCAGCGTGCGCGCAACCAGCTCGACATCCTCGCCCAGGAACGCGGAAATCTCGTCGCGCTGGCCGACGCACAGCGCCATCACGTCGCCGGACAAGTTGCCGAGATGGAAGGCTTGAGCCAAGCCGAGAACGATCAGCTGGTCGCACTGATCCGCGAGCGCGAAGCGCAGATTGCGGCCGCGCGCCGCGCCGCCGGGATTACGACTCCCGAAAGTGCTCCGGGCGCGCTTGCGTGGCCGGTCACCGGTGTGATCACATCGCCGTTCGGGTGGCGCCGCAGTCCGTTCGGAAGTACACCTGAGTTTCATCAGGGTCTCGACATCGGCGCGAACATGGGAACGCCGGTGAAGGCCGCCGCTTCCGGGACCATTATTTCGGCGGGTTGGTACGGCGGCTACGGTAACTACATTTTGATCGATCACGGTGGCGGCATGTCCACCGGGTACGGCCACCTCTCGCGCATCGACGTTTCAAACGGCCAGCAGGTTCAGCGTGGTCAGCTCATCGGCGCAGTCGGCTCGACCGGCATGTCGACGGGGCCTCACTTGCATTTCGAGGTCCGAATCTCAGGAAAACCCGTCGACCCGACGGCCTACCTTCACTGACGAAACCCGCTCCCGCATAGGTGGGTACTAAGCGAGTATGCCGTCACCCGTCCGCGCGCTCATCATCGCGCTCGCCATTGCCGCTGCTTTTTTCGCGGGAGCGTGGTTTTTCGCATCGCGCGCCACGTCGGGTCCCGGCGCCGCGCGGGCGCCCTTGGCCGATCAACTGGCTTCACTCAATCTGAACCTGGGATCGGGCAACGATTCTGATAACGAGCTGCTGCGGGTCGCGTTCGATCAAGTCGAACAGAGCTACTACAAAGGCGTCAACCCGCAGACGCTGATCAACGGCGAACGCGCCGGAATGCTTTCGTATCTGAAAGACAAGCTAAAAAAGAAACACGTTCAGCCGCAGATTGCGGCTGTTCCCGCGGGCAACGATGAAACCCAAGCGCTTTCCGCGCTCGACAGCCAGCTGGCATTCGCACGTAACCGCTACGCGCCCTTAGGGGTCGCGCCCGCAGATCTCACGGAGGCGGCGCTCACGGGGATGCTCAAATCGGTCGGCGATACCTACACCGTGTATCTGCCGCCGGCTCAGATTCGCGCGCTCAATGAGCAGCTCAACGGCGGCGATTTCGGCGGCATCGGCGTGTTCATCTATCAGCTGAAAAACGGCGTGCTGCTTCAGCCCATCCCCGGTTTGCCGGCCGCGCGCGCGGGGATGCAAGCCGGCGAACTGGTCGACACCATCAACGGAAATTCGATAAAGGGCTTCCCGCTCGACCGCGTCGAGCGCATGATCCGCGGACCGGAAGGCACTCGGGTTACGCTCAAGACTCACCCGTATAAAGGAACGGTGACGCACAACTTCCGCATCACCCGCGAGATTATCCACGTGCCGACCGTCAACGCCAAGATGGAAAACGGCTTCGACTACATCCGCTTGAGCGACTTCGGCCAAACGTCAGCCGCGGAGATTCGCAAAGCGCTGCTGGACGGAAAGGCAAAGCACGCCAAAGGATACATTCTCGATCTCCGCTTTAACGGCGGCGGACTGCTCGATGCGGCCGTGAACATTTCGAGCTACTTCGTGCCGCACGGAACGATCGTCACCGAAATCGATCGCGCCGGCGATAAAGACGCGAAGGAAGCGACCGGCGAGTACATTCCAGGCTTGCGCCCGCTTGTCGTGCTGGTGAACGCCTACACGGCCAGCTCGTCGGAGATCACGGCAGGCGCGCTTCAGGATTACAAAATGGCAACGCTCATCGGCACGCAGACCTACGGAAAGGGCGTCGTCCAGGGTATCTATACGATGCCGAACGGAGGAGCCCTAAAAATCACGACCGAGCGCTACCTCACCCCCGCGGGACGCGATATCCAGCACAAGGGCATCGCGCCGGATCAGCATGTCGCCCAAACCCTGGATTTTCGGCTGATCGATACCCCCAAAGACAAACAACTGCAAGCCGCCAAGGCATATCTGGACCGCTTCACGCGTTAGAAAGAATATGAACCGTTACATCGCCCTCATCTGCGCCGCCGCTTTCCTGACTGCGGCCGCGCCCCAACAAATCGCTCCGCTGGACGCGAGCGAGATTCAATTCAGCTACGAGAAACTGCGCGCCGACTTCTACCGGAAAACGGACGCTCAGTCAATCGTCAACGGTGCGCGCATCGAGATGGCGAAGCAGCTGCGCCTGGCCGGCGTCGGCGCCGCGCTGCCTCCCGTTTTCGCCGCGGCCAGCTCGACCCAGACGGCTCGCGCGGTCGGCCACGAAGTTGACGTTGCCACGCGCCTGGCGCGCGGCAAGATCAGTTCGCATCTGCTGGCATATGCCGCCATCGCCGGCATGCTGAACTCCGTAAAAGATCGCTACACGACGTTTTTAACCCCGAAAGAGTACGCCGATCTGAACCAGGGACTCAACGGCGGATCGTTTGCCGGCACGGGCATCGTGATCGAGCAAGACGACACGACCAAGTACATCGACGTGAGCAACGTCATTCCCGACGGCCCCGCCGATAAAGCCGGCGTACAAGAGGGCGATATCATTTCGGCGATCGACGGCATCTCGACCAAGAACATGAAGCTTCCCGAAGCTTCTTCGCACTTGCGCGGCAAGGCCGGCACACCGGTGAAACTGACGATCGTCCGCGGTGGGCAATTACTGTCGGCACCGATTACGATTACGCGCGCGACGATTCGCGAGCTTTCCGTCTACGAAAAGATGCTGCCCGGCAAGATCGGCTATGTCGAGCTCACCGTTTTCGGACAAGATACGGGCGCCGAGCTCGCGCAGGCCCTCGATCGTCTACAGCAAGAAGGCGCGCGCGCACTGGTACTCGACTTGCGCGACAACGGCGGCGGCTATCTCGACGCAGCAATCTCGGTGAGTTCGAAGTTCATTGCGAGCGGACCGATCGTTTCGGTCGAGTCGCGCGCGTCGAACGTCACGACGTATGAGGCCGAAGATACGGCCATCCCGCCGGTTCCGCTGGCGGTGCTGGTGAACGATCACACGGCGTCGGCGTCGGAGATCACGACGGCCGCGATTCAAGACAGCGGCGTCGGCACGGTCATCGGCACGAAAACCTTCGGTAAGGGCGTCGTGCAAGAGATCATCGCGCTTCCCGACGGATCGGCCATCAAGATCACCGACGCGCGGTACTTGACGCCGCACAATCGCGACATCAACCTGGTGGGCATCACGCCCGACATTCAAGTGATCGAAAACAAAGGCACCGGCTTCCGGTTCGGCGATCCGGCGCGCGACGCGCAGCTCGGCCGGGCGGTTCAGTTCCTCAACGATCGCATCGCGCACACGAGCGGCGGCTAATCAAATAGCGCCGGCTCGACCTCGGCGAAGGACGAAAACGAGGTAAAGGCAACGCCGCAGTCTCGCAAGTAACGCTCGAGACTGCGGCCTTTTTTTGCGAAGCGCAGCTCTGCGGCGAGCGCGGCTTCATAATCTGAATAGCCATCGCCAATGTAGGCGACTTTTCCGTGGGCCGCCGCTTCACGAACGGCGGCTGCTTTGTCGTGACCGTTGAGCGAGTCGTCGCGGAAGTGCAGCACCCAGCCGTCCGCGCCGGTCGAAACGTCGTTTGCCAAAACGGGAACGTGCCCGAGGCCGTTACGTTCCAGTGCGCGCGCGATCAGCGGCGCGATTCCCGAACTGACGATCGTCAGTTTGACGCCCGCGGCATTACAGCGTTGCGAAAAGTGCGCGAAACTCGGATCGACGCGCGTCGATGCGGCGAGCAGTTCGTCGGCTTCCTCGAGAGAACCGCGGACAAAACGAGCTTGCGACGCCAGCGTGTCGCGCAGAGACATCGAACCCGCCTGAAGGTGCTGCTCGTAACGCGCCCATTCGCCGGGCCCCGCATAATGTTGTATGAGCACGTCGAACGTGTCGAGGTCGGTTACGGTTCCGTCGTAATCGACGAAGACGTGCGTTACGTCGATTTCTTTTTGCGGGCCGTGCTCTTTACGGCCGTCGTCTTACGCGCGCGTGTCGTCTTCTTGGGTTTTACTTCGTCCGGCGCGGCGGGCAACGCGGCGACCGCCTCCGCTTTGGGCGCGCGCCGCCGTCGAGCGGGTTTGGTCGGCTGCGCCGGTTCTTCGGGCACGTGCAACGCCGGCGGCGGAGCTTCAACCGCGGGCGGCTGAAGCTTGCGGTTCCAGGGTGCGATCGCGCGAATGGGCTGCGGCGGCGCCGTTACTCCGGTCGGTTCTGCCCGGCCGTCGCGCGCGACGCGGAAAATGTGCCGTTCCGGAACCGGCGGTGGTGGCGGCGGCCCCGGGGGAACCGGCATGGCGCCTGGGACGGCACCCTCGCCGCGCCCTCTGCCTCCGCGACGGCGGCGGCGCCGGCGGCGGCGGTGCAAGGGGTCGCCTTCGCCCGCCAGCGGCGGCCCCGAAGGCTGGGCTTGGGCCGCAGGCTCGGACTGGACCTCGGCACTGTGCGGCAGAATCCCGGCGGCAGGCGTAATCTGGCCGTTAGCGGCGGCGGTTCCGTGGCCGCCGCGCCCGCGGCGCCGGCGTCCGCGGCGGCGGTGACGTCCGCCCTCATGAATCTCGCCGCCTTCGCCGATCAGAATCGCTTCGGGTGCGTGCTCGGCTCGCGTCTCGGCGACGATCGCCTTATCTTCGCGCTCCTCTTCCTCGGTCACGGTCGTGATGCCGATAGGCGGACGCGCCGACGACTGCTTGGCAGCCTCTTCGGCCAGCTCGCGCAGCTGTTCGGCTTGCTCGGCGGGCGTAAGCGCTTTGCCGGGACGGCGCCGGCGGCGTTTTTTCTTCTCGCCGGGAGCGGCGACGGCCAGCTCGGCCAGCGCTTTATCGTCTTCGACGTCGATAACTTTGATGCGCGCGCTCTGCCCGGACATGTTCGCGCCGTTTTCCACTTCGACAATGCGCGTGCCGAGAACGGCGGCTGCCGATGTCGGATTGGGCAGCCGGCCGGGAAGCAATTCCACTTCGCGCTCGTCTCCGACGCGCACGGCGGAGTCCGGCGGAATTTCCGTGACGCTGCGGATGCGTGTTTTTTCCGGATGCAGCAACGGATCGATTCGTACGTGAATCGTCGCTTCGAGCTGCTCGGCCAGTTTGCGTGTTTCTTCTTCGTACCAGAATTCGAGCTGCGCCGCAACGCCGGGCGAACTTTCGACCAGCAGCATCTTTCCGTTGAGCGGCTGCGCGCGCAGTTTGCGCAGCGTTTCGATCGCGACCGATTGGGAAGAGAGCACCGTTCCCAAGCCGTTGCACTCCGGACAGGCTCCGCGCAGTTGCGCCGAGAGATCTTTCCCGACGCGCTTGCGCGTGAATTCCAAAAGTCCGAGATTGCTGAACGACTGAATCGTTGCGCGCGTGCGGTCGCGGCGCAGCCCTTCTTCGAGAATGCCCACGACTTTGTTGCGCGCGGCTTCGGAGCTCATGTCGATGAAATCGCAGACGATGATGCCGCCGATGTCGCGCAGGCGCACTTGCCGCGCGATCTCGGCCGCGGCCTCGATGTTGGTCTTAACGATCGTGTCTTCCAGATTCTTGCCGCCCGTGAATTTGCCCGAGTTGACATCGATGACGGTAAGCGCTTCGGTCGTTTCGATCACGATCGAACCGCCCGAGGGAAGATTGATTTTCGGTTTCATCAAGCGCTGGATCTCTTCGTCGATCTTGTAGTCGGCAAAGAGCGTCGAGCCGCCCGGATAATACGCGACGCGGTCGAGGTATTGCGGCCCGAGCAGTTGCAAGAAGCTGCAGACCTTGCGGTACTCTTCTTCGTTGTCGATCAAAACTTTGTCAACATCGGCGCTCACGAAATCGCGCGCGGCTTTGTAGACGAGGTTCATGTCTTTATGAAGCAGCGCGGGAGAGGCCGCGCGTTTGTACATTTCCAGGATGCCGTGCCACATGCGAATGAGCACGCCCAAGTCCGCGATCAGTTCGGCTTCGCTCACGCCGGCTGCCGCCGTACGCACAACCGTCGCCATGCCTTCGGGACGGATGCGTTTCATGACGGCTTTGAGGCGGTTGCGCTCTTCGGCCGTATCGATCTTGCGCGAGACGCCGCTGTATTTGCCGGTCGGCATCAGAATCAGATAGCGTCCGGGCAGAGAGATGTTAGTGCTGATGCGCGCGCCTTTGAGGCCGCGCGGCTCTTTGACGATCTGCACCAGGACGTCGTCGCCGCGGTTGACCTTTTCGCTGATCGTCCAGCCGCTGCGTCCTTGCGTGATTTCGACGTCGCCGATATTCAGCGGCGTCTTGTTGATGTCGTCGACGTATAAGAACGCGTTGCGTCCCAGTCCGATGTCGACAAAGCTCGCGCCCATTCCGGGCAGAACGTTTTGGACTTTTCCTTTGAAGATCGAGCCGATGACTTTTTCTTCACGCTCGATATAAAGTTCGGCGAGGACCTTGTCCTCGAGGATTGCGACCCGGTTTTCCCAGGGATCGCTCGATATGAGGATCTCGGTTGACAAATTCACTCCTCCGCGAGTGCGACCAGCATCCGGCTTTTCAGCTCCTGCGATCGCCTGCTAGCGGTTCTAAAAATCTAAAGTTACCGGCGCAGCCCATCGCTTCGAGGGCAGGCTGCCGGTTTGGCCCCCCGTTCCCGCCTCCTGGGGACCGGACCTTTAATACGCGGGCGGCGCGTAGACGTTGAAGGTAATCGCCGGGAGATCCGAGCGGTTGCTGAACCGGTGCGGCGTCTGCGTTCCCACGATGACTGAGTCTCCGGCGCGCATCGTCAGGCGGTGGTCGCCGATCTCGGCTTCCAGCTCGCCTTCCACAAGGTAGAGCACTTGCTCGCTCTTGGGATGCTCGTTCTGTTTGGGGCCGCTTTCTTCACCCGGAGCCAGCGTCATCACCGCCGTTTGGCAATGCTGCGCTGTCTCCAATACATCAAACGATGACTTCGAATCGTGAATATTGGTTGCACTCATACAGTATATCTTGTTCCCATTTGTCATCATCAGTAGCCCAATTGTCATCCTGAGCAGCGTTCGCCCGTGGCGAACGCGTCGTCGAAGGACGAGGCCTCAAGCGTTCCCCAACACGCCCCGATCTTTTTGCGCGTAGATGTTGAGCAAAACGCCGATCGCCGCGAAGTCGGTCAGCACCGCCGATCCGCCGTACGACACAAAGGGCAGCGGTATTCCGGTGATCGGCATGATGCCGATCGTCATGCCGATATTGACGACGATGTGAAATGCGAACATTGCGACGATGCCGCTTGCGAGCAAGAAGCCAAAACGGTCACGCGCGCTGATCATCGCGATCACGCCGCCGAAGAGCAGCACGCCATAACATCCGAGCAGGGTGACGGTCCCGACGAATCCGAGCTCTTCACCGACGACGGTAAAAATAAAATCGGTCGAGTGTTCCGGTACGAAATTCAGCTGCGTTTGCGTGCCGTGATGCAACCCGCGACCAAACCAGCCGCCGCTTCCGACCGCGATCTTCGACTGATTCAAATTGTAGCCGGCGCCTTGCGGATCGGCTTTGGGGTTAAGGAAGATCAGCAAGCGCGCTTTCTGGAAAGGCTTCAGGATATATTTCGTTTCGATGGCCACCGCCATCGCTGCCGCTCCAGCGAGCACATACGCCGCGAAGTGCTGCCATTTCGGCAAACCGAAGAAGAGCTGCGCGCTCATGATCGCCATAAAGACCAGCGCCGTTCCGAGATCGGGCTGCTTGGCCACGAGCAGCGCGGGAATCGCCACCATTAACAGCGGCTTCCATAGCTCGGTCAGCTTTGCGTACTCGCCTTTGCAGAGCACCCATGCGAGCGAGATCGCAAGAATCAGCTTTGCCGGTTCGGACGGCTGGAATGTACCGAGAGGCCCGAGGCTGATCCAGCGCTGCGCGCCGTGCGACGAGTGTCCGCCACGCAGAATGAATGCGAGCAGCAACAACGTGACGACGTACAAACCCGGCGCCCATTTCGAAAGATCGCGATAATCGATGCGCGAGAAACCGATCATCACGCCGATGCCGAGTATCGCATATAGAATTTGTTTGCGGTACTCTCCGGGATCGGTGTGCAACCCCGCAGACTGAATGATCACGATGCCGAACGACGTCGCGAGAATCGCAGCCACGACGAGGTACCAGTTGACACGGCCGGCGTACCGGCGCGCCTGCGCGCCGAGCGTCATTGTGGCCACTGCTATTCGATCCGCTCGCTAAAAACGATCTGGTTATTGAAAGGATCGACGACAGAAAGGTCACGCGTTCCCCACTCCTGAGTTTGAATGCCCGGATTCATGTAACGGTACTTCTTTGCCGCAAGCTCGGCATGCAATGCATCGACGCCGTCCATCTGGATGATGACGTGCGTCCCAGGCGTTCTGTCGACATGATGCTCGCTCAAGAACAGGGTGACGTCGACGCGCGATATTCCCATAAATAACGGAGCGTTCTCATTGAACCGGTGCTCGAAATCCACTGAGAAGCCCAAGTAGTCAAGATAAAACTCGCGCGCCTTGGCGACGTCGAACATGCGCAGGATCGGAATGGCACGCTTCAAACTCGCCGTGGTTTCAGCCATTTGACCTATTCGTTATCGTCTTGTTCTTCCTGTTCGGCTTCCCAATGTGCCGGCAACGGACCTGTAGCGTAATCCTGGTCGACCTCGACCTCGGGAACATTATTTATGAAAGCGTTAACGATTTTATAGCGATTAGCTGTTTTTCCGCGCCCGCTAATATCGACAGGTGACCCGAACCTCGTCTTTGACAAATCGTACACCCTAGTGTTTTCGTCGGGCTCAACTCCAAAGAGCAGTATCGGATGTGTTATTGAGAGTTTGGCGGCGGGTAACTCTTTTTTACATCGTTCGAACGACACAATATTTGAGTCAATACGTTTTGCAAGAGACCCCATCGGAACAATGCTAACGCCGATCTGGATCAGATCAGCCGAATAAGCTGCCTGAAATTTGAAAATGTCGCTGTACCATCGGCTCATGTTCCCAAATTGGACCTCCGCCTGCAAGGAAAGGCAATCCCCGTTTGCCTTGAAAACCTTGCGAAAGTCCGCCTTTAGACCGCTCTTAGCGATGCCGGTAGCCGATGGATGATAATCCCACCCATAGTCGACGGCGAGGCGCCGATCAAAATACGTATTCTGAACCTGCTGAACGACGTCGAGGCGGGGATTGTTGGCCGTCTTGTGCGGATAGACAAAAACTGGCGATCCCGAAATTGCGTCGACTATTTCGGCGAGCGAGGCCTGCCACCGCTCACTACTAACAATTTCAAGCGCGTGTCTATAGTTGTATAGCGTGTATTTCAACTTATGTCCCGTGCAAAGGTGCCTGGCGGGACTGCGCGGTCAGGCCAAGGGGTACCTTTTACAGCGGGAGTGGCCGACCACGATCAGTGACTGCGGTCTCGCGATCGACCCAAGGCGCGATTGTTATAGACCCCTGAGGCGTATAGACCGGTCGATTACGAGGTCGCACTCGGAGCGTGCCCTGATGCGCTGAATCCAAGCGATCTCTTGTGATCGTAACATAACGCTTTACAATATCCGCTCCGGCGGACCGGCGGCGATTAATCATGGCGGCCACTAGAGCGCTTCCGGCGCCCATAAAGGGATCAAGCACTAGGTCACCCTCGTTTGTTAATGCTAGAATGAGCCGCTCCACTAATTCAACCGGGAACTGGCACGGGTGATCGGTCTTTTCGACATGGTTGTGCTTGACGTTCGGAATAATCCAGACGTCACCAGGGTTTTTGCCAAGTGGGTTTGCGGAGAACTGGCCGGCCTTGGGTCCCTTGTAATAACGCTTCCCCGGATATTTTTGTGGCACCCTGACTGCGTCCAAGTTGAATGTGTAGTTCTTTCCGGGGCGTGTGAACCACATTATCGTTTCATATCGGCCAGACAGTCTTTTCGCACAGTGCAGCCCATGTTCAAAATGCCATATAATCCGATTTCGAAGAACGAGCCCGAGCTCCCGAAAGATTGGAAACAGTAAAACGTCAAGCGGTAGAATCCCGTCGTTTGTCACGTGATTGCCCACCTGCCAGCAAATGCTGCCCATCGGAGAAAGCTTCCGCACGCATTCCGTTATTACTCGCCGCTGGTGCTCATAATACTCATCGACACCGAGCCTTTTTTCGTACTTTTTGCCAATATTATACGGAGGCGATGTTACGGCTAGCTGAATGGAGCCATCGGGTATCTCGTGGAGTAGGTCTAGGCAATCCCCGTAGAATGCGGTGGCAGCTGAAGCTGCTGAGTAGTGCTCAGTTACCTTCGGAAAAGAAAACAACGCACTGATCGCTTTTTGACCCATGCGTTGCGCCTGTTTTTTTGATCCCGCCATACCTAATAGTTTAACACACAGTTGTTGCCAAAATGTTGCCGAAGATTTATCAAGCCGTGCCAGCCGCCGGAGCTCCGTTGCCGGATGCGCCGGATTGCGGCAGGCCGTTTTGCGCTGGCTGCATCGAGCGTTTTCTGCGGCGGCGGCGGCGCGGAGGGCCGGCCGGCGGCGACGGCGTGCGGTTCACGGAGATGATCGGCACGTTGGCGAGCATCGCGAAGACGCTGTCTTGGTGTTCGAAGCGCACGTCGATTTTGTCGCGATCCACTTCGACGTAGCGCGAGACCACTTCGACCAGATCGCGCTTCATCGCTTCCACCATGTCCGGCGCGAGCGAGAGATGATCGGACATCAGCACCAGCCGCAGCCGTTCTTTGGCCGTCTCGCCGGATTTTTCGCGGCCGAATAACTTGCTCAGATTGTTGAAGACATCGTTGAAGGTCATCGGCGGCCTCCCAGCAGCGATCCGAGTTTGTCCATGAACGTTTCTTTGTACTCGACCATTGGCGCGGGTACGTCTTCGCCCGCAATGCGCGCCGCGATCGTGTGATAAGCTTTCGCAGTTGCCGTATCGGTGCGCAGCGCGAGCGGCTAGCCTTTGTTGGTCGAAACGATGACGTCGGGTTCGTCCGCGATAACGCCGAGCAGCGGTAAGCGCAGAATCGAGTTGACGTCTTCCACCGAGAGCATCTTGCCTTTGTGAACGAGGTGCGGACGCA
>JAAXCX010000020.1 GCA_013036105.1 Vulcanimicrobiota bacterium
GCGCGCGCGGCGGAGGCGGCTCGATGCCCGGAATCTTGCTGAAGCGCATTTTTTCCGGATTGTCCGGATCGACTTCTCCGAGAATGCGATCGCCGCTGCCGAACCGTCCGCGCAGCATCTCTTCGGCGAGTTCGTCTTCGACTTCGCGCTGAATCGCGCGGCGCAGCGGCCGTGCGCCAAATTGCGGATCCCAGCCCTTACGCGCGAGCAGCCCCTTCGCTTCTTCCGCAACTTCGAGTTCCATGCCCTGAGCCTTGACTTCGCGCATGACTTTCTCGAGTTCGAGTCCGACGATCTGCTCGATCTGCGGACGCGTCAGCTGATGGAAGACGACCGTTTCGTCCAGACGGTTGAGGAACTCCGGCCGAAATGTGTGTTTCACTTCCTCGAGCACCTTGTTCTTCATGCGCTCGTACGCGCGCAGCTCGTCCTCTTCCGTATTCTTCTGCGTGCGGAAACCGATATCGGCGGTCGTTTGCATTCCGATGGCGCCGATGTTCGACGTCATCACGATGACGGTATTTTTGAAGTCGACTTGCCGGCCTTGAGAATCGGTCAAGCGGCCGTCATCGAGCACCTGGAGCAACAGATTGAAGACGTCGGGATGCGCTTTCTCGATCTCGTCGAGCAGCACGACCGCGTACGGACGGCGCCGCACGGCTTCGGTCAATTGACCGCCCTCTTCATAGCCGACATATCCCGGAGGCGCGCCGACCAACCTCGAGACCGCGTACTTCTCCATGTACTCGGACATGTCGATGCGGATCATCGATTCCTGATCGTCGAATAAGAACTCCGCGACGCTGCGCGCGACTTCGGTCTTGCCGACGCCGGTCGGACCAAGGAATAAGAAGCTGCCGATCGGGCGGCTCGGGTTTTTCAATCCAGCGCGCGAACGCCGGATAGCGCGCGTGACGACTTCGATCGATTCGTTCTGCCCGACCACGCGTTTGTGCAGTGACTCCTGCATGTTGAGGAGCTTCTCGGTCTCGGCTTGCGCGAGCCGGCTGACCGGAATCTTCGTCCACGAAGAGACGATGTGCGCGATATCTTCTTCCGTAACTTTAAAGATTTTGTCGCTTTGCGCGCGTTTGTCTTGCCACTCTTGTTCGAGGCGCGCCTTTTCAAGCCGCAATTTTTCTTCGCGATCGCGCAACTCGGCGGCTTTGTCGAACTCTTGCGCTTTAACGACGGCTTCCTTTTCGGCGACCAGTTTGCGCAATTGCGCATCAACGTCGCGGACCTCTTGCGGCGGCAGCGTCGATTGCAGCCGGACGCGCGAAGAGGCTTCGTCGATTAAGTCCACCGCTTTGTCGGGCAAAAAGCGGTCGGTGATGTAGCGATCGCCCAAGCGCGCGGCAGCAGCCAGCGCCTCGTCCGTGATCTGCACTTTGTGGTGCGCTTCGTAACGGTCGCGCAGGCCTTTGAGAATCTCGACGGTCTCCTCAACGCTTGGCTCGCCAACCATGACCGGCTGAAACCGCCGCTCGAGGGCTGAGTCCTTTTCGATGTGCTTGCGAAATTCGTTGAGCGTCGTCGCGCCGATGCACTGCAGCTCGCCGCGCGCAAGCGCAGGCTTGATGATGTTGCTCGCATCGATCGCGCCTTCAGCCGCGCCGGCGCCCACCAGCGTGTGCAGCTCGTCGATAAACAGGATGATCTCGCCGGCAGCCCCACGGATCTCGTCCATGACGCGTTTCATACGCTCTTCGAACTCACCGCGGTACTTCGTTCCGGCAACGAGGCCGGCTAGATCGAGCGTGATGACGCGCTTGTCGCGCAGCGGTTCGGGAATGTCGCCCTTGATCACGCGCTGGGCCAAGCCTTCGGCGATCGCGGTCTTTCCGACGCCGGGCTCGCCGATCAACGCCGGGTTATTTTTCGTGCGCCGCGAGAGAATTTGGATCACGCGTTCGATTTCGCTGGCCCGGCCTATCACGGGGTCGAGTTTGTTGTCGCGCGCCAGCTGCGTGAGATCGCGGCCATATGCGTCGAGCGTCGGCGTCTTGCTCTTGCCTTTGGGCGGCGACGGCTGACCTTCCGCGCCGAGCAGCGAGGTCGTCTGCACGCGAACCTTCGCCGGATCCACTCCGAGGTTTGTCAGCACGCGCGCCGCGACACCCTCGCCTTCGCGGATCAATCCTAAAAGGAGATGCTCGGTCCCGATATAGTTGTGATTGAGCTGCCGCGCCTCTTCGAAAGCCAGCTCGATGACGCGCTTGGCGCGCGGCGTGAAGACCATCTCTTGCTGGACGGTCTGGCCGCCGCGGCCGACGATCGCTTCTACCTCTTGGCGGACTTTGGCAAGATTGACCCCGAGCGTCTCGAGCACTTTGGCCGCCAAGCTCTCACCCTCGGAGATGATCCCAAGCAGAATGTGCTCGGTGCCGATGTAATTATTACCAAGCCGCTGGGCCTCTTCCTGAGCCAGCACAATGCTGCGCCGCGCGCGCTCGGTGAACGGTTCCCACATCGACATGTTCTGTCTCTCCTACTGCCCTATACCCGCCTGGGTTCCTAGAGGTTGAACTACTAACACGGTTCCTGTGTTACCAGCTGCGCTCACTTTGCTCAGAAACTGAAGCGAAGCCCCACGAAGCCGGCCGTCGCCCCAAAGTCGCCGGTCTGCCGGTAGACCCTTAGCTCGATGGAGGTAAACGGAGCAACCGACTTCCCTGCAAAGACCGTGAATACGGTTCCGGCCTTGCGGTCGAGTGAGAGGTTGGCGATTCCGCCGCCGGCCCCAATATAGGCGCCGCCGAACCCGCCGCCCGTGAATCCGCGAATCTCGCCCGTCAGGGCATACCCCCCGCCGCCGCTGATCGCGGTCAGCAACGACGCCTGCACTTCCAGGGGGACGGCCGGAATCGAAGCGCCACTGCTCAGGATTACTGCGCCCCCGGTCGAGGTGGGGGCATTTGTCGTGAAGCCGCCGGCCGCTACCGAAACGGAAGCCGAAGCGCGAACCGGCAACGCCGCGAGCACCGCGAGGGTTGCAGCGAGTAACAGTGTAGGACGCATGGGCGGAGTTTTTGCCACTCGAAGGCGAGGGCCTCGCGGGGCCGCAAGAAAGGGCTACGATGCCAACGGTCGATCAAGTTCGCGAAGCGCTAGCGGAAGTCAAAGATCCCGAGCTGCAGCTCGGCATTTTGGAGCTTGGGCTCGTCTACGACGTAGCCGTTGCAGGCGAGGGCGGGGAGCACGTCGTCGTGACGATGACCCTCACATCGCCGATGTGTCCGGTCGGTCCGATGTTCAAGCAATCGGTCGAAGATCGCGTCAAAGCGATCGAGGGCGTCAAAGGCGTCGTCGTCGACATCACGTTCACGCCACCTTGGGATCCTAAGGAAATGGCTAGCGACGATGTGAAGGCGCTGCTCGGAATCTGGTAGTGATGTAGACGAAGGCCACCAGCAACTGCGGGATCGCGTAAAACCATCCCGCGGCCGGCAATGCATGCCAGAATAAGTACAGAAAAATAGCGTACCAAACCGCGGCTACCGCGTAAAGTGTCCGCCGCGTTCCATCCGATTGGGTAAAAACAAAGCCCGTTTCAATTGCGGCTACCATCGGTAACGCCAGCACGACGCTGATCACCACAATAAAGAGCGTATGTTCCACGTCTTGACCTTCCGGTGTACCGTAAGGAATCCTAGCGCATCATCCGTGGGCCCATGCCGAAAGTGATTCCTGGAACGCTGAAAAGTAACGGCACAGCCGAATCGACGAAATCAAAAGACGGGGCGTTCCAGTGTCGGATTCGGTATTCGTCCGGCACGATAGATGGCTGGAAGAGCGGCTGCGGACAAAAACAATCGACTACGACCGTTTTCAACATTCGGACCAGCGCAATTTTCAGGGTGACCTCGCTCCCCGGACGGACGGCCACTCCGGCCGCGAACGGCTCGTAACCTGCCCTCGTCGCCGTTACTGTGTATAGTCCGGGCAGCAGATCGAGGAAAACGTAGCTGCCGTGCTGATCGGTTTTAACTTCTTCACGCTCTTGCCGCGAGTTCGCGACGACCGTAACATTCGCGAGGGGTGCTTCATCGGCGCTGTCCGACACCGCTCCATTCAGGGCTCCGGTCGTATCGGCACGGGCCACAATCGGAGTAAAAAGCACTGTAAGCATCAATGCGGCTACGATCCTGGGCATGAACCGCGAACGCCTAGCCGGGGCCGCTTGTGACTGGCTAATTTACCTTCGACTTGCTAAACGCGGGGGAAAATTTCGGCCGCGTCGATATCGTTGTGAAGCAGCAGTTTGCCGACGCGTTGGTTTACCGAGAAAAAGCCGCGCACAGAGACGCGCTCGCCTTCATACATCGCTGTATGCTCGCGCATGAAGACTTGGACGCACCGGCCATTGCACAAATAGAACGTCTCCGCAAGCGTCCCAAAGGATGCGCCGCGCAGCTGGCGCAAACGCGCCACGTTGCCGGTGACAATGACAGGCCGGCCATAGTAATAGACGGGATCTGCGATCAGCGCGCCAGGCGACGCCGCATACTCGATGAACGGCGCGCAGCTGCCGAAGAGCGGAAACAACAGGCATGTTAGCGCGTGAATCATCGCGGGAACCGCGCGGCGCTGCCGAGCAAACGTTTTTGTGCGTAGAGCTGCGCATCGGCCTGACGCAGCGATCCGTCCACGTCGAGGGGATTGAACGGAGCGATTCCCCACGAGACCGAAAGCGGCACGGGTTCGTGCGCCTCTATAACGTCGAGCGATTTCGGGGGCTCCATGCGCGTAATACGGTCGCGCGTTTCGTCGGGCGTTAACCCGAAGAGAAGCAAGACGAATTCGTCGCCGCCCCATCGGAACACATAGTCCTGCGCGCCCACGACCTCGCGCAGACGCTGTGCGACGCTCAAGAGCGCGCGGTCTCCGTTGTGGTGGCCGTACGTGTCGTTGATGCGCTTGAGATTATTCAAATCGAGAATGACAACGTTGCCTCGGTCGCCTCGGGTGCGCAAGCCGTCCGTCAGCGTGTAAAACGCGTAGCGATTGTGCAGTCCGGTGAGCGCATCGACCTTCGCCGCTACTTCTAGGCTGCTGAGCGCGCGGCTCAACGCGGCATTCCCGTCTTCGACCTCGATCCGCAGCTCGTCGAGCAGCGTAATCAGCTGGCCCATTGCGAGCATCGTCGCCAAGATGCCGCCACCCACGACTTCCGCCGACCAGTAAAGCGCGTTCAGCTCCGCATGCTGAAAGCCCAAAACTGCCGACGCGAAGAGCGTGCGTCCCATCATCAGCGCGAGTAGCAGCGCGGAGATGAATATCGGGCGGACGCCGCTGAGACGCCGCTCGCGAATAAATGGATAGATCGCAACGCAGACGCAGATCATCGAGACAAAGAGCGTTACTTCGGGGCCGATGAGATCGGCGGTGAGATCCGTGCGCGAAGTTACCAGCAGCGCCGCGATCGCGCCGAAGACGACCACGACGTTGGCCCAGAGCGAAACGCCTTTGGCCTTCGCGAATTCGTAGCAGCCGGCGACGGCGCCGTACCCCGCCGCGATACTCAGCAGCGTGCCGACGTAGGCCATCGCGCTCTCGATGCCGGCATTGTGTTGGCCGATTGCTTCGGCGGCAAGCGCAAACGCGAAGAGCGTCCATCCGCGGAACCACCAGCGGCCCCGCTCATCCTTGGTTGCGCCCATGAGCAGTAGGAAGAACCCGGCGATGATTGCCATCGCCACGCTCTCGATGGTGAGAATCAGCTGCAGGAGGCTCTGTGCACCGAGCTCGATCATCTCAGAAGAGCCGCCGTATAGGAGAAAATGCCCATCCGTTCAAGCCAGAATCGGTGAGGAGCAACCAGGCGAAGTACGCAGAACTGCAGCGCAAACGTGAGCTCTCGCAGGCGCCTGCCGGCGCCGAGGCCATAGCAGCCCAGCACCGCCGCGGCAAGCGAACGGCGCGCGAGCGTGTCGAAGCTCTCGTTGACGCGAGTTCGTTCATCGAACTGGATCGTTTCGCAGTGCACCGCACAATCGCGTTTGGGCTGGGCGAACGGGAATTCTTAGGCGACGGCGTCGTGACCGGCCGCGCCACCATAGATGGCCGCCAAGTCTTCCTCTTCTCTCAAGATTTTACTGTTCTCGGCGGTTCCCTGGGTGAAGTTTTCGCCGAGAAGATTTGTAAGGTCATGGACCTGGCTCTGCGGACGGGCTCACCAATCGTAGGTATCAACGACTCCGGTGGCGCGCGCATTCAAGAGGGCGTTGTCAGTTTGGGCGGCTATGCCGAAATATTTTGGCGGAACGTCCAGGCAAGCGGCGTGATTCCACAGATCAGCCTTGTCGCCGGACCATGCGCGGGCGGCGCCGTCTATTCCCCGGCGATAACGGACTTCATCATCATGACCGAAGGCATCGGTCAGATGTTCATCACCGGCCCGGAGATTATCAAGACCGTCACCGGCGAAGAGGTCACGTTCGAAGAGCTCGGCGGTGCGACGACGCATGCCACCAAAAGCGGCGTCGCGCATTTGGTCGCTTCGGACGAAGACGACATGAGCGAACTGGCTAAGACGCTCCTGTCGTACTTGCCGCAAAACAACATGGACGACCCGCCGCGCTACGCGTGCGAAGACGATCCCGAACGCTTAGTGGAAGAACTCGACGGCGTCATTCCCGAATCGCCCAACAAGCCGTACGACATGCATTCCGTCATCGGCCCGGTGCTCGATGACGGCGACTTCTTCGAAATCCAGGCGCTCTATGCGCCGAACATCATCACAGGTTTCGGCCGCGTGAACGGGCAGAGTGTCGGCATCGTCGCCAACCAGCCCAACGTGCTGGCGGGAGTGCTCGATATCAAGAGTTCGATCAAGGCCGCGCGGTTCGTACGGTTTTGCGACGCCTTCAATATTCCGATCGTGACGTTCGTCGACGTTCCCGGATTCTTGCCGGGCACTGCTCAGGAATACGGCGGCATCATTACCCACGGTGCGAAACTGCTCTACGCATTCGCCGAGGCGACGGTTCCAAAAATCACTGTCATTACACGAAAAGCGTACGGCGGCGCGTACGATGTGATGGCGAGCAAGCACATCCGCGCCGACGTCAACGTCGCGTGGCCGACGGCCGAAATCGCCGTCATGGGCGCCGAGAGCGCCGTCAAAACCATATTCAAGCGCGAACTTGCGGCGGCCAAAGACAAAGACGCCAAAATGCAAGAACTTGTCGAAGACTACCGGGAACGTTTCGACAACCCGTTCATCGCGGCCGAGCGCGGTTACGTAGACGACGTCGTGGAGGCGCACATGACCCGCCGCGTCATCGCCAAATCGCTGGAGATGCTGGCAAACAAGCGGGTCGAGCGCCCCAAGCGCAAACACGGCAACATTCCGCTGTAAGTGAGGGAGAGAGAGATTGGCCCTATTAAAAGGAAAGCGCGCGCTCGTCACCGGCGTTGCCAACCGCTGGTCCATAGCAACCGGCATCGCGCGTCAAATGCGCGGGCACGGCGCCGAGCTTGCCTTCACCTATCAAGGCGAGCGCGTTAAGGACGAAGTCGCAAAACTTGCGGCCGAGCTCGGCGGCGGTCCCGTCATCGAGTGTGACGTTGCATCGGATGAATCGCTGGCGCGCTTGGCACCGGCACTGGCGCATTTCGGCAAACTCGATGCGGTCGTCCATTCGATCGCCTTCGCCAACAAAGAGGTTCTCACGGGAAAGGTTCATGCGACGTCCCGGGCCGATTTTAACCTCTCCCTCGACATCTCCGCGTACTCGCTGATCGCGCTCGTGCAGGCGTTGCAAGAAGATCTCGCAGACGGCGCTTCAATCATGGCGCTGACCTACCTCGGCGCGACCGCGATCGTCCCAAACTACAATCTCATGGGCATCGCCAAGGCCGCGCTCGAATCGGCCGTGCGTTATCTGGCCTTCGATATGGGCGACCGCGGAATTCGCGTCAACGCGATCTCCGCCGGGCCCATAAAGACCGCGAGCGCCCGGCAAGTCGCCGGCCTTTCGAAGATGCTCGACGTCGTCGCCGCGACCGCGCCGCTGCGGCGCAATATGACAATCGATGACGTAGGCAAGATGGCGGTTTTCCTCGCGTCCGACCTTTCCGCGGCCGTTACAGGCGACGTGCATTTCGTCGACGGCGGTTTCCACGCCATGGGAATGTACCCGCCGCCGCAATGAACGACGAGGACGAGATCCTCGCGATCGTCGCCGCGCTGGAGTTCCTGGAATCGCGAGACGAAGCTCCGCCGCCGCGTTCCAAGTGGCGCGACGCGGCGCGCGCGCTGGATGATGCCGAACCGGAGCGGGTTTGGAAAAACTCTTAGTCGCCAACCGCGGAGAGATCGCGGTACGCGTTATGCGCACGGCCCGCGAAATGGGATTGCAAACGGTCGCCGTATATTCGGAGATCGATCGCGACGCGATGCATGTCCGTGTGGCGGACGAAGCGTACCTGCTCGGGCCCGCCAGCCCGTCGCAGAGTTACCTTAACGTCGAACGCATTTTAGAGATCGCCGGTCGCTCGAGCGCGCGATACATCCATCCCGGCTACGGTTTTCTCGCGGAGAACGCGTCCTTCGCACGCGCCGTTTCCGAAGCGGGTTTCACATGGGTCGGCCCGCACCCAGACGCCATCGATGCGATGGGCGACAAGATGCGCGCGCGGCAAGCGATGATCGCGACCGGCGTTCCCGTCGTGCCGGGCGGAACCGGCGAAATCCGGGATTTGGAATCCGCGGAAGCAGCCGCAAAACAATACGGATTGCCGTTAGCGCTCAAAGCCTCGGGCGGCGGCGGCGGCAAAGGCTTGAAGGTCGCGTACACGGTCGACGAGCTGGGCGCGGCGCTCTCAACGGCAAAGCGCGAGGCCGAAGCATACTTCAAGAACGGCGCGATCTACGCCGAGCGCTACCTAGAGAATCCCAAACATATCGAACTGCAGATCCTCGCCGACAAGCACGGCACGGTTCTGCATGTC
This sequence comes from Vulcanimicrobiota bacterium, assembly GCA_013036105.1. GTDB lineage: Bacteria > Vulcanimicrobiota > Vulcanimicrobiia > Vulcanimicrobiales > Vulcanimicrobiaceae > Rubrimentiphilum. The sequence goes on from JAAXCX010000020.1 coordinate 8,959, forward strand.
GGCGAACGCGACTGCTCGCTGCAGCGCCGTCACCAGAAGCTCTGGGAAGAAACGCCGCCTGCCATCTCATCCCGCGTCCGCGAAGGCATTCGCGAAGCCGGAATTCGCGCCGCCAAAGCGATCGGTTATGACAGCGCCGGAACGATCGAATGGCTCGTCAGCGGCGACGAGTTCTTTTTTCTCGAGATGAACACTCGCATCCAAGTCGAGCACACGGTCACTGAAATGGTGAGCGGCCTAGATTTGGTCCGCGAACAGATCCGCTCCGCAGCCGGCGAGCGGCTCGCCTACGATCAGGACGCAATCGTTTTCCACGGACATTCGATCGAAGGGCGCATCAACGCCGAGGATCCGGCCAACGATTTTCGCCCCGCACCCGGCACGGTCACCACGTACCGCGAGCCCGGAGGTTTGGGCGTGCGGATCGATTCCGCCGCATTCCCCGGTTTCGCGATCGGATCCGAGTACGATTCGATGATCGCTAAACTTGTCGTCTGGGCGCCCGATCGCTCACAGGCGCTCGCACGTTTCCGCCGCGCGCTCGACGAATACGTCATCGAAGGCGTTCCGACGACCCTGCGCCTTCTGCGACAGCTTTGCGATCATCCGCCGGTGACGGACGCGACCTATACAACATCAACCCTCGAACAATTCGCTGCCTCCAATGCGGCGGCGACCTCCGGTGTCATGGTGAGCTTGTCGAACCACCCTGAGCGGCGCACGGAGGCGCGCCCTGTCGAAGGGGAACGTTCACAAGAGATCTCCGTCGAAGTCAACGGCAAGCTGTACCACGTCCGCGTCATCGATTTACCTTCGCGCAAAACAGCAGCACGCAAGCCGCGTCGCGCAGTGCGCAGCGAACGCGCAGCGGCGGGCGGAAACGATGTCGTCTCGCCAATGCATGGCGCCGTCGTCGAGATGCCTGTGGCTGAGGGAGCCACGGTGACCGAAGGCCAGGTCGTCGCCGTCGTCGAGGCGATGAAAATGATGAACGAGATCCGCGCCCACAAGTCGGGCAAAGTCTCTAAAGTTCACGCGCAACCCGGTGAAACCGTCGAGTCGAACTCTCCGCTCGTAACGATTGACTAGGCCGCGGGCGCCAAACGGTTTCACGCACTTGGGCGAGAATACCGCCGGCATGCCTCGCGACGAAAACGGCAGCGGAATCCCGTTGAAACCCGTGTACGACCGGATCGAAGGGCCGACCCACGAACTCGGCGCGCCCGGCGATTTTCCATTTGCGCGGGGCGTCCGCAAGGACATGTATCGCGGGCGACTGTGGACGATGCGGCAGTATGCGGGCTTCGGAAGCGCGGCTGAATCAAACGCGCGTTACCGCTATCTGCTCGCGCACGGGACAACCGGGCTTTCGGTGGCGTTCGATCTGCCGACGCAGCTCGGCTATGATTCGGACGCGGCGCAAGCGCGTGGTGAGGTAGGGAAAGTCGGCGTCGCGATCGACAGCGTCGCCGATATGGAAACGCTACTCGACGGCATCCCGCTCGACAGCGTTACGATCTCGATGACCATTAACGCGCCTGCCTCTATTATATTCGCGATGCTGCTCGCGGTCGCGCGGCGCCGCGGCGTTCCCTTTGAGAAACTCGGCGGCACCGTGCAGAACGACGTGCTCAAAGAATACGTGGCGCGCGGTACCTACATTTATCCGCCCGCTCATTCGATGCGGCTCGTGACCGACGTTATGGGGTACTGCGCGACGCACGTTCCCGGCTGGAACGCCATCTCCGTTTCGGGCTACCACATTCGCGAAGCCGGCTCGACAGCGCTCGAAGAAATCGCTTTCACACTCGCGAACGGCAAAGCGTATCTGCAGGCCGCGCGCGATGCGGGGCTCGATCTCGACGAGATCGCGCCACGCATCTCGTTCTTCTGGAATGCACACAACGATCTATTTGAGGAAGTCGCCAAATTTCGCGCGGCGCGATACTTGTGGGCGCACATCACGCGCGACGATTTCGGCTGCAAAGACGACCGCTCGCATACGTTGCGCTTCCATACGCAAACGGGGGGCTCGACGCTGACCGCGCAAGAGCCTGAGAATAACGTTGTGCGCGTTGCTTTGCAGGCGTTGGCCGCCATACTCGGCGGAACGCAGTCGCTGCACACCAACGGGAAAGACGAAGCGCTCGCTCTCCCGACGGAAGAATCCGCCAAAGTCGCGCTGCGCACGCAGCAAATCATCGCCTATGAAACCGGGGTTCCTAACGTGGTGGATCCCCTGGCAGGTTCCTATTACATCGAGACGCTCACCAACGAGTTGATCGAAGGCGCGCAGACGCTGATTTGCGAAATAGACGAACTCGGCGGCAGCATCGCCGCAATCGAGAGCGGCTGGATGCAGGGGCGCATCGCGGACTCCGCCTACCGCGCGCAGCAAGCGATCGAAAAGGGCGAACAAGTGGTGGTTGGCGTGAACAAATTCGCCGAAGGCGCGGGACAAACAAAGATCCCGCTGCAGCGCCACGATCCCGGCATCGAACGCGCGCAAGCCGAGCGACTTCAGGAGCTGCGCGAGAGCCGGGACGCTAAGAACGTCGAAAAAGCGCTCGCCGAAGTCCGCGGAGCTGCGCAAGGTACGAAGAACCTCATGCCTGCGTTCATTACGGCCGTCGACGCGGGCGCGACGCTCGGCGAAATTTGCAACGTGCTGCGCGACGTTTTCGGCGTGTACCGCGCCCGAGAGGTGGTCGCGTAATGGAAATAGATCATGTCGCGATTGTCGTCAAGGATCTGAACGCGACGCTCGCCCTTTATACGGGGACGCTGGGGTTCAAAGAAGTTTATCGCGAGACCCTCGCGGAGCAAGGGATAGAAGCCGTGGGGCTAGATGCGGGGGGCTGCATCCTCGAGCTGCTCCGTCCGCTTAACGAAAATTCGCCGGTCGCACGCTACCGGGGCGAAGCGGAAACGAAGCTGCATCATACAGCGTACCGCGTTACCGACTTACAGGCCGAACTCGACCGGCTTAAAGCGGCCGGCGTTCGTCTTATCAACGATACTCCGCGCCGTGGCGCGCACGGCAATCTCATCGCGTTCTTGCATCCGGGCAGCGCCCAGGGCGTATTGATCGAGCTCTGCCAGCCTAGTAGGGAACGCCCTTAGCGCGCTGCGCGCCCAGCGCTTCCATATACCAAACGAATTCCTTGAAAAACTCCACGCTGCGTGGACGGAATTTCGGATCCGTGGGTAAACCGGCGTCGTCGAACGCGCTGGCGACGCGCGCGATCGGCAACGCCGATGGAATGGCAGGCATACCCAGCTCGGCGACGATTTCGCGCAGTTGGATCGCCGCGCGCGCTCCGCTGAAGTACCCGCCGGAGTATGAGATGATGGCCGACGGTCGCCAGAAATACTCTTCCAAGAAATAATCGAGCAGGTTTTTCAACCCGGGCTGCACGCCATGGTTGTACTCGCCCGTAACGATGGCAAAACCATCCGCGGAGCGGTAGAGGTCCGCTAGTTGTTGCAGCTTCGGCGGCGCACTTCCGGCGTCATACTCCTTGTACATTTTATCGAGCACCGGCAGATCGTAGCTCTTCGCGTCCACGAGGACCGGATCGCAGCCGTAGTTCTTGAGTTCGTTGACGACAAAACGCGCAGCTTTTATACCCTGCCGTTCCGTTCGCATGGATCCGAACAGTACGGGAACTTTCAGCGCCATGCTCAGGTATCCGACGCACGGCCGAAGAATGCCCGCCGCAATGGTCCGCCGCCTTCTCTTCCTGACGATCGCGTTTTTGTTGGCGCTGTTTGTTGCATGGGCGCTCTTTGGCCAATTCTATCGCATGCCGCAACAGCCGGTCGCCCCTGTTGCGACGAGCTCGCCGGCGCCAGTTGCCACGGCAGCTCCACCGCTCCGCGCCGCAACGGCGGCGCCGCAATCTCCTGCTTCACCCGAAGCAACCGCGACGCCATCCGGAACCATAACCGTCGCGATCATTATCGACGACTGCGGGCAGTGGCCCGTAACCGAACGCGGTTTTCTAGCGCTGCCTATTCCGCTGACGCTTTCCATTCTGCCATACGTGCGGTATACCGCGCAGATCGCAGGCGATGCAGCCGCAGCCGGAAAAGGCCTCATGCTCCACCTGCCGATGCAGCCGCTCGGACGCGATACTGCCGGACGCGGCGAGATAACCACGACGATGACGGACGCGCAGATCGCGTCGCAAACCGAAGACGACATCGCGCAAGTACCCACGGCCCACGGGCTCAACAATCATGAAGGCAGCAAAGCCACCGCCGACAGCCGCGTGATGAAAGACGTCATCGCGATCGTCAAAGCTCACGATCTCTTCTTCATCGATTCGCTCACAAACCCTCAATCCGTCGCGGCGCAAACGGCACGGGACGCCGGCGTTTCCGAAGCGTCGCGAAGCGTCTTCTTGGATAATCGAGCCGATGAGGCGTACACGGAGCAGATGCTGGAGCAGACCGTCGAGATTGCAAAACGGAACGGCTCGGCCATCGCGATCGGGCATCCGCGACCAACCACGCTGGCCGCGCTCGCTGCATATTATCCGAAAATGCAAGCCGAAGGCGTGCGCTTCGTGCTCGCCTCCGATCTCGCGCGTTAGCTAAGCGCTCGAACCGGCCGTGCGCACCATGGTGAACGTGCAGTCGTCGCCGCCCAAGTGGTGCACTTTGCCGGCGATTTTCCCGCCGCTCAGGTCGCCCGTCAATTGCATGTTATCCGCCCAGTCGGCGGGACGCAGGGTGAGGTTCATGGTTGTGCCGGTGAACTGGCCGCCGACCACCACCGGAGTCAGCGGATCGTTGCGCACCATTCCCGTTAACGCCCCGTTGGGAGCTTGCGACAAATCGAGCGTGCTCTGCCAGCCGCTTCCGACGAACTTACAGTTTGACGTGAGCTGCCAGGTGCCGCCGGCGCCCGTCGCAGTCGCTCCGCCACCGCCGGCGCTCGTGTCCGATCCGAAGAACGCGGCGTTGATCGCATTGCCGACGCTGAGCGCGCTCTTGGAACCATCGTCGCTCATGACGACCAGTACGTAATAAAACCCCTTCGGTTGCCCCACACAGAACGCCGTCACCGAAACCGCTCCGGACGTTGCGTCCAGATATGCGGGATTCGTCCCGCCAACGCGCGCTCCGAATCCCTGCGTCGCCATCGCGGCTTGCGCGCGCTTGACGCACTCGCTGAAAGGCAGCGGCTTGGGATCGTTCGCCGTTGAGAAAAACCATCTGCCGTAATCTACCGCGAACGCGGGCGCCGCAGCAAGCATCGCAAATGCGGCCGAGGCGAGCAAGGTGCGGCGCAAAAACATCATAGACCGTCTCCTAAAGTGGGTGTGCGGATTGGCGGTAGGACCTTCGGCTGCGGGGCCCGGCCTCCCCGTCAAAGAACGCCGCTGCGGTGCGCCTCCTAGTGGTCGAGGACGATCCACGCCTGCGCGACGTGCTGCGGCGCGGCCTCACGGAGCAAGGACATATCGTCGACGAGAGCGCCGACGGAGACGACGCCGAGCAAGTGGCTTCGTCGCCGATTTACGACGCCATCGTACTCGACATGAATCTCCCCAAACGCAGCGGTCTCGACGTGCTGCGATCGTTGCGACGGCGAAAACTCCAGACTCCGGTGCTCGTGCTGACCTCGCGCGATACGGCGGAGGATATCATCGAAGGCCTCGATGCCGGCGCCGACGACTACCTGCGAAAACCGTTCATCTTCGGCGAGCTCGAAGCGCGCCTTCGCTCGATCACGCGCCGCCACTTGCCGGCCGACACCACGAACGCCGAACTGTGGTCGGGGGATGTGATGCTGGACTTGCGAACTCGCGTTGCTCGCCGGGGCAACCGCCGCATCGACCTCACTCCTCGCGAGAGCGCATTCTTGGAATACTTCTTACGCAATGCCGGAGCGCTGGTGACTAGGCGGGCGATCGAAGATGCCATGTTCGACCGGGCGAGCGAAGCGACGTCGAACGTGGTGGACGTCTACGTAAGCCGGCTGCGTTCGAAGCTCGCGACGGGCGGCGAATCTTCGGTCCTGCAGACCGTTCGCGGTGCGGGCTACCGGTTCGGACCGGAATGACGTACACGCACGCGCTGCGCTTGCGCCTCATCGCCGTCTATGTCGGAGTGCTTTTTGCCGGCCTGCTCTGTTTCGCCGCTGCCGCCGTTTTCGCAATCGATCGCAGCGAACGCAGCGCGCTCGACTCGCATTTGAGCGCCGCGGCGCGGGCCGTCAGCGCGCTCTTGGACCTGCGCAGCGGGCAACCCGCGATCGATCGCGACGACCGGCGCCAATTCGTGACCGTGCTCGGCGCGCAAACCAGCGGCCTGGTCGTGAACGGCTCTCGTGCAGTCGTCTTGTCGAACGTTTCGGTCCCGCCGTCGGCCTTGTTGACCGTTCCGGCGGCCACTGCTTCATACCTCACCACCGGAAGCGGGGAGGCCGAATTGCGCGCGTTCGTGCTTCCGGTAACCAACAACGGAAGACGCGTAGGCAAGATCGTCGTCTGGCGCCCGAGCGACTGGATCGAAGAAACGGACCGCGAGGCCGCCGTTGCGTTCTTACTCGCCGCGCTCGTGATGGCGGCGCTCGCATGGATTGCCGGCAACGCCGTTACGCATCGCGCCCTCGACGAGGTGGTCGCGCGGCAGCGCCGCTTTACTGCCGATGCTTCACACGATCTGCGCGCGCCGCTCGCCGTCATACGCGCGGAATCCGATCTCGCCCTGGCTAAGGAACGCGACGCCGGCTCCTACCGGCAGTCGCTCGCGACGATCTCTCAGGAAGCCGACCGGATGGAATCGCTCATCGGCGATCTGCTCTCGGTTGCGCGCGCGGAGGCAGGGGCGCTCGAGATCGCGCGCGTGGATCTCAACGCGATCGCGCGCGAAGCTTGCGCGCGGATCGCCGGAGCCGCAGCGGCAAAAATGGTCGAGCTGGATTTTGCCGCTTCGGGCCGCACGCAGGTAAACGGCAATGCACCCGAACTGGAGCGTGCCGCGCTCGCCGTTCTGCACAACGCCGTGAAGCATGCTCCCGCGGGCGGACGTATCGAAGTTCGCGCGACCGGATCGGGTGGCACGGTCGAGCTGAGCGTTCTCGACAACGGGCCCGGTTTTTCGCCCGAAGCATTGGAACACGGCCTGGAAAGATTTTGGCGCGGCGATGCTTTGGGAGCCGGCAGCGGGTTGGGGCTGGCCGTTGCAGATTCGATCGCACACGCATTCGGCGGAAAAGTCAGGCTGTCCAATGTGGAGGGGAAAGCGGAAACGCGCCTGATTTTCCCGGCGGCGTAGGCCGTTCATGCTCCAGTAACATTCGGGATGTATGCTATGGGCTATGAAAAACACCATCCTCACCGCGGCGGCGCTCGCCTCCGCCTTCGGCTTTGCGATCGCAACCGCTGCGGCCTATCCCGGCCAGCAGCTTGCAAAGCAAGCCACCGTCTCGATCAGTAAAGCCCGCGCGATTGCGCTTCGCGCCGTCCCGAACGGGGAAATCGTCGCGCAAGAACTCGAAAAAGAGTCAGGCGGCAGCGCTCTGCGCTATAGCTTCGACGTGCAGTCGGGCGGCAAGACGCGCGAAGTCGGCGTCGACGCAAAGTCGGGAAAGATCCTCGAAAACATTGCCGAGGGCAAAAACCCGGACTAAGCTTTGCAGATCGCGTCGTTCGGGCTGCAGCACCGAAAAACTATCGCGTTTTTGGTGGCCATGCTCGCCGTCATCGGCGTGTGGGCTTACACATCCACGCCCGCGAGCATCTTCCCGGACATGTCGTTCGCGCGCATCGACGTCGTCGTGGAGGCCGGCGATCTTCCGCCGGATCAGGTACGCACGGCAGTAGCCGTCCCATTGGAAAACGCGTTCTTGGGTCTGCCTTCGGTAACGCGCGTCACGGCGAATTCGGCGCAAGGCAGCGCCGAATTCCTGGTCACATTCGATCCGAAAACCGACGCGCGGTTCGATTTGCAATACGTCAACCAGGCGGTCGCGCAGGTACGCGGGTCAATTCCGTCGCTCACGAGCGTCGAAGCCGTCATCGTCAACCCAAATAGCGAGCCCGTCGTCTCGTACGCGCTGATCGCGCACTCGATGTCACAGACGATGCTGCGCGAACTCGCGCAGCAGTCGCTCCTCCCGGAGTTCTACGGCACACCGGGGCTCGCGCGCATTCTCATGGTCGGCGGCCCACAGCGTGAATACCACATTACGCTCGATCCGGCGGCTCTTGCCGCGCGGGGGCTCGCGGCGCAAGACGTCGCCAACGCCGTGTCCGGAGCGAACAACGTCAGTTCGCTTGGAATAGCGCAGCAGTATTACCGGCGTAACGTCCTCGTGCTCGATGCCAACGTCAAGAGCGCAACAGCCATAGCGGCGATCGTGGTTCCGGCCGGCGGCCGCACCCCGGTGACCGTCGGACAGATCGGCTCGGTCACGTTGGGCGTTGCACCGCTCTCATCGCAAGTGAGCTACGATGCGCAACATGCGGTCGCGCTGAACTTTTTTGGTTTGCCCGGCTCGGACGCCGTAAAGATGGCCTCCGAGATCAAAGCCAAGATGTCCGCGCTTTCGGCGCACCTGCCGGCCGGCATTACGGTTTCCAGCTTCTGGGATCAGACCGATCTGGTCGTGGAATCTCAACGCAGCCTTCGCGACGCCATTCTCGCCGGCGCGTTTCTTGCAATTTTGGTGATTTTGGTCTTTCTGCGCAACCTGCGCATGACGCTGGTCGCCGCGATCGTCATTCCCATCGCGATGGCCATCGCTGTCTTCGCCATGAACCGGTTCGGTCAAACGCTGAACTTGATGAGCGTCGGCGGCCTCGCGGTTGCCGTCGGCTTGATCATCGACGATGCCATCGTCGTCGTCGAAAACATCGCGCGGAATTTTCGCGCCTACCCCGAGATGCGCAAGGCCGACGTCATCACCGTTTCGATGGGCGAGTTGGCGGCGCCGATGGCGGCGTCGACGTTCACCACGGTCGTCGTCTTCGTACCGCTGCTGCTGCTCACCGGCGTAAGCGGATTCTTCTTCCGCGCGCTCGCGCTGACGCTGGCGGCCTCGCTGATCGTCTCGCTTTGCCTCGCGCTTTTCGTCGCGCCGATCCTCGCGCAGAGTCTGATACCGGAGAATGCGCACCACGCCGAAGATACCGGCTTCATTGCAAGGCTCCTGGCGCGATACGAACCGTTGCTGCGTTGGGCTTTGTGCCACCGCGCGGCCGTATACGGTGGTTCCGTCGTCGTGCTCATCGTGACGGTGTTGCTGCTCGCGAAGCTGCCCAGCGACTTCCTTCCGCGGCTCGACGAAGGGCAGTTCGAAATCCGCTACGCCATGCCGGTGGGGACGACGATAGGGGCGAGCGACGCGGCGGCAACGACGATGGAACGTATCGCCCTGCGCGATCCTGCAGTTGAATCGGTCGGCCGCTTTACCGGGATCGACACCAACGGCTTCTCGCCGACGCAAGTGCGGCAAGGAACCATTCGCGTCAGACTGCGCACGGGGGCGCGCCCATCCTATGAGGTCGTCAGCGAGCGCTTGCGCAATGCGTACACGACCGCGATCCCCGCGGCGCAGTTCGACTTTCATCAAATCTTGGAAGACATCATCAACGACATGTCCGGGGCGCCGTCGCCGATACAAATTACGGTGCGCGGTCCGGATCAGGATACGCTGATCGCGCTCGCAAACCGCGTTACCGACAAAATTGCCGGCGTGCCGGGATTGGCCGACGCATTCTCCGGCGTCAGCTACGACGATCCCACGATGCGCATTTCACCTTTCGGCGAACGGCTCGCGGCGTTGAATATCACGGCGGCCGATTTGGGGAACGCTTTGCAGGCTTCGGCGCAGGGCGGCATTGCCACCGACGTGGCCGGAGCGCTCAACCGCGTTCCGGTGCGCGTCAGCGTGGTCACGCCGCAGGGCGACGCCGCCGCGGGCTTGATTTCCACGCCCGCCGGCGTAGTCGCGCTCAACTCCGTCGCGCAAATCAGTCCGAGTAGACTCTCGACCGACATCAGTGAAATCAACGGCGCGCGCGTCATCGTGATCACGGCAAATTACACCGGCGTCACGCTTTCTTCGGTCATCGGCGGCGTGCAGCGGACACTCCAAGGAATGGCTTTGCCGCCCGGCTATTCGGCGAGCATCGGCGGCGCGTACGAAGCCCAACAGCAGTCGTTTCACGAATTTGCCCAAGTGGTGCTGATCGCGATCGCGCTCGTTTACTTTGTCATGCTCGCTGCGTTCAGATCGTACCGGCTTCCGCTCGTCATTCTGACGGCGATTCCACTAGCGATTATCGGCGTTGCCGCCGCCTTGTTCGTCACGGGGACGCCATTCAACGTCTCCTCTTTCATGGGCATACTGCTACTCGTCGGTATCGTCGTAAAAAACGGCATCTTGCTGATCGACGTCGCCAACAAGCGCCGCCTGGAGGGCGCTGACGTGCACGACGCGCTCGTCGCCGCGGGCCGCACTCGCCTCCGGCCGATCGTCATGACGACATGTGCCGCGATTGGGGGGCTGCTGCCGCTGGCATTCGGCATCGGGTCAGGCTCGGCGATGGAACAGCCGCTGGCTATCGCGGTTATCGGCGGCCTATCCACCGCGACCGCATTCACGCTGATTGTCATACCGGTACTCTACGCGGGCTTTGCCGGAAAAGACGCAGTGGTTCAATGATCGCGGCAGTCGTTCTTTCGGTACTCTCGCTCAATGCGGCGCTCGACCGCGCCGTCACGGTCTCGCCCGGCGTCACGCAGGCGCGCGAGCGAGTTCGCGAACAGACCGCTCTTCTGGCAGCGGCCCGCGCGTCGGCTTCGCCGGCGATCACCGCGAACTATGCGCAATCGCCCCAAGCCGGAAGCAACAATCAAACGATCGCCCAGCGACTCGTTACGGTCGGCGGGCAGATTACGCTGGGCGATTATTTTACCTACTCGCCGTTCGTGCGCCAAGCGCAAGCCAACGTCGATGCGGCACAGTTCGACTTGTTGGAAGCGCAGCGGACCGAACGGATAAAAACCACGGGACTTTATTTTTCCACGCTGAAAGCCGGGGCCGAGCTTACTCTGCGCGACCAGCTGGTGGCCGGGGCGGAGCGTGACCTCCACGCCGCCGAGCTTCGCTTTCAGGCCGGCGACGCGCCGCGTCTCGACATCGTGCGCGCGCAGGTTTCACTCGCGCGCGCACAGGGCGACCGCAACGCAGCTGCGACGAGTTTGCTCAACGCTCAATCGGCTTTGGATAGTGAACTCGACGAGCCCGTTAAACTCGATCTTTCCGCCACGTTCCCGCCGCCGGCCGCCACCGCCGATCCGCAAGCGTTCGTCATGCGCGCGCTGACACAACGCAGCGATCTCGCCTCCGCCGAGCGGGCCGTCGCGGCGGAAGCCGCGGCTGTAGGCGTTGCGCAGCGCGGAACCTTGCCGGCGATCGTCATCAACGCCGGATATACCGCCGGAACCGACACCGGGATATTCGTGCGCGGCCCATCGGCAAACGTACAGCTCAGCTTTCCGGTATCGCGAGCGGCCGCCAACCGGGCCGACGCCGAACGCGCGCGTCTCGCCCAGGCGCAGGCGCGAGCCTTAGCGATCCGCAAGCAAATCTCCGTTGAAGTGGGCAACGCCGCACGCACGTACGCCGAAACGGCCCGCGCGACGCAGATCGCGACGCGTGCGCGCATCGCCGCCCAGCAAGAGCTCGCCGCAACGCAAACCGGATACCGTAGCGGTGCCAGCTCGAGTCTCGACGTCGCTGACGCCCGGCGCACGTACGTACAAGCGGCGCTCGACGAGCTGACCGCGATGTACGCGCGAGCGCAAGCTGCGGCCGCGCTGGAAGAGTTGCTCGGACCATGAAATTTTTTACGTTGCCGGCCGCGATGTGCATCTTGCCGGCGCTCGCTGCTTGCGCCCATGGCACGAACGCGCTGCTGAAATCCCAGCCGGCCGTCACGCTGGCAACCGCGAGAACCGGCACGTTCGTCGAAACGCTTTCGGCCACGGGCAGAATCGGTGCGCCGGCGGGTGCGGTAACAAAACTTTCATTCGCGGTCCCCGGCATCCTGACGAGCACGGTCGTCACGATCGGGCAGCACGTCGGCGCAGGCCAGTCGCTTGCGCAACTCGACGTCAGCGGCCTGTACCTTTCCGCGTCCCAAGCCCAAGCCGACGCCAACGTCGCGGCTGCCAACGCGCAGCAATCCGCAGTCGATCGCACGAGCGCAAAAATTGCCCTCGATCGCGCAGCCGTGCGGCGCGCCCAATCGTTATATGCTGCCGGAGTCGCACCGCTCAAGGACGCGCAGAGTGCGCGCGCGCAGCTTGCCGCCGACCTTGCCGAAGCTCAGACTGCTACGGCGCAGGTGCGCTCGGCCGGAGCGCAAGTGCAGAGCGCGCAAGCTCGAGCGGCGTTAGCGCAGCGCGATCTCGCCAACGGGACGCTGCGTTCGCCGATCGACGGAGTCGTCACAGCCATTTACAAACGCGCGGGAGAAGCGGTCGATACGGCGACGCCGGTCATCGCAATCGCCCCCGGCAGTTCCGGCGACGTGACGCTCGACGTGACGTCGGCCGATGCGGCACGCGTGCGTCTGGGCGACCCCGTGCGCGTCACGGTGCCCGGCACCGGGTTGCAAACCGTAGGCCGCGTCGCGGGCGTTTCACCGGCCCTCGATCCTACGACGCAAACCGCGACTGTCGTCGTGAAAGGAATACCGAGCGGCGCACCGGGCGGGAGCGCGGTTCAAGCCACGATAGATGTGGCCCGCGACCGTGGAATCGTCATCCCGCAAAGCGCGATTGTGGAAGACCCGCAAACCGGGAAAACGCTCGTCTTCGTGCAGATCGCCGGCAGGGACGGAACGCAGGCGTTCGGGCAGCGAACGGTCGTGGTCGCTCGGCGTAACGGCACGCAAGCGCTCATCACGAGCGGCGTGCGCGCGGGCGAACGCGTCGCAGCGCAAGGCGGATTCGCGCTCCTCGCGCCTCCGAGTTAGAGGTTCGGCGCCAGTCCGACTTCGATTCCCGTCTCGAACGTGCGATTCCACGGCAGCGTGATTTGGATCGCCGCAATATGATAGCCGGGATAGAGCTGCTTGAGGATCGATGCGGCGCGGTTCCACAGCGCGGCGCGGTTGAGTGAGGCGATCGGCGCGGCCTGTTGGGCGAGCAGATACGTGTGGTCGGTAACGCCCTGCGCCGTAAGCGCCGCATTGATCTGGGGACGAACGAAGTCGTGAAAAGCATAGTCGTCGACAATCCGGCCGAACGTAAACTCCGCGTGAGCGAGCGCGTCGTAGGTACCCGCACGGCGGCCCGCGCCAGCCGCGACCGCTTCAGCAACAGCGGTTCCGATCGTATTCGCGTTGGTGTTCCACGAAGCGTACGAATCGAGCTTGCTGGCGACCCCGCTGTCGAGCAGACGCTGCGCAAAAGCGGCTTGAACCAAGAACGTGTTCTGCAGAAACGTCAAATCGGCAAAGGCGACCGAATGTCCGGCTTGCTCCTGCGCCCGCATCGCCGAGAGCAAGTCGTCATCGTGCGGGGCATCGGTATTCGGAACGCGCACAAATAACGTGATATCCGGATGCGCGTCGTCGTGCGCCGCCCCGCAGAGACGGACCAGCCCGTCTATCGCGGCTTCGATCGGCGCGTACTCCAGTGGATCGTTGATCGTTTCGCCGCCGGGCATCGAGTAGACCACCGCGATGCGCGGCGTCCAGCCCGCGCTACGCGCGATCGCTTGTGAAACCATCGCCATTCCGAGTTCGTCTGCGCCGGGCTCGATCGCGACGCGATCTTCCAGCCCGTCCTGAGCAACCGACGCTTGCAATGCGCGAACGTCCCTGACGTGCAGGCCAATCGGACCGGCGTCGTCTTGACCCAGCGCTAGCCGATCGATCGTACCCGCCGCCGTCATCTTGATCAACAGATCGTCGACCGAGTAATCGCGATAGCGCGCATTCAGGTAAGCTTGCAGCGCCGGCTCGCCGATTAAGGGGCGCAGCTGCGCCGCGCGCGCCGCTTCTTTCGGCAACGGCGGGTCGTGCAGATTGGCGAACTCCTGTATGTACGACCAGATCGGGTAGGGCGCAAAAAAGGTCTGGGCGCGTCCGACGGCCGGAATGCCCGTCGGCGCGAGCCGCATCACCGTGCCGAACGCCGCGATCCATGCGGAGGGATGCTGCCGGCGCAGCTGCTGCAGCGAACGTAAACGAAAATACGCATCGCCGTAAGACGTTTCGGCTACGCGCGATGCGATCAATCCGCCGTATGCCAGCATATCCGCGCTCACGACAAACTGATGAGCGCGCTCTGCCTGCGAACCGTTGAGCCACGCGATGATGGAGTCGGGCTTTCCAAAATCCAGATAATTCCCGAGCAGCGCCGTCGGAGGCTCGACTACGGGCGTGCCGGCGATGCGTCCCAAAAGCTGCGGCAACTGCCGCGTGACCGGACGATCGTCCAGCGGAACGAACGCGATGGTCGCAAGGGCGAGTACGGCAAACATTACGGCTGATGCAGCGCGCGGCGCAGCGAGCCGCCGTGTGACTCCAGCAGCGCACGCGCCTCTTCGGCCGTCAGCGCACTGCGGCCCATGACGACCGCAACTTTCACGCGGCCGCCCGCGGCTTCGAGCAGCTTCGCAGCCGCTTTTTCGTCGGTGGAGACCAGCTGCATGACCAGGC
>JAAXCX010000021.1 GCA_013036105.1 Vulcanimicrobiota bacterium
CGCGAGCGTATGTCCACCAAAAACGGCCGCCGCGTCATCGCGGCCCGCCGCAGAAAGGGCCGCAAGCGCCTCAGCGTCTGATGCGACGCTTTGCCAGCCTGCGCCGTCAGGCGGATTTCGCCCGCCTACGCCAGCGCGGCCGGCGTATGGCCACCTCGAATTTGACCGTCTACCGCGGCGAAGGCGCCGCCCAGGGCGAACGCCCGCTCGTGGGCATTACCGTCTCCACTTCAGTGGGCAAAGCCGTTATCCGTAATACTGTAAAGCGCCGCATCGCGGCCGCCATGCACGAACTTGTTCCGGCCGATCCGCACGTCCGGATTCTGGTGGTGGCACGCCCTTCGACCGCCGCCGCTACCTACGGCGACCTGCGTTCCGAACTCGCGCGAGCGTTAGCGTAGTGCGCCGGATTGCGGTGGCCGCGCTGCGCGCATATCAGATGGCCGTTTCGCCGCTTCTTCCCGCGTCGTGCCGCTTCTATCCGAGCTGTTCGGAGTACGCGGTGCAGGCATGTGAAAAACACGGCGTGCTTCGCGGCGGCGCGATGGCCGTGAGCCGGCTGGCGCGCTGTCACCCGTGGCATCCCGGCGGATTCGATCCGGTAGCCGAAAGGTAGATCTTGCACTTCATTTTCGCCACCAACGCGTTTCTGGATCCGATCGTCAACGGCATCACCGCCATTCTCGATGCCATCAACTCGGTGGTGCACAGCCGCGGCTGGAGTTTGGTCATTTTCGCGCTTGGCTTCAAATTGATCTCGTGGCCGCTGAACACCAAGCAGTTCATGTCGATGATCAAGATGCAAAAGCTCGCGCCGCAAATGAAAGCGTTGCAAAACAAGTACTCCAAGAGCGATCCGCAGCGCTACCAAAAAGAAACGATGGAGCTGTACAAGCGGGAAGGCGCCAATCCGCTGGCCGGCTGCTGGCCGATGCTCGTCCAGTACCCGATCATCATCAGCGTGTACTACGCGGTCTGGTCGCACAAGAGTCTTTACGCAAACGAACACTGGCTTTGGGTCGGCGCGCCGTTCACCCAACACGTCGCGCCGCTTTTATGGAAGGCGTATCTGTTCGCGCCGAATTTGGCGGCGGCCGATATCGTGCTGCTGCTGCTCTATGCGATCTCGATGTATTTCTATTCCCGATACGCCACGATGCCGTCGGCCGATCCGCAGCAGGCGCAGACGCAGAAACTGATGGCGATCTTCTCGCCGCTGATGCTCGGATTTTTGGGCCTTCGCTACAATTGGCCGTCGGCGATGGTGCTCTACTGGTTCTCGTACAACTTGTTCACGATGGGCCAACAATTTTATCTGCTCGGCAAATATCACCAGCCGCTCTCGGCGCTGGACGACTTCCATGCCATCACGGATGTGCCGGCGGACGCGCAGACCAAAGCGCTGCCCAAGGCCAACGGTGAAGTCGCCGGCCAGCAGCGGGGTGGTTCGCGCAGAAACAAAAAGAAAAAGAGAGGCGCAAGAAGGTAGCTATGTTTGAAGACGACATCGAGCCCGAGGATCAGCAGCCCGCGGAGATTCGCGACCGCGATATTCCCGGAACCGGATCGCGCGTTCGGCGCGGCGGCTCCGGCGGACGCCGTCCGCCCAGTGGCACGCGCCGTAGCGAGCCGCCCGCGCGAAGAGGGCCGAAGGCCGCCATGCCTGATGCGGCCAAGCCCGCGCGCGACTTGCTCGAAGAGATCTTAGGAAAGATGGGTGTGCCTCACGCGGAGATCGAGTATCTCTCGCGGCCCGAAGGCGAGTACTTTGAAGTGACCGGTCCCGACTTGGCGATGCTGATCGGGCGCCACGGCAACACGCTCGAGTCGCTGAATTTGGTCTTCAACAACATTCTCAATGCCGGCGTGAAGACGGGCCGCAAATATTATACGATCGATGCCGAAGGCTACCGCGCGCGCCGCGCGGATCAACTCAAGAACCTCGCGTTGATGACGCTCGAGCGCTGCGTTCGCGAACAAGCGCCGCAAAGGCTGGAACCGATGCTGCCCTCCGAGCGAAAGATCGTGCACATCGCGCTGGCCGAAAACGAGTCGGTGCGCACCGAATCCGAAGGCGTGGAGCCGGAACGAAGAGTGGTCGTTTTTCCCAAGTAGCTCGTCTGCGGATCGCCTTCGCCTCGCTTAGCTCTGTTTAATCGCTCGGCGAAGGCTATCCGCCGCCTCGCACTTGCAAAAAGCGCGTAGGAAGATTGACATGCAGTTCTCATCAGAGCAAACGATCTGCGCGATCGCTACGCCCGCGGGCGCAGGTGCGATCGCGATCGTGCGCGTGAGCGGCCCGCAGACGCGATCGCTCGCGACGCGCTTGTTCCGATCGGCGCATGCGTTAGCGCCGAAGATGGCGACGTATGGCACCGTGGTCGACGAAAACGGCGCCACTATCGATCGCGGCATCGCCATTTTTTCCGCCGCGCCGCAGAGCTACACCGGCGAAGACACGCTCGAGTTGCAGATTCACGGATCGCCGATCGTGGCGCGCGAAGCCGTGCGCGCGTTGCTCGCGTGCGGCGCGCGCTACGCCGGCGCCGGCGAGTTTAGCCGCCGCGCGCTGCTCAACGGAAAGATGGACCTGCATGAAGCCTCGGCGGTTGCCGATCTACTCGCGGCCGAATCGCGCTCGGCGGCCCGCGCTGCGGCGGCAAATCTCGGCGGCGGAATAGCGCGCGAAGTGCAAACGCTGCGTGCGCGGCTTTCGACGATTCTGGAAGAGCTTGCGGCCGCGATCGATTTTCCCGACGAGGTTCGCGATCCCGATCGCGCCGAGCTCGAGACGTCACTGGAATCGATCGCGGCGGAGCTGCGCCGTTTGCAGCGCGAAGGCGAAGCCGGCCGGCTGATCCGCGAAGGCGTCGGCGTTGCGATCGTCGGTCCGCCTAATGCCGGAAAGTCTTCTTTGCTCAATGCGTTGCTGGGCGAGGATCGCGCGATCGTTTCCGAGATTGCCGGCACGACGCGCGACACGATTGAGGAGACGATCGACGTCGAAGGCGTTCCGGTGCGCTTTATCGACACGGCCGGCATCCGCGCCCACGCCGGGCGCCTCGAAACCGCGGGCATCGATCGGACGCGCCGCGCGCTTTCAGAAGCCGGCACGGCGATTGTGGTTATCGATGGCTCGCAGCCCCTGGACGATGAGGCGCGGGAAGTTTTGGACTTGACGCAAGCGCGCCCGCGCGTGGTCTTCGCCAACAAAAGCGATTTGGGTGATGCGGGCGTACGCGAACTTAATGGGCATGCCATCGTCCACGGCTCGGTCTTCGATGGCGCGACCCTTATGGCGCTGCGCGGCGCACTCGCGCGTACCGCCTGGGGAGGCGAGCTGCCCGATTTGGAGCGGCCGCATCTCGCGGCGCTCTTCGAACTCGATGCCGTGGCGCGGGCGCTCGAGGCGCTCGGCTGCGCGCGCGAAACGCTACAGCGCGGCGAGCCCGCAGACTTGATCGCCGGCGAACTGCAGCGCGCCTACGCCGCTCTAGGCCATCTCACCGGCGAAGCCGCCGGCGAGGAATTGCTGACCAAAATCTTCGCGCGGTTCTGCATCGGGAAATAACGGCAGGGCGGCGAACGCCCGGTTCCTATGCTTGATGTACTTTCGCGCAATTGGTGGACGTTTGCGGTCCGCGGCGTCGCGGCAGTGATCTTCGGAATTTTGGCGCTCGCAATGCCGGGAATCGCGCTCGTGGTGCTGGTCTTTCTCTTCGGGGCCTACGCTTTGGTGGACGGCGTTTTTGCGCTGATTGGCGCGGTGCGCGAAGCCGAGGCGCATAACCGTTGGGCGCATTTGCTCTTCGTAGGGATCTTCGGCATATTGGTCGGCGCGATCACATTCTTTTTCTGGCAAATCACGGCGTTCGCGCTGCTCTATCTGATCGCCGCGTGGGCTGTGGTGACGGGAATTCTCGAGCTAGTCGGCGCGTTCGAACTGCGCCGCCATCTTCCGGGCGATCTGTGGTGGGTGCTGGCCGGGCTGGCATCGATCGCATTCGGCGTCTTGCTGATCCTTCGCCCGCTCACCGGTGTGCTCGCGGTCGTCTGGATCATCGGGATCTATGCGATCGTCTTCGGCGGCTTTTTGATCGGGCTGGCCTTTCGGCTGCGCAGTCTCAAGCGCAACGCCGTGGCGGTGCCGGGCTAGCCGAAACCCGCGAACCGTCTGCTACAATAGCGGGCGGTTATGGTCATTATCGTCGGCGGCGGACATGCGGGCGTCGAAGCGGCGCTCGCCTCGGCGCGACTTGGCGTGCCCACGCTTCTTCTGACGGGCGATCCCGACCGCATCTGCACGCTTCCGTGCAATCCGTCGATCGGCGGGAGCGCCAAGGGCCAGCTGGTGCGCGAAATCGACGCGCTCGGCGGCGAGATGGCGCGCATCATCGACCGATGCTCGCTGCACTCGCGCTTTCTGAACGAATCCAAAGGCCCCGCCGTCCGCGCGCTTCGCGCGCAGGCTGATAAGCCCGCTTACGCGCGTTTAGCAATCGAGGTTTTGCGCGCGCAGCCCAATCTGCGCATCGAACGCGCGATGGTCGATTCGCTGATCGTGAGCGCGGGCGAGATTCGCGGCGTAGCCTGCGCTGACGGTTCAAAATATTTCGCGCGCCGCGTGGTGTTGGCGACGGGAACCTTTCTGGGCGGAAAATCTTTTCGCGGCGATGTCGTGCAGTCCGAAGGGCGTTTCGGCGAACCGCCCGCCATCGGACTGGCTCAATCGTTGCGCGAGGCCGGCTTCCCGACGCAGCGCTTAAAGACCGGAACCCCGCCGCGTTTGGATCGCGCGACGGTTCATACCGGCGCGATGAAAGAGCAGCCGGCGAGCCCGATTCCATTGATGTTTTCCTACGACAGCGAGCCGCGCTTTGCCGGACCGCAGCTGCCGTGTTACATCACCGAAACCAACGAACGCACGCATCAACTGGTGCGCGATAATCTGCACCGCTCGCCGCTCTACGGGCTCGATCTCATCAAAGGTATCGGCCCGCGCTATTGTCCGTCGATCGAAGATAAGGTCGTCAAGTTCGCACACAATCCGACGCATCACATCTTCATCGAACCCGAAGGCTGGGACGAACCGACCTGGTACGTCGGCGGATTTTCCACGTCGCTTCCGGCCGAGGTGCAGTTGGAAATGCTGCGCACGCTGCCGGGTCTGGAAGAATGCGAGATGCTGCGCGCCGGTTATGCCGTCGAGTACGACATGGTGCCGCCGACGGAGCTTTTGGATACGCTCGAAACGCGGCGCGTACGTGGACTTTACCATTGCGGACAGCTCAACGGCACATCGGGTTATGAGGAGGCCGCTGCGCAAGGCTTGATCGCGGGAATCAACGCGGCACGCGCGGCGCAAGGGCGCGAAGCGCTGCGCTTGAGCCGCAGCCAAGCGTACATCGGCGTCATGATCGACGATCTGGTGAACAAGGGCGTCGACGAGCCGTACCGCATGATGACGTCGCGCGCCGAGCATCGCATTCTGCTGCGCCATGACAACGCAGATGCGCGGCTGACGCCGGCCGGCCGTGACATTGGCCTCGTGGGCGACGCGACGTGGGAGCGCTTCGGGGCGCGCCGCGGGAAGCTCGAACGCGCGCGGCAGTTCATGGTTTCCACGCGCATAGGCGTATTGAAATCCGTCCCAGACGTCGGGGCGGGGGCCACGCTCGCCGACGCGCTACGGCGGCCTGAGGTTGAGTTTGCCGACATCGCCGACCAGGCGCCGGAAATCGAGCGATCCATTGGAGACCGCGTCGCGATTGAAATAAAGATCGAAGGCTACGTTCGCCGCGAAGAGCTCGCCATCGAAAAGGCCGCTAAGAGCGAGGGCGCGGCGTTGCCCGAGGCGCTCAATTACGCCGGCCTGCGCGCGCTCTCACGAGAAGCGCGGGAGAAGCTCGCGGCCCGGCGGCCGGCCACACTCGGCGCGGCCTCGCGCATTCCCGGCGTGACGCCGGCAGATATCGCGATCCTCTCGCTCTACGCGGGCGCCGAACCCCAACCCGCGTGAGCGCGGGGGAAGAGCGACTCGCACATTACACCCGGCTGGTGCTCGAGGCTAATGCCCGATTCAATCTGACCGGCGCCAAGAACGAGACCGAGTTCGCTTCGCACGTAGCCGACAGCCTCACGGTATTGCCCTATGTTGTCGGGCCGTACATCGACATCGGCAGCGGGGCCGGCCTTCCGGGGATCCCAGTTGCAATAGCCAGTGGCGTGGAGACGACTCTGCTTGAGGCCACCGCGAAAAAGGCGAAGTTCCTGACCGAGACGATCGAGACGCTGGGCCTGAATGTGCGGGTTATCGGGGCCCGCGCCGAGGATGCCGGCCGCGACCCAAAATGGCGTGAACGCTTCCGGAGCGCCACGATCCGCGCGGTCGCGTCGGCTCCCGCGGCGCTCGAGCTGGCGGCTCCGTTTCTGGCCTTGGGCGGGCTTGCAATCTTGCAGCGAGGGGCGACGGAGCCGGGAGAAGCCGGGGCGCTTTCGGTAGCGGCCGCGGAACTCCAGTGTGCCGTCGAGTCCGAAGTGCGGCTCGTGGGCCAAAAGCGGTTGGTCTTAGTTCGAAAGGCTGGAGCCACGCCGAACCGCTTTCCCCGTCGCGCCGGAACCGCCCAGAAGCGACCCGTCGGCGGCTAGATGTTCCCCGTGGAACCTCGGGCGACTGTCCGCTGCCTCCTCGCTAACTTCGTTGGATGCTACGCCGTTGGCGACGGGCAAGGTGAACGTTCCCCGGGGAACATTAGCCGCGTGCTATGCTCCTTTTATGGAACAGAAGGCGGTACTTATCACCCTCGGGATAGTCACCTTCCTCGGTCTCGCCCTGGTATGCGTCTTACTCCTGGCAGCGCCTGGGGCGTTTGGGCCCTGTAGTCCATGCCTCTGATAAACTGCTCGTAATGCCCGAACTTCTCGAAATCGATCGTGCCCTAGCCGCCGCCCTTCCCCCCGGCTCGCTTTATGCCGTCGGCGGGCGCGTGCGGGACGAGCTGCGCGCGGACCTCGAGGGCTTTGTCCCCGAGGCCAAGGACCTGGATTACGTCGTCACAGGTTTAGCGGCGGCCGATCTCCAGCAACGGCTTGAGGCCCTTGGCCGAGTCGATCTCGTCGGAGCCTCGTTCGCCGTCCTAAAGGTAACCATCAAAAACGCTACGGTGGACATTTCCCTTCCTAGAAGGGAGCGCTCCACCGGCGCCGGCCATCGCGAATTCGAGGTCGAGAGCGGACCGGGCGTTTCGCTCGAGGACGACCTTGGGCGGCGCGATTTTCGCATGAATATGATTGCGCGCGCGCTGCCTTCGGGCAAGATAGTGGACCCGCACGGCGGCCAAGCCGACATCGTTGCGCGGCGAATCGATATTCTGAGCGAGCGCGCCTTCGACGAAGATCCGTTGCGCATGTTGCGCGCTGCGCAGTTCGCGGCACGCTTCGAATACACGCCTACAGAGCGTACGCGCAAGGCTATGACCGCCGCCGCGCCTGCGATCGCGACCGTTTCAGCCGAACGCATGGCCGACGAACTCACCAAGCTTCTGACGCTTGCGCGTAAGCCGTCGATCGGCATCGAGCTGCTGCGCGAAACGGGCGTACTGCAGGACGTTTGGCCTGAGATCCTCGAGGGCGTGGGCGTCGAGCAGAACCAATGGCACGCCTACGATTGCTACCGGCACAGCCTCGCGACGCTCGATGCCTCGCCGCCCGGCGACTTGGTGGTGCGTTTGGCCGCGCTTCTGCACGACGTCGGCAAGCCGCGCACGAAGGACGGCCCGCATTTTTACCGTCACGAGCAAGTCGGCGCGGATATGGCGCGCGATATGCTTGGACGTCTGCGCTTTTCGAACGACGTGATCGAACGCGTGACGCATGTGATACGCCAGCACATGTACGTCGGCGATCCCGATCTTTCCAATCCCGCTCTGCGGCGCTTCATCAGGCGCATCGGCCCCGATAATCTGGACCGGCAGTTTGCCGTACGTGCAGCCGACATCGCCGGTAGCGGCCTGCCCAAGCGCGACGATTCGAACGAGCGTTTTCAAGCGCGCGTGCACGAAGAAGTCGCGCGCAAGCCCGCGTTTTCCGTTGCAGATCTCCAGATCGGCGGAAGCGACGTCATCGAGGCGATGGTGCGAAAAGGCTTGGCGCAGAAGGGGTTTGCGGGCGATACGCGCGTCGGCGAGGTGTTGCGCGAGCTCTTCGAGCAGGTCACCGAACAGCCCGAGCGTAACGAGCCCGGCACGCTGCAACAACTCCTGGAAACCTATCTGGACGCGCAGCGCGATGCAAGCTAAGGAGTCCACACTGTCGCGAATCATCGCACTGGTCAATCAAAAAGGCGGTGTCGGCAAGAGCACAACGACGGTGAATCTCGGCGCGGCCCTGGCGGTGCTCGGTAAACGCGTGCTCGTGGTCGATCTCGATCCGCAAGGAAACACCACCACCGGATTAGGCATCAACAAGGCTGAAATTAAGCGCGACATCTACGACTTGCTGATGCACTTTGCATCGATCGACGAAGTGCTGTGCGAAACCGAAATTCCCGGCTTGCAGATCATCCCCGCGACCATTAACCTGGCGGGCGCCGAGATCGAGCTCGTCTCGGCGCTGTCGCGCGAAAACCGGCTCAAAGGCGTCGTCGAGCCGATTGCGGGCGCCTATGATTTCGTGCTCATCGACTGCCCGCCGTCGCTCGGATTGCTCACCATCAACGCGCTGACGGCAACCCGCGAGATCATCATCCCGGTGCAGGCGGAATATTACGCGCTCGAAGGTCTCTCGCAGCTCACCAACGTGGTACGCCGCGTGCAAGAGGCGCTCAATCCCGGCCTGCTCGTGACCGGCGTGCTCGTGACGATGTTCGACGGCCGCACGAAACTTGCGATGGAAGTGCTCGAAGAACTCAACGCCTACTTCCCGCAGCAAATGTTTAAGACGCAGATTCCACGCAACATCCGTCTCTCGGAAGCTCCGTCATATGGCAAGCCCGTGATCCTGTTCGATCTCAAATCGCGCGGAGCGCAAGCCTACATGGCGCTGGCGGCAGAGATGCTGGCGGCGGAAGCCGCAGCGGTGGCGCGGTGAGCAACGCTCCCAAGCGCGGGCTCGGACGCGGACTGGGCGCGCTGCTGGGCGACGCGCGTACGACGGCCGCGCCCGCCTCGATGGCCGAAGGTATCCGCGAGATTCCGATCGATCGCATCCGTCCCAATCCGCATCAGCCGCGCAAACGCTTCGACGCCGAAGGACTGAGCGAGCTGCAGGCGTCCATCGCCGAACTCGGCGTGCTCGTCCCAATTCTGGTTCGCGAACGCGGCGATTCGTACGAGCTGATCGCGGGCGAACGGCGCTGGCGCGCCTGCGCTGCCTTGCAGCGCTCGGGAATTCCGGCGATCGTGCGGCGCAGCGACGATCGCGAAAGCCTGGAAGTGGCCATCGTCGAGAACCTGCAGCGCGAAGACCTGAATGCGCTGGAAGAAGCCGCCGGCATTGCGGATTTGATCGAGTCGCATCATTTTACACAAGAACAAGTAGCGCAGCGTTTAGGAAAGAGCCGGCCCTCGGTTACCAACGCCTTGCGCATCCTGACGCTCTCGGAGCCGATCAAGGCCATGATTGCGGAAGGCAACGTGACCTCGGGGCATGCCAAAGCGATCCTCGGCGCGCCCGAAAACGCGCGCCTGCAGCTGGCCCGGCGCGTCGCCAGCGACGGGCTCAGCGTGCGCGCACTCGAGCGCATCGTCGCGCGCCTGCAATCGCCGCCCGCCGCCGGCAAATCGGCGCCGCGAGGCATTTCAGCAGACGATCGCGACTTCGAAGACCGCCTGCGGCGCCGGCTTGGAACGCGGATCGCGCTGCGCAGGTCGCATCAAGGCGGAACGATTGAGATCAAGTATTCCGACGAATCCGAACTCATTCGCATCGCGGAGTTGTTGCTCGGATCAGACTAGAAGGGCTGCGCGGCATCTACGCGATCGTGAACGCGGAAGGCGATCCGCTCGGACTGACGCGCGCCATCCTGGAAGGCGGCGTGCGGATCGTTCAGTACCGCGCGAAAACTGGAATTGTCCCGGCGCACGCTGAGGCGCTGCGCGAACTCACGCGCGCGCGCAACGCGCTCTTCCTTATAAATGATGATTGGCGCGCGGTAGAACGTTTCGACGCCGACGGCGCGCACCTCGGACCCGATGACGGCGGCTTTTCAGCGCTTCCCGAAATTCGGAAAACCATTGGGGATCGCATCATCGGCGTGTCCTGCGGAACTCCCGGCGAAGCGCGCGCGGCCCAATCTGCGGGAGCAGATTACATCGGCGCGGGTTCGGTCTATGCGACGAGCTCGAAGAGCGATGCGGGGAATCCGATCGGGCTCAGCGGGCTGCGCGCCGTCTCCGCCGCAACCGCGCTCCCTATTGCGGCAATCGGCGGAATCACTGCCGAGAACCTCGGCGACGTGCGCGCGACGGGAGTGGCGATGGCCGCCATGATTTCCGCTTTTTCGTCCGCGCCCGATCCGCGCAAGTCGGCCGAAGCCCTGGTCAGCGTTTGGAACAAGGCATGAGCGTTGTCGTTGCCTCGATCGGTACGACGCATCCGTGGAATATCGCCGGCGTCGGGCTCGACGCGCGCGTTGCCGCCGAGTACGGCGTCGATCACGTTGTTGCGGTCGCCGGAGTCAGCGCGCAAGATGCCGAGCGCGTCACCGCCGTGCTGCCGGTTCCGGGCCGCGTCCTACGCGCTCAACTCGAATCACTTCCGGGTGGCATTGCGGCGTATCGAATCGGCGCATTGATATCGGCCGAAAACGTCCGCGTCGTTGCCGATTTTCTGCGCTCGCGCGCGGGCATGTGCGTCGTCGTGGATCCCGTGCTCGGCTCATCGACCGGTCAGGCACTCTGGACGAACGCCTCGTACATTGATGAATTGCGTGACGTGTTATTGCGCTTGCCGGTCATCGTGACGCCGAATCTCGATGAAGCCGCGCTGCTGCTCCACACCAAGCCATTCCGCGATCGCGATGCGATGGCGTCGGCCGGCGCAGAGTTCGTCGCCGCCGGTGCACGCGCGGCGCTCGTGAAGGGCGGCCATCTCGCGGGCGCGCCGGCTGATATTCTCGTGACTTCAGGCGGATCGCAGATCTTCGAAGGGTCGCGGCTTCCGGGGAATATGCGCGGAACGGGCTGCGTGCTGGCCATGTCGCTGGCATGCGAACTCGCGCTGGGGCGCGAGCTACCGGCCGCCGTTTCCAACGCGCGCGAATACGTTCGTTCTAAAATCGAAGCAGGTACGCGCTTCGGTCCACTGCAAACCGCGTTCTGATGGCGACCGCAACCGCAAGACGTCCGCGCGTGATGTCGGGCATGCGCCCGACGGGCAATCTGCACCTCGGGCACTATGTCGGCGTGCTGACGCAATGGGCGAACTATTGCCAGACGGCCGACGCGTTTTTTGAAATCGCCGATCTACACGCGTTTACGACCGCCTTTGCCGATCCGCAATCGATTCGCGACGCGCGCAACGCGATGGTCGTGGACTGGCTTGCCGCCGGCGTCGATCCGGAAAAATCGACGATTTACTTGCAATCGGGGATACCGGAGATTTCCGAGCTGCAAGTGCTGCTCGGGATGATCACGCCGATTTCGTGGCTCGAGCGCGTGCCGACGTTCAAAGGCCAGATTGAATCGCTCGGAAGCGACATCGCGACCTACGGCTTCTTGGGCTATCCGCTGCTGCAGCTCTGCGACATCGCGGCCTTCCGCGGCGAGGTCGTGCCGGTGGGCAAGGATCAAGTCGCTCACCTCGAGTTCGCACGCGAGGTCGTGCGCCGGTTCAACCACATCTATGGGGGCGGCGACGTCATTTTGGTCGAGCCCAAAGCGATGCTTTCGGAGTTTCCCGAAGTGCCGGGCATTGACGGCCGCAAGATGAGCAAATCCTACGACAATGTCATTGCGCTTTCGGACGACGAAGCTACAACCACCGAAAAAGTTCGCCGCATGATAACCGATCCGCTGAAAATACGCCGAAACGATCCGGGCCGTCCCGAGATTTGCCCGGTCTTCCATCTGTGGAAGTTCGTCAAGACCGAACACGTCCCGATCGTCGAACGCGACTGCCGGTCGGGTGCGCTCGGATGCGTGCAAGACAAGAGCGACCTTGCCGAATCGCTCAACGAATTCTTGCGTCCGCTTCGCGAGCGCCGCAAAATGTTTGCGGCCAATGAAACTTATGTCGAAAAGGTCATCGCCGAAGGAACCTCGCGGGCGCGCGCTATTGCCGCAAAAACGTTAGATGACGTCAAACGCGCGATGAAGCTGAACTAGGCCTGCGAATCCAGTACGTACTTCGGATCTTTGGCTGAAGCGCAGCCCGCTCGATAGACCGCGAAGCGTTCGGTGAGACCACCCGCTAGCAGCAGCGCGCCGGCAACCTTTGAGATGACGTTTGAATTTTTACCCAGCGCCGCGCAGACGATGCCGCCGACGTTGAGCACTCGAGCGGTGCGGGCAAGCGCGCCGGCTTCGCCTTTTGAGTAGGCCTCGGCTTGCGTGGGCCCGATCTCGTGATGCAAGGCTTGCAATATCGCGACCATTGCTGTTCCGCCGACGAGCGCCAAGCGGCGTGCCGATCCATTGTCGCGTGCGGATGCAAAGAGCAGTCCCCACGCGCCGGCGCTCGCGGCGGACGTCGCCGCGAAGAGTCCCGGCAAGGTTTTGCGCGGCAGATGCCACGCCGGCATGACCGTGTCGCCAACCAGTACCGCGGTGTACACGGACATGACCGGCCCGATCAGTCCCGCGATCGCCCCGAAGAAACGTCCGGCGGGCCGCGCGATGCCCGTGACTTCGCAGCCCGCGGCGATAAACACGGAGCCGCTGAATGCGGAGAAGATGTAAACGCCGACGCTCATTGGCGACGTCGGTTTCACGACGCGAAGCATGTTGATAAAGCGTTCGGGTTTCTTCAAGTCGGCGATCAAACAGAACGCGCTCACGGCGCAGCCGGTGGCCGCGCCAAAGATCATGGTGCGCGCCAGGCGATCGTTGCGCGCAGTTCGTTCGGCGAACGCAAGCGTTGCGGCTGTGCCGGCCAGTCCGCCCGCGAAGAAATATGTCGGAATGAGATCCGTCCACGCCGGCGGTTTGACGATCGGGCGGCCGTAGTAGCCTGCGCTCATCGCCGCGACACCGCGCAGAGAACCACTGCGCCGAAGAGCGCCGCGGCCGCGATGCCGGCGGTGCGCCAGCGCTGCGGAAGATCTTTTGTCGGCACTATGGGATTGGGCGGGAGCCCATAGACTTGCGGCTTATCAAGCAGCAAGAAGAGCGATCCGCCGCCTCCGACCCCGTCGTTCGGATCGTTCAAGTAGAGCTGCGCGCTCGCAAACTTCTCCTGAATTTTCTGCAAACGATTTTCGGCGCGCTCGCGTAATTCATCGACGACGCCGTACTGAATCGATTCGGTCGGACACGCTTTCGCGCACGCCGGCTGCTCGCCAACCTTCAGCCGATCGTAACAGAGCGTGCATTTGCCCATCGTATGATCTTCTTGTTTCTCGCCGATGACGCCGAAGGGACACGCAACCACGCAGTAACCGCAGCCGTTGCAGATGTCGTCTTGAATGACGACTGTGCCGAACTCGGTGCGGATAATCGCGCCGGTCGGACAAACATCAAGGCACCCGGCGTGCGTGCAATGTTTGCAGACGTCGGACTCCATAAGCCAACGTCCGGTATCGCGTTCCGGCTCCATCTGCTCGACGAAGGCGACGTGCCGCCACGTGTTTCCGCTTAGCTCTTTGGTGTTGTCGTATGACTCGCCGGTGAATTCGTAGCCGTCGCTTGGCAGTTGGTTCCACTCTTTGCAGGCGACTTCGCACGCTTTGCATCCGATGCACAGCGTCGTGTCGGTGAAGAAGCCCATGCGGTCGCGCTCGTCGGCGCCATAAGTAGCGGACTCTGCAGCTGCGGAGGTGAGATCGATGAAATCGCTCACGTGCGGCCGTCCAGGTGAGCTCGCGTGCGCACGGCGTTCAGAAAACCGGGAACGTCCGCGCCGCGCGGCCGCCGGCCCGCAATGATGTCGCACGTCAAGCCTTTGGTTTCTTGAATGTGCACGTTGGGATCGAGCGTGATGCTGAGCAGATCGTTGGCGGAGTCGCCGGTCACCAGACCGCGCGAACCCCAGTGATACGGAAGACCGACCGAGTGCAGTGTCTTCCCCTCGACACGCATCGGCTTGACGCGATCGGTTACCATGACGCGTGCCTCCACGACCGCGCGCGCAGTAAAAATCATCGCCCAGTCGCCGTGGACTAATCCGCGCATCTGCGCCAACTCCGGGCTGACCTCGCAAAAAAACTCCGGCTGCAGTTCGCTCAAACGCGGAACCGTACGGCTCATTCCGCCGGCAGTGTGATGTTCGGTGAGTCTATAGGTGTGCAGCACGAATGGAAAGACGTTGCCGTGCGCGTCACTCGGCGACGGATTCGATTCGTTAAACGTGCGCGGAAATTCCTGACGGCAGGGATTGGCCTGTTGCGAGTAGAGCGGATTTTTCACCGGTGACTCGTGCGGTTCATAATAGACCGGAAGCGGTCCGTCGACGATGCCGGCCGGAACGAAGAGCCATCCCAGGCCGTCATCTTGCATAATGAACGGATGCCAGCCGGCGATCGCATCTTCAGCTTTCGCGCCCGTTTCGGGCGTGTAATCCGGGCGCTTGGTTTTGTTGAAGTCAGGAACGTCGTGGCCGGTCCACCCACCGATCTCATCGTCCCACCACACGTATTTCTTGCGCTCGCTCCACGGTTTGCCTTGCGGATCGGCGGACGCGCGATTGTAGATGATGCGGCGGTTTGCGGGCCAAGCCCACGCCCATTCCGGCGCGACCCAGCTCTGCTCGCTTCCGGGTTTGCGCCGCGCGGTTTGGTTGACCTCGTCCTTGAAACACCCGCAGTAGATCCAGCATCCGCACGCGGTGCTGCCGTCAGCTTTCAGTGCGTTGTAATCGGAAAGCGCTTTGCCGCTTGCATCCCACCCGTTGATCTCGCGCAGCACGGCTTGCGCATCGGGATCGGCCGTCTCGCCTTTTTCCGGATAATTCCACGTGAGAAATGCGACCGGATCCGAAAACGGTTCTTGTTGCTGCGCGATCTTTTCTCTGATGCGTTTGCCCAAGTGATAGTAAAACCATAAATCTGAGCGGGCGTCGCCTTGCGGTTCGACGGCTTTATGATGCCATTGCAGCAGGCGCTGCGTGTTGGTGAACGAGCCGTCCTTTTCGGTGTGTGCCGCTGCGGGCATCCAGAAGACTTCGGTTGGAATCGACTCGGTACGCAATTCTCCCGTTTCGATCTCGGGTGCGTCATACCAAAACGAGGCGCTTTCGATTTCGCTGAAGTCGCGCACGACAAGCCATTCCAGATTCGCCATCGCGCGGCGGTGCAGACCGGAGTTCGCCGAACCGACCGCCGGGTTTTCACCGATGCAAAAGAAACCCTTGACCTTCCCGTCGAGCATGCCCATGATGCTGCGATACGTTGAATGATCGCCGCTGATGCGCGGCAACAGATCGAAGCAGAAGTCGTTTTTTTCCGTCGCGCGTTCGCCGAACCACGCTTTGAGCAGGCTGACGATATACTTGTCCATGTTGCCCCAGTAGCCGGTCTTGGCGCCTTCGGACTGGATGAAATCTTTGAGACCATCGTGGGCATGCGCGTGGGGCATCGGCACATAACCGGGCAGCAGATTGAACAACGTCGGGATGTCGGTCGACCCTTGAATTGAAGCGTGACCGCGCAGCGCGAGAATGCCGCCGCCGGGCCTGCCGATATTCCCCAGCAAGAGCTGAATGATGGCCGCCCCGCGAATCGTCTGCACGCCGGTCGTGTGCTGCGTCCAGGCAACCGAGTAACAAAACGCCGACGTGCGTTCGCGTCCGCTGTTGGCGCAGAGCGCCTCGGCGACGTCGATGACGTGTTGCGGCTCGGTGCCACAGATGCGCGCGACAGTCTCGGGCGTGTACCGTGCATAGTGCCGTTTGAGTACTTGATAGACGCAGCGCGGATCTTGCAGCGTCTTATCCATGTGCGGCGGCTCGCCGTTCTTGAGCGCGTCTACCTTTTGACTGAAAGCCGGCACTTTGGCTAGCAGTGAATGGTCTTCGCGTTGTCCGGCTGAGCCGTGCATATCCATGTCTTTGTACTGCCACGTCTCGAACGTGTAGCCGTTCGTGTCGGCATGCCAGCCCGAGAAGAAGCCGTCGAGATCTTCGCTATCCTTGAAGTCTTCGCGCAAAATGACGGACGCGTTGGTGTAATTGACGACGTACTCTTTGAACGCACGCTCGTTCTCGAGGATGTAGTGAATGATGCCGCCCAAGAACGCGATGTCGCTGCCCGCGCGAATCGGCACGTGCTTGGTGGCAACGGCGCTGGTACGCGTGAATCGCGGATCGACGTGAATCACCTGAGCGCCACGCTCGCGAGCCTCCATGACCCACTGGAATCCGACCGGATGATTTTCGGCCATATTGGATCCCATGATCACGATGCAGTCGGAGTGCTGCAGATCTTGCTGGAACGTCGTCGCGCCGCCGCGTCCGAACGAGGTTCCCAAACTGGGAACCGTCGAGCTATGTCATAATCGGGCCTGATTTTCAACCTGCACGACGCCCAGCGCCGTGTAGATTTTTTTCATCAGGTAATTCTCTTCGTTATCGAGCGTCGCGCCGCCGAGATGGGCGATCCCGTAGCAGCGGTTGAGCGTGTTGCCCTCTTCGTCTTTGGCTTCCCACGTTTCGCGCCGCGTCTTCAGAACGCGATCGGCGATCATCTCCATCGCGCGTTCGAGCGGCAGGTCTTCCCAGCGCGTGCCGTAAGGCCGGCGGTACTTTACGTTGTATTCGCGCAGCGGGCTTTGAACGAGCGAGAGCGTGGCCGAACCTTTAGGACAGAGCCGCCCGCGCGAGATCGGACTGTCGGGGTCGCCCTCGATCTGCACGATTTTTTCGTCTTTAACGAAAACCTTTTGTCCGCAGCCGACCGCGCAGTACGGACAGATCGACTTGACGACCTTCGCATCGTTTATGCGTGCCTTCCAGTCCGCGGTTTTTTGCGATTTGGCGGCGGCACCAAGCGCCAGCGGATCTTTTCCGCCGGCTTGGCGCAAAACAGGCCAAAGCGCGCGATCGTTCATGCTCTGCGGTTCTTGCGCCGTTCTTACCCGGAATTCCGCCGCCCGAGCAACGGAATAAACGGTACGCCAAAAAGCAGTACGAGTGGAAAGAACACGACGTGGCCGCGCGACGCGGTCCAGATAAGCCCCGCGATGCCTAGGGCCGCTGCGACCGAGATGAGGACGACCAACAGCGTGCGCATAACGCGCAGGGCTTCGTCCGCGAGCGCACCAAGACCCGTGAATGAAGCGCTCGCTTATTTTTGCCGCGACGGTTTGCTTCGCGGCTACGACTTCGACTCTTCCGGTGCTTGCCAAACCGGCTCTGCCGGCGCAGCTGCAAACCATCGTGCAGCGCTACCCGCACACGCAATTCGGGATTGCGATCTACGATCTCGACGCGCGCAAGATGGTATACCAGTACAACGCGCAGCGGTTTTTCTTGGCCGCATCCACGACGAAGCTCCTCACCGAGGGCACAACGCTGGCGCTACTCGGTCCGGACTATCGCTTTACAACAAACGTATACCGCAGCGGGCCGATTGACGCGAGCGGAACGCTTCAAGGTGACGTCATTTTGCAAGCCTCGGGCGACCCGAATCTTTCGGGCCGCATACAGCCCGACGGTACAATGACGTTCGAGAACGAGGATCACTCATACGATGGATCGCCCGATACGAAAGCCGTACCTGGGAATCCGCTGGCAGTCATCGACGAGCTGGCTGCGCAGATCGCCGCGCACGGTGTGAAAACGATAACGGGCCGCGTAATTGTCGACGACTCGCTCTTTGCAGGCGGCTATCCCGAAGCCGGCACGGGCGCCTACGTTTCGCCCATCGTGGTAAACGATAATATCGTCGATGTAACCGCGTTTCCCGGCGCCCATCCGGGCGATCCCGTCACGCTCGCCGTCTCGCCGCAAACTCCATACGTAACGTTCATCAACAAAATGACGACCAGTGCGGCGCACAGCGATCGTACGATCTCGATTCCCGTCGATCAGGCAGACGCAGCGGGAATGCACACCGTCACGATTACCGGGTCGATGCCGGCCGGATCTCCTTCGATACTTTACGCGTATGACGTTCCATCGCCGGCCCGCTTCGCAGAGGTCGCGCTTACGGCGGCGCTGCAGGCGCGCGGCGTCGACGTGCAACACGCAAGCGCGGCCGCAACACCGCTGACCGCGGCGGAAACCGGTCCGAATGTTATCGCGGCGCACGTTTCGCCGCCGTTGAGTCAAGACGTTAAAGTCACGCTCAAGGTCAGCGACAACTTGCACGCGTCGATCATGCCGTATCTGTGGTCGCCCCAGCACACGCTCCGGGCCGGCTTCGATCTCGAACGCGCGTTTATGCAGCGTGCGGGGCTCGATACGTCGCAAATCGTGCAAAACGATGGCCTTGGAGGCTTCGCTTTCATCGAGCCTCAGTACATGGTGCGCTATCTCGCCTTTCTGCGCACGCAGCCATATTTTCAGGCGTTGTATGCCGCGCTGCCGATTCTCGGCGTGGATGGTACGCTCTACAACATCGCCAACGACTCGCCGGCGCGCGGGAAGGTTCACGCGAAGACCGGTACGTGGAGCGGCGGTGACGCTCTCAACCAGCGCCAACTCGTCTCCGGGAAAGGCCTGGCCGGCTACATGACAACCGCCTCCGGGCGACATATAGCTTTTTGCTTCTACCTAAACAATCTAGCCGTTCCGCACGGGCAAGACGCGAGCCGCGTCGCGGGCCAGATCAACGGCGCGCTAGCGACGGCAACGTACTTGTATGCACGCTAGACTTCTGAGGCTACTCACAAGGCTGTTTCAAGGCCTGTTGGCCATGGCGGTCATTCTCGGGCTCATAAACTTGTTCGTGCGCCCAAATCCGAACGTATCGGACTGGCTGGCCTTTGTGAGCCTCACGTTGGCGATTGCGGCACTTCTCGTTTATGGCATTACGTTCGGAATGAAGATCGAACATTAGCTTCTGTGTATCTCAATGCCGCATCGGCTTTCTTGCGCTTTCTGCTCGGCGTGCTCGTTCTGGCGATCCTTGCCTTTATAACTCTGCGCACGCCGCTCGCCTGGATTACGTACATTGCCCTGGTGTTGGGCGCGATCGTCCTTCTCGCGTTGGGAATACTCATCGGTTTCTCAGTGCGCCGTTTCCGTCAGTAGCTGCGCAAGGTATCTCTGCCAAACCAGCGGCAGCGTGTGCGTCCCGTGTCCGCGGGTTTGCGATGTGATCGGCAGCAGGACAAACTTTGCGTGCTTGACCTTGCCGATCTCGCGTTCCACGATGTGCAGCTCCGGCGGGTTGATCTGATCGTCCGCGCTATTGACCGCCATGACCGTCGCTTGAATAGTTCCGAGTAACGCTTCCGGATTGTAGTCGCGCGACGATGCGACTTGGTAGAGCTCGTCGTTAGCATCCAGACCTGCCGGCATTTGCGATAGCCGCGACTTAAAATAGGCGTCGGCGGTATCGCGCGTCGGCATGATCGACTGATCGTAGAGCGGCGCGCTGCCGACGAACCACGTGATGTCGTTAGCGGCTTTCAGGCCGAACGGCTGAGTCGTGTAATTGCCGTTGTCGTAATCGGGCGAGCTCGTAATCAGGTTCATTTCCATGTCGCGCCAGACGCGGTTTCGCCCCGATATTTGGATCGGCAGACACGCCAGCGGCATGAGAGCATCCATCATGGTCGGATATGCCTCGCCCCACATCCAGCTGTGCATGCAGCCCATCGACGTGCCCATGACCAGCCGCAAATGGTTCACGTGCAGTCCATCGGTCACAAGCGCATGCTCGGATATCACCATGTCGTGGTAATCGTAGTGCGGAAATTTGGCGCGCAGTCCGTCGCTGGGCTTGCTCGACTGACCGTGACCTATGTCGTCGGGAAGAATGATGAAGTACTTACTCGCATCGAGCAGGCCGCCCGGCGAAAAGAGCACTCCGGCAAAACGCTCCGGCGGGACCAGAAATTGTTTTCCCGAGCCGCCGGTGCCGTGCATGATCAGAACGGCGTTGGAATGTCCGCTAGCATCGGTGCGCAACGTGCCCAGTGTATAGTAATGAATGCGCAGTTCCGGCAACGTCTCGCCGTCGTCGAATTTAAAGTCAGGAATCGTATAATTTCCCTCGACGGGCGTCGGGAACGTTGCGGAACTTGATGTGGCGCACACGAACAGCGCGGCAAATGCGAGGGAGATCGAAAACCGGAGCAACTTTATCATATCAAAACAGCCCTTCGACAAGCTCAGGGTCCTTCGACAAGCTCAGGATGACAAATTAGCCCTTAAATTGCGGAATTTTCAGCGCCATCTGTTCGAGCGCGTAATGGATGTCGTCGAGCGATGCCGCGTACGAAAATCGCAGGTAGCCCTTGCCGGCCGCGCCGAAAGCCGAGCCGCCCAGACACGCAACGCCCGACTCTTGCAAGAGATAAGCCGCCAGCGCCTTGTCGTCGGACGTGATTTTCGTGATGTTTGGAAAGGCGTAGAAGGCGCCCTCGGGCATCGTACACGACATACCGTCGATCTGGTTGATGCCGTTGACCAGCGCGTCGCGGCGCTCGCGGAAGATGTTGTTCATTCGTACGACGGGCTCGTCATCGCCGGTCAGTGCGGCGATGCCGGCTTGCTGGACGAAGCTCGCGACGCACGAGAACGTATTGTTATTGAAGAGCGTCACGTACTTCGCATATTCGGGCGCCATGATCGCATAACCGAGGCGCCAGCCTGTCATCGCGTACGCTTTTGAAAACCCGTCGATGACGATGGTGCGATCGCGCATGCCGGGGACGGTCACAATC
>JAAXCX010000022.1 GCA_013036105.1 Vulcanimicrobiota bacterium
CGACGGCGCAAACATGTTTGCGCGCCGGGGCGCGCGTCGTTATTTGCGCGCGAGATCCGGCGGCGGTTGGAGAGGCCCACGAGAAGCTCAAGATGATCGGGGGTGCGCAAAACGTGCGTGCGCTGCCGGCCGACGTCACGCGCATAGAAGATATCGAAGAAGCGCTCAATGTATTGGAAACCGAATTTGGGCCGCTGACGTCGCTCGTTCACGCAGCCGCGATTCAGGGACCGATTGGCGATATTCTTTCGGTTGATCCCGATCTGTGGGCGGAAACGGTCCGTGTCGACTTGTTCGGCTCGTTCCTGGCCGCGCGGCAATCGTGTTTACGGATGAAGCGTTCGGGCGGCCGCATCGTCTTGTTTTCCGGCGGTGGCGCGGCTTCGCCGTGGCCGGGGTTCACGGCGTACGCGTGCAGTAAAGCCGCTGTTGTCCGGTTCGCTGAAACCATCGCGCTGGAAATGGCGCGCTACTCCATCGAAATCAATTGTTTGGCGCCGGGCCTCGTCGCAACGCGCATGCTTGAGGGCGCCGTTGCGGCCGGCCACGTTCCAAAGGCCGAGCCTGTGCCCGCGTCGTTAGGCGCGCAACTTGCGGCGTTTCTCGTGTCCGACGGCGCGCGCGGCATCACTGGAAAACTCGTGGCGGCGCCTTACGATGACTGGGGCGAGTGGCCAAACCGCTTGCGTGAATTACAAGATTCGGATCTTTTTACGCTTCGCCGCATCGTGCCGCGCGATCGCGGGATGGACTGGCAGTAGTGCTCGCGGCTTTAACCTCGTTGGGTATTTTCGCATACTGCACTGTGGTCGGACTGGGGTTGATTGCCGCGCTGACCAGGGAGCGCACATCATATCTTCCGCTTCTCGCGCCGGTCTTGGGCGCGGCTGCGCTGATCATTCCGGCCATCTGGGTCAGCGAAGCCGGTATACCGATCGGGCGAGGCGGCCCTGTTTTGCTGGCGGTGATGCTCGCGGCTGCCGTTCTCTCGCTCTGGCGCTGGGGGCACCGGCTTGAACTCAGACGCTACTGGCCATTTCTTCCAATCTTGCTCGCCGGCTTCTTGCTGGCGGCTTGGCCAATGTTCGAGTTCGGATTCAATTGGCTGAGCTATTCAAACGACGACATGGCCAACTACGTCTTGAACGCGCAGCGCCTTTTGGAACTGGGCTGGTTTACGGTTCCCGCCTACAACGTTTACAATTTCAATAAAGATCCGACGGCCATCTACTGGATGAACTGGACCGTCAACAACGAGCGCTACGGCGCCGAGATGATCGTCACGCTGACGCTGAGCATCCTCCGCCGCCTCAACGGCTTTCAGCTCTTCATGCCGGTCATGGCTGCGCTGGGCCTCATGCAAATCGCCGCAGCCGCGGCGCTCGTCTACCGCGACGAGCGGTATCGTACCGCGGCAATCCTCACCGCGGTTCTGGTAGCGATCTCGGCCGAGGCGACGTTCGGGATCGAGTATCAATTGCTCGCGCAGCTCGCCGGTCTGCCGCTCTTGCTTGCGGCCGTCACGCTGGTCTGTGCGCTGCCGCAGAAAATGGATTGGCGATCCGTTCTGCTCGCCGTGGTCGCGACGACCGGCATGGCCATGGTTTATCCGGAGATCACGCCGTTCTTCTTTCTGACGATCGGTCTCTACTACGCGGTGCAACTCTGGCGCAAACGCTTCCCGGTGCGGACGACGGCGCTCTGGTTCGCTTCGATTAGCGTGCTCACGACGATGTTCATCAACCTGTATCTGCGCAACTACCTGACCGTCATGGAGTCACGTGTAGCCCAGGCTAATGCCGGAGAAAACACGCGCTTTTTTATCCTGACGTTTCCGTTCTATCTCATACCAAGCGGCATCCCCAGCATGTTTGGGCTGCTCTCGGGCGTGCAGAGTATTCCTGAGCCGTGGTTTTCACTCTTGATCGCACTTGGATTCGCGCTGCTCGCCATAGCTTTCGTTTCGGCGTTCCAGGCACTGTTTCGAAACGAGCCCGGCGGAGCGACGGTGCTCGTCATGCTGGCCTTGGGGCTACTCCTGTTCAAGAGTCAGAACGGTTTTGGGCTGTTCAAGACGGCGATGTATCTTCAGCCGTTCATGATCGGCTGCCTCGTGCTCTGGTGGCTGCGGTTTCGTTCACGATTGGCAAAGCCCGTCGTCGCCGTGGCTCTTTTGGTAACGTTCGGCTTACTCAACCTGTCGACGCAGCAATTTTACGTCGACCGAAGCCGGGCGCTTTGGAGCAAGAGCGGTTCCACGTTCGTCGAGATCCCCAATGCCTCAGGCTCGCAGCTCCTGGATGAATTTCAGGATCTCTCGAGGGTCGCGGCGCGGACGGGCGCGACGTTTCTTTCGGATTCTTCAAACGTCGTCTTTGCGAAGATCGAAAGCTTCTACGCGCGGCCTTCGAACATCGTCTTTCCGTCGGATAATTATCTGCCCGGCACTTTTATGGTTCCACCCGACCCGATCATCCAGCGGCTGCTGATCCCCGACCTCGTCTCAAAGGCGATAGAGATGAGTACGGAGCGTGGCCGCCACTTCCGCAAACCGGACTACTTTTTCATCGATGACTACGGGCGCCTCGCTTTCAACGGCTTTTTTGCGGACACCGACGTAGCCGAGTTTGAGCGGAATCCGCGCAACGTGCTGATGGTGGAAGATACGGCCGCGCAGTCGGTTTTGAATAGACGCTATAATTCCGAAACCAAAAGGAACTTCCAAGTGCGGCCGCTTGCCGGCGTTCGAAACCATCTCATCTTCGTGGCGGCGCGATACGGTTTAGCGTACTATTCGCACAGCCGGGACTCGGCGCTCTTTCAGGTCGAGCCGGACTTGTTTTTTCAAGGCTCCACGATGGCGGGCATGGGGCGCCGTTTTCTCTTTGCGATCGTCAATTCCAGCAAGAAAGTGCGGCTGGAAATCAGCTGGACGACGACGCTGAAAGACGACGGGCAGTGTATCCTGTACGATCCGTTTATAACCGGGAAAACTTTAGACAGGCATTACGGCGCGGTGATCGGGCGCGGGTCCGCGCGCGTGTTCTTGCCCGCGGTGGCCCCGCGCTTCATGGTAGGACAGCCGTATGTCATGCTCGACATGGGCGTGAACGGAACGCTCTTTCCCGCGCACCGGACGGGGCTCATGCTGCTCTACGGCCGCAAGATTCCGCTTGATGGGCGGCTGCTCGTTGGGTTTGCGCGCAATATTTCCGCCATCTCCGAAGACGATTACCGGCGGATGCGGCCGCCGGTTTTTTTGCACAACCCGGCCGCCGATCTTGCCAACGAAAACCTAGAATATTCGGGCGCCTACGAAGACGGCTGGATCTCCGAATCGTCGCAATATGTGCTGCAGCGTCCGGCCGGCGCGTCGGTGCTCACCGTGCGCGGAATCGTGCCGCTCATAGGAGATCCTGACTACCACGCGCGTTTGCGAGTCTATGCCGGCGGCCGCGAGATTGGCCGCGAAGAGCTCGGCGTAGGCACGTTTGATGTGCAGATGCCTGTGCGATCGGACATGCCGGTGCGCGCGCAGGTAAAGCTCCTCTTCGATCATTTTCAGCGGCTGCCCGGCGGCGATGACCGGCCGGTGGCGATAAAGATGACCGGCCTGGGATTCGAATCGCCGCAGCAGGCCGCAGCCGCGTCGACGCAAGTTCTGCTGACGAACCGTCAGCGTTCACGTTGGTGGGACGCATTGGACAAGGCCCGCATCGCGTTCGGAGACGGGTGGTATCCGCTCGAAACGTATGAGGGTGAAACGTTCCGGTGGGCCAACAACGACGCGCAGATCGTTTTGCGCGCGCCGACGAGCGACACGTCGACCATGCAGCTGGACGTGGAGCCGGGCCCCGGCGAAAAAAGCGCGCAGGGAACGCTCCGGCTCTTGGATGGCGCCGGGCACGAGATCGGATCGGCGGCGATACAAGGCCGGCAACTCGTGACCTTTCATTTGAAACGCTCGGCAGGCCCGCAAACCTACGTACTTCACATAGACGGCGGCGGTGCCACCGTCGCATCAGATCCGCGAATTCTAAATTTCCGGGTCTTTTCGGTCTCCGTGAAGTGACTCGCCGTCGCGGAGCACGTGCTCCCGAATGAAGCGGATCGATTGCGTGAGGCCATCTTCCAGCGAGATGCGCGGCTTCCAGCCGAGGGCGCGAGCCGAGCTGATCTCCGCGAGCGTCTGCTGCGCTTCGTCGCCGGGCATGTCGGGGCGGTGTACCGGAGGGATGTGCGTGCCGAGCAAGCCGGTAATTTTCTCGTAAACCTCAAGGACCGAGTAATTCGTACCGCTCCCTAGGTTAAACGTGCCGCCCTTCACGCGATCGTCCGTTAAGCAGAGCGCGTGAAAATCGTTCACGTCGTCCACGTAGACAAAATCGCGGCGCTTTTCGCCCGACCCGTAGATAACGGGCGGCTCTCCGTTGAGCAGCTTCAAGATGAAAGCGCTCATGAGCGGCGGCACCGTGCGCCGGTAGTCTTGGCGCGGGCCGTACACGTTAAAATAACGCAGCGCCGTCATGTTCATACCGAAATGCTGCTCGTAACGCCGCGCAAACGCCATTCCCGCGAACTTGCTGATCGCGTAGAAGCTGCGCGGGCTCACGTCCTCTTCGCGCGACGGAAGGGTCGTGCTTCCCTCGTACAAAGCCGATGTTTCGGCGTAGATGATCTTCGGCACGCCCGCTCGCCGGCAGGCCTCGAAAACATTGACCGTGCCTTCGACGTTGATCGACGCCGTCTCAACCGGATCGTCCTCGCAATCGGGAATGCAGTTTTTGGCGGCAAGATGGAAGAGTGCGCCGGCATCCTTCAGCGAGCGAACGATGTGCGGATCGCGGATGTCGGCCTCGACAAATTGTACGCCCGCCGGCACTTGTTCCCGCACGCCGTAGGCTAAGCTGTCGATTCCGGTCACGCGGTGGCCGTCGCGCACGAGACGATCGGCAAGATTGCTCCCGATAAATCCGGCTACGCCGGTGATGACGACGTGCATCAGCTTCGATTCATGTGGTAGTGTTCCGAACGCGAACCGAGGACGTTGGATAAAATTCGGCTGCCCTCGAACTCCGCGTCGTACGTCAGGCGCGCCATGCCGCGAGCTTTCATAAATTCGGTGAGGCCGCGTCCGTCGCCGGGGCAGTACAGCATAAGAAAGCCGCCGCCGCCTGCTCCGGCGATCTTGCCGCCCAATACGCCGAAGTCTCGGCGAACGTGATCGTACAGCTCGTCGATTCCATCAAGAGCGATCTTCGACGAGAGTTGCTTCTTCAGCATCCAATGCTCGTGAAGCAACGTTCCAAATGCATCGAAATCGTGGCGCTTGATGACTTCTCCGATTTGGAAACCGATCTCGAGCATCCCTTGAAGTGCGCCGTCGGTAGCCGAGTCACCGGCCTCCAGCGCCTTGCGCTCTTCGCCCAGAATATCCACCGCGGGACGCTGGACGTTTGTATAATAGAGATGCGTCTTCGAAACCAGTTCGGAAATTGCGTAACTTGGTAATGCCACGCGTGAAACCTCGACGGCCCCGGTTCGCGCGATCCGTAACTCGGTAAGCCCGCCAAACGCAGCCATGTAGGGATCTTGCTTCCCGATC
The DNA here is from genome assembly GCA_013036105.1 of Vulcanimicrobiota bacterium. Taxonomy (GTDB): domain Bacteria; phylum Vulcanimicrobiota; class Vulcanimicrobiia; order Vulcanimicrobiales; family Vulcanimicrobiaceae; genus Rubrimentiphilum. Next base: position 5,606 of record JAAXCX010000022.1, read on the forward strand.
GGTTTGCGCAGCGTCTCGATTTCGATGGTGCACGCCTCTTCGGCCAAGTCGGCAAAATCTGCCGGTCTCTGCAAATACCCGCGAATCGCATTGAGCAGCCCCACGACGTAACAGCTCGACGACCCCAGACCGGTCCCCGCCGGCAAATCAGCCAGGGACGAAATTTCAATCGCGTCCTGGATTCCGTGAAGAGCGAGCGCTTCGCGGGCAAGCTCGTGCTGCAAGTCGGCTACGCGCTCGACGGTCTCGCTCTGCGTGTAGTGCAGGCGCACTAAACGGTCGACGTACGGCACGTTCAATGCAACGTACATGTATTTGTCGATGCCCATACCCAGGATATAACCGCCGTGCTTTTTATAGAAGCCGGGCAGGTCCGTGCCCCCGCCGCCTAGGGTAATGCGGAACGGCGTGCGAGTGACGATCAAAGGGAAACGAATCCTCGGGCGGTCAAGTGGGGTTCGTTCGCACTCTCCCGGCCGAGGTCTTTGCCGTGCCTAACGTTCTCGTCGTCGCCGCACACCCTGATGACGAAGTTCTCGGCTGCGGCGGAACGCTCGTCCGCCACGTTTCGGCGGGTGATGCCGTGCACGTTCTCATAGTCGCTCAAGGCGTTCTGGCGAGAAAAAGCGCTTCTGCTGAAGACCTGGCATTGCACCGGGAGGCGGCGAACCGCGCGGCCGAAGCGATGGGCGTGAAGAGTTTGACGCTGGGTGACTTTCCCGACAACCGGCTGGATTCGGTTGACCGCCTCGACGTCACGCGTTTCATCGAGGAGCGTGTCGCGGCAACGTTGCCGCAGACGGTCTACACCCATCACTATGGAGATGCCAACGTCGATCACCGGCGCGTGGCCGAGTGCGCGCTCACGGCCTGCCGGCCGCTGCCGGGATCGAGCGTGAAGCGCGTGCTGCTCTTTGAAACGCCGTCGAGCACCGAGTGGGGCAACGCGGCGAATGCCTTTACACCGAATTGGTTCGTCGATATTTCCGCAACGCTGGATCGCAAGCTCGCAGCGGTACGTGAATATGCCGGAGAATTGCGCGACTTCCCGCATCCGCGTTCGGAAGACGGCGTTACGCATCTGGCGCGCTGGCGCGGCGCCACGGCCGGCGTCGAGGCCGCCGAGGCTTTCGTTTTGGCGCGCAGCGTCGAACGCTGATGGCGATGTTTGACGGACGCTCTATTCTCATTACGGGCGGAACCGGTTCGTTCGGTCAGGCCTTCGTCGGTACGGTGCTGCACCGTTACAAGCCGCGGGAGGTGATCATTTTTTCGCGGGACGAGCAGAAGCAGTACGAAATGCGGCATTCCTTTGCGCGCGAGGGAGTCCGGTATGTATTGGGAGACGTCCGCGATCGCGAGCGCCTCACGCGCGCGTGTCAGCGCGTCGACCTCATCGTGCACGCTGCCGCGCTGAAACAAGTGCCGACGGCGGAGCACAACCCGATCGAGGCGGTGAAAACAAATATCCTCGGCGCGCAGAACGTGATATTCGCAGCGATCGACAATAACGTCCCGCGCGTTTTGGCGCTGTCGACCGATAAAGCCGTCAATCCAATCAACCTGTACGGGGCGACGAAGCTGGTGGCCGATAAATTGTTCGTAGCGGCGAATGCGACGGGCGAGGGCGAAACGCTGTTTTCCGTCGTCCGGTACGGCAACGTCTTTACGTCACGCGGGTCGGTCGTGCCGTATTTCCAAAAACTTCTCGCCGAGGGCGCTTCCAAGCTTCCGATTACTGACGTCCGGATGACGCGATTCTGGATCACCTTGCAGGCGGGCGTGGACTTCGTTTTGGACTGTCTCTCGCGCATGCAAGGCGGAGAGATCTTCGTGCCGCGCATACCATCGGTGCGTATGGTCGACGTGGCCAAAGCGATCGCGCCGGGGTTGAGCATCGACGTGACGGGGATCCGCCCGGGCGAAAAGCTCCACGAAACACTTTGTCCGAAGGATGAAGCGCATCTGACGCTGCGATTCGCTCATCATTTCGTCATTCGACCGTCAATTGCAATGCCGGCGGGCCGATCTTTCGGCGTCGACGCTTCGGGCGAGCACGGCACGTCCGTTGGGGAAGGTTTTGAATATACCTCCGAGAGCAACGAGCATTTCTTGACGATAGAAGAGCTTCGCGCTCAAATCGGCGCGACGGTCTGACGCAGACGCTTCGCGACGTCGGCCGCGGCGAGGCCGAGCAGCATCATCCACGCCATTCCCACCTTCGGATAGAAGACGAGCAAGTCGAGAATGAAATGCACGGCTAGCGCGCCGCTGGCCGCGAGAGCCGCTATGGTCAGCGGCGTTTGCGCGCGCCGGAGGAACGTGGCGATTGACGTATAGATCAGGAAAAGCGTAGCGGCCAGCAGCGGAATGCCTCCCTCGGCCAAACTTTGCAAGTAGAGGCTGTTCGCGTGCGTTTTTATCGGCGCGTGCAAGAACTTTCCAACCTCGAGCTCGTAATTGCCGGCGCCTATGCCCCACACTGGGTGCGAGCGCCACAATTCTATTGCCGCTCGCCAGAGGTCTCGACGAGTTCCCAGGCCGCCGTGGATCTCTACACGATGATGGGACGCTGACGTTACTAAGCCGATCCCGCCCGCGACCAGGCGCCAGGCAATTCCCGCGCCCGCGATAATTGCCAACGCGGCAGCTCCGAATGCGATCCGCGCAGCGGAAGAGCGTGCGCACAACAATGCAACGAGCAGCAGCGCCAGCGCGAGCGCAACGAGGCCGCCGCGCGAAAACGTCATGAGTGTCGCGAGAATCCCGCCCGCGATGACGAAGATTTCGGGCCAGCGTCTTCCTTGCAAGAGCGTATAGGCAAGCATGAGCGGCAACATCAAGCCAAGATAGGCGGCCAGTTGATTCGGCCCTTCGAGCGGACCGGCGATGCGCGGCACCTCGTTATGCGCGATAATGAGGCCCGAATGCGCGCCGAGATACAGTTCGGGAACGGAAAGCGCGATGACGATTGCGGTGACCACGAGCACCGCCCAGCGGATTAGGAGCTCATCGTGATCTTCGTAAAACGCGATCGCGCAAACGCAAAGAATAACCGCGTATTCCATCCACTTCAACGTTTCGCGCTCGACCGGCGTACCAAACGCCGCATGCAGGATGGAAAGCGCGGTCGCAAACGCCACAAGCAGCACCGCGAGTGCGAGCCGCGCAACCGGCGCGGCCTTTAACGCGCGGACCGGCGTTTTTCGCACGGCAAGTCCGGCGATCGCTGCGATGAGGGCGATTTTTGAAAGCGTCAGTGTGGTCATGCCGATCGATTGCGAGTAGGCGAACGGATCGAGCAAGATCAGCGCGACCACGGCGTACACGGCTTTTCGCGACGTCGCGATCGCAACGATTGCAAAAACCATCGCATACACCACAATGCCGGCGATACCGATGTGAGGCGCGGTCACATCGGCCGGCACGACCGGGCCGAATTGCATGCCTGCGTGCTTCGTGAGGAGAAGACTTCGACCTCGCTTAGGAGAAATTCACGCTCATCGTGCACGACAATCCTAACATTGACGTTAACGATCTGATGGCCCGGGTGCACGATCGCGTCCGGCGCGAAGAACGCGCCGAAACGGCACCCGCCGCGGAACGCTCCTACGTCTATGCCTCGGAGCTCGATGCGGCCAGCATTGAGGCGCTGCTGTACACCGCGCGCAAAATGGCGCAAGTGCGCACCGTGTGGCCGCGTAAACTTCACCGTTTTCCGTTCACCGTCAGCCGCTCGCTGCGGCATCTCTTTTTGAAGCTGTTTGCTTTTTTGTTCAACGATCAGCGTCACGTAAATTTCGCGCTCACCGAAGCTGTGCGCGAGCATGTGCAGCTGACCAAAGAAATGCACGGACTTATCGCGAGCCTGCAAGGCGAGGTTCGCAATCTGGAGGGCCGCCTTCAAGAGGCGGAGCGCCGTGCCGTTCGCTAAGCAGTCGCTCGCGCTCGTTACGCCGTGGTTCGGGGAGGATGAAACCAACGGCGCCGCGCTGCTCTCGTCACAACTCGTGCGCGAACTCTTCGCGCCGAATCACCGCGTCGATGTTCTGACGACGTGCGCGAGGTCATTTGGCGATGACTGGTCGGCGAACTATTATGTCGAAGGCGCCTCGCACTTAGAAAATTTCACCGTGCGCCGTTTCGCCGTGCGGGCACGCGACGGCGAAGCATTCGATCGAGCGAACCAATTTCTCCTCAGCCAGCCGCTCGATTTCCTCAAGGCTCGTCCGCACTGCATTCCGGCGAGCGTCGCGGCGGATTTTTGCCGCGAGAACATTCAGTCGCCAGGCCTCTTGAAATACTTGTCCGACTGGGGGCGGAGTTACAGCGCGATCCTTTTCACGCCATATCTCTACGGCCCGGTGCTTGCCGGGGTAGAAATCGCGGGCGGGCTTTCTTTTCTTCAGCCGTGCCTGCACGACGAAGCCTATGCCTACCTTCCGCAAATCGCGCGCCTCTTTCGCGCCGCGCGCGGCCTGCTCTTTAATAGTAGAGCGGAGTTCGATCTGGCGCGCCGGCTCTACGGTCCGGAGATCGCAGCCAAGAGTACGATCGTCGGCCATTGGGTCGCGGCGCCCGAAGCGCAGGCCGTGACGGGCGACCGCGCGGTTCCGCGCGACCGCTTTGTTTTCTACCTCGGGCGCATGTGCGAATCGAAGAACGTGAGCCTGATCGTGAAGGCGTTCCGCGATTACCGGCGCTACCGGCCGGAATCGCGGCTGCAGCTCGTCCTTGCCGGCAACGGACAGAGCGATGCGTTTGAGTCTGCAGGCGGCGTGCATGTTCTCGGCCGGGTCAGCGAACGCCGGAAGGCAGCGCTGCTCCAGTCGTGCGCCGCGGTGCTCCAGCCGAGCGTGAACGAAAGCTTTTCGCGTTCCGTGATGGAAGCGTGGAGCTACGGCAAGCCGGCCGTGGTCAATGGAGAATGCGCGCCGACGGCAGAGGCGATGCGCCTTTGCGGCGCCGGCTGGACGGCGTCTTCACCCTCGGAGTGGATCGCCGCGCTCTCTGCCGTCGATGGCGCGACTCCCCAACAGCTGCGCGAGCTCGGCCGGCGCGGAAGAATGCACTACGTGCAATGTGGTACTCCGCAACGCGTGCTGCAGAGTTACCGTGACGCTTTGGGTATCGCCGGCGAGCCGGTGGCCGCGGCGCACGGGTAGTTGCCCAAACCCAAAGTCGCGTTCGTCGTTCCGCGCTGCGGCGCCGAGATTTTCGGCGGCGCAGAAGTCTACTGTCTGGAACTCGCGCGCCGGCTCGGACCCTACTGGGACATCGACGTCCTGACGACGTGCGCCCGCAATTACATGACGTGGGAAAACGAATACCCCGAGGGCCACGCTTACGAAGCAGGCGTGCACGTGCAGCGTTTTCCCGTGGATCGCCCGCGTGACGTCGCGCATTTCAACCGGCTCTCCGAACGTGTCAACTTCGACGTCGAGCGAGCCAGCATCTCGCTGCAAGAAGAGTGGATGCGCGCGCAGGGGCCGGTCTCGGCCAAGTTGGAACGCTATGTCGCCGCGCACCGGTTCCGGTACGACGCGTTCTTTTTTTTCTCGTATCTCTACGCGACGACATACGCTATTTTGCCGCTCGTTGAAGAGAAGGCGTTCTTGGTCCCGTTCGCGCACGACGAATGGCCGCTGCGGATGCGCATGTGGGACGAGTTCTTCAAACGTCCGCAGTGTATCGTTTTCAATACGCCCGAAGAACACGATTTCGTGCGCGCGCGTTTTTCGCGCTCCGGCGTGGACGGACCAATCATCGGCGCGGGGATTCAGCCGCCGCCCTACGCGGACGCCGAGTCGTTCACATCCCGTTTCGGGATTGCCGAGCCGTTCATGCTGTATCTGGGCCGCATCGATCGTTCAAAGGGATGCGACGTCTTGATCGAAGACTTCGCTCGCTTTCGCGCGAGTCACGCCACGCCGGCCAAGCTCGTGCTCATCGGCGAGCCCCATCTCGCGTTAAAAAAGCAGCCCGACGTCACGGTGCTCGGTCCGGTCGACGACCAGACGAAATGGAACGCCTTGGCCGCCTGCGACTTGCTCGCGATGCCCTCGGCCTACGAAAGTCTTTCTCTTGCCGTGTTAGAGGCCTGGTCGCTTGGGAAAGCCGTTCTTGTGAACGCACACGCGGCAGCTTTGGTCGGGCAATGCAAGCGCTCCGGGGGCGGTTTGTGGTACGCGAATTACGAGGAGTTCGAAGCGGCTCTCGTGGTCATGGACGAAGACGTTCGTAAGAAATTGGGAAGCCAAGGTATGGATTTCATTAACGAGTCGTGCCGATGGGAAATCGTGGAAGGCGCGTACCGCCGCCTCCTGAACCGGAGCGACGAGATGGCCGATATTTGAAGAGCAAGCATTCGAATGGTAAGATGTCTGCAGCGGCGCGCATAGAGGCGGTCGAGATCGACCTAACATCAAAGCGGATCTGCGTCACGGGTGGGGCCGGATTCTTAGGCTCCTTTTTAGTGCAGTCGCTGCGCGACGCAGGCTGCACCGATGTCTTCGTCGTCGAACATAGCGACTACGATCTCACCAAGGAATCCGACGTCAAGCGCCTTTTCGAAGACGCGCGGCCGGAAGTCTTATTCCATTTAGCCGCCGTCGTTGGCGGCATTGGCGCAAATCAGGAAAACCCGGGATCATTTTTCTACGCCAACGCGGTCATGGGAATCCAGCTGCTGGAATACGCGCGCCGGTTCGCTGTTGAGAAAAGCATCGTCATTGGGACGGTCTGCTCGTATCCGAATCTCGCGCCGATTCCGTTCCGGGAAGAATCCTTGTGGGACGGTTACCCGGAAGTGACCAATGCTCCGTATGGAATTGCGAAGAAAATTTTGCTCGTGCAGTGTCAAGCGTACCGCGAGCAGTACGGCATGAACGCCGTCTACTTGTTGCCGGGAAATATTTACGGCCCGCGCGACAACTTCGATCCGGCTTCGTCGCACGTTATTCCCGCGATGATCCGCAACATGCTCGAAGCCAAGGCTCGCAAGAAGAGCGAGATCGTCTGCTGGGGAGACGGTTCGCCGACGCGCGAATTCTTATACGTTGAAGATGCGGCCAAAGGCATTGTCAAGGCTGCGCAGCGGTATGAAGGCGCGGCGCCCGTCAACTTGGGCAGCGGCGAAGAGATCTCCATCAAAGATCTTGCGGAATTGGTCGCCCAGCTCTGTGAGTTTCAGGGCAAGATCGTCTGGGATGCGAGCAAGCCGAACGGGCAGCCGCGGCGCAAGCTCGATACGACCCGGGCCGAACGATACTTCGGATTCCGTGCCGAGACGCCGCTGCGTCGCGGCCTGGATGCGACGATAGCCTGGTACAAGGGGCTCTCGGCGGTAAGCGCCTAGAGGGTCGATGCCGAAGGGTGCGGATGTGGAGCAATCCGACCTCGTCCGGGAAGTAGCCGAACTCAGAGCCGCGCTCTCGGCGCGCGACGCACGTTTGAAGAACATGGTCGCGCAAGAGAAAGAACTGCGTGCGGTTCGGCAAGCAGCGCAAGAGCGAGGGCAGGCCTTAGAAGAGCTCACCGCGGCGCTCGATGACCGCGACCATCGGGCGAAGGCCCTTCAAGATGCCGCCGACCTGCGCGAGCAAAAAATACAAGAGCTGACCGCAACGCTTCAGTCGTTCGAGGTCTTTCGCAAAGCTGCCGAGGCTCGCGAACTCGTCATCGCCGAACTCAAAGCCGCGCTGGCCGAGCGCGACGGCCATGCCAAACAGTTGCAGGAAGCCGTGACGGAACGCAACGCGCGCCTCGCTGAATTAGCGACGCGCTCCGAAGCGCTCGAAGATACGCGATCCGCCGCCGAAGCGCGCGAACGCGTGATCGCTGAGTTATCGGCGGCGCTGGAAGAGACGAACCGGCGTGCGAACGTGCTGCAGGAAGCGGCTGACGCGCGCCTGCAAAAACTGCAAGAGCTCCAAGCGGCCGTCACGGCAATGCATGATATTTATTCCGTCGTCCAAGATTGCGAGCGCGTCATTTCGGAGCTTCGGGCCGCGCTCGAAGAGACAGACGCGCGTGCCAGGAGGCTGCAGGAAGCTGCCGATGTGCGTGGTCAAAAAATTGAAGAACTCTCGGCCGCCTTGGAAAAACACGGGGCACGCGTGACCGAACTCGAAGCAAACGCGAAAAATTTCCAAGAGATGCACGCGACCGCCCAGGAACGTGAGAAGCTTATTTTCGAGCTCACTGCGGCGGTAGAAGAGCGGGACCGCCGCATCGCGCAACTTGAGCGAGTGGCCGAGGAGCGGTTGGTGGCGCTCAAAGAGACCGACGAAGGCCTACGCGCAGTTACCGCCGAGGCGGACCGGCGGGCGGTCATGCTATCGGAAGTGACGTCCCTGCTGCGCGAAAAAACCGACGAAAGTTGACCGACGCTTCGCAGCCCCTGGTCAGCATCGTCACGCCGTCGTTTAATTCTGCGCCGTTTTTGCGCGAATGCATCGAAAGCGTGCTGGCCCAAGATTATCCCAACATTGAGTACATCGTCATGGACGGGGGATCGACCGACGGTACTCCGGCGATTCTCGAGCGTTACCGGGATCGCGTCGCGAGAATCCACTCCGCGCCCGACTTCGGGCAAGCTCAGGCGATCAACCGGGGCTTGTCTGGAGCGCAGGGTGACATCGTCGCATTTCTGAACGCCGACGACGCCTATTTGCCGCACGCGGTCGGTCAAGCCGTTCGGGCCTTTGCGGCGCACCCCGGGGCAGCCGTCGTTTACGGCAACGCGTACCACGTAGCCGAAAGCGGATCGACGATCGCGCCGTATCCGACGCAGGAATTCGATCGCGCATCCCTGGCGCGCAGCTGCTATATCTGCCAGCCGGCCGCGTTTGTGAGGCGTACGGCTTTCGAACGCGTGGGCGCGATGAATCCGGCACTGCATTACGTGCTCGATTATGATCTTTGGCTTCGCCTGGCGGCGGTCGGTTCGTTCGTGCGAATCGAACCGTTCCTCGCCCGGTCGCGCGTTCACGCCGGCTCCAAATCCGTCTCCGATCGCCGCGCTTTCTACAACGAAGTTTTTGCGATGCTCAGATCGCACTACGGCTACGTTCCTTACGAATGGGTGCAAGGTTACGCGAGCTACCTGGTCGAGCGGCGAGATCAATTCTTCACAAAACCGCGACATACGGCCGCGGCGGCTGCGCTCGCTCTCATCGCAGGGATCTGGATCAATCGCGGCCGGCCTGGAACGTTTTTTACCGACTGGCTGGCGCACCGCACCGCCGGTAAAGCGCTGTTTCGCCGCCGATGATGGAAACCCAAACGCTTCCGCTCGTGACGGTCGTTACACCGTCCTTCAATCAGGCCAGGTTTATCAAAGCAACGATCGAGAGCGTTCTCTCCCAAGATTATCCGAACATCGAGTATATTATCTTCGACGGCGGTTCGACCGACGGGACGAGCGCGGTGGTCGCGCCCTACAGCGATCGCCTGACGTTTGTTTCCGAAAAAGATCGCGGACAGGGCGACGCAATCAACAAGGGTTTTCAAATGGCCGGCGGCTCGATCGTCGCCTACCTCAACTCTGACGATATCTTTTTGCCGGGAGCGGTAAGCGCGGCGGTCGCGGCGCTGCAAGAGAATCCGGAGTATGGCGCGGTTTACGGTGAAGGGTACAGGATCGACGCGGACGGCAACATCATCGCGCGTTTCGAGGTCACCGAAGTGTACAATCTGTGGAAACTCGTCAACGTCTCCGATTACATTTTACAGCAAACCGTGTTTTGGCGGCGCTCGGTTTTCGATACAATCGGATATTTCGATCTCGACCTGCATTACGGACTGGATTGGGATATCTTGATGCGCACCGGCAAGCGTTACGTCATGGGATATGTCCCGCAATTCATGGGCTGCATCCGGGAATATCCGCAAGCCAAAACCTCCGCCGGCGGCGCGCAACGGTTTCGCGAAATCGCGCGCATTCTGCGCGCGCAAAGTTCCTACCGGTATCCGCCGGCATATTTTATCTATGGGTTGGACACCTATGAAAAGATCGTGTGCCGCCGGATCGGATCGCTTTTCGGCTGGTGGCCGCGCCTCGCGCGCAAGCTCCAGCGCGGTGTTTTGCGCGTGTCGCACCATTGGATCGGACAGGCCGCCACGCATTCGCAAGGACTGTATTCCGACGGCTGGGCCTCGACGCGCGTGCATCTCATGCTTCCGCCCAGCGACGGCCGCTACATCGAACTGACGGTGACCCTTCCATCGGGACCGATCGAGCGGCAATCGGTCGTCGTGCGGAGCGGCCGCCAAGTTTTCGCGCGCGAGAGCTTCGCGCAGGGGACGTTCACACTCAGCATTCCAGTTCCCGAGAACCTGTGGGATGCCGCGGTTACGTTTACGATAGAAACAAGCCGCTACTTCACGCCGGAGGGCGCAGACCGGCGCCGCCTCTGCTACCTCTTAGAGAAGATCGGGTACAGCGAGCGCTATCAGCTACCCGGGGGTTAGCGAAAAGACCCGGAAATTCAGGGTGCGCGGATCGCTCGCGGTCTTTTTGCCGCCGCCCGTGACGTGCAGCGAGAAACTGTTTGCGCCCGGCTTGACCGGAATGGAAAACGTCGCGTTCCCTTTTTTGTCCGGATTGATCGTCGCGACCGTGGTTCCTGCGGCGTTGCGAACGGCAATCGCTAACTGATGTCCGCCCATTCCAGGTCCGGGCAGCGTGACGATGTGGACTTTTTGCTGTTTCGAAGCGTTCGACGTCACCGTAAACGCGGCATCGTTGTCTACCCAGCGGAACGTTTGTCCGGCGTACCGCTCGACGATGTCCCAGTTTCCGCCCAGCGCGATGCCGCTGCCGGGATCGACGATGTCGGCGTCGGCGATCGTGAAGACGCGGAAATTGAGGATGCGCGGATCGGACGTCTTTTTGCCGCCTCCGTTCACATGTAACGTGAACGTCGCGGGCGATCCGGGACGCACCGGAACCTTCGCGACCACCCACTGATGTCCGGCGACGGGAAGAGACCCGACGGTCTTTCCGTTTTCCACGATCTGCAGCGTGAATTTTTTCGTCCCTAAGCTCGGTCCGGCTTCGAGTTCGAGCGCAATGTCCTTGACGTTCGAGCGCGGGTTCTTCACGACGATTTGCGCGTTGTTGTCGACCCAGCGGAACGTTTGGCCGGCAAACGTTTCGTACAGGTACCAGCCTTTGCCCAAGGCAAGGTCGTTGGTGTCGTCGACGATGTCGGCAACTTTACCGGCCAGCGGTCCGCTTTTCGTCGCTCCGGGCGCAGGCGCGGTTGAGTTCGATCCGCTGCAGGCGGCGAGCGCAGCGAGTGAAAGCAAGATGCAGGCGCGGAATAAAGACATAGCGCAGAGAATCCGCTTTTATGACCGGAAACCCTTCCGCTTCAGCCGGATCGCGGTTTTACGAACTCGTTCACATCCTCACGCTGCGCAACCTCAAAGTGCGCTACCGCGGCTCGGTGCTGGGGATCTACTGGTCGCTGCTCAATCCGATCATCATGACCGCGGTCTATTCGGTCATTTTCAGTGCGACGTTTCAGCGTTATTATCAAGGGTCGGCGTTGCGCTACGCGCTGGCGGTTTTCATCGGCCTGGTCGCCGTCAATTTCTTTTCCGCAGCCACCACGTCGGCGCTGCCCGCGCTTGTGTCCGGCGGCTTACTGCTCAACAAGATAAAACTTCCGCCCGTCATTTTTCCGCTTTCGATGATCGCCGCGCAGTCGTTTCAGCTGATCGTGGGAATCGTCCCGGCGCTTGCGATTATCACCGTGCTCATTTCGCGTACGCCCTATCACGTGCTGCTGCTGCTGCTGCCGATCACGGCGCTCATCATCTTAACTACCGGCGTCGCGTTTTTCGTCAGTTCGCTCTACGTTTTCTTTCGTGACATTCCTTATCTCTACGAGCTCGTCACGTTCTTGCTGTGGCTGACGGTGCCGATCTTTTATCCCGTTGCGATCATTCCCGAACAAGTGCGCGCATTCTTATGGATCAATCCGCTCTATCCGGTGATCGAGAGTTTGCGGCAAATTGCGCTCGAGCGCGCCACGCCCGATTTCCTGCTGATGGGTATCGCGGCGCTGGAAGCGATCGTCGTCCTGGCTTTGGGATGGCTGGTCTTCGCGGCGAACCGCCGCAAGTTCATGGACTTCGTGTAATGCCCGATCCCGTCGTTACCGTCAACGGCGTCTCGCTCGAGCGTTGGATGCGTGACGAATACGCCTACGATCTCAAGAATCAGATTTTTTCGATCTTGGAAGGGCGCCACCAAAAACAAACGCGCAAAGCGGTTCTTTCGGATATCGATCTCGAGATCGCGCGCGGTGAGAAAGTCGGCTTGATCGGCGCCAACGGGGCAGGCAAATCGACGCTGCTCAAAACGATCTGCGGCATTCTGTATCCGACGAGCGGCGAGGTAAGCGTCACCGGCAACATCGTTCCGCTGCTTGAACTGGGCGCCGGCTTCGACCCCGAACTGCCGGTGATCGAAAACATCATCCTCTACGGTGTGCTGCTCGGTTCGTCGCGCAAGGCGATGATCGAAAAGGTGCCGGCCGTGCTGCAGTTTGCCGAGCTTCAGAACTACGGCTCGGTGCCGGTGAAAGTGCTCTCTTCGGGCATGGCGGCGAGGCTGGGGTTCGCGATCGCGACTGACGTGCGGCCCGACATCCTGATTCTCGACGAAGTGCTTTCCATCGGTGACGAGCACTTCAAACAGAAGTGCCGACGGCGTCTCGATCAGTTTTGGCACGAGCACGTAACGGTGATCGTGGTCTCGCACGAACTCGAGTTCATCCGCCAAGCGTGCGACCGTGCGATCTGGCTGGAGAATGGCCGCATCGCCTACGACGGACCGGCCCGCGAAACGGTGGGGCGCTACCTGGCGACCATCGAGCGGCAGGCCATGGAAGCGATCGCGAGTTTACGCTAACCTTCCTCTAACGCGAACGCCCGCTTGCCATGCAAACGGACGGACGCCGGCGAACGTTATGCCTCTATGAAACACGGCCTCATGAGGCGCGCCGCCTTTGTCGCAGCCATCCTTTTCGCAGTACCGGGCAGCCTGTGGGCGGCTCCCCAGGGCCTGGCGTCGGGCGACCTGCTGCAAAGCTACGAGCTGCTGACAACGACCTACTATTCAAAGGTTGACATTCAGGCGATGCTCGACGGGGCGCGCAAAGCGCTCAACGCCGAGTTGGCCCGCAGCGGAGCCGACGCGTCGCTTCCCGCGATGCGCGCGCGAAACAGCGCCGACGAAAACGTGGCGCAGATCGCGGCCGAGATCGTTCGCGCGCAGAGCGCGACGCACCAGCCGGAGACGGCTCTCACCTACGCCCCCATCCGCGGCATGGCCGGAGCTCTGGGCGACAAATCCACGGCGTTCTTCACGCCCGACGAC
>JAAXCX010000023.1 GCA_013036105.1 Vulcanimicrobiota bacterium
CCGACATCGCGCTCGCCGCCCATGCTATGCCATCCAGGCCCGCATGGTAGACGGCGGGCGTGAACGAAAGATGGCCGGAAGATGAAAGCCGTTCGCGCGATGCTGGTGCTGCTGATGCTGGCCGGATGTTCGCAGCCCGCGCCCCAGGGCGCCGCCAATACCGCTGCGGCGCCGGAACTTCGCGCGGTCGAGCCGCTCAAGGCGCAGTACAAGCCCGTCATCAGCAGCTTCGATGCAAAGGGCACGACGCTCGACGTTTTCGTCGATGCGGAAGCAATGAGCGAGATGGACGACCCGGTCGAGGCGCGGATGGAAGCCGATGCGCTCAAGCGCTGGCGCGACGCGTGGACATCCAACAACGCGGGCAAACACGCGACGCTGCGCGTACGCTTCCGCAACTATTTCGGCGAAGACGTCTTCAGCGAATCAGCAAAAGTTTAGAACGCGATCGGTAAACTCGGCGCTCGATAGCGCCGTTTCGCCCGCCTGTGCGAGATCCGGCGTGCGCGCTCCAGCCGCAAACGTCCGCTCGACCGCGCTTTCGATCTTCGCGGCGCCGGCTTCGTCGGCCAAACTGTGCCGCAACAGCATCGCCGCGGAAAGAATGGCCGCGGTGGGGTTGGCGATTCCGCGTCCCGCGATATCGGGCGCGGTGCCGCTGATCGGTTCGTACAGCCCGAACTGTTTTCCGGGCGTGCCTTTCGTGCCCAGACTCGCGCTCGGCAAATTTCCAATCGATCCGGTCAGCATCGCGGCTTCATCGGAAAGAATGTCGCCGAACATGTTCTCGGTGAGCAGCACGTCGAACTCGGCGGGCCGGCGCACCAGCTGCATCGCGGCGTTATCCACGAGCAAGTGGGCGACGCGAACGCCGGGATACTCAGGAGCGATGCGATCGACGACCCGCCGCCACAAGCGCGACGTCTCCAAGATGTTTTGTTTGTCGACCGACGTGACGAGGTTGCGCCGCTTGCACGCCAGCTCGAACGCGACGCGCGCGATGCGCTCGATCTCCGGCGCGCGGTAAAACATCGTGTCGACCGCTTCTTCCACGCCGTCGCCGCCGGTGCGCTGCTCCTTGGGCTTTCCAAAATAAATGCCGCCGGTTAATTCGCGCACGACGATCATATCGAGACCTTTGAGCAGTTCGGGCTTCAGACTCGATGCGGTTTCGAGCCCGCCGAATATGCGGACCGGGCGCAGATTCGCATAGAGTTCGTAATCGCGCCGCAACAGGAAGAGCGCGTACTCCGGCCGTCCGTCCAGCGGTTTGCCGTCGTATTCCGGCAATCCGACCGAACCGAAAAGAACCGCATCCGATCGGTCGCACAGCGCGCGCGTTTCTTCCGGCAGCGCGGGCTTCCCCGCGCGCAATGCCGCGCCGCCCACGCCGGCCTCGACGTATTCGGCGTCGGGTCGTATTTTCTGAAGAACCCGCACCGCGGCGCCGGTCACTTCGGGACCGATGCCGTCGCCGGGAAGAACGGCGATCGTGCTAATAGACGGTGATGCGGTTGGTGTCGCTCAGATCAGTCTCCGAGCTTTCGCCGGGCGCTTTGGGCGGTTCGGCCGCCTGCGGCGTCTCGCCGTTCCCTTGCGCAGGCGTTCTTTCCAACAGCGCGATGTGCGTCATCAGCAAGCTGCGTAGCTCGCTGCGCGCCTTCTCGGCGGCTTCGTTGGCGCGCTGGTGTTCGCGCCGCGCGTCGGCGGCGGCGTCGGTGAAGGTCGAAATCTCACGCTCGGCCGAGATCCGCGCCTGCTCTTTGATCAGATCGGCCTCTTTGTGCGCGGACGCTTTGACTTCGTCGGCGGTGCGCTGCGCCAGCAGCAGCGTATTTTGCAGCGACTCTTCCATTGCTTTGAAGTGGCTGATCCGTTCTTTGAGGTCGGCAATCTCCGCTTCGAGCGCGGCGCGGTGCTGCGCATCGTCTTCAAGCGTCTCGATCACTTCGTCTAAAAATTGATCGACTTCCGCGCGGTCGTATCCTTGCAGCGCCTTTTTAAAGGTCTTATGCTGGATGTCGACAGGCGTGATTCTTTGCATGCTCATCCTCTATTGGAAAGAAAGTCGAGGGAACCGTCAGCCATCATGGATTCACGCAGTCCTTGCGAGTTGACCACGACGCCCGCAGGGACGATCAGGTAAATCGCTTCGGCCAGTTTTTGGATCTTGCCGTCGATCGTATAAGCGACGCCGGAAGTAAAGTCGACGACGCGCTGCAGCAGCGAGCGGTCGGCATTTTGGAGATTGACGATCACGACTTGGCGGTTGCGCAAGGCGTCGGCGATTTCGGTGACGTCGCCGAACGCGCGCGGCGCATAGACGCTGACTTCGGTGCCGCCGCGGCGGGAAACGCCGCTCAGCGGGACGACGTTGCGCGAGCCTTCTTCCGCATACAGTTCGTCATCTTCGTCGCTCATCGAAAAGAACGAGCCGATCCTGGTAAACATGCTCATGTCAGCCTCACTTTAGCTCTCAAACTTCGACGGCCCGGCGGCTAGACCCGCGCGGACGCCGCTCGCGGGCCGAATAAAACGCTGCCCAGCCGCACCATCGTCGAGCCGGCGCGCAACGCCTCGCGCCAATCGCCCGACATTCCCAGTGAGAGCACCGTGCCGCCGACGGCCCCGAAGACGCCGGCCGCGACTTCGAACGCGCGCGCCGTCTCCGAACGCGATGCGCCCAGCGGGCCGATTGCCATCACGCCGTCAACGGCCAAGCTCGCCTCTTGCCGCAGCGCACGCGCGAGCTCGGGCGCCTCCTGCGGACGAACGCCGAAACGTTCGTTGGGAGAAATATTCAACTGGATCAGGACCCGGAGCCGCTTGCCTGCCACCGCCGCAGCCTTCGCGAGCGCAAGCCCCGCTTCGATGCGGTCGACGCTCTGCACCACGTCGAACGTCTCGACGATTGCTTTGGCTTTGTTGCTTTGCACGTGTCCGATGAAGTGTTTGGTGAACGCCGGCCCTCCGCGCACGGCCTCAAACTTCGCGCGCGCCTCCTGAAGATAGTTCTCGCCGATATCGCGCACGCCGGCCGCGAGCGCTTCCTCCAGCACGCTTGCCGGCTGCGATTTCGTGGCGGCGACGATCGCAACGTGCGCCGGAATCTCCGCCCGCAGCTGCGCCCAGCGCTCGGCAATCATGCGGCGCGCGCAGCGTCGGTGCGAACCCCCCGGCGTATGCACACGTACAGCATGATCGCGCCGATCGCGATCATCGGCAGCGCGTAGAGTTGACCGCCGGTGATGCCGTGCCACGAAAAATCTGCCTGCCGCCAAATTTCGGCGATCGACCGGGTAATGCCGTAGAGTGTGAACCAACTCCAGGCGACGACGCCGTCGGGCGGACGCCGCTTATAAATGAAGAGCAAAACCGGGAGCGTCAACGCATCGAGAACCGCTTCATAGAGTTGCGACGGATGCAGCGGCAGCCCGCGGTTCTGCAGCGGTATGTCGGCGTTCGGGCCGGGCACCATGCACCACGGCCGATCCGGTTTGCAGACGTCGCCCCACAATTCGTCGTTGATGAAGTTAACGAAACGCGTCAGCGCGATGCCGACCGGCAAGAGCACGACCATTTCGTCGCCCAGCACGCTGAACGTCAGACCAGGATGTTTGCGCAGGAAAAGAACGGTTGCCACGATGGTCGCGATCATCGCGCCATGGAAAGCCATCCCGCCATTCCAAATCGCGATAAAATTGATTGGATTGCTGAGATAAGACGAAAGGTTGTGCTTGCTGATGATATCGTTGATGACGAAGAACGTCCGTCCGCCGACCAGCACGCCGACCAGCGCGTAGACGAGAAAGTCCTGAATCTGATCGCGGGTCAACCCGAGGCGGCGCATGCCTGCCGGACGGCTCATCCAGAAATAGACCGCCGCAAACCCAATCAAATACGATATGCCGTACCAATGAATGCTAATGCGCCAGACGTGAATGGCAATCGGATCGATGTTGGGATACGTGAACCAATGATTCAAGAGCGGTCCTGTCAAATGAAGCTGGCGTGACCACGCACGTCGGGGCCGGGATTGCGTTCCTGGCGGGCCTCGTTTCCTTCATTTCTCCCTGCGTCCTTCCGCTGGTTCCGGCGTATCTTTCGTTTCTGACGGGCTCCTCGATAGAGGAACTGCAAAACAGCACGGCCGCTCCGGTGCGAGCGCGCGTTATCGCGCACGCAGTCGCATTCATAATCGGCTTCACGATCGTTTTCGTTGCCTTGGGAGCGTCTGCCAGCGCGGTTGGAATGCTGTTCAAAACGAACCGGCATATCATCGCGCAAATCGGCGGCGCGATCATCATCCTCTTAGGCCTGCAGATGATCGGCGTCTTCCGTTTCAAGTTCCTGGCCATGGACAAACGCTTGCATCTGCAGCCCAAGAAGCGTTCCCTTTTCATGTCCGGCGTTGTGGGCGTCGCATTTGCGGCAGGATGGTCGCCGTGCATCGGACCGATCCTTGCGGCGATCCTGGCGATCGCGTCCCAAGCGGGCGGAGCGGCGCAGGGCGCATGGCTGCTGTTCATCTATTCGATGGGTTTAGCGGTGCCGTTCATTGCCTTAGCTCTCGCATTCGGCGCGGTGCTTCCGGTTCTCAACCGCATGAAGCGTTCTTTGAGAATCGTCGAGATTGTCGCCGGCGTCTTCATGATCTTCGTGGGCGTCGTGCTGCTCACCGACAAATTCCTCATCATCGCGGGCAAGTTGTATCAATATGTTCCGACGCCAAAGATCTGATTCGCTGCAGTTGTTCCTGGTCGCGGCGCTCGTCGTTGCGGCGGATCAGCTCAGCAAACGCTACATCGCGACGCATTTTATGCCGGGCGAAAGCCGGCTGGTCATCCCGGGTTTGCTGCGATGGACCTACGAGCAGAATCAGCACGGCGCGTTCGGACTCTTCGGGGACTCACCGGTGCTGCTCATCGCGATGGCGGCGGTTGTGCTCGCGATCTTTTGGTTCTCGTTTCGCGATCAGGCGCGCACCTCGCGAACGGTGCGCATCGCTTTCGGCATGATCTTGGGCGGCGCGATCGGCAACATCGTCGACCGCCTGCACTACCGCTACGTCATCGACTTCATCGACTTCTACAAGATTTGGCCGAACATTTTCGACGTCGCCGACTCATGCATTACGATCGGCGTCATTCTTCTGATACTCGCAAGTCTGACCAACCCGCGTGTTTCACCTCGCCGTCGCGTCTGACGACGCCGGCAAGCGCGCCGATCTGGTCGTCGCGCACCGCGCCGGATTTCCGCGCTCGCTGATAGCGCAAGCGGCCGCCATCGGCGACCTGCGCGTGAACGGCGAGGCTGTCAAAGGAAGTTTCGTTCTTTCCGAAGGCGACACGATCGATTGTGAAGTACAGCCGCGCGCACCGCTGGTCGTCGAAGCCGAAGCGATTGACGTCCCGGTCGTTTATGAAGACGACGACGTCATCGTGATCGATAAGCCGGCCGGAATGGTGACGCATCCGGCGCATGGGGCGACAAGCGGTACGCTCGTCAATGCGCTATTAGGGCATGTCGGATCGCTTCCGCGTCCTTCGACTCACTCAGGACAGGGCGCTTTGCGCCCGGGTTTGGTGCACCGCTTGGATCGCGACACGTCGGGTTTGCTGCTCGTTGCGAAAAACGCCGAGGCGCTGAGTTTTCTTTCCAAAGGCATGAAGGCGCGCCACATCTCGCGCGAATACCTCGGACTAACCGTCGGTATTCCCGCGCAACCGAAGGGAACGATCAACGGCGCCATCGGACGCGATCCGCACAACCGCCTGAAATACGCCATCACGTCGGGCGGCAAACCTGCCGTCACCCACTACACAATACGCGAACGCTTGCACGATGCCGCGGAGCTGGCTTTCCGCCTCGAGACCGGCCGCACGCACCAAATTCGCGTGCACATGGCGGCGCTCGGTTTCCCGCTGGTCAACGATCACGTGTACGGGCGAACCGATCCGCGTTTCGATCTTCCCGGCCAAGCGCTGCACGCATGGCGTTTAGGTTTTCTTCATCCGCGCTCGCGCGAGCAGATGCAGTTCGAAGCCGCGCCACCGCCCGAGTACGAAGCGGCAAAACGCATTCTGTCATCGTGACAATAGGGTCGCCGTAATGATAGTGTCATCGTGAGCCTGTCGAACGACCCCGAGCAGCGCGTCGATAGACGCGCAAGTCGAGGGGCCTTCAGCCTAAAACAAACTGATGGCGCCGCGCGGCGCGGATCGTTGAATTTGGTGCATGGCGCCGTGGAAACGCCCGCGTTCATGCCTGTCGGTACGGCGGGCACCGTGAAGGGCTTGACGCCGGACGATTTGCGCGCGGCGCATTCGCAGATCATTCTCGCGAATACATATCACTTGTGGCTGCGTCCGGGATTGGACGTGCTCGTCGCTGCGGGCGGTCTGCATCAATTCATGGCGTGGGACGGCCCGATTCTCACCGACAGCGGCGGATTTCAAGTCTTCAGTTTGCAAGCATTGCGCGAACTCGACGACGACGGGGTGACGTTCGCATCGCATCTCGACGGCAGCCGCCTGCGCTTTACCCCCGAAAACGTGATCGCTTTCCAAGAAACAATCGGCGTGGACGTCGCCATGGTTCTCGACGTGTGCGTGCAGTTGCCGGCCGAGCCCGAAACGCTGCGCCGATCGGTCGAGCTGACCACCGCATGGGCCGAGCGCAGCGCGCGAGCGCGCAGCCGCGACGAAACCTCGGTCTTTGCCATCATGCAGGGCGGCCTGGATCGCAAAATGCGGGCGCAAAGTGCCAAAGCGATTGTCGCGCTCGACTTTCCGGGCTACGCTATCGGCGGGCTCTCCGTTGGTGAATCACGCGCCGAGATGTACGAACTCGCGCGCTACTGCGCCGAGCTATTGCCCGAAAACAAGCCGCGCTATCTCATGGGCGTCGGCACAGTGCGCGACGTCATTACGGCGGTCGATTGCGGGATCGACATGTTCGACTGCGTTTATCCGACCCGCTGCGGCCGCACGGGACGCGCGATGACGCGTACCGGTGAATTCGCCATTCGCAACGCCGCCTACGTGCACGATTTCGCGCCGGTCGACGCGCAATGCGGCTGCTTCGTCTGCAAGACATTCACGCGCGCGTACTTGGCGCATCTCTTCCGCTCCAATGAGATGCTCGGCCCTCGCTTGCTTTCGTATCACAACGTGTACGTGCTCAACGACCTCATGCGTGACGCGCGCACGGCGATCGAGGCAGGGAGCTGGCAAGAGTTTCGCGATAGCGTTCTGCACGTATGAGCATGCCGGCGATGTTTTTCGGGCACGGCAATCCGATGAACGCACTCACGCAAAATGCCTACACGCGAGCGTGGAACACGATCGGCGCAGAGCTGCCGCGTCCGAAGGCGATTCTTTGTGTGTCGGCCCACTGGTACGCGCCATATACCGCGCTCACGGGGATGCCGTCACCGCGCACGATTCACGATTTCGGCGGTTTTCCGCGCGAGCTCTTCGAGTTTTCCTATCCGGCGCCCGGCGATCCGGCGCTCGCGGCGCGCGTACGTGAACTGCTCGCGCCGCTCGATGCCGGCATAGATCAAGAGTGGGGATTGGATCA
This sequence comes from Vulcanimicrobiota bacterium, assembly GCA_013036105.1. GTDB lineage: Bacteria > Vulcanimicrobiota > Vulcanimicrobiia > Vulcanimicrobiales > Vulcanimicrobiaceae > Rubrimentiphilum. The sequence goes on from JAAXCX010000023.1 coordinate 7,585, forward strand.
CGGCGCGTGGTCCGTGCTCGCGCATGTGTTTCCGCAGGCCGACGTTCCGGTGGTGCAACTGAGCATCGACGAAACCAAGCCGCCGGAGTTTCATTTCGAAACCGGCAAGCTGCTGGCGCCCCTGCGCGACGAGAACGTGTTGGTCATCGGCAGCGGTAACGTGGTGCATAACTTGCATGCTTACGCTTGGGGACGTCATCCCGCCGAGCCGTTCGATTGGGCGGTGCGGTTCGACGCGCGTGTTCGCGAGTTGCTGAGTTCCGGCGACATGATGCCGCTGGTCGACTACGAGTCGCTCGGCCGCGACGCGCTGCTTTCGGCGCCGACGCCCGACCACTATCTGCCGCTTCTCTATATAGCCGGCATGCGCCGCGCTGCCGACGAGGTTTCATTTCCCGTCACGGGAATGGACGGCGGTTCCATTTCTATGCTTTCGGTTCGGTTCGGCTGACTGTCATCCCGAGCGGAGCATTTCGCCTTCAGCGAAATGCGGAGTCGAAGGACCCTGAGCGAGCGTAGCGAGTCAGCTCTTGAGTTTCTTTTCCCAAGCTATGGCGCTGTTCGGATCGGCAAACTCGGTGGAGTAGACCAGAGTCGCGGGGCGCCGCAGATACGTATAACAGTGGGTATCGGTACCTTCGTTGTGTTGCCAAACTCGTAAATCCAAGTTGTTCGTTATACCGATATAGAAGCTGCCGTCGGAGCATTGCAGCATGTAGACGTGATGTTTTCGCACGTCTGTCCTCTGCGACGAGATTTCACATTGGAAAGGGTCGCCCCTCGACTTGCGCGTCTATCGACGCGCTGCTCGGGGTCCTTCGACAGGCTCAGGATGACATCGACGGGCTCAGGATGACACTATGAGCCGCGCTATTTCAGCGTTCGGACAAACTCCGCAACGTCGTGAAGGTCGCGCGGCGTCATCTTCCATCGCGGCATGACCGGGTTTAGTGATTTGCCCTGGTTATCAACGCCTGTGGAAATGGCGCGCTCCAAACTTTGGAGCGTGTAGGCCGGCTTGACGGCGGCGAGCGCCTTTTGCCGCAAGTCGGCGCTGACGGCACCGCCGGGCAGATGCACGCCGCCGGCACCGTTGGCGCCGTGGCATGCCGCACACGACGCGCGCAGCGGCGGATGCTGTGCATTGATGCGAAAGCCTTGGCTGTCTTTACCCGTCAGAAAAATCATGCGCCCGTTGGCGGTAACGCTGACTTTCGCCGCGGCCGGCGCGCTCTTTGTACCCGACGAATTACTCGCGCACGCGCCGAGCGCGGCTAAAACGAGAAGCAGGGGAGCGAGTTTTCGCACAATTGCACCTCCGAACTGCAGCCTTATACCCTATGGTGATCCCCGCGCCCCATAACCACCCGTCGCCGTACTACTGCAGCGCGTTTACCGTTTCGGCGCAGGGCGCGCAGAGCGACGGATGTTGCGAATCGGTCCCCAGCGGCAAGTATTTCCAGCAGCGTCTGCACTTGGAGCCCTTAGCGGGCTGCAGATAGACGCGGCGCTCCTCGCCGTCACCCGAGACGCGCTCGACATTGGAAACCACAAGCGCTTCGCGCAGTCCGCCGCCCAGGGCCATGACGCCGTTCAGCATCGCCGCGGGAACCACCACACTGCCCGCGTCGGCCTCAAAATCGCGCGGCGACTCGTTTGCGGCCACTTGCTGACGCAACTCTTTGAGCAGCTGCCACAGTGCAACGGAATTCTCGCCGGCCGGATGCTGCGCGTCGAATGACAGATCGAAAACACTCTCGCTGCCGCGCAGCTCCGCCGGCACCGCCTGCCACGCCTCTTCGGCTGTGAAAGAGAGGAGCGGCGCCAGCACCGCCAGCACGCGTTGCAAGATATAGAACAGTGCGCTCTGCGCGCTGCGCCGGCGTGACGCTCCGGCGGCGCTGGAATAGAGCCGGTCTTTCAGCGCGTCGAAATAAAAACTGGACAGATCGTCGCCTTCGAATCGAACGATCTCCAAATAAGCGCCGTGCAGGTCATAGTCGCGCAGCGACGCGAGGACGTTTACCGTCCAGCGATCGACTTGTTCGCAAGCCAGCGCATCGAACGGTTCCATGTTTTCACGCGCGATGAGATCGGCCGGATTCACGTCGCCGAGATTGCTGACCATGAAGCGCAGGCGGTTGCGGATGTTGCGGTAGACACGGCTGACCTGCTCGATGACATGCGGCCCGAAACGCACGTCGTCAACAAACTCGACCGACGCAGCCCATAAGCGCAGCACGTCGGCGCCCCATTTGTGCATCGCTTCCTGCGCGTCAATGCCCGTGCCGAGCGACTTGCTCATCGGACGGCCGCTTTCGTCGTTGACCCAGCCGTTCTTCACCACGTGTTTGTACGGCGCGACGCCTTTTATGGCGGTGGCCGTCACGATCGAACTGCGGAACCAGCCGCGGTACTGATCGCCGCCTTCGAGCACCAGGTCGGACGGCCACGGCAGGCCGTTCTTCCCGAGCACCGCTAAGTGCGTCACGCCCGATTCGAACCAGATGTCGACGATATTTTTTTCTTTTTCGAAGCTCGTGCCGCGGCACTTCGGGCAGAGAAAGTCCGGCGGCAAAAACTTTTCGACCGGGTCGATCCACCACGCATTCGCGCCGCGTTCGCGAAAAACGCCGGCGGTAATCCGGGCGATTTCGGGATCGAGAATCGACTCGCCGCACGTTTTGCAGACTACCGCCGGAATCGGCGTTCCCCAGGTGCGCTGACGCGAAATACACCACTCAGGGTGCGTCTCGAGCATCTGCGCGATGCGTTCTTGCCCCCACGCGGGCGTCCACTTCACGCTGCGGATATTTTCGATCGTGCGCGCGCGCAGCCGGTTTTGATCCATCGCGATGAACCACTGCGCGGTCGCGCGGAAGATCACGGGGTTGTGACAGCGCCAGCAGTGCGGATAGCTGTGTTCGAAGTCGGCATAGTCGAACAGCGCGCCGCTCGCGCGCAAATCCTCGACGATCTTCGGATTCGCTTTCCAAATGTGCATGCCGGCGTACGGCCCCGCCTCACTGGTGAAAACGCCGCCCGCGTTGACCGGATTGACGATCGGCAAGTTGTATTTCACGCCGGTCTCGAAGTCGTCGGCACCGTGCCCCGGCGCCGTGTGCACCGCTCCGGTTCCGGTTTCCATGTCAACGTAATCGGCCAGCACGATCGGCGAGTCGCGATCCATGAACGGATGGCGAACCGCCAATCCTTCCAACGCGCTTCCCTTCGCACCGCCGATTCTGCGCGCGCCGGCAAAGCGTTCGCCGAACGTTTTTTCGGCGAGTGCATCCGCAACGATCACGAACTCATCGCCGACGGCGTATAAACCATACTCCGCATCGGGGCGCAGCGCGATCCCCGCATTTGCGGGAAGCGTCCACGGAGTGGTGGTCCAGATGAGGACGGAAACCCTCGACGGCCCCTCGGCCGACGCACCTTCGGTGCGTTGCTCGGGGTGGTTCGACAAGCTCACCATGACATCGAGAAGCGCTGCGCGCTGCGCGTCGTTTGCGGTAAAACGCACCGTGACCGATGGTGAGACGCGCGGCTTGTATTCGATCTCCGCTTCGGCCAGCGCGGTTTCGTCGTGGATGCACCAGAGCGTCGAGCGCAACCCTTTGTAGATCTGATTTTTCGACGCAAGCGTGCCCAGTGTCTCTACGATGGTCGCCTCAAACTCGGGATCGATCGTGCGGTAGGGATGCTGCCAGTCGCCGAAGTTGCCCATACGCATGCGCACTTCGCGCTGGCGGTCGAGCCAGTAGAGGGCGCGCTCCTTGCATTTCTCGCGCAGTTCGACCGGATCGACGTCGTGAAAATCTTTGATCTTCAAATGCTTGAGCGTCTCGAGCTCGATCGGCAAGCCGTGCATATCCCAGCCCGGCACGAATTTCGCCCAGCGCGAATCGATCAGCGCGATCTTCACGAAGATGTCTTTAAGGACCATGTTCAAGAAATGGCCCATGTGCAGCTCGCCGTTGGCGTACGGCGGACCGTCGTGCAAAATCCACGGAGCGTTGCGCGCATTACGCTCGAGACGCCGCTCGTAGGTGCGCCGTTCTTCCCACCAGGCGACGCGATCCGGTTCCCGCTTCGGGAGATCCGCCTTCATCGGAAAGCCGGTCTTCGGCAGGTTGAGCGTATCGCGGTAATCGCGTTCGGGCGGATTACTCACGCGCAGGTCCTTGCGCGATCAGCTCGTCGAGCACTTCAAAATTGCGCAGCGCCAGCCGCTCGAGCGGCTCGCGCGCGGCCAGCAAATAGTCGCGCAGCGAGTCGCGCGAGTTCCACAGATCGTCGATGGCCGAATCGATCGCTTCGGGAGCCGGCTTCGTTTCCGGAGTCTCCAATGAAAAGAGCGGCGGCAACGGATAGGCCAGATCGGCGCAAAAAGCCGTGACCTTCGGATCGTAAGGAATCGCTAGAAACGGAACGCCCTGGCGAGCCGCCAGAATGAGTGAGTGCAGCCGCATACCGATCACAACTTTGGCGCGGCCGATAATGTTTGCAGCGCGTCCGAGCGGCGCTTCGGGAAGCAGCACCGCGGGCGTGCGGCACTTGCGAATGATCGTCGTTGAAACCTCGGCATCGGACGCGCCGCCCAGGGGCAGGAACGCAACGCGCAAGCCGTGCTGTTCGCTCAATCGATCCACGGCTCGCGCGAGCAGGTCGATGCGATCTTTCAAACCGTTGGCTTTGCGCACGCTGATAATCGCCAGCGGGTCGCTTTGCGGTCCCAAACCGTCGGCGGCAAAGTCGCCTTCACTCTCGGACGTTTCGAAGAGAAATGCCGGATCGGCGGTCCGCTCCACGCGCACGCCCGGAAGCAGCGAGCTAAGCAATTCGCGCGACCGGTCGTCGCGGACGGTCGCGCCGGCAATCCCTTTGCAGGTTTCGCGCACGACGGTTCTTCCCCAAAAGTCGAGCGGACCGATCGACTGTGCGAAGATCATCGTCGTCCGGCGCGCCCGCACGGCGGCCCGAATGATGCCGGTGTAATAGATGAGGCTGCGCAAGCTGGTCGCATTTTGCAGCAAGCCCCCACCGCCGGAGAGCACGACGTCGGCACGCTCGATCGACGCGCGCACCGCCTTGGAATCCCAGCGCGGCGTCGCGTCCACGCGCAGTTCGTGCGCCGTCATTTCAGGCTTGGCGCTCAAGACGTCGATTTCGGCATAGGGGTGGCGAGTGCGCAGCTGCGAGACGATCACCGAAAGCAGCGCTTCGTCGCCGAGGTTTCCAAAACCATAGTATCCGCTGAGTAACAGCCGCACAAAGTTAGCGGCGGAATGCGAACGCGCGATAGATGAGGATGGCCACGATCCCAATGATCGCGCCGAGCACGAATCCGTTGAAAATGCGCAGAACCGAGACGAGCAGTTCGGTGTGCAGATGCGAGAATGTGTCGATAACGTCGCCCAGCCCTATGCCGATGGCCAGCGCGAGCAGAACGCCGAGCCAGCGCCGGTGCGGGATGCGCAGCGCGGGCATCAGCATCAGCGCCGGAAACCCGATCACGAACTCTTTGAAGCGCGGACGCACCGCCAGCAGCGACGTCAGATTGTGCCGCAGCGCCAGTTCAAACGGCGACGGCGAGATGTCGCTCTGGTTGCCGCTGCGCAGCAGTACGAGCGCTCCCACCCCAAGCACAATTCCGGCTGCGATGAGCTGATAGATACGGATCGGCTCCGTCAGTGTTTCGCGCGCGTCACGTTGCTGCTGATCGAATTTGCCGGTGAACAGATAGAGCGCGAGCGCAATCAGCGGCGGCAGCGCGAGCAGCAGTTTCACGCCGCGGAACGGTTCGACTTCTTCCATGACCAGCGGCGAGCTCATCACGCCGATCACGACGAGCGCGCCAAGCAGCGTAATGCCCGTGGCGACGAGCGTCCACGCTACGCTGCGCCGGATCTGCCGTCCCGTCGTCGCTGCCGGCGCCTGCAAAAACGCGCGGCTCAACACTGAGAAACCCGCCGCCGCAAAGAGCAGGCCGCCGCTCAGCGCGATGATCGAACGCGCGAGCAAATCGTGATGCGAAAGGCTGCCGCCCACGTAGAGCAGCACCGTGGCGGCGTAGGCCAGGATCGCCCACACCGGACGATACCAGCCGTAAAAGCCAAGCAACAATAAGAAGATCGACGGCACGGCCAGGGCCGCCAGTCCGACCAAGATGCGGTTGTTTCCGCGGTAGAGCGGAATCGGCGCGGCGCGGCCCGGCTTAAATCCCCGCGCCGCCAGGTCACCGGCGATCTCGCGCACCATTTCGACGTTGGTTTTTTCGATCGAGAGGCCGTTGTATTGATGGGCGAAAGGACGCAAGTACACGACGCGCACGTTGCGTTCGCGCACGCCGAGCTCGTAGCGCGCGACGATCTCGGGCAAAAGAAGCTTGTCGAGCTCGACTTTGTTGATCGCCTCGACGCGCACGGTACGTCCCGGAATAAGCGACGCAAGCTCGCTGCTCCCCTTCTGCACCTGGCTGGGGTCGTAGGTTTCGATCTCGCCGAAATTCAGCGCGCGGTACGGTTTTTGCGAAAAAAGCTGCGCCATGTCTTTCACGTGATCGGGAAATCCCATCACCTGATTGCGCAGCCCGAAGAAGACGACCGTCGCCAAACGGCTGCCGGCGCCGGTATAGGCAAACTCGCGCGCAATCTGCGGCAGACTGAAGCGTTCGTCATTTTGAAAGCGCGGATCGATCAGCAGATTCAACCGGCGCGCGAGCGCGACTTGATCCGACGGAATGCCGAGGCCCGTCGTGTTGAAATAGTCGATCTGTGAACGCAGCGCGATAACGTACGGTTTGACGGCGTGCAAGACGCGAATGCTCTTCGTTTCGAAGTGCAGCGGAAGCTGCTGGCGGTACCGCAGGTAGGTCGGCGTGTCGAAAACGAGCAGATAGACTTCATCCGCGCGCACTTTTCCCGCCCGTATCAGCGCAAGCAGCGTGGGATCGGCGATTCCGCCGACATGGGCTTGGGCCGCCAGCGCCGGCCCCGGGAGCGCGATGGCATTATTGGAGCTGCCGACGTTGGATCCGAGTTCTTCGGTGAGCGCCAGCGAGGTCAAACCTGCGCGCCGCATCTCGACCAAGAAATCCGCGGGATTGTAATTGTACGAGCGCGCCAGCGACAGAAAGTCGTTGTAATCCATCGTCAGCTCGACGCGGCGCGTCGCCGACTCGATGCGGGCGCGTTCGAACGCCACGACCGCGCAAGCGAGCAGCGCGATCAAAAGAATCAAGGCCGCAAAGCGCGTTCGCGGATCGAGACGGTTCACGCTTGCGCGCATTCGCTTCAAAAAACAGGAAGGCCCGCCAGAAGCGAGCCCTCACTGTCGTCGCGTATGCGGTTGCCCGCATACCGGGTGTGGGCGACGTTTTTACATTCTGCACCGCCGGGGCCCACTAGCCCGCGCGGGAGAGAAATCACGATTCCGCGCGCGAGCCTTCCCCCCTGCCGTCATCCACAGATTTTTTTTCAGGCCGGGAACCCCAGCGCGGAGGCCGTCTTTCCAGGAATGCCGCCATCCCTTCCTGAGCGTCGGCCGCCAGCGCATTCATGGTCATGACTTCCTTGGCGTAGCCGTACGCGTCGTGCTGGTCCAAACCGTACTGCGCGTAAAAGGCCGTTTTCCCGAGGGCGATGACGGCCCGGCTCGATTCGCAAATCTTCTTGGCCAGCCCCAGCGTTTCTGCGCGCAAAGCGCCGGCCGGCACCGCCCGGTTCACGAGCCCCCACTCCGCGGCCGTCGCGGCGTCGATGAAATCGCCCGTGAGCAGCATCTCCATGGCGCGCTTGCGCCCGATGGCGCGGGTCAGCGCGACCATCGGCGTCGTGCAGAACAGACCGATGCGCACGCCGGGCGTGGCGAACTTCGCCTCGGTGGACGCTACCGCAAGGTCGCATGAAGCGACGAGTTGGCAGCCCGCTGCGGTCGCGATCGTCGCCACCTCGGCAATCACCGGCTGTGGAATGCGCTGAATCTCTTCCATGAGCTCGACGCACGCGTCGAAAATTTCACGATACGCCGCCACGTCGCGTTCGCGCAACTCCCGCAGATCATGTCCGGCGCTAAACGCCGGGCCGTCGCCCGCTAAGATCACCGCGCCGACATCGCCGTTCGCGCCGATCGCGTGAAAAGCGCTCAGCAGCTCGCGCATCACCTCGAGCGAAAGCGCGTTGCGCTTCTCGGGGCGGCGCATCGTTACGATCGCGATTCCGTCCGCGATCTCCGTCGTTACCAGCTCTTGTGCGTGCAGCATAATTTTATTTGGGCGATGACGGGCTCGAACCGCCGACATCCTGCGTGTAAAGCAGGCGCTCTACCAGCTGAGCTAATCGCCCTCGTTTGAGAAATGGTTCGGGTGCGGTCGGCGGGCCGCCTCGTTTCAGCCGCTGAACGTCTGGGCGACGAAGGCGGGATGCCGGAGCGAGCGCGTGTCCGAGGCTGGAATGAGGCGGCACGCCAAGGGCGACCGCGGGCTAATTCGAAGCGGCTATTTTTTTCGTGAGGATCGCGATCGCGGCTTGCAACTGCGCGTCGTTGGTCGCATCGCCGAAGCGCGCGTTCTGGTTTTCGGTCACGGCAAAATCCGGCACGATGCCCTTGAGGTTGATGTCGCGATTTTTCGGCGTGAGGTAATGCGCGGTCGTGATCTTGATCGCGGCGCCGTCGGGCAGCTGTGTGAGCGACTGCATCACGCCTTTGCCGTACGTTTTCTCGCCGACCAGAACGCCGATGCCGTCGTCTTGCAGCGCGCCCGCGGTTATTTCCGAGGCCGACGCGGTGTAGCGGTTGACCAGAATCGTCATCGGTTTGGGCGGTACCGCGCTTTGCGGGGCCTGCACGGTGTAGACGCGTGAGCCGCGTTCTTCGACGGTGAGCAACGGATCGTTGTTGATGAATTTCGAGCTGATGTCCAGCGCGGAGTTCACGTAGCCGCCGCCGTTATTGCGCAAGTCGAGCACGTAGCCGCGCACGCCTTGGTCGTTCAGGCGATTCAGAGCCGCCCCGAACTGATCGGGTGTATCGCGGCCGAACGTCAACAGGGCGATGTAGCCGATGTGATCGGCCAGCATCTTGTAGATCACCGTCGGCGGCTGGACGTCGCTGCGCGTCACCGAGAGCGTTCCGACCGGGGTGCCGTTGCGCTGCACCTGCAGGCGGACGACCGTACCTGATGCGCCGCGCAGCAATTTGACCGCGTCTTCTTGCTTCAACCCTTGCGTGGACGTGCCATTGACGGTCAGGAAATCATCGCCGGATTGGATGCCTGCGTTGTCGGCCGGCGTTCCCGGGACGACGTAAAACGCGCGAATGTATTTGGTTACCGGATCGGGTTCGATCAGAACGCCGATGCCGGAAATTTTCTCAGGGTCGAGCGCTTGGTTAAACTTTTGGTATTCGTCGGGCGTGAAGAACGCCGTGTATTGGTCGCCCAGAGCTCCGGCCATGCCGCGGATAGCGGCGTACGTAAGGGTCGTCTCAGGCTGCTTCGTCGCGTTCTGCGCCCGTACGATCTCGGCCGCAATTTGCGCCACGTTTTCGTCGGCGCCGTTTCGCGCGTGCATTTGCGGAAGCGAGGGACTCGCGCCGCTGCGCGTCATTTCGGCGTTGAGCGCTTTGCGCGCTCCGTCCAGCACCGCCTGGACGTCGACCTTCGAATAGTAGGTTGTCGTCAGCAGCTCGTAGCTTTGCAAGAGGTCTCCCGAAGCCGGACCCTGCGGGGCTGCCCAAAGGCTGCCCGGCGCTGCGAAAAGGATGGCTGCGACGAAGGCCGCGCGCCTCATGAGACCGTGTTTCATGGATTCATAACGTTCGCCGGCCTTCGGCCGTTTGCATGGCAAGCAGGCCTCCGGGTTAGAGGAAGGTTAGCGCAAACTTGCGATGGCTTCCATCGCTTGCCGCTCGATGGAAGACAGGTAGCGCTGGACCGTTTCGCGGGCAGGCCCATCAAAGGCGACGCACCCGTTTTCGAGCCAGATAGCCCGGTCGCAGGCTTGGCGGATGAACTCCAGTTCGTGCGACACGACGATCACCGTCACGTGCTCGTGCCAAAACTGATCGAGCCTTCGCCGGCACTTCTGTTTGAAATGCTCGTCTCCGATGGAGAGCACTTCATCGAGAATCAGGATGTCGGGCTGAACATCGGTCGCAATCGCAAACCCGAGCCTCGCCGCCATCCCCGAAGAGAGCACTTTCACCGGAACGGACCCGTAGTTTTGAAGCTCGGCGAACTGCAGCACGGCCGGTACTTTTTCGATCATCGCCCTGCGCGACGAACCCAGCAGCACGCCGTAGAGAATGATGTTTTCGATCACGGGCAGATCGGGGTCGAACCCCGCCCCTAACTCCAGCAGCGGAACGATGTTGCCGTTTGCGCTGACCGTCCCGCTCGTCGGGTAGAGAATGCCGCAGATCGTTTTGAGCAGTGTCGATTTGCCGGCGCCGTTGGGCCCGATCAAGCCTACCTTTTCACCGCGCGCGATTTCGATGTCGATATCCGAAAGCACCACCTTGCGAGTTTGCTTTTGATGACGTCCTTCCAGAATTGAAAAAATCTGGTTCTTGAGATCGTAGGCGTACTCGTCACGCATCAAACGCTCGAGCGAGAGGTCCTTTAGCGTAACGGCCGGATCCGGCATCACACGAAGTCCATGAACTTGCGACGGTTAGCCGCGAACACGAGCAAACCTAAAGCCAGCACGCCGGCCGCTTCGAGACCGGCAATGCCCATCAGCCGGAAGTCCGGCATCGCCGCGGTAAGCGCGATTTGCCGCAAGCTTTCAATGATCGGATAGAGCGGATTGATCCACAAGAACGCGCGCACCTGTTCGGGAACGATTGCGACCGGATAAAAGATCGGCACCGTCAGCCAGAGCAAGAACGTCACGAGCTCGTAAAGATATGGAATGTCGCGGAAAAAGACGTCCAGAGAACTGACGAAAAAGGCGACGCCGGTACTTAAGATGATGAGCGCCGCGATGGGCAGCGGGAGCAGCAGCACGTGATACGGTGTACGGGAAATCAGCACCGTGATAATCGCAAGAGCGGGCAGAATCCCCACCAGGAGCTGAAACGACTGCGCGGCGATCAT
>JAAXCX010000024.1 GCA_013036105.1 Vulcanimicrobiota bacterium
GCATGGACGCAAGCGCCCGCACCTCATCGGGCGATCCCCCAAATCCGGCGCGGCGCAGGAGATGCGCCGCCAAGCGATTGTTCCACGGCCCGCTGTACGCTTGAAGAGCCGTCGCGATATCGAGTTGCCCCGCGGGGCGATTCGTTGAGCTTGCCATAGTAGTAGTGTAACGGAGGAAATCCGCTTTGCATCCGTGCTTGGCGAATATCTAACCCCGGGTTCACGCAACTGCGGAACCCTCTTAAAGCAAGATTAGAGGGACCCGCGCGCGGCTGGCCGGAATCGCTTGCTTCGCATGGCTGTAATAGAGACACGGCTCGATCGCGCAAGCGAGGCCTACCCAAAGAATTTTGAGCGCATGTCGGGGTTGGTCGCCGAACTGCGCGGGCATCTGCAATCGACGCGCGCCGGTGGCGGCCCCGAAGCAACAGCCAAGCATCGCAAGCGCAATAAGCTTACCGCCCGCGAACGCATCGACCGTTTGATCGATCCGGGAGCCGCGTTTTTAGAATTCAGCGCGCTGGCTGCCAATGGAATGTACAACGGCGATTGCCCGGCGGCTGGAATGATCAGCGGCATCGGGGTGGTTGAGGGTCAGGATTGCGTGATCATCGCAAATGACGCAACGGTTAAAGGCGGCACATACTATCCGATGACCGTCAAGAAACATTTGCGCGCGCAAGAAATTGCCGAACAAAACCATTTGCCGTGTATCTATTTGGTGGACTCGGGCGGCGCGTTTCTGCCGCTGCAGGCCGAGGTCTTTCCCGATCGCGATCACTTCGGACGGATCTTCTACAATCAGGCGCGCATGTCGGGAAAACGCATTCCGCAGATCGCCGCGGTGATGGGTTCTTGCACCGCGGGCGGTGCCTACGTGCCAGCGATGTCGGACGAAACGGTGATCGTCAAAGATAACGGCACGATCTTTCTGGGCGGTCCGCCGCTAGTCAAAGCGGCGACCGGCGAGATCGTCACCGCCGAGGATCTGGGCGGAGCCGACGTGCACACGCGGCTTTCGGGCGTCGCCGATCATTTTGCCGAGGACGACCCGCACGCGCTCGCGATCGTCCGCTCGGTGGTCGCGAATCTCCACCGCGAACTCCCGCGGCAGTGGGACGCGTCCAAGGCCGAGCCTCCCAAGTACGATCCGAAGGGGCTATACGGCGTCGTGCCGTCCGACAACCGCGTCGGCTATGACGTTCGCGAGGTCATTGCGCGACTCGTCGACGGTTCGGAGTTTCACGAGTTCAAAGCACGGTACGGTAAGACGCTGGTTACGGGCTTTGCCCGGATTGAAGGCCACCCGATCGGCATTCTCGCCAATAACGGCATCCTATTCAGCGAAAGCTCGTTCAAGGGCGCGCACTTCATCGAACTCTGCGTCCAGCGCGGCACGCCCCTGCTATTCTTGCAGAATATCACCGGCTTCATGGTCGGCCGTGAGTACGAAAACCGCGGCATCGCTAAAGACGGCGCCAAACTCGTGATGGCCGTCGCTTGCGCCGAGGTACCGAAGTTCACCGTCATTATCGGAGGCAGTTTCGGCGCCGGCAACTACGGCATGTGCGGCCGCGCCTACTCGCCGCGTCAACTCTGGATGTGGCCCAACGCAAGAATTTCAGTGATGGGCGGACAGCAAGCCGCCAGCGTGCTCTCGACGGTTAAGGGCGACATCAGCGCGGATGAAAAGGCGAAGATCGAAGAACCGATCCTCGCTAAGTACGAACATGAAGGCAGCCCGTATTATTCTACCGCGCGCTTGTGGGATGACGGCATCATCGATCCGCTCGAGACGCGCAACGTACTGGCGATGGGGCTGGAAGCCGCCGCTAATGCCCCGCTTGCCGAAACGCGCTTCGGCATCTTCAGGATGTAGCTGATGTCGCCCGAATGGCTGACCGCGATCGGAACGATCGGCACGTTCGCCGTCATCGCAGCATCGGGGGCGGCGGCGCTCTTTCAGCTGCGCCACATGCGCGGCAGCAACCAAATCGTCGCGCTAACCGAAGTGCGCGAGACGATTGAATCGCCCGCGTTTCAAGCCGCCGAACGCTTCATCAGCGAGTTGGCCGGTCGATACGACGATCCCGAGGTACGTAAAGGTCTATCGGCGCCGTTCTTTCCCCTGGAGTTCCAACCCGTACGATACGTGGCGAATTTCTTCGAAACGTTCGGCGCGTTCGTCAAGAACGGCATCATCGATGCGGAGCTGGCCTGCGATCTCTGGGGAGGTGTCGTCGTGCGTAATTGGGATGCGCTCGGCCCCGTCATCGCATCCCGCCGAGCCAATATGGGCACGACTGCCTTGTGGGAGAACTTCGAGTACCTGACCACAATCAGCAAGAAGTTCGTCGACCAATACCCGGACGGGACGTTCCCGAAAAAAATGGAGCGCTTGCCGCTCCCACCGCCCTGGCCCCAGGCGCAACCACGGTCCTGAGCCCGTCGGAGTTGAGCGCGTTACTTCAGCTTGAAATAGTTAGGCGTGACGTTCCAGCCACGAATTTGGCCGGAGTAGGTCAGTCTGGCCGTGGCCCTCGCTTTGGTAGGACAGCACATCGCAGCTTTCGGTCCGTAATATGGGCCGGTGAGCTGAACCGCTTGCATCCGGCCGTATTTCACGATCGAGGCTTGCAGATCGCAGCCGTTCTCGACCGTCGTGCGAATTGTCGGCTGATATTTCTTCGTTAGGCCGATGATCGCGACCGTCGACGATCCGCAGTCGGCTGCGGATTCGTGTATTTGAACGACGGCGTCTTGCACGGCCGGTTGCTCGAGTTCGGCGCCACCCACAATTTTAAGTGATTGCATCGGAAAATAGAGCCGCGCGCCGCTTGCTTTCGTAACTTTGGAAAGCGGCGAATTGGCGCTGCCGGGCCAGCGCGAGGCCAGTTTCCAGCCGTTGCCGGAGGGCTCGTAAATCGAAAGATACCATTGATAGGCGATTTGCTTACCGTTTTCCCGGCCGGCCGGTACTCGGCTAGAAACGACATGCCATCGCGAACTCATTCCCTCGCCGGAAAGATAAACGACGACGTCTTGCACGACGGCGCCCGGCGGCGGCGCGGAGTAATTCATCATTGGTTTGGCGCTCGCCGTGGCCGTAATCAACGCCAAAGTCAGAGCGGAGAGTAAGAACTTCATTCCACATAGCTCCTTGTAGCTGCTAAACGCGGCCATTCAACCAGGCGTTCGAGCGCTCCCGTAAACTCGCATTAGATACCGGCGTACCACTGGTAGCCCTGGTCTTCCCAATAGCCGCCCTTGCCGCCGAACAGGTGGGCCAATGATGGAAGCACTTGGATGTGGCGCACCCATTTCGCGCTCTTATAACCGAGCTGCGTCGGAATCTTCAGCCGCACAGGCGCGCCGCGATCGGGTGGGATCGGCGCGCCGTTTTGTCGCAGCGCCAGCAACGTTTGCGGATGCAGCGCCTGCGAGAGATCGAGGCTTTCATAATACGGAACGCCGTTGGCGTCGCGGTCGAACGTGTGGAAGATAATGAATCCCGCTCCCTTCTCCGGCCTTGCCAGCGCGATGACGTCGCGCAGCGCCACGCCGCTCCATCGCGCGATCGCGCTCCAGCCTTCGACGCAGTCGTGGCGCGTAATCTGAGCGGTTTGCGGCATCGCGTTCAACTGCGCGAGCGAAAGTGATAAGGGCCGCTCGACCATTCCGTCGACGACCAGCCGGTATGAAGCGAAAGCGTTGCGCATGAGACGCACGTACGTCACGTCGATCGGCGTGTCGAATGAGTTGATGGGAAAAACCCGCGAAATGTCGCTCACGGAATACTCGCGCGCCAATCCGTGCGTCCCGATCAGCGCGCGATCGAGTTTTTCGCCGGCATCCAGAATGGAGTGGATGCGATCGTTTTCCGTGAGTTTCGTACCGATCGCGCCGCATCCGGCCAGCGCGGTGGAAAGGCTCGTCGCGATAAAGAGCTTGCGCTTCATATGCCGACGCCGTCGTGCGCGCCCAGTTTATAACGTCCGGTAATCATGGAGACGATATGATTGCGAAGTCCGGTCGTGACGACCAGGAGCACGTGCATTAGGAAGAAACCGCAAAGTGCAACCATCAGCACGAAGTGCCATAAGCGTGCGAACTGGCGTCCGCCGAAGATGACGGTAACCCACGGGAAGGCTGCATCGAAGCTCGGCGCAAGCGCTAAGCCGCTCAAGACGATCAGCGGCGCAAAGACGAAGAGCACCAGCGTATACGCGAGTTTTTGCAGCGGGTTGTACTTTCCGTGAAGCGGCGGCTCTTTGCGCAAACGTAAATAGTAGAGTTGCATCGGGAGGAGCTTGGGAACGTCGGATGGACGCAGAACGAGCTCGCGCAGATCGTGCCGCGCGATTCCCCAGATCAGATACGCGACGCCGCAGAATACCATCACCCAAGCGAAAAACAGATGCCAGGTCCGGCCGTCGGCGAGATCCTGGTAAGATGGAATCGTAATCCAGCCCGGAAAGGCGCGGCCGGTCTTCCCGCCCATCCCGTCGTCGGTCCAACCCAGCCAGCCGGTCGTCGTGAACGCGTGTCCAAAAATGATTGTCTTTCCGACGTTGTCGGAGGGCGCATAGATCTGGAGAACGCGCCGAGCCGGGTCGGATTTATCGGACGCGTCCAGGTACGGCGCCGCGTTGAAGATCTGCAGTCCGCTGCTGACCAAGGCCAAAAACGCGATAAAAAAAAGCCAGTGCGTCAATCGCGTGACGGCCGAGTGCCGGTAGACCACTTTGCCGCGCATTCCTTACGATACTAACGCAGGCGAGGCCGCGACGGATGAGAGCGAGAAGCGATTGCGCATGCCCGAAGTCCTTCGCTGTCACGCCGGCGGCCCCGTCGCGCAGGTCCGGCTGAATCGGCCCGATGTTCGCAACGCACTCGACAGCGATTTGATCGAGCAGCTCGGTTCCACCTTCGAGCGCCTGTCCGCGGATCCGGCCGTTCGCGCGATCGTGCTCTCGGGCGAAGGCAAGGTCTTCTGCGGCGGCGCCGACGTGGTGATGATGCGCGAATCGCTGGAACTCACGCGCGAAGAAAACGTGGCCGGAGCGCACGCGCTTTCCGTAATGTTTCGCGCGATCGACGGCTGCCCGAAACCCGTGATAGCCAAAATTCATGGCGCGGCACTGGGAGGCGGAGCGGGATTGGCTGCCGTTTGCGACATCGCCATTGCCGCTTCGGATGCGGTTTTCGCATTTACCGAAGTGAAACTCGGGATCATCCCCGCGGTTATTTCGCCGTTCGTGCTTGCAAAGATCGGCCCGTCACATGCGCGCGCCTTATTTCTGACCGGCGAACGTTTTGACGCCAAACGCGCGCAAGCCATCGGACTCGTCCATGAAGTTGTGGTCGCCGACACGCTGGACGTCGCGGTCGAGCGTGTCGTCAACGAAATCTTGAGCGCAGGTCCGAGCGCGATCGCAGCGGCCAAAAAACTGATCGCACGAGTTCGCGAGACGCCGTACGATCAGTCGATCGGGCTCACGGCCGAGGCGATCGCGACGCAGCGCGTTTCGGATGAGGGACAAGAAGGTCTGCGCGCCTTTCTCGAGCGTCGTCCACCCAGCTGGAAATGAGCATCCCTCAATTCGTTCGCGTCTGCGAGATGGGCGCGCGCGACGGACTGCAGAACGAACACGCGGTCGTTTCGACCGCCGACAAAGTGCGCTACATCGATCTCTTGAGCGAGACAGGACTGACGCTGATCGAAGCCACCTCGTTCGTGAGTCCCAAAGCCATTCCGCAGCTCGCCGATGCAGCCGACGTCTTCATGCGCATACGGAAAAAACCGGGCGTGCGCTATCCGGTGCTCACACCGAACGTGCGCGGCCTCGAACGCGCGAAAGCGGCCGGCGCTGATGCGATCGCCGTTTTTACCGCTGCTTCGGAAGAATTCACCAAGCGCAACATCAACATGACGATCGACGAGTCGATCGAAACGTTCCGCGACGTGGTGCGCAATGCCCGAGAGAACGCGTTCTGGGTGCGCGGGTATGTTTCTACCGCGTTCGGTTCGCCTTTCGGCGACGAGGTTTTGCCGGCTGTAGTTCTCGACGTAACGCGCAAGTTGTTCGACCTCGGCTGCGACGAAGTCTCGATTGGCGATACCATCGGCGTCGGCGTCCCGAGCCAAGTCGACGAGCTCGTGCCGCTGCTGCTGCGCGAGTGCGCGACCGGCAAGATCGCCTTCCATTTTCACGACACGCGCGGCACGGCGCTCGCCAACGTTTATGCTGCGCTGCAGCACGGCATCGCAATCTTCGATTCGAGCAGCGGCGGACTCGGCGGCTGCCCTTATGCGCCGGGCGCGACGGGCAATCTCGGCACCGAGGATCTGCTGTACATGCTGCACGGCATGGGAATCGAAACCGGCGTAAGCCTCGACAAAGTGCGCGCAGCTTCCCGGTTTATCGCCGGCGTGCTCGGACACGAGCTCACCAGCAAAACCTTTCAAGCCTTGGAAAGGGCCCTTCAACCAGGCTCGGGACAGGCTGCACCGTGATCGTGCGCGCGGGGATTCTCTACGACGGCTCGCTCAATGCGCCGCGAAAAAACGTCGATCTCCTGATCGAGGACGGCGTCGTGCGCGAGTTGCGCGATGCAGGCGGAAAATGCGACCACGAAGCCGCATGCGTAACGCCGGGTCTGGTAAACGCGCACGCGCACCTGGAGATGAGCGGCGAACCGGACCCGATGTCGGCAATTCTCGCCATGCCGCCGCTCGAGCGCATGCTGCGTGCGGTCGAAAATGCGCAGAAATCTTTGAGAGCGGGTGTGACGACGATTCGCGAGCCGGGCGGATCAGAAGCGATCGCGATTCGCATTCGCGACGCCGTCAACGAAGGGCGCCTCACGGGTCCGCGCATTTCGGCGGCCGGTTTCATCTTATGCATGACCGGGGGACACGGCTGGTTCATCGGGCGCGAAATAGATGGCCCGTGGGACGCGCGCAAAGCCGTGCGCGAGCAGCGGAAGGCCGGCGCCGACTGCATCAAACTCATTGCAACGGGGGGTGTGCTCACCAAAGGCGCGGTTCCCGGACTGGCGCAGCTGCTTGAAGAGGAAATGCGCGCAGCTTGCGACGAGGCACACCGCCACCACATGCGCGTCGCCGCGCACGCCATCGGGACGCAAGGCATCAAAGACGCGCTGCGCGCCGGAGTCGACTCGATCGAGCATGGGCATATGCTCGACGATGAAGCGCTCGAACTCTTCGCCCGCACAGGAGCCTACCTCGTGCCGACTTTAACCGCGCCGACCTGCATCGTGGAGCACGCCGAAAAAGGCGGCCAGCCGGAGTACGTCGTTCGCAAGGCGCGCGAAGTCAGCGAGCACATGCTGAAAAACATCCGCCGGGCGTTCGAAGCGGGCGTGAAGATCGCGGGCGGCTCGGACGCGGGCACGCCGTTCAATTACCACGACGCCTACGCCGAAGAAGTGATCCTCATGCAAAAACTGCTCGGCATGACCGCCCAACAAGCGCTGCACGCAGCGACCGCAACAGCGGCTGAACTCATCGGTCTGCATCGCGGCGTGCTGGAAGCCGGCGAACCTGCCGATCTGCTTCTGCTCGATCGTGACGCCGGAAAAGATCTGACGACGCTACGCGCGCCGCGCGCAGTATTTAAAGCAGGCATCCGCGCCGGCGCATGAACCTTTCCGGAATCCGCGTCGCCGTACTCGCGCCGATCACGTGGCCGACCCCGCCGCCCGGATACGGACCGTGGGAACAAGTCGCTTTTAACATTGCCGACGGTATGCGGCGCCGCGGCGCCGACGTCACGCTCTTCGCCACCGGAAACTCGGCTTTTGAGGGCAATCTCGAAGCGGTCGTGCCTTGCGGTATCGGCGAAGATCCAAACTTGAACGGCGAAGTCTTTTCCGCGCTGCACGTTGCCCGGCTCTTCGAACGCGCCGACGATTTCGATCTCATCCACAACAATCTCGACTGGAAACCAATGACCTACGCGTTGGGCACGAAATCCCCGCCGCTGCTCACGACCATTCACGGGTTCTCGAGTCCGCAAATCCTGGCCGCATACTATGCGTGTGCGTGGCGCAGTTTCTTCTGTTCGATCAGCGATGCCGATCGCGATCCCGGCCTGCAGTACTTGGCGACCACCTATAACGGCATCGACCCGGGCGGTTTTACGTTCAAGGAAAAACCGGGCGACTATCTGGTCTTTCTGGGACGCTTTCATCCCGAAAAAGGCGCGCATCTGGCGATCGAGATTGCCAAGCGCAGCGGAAAACAATTGAAGATGGCGGCAATTCCACAGGACGAGCGGTATTTTCACGACGAGGTCGAGCCTCACATCGACGGCGGGCAGATTCAGTTTCTCGGCGAGGTCCGGCGCGAAGCGCGGAACGAACTCTTAAGCAACGCGCTTGCGCTCGTGCACATGAATACGCGCCCCGAGCGGTTCGGCTTGACGCTCGTGGAGGCGATGGCATGCGGCACACCCGTTATCGGCTCGCGGCTCGGCTCCGTCCCCGAAATCGTGGTGGACGGCGTGACCGGGTTCTTGTGTGACGGCGTGGAGGCCGCGGTGAACAAGGTTCCACAACTCTCGGCACTCGATCGAAAAGCGTGCCGCGCGCGGGTCGAAGAGCAATTCACGGTCGAGCGAATGATCGATCGCTACGCCGGCGCTTACGCCGCCGCGCTGGAGCAAAAACTTCCGCCGGAGCCGACGTCCGAGCAGCTCCGGTGGCGCGAACACGATTGGTGGGATCGACCGATGGCTTTTACCGATATTCCGCCCAAGCCGCAGCAACAGCCGCGGCTACGCCGTCGCTGACATCTCCGCATCTGTCCAGCGCAGCAGCGCTCGCGCTTCACGCGCTCGCTCGATATCGCGATCGGTAACCGGACCCTCTATCAGCATCGTGAAATGTCCCATCTTGCGGCGATTGGGAGCGTGCCGCTTTCCGTAGACGTGCAACACGATTGACGGGTCCTTCAAAAGTTGGTCGACGCCTTCGAGCGTATTTCCGGTGCCGGTTCCTAAAATATTCACCATGATCGCGTTACGCATCAACTCCGGCCGCGAAAGCGGCAGACCGCAGATTGCCCGCACGTGCTGCTCGTATTGCGAACAGCGCGTGGCATCGATCGTGTAATGCCCGCTGTTGTGCGGGCGCGGAGCGATTTCGTTCACCAGCAGCTTGCCTTCGCCGACGAAAAACTCGACGCAGAACGTTCCAACGATCTCGAGCGACCCTGCGATTCGCTCGGTAATCTCGCGCGCTTTGCCGGCGATCTCGGATGAAACGCGGGCCGGAATGAGCGAAAGCGAGAGAATGCCGGCGTCGTGCTCGTTTTCGGCCGGCGGATAGGAAACGATTTCGCCGCGGGCGCTGCGCGTGCAGATGACGCTAATTTCGCGCTCGAACGGGATCCAACGCTCGAAGATCAGCCGCGAGCCGCCGGCTTCCGCCAATGCCGCGAGTGCTTCACGCTGGTCGACCACGCGCCATTGACCCTTGCCGTCGTAGCCGCCGTTCACCGTCTTTAACATGGCCGGGTAACCGATGCGTTCGCCCGCCGAACGCAGGTCGTCAGTCGACGAAACTTCGGCAAACTCTGCCACCGGCGCGCCACAATCGCGCGCAAACGTTTTTTCGGCAATCCGGTCTTGTGTAATTTTTAGAACTCGACTACTAGGCGAAACGGCGTACCCGCGCGCTTCCAAACGCCGGATCGATTCGATCGCGACGTTTTCAAACTCGTAGGTCACAACATCAGTACGCGCGCCGAGCCGCTCGACGGCGTCGAAATCGTCGTATTGTGCCACGATCTGCTCGTCGGAGACCTGACCGCAAGGCGAGCGCGGCTGTGGATCGAGGGTGATAACGTCGTATCCCATCCGCTTGGCGTCGAGCGCAAACATGCGGCCGAGTTGCCCGCCGCCGATGACGCCGATCGTGCGGATCACAACTCGGTGGAAACGACCGAATCGTGCATGCGCCGCACGAACTCTTCCAAACGGGTTTTGAGCTTCGCATCGGTCAACGCCAAAATGCGCGCTGCCAATAGCGCCGCATTGGTTGCATTTCCGATTGCCATCGCGGCAACCGGCACGCCCTTGGGCATCTGCGCGATCGAAAGCAGCGAATCCATTCCACCGAGCGCGCGCGAGTGCACGGGAACGCCGATGACGGGGAGCAGCGTTTTGGCGGCGGTCATGCCCGGCAGATGCGCGGCTCCGCCGGCGCCGGCGATGATCACACGCACGCCGCGCTTTTCGGCGCCTTCAGCGTAAGCGTACATTTCGTCCGGCGTTCTGTGCGCCGAGACGACTTTCAATTCGAAGGGAATCTCCAGCTCTTGCAGCGTGTCGCGAGCGTCGGCCATGGTTTCCAGATCCGAGGAACTTCCCATAATGATACCGACCAAAGGCGCGAGCGAATCAGCCACGCGGCGGCCTTCGCGCCGCCGCCGGAAGCGCCCTCGCTTTTTTTGGAGAAAGACTAAAGCGTGGCTGAATTCGTGCTCGGTATCAACTACTGGCCTCGCCGTAGCGCCATGTACATGTGGCGGCGGTTCGATCTGGGTGAGCTGCGGGAAGATTTCGCGCGCATTCGCGGGCTCGGGCTCGAAGTCGTACGGTTCTTTATCGGCTGGGATGAATTTCAGCCGGCGCCCGATCGCATCGATGAATCTATGCTCGCGCGGCTCGACGCAGTGATGGACGCGCTCGCGGAGGCGCGCTTGCACGCAATGCCCAGCCTCTTCACCGGACACATGAGTGGCGTGAACTGGCTGCCGGAGTGGACGCTGGACCGGTCGCGCCCGGCCGGACGGTTTCGCACGATGAGCGCAGGACGCGAGCTGCCGTGGGGCGCCGGCGATCTGTATTCGGGTCCGATCTTTGAAGCGTCACGTTTGTTGGCCAGAACGGTCGGCGCGCGTTACCGCAACCATCCCGCACTGCTCATGTGGGACCTCGGCAACGAATTCAGCAATCTGCGCATCCCGTCATCGCCGAAGATCGCCGGCGAATGGAGCGCCCGACTCACGAGTGACTTGATCGAAACATCAGATGCCGGCGTGACTGCGGGGAATCATTCCGAAGATCTCATACAGGATCGCAACTTTCGCTTTGCGGAGTTCTGCAAGCCCCTGGTCTGCGCGGTGATGCACGGATACTCGGTCTACGCGGATTTCGCGCGCAGCCGCACCGATCCGAACGTGGTGCCGTTCCTCTGCCAGTTGATGCAGTCGCTTTCGCGAAAGGCCGTGCTCTTCAACGAGTTCGGCAATCCCGGTTGTCCTGAGAACGGCGCCCAAGATAGGAGCGCGTTTGCCTGCTTGAGCGAAGACGAAATGGCGCGTTATGCTTATGAAGTGCTCGACCGTTTACACCGCTGCGGAGCGCTGGGTGCATTCTGGTGGTGCTGGGCCGACTACGTCCCGGCGTTGCGCGAGTGGCCCCCCTGCGACTGCGCGCCACACGAGCTGAACTTCGGGCTCATTCGCGACGATGGTTCGGAGAAACCGGTGGCCGGCGTCTTGAAAGCGTTCGCGGCGGAGAACCGCCATGCGCTCGCGCCGCCGCCGCGAATCGTCGACGGGAATTCCTGGTTTGGGGCGCTCCCGGGCGGGGTGAAAGCCGCCTATGACGCGTACGCGTCCACGCATGGCTGACTCGGAGTTCGAAGCCGCCCTCGATCCCGTTGCGCGTCGCATGGAGCGCGTCAAATTGCCGGTGAGCTTCCTTCGCGACCTCCTCCGGACCGCCGGCGAGATACAGTTAGGTGAGGCGGCTATGCGTTGGGCGGGTATGCCCAATAAGAACGAGCGGGCGGTGCTGACGGAGGCGCTGGACGCTTTGGCCGCTGCCGGCTTTTTGGAGCGTACCGGAAAGGAAACATGGATCGTCGTGCGACCCGCGGAGTAGTCGCAGCCATCGCCTGCGCGATGACCGTTTGTATTGCGCACGCGGCGATCGTACAGCAAGCCGGCCAGTACGCGCTCGCTCAAGGAAAGCCGCAGATCGCGTCGCGATTGACGCTCGTTGCCGGCAGCGACTTGGTAGTGACGCAATACCTGCCCGGCTCTCGACAGCCGATCGCGCCATGCCATGCCGGGAACCTCGCCCCGCCTTCCGCGCGACCATGCTATGAATTGACCGAGGGCGATCCGGTTCATGTCATCCTTGTGCGAGATGATTTCGGAGCATTTAGCCATGTCCACCCGCAACTCGTGCGTAACCGCTGCATTCGTTGCGCTAAAGGATCGGGTGTAGACGGCAGCTTTGCGATTCACGTCTCACTCGACCGAAGGCATCGCTATTATGCCTATGTGGCATCGACCGTCACCGGGTTGCCCGAACAGGTTTTTCGTTTCGTACTTCAGTCCGGGCCGGCAGCGCGCAATCTAACGACAACGGTCAAAGGTCCGTCGGTACGCGTTCGGGAGGGGTCCTACGACGTTCTCCTCGATCAGACACGGCTGCATGCGATGCGCCCGCAGACGATCACCGTCGACATCAATCGCGATCCTCACTCGTCCGGCGTCGCACCATATCACGTCGCGTGGGCACGCGCGATCTTGGTCAACACGTCGACGCTGGCGTACGCCGACATTGACGGCGCGGCCGCGCGAAGCATCTGTTGCGAGTACGCGTTGCGCGCGCCGCCGCTCTCTAAAGGCCTTTACAAGATGTGGCTGCAGTTCGACGACGGCAAGTCGATCTACACGGCGCCGTTTACCTTCGACGCGCGATAGCCAGACGCGCTTGTTTCCCTCCGACCGCGGCAAAGAAGAGAGCCGTCGCAACCAGTACTATTGTCGCGCCGCTTGCGCTGGCCAAGTAATAGGATAGATAGAGGCCGCCCACGGCGCAGAGCGCGCCGAAGAATGCCGAGAGCGCCATCATCGGCGCAAAGCGGTTGGTCAGCTGGTACGCGGCCGCGGCCGGCGTCACCAACAGCGCCGCAACGAGAATAATGCCGACGGCTTGCAGCGAAATGATGATGGTCAGCGCAATCAAGACCAGCAGCACGTACTCGATCGCGTTCGCATTCATGCCGCTGGCTTGCGCCACCACGGGATCAAACGACGTATAGAGCAGCGAGCGGAAGAGGAGCGCCGTCACGATACCAACGACGAGCGCGAGCGCGACGATCATGATCACATCTTGCGAGCCGACCGAGAGGATGTCGCCGAACAAAAAACTCTGCAGGTCGACGGAATACGTTCGCTGGCGGCTCATCAGGAAAATGCCGAGCGCGAACGCGCCCGTGAAGAGCACGCCGATGGTCGTGTCGAGCGAGATGCGCCCGCGGCGATGCACGAAACCGATGCCTAGCGCCGTTATTACGGCGACGATTCCCGCCCCGAGATAAAAATTCGTTCCGCGCAGATACGCGATTACGATACCGGCGAACGATGCGTGGGCGATTCCGTCGCCGATAAACGCCAGTTTCCGCAGAATGACGTACGTTCCCATCGTCGCGCATAAGATGCCGACGAGAATCGCCGTCAAGAACGCGCGCTGCATGAATGCATAGTGAAACGGCGCGATCAAATGCTCAATCATCGATCGGTTCGCATGTGGCCATGCGTGTGGGTGTGCTCACGGATTCCGGCGTACGCGCCGCTTTTTGCAACGTCGTCGGGCGTACCGATGGCAATGACGCGCCGGTCGATAACGACGAGCCGGTCGAACCAATCGCCGGCGCGATCGAGATCGTGCGTCGCCATCAGAACTGGCAGGCCGCTCGCCACGAGCTCGCGCACGACTTCGCGCAGCGACTCTTCGGTTTGCTCATCGACGCCCGTGGTAGGCTCGTCGAGCAAGAGCACGCGGGGTTCTTGTGCGATCGCGCGCGCGACGAATGCGCGCTGCTGCTGTCCGCCTGACAGCGCGGAAATGTGGCGCCCTGCGAGATCTTCCATCCGCAGCTGCGCGAGCGCGCGCCTCGCTGCTTTGCGATCTTCGTTTCCGAAGCGCCTGAAAACACCCAGTCGCGGAAAGCGGCCCATGGCAACGACGTCCCACACGGTCGCCGGAAAACTCCAATCGACGGCTTCAA
Source organism: Vulcanimicrobiota bacterium (assembly GCA_013036105.1). Taxonomy (GTDB): domain Bacteria; phylum Vulcanimicrobiota; class Vulcanimicrobiia; order Vulcanimicrobiales; family Vulcanimicrobiaceae; genus Rubrimentiphilum. Next base: position 14,059 of record JAAXCX010000024.1, read on the forward strand.
TCTGCGGAACGTAGGCGATCGTGCCCGGTGGTAATTCGCGCGGCTCCTTGCCCAGCACGCAGACGCTCCCCGCGGCCGGCGTCAGCAGTCCGGCAATCGTCTTGAGCAGCGTCGATTTTCCCGAACCGTTCGGACCGACGATCCCGAGCGCCTCACCGAAACTTGCCGTCAGGCTGGCTCCGTCGAGCGCGAGCACGTTTTCGTACCGAACCGCCAAATTCGATACAACGATGGCCTCGCTCAACGCAAGGCCTTTACGATTACTCCGGTGTCGTAACGAAGCATGCTGATGTAGTCGTGGACGCGCGCGCTGTTGGCGATCGAGTCGTCGTAGAGATCGCTGACGGTCCGAATGCCGGCGCTTTTTGCCAGCGCTTGGGCGATTTTTGGGCTGTACTCGGGTTCGGAAAATACGGCGCGGACATTATATTTGCGCGCGACATCGACGAGGCTCGCGATATAAGACGGATTGGGTTCTTGGCCCGGCGAGACCTCAATGACTCCGACCGTGCGGATGCCGAATCGATCGTTGTAATACTGCCAGGCGTTGTGGAAGACGATCATGGTGCGCCGCTGCGGCGGAATAGTCGCGATCGATTTTGCGATCTCGGCTTGCAAAGCAGCGAGCTTCTGCTGATACGCTGTGGCATTGCGCCTATAGTCGGCGGCATGCGGCGGATCCATGAGACTGAGCGCCCGAGCGACTTTGCCGACGTAGGCGCTCGCAAGCTCGGGATCCATCCAAAGGTGCGGATTGTGATCGATGTGTTTCAAACCGTCGGACAGGATTAGGACGCGTAAGTTCGGATTGCTCGCCGTCGAGATGGTGTGCTGCAGCCAAACTTCGATGCCGGTGCCGTTCTCCACGAGCAACTGCGCGCCGGCCAGCGTTGCGATATCTTGCGGCGTCGGCTGATAGGTTTCCGGCGACGCGCCAATCGGCACGAGATTGTGCACGGTCACGTATGATCCACCGACGGCCTGCGCGAACGAGTTTAGGGTAGAGAAAGTTGTAACGACCGAAACGCGTGTGTCATGGTGAGCTTGTCGAACCACGGTCGAGCTTGTCGAGACCCCGCATGAGGCAAGCAAACTTACGAGAACCAACGACGCGCCTTTCATCTGCAGGCTCCACATGTGCCGAAAAACTCCATCTCATGGTCCGCGAGCTTGAAGCCGTGATGGGAGCGAAGTGCATGCGCCACGCTTTCAATCGCTTCGCATGAAACGTCCTCGACTTTTCCGCAGCCGTTGCAGACGGCGTGATGATGGTGCGACTGATCGCAGACAACGAACGTCGTTTCGCCCCGCTCGTCGACCCGCGCGCTCGCCTGCCCCTTGCCGGCCAGCAAATCGAGGGTCCGGTAGACGGTCGAGAGCGATACGTTGGTGCGCGATTTCCGCAAGATCGCGTGGATTTCAGCCGCCGAAAGATAGCGCTTCTCGCGCCGGAGGACGGCCGAGACCTGCTCTCGCGGCTTGGTTGCATAGGTGGCTCGCATAGGGGCCTAATTTGCGAATGATTTGCAAAATCATTCTTGGGCCGCTTTTTGACAGGCCCTTCCGCCCGGCCGTATAATCAGCCGCGCTGCCCTACCGGCATAAATCGTTACGGCGTTGTCACCCTGAGCTTGTCGAAGGGTCAGCTGGTAGAGCACCGATCGTGGGGATGTAGCTCAGCTGGTAGAGCACTTGCTTCGCATGTAAGGGGTCGGGGGTTCGAGTCCCCCCATCTCCACCATTTGGAAGCCCGTTTTGCGCTTGGCGCGGCGGGTTTTCTGTTTATCGGCCAGGACAACTACCTTTGAGTCCGCCATTTTGGTCCGCCAATTTGCGAAGGTCTTCTCGCTGAGTTTTGCCCTTCTAAGAGCGCACCAAGCGAATCTCGGCGGTTAACGTTGGCCGCGCGCCAGGCCTTAAGCCGTCGATGCGCCCGATCTGCGAGAGCGTGTCGACCTCAGATGCGAAGTTGGCCTTCGCGACTGCCAGATCTATTCTGTTCAACGAATCCCACCAATGGTTCGAAGATAGATCGACGCGCACGTATGCCTCAACGCGGGCATGACCGTCAGCGTCCGTGAGTTTCGGACCCGCGAGCCGCTATTTCCCCGCGATCCATCATTTCATAAAACAGCGTCCAACCGATCTTGAGCGGCGAAGCCGCCTCTCGTACTGTCAGGAGAGAATCATGCAGCCGCTACGGCCACGGAGTTGCTCCAACGCCCTGTGGTATTTTACTGCAGGCAGGGAGTGGTGGCGGTACCGGATCGGCCGACAGCGTATCCGCTTCGGGAACGGGGTTGATACGAACCGAAATCGCGTGGCTGTAGTGATAGAGTAGCGTTGGTGCAAGATCGAAGAGATCGTCGTACGCTAATGCGTAAGAACGATTGTTATCAAACCCGTTGTGTAGAATCAGGGCGTACCCGTCGAACATCGGATCCGCGTACAGCGGCGTAAATGATGGCGGAACAAGCCTTCTTCCCAGCGTTTTCTCATAGAAGTATCCGACGGGATGCTCGTCCTTCGAGAGAGCGGTTCCGTATAAGATTTCCGCCTCCATCGCCTTCCATAACGCAAACGCATCATCTGTGTGGAAGATGTGGCCCGTTTGCGGACCAGGATTCGGGCTCGGGGTGTCGCTTGGCCCGGGAGTAGGGTCATGCGCAGCGTTATTGTCCACGTTACGGAGTCCCCATGGCTGGCTAAAGAGAAGCGCCATCTTACAGCCGCCACCACCATCGCTATCCGGCGGATAGCCGTACCAGAACTCCTTGACAGGCATTATAAATGGATTTACCGGCGCTGCCGATCTGTTTAGCGCCGGTGTGGGGGTGGCTGGGCTGGCGGGGCACATTGGCGTTGATAAGGGGACAGGTTTAGCCCTGCATCTTATACACCTC
>JAAXCX010000025.1 GCA_013036105.1 Vulcanimicrobiota bacterium
TACGGATCGAGTTTCTGAACCGAAACGCTGATCCCGCGCGCCTTCAGCAGCCGCCCGAGCGATGCCGCCGTGATGCCCTTACCGAGCGAGCTGACGACGCCGCCGGTAAAGAAAATGTACTTGGCCACTCGGAACGAGATTATTCCGTTTGCCCGGAGTTTTTACCTAGGTGGCGACGCGCACGTAGCGTTCCAAGCCGGCGTAATCCCGGTGCACGGTTATGGCCGCCTGCGGAAAAGCCGCCTCAGCCAGCGCCCGCAACCCCCCAATCGTCGGAGGCGCCGCTTCCATTAAGAGCAGCGCTCCGGGACGCACGAGACGCGGGGCGGCGGCGAGCAGCTTGCGGTACTGCGCCAGGCCGTCCGAACCCCCGTCGGTTGCCAGCCGGGGTTCGAAGCCGACCGGGTGGGGTTTATGCGGGACGTCCGCGCTGGCGATGTAGGGCAGATTGGCGACGATCACATCGAAACGACCCTGATCGTCGGGCGCGATATCGGCCAGCGCGAACGTGCAGCGTCCGGAAACTCCAAGACGCGCCGCATTCTGTGCAGCGACGGCGAGCGCGGGCAGGCTGACGTCCGACGCCGTGACGATCGCATCGGGAATTTCGCCCGCAAGCGTGCACGCGATCGCGCCGCTCCCGGTCCCCACATCCAAAATGCTCCTTCTCCCCGACGCATGCATGAATTCGAGCGCGTCTTCGATCAGATGCTCGGTTTCCGGTCGCGGAACCAGCACGTGCTCGTTGACGGCGAACTCGCGCCGGTAGAACCCTTTCCACCCGGTGACGTACGCTTGCGGTATTCCCGTAACCGTCACCCGGATTGTGCCTCGCCTGCGAGCAGTTTCATGCGTTCGTCTTTGAGCAGTTCGTCGACGATATGCCCGAGCGCTCCATCCATGACGCCTCGGAGGTTGCCGAAATTCTCGTTGATGCGGTGATCGGTGATGCGGTCTTGCGGGTAATTGTAGGTTCGGATTTTCTCCGACCGGTCGCCCGTGCCGACTTGGCTGCGCCGCATCGACCCGGCGGCCTCTTCGGCTTCGCGACGCTTGCCTTCGTAAATTTTCGATCGCAGCATCGCCATCGCTTTTTCGCGATTTTGAATCTGTGAGCGCTCCTGCTGCGAGGCGACGACGATTCCGGTAGGAACGTGCGTGATGCGGATTGCCGACTCGGTCTTGTTCACGTACTGCCCGCCCGCTCCGCTCGACTTGTAGGTATCGATCTGCAGATCCGACGGTCTGATCTCGACGCTGAAATCGTCCTCGACCTGCGGAAGAACTGCCACGGTAGCCGTGCTCGTATGCACGCGTCCTTGCGCTTCCGTGACCGGAACGCGTTGAACGCGGTGTACTCCGGACTCATGTTTAAAATGACGGTACGGAGAGTTGCCCTTTACACCGAAAACGATTTCCTTAAAGCCGCCCGCTTCGCTTTCGCTCTGCGATGCAGGTTCGATCCGCATGCCTTGCGCCTCGGCGTACCGCATATACATGCGCGCGAGATCGCCCGCGAAGATCGCCGCCTCGTCGCCGCCGGCGCCCGCGCGAATCTCGATGAAGACGTCCTTTTCGTCGTCGGGATCTTTCGGGATCAGCAGCGCCTGTAAGCGGCCTTCGATCTCCTGACGTTTTTCGCGCAGACCCTTGACCTCGTCTTCGGCGAGTTGGGCAAGATCCGGATCGCTGCGGTCCGCGAGCAATGCTTCGTTGTCCGCGATGTCGCGCAGAATCTTCCGGTAGGCGCGATAGGCCTCGACGGTTTCTTCGAGCGCGGCGCGTTCTTTTACGAGCGCAGTGAAACGGGTTTGATCGAACGTCTCGGAGGGATGCGCGAGCTCGCCTTCGATCTCGTCGAAGCGCTTTGCAATGACGTCGAGGCGGTCTGTGAGGTTCAGTTAAGCTTCGGCTGCGGCTTTTTCGGACTCGCGCTTAGCTTTGCGCGCAGCGGCCTCTTCTTGCTTGCGCTTGGCGATCTGTTCGCGCTGGCGAAACTTATCGACGCGGCCCGCTGTATCGACGAACTTCTGCTGGCCCGTGAAGAGCGGATGGCATGCCGAACAGATCTCAACCGCGATCTCCGGGATCGTCGATCCGGTCGTGAACGTGCTGCCGCAGGCGCAGTGCACCCGGGCCTCGGGGTACCATTTGGGGTGGATCTTCTCTTTCACAGCCCAAACATTATATCAGCCGCGGCAAGGGCTCTAGGGGACGTCCGTCCGTTTGAGGGCGTAGCAAGCCGCTTCCCCGGGCGCCGGGACGGAGCACAGACGCTCGGCCGGCGCCGCTTCCAGGCTCTCGAGCTGAGCGCCCGCGGCTAAGGCCGCCGTCGCTCCAACCGCCGACCCCAGCGCCGTCGTTCCGCTGGGAGTCCCCAAGCCGGTCGGTCCGTCGTACCCTGGACCCGCGGTACAAAGGTAGAGCGGCGTGCACGTGCCGTTGTTGCCGGCGGTCACGTCGTTCAGCGCGCTCGTGTGCCCGTATGGATACGATCCGTACACGAGATTGGCGGTATTTGCGGCCAGCGCGTAGGCGGCCCCGACGAGCGGCGCCGATACGCTGGTTCCGCCGTAGACTTGCCATCCCGGCGCGGCATAGGTGTCGTAAACCGCGACGCCGGTCGCCGGATCGGCGACCGCGGAGACGTCGGCAACCATTCTGAACGTGCAACCGCCGTCGGTTTGCCACGTGGGCTTCGGCTCGAACGCACTGCATCCGCTGCCCGCGCCTTCGCCCGCTTTCGTATTCCAAACCGACTCACTCCATCCGCGCGAGTTTGCTGCAACCGAGAGCCGCGTGCCGCCGACTGCCGTAACGAACGGCGACGACGCGGGATACTGCGTACCGGCGACAAAGTCGCCGTCGCCCGAACTCACCGTGATCGCAATGCCGGGATGATTGTAAAATGTGTCCACGCCGGTCTCGCCCGGGAATTCGGTATTGCCATAACTGTTGCTGATGGCGTTGGCACCCATGAGCGCCGCCCGGTTGACGGCCAATCCCAGATCGGGGAAGCCTGCCGTGGTCGCCTCCACCAGTACGATGTTGCAGTTGGGACAAATCGCCGAAGCCATATCGAGATCGAGCGATATCTCGCCGGCCCATCCCGCGTTGGGCGCCGGATAAACCGTGCCGCCCGTTTGGTTGACCTTACGGAAGCAGCCGTTCGCGGTCGTGCAGGCCGGCAAACCGAACGTTGTGCGGTACACCGCAAGATCCGCTTCGGCGTTCGGATCGTCGAATGCATCGACGATCGCGACGGTTTGGCCCGTACCGCGCGTGCGCGTCGGCAGGTTATATGCGTACTGCAAATCGCACGGATAGAATCCGCGGCTCGGCGTCGTCAGACGCACGCACGAGTTGGCGATGCTGAGCGTCGGACTGTTGCCGGAACTCGCGTCGCTTGCGGTTATCGTCGTTCCAGAAAATGAATTGTCGCCGTTATACGTTACCGACACCGCGGTGGCGGATGACGAGACCGACGAGACGTTGAGAGTCGTGGCTCCGCTGGTATCGGCGTTCACCAGCGTGACCGGCTGATCGTACGTGCCGTTAATGGTGTTACCGCCGGCGTCTTTCGCAGCGACCGTTACCGGCATCGTTGCCGGGACGCCGCGAAGGATCGCCGGCCCGGCGCTGGTGATCGTCAGCGACTTCACGATTCCCGCGAACGTGATCGAAACCGTGTTAGCGACTCCCTGCGCGATCGCCGCAGTCGTCGAGCCTTGCGAAAGAATGTTTCCCGTTGCGCCCGGCGCGTCGTAGAGCTGCGCGGCGAACGTGTCGTTTCCGATCGGAGCTTGCAGCGTGGCCGAACAGCTCCCGGTGCAGCTCACGACCGTCGGCGCGCCGCCGTTGACCGTGATCGACGCAGATTTTGTCGAGATCGAAATATACTTTGGCGTAATTCCTGTTGGAATGACGATCGTGAACTGTACGCTTGCCATTTGCGCTCCGGACGGTAAAGACTGTCCGGCTACGCCGCCGCAGCCGGCAAGTATGCATGCAGCTGCAACTGCGCCGCCGCGCATCTTCATTTACGTCCCGCCCACCGTTGTGGTCGTGACGGAAACGGCGAGCGGTTTGCTCTGCCCCAACGTATCCGCTACGGAAAAGCTGCACGAACCCGCGCCGACCGGCGTTATCACGAAGACCGTTGTCGAGCCCGGCTGGAGGGCGATGCTCGCGATCGCGGAGCACGTGGTGCTCGAGGCCGAAAATGCTCCGCTATAATTGCCTTCGGAGGCGCTTACCGTCTGCGAATTGGTGGCGCCTAGGCTCAAGAACGAGAGGCTCGACGCGGAGAGCACGATAGGCATCTGAGGGATGACGGCGGCCCCTGACGCCGGGCTGCCGCCGCCTGCGCCTCCGCCGCACGCGCTTAATCCGGCAAGCGAGGCAGCGGCGACGAGGGGCAAAAAACGAAAATTCACGACGTCTCCAAAAGCGCCTAAATTGCTTTTTGGCAAAGAAGCGAGCCCTCCCCCGGGAACGGAACGCCTTCCGCAGTAGTTAAGGAGCCATGAACCGTTCGCTTATCCTCGGCAGCGCTTTGGCGCTGGGCTTGGCGGCGCAGGCAGCCGCCGGCGCGCAGACCTATCCCTCGCCGCCACCTTCAGGGAGACTGCCCGCCCCGGCTCCCGCCGCGTCGGCCTCCGTGAAGATCCCCACCAAGGCGACGCCGGCGCCGCCGAAAGATACGCCTATCACGCGGGTTGGCATTTCGGGCGTCTGGGAGATACAGATCCAGCGGATATCGGGCGTGACGTACACGCACTTCAAGATCGATCAAAAAGACAACGTGCTGACCGGGCAATATTTGGATCAGGACGGCAAGAAGTATCCGCTCTTCGGTTCGGTCGACGGAAAGAACGTGCGCGTCGTCGTTTCGCTTCCGAACGGCTCGACGCTGACGTTCAGTGGAACGCACGAAGCGTTCAGCGACATGATCGGCATGCTGGCTCTGAGCAACGAAAGCGTTCCGTTCACGGCCGCCTACCGGCCGAAGTACAACTGGTTAGACAATCTCTCGCCGAGCACCGGCGGAATCGGCCACCCCTAAGCTTTCTCGGCTAAGCGCCTCTCGACGTAAGGCTGCAGACCGCCGGCGTCGATCAGCGACTGCATGAACGGCGGAAAAGCCGCCGCCGTGTAGGTTTGATTCTTCGTGAGGTTGCGGATCACGCCGCCCGCCGGCTCGATTTCGAGTTCGTCGCCGTTCTCGATGGCGTCGACCGCTTCAGGCGATTCGAAGATCGGCAGCCCGATGTTCAGCGCGTTGCGGTAGAATATCCGCGCGAAACTCTTCGCGATGACCGCGGAGGTTCCCGACCCTTTGATCGCGATCGGCGCGACTTCGCGGCTCGACCCGCAACCGAAGTTCGAGTCGGCGACGATGAAGTCTCCGGAGTTCATCTTGGTCGTGTACTCCGGATCCAAACCCTCCATCGCATGCTTGCCGAGTTCGGCGATATCGATGATGTTGCAGTACTTGCCCGGAATGATCACGTCGGTATCGACGTTTTTTCCGTACTTGTGCGCGCGGCCGCGAAGCGACGCTTGCATCAGGCCGTCACCGCCGCGGCAACGCGCGGATCCGTGATACGGCCGGTGAGCGCCGACGCCGCACACGTTGCCGGTGAGGCTAAGTAGACTTCCGCTTTCGGCGATCCCATGCGCCCGACGTAGTTCCGGTTGGTGGTCGAAATGCAGCGCTCACCGTCTCCCAGCGTTCCCATGTGGCCGCCGAAGCAGGCGCCGCACCCGGGCGTGTTGACTGCGCAGCCCGCCCCGGCCAGTTTTCCGAGGATGCCTTCTTCCGCGGCCTGCATCCAGACTTTCTGCGAACCGGGATTGACGATCACGCGCAGACGCGGATCGATTTTCTTGCCGTCCAGAATCTCTGCGACAATGCGCAAGTCTTCGATGTAGCCGTTGGTGCACGATCCGATAAAGACTTGGTCGACGAGAATCTCGTCGCGCGTCACCTCGGAAATGGGATGCACGTTGTCGGGCGTGTGCGGACAGGCCACCTGCGGCTCGAGCGAGCCGATGTTGATCTCGATTTCGCGTTCGTACCGCGCGTCGGGGTCGGCCTTCTCGACGATGAAATCGCGATCGGTGCGCTCTTTGACGTACGCAATCGTTTTTTCATCCGCGTGGAAGATGCCGTTCTTGGCGCCGGCTTCGATCGCCATGTTGGCCATCGTAATCCGTCCTGTAATCGAAAGTTCGTCAACGGTCGATCCGTGATATTCGATCGCGCGGTAGGTCGCGCCGTCGATTCCCAGCGTGCCGACGGTTTTCAGCATGATGTCTTTGGCAAAGACCATCTGACCGGGCTTGCCGCTGTAGACGAGCTTGATGCTCCACGGAACCTTGAGCCAAACCTCGCCCAGCACGAACGCCGCCGCGATGTCGGTCGACCCCATGCCGGTCGCAAACGCGCCGAACGCGCCGTACGTGCACGTGTGCGAGTCGCCGCCCACGATAAGTTCTCCCGGCGCGACGAGGCCTTCCTCGGGCAACACCACGTGCTCGATGCCGCCCCGGCCGACATCGAAGAAATGCGTGATCTTCTGCTCGACCGCGAAATCTTTCATGAGCTTTGCAATCTTGGCAGACTGCGCGTCCTTCGCGGGAACGAAGTGATCTTCAACCAGTGCGATCTTGTCGCGGTCGAAAACGCGATCCGCGCCCTTTATCTGACGCATGACGCCGATCGCGACGGCCGCCGACAGCTCGTTGGCTAGCACCAGATCCACTTTTGCGTTGATGATCTGTCCGGGTTCGACCGCATCGAGCCCGGCGTGGCGGGCGAGGATCTTTTCCGTCAAGGTCATTGGCATGTAAGTACCGTCTCCTACTCTCGGGCTGGGTACCATAAGGTTCGGGTCGAAGCAGGAGTGACCATGCAAGATCGCCGCTTCGGCTTTGCAACGCGCGCCATACATGCAGGCACGCCTCCGGACCCAGTCACGGGCTCCCGGGTCATGCCCTTGTACCAAACCGCGGCATACGTTTTCGGTTCCACGGAGCAGGCGGCCGAACTCTTTGCGTTGCGCAGTTACGGCCATATCTACAGCCGGATCAGCAACCCGACCGTTGCCGCATTCGAAGAGCGCATGGCAAGCTTGGAGGGCGGACTCGGCGCCGTCGCCTTTTCCAGCGGACTGGCGGCGCAGCTGGGCGTCGTGCTGGCGCTGGCGCAGAACGGCGACCATCTCGTCTGTTCGCAAAACATCTACGGCGGAACGGTTACGCAGTTCACCGTGCTGCTCGCGCGCCTGGGAATCGAGACAACCTTCGTTCCGGCGGACGATCACGCGGCAATTGCGGCGGCGATAAAACCGAAGACGAGGCTGCTTTTTGCCGAGACGATCGGCAATCCGGGCGGTACGGTTGCCGATCTGGATGCTTTGAGCGCCATCGCGCATATCGCAGGCATCCCGCTGGTCGTCGACAACACGTTCGCTTCGCCGTATCTCTGCCGGCCGATCGAACACGGCGCGGACATCGTCACCCATTCGGCGACAAAGTTCATCTCGGGTCACGGCACCGTCATCGGCGGCGTGGTGATCGAGTCGGGGACGTTTCCCTGGGACGGCGGGCGCTTTCCGTTGCTTTCGGAGCCCAGTCCGGGATACCACAACAAAGTCTTCACCGAAACGTTCGGCGAGTACGCGTTCCTGATGCGTTTGCGCGCGGAAGTTTTGCGCGACGTCGGCGCCCAGATGGCGCCGATGGACGCGTGGCTCTTGCTGCTGGGATTAGAGACGCTTCCCATTCGGATGGAGGGGCACGTCCGCAACGCGCACGCGATCGCGGAGTTTCTTTCCGGCCGTCCCGAAGTTGAATGGGTGAGTTATCCCGGCTTTCCATCGCATCCGCAGAACGATCTCGCAAAGAAGTATCTGCCGCGCGGTGCGGGATCGATCTTCACCTTCGGCATTCGCGGCGGGCGCGAAGCCGGCCGCGCGTTCATCGATGCGCTCGAACTCTGGAGTCACCTTGCCAATGTCGGCGATATGAAGAGCCTCGTGATCCACCCAGCTTCGACGACGCACTCGCAACTGGGCGACGAAGAGATGCGAAAATCCGGCGTCGCGCCCGAAAGCATCCGCCTCTCCGTTGGACTGGAAGACGTCGACGATCTGACGTGGGATTTGGATAACGCGCTTCGACAAGCTCAGGAGCGCGCGCCGACGGAAGCCGGAAAGACTCCGGCATGATTCTGGATACTCCGGCGCAGCGCCGCGCGCTTTTGGATCGGAGCAAGACCGTCGCCATGGTTGGCGCTTCGGCCAATCCACTGCGACCGAGCTACACGGTTTTCAGCTACTTGCGAACCCAGGGCCGTTTCGATGTGACGCCCATCAATCCGACGATAGAGTCGATCGACGGCGAGCCCGCGTATCCATCGTTAGCCGCGTACGCGGCGGAACGCGGTGCGCCGGACATCGTCGACGTCTTCCGGAGGCCGAGCGAGGTGCTCGAACTCACGCGCGAGGCGATTGCCGCCGGCGCAAAATCCATTTGGTTCCAATACGGCGTCATCAATCAGGAAGCAATCGAACTTGCCGCGGCAGCCGGACTCGACGTCGTCGTCGACCGCTGCATCAAAGTCGAATCGGCTCGCTTCAACGGCGGGCTTGCAACCAACGGATTGAACAGCGGGCTGATCTCTAGCCGGCGCCGCACTTGAACGAAGCCTACCGCGTCGAGGCTGATGCACTCGACGCGGACATACTCGCCGCGATCGCAGCCCAAAACGTACGAGACTTCGACGATCTTGCGCTGAGGATCTTCGCGCATCAGCTGCGCAACAATGAGCCGTACGCGCGTTACTGCGCGAGCCTCGGCATTTCACGGGCGCGCATGCCGCGTTCATGGGAGACGATTCCGCCCGTTCCGGCGGGAGCTTTTAAAGAAGCCGCACTTTGCACGTTCGATCCGGCGCGCGCCGAACTGATTTTCCAGACGAGTGGAACCACGACGGGCGCGGGCGGCATCCACTATATGGAGAGCGCGCGCCTCTATGACGCTTCGTTGCTGGCCGGCTTTGACGATGCGGTGCTCGGAGATGCTCACCAACCTCTGCGCTACGCTATGCTGCTTCCAAGCGTGGAGGGGAAGCCGCGATCGTCGCTCTCCTACATGATGGCTCGCGTGGCAAACACTTTCGGCGACGGAAGGCCCTCGTGGTACGTCGACGGCGACGAGCTCGACACACAAGGTTTTATCGAAGACCTGTGCGAGTCGCGAGCATCCGGCATTCCGCTCTGCATCGCGGGAACGGCTTTCGCCTTCGTAAACCTCCTTGATGAACTCGCGAGGCGTGGGATGCAACCAGCGCTGCCTCTTCCGTCGGGATCCAGGATCATGGAGACGGGCGGCTTCAAAGGTCGCACGCGCGTCGTCGAGCGCATCGACCTCTACAAGCAGCTCGCGGACGCTTTCAGTTTGCCTCCGCATGACATTATCGGGGAATACGGGATGACCGAGCTCGCCACCCAGTATTACGACCGTTCCGGCGAAGAACCGCGAGCCAAAGTCGGGCCTCCATGGCTGCGTTCTTACGCGGTCGACGAGTCGGGTAAACAACTGCCATCGGGAATTGTCGGTGCACTGGTGCACGTCGACCTCGCGAACCGTTCTTCTTGCGCCGCCGTTCAAACGGAAGATCTCGGCGCGGTCTTTGAAGATGGCAGCCTGGTGCTCATCGGACGCGAGCGTGGCGCCGAATTGCGCGGCTGCTCGCTCGACGCAGAGTCGCTGCGCGCTGTCTCGTGACCGCGCTTTCAAAACTCCCCGCAAGCAAGATAACCGGCGCGATTTCCGACGCGGCCGAACGCTGGCGCGACGCCGACTTCCCGTCACGTGTACGCGCGACGCAACGCATCGCCGAACGCACGGGATATTCTCTTCCGGTCGTTGAGTATGCGCTCGATCGCCTCTTCTTCTCGATCGATCGTGCATCACTCGAAGCGGTCATCGCCGGCGAGCTCGGCGAAGTCGAGATACTCGACGGTTTTCGCAAGCGCGCCGACCGGACGGAAGCGTGGGCGCGTCCCATCGGAAACGTTTGCGTGATCTCCAGCCGCACGACGATCGGCGTTGCGCTGCTTGCAGCTTTGTTCGCGCTTTGCGCCAAGTGCGACGTGCTGGTCAAGGATCGCGAGGATTCGCTGATCGCTTCCTTCTTCGAGACGCTGCGCGAAGAACTGGCGGAATTTGAGCGCGGGGCGCGCGCCGAGCTCTGGAGATCGACCGATGACGAAACCCCGGCGCTCGATTCGTTCGATGCGGTCGTCGCGTTCGGCCGAACCGAAACGCTTGCCGCGATCCGTAACGCGTTGCCGCCGGAGACTCATTTCATCGGCTTCGGCGCACGCGCGAGCGCGGGATACATTTCGCGCGAATCGCTCTGCACGGCCGAGGCCGCTGCCGAAATTGCGCGTGGTGCGGCGCGCGACATCGTCCTCTATGAAACCGAAGGTTGCCTTTCGCTTCACGTGCTCTTCTTTGAAGAGGGCGGCGCGGTAAGCGCTGCCGCGCTCTCGGAAACACTACGAACGGAACTCGAGCGCGCGGACGTCGAGTTTCCACGGGGGGAGCCGGCACACGAACGCCTTGCAGAAGTTGCCCACGCGCGCGCCCTCGGCGCATTTCGCAAATCCGGGAGCCAGGACGCGCTCGCCGAACCTCCGCCGTTTTTGCCGCGTCTGGCGCACGCAATTCCGGTTGCAAATCCGGCAGATGCGTTGGAGTACGTTCGACGCCACGGCCTCGCCCTCGAGGGATTTGCCGTATCGGATAATCGCCCCGATATCATCGGCATGGCGGTCTCGGCCGGCGCCGTGCGGTTAGCAAGATTCGGAGAACTACAAAACCCGCCGCTCACGGGCGAGCACGGTGGACGCCCGCGCATTGCGGAGTTCGTGCGTTGGACCGACAAGACGTTCTGATGTCGCGGCCTCGCAACCGTTCGAACGAATTCGCGGAACTGCTGCGCAAGTACGAATCGCCCAACGTCACTTATATCCATGACGACTCTCCGGTTTTTTGGGAATCGGCAAACGATACGACGGTGGTCGACGTTGACGGCAACGAGTACCTCGATCTCACAGCCGCGTTCGGCGTGGCCAACTGCGGGCATGGCAATCCGCGTGTCACGGCAGCGTTGCAGCACCAAGCGGCGCGGCTCGCGCACGCGATGGGCGACATCCATCCCGCCGCGGTAAAGGCGCAGCTGCTGGAGAAACTTGCGGCGATCGCGCCCGGGGATCTGACGAAATCTTTTCTCGGATCGAGCGGATCCGACGCTATCGAAGCGGCGATGAAAACGGCGATGCTCGCAACCGGCAAGGCGGCCTTCGCTGCATTTCGCGGTTCCTATCATGGACTGAGCATCGGAACGCTCGAAGTCGCGGGCATCAAGAAGTTTCGCGACCCGTTTTTGGCGTGGCTTCCGGAACGGACGCTCCTGCTCGACTATCCGCGCGCGAGCGCCGATCAGGCGCTCGAATACGCACGGCGCGCGTTTTCGCGCCGGTACGATCTGGCGGCTGCCATCGTCGAGCCCATTCAGGGGCGCGGGGGCTGCATCGTGCCGCCGCCGGGGTATTTGGCGGAGCTACGTGAGATCTGCCGCGAACGCGGAATGCTGTTGATCGTCGACGAGATCTACACCGGGTTCGGCCGGACCGGCCGCATGTTCGCCTGCGAGCAAGAGTCCGTGGTGCCCGATATTCTTTGCTTAGGGAAAGCGCTTGGGAACGGTTTTCCAATTTCAGCGGCCGTTGCATCACCGGCCGTCATGGATGCGTGGCCGCCCTCTGAAGGCGAAGCGCTCCACACCTCCACGCACTTGGGAAACCCGATGGGATGCGCCGCCGCGCTCGCGAGTATCGCCGAGATCGAAGGTCGCAAACTGCCCGAACGCGCAGCAATGCTCGGCAGCCGGCTCGAATTGAAGCTGAAAGCGCTGAAGTCGTCGGGAACAGTTCGCGACGTCCGCGGGCGCGGCCTCATGTGGGGAATCGAGCTGCACGATGCGGCGCAGGCTCGCGCTGCAGTCGACAAATCTCTTACGAAAGGTGTCATCATCTTGCAATCCGGTGCAGAAGGCAACGTTCTCTCACTGTCGCCGCCGCTGACGATCTCGCAAGCGGGTCTCGACCGCGGTGTCGATGTGGTAGAGTCATGTATCGCGTAGGGATCGTCGGGGGCGGCTTCGGTGTTCGCGGCCACTTGCCCGCATTTGCCGCACACTCGCAGTTCGAAGTCGTTGCGATCGCTTCGCCGCACAGCGCAAAGGCAGTGGCGCGGGAGCGCAAGATTCCGCACGCGTTCGAAAGCTGTGAAGCGATGCTGAGCGGGTGCGATCTCGACGTTGTCTCGATTGCGAGCCCGCCGTTCACGCACCGCGCCGACGTGCTCGCCTCTATCGCCGCCGGAAAACACGTCATCTGCGAAAAACCGTTCGCGCTCTCCGTCCAGCAAGCGCAAGACATGCTCTCCGCCGCCCAAAAAGCGCAAACCGCTACGGCCGTCATGCACGAATTCCGGTGGGTGCCGCAACGCTTCGCACTCAAGGAGATGATCGAAAACGGCCACGTCGCGCCGCTGCGGGAGCTCGAGATCACGCACCTCGCGCGCATGTTGCGGCTCGAAAACAAACGCCCTAACACCTGGTGGTTCGATCGCGACAAGGGCGGCGGAATCGCCGGAGCCCTTCTCTCGCATATCATCGACAGCGCAACTTGGCTCGCCGGACGCGTGCCGGTGCGCAGCGCGGGGTACTTACGGACCGCCAATCCGCGGCGCGAAGGTCCCGACGGGCCGTTTACGGTCACGGTCGACGACGGCGCCTTCGGCTTGATCGATTACGGCGAAGGTTTGATCGCGCGCGTATCCGTGGACGGCACCACCGCGGTCGACGCGCTCACAATCGCGGCGCACGGCGAAGATCGGAGCGCGGTCGCGAGCGGCAGCGGATTACACCTGATGCGATTGTTTAGCGTCGATGAGGAAGAGACGTCCGAGCTGGAATGCAAACCGTCTCCAAATGCGCGCTTTGGCGCGGTCGACCTGCACGTGCCGCCGATCATGGACCTGCTCGACGAGTTCGTTAAAGAGATCGAAACGGGCGAGAGCATCGTACCGACATTCGCCGAGGCCGTGGAAACGCAAAAGGTGCTCGCGTCCGTAGGGTTTGGTTCCTAAGTCCCTTTCTCCGCGCCGAAGTATTGAATCAGTTTGAGGATCACGTCGTGCTGCGTATTCAGCATGTTGGGGTTTCCGTAAGCGAAGTAGATCTCGGCCATCGGCATGCGCTTCTAGAAAGCGAACGAAAGGTTTGTCGCGTTGACGAATTGCGAACGCCCGAAAAACGTCGGGCCGGTCCCGATGATTCGGCGCCAACCGACTGCATATGATTCACCCGGGCCCGCCTGATAGCCGATGCTCGCGCGCTCGAGCCACTGGATGTTGCGCCCGCCGTTATCCATCGTCTGATCGTTCTTGAAGGCCTGAAGCGTCAGCGTTCCGCGCCGCGTCAAACGAACCGTCGTCGAGAGCGACGGACTGCGGAGGAAGCCCGCGCCGAAGCGTCCGACGTTATAGCTAAACGTGGTCGGCGTCGAGGTATTGAACCCGTAGGTGAGCTGGATGCCGTTTTGGTTTGCCTCGCCGGCGAAACCCGGACCGAAATTCAGATAGCTATCGCCGGCGCTCCAGCCGAAAAACAATTGGTTTCGCGTGGCAACGGTCACGTAGAATGAATCTTAGGCATCGTTGAGCGCGCCGGTACCGTCGCGCATCCGTCCGAAATCCTGCGAGACGATGACGCTTTGAACGAAAGAGCTCGGTTTGTTGTCAAACTCTTTGAAAACGTACAGCGTCGGTCCGTGCACGTCGCTGATCTGATTGAATGCGTCCAGCGGGCCGTACTCGGAACCGACGTCGTGATAAGCGGCAAAAAATCCCGATTTGGGCGTGTACAGGTTGACGCCGTATTCGGCGTAACGTCCGTTCCGCGCATTCGTTATCAGGGAACCTCTTTCGCCGCCTAGCGTCGCATAGACGCTGAAATTGTGCGCGTTGCCGACGGTACCTTGAGCCCACTCGGCAATATCGTGGATGCCTGGCACATCTACGGCGACGCGCTGGTAAAGCGCTTGGTACTTCCTGTTCCGAGAAATCCAGGAAACGGCTTGCGCTGCG
>JAAXCX010000026.1 GCA_013036105.1 Vulcanimicrobiota bacterium
CAAGTTTCTGGCGCTCATAGCGGCGGGGCACCACCCGTTCCCATCCCGAACACGGCAGTTAAGCCCGCCAGCGCCGATGATAGTCGATTCGCAAGGATCCTCGAAAGTAGGTCGGCGCCAGATTAAGTAAGAGAGGCCCGCCGGCAAAGTCCGGCGGGCTTTTTTACGCCACAGTAAGGAGGTTCGTCATGCGAAACAAGGATTGGGAAAACAGCGCCAGCTTTTGAGCCGAGCAGCAAACGCCGCAAAGGATATCCCTCGGAAACCCACGTCAAATACGGCGAGCGGGTCGTTCATGGCGATAAGGAGCTGTTAGAGAAGTTAGGGAGAAGCGATCCTTGTCCGTGTGGCTCCGGCCGCCGGTTTCAAGAAGTGTTGTCTCACTAAGGGCACTCGTGATGGATCCAACCGGAACGATTTCTTTTAGGCAGAGGAAATAAAGCGAAAAGCTGGCGCCTTCGAGCACCGGCTTTTCTTTATTGTGCCAGGCATATGGCACATTTGGTCGGCAAACTCAAACGATGGAAACGCGATTCGGGCGCGAGGTGCGTACTCTGCGGTTCACGGCGCTGGAACTACAAATGATTGTCGGCTGCCTCTTGGGAGACGGGACACTCTTGGAAACCTCATCCGGCTACTGCTTTCGCGTTCATCACGGGCTGCACCAACGGTGTCTCGTCGATTGGAAGTATCGCGCAATTCGGCGATTTGTCAGAACCCCACCCCGCGTATCGGGGACCGGTTACTATTTCCGTGCTGTTACCCATCCGGGTTTTGGTGTTCTTCGTCGGGCGTTTTATGAGCGTAACAGAAAAATCGTGCCTATCGGTTACCTCGACCGGCACTTAGGCAGGCTAGGCCTTGCGACATGGATCATGGATGATGGTTCAGCGGACGGCCACCAGTTGCGGATAAACACGCAGAGCTTCACTATTCTCGAAAACCAGGCTCTGGCATCGCTGCTCGAACGGAAGTTTGGACTAAAAATGACGCTCAACTATGATAAAGGTCGGCCCCGGTTACGTTGCCGAGCCGTTACCATGGGGAAGTTAGTGAAGGCGGTGCGCCAGCATGTCCTCCCGGAGATGCGGTACAAACTGCCGCAGATTCCTCATGAAGATCCGTTGCAACTCTGAAAATGGACCACCGCCGTTCACGGCGATGAAATCAGCCCCGTAGCAAGTCCAGCTTTGTGAAAATAGCGGCGACGTCAAACGTAAGCCAGGGCATGGCCGTGTGCTCGAATCTTTCGCCCGTTGCGTAGTTGCGCGCACCCTGTGAGTCATGCGCGACGAGGGTCCGCTTATCCGGATCCGCGACGAGAACGAGTTTGCTGCCCGTTTGCAGATAGCGTTCGATTTTGCGCCGGAGGAAGGCAAGGTTATCTGACGGCGAGCGTACCTCGACTGCGATATCGGGCGCAAAGGGAGGTTCGTCGCGCTGCTTTTCTGGTATCCCGCGCAAGCGTTCAAATGACACATACGCGACATCGGGCACAAACGTTGTGTTCGTATCGTCGGCGCGGCCGATCTTAAAACGCCATTCCGGACCGACGAAACCCCGATCCCCGGCAAGATCCTCTATGACGCGAATAAGCGCAGCCTGAACGCCGGCGTGGCGGGCTTTGGGGCTCACTTTTGGGAACGCTCGGCCGTCGAGCAGTTCGATCTCGGGTTTATCTGATAGTATCGTTGCCATCGCTGATTCTCCATCCGCATTCTATCACGACGGCGGATGGTTTTGGCGAGGGGAACAGCGTTACCGGGCTAGCGGTTCTTCCTAAGATCGGAAACGGGCCGGTTTAGAGCCGGAACGATGCCGAGAAGCCGCACGAGAAGAAGCAACGCGATCAGCCCCGTGATCATGACCGGCGCCGGCCACGGCGGCGCGTGCAGCACCCACTCTTGGCTGAAGACTCCGAAGACCGCGATCAGCAGACCAGCGTTCCACATCTTGTCGCCTTCAACGCCCTTATAAAACATGCCGAAAACCGCCAGCGCCACGCCGATGGCGACCATAATCGTTAGGTAGTGAACGACGTCGTCGACGATCACGATCCCAAATATTTCACGAACCAAGCCTCCCAGCGGCGGTAGATGTCTTCGATACGTACGGGGTCGCGCGGAAAATGTCCCACAACGGGATAGATGACGAATTCGACCGGCGTACCCGTAGCCCGGACAGCATGATAATACTCATAGGCCAGCGGCGTCGGCACCCTGAAGTCGCCGGCGTCGCTCATGATCAGTGTCGGCGTTCGAACGTCGGAAGCGTAGCTGAGCGGCGACTCGGCTTCGTAAAGATTGTATTCGGAAGGGCTCGACCAGGGCGATTTGCCGATGAACTGCGGCGCGAAATCCTTGGAGTCGCTCATCGTATCGTACTGCACCCAGTCATTGACCGCGGCACCGGAGACGGCGGCGCGCCAGCGGCGGTCGTTGCCGATCAGCCATGACGTCATGAGTCCGCCTTCGCTCCAGCCCGAAACGCCGATGCGGTTCGTCTCGATCGGCGCGTTGGCCAGAACCTTGGCGAGCCCAGCTTCAATATCGCGGCCGGGAACGCTGGTAATATGCGGAACGGTCGTGCGGGCATAACGTAATCCCAAGTTGTCGCTGCCGCGATAATTCGGCTGGAAGACAAACCAGCCGTGCGCGGCCATGACCTGCACAAAGCCGGAGTACGCCGTCGTGGACGCTGCGGTGGGGCCGCCGTGGATGTAGAGCACTAACGGCGCGCGGGCGGAAAGCTTCACGGAACGCGGAGGTGTGGTCAGCACGCCGTCTGCCGTCAGGCCGTCAAAGGTGCGCCATACGACCGGACGCGTCACGCCCAGCTGATAGCGCGCGATCCAACCGTTGTAATTCGTCAGGCGAACCGGCGCGCGTGCGCCGGGCGAGAGCACATACAATTCCGTCGGGCGATCCGGCGCGGTAGCCGTGAACGCGATCGTTCCGTTCTTCGAAACGCTGGATACCCCCGCACTGACGTTGCCGATCGGAATTGGCGCGACCGCGCCCGCCGGAGAGACTCGAAAAAGCCGGCGCTGCGTGGCGTCGTTCGCGGCGAGCAGAAGTGAGCCGCCGGGCAGAAATGAAGTGCCGCCGACGTTGCGGTCCAGGCGCACGGTGATGCCACGCGGATGCATGCCTGCGGCATCGGCGAGAGCGATTTCGGTCTGCATCATGCCATGCGGATTTGCAAACGCGAACGCGATTTGCCCGGAAGGGCCCCGAACGGGATCGCTTTGCGTCTGCGACAGCTGCGGAAGTGCGGTGACCGTTCCAGTCGCCACGCTTACTCGAACGAGTTGCCGCGAAAGGTAGCGGTTGGGATGGCGGTCGCTCGCGATGCGCGTGACGAAGACGCTCCGGGCATCGCGCGCGTAGGTGAATCCGCCGCCGACTCTCCACGTACCATTGCCGATGCGTTGTGGTTTTCCGCCGGAGCTCACTATTTGGTAGAGATACTCAGGCGTTGGGGCTGCTTGGTCGGTCCAGGCTTCGTCGGTGACGTCGAACGCGTCGTCGTGCGCTTTAATGGCTTTGGCGTTCGGCGCCTCAATATGCGCGCTGTAGGCGACCGCACGGGCGTCGGGCCGCCAATCAAATGCATCCACGCCCATCGTTTCGTGGGTAACTTGAAACGGCTCGCCGCCGTTCATCGGCAAAATAAAGATCTGCGAGGTTTTTGCGGAAGCGGGATCATCGGGATCGACAATGCCTTGCGCGATATAAGCGAGTTGCGATCCATTCGGCGACCAGCCGATCTGCCCGAGCCCGGTCACATCGTGAAGAAGCGTGCGGACGCCTCGGGTGCGCGCGTTGACGAGCACAAGATCGGCTTTGGTTCGGTCTTTGTCATAATCGCTACGTCGAACGATGAGAGCAATGTTTTTACCGTCGGGCGTTATTTCCGGAGAATTCAGACTGGTGGTCTTGCGGAGATCGGCAAGCTTGAGCGTCAGCGCGGGCGGCGTGGTTACTGCCAGGAACATCATTTCATCCACCGATCAAACCAGCCGGCCCAGGCCCGGAGTGTTATTTCTCTTCCGACCGGGTCGGTGGCGAAATGCCCGTAACGCGGGAAAGCCGTGAATTTTACGGTCGCTCCCCGGTCGCGCAGCGCATGGTAGAACGTGTAGGCTTGCGAGACAGGCACGCGCTGATCGCGCGTGTCGCTGAGGATCAGCGTCGGCGTCTTGACGTTGGTGGCAAACGTAATTGGTGATTCGGCCGCGTATGCTGCCCGCCCGGCTCGGCTGAATGGCGAAACGCCGTTGAAAAGCGCTTGCGGGAAACTCTCGTTAATGTCCGACAGCATGGCCTCTTGGTACCAATCGGTGACCGCGGCTCCCATCACAGCCGCACGCCAGAAGTTCGCATGGCCGATGAGCCAAGACGTTTGCAGACCGCCGCCCGACCAGCCTGAGACGCCGATGCGGTTCTCATCGATCATGCCGGTTCCGCGCAACGCGGCGACAGCAGCGAGGTTATCGCGTCCCGGTCCGCTGGTGACATCGCCGATGATCGCTTGTAGGAAAGCGTCGCCCTGGTTGTCGCTGCCGCGGTAGTTTGGACGGAAGACGAAGTAGTCGTGCGCAGCGAGGATCTGAACGAGCGATAGTCCTTCGAGCCCCGTCATATCCCACGTTGAAGTCGAGATTGGACCGCCGTGTATGTCGAGCACGAGCGGATACTTGCGCCCGGCGACATAGTGGACCGGATACGTGAGTACGCCGACGGCCTTCGTTCCGAGGTCCGTTTGCCAGTTGAACGCTTCCGAGCGGGCTATCGCGAACTCGCCGATCCAAGCATTTTCATTGGTGATTTGCCTCACGCCGGCGTGTAATGCTTCGGGCGAATAGTAGATCTCGGCAGGCCGGTCCCTGTGCAGACCAACGAAAGCGATCGAACCATCCTTTGCAACTGTTGCATCGGGTCCGAAGCCGACGCTGCCGTCCAGCGGCAGTTTCGTTGCACTCGTGCCGGACCGCGGAAGCCACCAGGCTACGTTCTGAACGCCGTCCGTCGTCGCGACCACCAGGTTCCCTTGCGACCAGGCAAACCAGTGCACGTTCCGGTCGATGCCGAGCGAGTCAAACACCGTCTTGCCGCTACTCAGCGATCGAACGACGAGATCCGTTTGCAAATAGAGCGAACCGTGACGCGGAAGAGTGATAGCTATTTCTTGTCCGTCGGGTGAGATCTTCGGATCGGAATCGACGCCGAAACCCATATCCGCGCTGCTTTTTGCGGCGACGTCGTAAGCGTACGTCGTTTGCGAAACGAAGTGCGCGAAGAGTGGATCCGGCTGCCGCTGATAGTAGATTTTCGAGCCGTCCGGCGCCCAAACCGGCGCGCTCCCTTTGACCACGCTCCAGGTCCCCGAGGTTAAGCGGCTTGCGGATCCGCCGGACGCACCGGCGAGCCACAGGTGCGCCGGCTGTGCAGCTTCCGTCGTGAGATAATCGTTGTCGGTAATGACAACAGCGTCGAGATGTTTGTCGAGCGCCTTTTGATTTGCGGGATCGTCATCCGAAACGTAAGCGAGCGCGGCACCGCCCGGTCGCCAAGCGTAATTTTGTACGCCCGCCTTATTGGTCGTGATCTGAAGAGAATCTCCGCCGTTCATCGGCATCACGTAGAGTTGCGCGGGTTTGCCGGCTTCGGGAGAGGCAAGGAATGCTAGTCGCGTACCGTCGGGCGACCATTGCGGATTGGTTACCCCGGTCCGGCCCTGCGTCAGCGTGCGCGCCCCTGTGCCGTCGACATTGACGAGCACGAGCTCGGAGCGGTTGCGGTCCGCCTTCCAATCGACTTTGGAACGCACGTACACGATTTGGCTGCCGCTCGGCGAGATGCGCGGCTGGCTCACGGTGACGACGCGTCGCAAATCCTCGAACGTCAGCACATGCTGAGCCGCCGCCGATGTCGCAGCAGCTCCAAGGAATCCGGAGAGAAGAAGAATCAGCGTTCGGGCACGCAGCCAATGTCCCAGCACGAGTTCCGCCTACGCTTAAAAAAGAGAAAGCGCCTGCAAAGTCCTTACTTCGGCCGGATCCGGTAGATTGCGCCGGTCGCGTCGTCCGCCACAAAAAGATCGCTTTGCGGCCCGACGGTGACGCCGGTGGCCCGGCCGATGCGCCGGTCGGACCCGCCGTCCTGGTAGCCGCCCACGAATTGGGTCCATTGTTTGCGGGGATCGTTCCAGTCGACCGGTGTGGCGGGCGAATCGCCGCGCATCGGAACGAAGACGACCGCGGGCGCCACGTACGGAGGTCCATGCCACGATCCGTGCAGCGTAACGAACGCGCCGCCCTTGAACCGCGCCGGAAAAGCATATCGGCCACCGGGGTTCTGAGGATAGAAGACCGCTCCGATCGGCGTCGCATACGCCGGAAAAACGACACGCGCGATTGCCACGCCACCGCAACCGCCTCCGCGATGATTTTCATAACACGTTGGCCAGCCGTAGTCGGCGACGGGCGCGTGAGAAGTGACGGCGTCGAAAATTTCGTATGGGTGATCCGCAGCGAGCGCGTCTTGCCCGGCGACGCCGGCCCAAAGTGAACCGGTATTTTCATTCGCGGTCAGCGCGATCGCGTTGCGAATATTCTTTGCGATGACCTGGTATACGCCTCCGGTGACGCGCCCGACCGTGGCGCGCGTTCCGTCAACGTCCGGGCGGCAGGCGTCGCATGACGATCCGACGCTGGCGTACAGCACGCCGCCGGCAACCGCAACAGACGTCGTGACGTGATCGCGCGCTATGCCGGACGTTCTCACGGAAGCGAGTTTTTGCGGCGCGGCGCGCGCACGCAAGTCGCCTGACCGGTAGGGGATGCGCCATATCGAAAATTGCGTGCCGACATAGAGCGCGTTGCCGGAAAAAGCGACGCCGGCGGCCGGCGAGTCGTCAAAATGCGCGAAAACGCGCGGCGTACCAGGTGCACCAGCTGCATCGGCACGTGGAATGATATAGACGTCCTGACCCGACGTGCCGACGAAAAGATCGCCGTTCGGTGCAGCTACGAGCTCGCGCGCCCCGTCCACGGTTGCGATCTGCTGGATAGAGAAGCCGCTTTGCGGCGCCGGAATCGCACCGAGTAACACGGCCGCGACGGCCGAAGTGAATAAGGTTCTCATTTAAACGACCCTTTGAAAGCGCTCGCGGAATTGCGCAGGCGTGAGATTCGTATGTCCGGCAACTTGTGAAATGCGCGGCTCCTGGAGATCCTCCGGCTCGAGCCGAATCATATAGTTGCGGGCGACCTCGTAGGATTCGGTCGTGACGTCCACCATACGCACGCGCACGCGCCCCGTGTTAGGATCCTGCAGCTCCGAAAGATGGACCGGGACAACGCGGCCGCCGGAAAGCGCGATCAGCGCGCCACTGCCGCCATTCAATAAATACCGGACGGCGCCGTAGCCGAGCGTTCGCGTGTATTCGACGTCGAAGGGTACAGGCTTAGCGCAGCGCAGCTCGTAGCCGATATCTTTCGTAACGATCGTGGCCGTCACGTCGATATCGTCTAGGCTCTTTCGCACGGCGTCGCGTAGAACGGTTCCGATCGGCACGTCGGCCAACCGGACGTGTCCGTAGGCGTCGCGAGCGACATTTTCGAGCGCGGCCAGCTTTTCGGCGGAGAGCCGTTCGGCAATTCCCTCGGCGACGATGGCAACGCCATAACCGTGATTGTTCGCTACGCGCTTTACGATCGCGCCGACGATCGTGTCGACGACAACCTGCAGATCCAATTCGGCTTGCGGGAACTCTTCGGGAATAACCGCCAGCGTCGCACCGGCGGCTTTACACATTCCCAAAGCGAGCGCGCCGGATTTGCGCCCCATACTGACGACCAAATACCACCGCACGGTCGTGCGCGCGTCTTCCATGAGGCTTTCGATAATACCGGTGCCGACCGAGCGCGCGGTCTCGAAGCCGAAGGTCGGCGCGTTGTCGGGAAGAGGCAAATCGTTGTCGATGGTTTTTGGAACGGTTGCCACGCCAATGCCGTCGGCGGTCGCTTCGGCAATGCGCGTTGCGCCGTACGTCGTGTCGTCCCCGCCGATGGCGATGAGATAGCGAACGCCGAGCGAGCGCAACGCTCCGGCGCATTTTTGTAGCGTTGCCTCATCTTTTGCCGGATTGGTTCGAGACGTGCGCAGAATCGATCCGCCGGTCGCATGGATGCGGGAGACATCCTCAATTCGCAGCTCGGTAACGTGAGATGTTTCGCCCTTGGCCAGATGGTGATAGCCGTCATAGATTCCGAGGACGCGTAACCCGCTGTTCACGGCTTCGATGGTAGCCGAAGCGATCACGCCGTTGATTCCCGGGGCCGGCCCGCCGCCAACAAGGATGCCGAGCGTTTCAGTGCTCATGATGACTTGAGTATGCCCGCCTCGTGCGATGCCCTGCTCTGCAAGGTACAAAAAGACGGAGTTATCGCGCGTGCGATAGCTCCGTCAGGAGAGCGTTTTTAGAGAGTTTAGGCGCCCGGTGAAGGCGACGGCTCCGGGAGGCGCTCCCGGTTGCGGCCGCGGCCGGCCGCGTCGTGGCGTTTTTGCAGGTCGGCCTTGAGTTGCGCTTGCTGCGCGGGAGTTAGGACGGCCATGATTTTGTCGCGCATGGCTTTGCGGGCCTGCGGATCGCGCGGGCTGCCTTGCGGATGCGTTTGACGGTACTGTTGGCGAATCTGATCGATCTGCGTCTGCTGCTGTTGCGTCAGATTGAGATCCTTCAGGAAACGAAAGCCGCCGCGATGGCGCTCAGATCCTGACTGTTGCTGATTTTGCACGACCGACGGCTGCACTTGCGCGAAGCCGATGGCGGGGACTGCCAGCGCGGTTGCCAAGGCAGCCGGCACAAGCAGTGAACGAAAACTAAACACGGAGACTCCTTTAGGGTGAAGTGATGTCCCTATCGTAACGAACGGGTGCGCAGAAGGTTCTGAGAAATGGATGAGCGGCGGTTAAAGTATGGCTAAGCGCGCGGCTGGATAGCGGCCGCTCGCACGCCTTCAGAAGCTTGCGCCTCAAATCTCAGGAAATTCTTAGCAAAGAGCTCGGCGAGTTTCTTTGCCTGCACGTCGTAGGCGGCTTTCTCCGGCCACATGTTCTTGGGATTCAGTATCTCCGACGGAACGCCCGGAACGCTGAGCGGGATCGAAAGTCCGAAGAAGGGCTCATCTTCGAATTGCACGCTCGCCAGGGCGCCTTCGATTGCAGCGTTGACCATGGCGCGCGTGTAGCCGATGGCGACGCGTTTGCCGACGCCGTAGGGACCGCCAATCCAGCCCGTATTGACGAGCCAGCACGTCACGTCATGTTCGTCGATTTTCTTTCCGAGCAGTTTCGCATACACGGTCGGGTGGTGCACCATGAACGGGGCGCCGAAACACGTGGAAAAGGTGGCTTGCGGTTCGGTGATCCCGCGCTCCGTGCCCGCAACCTTTGCCGTATAACCGGAGAGGAAATGGTACATCGCTTGCTCTTTGGTGAGCTTGCTGATCGGCGGCAAGGTACCAAAGGCATCTGCAGTCAGCATGACGATCGTGCGCGCGTGCCCGGCCCGGCTGCCGGGAACCACATTGGGGATGTATTCGATCGGATAGGCGCCGCGCGTATTCTCCGTTTTCGTTTCCGAATCGAGATCGAGTTTGCGCGTTTCTTCGTCGTAGGCGACGTTTTCCAGAACCGATCCAAAACGGTGAATGGCCGACCAGATCTCAGGTTCGGCGCTTTGCGAGAGCCGGATGACTTTTGCATAGCAGCCGCCCTCGAAGTTAAAGACGCCCGTATCGGACCAGCCATGCTCGTCGTCGCCGATCAGCGGCCGGCGCGAATCGGCCGAGAGCGTCGTTTTCCCTGTCCCCGAAAGGCCGAAGAAGATCGCCACGTCGTTTTTGCCCGCGTTTGCAGAAGAGTGCATGGGAAGCACGTCACGCAGCGGGAGCAGATAGTTCATGACGGTAAAGACGGATTTCTTGATCTCGCCGGCATATTTGGTGCCGCCGATAAGAACGACGCGCTCCTTAAAGTTCACGATGATAAAGGTTGAGGAGTTCGTGCCGTCGCGCTGCGGATCGGATGCGAAAAGAGCGGCATCGACAACGGTGAACTCCGGCTTGAAATCTTTCGGAGCTTCATCCGGTACGATGAAGAGATCGCGCGCGAAGAGATTGTGCCAGGCGAATTCGGTGACGATGCGCACCGGTAGCCGGTAGCGTTCGTCGGCGCCGACGAAGCAATCCAGCGAGTAGATTTCGCGCTCCGAAAGATACGCTGCAACGCGATCCCACAACGCATCGAAGACCGCCGGCTCGACGCCGCGATTCGTCTCGCCCCAGTCGATGTGTTTTTCGCTCGAGCTTTCGCGAACGAAGAACTTGTCTTTAGGAGACCGCCCGGTGTGCGGTTTCGTGTCGACGATCAGTTGGCCGTCGCTGCCGAGGACGCCTTCGCCGCGGCGGAGTGCGTGCTCGATGAGTTCGGCGGTCGACAAGTTTTCGTAGACGCGCGCGGCTTTGATGCCTTCGGAAACGGTGATAATAGCGGTGCTCCCTGCAGGGCAGAAAGAGTGATTCGGGCTAAAACGTGAACGGTGAGATTCGCCGTCTTTGCCCTGCTGTGCCTGTTTAGCGTCGCCGCGGCCGCCTCAGCGGCAGTGCCGTTTCACGTGGGATTTTACCAGTCCGGACCCGTCGACGGCATTACCGACGTGCCGGGCGTTGCTGTCGGCAATGTGACAAAAGTCGAAGGGACCTCCATCCGAACCGGGGCGACTGCGATTTTGCCCAATGCCGATCCTTGGAACCATAAAGTTTCCGCGTACGCGCTTTCCTTTAATGGAAACGGCGAGATGACGGGCACGCACTGGATCAACGAAGCGGGGTACCTGGAGACACCGATCGTGTTGACCGATACGCTCGACGTCGGGCGCGCCGACGACGGTGTGATCAGCTGGATGATCCGGCAGCATCCACAGGTCGGCGTGCGCGACGACGTTCCGTTGCCCGTTGTCGCGGAGTGCGACGATCAAGTCTTGAACGACATCCAAGCGCGTGCGATCGGCGGCCAAGACGTCGTCGACTTGCTGGACTCGGCGAAGACCGGCCAGTTTGCGCGCGGCAGCGTCGGCGCGGGTACGGGCATGAAGGCTTTCGGATTTAAAGCCGGCATCGGCTCCGCGTCGCGCGTGTTACCCGCCGAGCTCGGAGGCTATACGGTCGGCGTGCTCGTCAATGACAATACCGGCTCGACGCGTGAGCAGCTAACGATCGCCGGAGTGCGCGTCGGCGAAGCTTTGCGCAACGAATACAGAATGGTCTTTCCGAAACGGGTGACGCTGCATGGCCGCATGGCCTCCGGCAGCATCATCATCGTCGTTGCGACAAATGCGCCCTTGGACTCGCGGCAGCTCCGCGCGATCGCGTTAAGGGCCGGCATGGGAATGTCGCGCACCGGTCTCACGAGCGATATCGGCAGCGGCGATCTCTTCATCGCTTTCAGTACGGGATACTCGTTTGCGCGGACGGGCGATTTTGAGGTCAAAGCACCGTCGGTCCCGATCGTCGAAGACACCGGCGTTCTCAACGCGTTGTATCGCGCGACCGCCGAAGCGACGGAATATGCGATCTACGACGCGCTCTTCAGCGCTAAGACCATGACGGGTAAGGGCGGAGTCACGGTTTACGGGCTCCCCACGAGCCGCGTGCTCGGCATGCTGCAAGCGGCGGGCGCGATTAAATAGCCGCCGCGATAACGCGCAGCGCGTTGACCGGCGTGCGCGCGGCTTCAAAATCGCAGAGCAGCCGGCCGAGGCGCGCCTGTTTCTTGTTGGTCACAAACCACGGCGGTTTCGTCAGCGGCCTAAACGGTGCGCGGACGATGCTTTTCTGCGTATTCGCCAGCAAATAGGTGTTGTGCACGACACCGAGGCCCTCGCGCTGCGCGCGGTAATCGCCCCATGGCGTTTCCGTTAAGAAATACCCGACGCCGGCCCACGTGTTGATTGCCACGCAACCGTACTGCAGGCCGGAGACTGCATCGGCAACCGCTTGCCCCGTCGAACTTTCGGTTTGCGGAGATACGATCAGGTTAGCGCCGAGCGTACCGTAGAGGCGGCTGTTCGCAAAGGCGACGGCCTCGCGCAAAAACTGCCTCGCGTCGCCCGGAAATTCAACGCAGAACAAAACGCCGCAGAACGCTTCGTTCTGGAAAGCGTTCGTCGCCTCATCGGCGTTCAGCTTCACGATGCTCCGGAGTGGCGATTCTGCGCCTGCAAGCGCGGAGCGCCGCACGGCAGCGCCGGGGTAATATTCGGGCCGCTCTAAACCGTTGAAGATGCGTTCGATCTCTTCGAGCAGTTTGTCTTTCAGGGGCCAATCGCGGGGCAGCAACAGCACTTGCGTGGCGATGCAGTTGAAGCCCGCGTTGTGCGCTTTTTGCGTCGCAATATTTTCGGCCTGATACCGTACGTCGCTCGCGCTCCATCCGCCCGGGACGACGATTATCGGCGTAACGCTGCCGAGTTCGGCGGTAATGCGTTTGTGGGGAGCGATCGCGCGTATGGCTTCGAAAGTGGCAACGCTGCCGGTGACGTGTATTTCGTCGATGGCGTCGTCGGCGCCAAGGCCCGCGGCGCTCCCGGCGCCGCCCGAAACGACAATCAACCTGCCGGCAGCGCCGAACGGTGCCAGCGCCCGGTCGAACACCGGCCGCAGATATTAGTTGATGGGACTGTGTTTTATGATGCAACGCG
>JAAXCX010000027.1 GCA_013036105.1 Vulcanimicrobiota bacterium
TACGTGCTCGGGAGGGTTGCGAGTTGGTGCCCATCGTGCCAGACCGGAAGCTCGATTGTCGGCGACCACATCAGCGAGTTGCGCTCGCACGGCGTGCGCGTGGTCGAGATGCGGCTCGCGAACGACCTCGGTGCGCCAGGGCCAGGCCTGCAACAGTTTCAGAAGGCCGTCGGCATGAACGCTGCTTCACCGAACTGGTACTGGGGTGAACTCACGCAGGCGCAGACGGCGGCGCTCGATCCCAAGGGGCTATCCGACGTCTATTATCTCGTTGACGCCAACGGCGTGATAGCCGCGGTCGACGGGAACCCGGCCGGTTCTTGGGATCACATTGCTTCGTTCATGTCGCGCGTAAAGGAACCCACTCGGCGAGCCACCGTGCACGAACGGTGAGGACAAACGCTCCGCTCTCTGCGATCGGTGCGGCAGGGCTCGGTCTGCTGGCGCTTCTGTGCTGCGCGGCTCCTCTGCTCTTGGCTGGAGCCGCAGTGGGAACGACTGTAGCATTCCTGCGTTCACCTCAAATGATTGTACTCGGGACCGTTGCCGTTACTTTGCTCGTGCTGTCCGCGCTTTGGTTCGCCAGACGGCAGCGTTCAGTCTTGTAGCGCTCTCGATCGATTCGGTCTCGCGTGTCGAAAAAGATGAGGGAGGACGTGTTTGTCCTATGCCGAGTATGCGAGGATTCGCTCGACGACCTCGGAGAGATCGCGCCCCGTCACGTCGGGCCGCGGTGCGAACGGCACCAACCCCTGGCCGGGCCGCGCCACGAACGCCGTGCGCATGCCGGCCTGCGATGCGCCCCACACGTCCCACCCGTGCGCTGCAACCAGCCATACCGACGCGGCTTCCGAATCCAGGCGGCTCGCGGCGAGGTGATACGCTTCCGGCGCAGGCTTGTAGCGGCGGACCTCATCTACCGAGATCACGGCATCGAAATGATCCCGAATTCCGGCGGCGCGCAGTTGCGTTTCCACGACCGGCGGGGCGGAGTTCGTCAAGGTCGCAAGCCTGCACCCGGCATCGCGCAGGCGTCGCAGGGCATCGACAACGTCACCATGAGGGGGCAAGTGCATGATCATCTCGGCCACCGCGCGCTTTGCGCCGTCGTCGATCGATAGCGCGCGTTGCAGAGCGATCATTTCCAGCGCCGCGCCGCCGAGTGCCCTGGGGTGAGCGCCACCTTGTGGATCTGTCATGTTGCACCGTTCCCTCTTCGCGGGCCGTCCATCGCGTCGCGCAGCAGTCGGTCAATTATGCCGACCTGTAGCGAGTCGATGTGTGGGATGATGAAATGATGGTCAGCGTCGGTTCGAAGGACACCGGAACGCTGCAACTTCGAAATCTGAACGCTGCATGTTTCACGAGTTGCCCCGGCAAAGCTGGCGATCTGCTGATGCGAAAATCGGATCGCAATGCGAATGGATCCGTCCGGCTGGTGCTCGCCGTGCTCCTCCGCCAAGTGCCTGAGCACGGAGATGACGCGGCCTCGCACCGTGGCGTACGCAGTGCCCGCGATGCGGGTCTCGCTCGCGGTTCGACGCCGGGCGATTTCGCGGGCAACCATGAGAGTCAGCTGGGGCTTGTGCCGCATGAGCGCGCAGAAGTCGGACACGGATGCGGCGCAGATGTGCGCTGCATCGAGCGTTTCGGCCACGGTGAGCCGTTGGGCCTCGTCGAAAAGCGCGAGTTCGCCGAATACGTCGCCTGGACCGAGCACCGCGAGTGTTGCTTCCTGCCCTTCCTCCGTGACGCGGTAGATCCGCACGTGGCCGGTTTTGAGCAGGTAAATCGCGTCGCCTAGGAGCCTGTAGGGTTTTGCAAGCGAGAATTTGCTAGAATTGATCTATGAGCGATCATTTTCGACCTCTTGATCGAGACACGCTGTTCTTGTTTCCGCCGAGCGTCCAGGATTGGTTGCCGGAAGATCATTTGGCTCGCTTTATTGCGGAGATTGTTGCGAAGCTGGATCTCAGCGCCGTCCGGGCTCAGTACGCGGGGCGCGGACACGCCGCCTATCAACCGGAGATGATGATTGCGCTGCTGTTCTACGGGTATGCGACCGGGGTGTTTTCGTCGCGCAAGCTGGAACGCGCGACGTACGATTCCGTGGCCTTCCGTTATATCGCAGCCAATCAGCATCCCGAACATGATACAATCGCCACCTTTCGGAGGCGATTGCTGCCTCAGGTCCAGGCGTGTTTTGAGCAGATCCTCTTGATCGCCGCCGAAAGCGGGATGCTCAAGATCGGGCGGGTTAGCATCGACGGGACGAAGGTGAAGGCAAACGCCTCTAAGCACCACGCGCTCAGCTACGAGCACGCGACGAAACTGGAGCGCCGCATCAAACGGGAGATTGAGCGATTGCTGCGGACCGCGGAGAAGGCCGACACCAACGACATCCCCGATGGTCTCGATATTCCTGGCGAACTCGCGCGTCGCGAGACGCGCCTGCAAGCGATCGCCGACGCCAAGGAGCGCATCCGTGTTCGTGAACAAGAGCGCATTGCCGCTGAGCACGCCGCGCACGACCAGAAGATAGCTGAGCGGACTGCGCGCGAGCGCGAAACCGGCAAGAAAGCCAGAGGTCCTAGGCCGAAACGCCCTTCGCGTGCGATGAATCCGAAGGCGCAAATCAATCTTACTGATGACGAATCGCGAATCATGCCGGCCGGTGACGGATTCGTACAGGGCTATAACGCGCAAGCGGCGGTCGACTGCGGATCGCTTCTGTTGATCGATGCCGAGGTCAGTCAGTGCCCGACCGATCGGACCCTGCTCGAATCCACCGTAAATCGTCTGACGATACTGCCGAAGCGACTCGGCGCCGCTAGCGAAGTGCTGGCCGATGCGGGATACAACAGCGCTGCCAACGTTGAAGTGTGCGAACGCAACGGCATCACGCCGTTTATCAGCATCGGTCGAGAGCGCCACGCTGGAGGCCTCGGGCGCTTCCGTGAACCTGCGCCGCTCCACGAAGCAGCGACGGCGATAGAGCGCATGCAGCATCGACTGCGAACGAGAGCTGGCCGCGAAATTTACGGGCAGCGCAAAGCAACCATCGAGCCAAGATTTGGCAACATCAAGAGTGTTCAGGGCTTTCGACAATTTTCGCTGCGCGGTCATGAAAAGGTCCGTGGTGAATGGAAGATTGTCGGTACCGCTTACAATTTGAAACGGATGCACACCCTCACGTTGAAATCGGTGAGAGCGGGATGATAGACATACCGAAACAACGACCGACGACTCGATCATCGGGCGAGAAATCCGATCTGGTCTCCGCTCGGATACCATGCCGATTGTTATCATTTCTCGGCTGTCCAAAGCCTACAGGCTCCTAGGCCTCGCGAAGGCGGCGATCTTCCTCGAGGTAGCGGTCGGGCACGTGCGCGCGCTCCTCGTGCGCCGGATAGTTACCGTTGGGATTCTTGTTCATCCAGCGCTTCGATCGGATATATACATACTCGAAGTTCTCCCAGACAGCCGAGCCGGCACGCCGACGCACGATCGCCGTCAGGTCGACCAGCATCTCCCAAGCGCTGACGACGCGATAACAGGAGTTATCGAGGAACGCATCTTCGGGCAACAGCCCGTTTTTGATGAGGTTGCCGATCGCGTCGTACGAGTTTGCGAGCTTGACCCAAGGCGCGTTCCGGTCGTATCGGCCATCGTCGAGACTTCGACGGAAGGCGGGATCGCCGAGCAGCGCGGGAAGCTTCTCCTGGCTATCGGTGAACCAGGTGTTGAATTCCGCGTCTTCGATCCTTGCCAATGCCGTGAGCAGACCCTGAAGCTGGTTGCTGGCGCGCAGGTGACGCAGCTGAATCACGGCAGCGATCGCGGTCGTCGCAATGACGAGGAAGGTCCCGACCGCGGCGGCGGTATTGATGACCTCGAGCTGCATGAGAGAACGACCCCGTAGCGAGCGGCGACGGCACGGAGTTCTACCATGGCCGGTGCGGCCGCCTGGTCGCGGCCCACGGTTTCCGGGTACGATGGCCATAGTGGCGATCAGCGTCGGGACGTGCGGGTTTTCGTACAAGGACTGGATCGGTCCGGTCTATCCCGCCGGCACCAAGGCTGCCGACATGCTGCCCCTGTACGCAGCCGAGTTCCCGGTCGTGGAGATCGATTCTACGTACTACGGGGTGCCGAAGCCCGAAACGGCGGCGTCGTGGGTGTCGCGAACGCCGGATGCGTTCCGCTTTTCGGCAAAGTTGCCCGCGGCCGGAACGCACGTGCCGAAGCCGATGCTCGGCACGGTGCACGACGACGTGCGGCTGTTCCGCGAGAATCTGCGGCCGCTCACCTCGAGCGGAAAGTTTGCGTGCGCGCTGATGCAGTTTCCCAACTCCTTCCGTCCAACGGAAGTGACGGAACGTCATCTGCGGGCCTTGCGTGAGACGCTTGAGGATTTGCAGGTCGAGGCGGAGATAGGAAATCGGGAAAGGCAGACGGGGGACACGCTAGAGCTGATGGGCGAGCTTCGTAGCGGACTGGTAGCGGTCGATGAACAGCGGTACAAATAGATAACGAGCCCGAGTACCGACGGGACGTAGGAAATAGAATAAGAAAGGGACCACGGCCGCAACTACCAACAATGGTGGAAGGGTGACAACGTCACACGGTACGACTACCTCTACACCGCGGAGGAGCTGGAGCCGTGGGCCAACCGGCTCGCCGACCTCGCGTCGCATCCTGACGTCAAAGAAGTATTCGCATTCTTCAACAACCATGCGCGCGGCCAGGCCGTCCGCAACGCCGAAATGTTCGAGGCAATGCTGGCGACCCGGTTTCCTCCGAACTCGGTTCGGACGCTTCAGTAATACGTGATTTCGAGCACGGGGTCGGAGTACACCGTCAGACAGGCCTTGTTGAGGAACGCGCCGGTGTTCTCATCGCTGTTCTTGAGCACGAAACCGTAGTTTGGATCGCCTCGCAGCCACGGCGCGACCAGTTGCGTCACATTGGTGGAGATGACGGGTCCTGTATCGGTCGGCACAATGCCGAGGCCGATCGTCAAGCGTACCGTTGCCGACACGATTCGCCGATTTGCCAAACTTGCGACATCGAAGACGACTGCGCCTCGATACACCCTGTTCCACATGGCATCACCGAATGTTTGGGCGGCGGAAGCATGGTAGAATCCAACTGCAAGCGCGCCGTCCGGGACGATGTCGCCGTTGAATTGATTCCTCACGTACTCACGATAGCTCGCGCGAATGTGCCTGGCCGAGAGCCGGATCGCCTTCGCGACCGAGCCGCCCGAAGCGCAAAACGCGGGGCTCAGATCCGACTCCCATTTGCCGGCATACGCGGTCACCGCATAGCACTTGCCGGTGTAGCCACCCGCCGGTTTCGCGAGGTCGACCAGCGTGAGATCTCCGCGCGCTGCCCAGAGGCCACTCGTACAAGTAACTAGCACAACTAGCATCGGCTCTGGTCCGCGCCCGCGCGGAGCGTCAAAATCGACACATCCGCCTTCGTAGGAGCAACCGATGCAGAACGCTCAGACCCGCCACGCGCTCGCGCTGGGGCCGAGGTCCTCGGCCCCGCCGCCGCGGAGACGACGCCGGGGACGCTCACCGCGATCGAGTTCGACGAGATCGACCACGTCTATACGACAGGCGCCGTCCCTCCGCCGGGATCGTTCAGGCAAAAACGCGGGTCTTCAGGAAGGCGGCAGCGCCGATCCCTCCGCGTTCGAAATTCCGGCGGGCTTCCGCCAGATTTCATCATGAGATTGCGGATGATCCACTCTGCGGGCGCGCTGGGCGCGCTCTTGTTGGCGGGTGCGCCTGGTGCCGCGCTGGCCGATGCGGATCTGTCGAGTTCGGAGTATGGAGCGCACCCGTACACGTTGGCGGCGGGTTGCGATCTGGCGCAACCGCTCCTGTTCATCAACGTGACGCTGCGTAACTCCGGCGACGCACCGACGGAACCAATCGCGCTCAAAGCGCTCGACGTGACCAAGGTGTTCAACGGTGCGATGACGGTCCCGCCGATCGGCCCGGGCGCCGAGACGTCCGTACAGGTGCCGATGCGCGCGGTGGGAGCGGATCTGCAGCCCGGAATGCACGTCATCACCGTCTTCGTCGGCCCGCGCCCCTTGAGACCGCTCGGCGTGCAGGTTTCATCGACTCTTTGTCCCACGCCCGCGCCGGCAGGCGCGCGCACGCGGCCGGGGGCGCGCGCAAACTTCCCGGCCGGGATCGCGCAAGAAGCGACTGCGGTTTCGAACTTTCCGGCGAGTACCGTGGCGACCACGGTAAGGAAGCGGGCTCCGTTGCGGATTGCGACGGCCGAGCTGTTCTATCTGGGCAACCTCCCGTGGGACTGTAACATGGATCCAACGGCCTGCCTTAAAGCGATGTACGCGCGGTCTTTACAGCTCGAATTTTCTTGGTATCCTTGCACATCAGCCACGTGCGCTCAGCAATTCACCCGGTTTGAAATCTATAAAGTACCGCACGGCGGCTCCTCCGCGTTTTCCAGACAAACGGACGCGGTCCCGGAAAGGGTCACGCGGGCCTCAGCATCGGATGACGCAGTGGATGCGCCCATCCCGACGGCCGACGCGTCGTTGCCGGCGCGCTTTATTCGAGTCGCGTCCGGCCCACGCGCATCAACAGTCTTTCTCTCGAGTTTCGCGATCGGCGACTGCTTTGCCGTCCGCGTGCAATCGGCCGAGGGATTTTATTCGCAATTGAGTTCCGGCATGTGTGTGGATGGGGCGACCCCGATCGGTATCGCCGAACGCGACGTCCCAGCGGATCATCCGTTTACCGTCGACCACGGTCCCGGCGTGTGCAGCAGCAGTACCGGGGGAACAGACAGCTCCACGTATGCCGATGCTCCATTTATCGGGGTTGAGCCGGAGCGCAAATGCGCACACGACGTCGTCGCGCACTTCCGCCTACCGGCGCCGGGTGCGCCTCCCACGTGGATGAACGCGTATCTCATGGCCGATGGCAACGCGCGCTGTGCGAACAACCTTGGCTTCGTCAATTGGCCGCGTTGGCAAAATTATGAAGTGTACGGGCGCATTGCTCGTGCCGGCGATGCGCTGAAAGATGACATCACGAGGTGGGCCGACAACCGCGGCGGCGACCTCACCATTCGCATCTTCGCCGGGGGCGGACGGTGCTACG
>JAAXCX010000028.1 GCA_013036105.1 Vulcanimicrobiota bacterium
GGGACAGCTCCCACACCGACGAGCAGCCCGACGGCGAGCCCGAGCCCAAGTCCCTCCCCGAGCAGTACGCCCAGCAGTCTTTCACTCACGTGCCGCAGCGCCGGAGCGCCGCAATCGATCGCGGCTGCACCGGTGCCGGAATTCGTCACGCGCAGGATGCCTAATATCGTGCGCGGCGGCCAAAACGAGTATGCGCCGGGCATCGTTGAGGTCGTCTATCAGACCCCGATTCTTTTCGCCCACCGCGGCGAAGCTGCCGGTTTGGTGCAGCGCGTTCAGGGCGACATGCGCTCCGAAATGGACTTCAGCTCCGACCGCATCCAAATTGTTTCGGTTCCGGAAGGCACGGAAGACGCCGCCATCCGGCAATTCGAAGCGAGCGGGATCGTGAAGAGCGCTAGCCGTTCGGCGCTGCGCCATCTGGAGTCCACGACTGCAGCGACACTGAACGATCCCTATTTCAATGGTTTCACGCCGGCGAATGTTCCGCCGCTCTATACCGCCGCCAGCACGCCCGGCCAGTGGGACATGCATGTGATTTGCGCGGCCAATGCGTGGGGTTACGGAAATGCGAATTCAACCGGTTCGACGTTCGCCGGCGCGTTGGGCGGCAATGTAAAACTTGCGATCATCGATACCGGCGCCGATTTGACGCATCCGGACCTTGCCAACCGCACGGTATTTGCGGAAAGTATCATAGGTGGGGTTCCGACGATCGGCATCCCCGCGATGCATGACAATGACGGACACGGGACCGACGTGGCGGGCATCGCAGCGGCGACCGGCAACAACAACTTCGGCTTCGCGGGCGTCGCGTATGCGGCTCCGCTTATGATCTTCAAGGTTTTCCCCGATCCGCCGAGCGGCGGCTGCGCACATGGCTCGACGAATCCTCTTTGCTCGGCCAACGGATCCGATGTCGCCCTGGCGATCAACGCCGCCGTCGCGCAGGGCGCGCGAGTCATCAGTTTGAGCTTGGGAGCGAGCACGGCCGATCCGCTAGAAGAGGCGGCCGTAGCTCAGGCGATCGCGACCGGCGTCGTTGTCGTAGCTGCGTCAGGGAACGAATCGGGGGCGACGCTCGACTTTCCGGCGAGAGACCCGAACGTCATTGCGGTGGGAGCGTCTTCCATCGACGACTCCGTTCCGGGCGCGATCGGCGAATCCGTTGCATCGTATTCAAATTACGACTCAACCAACTCTTTGCTGTGGGGACTGGTCGCACCGGGCGGCGATCCCGGCACAAACGACAACGACGATCTGCACTGGATTGAAAATATCTATACGAGCACGCCTGCGGACGGGATGAACTACTGCGGTCTCGACAAGGCGAATCAGAGCGGCGACTGCCGCGTCTTAATCGCCGGCACGTCGCAGGCGACGCCGCACGTCAGCGGCGCGGTCGCCCTGCTGCTCAGCGTCAACGGCTTGTTGACGCCCACCACGGTGAAGACCACGCTCTGCACGACGGCCCGCAATATTAACAACTCCAAACAGGGCTGCGGTAGACTCGACGTCTATCGCGCCATGGCGCGAGCGGTTAACGACTTAAATCCGTAGGCTACCCCTAGACGACCGGGGATTGCTTGTGGTAGCATTCACCTAAATCATTAGGTGAACTGCGAGGGCCGCCGTGCCGCGTCAAAAAGCCGCCAATTTAACCGAGGTCGAGCAGCGTTTGATGGAAGTGCTGTGGTCGGCCGGGAACGGAACCGTCGCTGAGGTGCTGGGCGCGATAAAGACGCCTAAAGCGCCCGCATTCAACACCGTGCAGACGACGCTGCGCATCCTCGAGCAAAAAGGTTACGTGCGCCACGTGGAAGAGGGGCGCGCGTTTCGCTACTATCCGAAAATCGATCGCACGCAGGCCTCGCGTTCCGCTTTGCAGACCGTCGTGCGGCGTTTCTTCGACGGGTCCGCAGGCGCGCTCGCGATGAACCTGATCCAAAACGAACCGCTCAGCGACGACGAGCTCGCCGATCTGCGCCGCATGCTGGCGCGAGCGGAGCAGTCCGAATGAACACGCCCGCGCTCTTTATGGCCCTTTTCAACGGCGCATGGCAAGGAGCGCTGCTTTGCGTGGCCGCGTTCGGCTTGCTGCACAACTTCCGGCGCCTCAACGCGGCGACGCGCTACGCGATTTGGTCCTCGCTGCTGCTGATTGCGCTTCTCTTGCCCGCTGCGAATTACGCGTTTTCCGTCAAGCCGGTTACTCATGTCGTCAAGATTCGGGAGGCGGGGGTTGCCATCACTCGGGTACCATCCCCCTCGCTTAGGAGCATGGTTAATCGCTCGGGGAACGGTACCCGAGCGCTGGCTGCCCAGAAATTGCGGTTACAATCCATAGCGCAAACCCGCACAAATTACTACGAACTTGCCGTTCGCGAAGCGGCAAAACTCGCGGCGTACGCCAACTATGCGCTGCTTGGACTGATGGCGTTCGCGCTGGTGCGCCTTGGGATGTTGGGCCGCGAGATTTTTCGCATGATCGCTGCGCGGCGCTCGGTGCAGTTTATTGCACCGCCTTTCGATCTGCACGACACCGTGCGTCGTCCGTATGCGTTCGCATCGTCGCAAGGTTTTGCGACGCCGTGCGTGCTGGGATTTCAGCCCGCGCTGATCGTCATTCCCGAAACGCTGCTCAGCACGGGAAGTGAGAGAGAGCTGCTGAGCGTGGTTTTGCACGAGCACGAACACGTCATGCGCTTCGACGATATTCAAAATGTGCTGCACAGGCTAGCGGGAGCGATTGGGTTCTTTCTGCCGGGTGTGTGGCTCGCGCTGCGCGAGCTGGCCATTTGCCGCGAACAGATCTGCGACGACGCTGCAATCGCCGGCGCCGGAAACCGGTACGCGTATGCGCGCACGCTTTCCGCCATGGCAGGCTGGATCAATGCGAGTCCGGTTCCCGTTCCATGCTTTCTCTTCAAACGGAAACAGTTGCTTCGGCGGATCGAGGTGTTGCTCGATGCTGCAGTGAGTCATTCGCTTCGCCCCAACTTACGATTCGCTGCGACCGCGATCGGCTCGCTCGCGCTGGCCGCCGTGCTCGTGCTACGGCTTCAAGTGCCCGTTTTTGCCGAGCGTATCGCCGTCGTGCCGGCGGTCAAGCCGACGATTCCGGCCAAGCCCGCGCTTCCGGCGGTCGCGATTCCCGTTACGCCGCGGGTTCCGGCAGCACTGCCCAAAGCCAAAATGCCAAGTGCAAAAAAATGCGTGAAGCCGGCGTGCTTGAAGCCGAAGAAAGACGCAAGACGGGTCGAGGTTATGCGCAAAGTTCGGACCGTTGAGGCGCTTGGAACGGGCGGTAACGCAAGGACGATCATCGACACGGTTACGGTCGATGTTCCGGCGGTTGCGCCCGTTCCGTGGCCCCACGCTTTCGCGCCATTCAATATTCACGTCTCCGCGCCGCGAATCGCTCCGGTGCGAATCGCTCCGATGCCGAGGATCGCGCCGATGGCGCCGCCGGCGTTTGCGTTCGCCAATTCGGCGCATGCGCACGCGTGGAGCGTTGAGGCTCGCGCAGAGGCGGCTGTGAACACAGTGGCCGCGAGAACGCCTTTCGCTCACGCCGGCAGTGGCGATCTGCTCGATGCTTTGTCTCAACACGGCTATACAAATCTCTCCGTCGACGAGCTGATCGCGCTGCGCGATCATGGCGTCTCGGGCTTGCTGATCTCCGGCGCCGCCGCATTCTTCGGACATCCGAGCGTCGCCGATCTCATCCGGCTGGCCGACCACGGAGTTTACGGATCGTACCTTGCGGAGTTGCGCTCCGGGGGCGTATCGGGCCTGAGCCCCGATGACGTCATCCGCCTGCGTGACCACGGCGTCTCGCCTATGCTTATCGCCGGGCTGCGCTCGCGCGGCTATACCTTCAATGCGGATACGCTCATCAAGCTCGCCGATCACGGCGTCAGCATCACGTACATCGACAGCTTACAGCGGCTGCGCTCCAATGGGAGGCCGTCGCTCGACGACATCATTCGCTTGCACGACGCGGGGTTCACGCCATGAAATTGACCATCATTGCCATAGCCGCACTGCTCTTAGTGCCGGTAGCCCCTGCGCTTGCGGAGGATTACAGCGGGACGTGGACGCTCGAGCACTCTTCGGACCCGGGCTCGGTGCAGTTGGGTCTGCGGTATCAAAAAACGACGGCGACCGGTAACCAGGAGTGGGACGAGTCGCGTTCCGTGCCCTGGTCCGATCTGCGTGGAGTCACGAGCGCCGACCTCGATTCGAACGGCGTTCATAAGAACTTTAGCGTGGTGCGTGACGCCGGAAGCTTTCAAGCAGAGGGTTCGTTCAGTCACGGGCACGGCGCCGGGATATGGACGTTCGCGCCTAGCTCCTCGTTCAACGAGCAGTTACGCCGCCGCGGCGTCGGATCGGCAAGTTTCGAGCAGCAGTTCGCGCTTGCCATGTCTGGTTTTCAGTTCAGCACGCTCGACGAGTTGCTGACTTCCGGTTTTCAGCGGCCGTCGGCGGGCGATCTGGTCGCGATGGCGGACCATGGCGTCTCCGACCGTTACATCCAGGAGCTGCGCGGCCTGGGGCTGCATCCCAACTCCGCTCAGGCATTGATTCGGATGCGCGATCACGGGGTGGGAGGCTCGTTTGCCGCCGCCGTAATGAAAGCGTTTCCCGGAACGACGGTGGATGAACTGGTGAAACTGCGCGACCACGGCGTCGGTACCGCCTACATGCAAACATTTGCGAGCCTGGGCTACCGCGTGACCGCGGAGGATTTGATCCGCCTGCGCGACCACGGCGTGACGTCAACCTTCGTGGAACGCCTGCGCAGCCACGGCTACACGAATCTCACCGTCAACGATTTGATCCGTCTGCGAGACAGCGGCTTCTAAGCAGCATGAAGAACGCGGGGCGTTTGTTAAAGTGCGCCGCACCTATAGTTATAGGTCTGGTGGCCCTCAACTACTTGTCTGCGCGCGCACAGAGCACGACCACGGCTTCCTTTACGATTCCAAGCGTCTTGATTACGACGCCGCCAAAAATCGACGGCACGCTCGACGATCCGGCCTGGAAGTCCGCCGCACACGTCCAGCTGCAGTGGGATCTCAGCTTTCGACGCCCGGCCGCCGAAGCAACCGACGCATATCTGCTGGTAGATAGGAAATATTTGTACGTCGCGTTTGTCGTGAAGCAGACTGAAAGCATGATCGCGACGCAACACACCAACGATCAGCCGATGCCGAACGACGACGTCGTGCGCGTCTATTTTTGGCCCGGTGGCGACAGCGGCATCGAATACGGATTCGTCTCGAACCCGATCGGGACGCGGTACGAGTTTTCGACCGAGAACACGTCCTTTTCGCCGGCGTGGGTTTCCGTCGGCAAAACGACGCCCGACGGATATATAGTCACCGAGCGGATTCCACTCAACGTCATGCGCGGCGATGGGCGAACCACGTGGCGCGTTCAATTCGACCGGCGTGTGCGCGCCAACAATCAAACGTTCGAGTGGGCGCACGATCCGGCTCAGGGCGGCCCGGACAGCTCGCTCTACGCAGGCTACCTGCAAGGAATGGCGGTCGCAGCGCAAGGGACGCGCACGAAGCCGCGGATCGGCATCTACGGCTTAGGACAATATGCCTCGACTGCGTCCGGCGGCTCGACTTCGCGGATCGGAGCCGATCTTTCCGTTCCGCTGACGCAAACTGCATCGTTTGTTGCGACGTTCCATCCGGACTACTCCAACGTCGAGCTTGACCAGCAGAGTATCTCACCGACGGCGTTTCCGCGGCGCTTCAATGAAGTGCGGCCTTTCTTCACGCAGGGACAGAACTATTACAACGGTTTCAACTGCAACGACTGCATTGATTACCCGCTACTCTATACGCCCGCGATTCCCACGCCGCGCGACGGATTCGCAATCGAGGGAAAACAGGGGCAACTCACGTTCGGCGCGCTGGATGCGATCGGCATCTCGCGCAACGACGCAGCGCAAGCCGTTTCCTGGATTTCTCGGAACAGGAAGTACCAAGCGCTTTACCAGCGCGTCGCCGTAGATGTGCCAGGCATCCACGATATTGCCGAGTGGGCTCAAGGTACCGTCGGCAACGCG
>JAAXCX010000029.1 GCA_013036105.1 Vulcanimicrobiota bacterium
GGCGCAAAACGATCCGGTATCTGGAACGATCCGTATGCCGCAACGGTTGCACTCTTTCCATCCCGCGCCCGCCTTGGCCCGCTCCGCGCTCGTAACGTCGTGGCGAAACATCGCAACCGCCGATTCCAGCGTATCGGCGGCCGGCCGCGGCGCGGTGCGTTTGCGCGCGAGGGCTGTACGCGCCGGTGAAGCACCTGAGCGCGATCCGATGCGGCCGACGCGGAACCGCACACCTTCAAGCGAGACTCCGGTCGAAGCGCGCACGGCATCGACGATACGCTCGCTCAAGAATGAAAGTTGCTGACTCCACGCGGAAGAGCGCGTTACGACGAGCAGTGACCCGCGAACCAGTTCGGCCGGCCGGGAGTTCGACGCGATATCCTCACCAACGATCGTTGCCCACTGCGCGCGCAAATGCGACAAGGGATCGCCGGCAACGGTTTTGGCGGGCTGCCAAGACGCGAGTGCGGCGCGCAGCGGCTGCATCAGGGTGCGCCCGACTCCACGCGAGCTTCGCGGATCTCATAGACCGAAGCCAATGCGAGTGCGCCCGGAAGCTGCGTGGCCGTAATGAACGCCTGTTCGAATTCGCCGACGCCTTCTAAAAATGCGCGGGCACGCTGCGGATCGAGTTCGGAAAGAACGTCGTCGAGCAGCAAGAGCGGGGCTTCGCCCGAGCGTTCGTGCATGACGCTATATTCGCCAACCTTAACGGCAAGTACCGCCGTCCGCTGCTGGCCTTGCGAACCGAACGCCGCAAGCGAACGCCCGTCCAAATCGAGCGCGAGATCGTCGCGGTGCGGGCCGACGAGCGCGACCCGGCGCAGCCGTTCTTGCTCCGCGCCCGTTCGCAAACGTTCCTGAAAACTGCCTGCGATCGAATCTTCCGTTTCGGCTTCGAACGCCACGTTGGGGCGGTAGGTCAGTGCCAAGTGCTCGCGGCCGCCGCTCCAGCGCTCATGCACTTTTGAGGCAGCGGCTCCGAGCGCGCGCACGAAATGGTTGCGCGCGAGCATCAGCGCGGTGCCCGCCGTTACCAGAGTCTCGTCGTAGATCTTCAGCAACTCCGGGTCAGCCGGCCCTTCGGAGCGCAGCAATGCGGTCTTTTGCATGACCGCCTTTTGATAGCGCGCCAAATCGCGGTAGTACGCTTTTTGCTCCTGCGCCAGCGCGCTGTTCAAAAACGACCGGCGCATCGACGGCGGTCCGTCAACCAGATGAAGATCGGCCGGCACGAAGCTCACGACGCGCAAACTTCCGAGGAACGTGGCGTAACGAACGCTCCGCCCATTCACGGCGTAGAGTTTGCGGGAGCCGCGCGGCGTTGCGGTGAGCGTGCACCCCAACCGTATTGCGCCCGCTTTCACGTGCGCTTCACCGGTGATCGTCGCCAGCTCGAACCCGTCGCGGATCAAGTCTCGCTCGCGGCTGGTACGAAACGATTTTCCCGTTCCGAGCAGGGAGATTGCTTCGAGCAAGTTGCTCTTGCCTTGCGCATTCGCTCCCACGAAGACGTTCAATCCGGGCGCCGGCTCGAGCTCGAGGTGCGCGTAGTTGCGCACGTTCGAGAGCGTAAGACTATCGAGCCTGATCTGAGCTGCTCCGAGAAGGGCAGCGCTGCGCCGAAAACGTCACATCAAACACTTTCTCGTTGAACTGATGGTATAAGGTACGCTGGATGGTGTCTGATTTTAGATCGGGCACTAAGGACGATTCAGGCTCAGTTGACC
Organism: Vulcanimicrobiota bacterium; assembly: GCA_013036105.1. GTDB lineage: Bacteria > Vulcanimicrobiota > Vulcanimicrobiia > Vulcanimicrobiales > Vulcanimicrobiaceae > Rubrimentiphilum. The sequence continues at coordinate 1,731 of JAAXCX010000029.1, forward strand.
AGCGAATCATGAATCCATTGCGCTTCGGAAAGGCGTAACCCACATATCTTCGCCACCGTTTGTTGAGCGAATATGTGTCAATTATCGCAAAGGCGGCGGACCGTGGGCACGAAGGCTCCGCTACGCCTCCCGAAGTTTGAGTTACCGCCGCGGAAACAGCGGCGAACACCACTGCAATCACCGCCAGAGCACGCTTTTAATAGCCGGGGGGCTTCGTCGCGGCGTTTATTGCCGCAGCGGCATCAAGACATACAGTTGCTGCGCACCTTCCGCGGGCTCGACCGGTTTGATCGCAGCCGGGGAAAGCGGGCCCAAAAATTCCATGACGGTTTGCGCGCTCTCGATGTGGTTGAGGATTTCCACGAGATAGCGCGCGTTGAAGGCGATCGTTAAATCTTCGCCCTGCTGCTCGACCTCGAGTTCTTCGTATGCGTTGCCCGACACGTCGGAGCTCGCGGTGACGATCAGCGTTTGATTCGAAACGGCGAGTTTCACCATGCTCGCGCGATCGCCGGCCACCAGTTCCGCGCGGCGCAGCGCTGCGATCAAACTCGGCGTGCTGACGGTCATCGAGCGATCGAATTTTGCGGGGATGACCTGACCATAGTTCGGGTATTGTCCGTCGACGAGCCGCACCGTGATCGATGCGTCACCGGCGGCGAACATGAGTTGGTTGCTCTGCGTGCCGAGCGCGGTGACGTCAACGAACTCCGCGCCGCCCAGGTTGCGCGCGGCCTCGATGAGCGCTCGCGACGGCACGATATACTTTTCGCTGCCGGAGATTCCGCTCTCGAGCGTCGTTTGGTATTTGGCTAACCGGTAGCCGTCGGTCGCGACCATCGTGATCGAATCGCCTTCGAGTTCGAGCAGCGTGCCCATCAGAACGGCGCCGCGCGCTTCTTCGCTTGAGGCGGCAAAGATCGCCGCGTTCACGCCGTCGCGGAATTTCTTGGCGGATATCCGGAAGTTCTGACCTTTCTGCGCGGTGGGAAGCGGCGGATATTCTTCGGCCGGCAGCGCGTGGAAATCGTAACTGCTGCGCTCGTACTTCACGCTGGCGCGCGTCGGCGTTCCGGTCAGCTCCATGAGTCCGGCTTGCAAGTTGCCCAAATAGCTGCTGAACAGTTTTGCCGGGACCGTTACGCTGCCCGATTCGCTGACCTCGGCCTTGAAGGCGTGTTCGAGCGTGACTTCGAGATCGGTCGCGCGCACCGAAATCTTGCCCTCGTCCGCGCTGAGCAGCACGTTGGACAAGATCGGGACGGTCGTATGCGCGTTGACGACCTTGCTGGCGGCGCCGACTGCGCCGGAGATGTCTTTTGTGTTACAGGTGAACTTCATTCCACACTCATTGCTGTCGTCGTTGGCTCTTTATTATAAAAAGATCTAATAATAGTAGTAGTAAGGCGGTGCATTCTGCGAAGAAGCCCCGATTTGCTTGCTACGATGCGGGTTTGTGCCCGGCATAACCTGTGCAAGACCTTGGGGAGTTCCTACACATCTCCACCGCCGGCCGCCTCCGGCCAGTTATCCACGCGTTCGAAGCCGCCCTGTGCATCATGTCGTGTATTAGATGTAGAAACGCTAGTCGGTCTGGCAGAGCGCCAGCAGCGAGCGGATCTTGTTGCGGTAGGCTTCGTCGCGCTGCATTTGGTCCTTGACCTTGTCCCGCGCGTACATCACCGTTGTATGGTCCTTTTTATTGAACTCGCGCGCGATGTGGGGCAGAGAACAATCCGTCAGTTCGGTGCAGACGAACATGGCGATCTGACGCGGTCCGGCTACCCGCTGATCGCGCCGGTGGTTGTCCATCTCTTTGATGGTCAAGCCATGCGCCTTGGCAATCTTATCCTTGATCGTGTCGATGGTCACGCGGCGCAGCGGCATCTGGGCCACGGCGTTCTTTAAGACCTCGGCAGCCAGGTCGACCGTGATCGACGACTTGGTCAGCGATGAGAAGGCGACCACACGAATCAGCGCGCCCTCGAGCTCGCGGATGTTTGACGGAATAACTTTTGCGATGTACGACGTCACTTCGTCGGGCACCGGAATTTTTTCCGACTCCGCTTTCTTGCGAAGAATCGCTTCGCGTGTTTCCAAGTCGGGCGGCTGAATATCGGTCAGCAGTCCCCATTCGAACCGCGAGCGCAGGCGGTTTTCCAGCGTTTGAATCTCTTTGGGCGGGCGATCGCTGGAGATGACCAGCTGCCGCCCCGATTCGTGGAGCGCGTTGAAGGTGTGGAAGAACTCTTCTTGCGTACCTTCCTTGCCTTCCAAGAATTGAATGTCGTCAATCAGCAAGACGTCAACTAAGCGATACTTGTTGCGAAACTCGAGCGTCTTGTTGTTTTGCACCGCGATGATAAATTCGTTGGTGAATTTTTCACTCGACACGTAGACGACGTTCGCGTCGGGAATATCTTGCAGCACGCGGTGGCCGATCGCATGCATGAGGTGCGTCTTGCCCAGTCCGACGCCGCCGTACAGAAACAGCGGGTTATACGCGCGCGCAGGCGCGGCTGCGACCGCTTGCGCGGCGGCGTGCGCGAACCGGTTGGAATTGCCGATGACGAATTCTTCAAACTTATAGCGCGAGTTTAAATTGCCCGGCCGGAACTCGGTTTGCAGGCGGGCGGAGCCCGTCGCGGGCGGCGCGGAGCCTTCCGGCGCGGGCGATTCGCTGAGCGGTTCGACGATAACGAACTGCAGATCGAATACCGTTCCGAACGTTTCCGAAAGCGCTTCGGTGATCTGCCCTTTGAGGCGGTTTTCGGTCCATTCGCGGGCAAACGTGTTCCCGACCGCCAGCAGCAGCTCGTTCCCATTGAGGGAAACCAGACGCAACGGCTTTATCCACATCTCGTAAACCGGTTTGGAAAACTTTCGTTCTAGCGCTGTGAGTGCGGTTTGCCAGAGTTCATTGGAAATATCGGTGTTTCCAGCCGCAAGCGCCATCCTAAATCCGTCCCGTCGTCGTCAGTTCGGAACTTCACCATCGACAAAAGTCTAACGGCGCAGTCCCTTCGTGGAGGCGCACAGGTTGGCGCTATCGGGGTCGTATCCTGCGGTAAATTAAGAGATTCTTATCCACTTATCCACAGGTGTAGAACCATCGTTTTTTCAGGTCAAAACACACATATTCCACCGTTGCTGCGCACGTATTGACAAGCGGGAAAATGCCCGCCGCGCCGGGCTTTTGGGCCCAAGTCTAGCAAGCATGTGCGCAACGCTTTCCACAGCCTTCTCCACAAGTGTGGAGAGCATCCATTTCTCGATCTTTGCTTGACGGGCCGGGTGCGGATGGCTATACTACCGTGCCTCTTCGCGGGACGGCCCTGCCAGAGGCCGTTGCCTTCATATTTCTCGCGATATTTCTTTACGTTGGGAGGTGACCGCCGGCCGAGTAAACCAACCAAGCGATTCCACGCATCTTCTTGAGGAGAAAATCATAATGACGGACCAGGGACAATCCGGCGGCGCCGGTACGCGCGAAGACTGCCAGGCGGCACACTCGAGCTGCAGTCAGCCCTCCACCGAGTCGAAATGCAACTTTCATAGCGGCCATCCCGACGAGCATCACTGCAAACAGTGCGGCAGCATGTTCAGCTGACGAGGGCTATCCGAATCGCTTGACGCTGCGGTCGTGCGAGCCCTATACTAGGTGGCTGTGCCGGCGGGTGCATCCGCGGCACGTTCCCAGGAGTACATTCCTTCATGAAGCGGACCTTCCAACCGCATAACCGCCGGCGCAAACGCGTCCACGGCTTTCGCGAGCGTATGTCCACCAAAAACGGCCGCCGCGTCATCGCGGCCCGCCGCAGAAAGGGCCGCAAGCGCCTCAGCGTCTGATGCGACGCTTTGCCAGCCTGCGCCGTCAGGCGGATTTCGCCCGCCT